>JADKEA010000001.1 GCA_016718275.1 Candidatus Villigracilis affinis
AAACTGGAAGAGATGAACAAAATATTCATCATAATTCTTCCTCTGCTTTTATTGGTCGCGATTCTTACATCCTGCGTGCTCAACGCCTGCTCCCATCTACTTACCCACCTTTATCCCCACCCTTTGCATCCACTGCCGCTTCGACCATCAAAAATCAAACTTCCCGTCATTACAAACAGTGGAATCTTATTACAAACTTGGTCAACGACGCCCAATCCCCGACAAACCTAATGAAACTGTGGGACATACTCTCCAGCGAAGAAGTACAACCCAAAGATGTAGTGGATTTTGACCTCTAACGCCAAGCACAATTGTTGGAAGTGGAAAGTGGTTTTACAAAATATACGAGTGCGGAACCAACTAATACTGTCATGGCGGAAAGCCGCTATCCACTTGGGAAGCTGGAAGTCCAGCCAGAAGCGACCTCCTCAAGTGAAGGATTTTATTTGGGGTTCCAATTGCTTCAGGGGACGAAAGATTTTCCATCACAAAGGGACAAAGCCGTTCCACTATTGGATGCAGGCTGTATTCTGTAATTGACAGCGCCGCCAGCCCGTAAAAATATTCGTTTCCGCATCCACGTAAAAATCCGCAACAGAGTCCGTTTGTCAAATCAGGCCACAACCGAGCGGGCTGGCAATAAAATGAAAGTTACCTTTCTCCCTCCCGTTTTCGCTCAAATTGCCGCGCTCGTTCTGGCTCTTGGGCTTGGAATCTGCCATCCTACGACCTAACCGACCTCCCGCTCGATTTCCATCCCGCCAACTACTATCCGCGCGCTCAAAGCGCGGCATGTGTCATCACCAAACGCTGAGCGATATCCCGCGGACCAAAAAGCTTCGCCATTCAACAATGGAAGATCGCGCCGCAATAGAGCCTGAGATCGTCGAGCGCCATGGCGCATTCACCTATCAATTCACAGGCGAGCAGTTGGGTTGTAAGGTTTACTCGCCTCCGCATTTTGGGTCATCGGTGGGGTCTTTTTATTTTTGCTGGCGCGTCAACTCACCTCTGTTGACGGCGCTCTCGTTGCTACCCTTTTATCTTTTCGCCCTACGCGGTCGCTGCTAGCCGCAGTTTCTAACCTGACCCGTTGATGGTGATGCTCATCATCATGCTTTGTAAGTGGGCCCTTTATGAGTGTGAGAGACGACCCAACTCCTATCAATGGGCGATCCTCGCGGGCTATTCGTGGATTCGCCATTTACGTAAAATTCGTCGCGGCATTTTTTATCATCGGCGGCGGGTTGGGAGCAGCCCCCAGACGAGTCTCTTTTGAAACGGCACGCAGGCCGCAGGTCTACGTCATGACCGTTTTGGGCATCCTGCCGGGCGCGGCTTACGTCATCACGGTGTGTGGATCGCGGGCTATCGTCAGCATTCGGCGGTCGCTTCATCCCACGCTTTTCTGAGCCCAGCGTATTATCTCGGCTGGGTCGGAATGCTCAACATCGTCATCGGTGGAATTGCCTTGATGTTGGGATTGCTCGGTTTGTTTTTTTTGGAGAATGAAAAACGCCGCTTCTTTCTTGGACTTTGGGCTGGGTACGCCCTCTTCGGCATTTACTTCAACTATCACATTTCCTCGCACGATTATTACAGTCTGCCGTTGATTCCCATTGTGGCCTTGTCACTCGCGCCTTTGGCGGAATGGTTCTTCACCAACTAACAGCATTGACGCCAACACGCCTCGCCCGTTTTTCTGCTTTCGGCCTTTTGCTTTTCGGAATTTTCGCCTCCCTATGGGAACACCCGCGCCGAAATGAAAACGACAGACTACCGCCCCGAAGCGCAAATGTGGGCAGAGATCGGCAAGACCCTCGGAGACAAAACACCGCAGGCCTCACGCAAGATTACGGTTCGCGCCTTGCCTACTGGGGCTGGAAGACATCACTACATGGCCGACCTACGGCGACCTCTTTTATCACGATGACCTGCGCGGCGCTCAACTCGAATTCGACGGGTTATTTGAAGACATCGCCCTCAAAAAGGAACTCTTTCTGGTAACCGACTTCAACGAATTAAAACGCCAGCCATTGCTCAAGGAAAATTATCAGGTTATCCCATCTTTGCCGAAGGCGATGGTTACATCATCTTCGATCTCACCTCTACAGGCTTACAATAAATGACCAAACAAAAAAAACATCCTTTGACCTTCTCACCATCGCCACGGGGTTGGGCGCAGCCTTCTCAGCCTTTGCGCTCGGAGTGTATGCCTACCTCGGTATTTTCTCCCGCCACCTCGCCGACGATTATTGCAGTGTGGATTTTATCCGCACCAATTTTTTCAGCGCACTGCTAAACAACTACATTTTCGTATCAGACCGTTATACCAATTTCATGCTCATCGCATTGAGCGAATATATTTCACCGCGCACTGTTACGATCCTGCCGCTTTGTTATCGCCCTCTGGCTGACAGGCATCGCATGGATGTTATCTGAAGCCAGCCGCTTTAGCAAAAATGGCTGGTCGAAACTCACCATCGCCGCGCTCACCTTTTTGGTGGTGTTCTTTGCCTTGCTGCAAGCGCCCAACCGTTTTCAAATTTTGTACTGGCGGTCCGCCATGTCCACACATTTTGCGCCGCTGGTCTTCATGCCGTTTCTCGCGGCTTTCATTTTGAAGGTCATCACCGAATCCGAGGCGAAATCTGCCCCCTTTTGGAAATACGTGCTCGGCTTTTTAATCGCCTTTATCATCGGCGGATTCTCCGAACCGACCGTTGCAGTGATGATCACTCTGCTGGCCCTCGCCTTCGCCGCCACCTAATGGATGTCCCTTCCACTCGCAGCAGCGCCTGAAAATGATCGGATGGTCGCTGGCTGGCGCGGTGCTGGCATTGCTGATCATGGGGCTGGCTCCGCCAATTATTATCGTGTCAGCCTTGGCAAGGAGCCGCCAACGATCTTCTTCCTTGTTATCCATTCTTTTCAATACGGACTCAACTTCATTGATAATTCCTTCAGAACCCTGCCCTGCCGACCCTTTTCACCGTGGCGATGCCGTTCTTCATGTTCTACAACATGTACGCCTCCCCACTTCCACCTTGACCGAATCAGCGCAAACTCGCCCGCACCATGTTAATGGTCATTCCCGTGCTTTCTTATCTGCTCATCGTCGCCAGCTTTGCCCCAGCGTGTACGGACAGTCCTTCCCGTGGAGCGCGCCCGATTTGCAGGTCAGGTCAGCTTGGTAGCTGGATTGATGATCGAAGGCGCACTGCTCGGAAGTCTGCTCGCACAGTGGCGGCCTGCTGTCCTTGAAAAGCTGCCGCTCAAATTGGCTTCTGCTGTTTTACTTGCGGTGGCGGCGTTTTATCCCTTGCGCGCTGGCTGGCTCTCCCTCAATGACATCCCCGATTACCGCGCCCGTGCCGAAGCATGGGATACGCGTGTGATCCAGATCAATGACCTTATCGCGCAAGGCGAAACCGATTTGCTGATCGTCCAACTTGATGGCGTGGAAGGCGTCAAGGAAATGGAAATCACCGAGAAACATTGGGTCAACCGCTGTGCCGCGAAATATTACGAAGTCAACTCCATCCGCACCGCGCCGCCGAAATGAGCATGAAACAACCGATTCTCGTCACAGGGGCGCACCGCAGTGGAACCACCTGGGTTGGCCGCATGCTGGCGGCGAATCCGCAGACGGCTTATATCAGTGAGCCGCTCAACGTACTGCATCGCCGCGGCGTGTATCGCGCCGATGTTCAAAACTGGTATCAATACATCACCGCCGAAAACGAAGGCGTATACCTGCCTGCCTTCCATGAATTATTGAATTACCGTTATCACCTTTTCGCAGAGATCGGCTCGATCCGCTCGCAAAAGGATTTCCTGCGCATGGGCCGCGACCTTTCCATTTTTATGAAAGGCAAATTGCAAAATCAGCGCGTCCTGCTCAGGACCCGTTCGCGGTTTTCTCCGCGCCGTGGTTCGCAAAAACATTGAATTGCCAGATCGTCATCACCGTACGTCACCCCGCTGGGTTTGCCAGCAGCCTCAAACGCCTCAACTGGCCCTTCGATTTCCGCGACCTGCTCAACCAGCCGATGCTGATGCGCGACCATCTCGAACAGGACCGCGCCGAAATGGAATCGATTCCAGCGGATGACATCATCGGCCAATCGTCCCTGCTCTGGCGGATGATCTACCGCGCGGTTCACTCTACCCGTGACCTGCTCCCCGAAATCAAAATTGTCCGCCACGAAGACCTTTCACTTGACCCCGTGGCAGGGTATAAATCCCTGTACGAGTCTCTCGGCCTAACCTTTGACGAAAAAGTGCGCGACACCATCCTCAATTCCAGCAGTTCCGAAAACCCGACCGAACTCTCGAAGAAAAGAGTCCACTCAGTGAAATTGGACAGCCGCGCCAACATGGACAACTGGAAAAAACGCCTGACCGCCGAAGAGATTCTCCGAATCCGCAAGATGACCGAAAGCGTCTCTCATCTCTTTTACTCCGACGCCGAATGGTAACCATTTTCTAATCCCTAATGTCAAACCTTCCTCTCGTTTCCATCATCACGCCTTCCTTCAATCAGGCGCAATTTCTCGAAGCCACGATCCAATCGGTGCTTGGGCAGGAGTATCCACGCATTGAGTACATCATCGTGGATGGCGGCTCCAAAGACGGCAGCGTGGACGTGATTCAAAAGTATGCGGGTAGAATCGCCTGGTGGGTCAGCGAGCAGGACAAGGGTCAGACCGATGCGATCAACAAGGGCTTCAACCGTGCCACAGGCGACATCCTCGCATGGATCAATTCGGACGACACCTATCATCCGCAGGCGGTTGCGCAGGCTGTAAAATATCTTATGGAAAATCCAGAGGTGGGGCTGGTGTACGCCGACTGCAATTACATTGACGAAGCTGGGAACGTAATCGGGAAATTTCCCGCCGCGCAAACGGATTATCGCCGCTTACGCGAAGGCTACGTCCATATTCCGCAGCAGACGATGTTCTTCCGCGCAAAATACTGGAAGGAGCTCGGCCCGCTCGACCCATCTTTTTATTTTGCAATGGATTATGATCTTTGGACGCGCATTGCGAAACATGCGCCATTCAAATATATCGCAGGGCAAACGTGGGCGAATTTCCGCATCCACAATCTCGGCAAGACCACCTCTGCTGATGACCGCTGCTGGCCCGAAATGATTCGCGTGCATTACCGCGATGGCGGCAGTTTTCTCTCCATCATTGTGGCGAAACATTATTTGAGAAAAATAATTGGTCCACTTTGGAAATGGCGAATTAAGAAGTAATCCTTCTATCCTTCGACTCCATTTCTCAAAGTTCACTCGTCACTCCGCTCAGAACGGAGAAACACAATATGAATCATCTTCTCACCTCCCCCTCTCTTGGAAGACTTCATCCGCCTGCTTAAGGCATGGCGCTTTTTGGATGTTTGGCGCGCTCGTTGGCGCGATCATCGGTGCTGTGGTTTATTATGCGGCTCCGCCGCCATTTCGCGCGCAGGCCACTGTCAATGTGGATTTCAATTTGGAGCAAGCCTGGCCGAAGGAAACGGATCGTCAACAATTTTATTATCTCGAACGCGAATCGCGCAAATTGGAAGAGATCGCTTGGTCTGACGAAGTGCTGGGACGGCTATCTTCTGAATTTGGCATTCCCGTGGAAGAGCTGCGCAGAGGCAAGCTGCAACTCAGTCAACCTGCTGAAGCAGGCTGGCATTTCTACGCCGATGACGATGATCTGCAATTCGCCGCATCGTTGGTCACAACCTGGGCGGAGGCTTTCGTTGCCGAAACCGAAGCGGATGTGGCCTCAGGCACGATCAACGAATTCGTCCGCCTCGAAGCGACTCAATCTGAAAGCATTGCTAAAGAGCGCAGTATTCCATTGAGTAGTTATCTATTGGCAGGTTCTATCGGTTTTCTCATGCTGGCTATATTTGCACTACTTTTCATCAAGCCCAATAATAAATGAAAACCTCCGTGTTCTCTGCGACCTCAGTAGTAAACAACCCTCACAAAATCTCCCGCATCCTTTGGGGTGCGGCGTTGCTGACTTTGCCTGTAACCAGTTTCCGCTGGTTTCCATTTTTGGGCGAAGGCACATTGGTTCGTCCGCTGGCGATGTATCCGCTGGCGGTGTTGATTCCCCTGCTGCTGATTCTGGCGTGGCGCGGAAAAACAAAGCTCAATTGGTCAGGCGCGTTGATTCCGCTCGGGGTGCTGGTCCTGTTCATGGTGGCAGCGACCAGCTTCGGGGCGTTGATCGATCCGATCCCATTGCGCGGGCAAACCTATTCAGGCAGAGCCATCCGCGCGCTCGCAACTCTCTTCATCGGCATCGCCTTCTTCATCGCCGCCCTATGGATGAACAAAGACGAAGATGATTTCCGTTTCACGGTCAAATGGCTGTTTGCGGGATTGTGCCTCGATCTTGCATGGAGCGGTTTGCAGGCAGTCACGTTTTACACGGGCCTGCTCGAAAAAGAAATGGTGACGCACTGGCAGCGCGCATTTTCAATGCGCGAACTCGTACGCACGAATCGAATCTCTGGCCTTGCATATGAACCCGCCTGGCTTGCGGGACAATTCGCGACGACCTTCATCCCGTTTTTGTTTGCCGCCGTGCTGACGAATTTCCGCATCACACGACTGAAATGGCTGGAACCTGTTCTATTGGCATTGTCTTTGCTGGTGGTTTTGGCAACCTACTCACGCGGCGGATTGCTCACCACCATTGCCGCGGCTGGGTTGACATTTTTATTCGTGGGCCGCGATGTCACCCGCTCGGTGTGGAATTGGTTCATCAGCGGTTTTCGCGGACGCGTTTTGGAAATGGCATTTCGAATCGGAATCATCGTCGCGATCATTGGCGCATTCGCAGGCACGTTCCTGTTCCTCAGCCAGAAAAATTTCTTCCGCCGTTTATGGGAAACGGACGCGCAAAGCCTGAGTGAATACATTGTGGATATCAACGCGGGCGCGCGCGGTGCATACTCCGCTGGGGCATTATCTGCTTTCGAGGAATATCCCTGGGCGGGCGTAGGCCTCGGAGCAAGTGGTTTCTACATTTACCCGAACCTGCCCGATTGGTCGCTCACCACCGTGCCTGAGATCGCCAAACAACTCAGCCCTGAAAACAGGCTGTATCCCAACCCAAAAAATCTGTACGTGCGCCTGCTGGCTGAAACGGGTTTGATCGGCTTCTTTTTGTTCGCAGCATTTCAGTTTTACATACTTGGCGATATACTCAGCCTTCTGCGCCGCAGGGAAAGCTGGGCTCGATTTGCAGCAGTGGCGGGAATATTTGCATGGTTTGCAATCACATTTTATAATTTCACACAGGATTCGCTCACAACGCCGAACCTCTGGATCATTCCGGGCATACTGGTAGGGCTTGCGGCAACCTCTGGAGACTCTTTAACAGATTCTGGGCAGGGCGTTGCACTCCAAAATAAGGAAATTAAATGATCGTACTATCCGTCGGAATGCCGCGCGCTGGGTCGGGCTGGCACTACAATCTAATTCACGATCTCATGAAAACCACAGGCTGTGCCGATGCGCGCGATATCCGCGAACGGTATCGGCTGCAGAGTGTCCTGACCGAGGTCAACTGCAATATCGGTGTGCTTTCAGCCAGAAGGCTCGGACTGGTGATGATTCCCGCGCTGGTCAATACTTTCGTCATCAAGGCGCACTCCGCGCCGACGAATGCCTCGCGTCTGCTCTCGACCCTGGGCAGGCTGCGCATCACATACATTTATCGTGATCCGCGCGACGCCATGCTCTCGGCCTTCGATTTCGGTCAGCGTGCGCTCACCAAAGGCCGCCCCAATGCATTCTCGCACCTGTCCGATTTTGACAAGAGCATGGATTTCATGATGGAATATGTCCACATTTGGGAAAAATGGATCAAAGAGAAGAATGTCCTCACCGCGCGCTACGAAGACCTGTTGATGGATTATGAAGTTGAATCTACAAAATTGGTCGAATATCTCAAATCAAACGGAAGCAGGCCCGAGGTCCGCAAGGTGATCGAGCAATATCGTCCAAGTACTGCAGAAGGTCAACAGGGTCTGCATTTCTACAAGGGCAAAATCGGGCGTTTTCGCGAAGCCTACAATGAAGACCAAAAATCGCGCCTAAAAGAGAAGCTCGGCCCATATTTAACTCAAATGGGCTACAATACTTAACAAGGTGTAATCTAGCTGTAAGTCACCCTGGTTGTCGTACGGATATTTTTCGTTATCATAGGGAAGTTATGTTACGAAGATTTGATTCGCCCTACATGGCAGACTGGTTTGCCATATCTTTGAGATGGATCATTCTGGTCGGCTTTGTCGTTTCACTTGGACTCGGGGACAAACTTGAAATTGCAGTTTCGTGGCCGCTGGGGTTATTGATCGCCTGGAATCTTTTCATGACCGCGCTGGCAGGAATGAACATACGCGTGGCCTACCACCGCCTTTTCAGCACACTCGTTGATATTACCCTGGCTGGATTATTCTATTGGGCCCAAGGCGGTCTGCGCGGACCTGCAGTCTGGGCTGGCATCCTTCCGATCCTGACGGGTTCAATATTTTTTGAATTATTGGGGCGGTGATTGCCTCCGTATTGTTCTCAGTGCTTATGATCTACATGGGCGTACAAGCCGAGGACAGCCTGCCGCTCGCCATCGCTTTTTCTGCATCCCTGATCGCATTAAGTCTGGTGTTCGGTTTTCTCGGCAAGCGTATGATCATCCATATGAGAAAGAATCGCGAACTGTGGCTGGATTCTGAAGAGAGAAAAAGCGCCCTGCAAGCCGAACGCATGCGCGCCATTTATGAATTGACGGCCGCATTATCCTCCACTTTAAGTTACAAACGTGTGCTTGAATCTGCGCTAAACCTGAGCGCTTCCGCATTAAATCCCGACCCTGAACAACTACATAGCGATCCCCTCGTTGGCGTGGTGATGCTGTTCAACGGCGGCAAATTGCGGATCGGGTCGGCGCGGCGCTTCACTACTGCCGATATGCGTGTCACCTTTGATGCCGCGGAAGGCATCCTCAAAAAGACAATCGACGAAGGCGAGCCGCTCTGGTTCAAAGACATCGGCTATGACCCCGAACTCGGCCGCGTGATTGCGCTCCGCAATTGTACGAGCGGATATTGTTTCCCCTTGCGCAGCGGATTCAATGTGTACGGTGTGCTGTTATTCGCCCATCCTGACTCGGAGTATTTCACAATGGAACGCCGCAACCTGCTCGATATCATTGGCCGTCAAGCCGTGATCGCGATCCAGAATGCGCGTTTGTATCAGGACCTTGTCGAGGAAAAAGAACGCATGGTGGAGATCCACGAAGAAGCGCGCAAGAAGCTGGCGCGCGATCTGCACGATGGGCCCACCCAATCTGTCGCGGCCATTGCCATGCGCCTCAACATCATGCGGCGCATGCTGGCAAAGGATGTCAATTCTGCCGCCGATGAAGTGGTCAAACTGGAAGAGCTGGCGCATCGCACCACCAAGGAAATCCGCCACATGCTCTTCACCCTGCGCCCGCTGATTCTTGAATCGCAAGGCCTCGTTGCAGCGATCCAGGCCATGTCAGATAAAATGCAGGAAACCTATGCCCAAAAAGTGACGCACAATATCGATGAAAGAGTGACCACTCAATTGGAAATGGGCAAGCAGGGCGTGATCTTCTATATCATTGAAGAGGCCGTCAACAACGCCCGCAAACACGCGGCGGCTGAAACCATCGCCGTCAGCTTAACTCAAATGGATGCGGGTATTGCCCTGTTGGAGATCGCAGATAATGGCATGGGCTTCGACGTAAAATCCATAACCGAGGCATACGACAAACGAGCCAACAGCAGCCTCGGCATGGTAAATTTGCGTGAGCGTGCAGAACTTGTAAACGGATTATTCCAACTCGATTCCTCGCTGGGGAAGGGCACCAAAGTACAGGTCTACATTCCCCTCACCGAGGAAGCTGCAGACCGCCTGCATCACATGCGTTCAAAATAAAACATGCCTACCGCAGCAAACCTATATTACTTTGCCCACGAGGCAGAAGAAGATACTCCTACAAAACGCCCGCCCGTAATCCTCATTCATGGAGCGGGCGGTAATCATTTATCGTGGCCGCCGCAGGTTCGCCGCATGGTGGATGAAAAGGTGTATTCGCTCGACCTGCCCCGGGCACGGAAAATCCGAGGGGAACGGCAGACAATCCATCGATGATTATGTTGATGATGTGCTTGCATTCATGCAGGCATTGAAACTTCGCACTGCTGTCTTTGTGGGCGTTTCCATGGGCAGCGCCATCGCGCTCGCGATCGCTGCAAAATATCCGCGAAAAGTACGCGGGCTGGGTCTGCTGGGCAGCGGCTCGAAAATGCGCGTGGCCTCCCTCATTTTGGAAACAGTAGGAAGCCCCAATACATTCGAATCCGCGGTCGAATTGATCAATGAAAGCTGTTTTAGTTCAGATGCCCCGCAAAACTTGAAAGACCTCTCAAAACGCCAAATGCTCGATGTGCGCCCGCCCGTACTGCTCGGCGATTTTCTTGCCTGCAATGAATTTGACGTAACCAGCCAGTTGAAAAAGATCCGCGTCCCCACCCTAATCATTTGCGGTGTGGAAGACAGGATGATGCCCGTAAAATATTCCGAGCTGCTGCAGGAAAACATGCCCAACGCCACGCTTCACATTGTGGAAAACGCAGGGCATCTCGTCATGGCTGAGCAGCCCGATATCGTGGCAGACCTGCTAAAAAAATTCGTCGATTCAATACCCATCCGCACGAGGAAGACGAAAAAAGACCGCGTCGAACTTAACGTTGAAGTTGATCCTGCCCAAGAGACAGAATCAACACTTCAAGCAGATTCTACCAATGCACCAGAGACGAACAGCACCGAACAGAGATCGGTCAGTTAAAAAATATTTCTCTCAAAATAGGCATTGCATTCATCACCGCCCTGGCCCGATGGCTGAGGCGGTTCTTTTCTTCCATTTCCAACTCAGACATGGTCTTACCCAGTTCAGGCATGAAGAAAATGGGATCATAGCCAAAGCCGCCTGTGCCGCGTTCCTCGGGGATGATCTCGCCGTAGCAATCGCCATCGGCGATTTTCACATCTTCACCTGGAACCGCGATGGCAATCGTGGCATGGAAATGCGCCGTCCACGGGCGCGATTTGTCTTTTAGATTTTCAATCATGTACGCACGGCGATCTGCATCGTCTGCGCCGGGCTTGGGATGATAGCGCGCGGAATACAAACCTGGAGCGCCGTCGAGTGCATCTACTTCGAGACCCGAGTCATCGGCGAGGGAGATCAGTCCGCTGGCTTGGGCGAAAGCGATGGCTTTCTTCGAGGCGTTCTCAATGTAGGTCGCGCCGTCTTCCTCCACATCGAGATTCAGGTTGATATCGGCGGGGGTGACAAGCTCAACATCCAATTCTTTGAGAAGTTCATGAAGTTCTTTTACCTTGCCTTTATTATTTGTCGCGATAAGAAGTTTTTTCATTTCATTTTCCAAGAGTGCGGACTTCAATCCGCATTTATTTTTTGGACAGCCCAGTTCGCATGTTCGCGGATCATCGGTTCTTCGTCTTGAGCGGCTTGTTCTAAAACAGGAAGGTCATTTTCATTGCCATTGTTTCCAACAGCAACAGCCAGGTTGCGGAGATAACCACGTCGCTTGGCACGCTTTATAGGACTCTTCTTGAAGCGCTGATTAAATTCAACGGATGTCAGAAGCAGGTCAGAGGTCAAGACAGGAAGCGGGATTTTCGATTCGAAAGCGGGATCTGCCGGGGGTGAGAATCGATTCCATGGGCAGGCCTGTTGACAGGCGTCACATCCGAAAATCCAATTCTGCATAAGCGGACGTAATTCTTCGGGAATATCGTCTTTGAGTTCGATGGTGAGGTAGGAGATGCAGCGGCGCGCGTCGAGGGTGCGATTGGGGAGGATGCATTGCGTGGGGCAGGCTTCGAGGCAGCGTGTGCAGGTGCCGCAGTGGTCGGTGATGAGGCCGTCATCGGGTTCGAGTTCGATGCCGAGCAGGATTTCAGCAAGAAAAAATGCGGAGCCCATCTTTGGGTTGATGAGCATGGAGTTTTTGCCGATCCAGCCGAGGCCTGCGCGTTGGGCAAGTTCGCGTTCGAGAATGGGACCTGTATCGGTGTAATAACGATTGGGGACGGGATGACCGATTTGCTCTTCAATGAATTCCACGATCTGTTGCAGACGTGGGGGGATGATATCGTGGTAGTCATCGCCGAGGGCGTAGGAGGAAATGCGAAGGGTTGAAGGTTGAAGGTTGAAGGTTACAGGTTGGTATGGCATGGCAAGCACGAGAATGGATTTACATTCAGGGAGAATCTGTTTGGGGTCGGCGCGGCGGATGCGATTACGTTCTTCAGCGAGGTAGTTCATTGTGCCGTGTTTGCCCGCATTGATCCATTCTTCGAAAATACCGTAAGATGCAGGTGACTCGCAAGAAGTAACGCCAGCCAGGATAAATCCCAGCTGGCGCGCTTTGTCTTTAATGGCTTGCTTGAGGTCGGACAAGTTAATTCGGGAAAATGGTTATGACGAATCCGATTATTTAACAACGATCTTTACGAAGATGGCTTTGCCAAAGGTAACGCCCTTAGAGTTTGCCATTTGCCATGCGCTGGTGTATTCACCAATCTGCTGGGGCTTTGAAATTGACAGACACTTCCACTTCCTGACCCACTTCTACCAGACCGATGGGAACGGGTACGCCGCCCATCTTATCACCATAGGCATAAACGAGGCCATAGCCATCACCCCAGGCACAGATGCCTGTGTTCTTGATCTTCCAGGTTTTGACAAATTCCTGTCCTGGCGTCATGGCGGTGCCATCCAAAATAGTGACATCCACTGTGGCTGCGTCAAAGGAATAGTCATCGCAGGCTGGGCCCGCAGGAGTACCAAGCGCGATCTGGGTGGGGTCGGTTGAAAATGCGATGGTTGGAGTTTCAGTGGGTGGAGGTTCAGCGGTGAATGTCGCTGTGGGAGGCATCGGGGTGGGTGTGAACGCGGCGGCTGTCAGAGTGAACTCCGCAACTACTGTAAATGCCGCAGAGGTGCGAATGGCAAGCACATCGGGCGTCGGTACAACGGGAGTGGCAGGTGCACAAGCAGCCAGGATCAGCGTGGTAATTACTGCAAAAATGACAAATCTAACTTTCATGGTTCCTCTCTTGATTATCTGCCGACTATTTAATGACGTATTTAACCCATACCATGGAGCCGAAGTAATTACCTTCGTCATCTCTCATTTTCCAGGTACCGATATATTCACCAGGCGCGTTATTGGTGACCAGCTTCAAGACAAACGAAATGTTGGCGCCCGTTTTGACGTAATCTTCAGCTTTTTTGATGACAATATCGGAACCTTTGAAACCCGGTGTGGAAAAATCGGGGAGGAAGGCAAAGGTGTACCCCTCATCCCATACACAAGTACCAGTGTTCAAAAATTGAAAGACTTTTTCGAAAGCCTTCCCGCGCTGCAATACGTCACCGTCAAAAGGCTCACTCTCCTTGACCAAAATCCCGTCATTGCAGCCGTTCTTGGTTGTGATAGTTGCAAAAACGGATACAGTTGGCACAGGGGAGGCCAGAGGAGTGATCCCCAAAACAGGCTGCTGGGTGTTAAAGGGAATGGGAGTGGCACCACCACCGCCAACCGACGCAAACGTGGCAGGTGCCGAAAGTGTGTTTGTTGGCAGGAGGGTATTGGTCGGCAAAGGAGTCGGGGAACTTTGCGCCGCAACCTGGGTCAAAACAGTATTAAATGCCTGTGTCTGTACTGCACCCAGATCCTGCGTGGGGACCGGGGTGGCTCCCAGATTACAGGAACTGAGGATCATGGCAAGCATGGAGAAGACCGCCAGCCAAAAAATTTACGAACTCTCATTATAGGTACCTCCGAACATAGTTAACTCAAACTGCTGCCTGTATTCTCTGCTCTGGTCTTACCAGGTTTTCTTAACACAAAGCCGTCAATCCGCCAGTTTTTTAATAGCGTCTATGCGCCCTTGCGTTAAATTTCCTGTGAATCTTGTTAGACAGCAACTCGATTAGTTAACTTTATTATAACGCACCTACGGCGTGGGCGTGCTGGTGGGCGTTGCGGTGGGGTGGGGGGGTCGGTGTGAAGGTCAGCGTGGGCGCCGCTGTGGGTCCGGGCGTCCCCTGCCGCAGGATAAACGGATGCAGCCAGATCGCATAATCCTGATTCTGTCCGCCGTTGGCAGTGACCACGAGGATGAGCTTCACTGAATCACCGGCCAGTGAACTCAGGTCAAAATCAATGGGGTAAGAATTGCCCTCATACACTTCATTCCAGTGGAATAGATTTTTTACCGTCCCGTTCTTCTTGTAATCGAGGCGAAATACAACATCACATTTCTTCGCTTCGTATTGACAGCCCACAATCGTGCGGAAGTGATCCCCTGCTTGAATCGTAAAGGCCGGGTACTCTCCGCTGACTTCGCCGTGCCGCACATCCTGTGGCACAGTGAGCAGGCTGGGGTTATTCTCGGTCACACCGTTTTCCATCACAAGGGAATCCAGCCTTAGAACATAACCGTTGGGGTCGCTCACCTTGCCGGGGCACGGAAGAGCAACGTCTTCATTTCGCCAATCGGCCTCACAAAAATGTTCCACAAAACTATAAGCCATGTAGGAGGCTCCGGGCACTCTGATCTCAACCCAAAATGCCTTCTCCGCTTTATCGCCAATCCCAAAATTTACGCCATTCGTGTTGCGAAGCTTCCAATAGCCGAGATACTCCCCTTCTTCACTGGGAGCGGTCAGCTTTACAGTAATATCAATCGAAGCGCCAGGACTTACAGATCTTGCGAGCGTCGAAACGGCTGGGCCGCTCATTGGATAACCGCCAGCAAAAACAAGCGAGTAGGATGTCGTCCATGTGCAAGTGCCGACATTCTTAATGCGCCAGGTCTTCTCGAAAGTGGTGTTACGCGTTACGGGCGTACCATCCGGGTAGGTCATATCTTTGACGAATTCCGCCGCGTCACATATAGACGTTGGAACTGGTGGGTCATAAACGGGACGATTCGTCGCTGTAGCAATAGGAAACCCAGTTGGAGGCGGACCCTGGGCTATACGTTGGCAGGGGCAGGCCCGGGGTGGCTGTCGGCAAGATCACAACCGGGTTGTGTAGGATCAGCTTCAAGGGTCAGAGCAGACGCGGTATACAGTTCATTCAAAGTGGCAAATGTATCAGGCGTCGCAGTGCTGTTTGCAAAATTACAGGCCAGTTGAACGGTCGTCAAAATTGCAACAAAGAGAAAAACAGGTGTTTTTTTCGTAAACATGACACTTCTCCGGAAAATGGATTCCCAGTAACAAGGACGCCTCACAAATGCGTTTGGTTCCGTCTAGAAAAGAAGCCAGCTTGCGCTGGCTTCCATTTGCTCAAGAGGGAATTCGATGAAATTACGAACTTCCACACAAATAGGTGAATTCCGCATGTGGATATTCCTGCTGAACCGGGTCCACGATAACGATGGCCATCCATTTTGTGCCGGGGGTGCTTCCGAGATGGAGTTTCCATTCGCGGGATATGGTCAACGTGCCAGCAGCATCCATTTTCAATATTTTCGGATTGGAGTTGTTGTTATCGCTTTGCATCCAATAGTAGCTGAATTCGATCGGGCCGTTGCTAGTGAATGTGGCATACACAATGTGATTCACATTCGCAGGGCATCCCGTGGCAGGATCGCGTACAACATTGTATTCAACAGAGGTAATGGCAAACCCCGGGTTGGCAGAGGATGAGACAACGATCTCCGTATAGAACGGCGCGCTGTACTCCCCCACACCAAACTCAACGCCGTCCGGCGTTTGGAGCATCCATCTGGATGTGTAGGTTGCATCGGCTTGCGGGGCGATAAACAAAAGGGAGATGGGCACAATTTGCCCAGGATCCACCGCTTGGGGTAGGTTGTAGACATAGGCGCCGCCCAAGACATCGTCGCCGCGGAAGACGATCTTGTAGCTGGTATCCCATGAACAGGGACTCGTGTTCTTGATCTCCCAGGTCTTGGTAAAAGCCTGACCAGGTTTGAAGATCGTTCCATCCGGAATGTTCTCGCTGATGAGGCTTGCCTGGGCGCATTCGGATACCGATGGGTTGCGGGTTCGTGTGGGGGAAGCGACCGGGGCAAGCGGTGTAAGGGTGGGCGCAAATAACAGGGGGGTCGATGTGAAAACAGGAAGTTCGGGAGTGGGAGTACCTTCGCTGATGTTAAGTGCAGCAACAGTCTGCGCCACAGCGGTCTGCATGCCACTGGTGTCTTGCGTGCTTTCCGGTGTTGCTCCGCTGCCACAGGCTGTTAGGAGTAAAGAGGAGACAGCAATTGAGGTGAATAGTATATATCTGATTTTTTTGAACATTTTTTTCCTTTCGCGCTGATAATTATACTGTTAAACAGAAGCGCCCGGTTTTCCCGGGCGCGTTCCATTTTATATCGAAACTCGTTACGGACAGGTAAACGTGGCGCGCCCAAATTGCTTTTGGTTCGGCGAATCGATGTAAACATCGACCCAGGCGCTGCTGCCCGGCTTATTAAAGGTCATGGGAATGCTTGGGCTGGTCTGCGTGCCCGCTGAATTGAAGCTCAGGGTGGCTGGATAAGGATCCGCAGACCCGTCGCTGAACACCCGATGCAGGGTGACTGTACCCGGTCCACTCGTTGTAACGCTGAATGTGTAATTGAAATTCGGGCATGAGCCAGTCACATTGAAGAGGACACTGGTGACGGTAAATACAAAGGGGGTGGAAGTGATGGTAGCCGTGGGCGTAATTGTAGGTGTGGCGCTCGGCGACCCCGTAGTTGCAGTCTGGACTTTAATATCCACATAGAAGGATTTACCTTGATATCCGCTTACGACAGGGACAAGGACATTTCCATTCGTCGTGATACGCCAATAGCCTTTATAAGTGCCGGTCGTGGTCGGGGCAGTGAGATTCACTTCAAGGTCAATTTCCTGACCGGGGCCGACAGTGCTGATCGGCTTGGAAGCAGGGCCGCCCATCGAGTCACCGCTGTCAAAGACCAATGAAAAACCTGTCCAGGTGCATGAGCCGATGTTCTTGATGCGCCATTTTTTGACGAATGCCTGGCCAGGGGTCACTGCTGTACCATCCGGGAAGGTCACATCTGTTATAAATTGAGCGACATTACAATTGGAGGTGGCCGTCGCCGCTGAGATACTGGTGACGATAGGCAGGGGAATCGGTGTAAGAGTAGAGGTCACAATCGGGGGAGCTACTGTAAAAGTCGGTGTTCTAACAACAATTGCGGGGGTCGCGCTTAACAAAGACTCAACGGTTTGTGCAGCAGAAGTGCTTGCAATATCTTCAGCATTGTTCGAGGGCAGGTTGCATGCACTTAAAAACAAAGTGAAGATAATCAGCAGGTGAAATAAGCGGATTTTTTTCTTCATGATCTTCTCTCCTTTGAATTCGTGATATTGTACCGCAGTCAAGTTCCAGCATATTTATATCAATTCGGGTATGACGGCTTGAATAAGTTCATTAACTCAGCGGACCATTTGCTTTAACGCCCATTCGCATATATTTGTTCCCAGAAAAAAATTTAATTTGAGTATCTTTCCGGTCAAAAGTTACAACAAAACAGCGCAAAATCGAGTGATTTTGCGCTGTTGCATATGCGAATTAGTTTTATTGACCTTGAACCTGCAGAATGTTCACTTCACCATTCAATGGGTAATAGGCAATCAGGATCTTATTGTTGCCATGAGTAAAAAGGGCCACGGTACAGAGATACCCCTTTTGGGTAGTAACTTCCTCGGTCTTCTCAAGAACCCAGCCATTGTTTTTTGCCTGCTGGTCATAATAGGCTAGGACAGTTTCCCAAGTGGTTGTGGCAGGCACAGCAGTTATCAATTGAAGATCGCCGCTAATCCCCGATTGTTCGCGAAGAATGGCAACAAAGTAATTGACATCATCCTTCGGTTCAGATTCGCCCGGCATCGGAGGGAACATAAAACCATCCATCTCATCCGCGACGCCTGCATCGGCGGGATCTGCAGGGACATCCACCGCTGCGCCGGGATCGGCGGGCGCACCAGAATCAGCTGGAGCACCCGCATCGACAGGGGCACCCGAATCCACCGGGCTTTCTGTGGCAGCGGCATTTCCGCCGCCGCAAGCTGATATGCTGACAGCCAGCATAACAACGATCAGTATATACATGTATTTCTTCATTTTTTTATCTCCTTAATATTTGGAACATTACAAAACCGCTTCCCTGCCAGACCAGCCGAAAGGATCTTGATAAGTCAAATTGACATCCAAGCCTGTTCTCGCCAGAAATACAGGGAAGTGATATTTTACAACAATATGGATTTATGCTTGTGTGGTTTCTACGTGGGCGCCAGCCATCCACAAGCCAAGTTGTTCGCGGGTGGCCTTCTTCGAATCAACCACAGCCACGATCTGGCCGCGATACATGACAGCGATGCGGTCAGAAAGCGCCATGACCTCGTCCAGTTCAGCGGAAATGAGCAGGACCGCCACACCACGATCACGCATCTTGATGATCTCGCTGTGGATGTATTCAATAGAACCGACGTCCAAACCACGGGTGGGCTGGTTCGCGATAACAAGCTTTACATTGTGGCGACTCAATTCACGTGCCACGATCACCTTTTGCTGGTTGCCGCCGGAGAGTTTCCCGGCGTTCACGAACGGAGAAGGTGTACGAACATCGAATGCATCAATCAGTTTGCGCGCGTTTTCATCAAGCGCCTTTTGTTGAATAACGCCGCGACTGCTAAAGGGCGGACGATAATAATCACAGAGGGCCATGTTGTCGGCGACACTATAGGACAGAACAAGCCCGTGGCGCTGACGATCTTCCGGAATGTGGGCCAAGCCTGCCTCAGTCATGACCCGCGGCGATTTGCCGGTCAGGTCGATCCCATCCATGGTTACTTTTCCGCCGGTCGGGGCACGCAGGCCGGTCAAGGCTTCTGAAAGTTCGGTCTGGCCATTGCCTTGAACACCGGCAATTCCAAGTACTTCGCCGCCGCGTACTGTAAAGGAAACATTGTGAACCGTTTCCAAGTCGCGTTGGTCGCGCGCAGAAAGGCCTTCCACTTTAAGGATATCACCGCTGGCAGCGTGATCCTTCTTTTCAACGGTGAGGATCACCTGGCGACCTACCATCATATTAGCCAATTGTGCTTCGTTCGTCTCCGAAGGCTGAACCGTGTTGATCACACGACCCGCGCGCATGACTGTAATGCGGTCTGCCACGGCGAGGACTTCCTTGAGTTTGTGAGTGATAAAAATAATGGATACACCACGTGCTGTCAGGTCACGCATAATACGGAAAAGGTCTTCCGCTTCCTGCGGAGTGAGAACGGCGGTTGGTTCATCGAGAATAACGATCTCTGCATTGCGATAGAGCGTTTTGACGATTTCAACACGCTGTTGCAAACCAACAGGTAGGTCACCGACCAGTGCATTCGGGTCTACATCAAGACCATATTGTTTGGATATTTCGTTAATTTTTGCAGCAACCGTAACACGATCCAATGAGCCTCGTTTAGTTACTTCATCGCCAAGCATGACATTTTCCGCCACGGTAAAGACAGGGATGAGCATGAAGTGTTGATGCACCATACCAATGCCAGCCGCAATGGAGTCATTGGGCGATTTGATCTCTATCGGCTTTCCATTGACAAAAATCTCGCCTTTGTCCGGGAGATGCAAACCATAGATCAGATTCATCAATGTGCTTTTCCCAGCACCGTTCTCTCCTAATAGGGCGTGGATCTCACCTTTGCGCAGGTCAAAATTGACATTGTCACTGGCGAGCACACCAGGGAATTGCTTGGTAATATTTTTTGCTTCCAGGACGATATTTGCTTCTGTCATGTCCGCCTCCTATTTCTCGTAAGGAACACCATCGGCAGCAGGCGGCGTAGTCTTGCCGATAATGCCCGTCAGGATGAACATGGTGAGAATATACGGTGTAAGCCCAACAATATAGGATTCCTGCAGGAACGACCATTGTGGAGGAATGACATCGCGGAAGATCTGCATATTGATGAGAAGTGCCTGAGATGCACCGAAGACCAGCGAAGCCGCCCATGCGCCGATGGGAGTCCAGTTTCCGAAGATCATCGCTGCCAGTGAAATAAAACCGCGTCCATTCGTAAGCAGAGGCTCAAAAGACGGGACTGATTCGATCGTAAAGTACGCACCAGCCAACCCGGCGAACATGCCGCCGATCAGAACGTTTGCGTAGCGCATCTTGATCACATTGATGCCCACTGTATCAGCCGCTTTGGGGTGTTCACCCACCGCGCGGGTGCGCAATCCCCAACGCGTATTGAACAACACATAGTGAGAGAAGAACACCAGCAGAATGGCGCTGATGGCAATCGGCTTTTGATCGAACACACGATTGATCGCCGCCAGGTTTTCGAGGCAGGAAGCAGATGTTCCGCAAACGGATGTAAAAATCTCTGTGAGTGGAACGTGAATGGTGGGTAAAACTCCCGGGGAGCTTGGCACACTGCCTTTAAATACGCTGGTTGCCCCGAAAAACAATTGACGATTCAAAAAGCCTGTTAAACCCACAGCCAGAATATTGATGACCGTTCCGCCGATGATCTGATCCACTTTGAATGTGATGGAGAGCGCTGCATGAAGCAATGCCATTAGCATGCCAGTGAGTATTGCGAACATCACGCCGAGCACAATGCTGATCGAAGGCGGAATCTTGAAAATATGATACATGTAAATGGCGCCCAACCAGCCGAAGAAAGCAGAGGTCAGCATCATACCTTCGATGCCGATATTAACCACCCCAGCCCGTTCGCAATAGACACCGGAAAGAGCGCCCAGCGCCAACGGTGTGGCGACTGCAATGGTGGTGGCCAGCATACTGGTGATGATCAACACAGGCGGTTGTTTCACCTGTCCGATCATGACGACTGTGCCAAAAAGAACAACGATGATCAAGGCAATAAAGCCAAAACGTTTCCAGTCCATTTTTTCTCCTAGCCTCCCCAGCCCCGGGTGAGTACGACGCGTTCACCTTTGGATTTGATGCGATAGATATATCGCACGATCGCATCCGCTGCAACAAAAAGCAGAATGAACGCCTGGATCATGGAAATCAGGTCCACTGGCATTTGGGTAAGGAACTGCATGCGTGTCGCCCCATTGCGCATTGCCGCAAAAAGGAAAGCTGATAGTACAACCCCCAAAGGATGTGACTTTCCAAGCAGGGCAATGGCGATGGCATCATAGCCATACCCGATCGAAAAGCCAAGTTCATGACGGTAATTCAAGCCGGTCACTTCAATTGTGCCTGCAAGGCCAGCCAGCATACCGGAAAGCGCCATGGTAAGGATGATAATTCGCTTGACATTAATGCCGGCATATTTCGCAGCATCCGGGTTCAAGCCCACGGTGCGGATCTGAAAACCCACGGTCGTTTTATTAAGTAACCACCAAATCCCAAACGCAACCAGCAAAGCAAGAATGAATCCCCAGTGCACACGCAGCCCATCGAAGATCGGAGGGATCCGTGCACTATCCGCAATCAACGGTGTACGCGCGATCACGTTGGTTGGGCTTCTATCCTTCATCACGCCGTTCAATAAAAAGGATGTGGTATTGAGTGCAATGTAGTTCATCATGATGGTATTGATGACTTCATGCCCGCCCGTATACGCTTTTAACCATCCCACAATGGCCGCCCAAAGGCCGCCCATCAATACGCCAAAAAGGACCGCCAATGGAAGATGAATAATCGCAGGCAGATCGTAGCCAAGCCATTCAGGCAGGGCGTAACCGATCAATGACGAGGCAACTGCACCAACCGCCAGCTGACCTTCAGCGCCAATATTGAACAACCCGCCTTTGAAAGCCAGCGCAACAGCCAAGCCTGCAAAGATATATGGAGTCGCCCAAACGGCAGTCTCACTTAATGCCTTCGTTGAGCCAAATGAACCTTCGATCAACCCCCGGTAGGCTAATATGGGATTTCCGCCTACAAATGCGATAATCACGCCGCCAACAACTACCGCTGTCAGAATCGCCAAAAATGGGACCAGGCTGTTATCTGAAATCGTCTGCAATATTTGTTTTATCAGCGAATTTGATTGCTTTTCTTCTTGCATCCTTCGCTCCAGTGGAACTGTGAATTGTAGGACAATTATATCAAACAAGCCGCCTGGAAACCCCATACTGGTATTACAAAATCAAATAAAAAAGGGAAAGAGACTGACGCCTCTTTCCCTCTCTCTTACAACGTGAAAAACTTACGGCTTGACAGGAGCAACGTTGGTCTTGATGGAGCCGTCGAGCAGACCCTTGTTGATCTCTTCCATGGTGGCCTTGACATCAGCGGGGACGCTGCTGTCGAGATCATGGAACGGAGCGTAACCAGCGGCGCCGAAGACGTTGCCATCAGCGATGGAACCATCTTTGGTGGCCTTGATCAGGTCGGCAACTCCGGGGGTGATGAGCTTCATCGCGGAGGAGAGCATGCGGGAAGCAGCTTCGGGCAGGGTCAGGTACTGGTCGGTGTCCACGCCGATGGCGTAGGCGCCAGCCTGGGCGGCGGCGGTAATGGCGCCGTGCGGTGAGACCACCACAACCGAAGACTGCATCAGCGCCCTGGTCCATCATGGACTTGGCGGTCTGAGCGCCCCATTCGGGATCGGTGAAGGTCTTGTCGAAGCCCACATCGCTGTGGTACACAACGAATACTTCGGTGGTGGTTCCGTTCATGCCATCAGCATAAGCGGCGCCGGCTTTGTAGCCTTCACCAAAGCGCCAAACGGGAGGAACCACATCGGTACCGCAAACGGCGCCGATCTTGTGGCTCTCAGACATCATCGCAGCGAGGGCGCCAACGAGGAAGCCAGCGTTGTCTTCGGGGAAGTTCAAACCGGAAACGCCAGCGACGGTTTCAGCCTGGAACTGATCCACGCCGATGAAGCGGACGCTCGGGTAGGTCGCAGCGGCGGCAGCGGTTGCTTCACCGAGACCGAAACCAACGGTCACGATGACATCGTAACCAGCATCACCGAACTGGGCGATGTTCTTGGCGTAATCCTTGGCATCGGATGTCTCAATGAATTGAACAACATCAGCCACGCCATCAGCCTGGGACTTCTGAACACCTTCCCAAGCGGACTGGTTGAAGGATTTGTCATTGATCTTGCCCACGTCGGTCACGAGACCCACGCAGAACACTTCTTCCTTCGAGCAGTCTTCAGCGGTCGGCGCACTTGCACCGCAGGCAGTGAGGACCATCGAAGCGACGATCAACAGAGCCATTACAAAGTAAAGCTTTTTCATTTTTTCTTCTCCTAAGAATAGGGTTTTAAAAGTCTGCCTTTTTGGCAAAGCCTTTACGACTTTGCAAGTATAAATCTTTATATTTTATTGTGCAAGCCTGAACTATTACAGGCATATTTCAAGCCAAATTATGGCTTTTGAGGCGACACATTCGTCTTAATTTCACCGTTCAAAAGCCCCAAAATCACAGAATCCATTTCGCGAGCCAAACTTTCGGGGAATTTCTGATTAAACGGCACAAACCCAAACTGACCATTCGCCTGCTCCCAGACATTTCCGCCCCGCAGCAAGCGGATCATATTCTGGACCTCGAAACTGGCCCTGCCATAGACAGAGGAAACAACCCCGTAGCCCGCTGCACCCTGATCCCGCTCCGCACCAATGGCTTCAACCTGCTCATCCAACGCCGCGCGGAGTGCCCCCTCCCCCGTGACGCCGCCCGCTGCAAAAATCACATCCGCACCCTGCCGAATTAAAGCCAGCCCCGTTTCATATCCCCAATCATCGTCTATGAAAAGACTTTCGCGGCTGGCATTTTCACGATAGGTCACCATCACCTTGATGTTCTCATCCACAGACAACACCCCGGCGCGGAAACCTTCACAATACCGCCACATCGAATCGATCTCGCTTGTCTCGCAAGCCGCGCCGACAACTCGCATTTCAGAAAGACGGGCCGCCAGCACCCCAGCCAGAAATCCCATTTGGTCTTCTGCAAATGTAACAGAGGCTAAATTCGGGCGCACTTCCTCTTGAGGCTGGGATATGCCCACGAAAACAGAATCAGGATACAGGTTCGCACCACGAAGCGTTTCGTCATCCATGCCCGGGCCTGTCGTGAAGATCACATCAAATCCTCGTTCCGCAAAATAGGCGATGTTCTTTTCGTAATCACGCGCATCGACCGATTCGATGTACTCAACCTGATTGGCCAGCCCACCCGCCTTGGATTCCTCTAACCCGTCCCAGGTTTCCTGATTCATACCATGGTCGTTAATACCGCGCGTATCGGTGACCAATGCCGCGCAAAAGACTTCTTCACTAAAACAATCTTGCGATTGCATGCAGGCCGTGAGAGCCGTCAATGCAATCGCAAGAAGAAATATTTTAAATTTCAATTTTTTATTCCTAATTTACTTGTGACGCTTCTCCGCGCTTGACGCCAAGCATCAGCCACAGTGCAACCATCATGAATAACGGCGAGATCAACATAATGATGTTGTAGTTTCCCCCGGTCAATTCAATGGCCCAGCCGTTCACGTTCGGGCCGACGATCGCAGAGAAGGTGGAGAACAGGTAATACAAACCCGTGAAAGTGCCGATGCGCGCCGCATTGGTCAAATCCACGATCATGGGCAGGGAATTGATATTGATCAACGCCCAGGCCGCGCCGCCAAAGATCAGCAGGACGCCCGCCAACGTAAGCATGCGCGGACCACCTTCCACCAACGGAATGCCAACCAAAGGCAGAGGCGCGATACCCGTCAAAAGCGCCTTCGCGGGGGTCACGTAAAGCAGTACGAGCATGATGGTCAATGTGATCAAACCGATCGAGATCGTGGTTCGGCGTCCGATCTTGCCTGCGATAAACCCAGACGGGATGGCAAACAGCACGAAGAACAACGGCAGCACCGACAACAAGGTTGCGCCATCGCCTTCATGCAAGCCGAGGTGATTCTTGGCATACAACGTGAAGAAGGTTTCTACAGCAGAAAAGCCGATGAACCAGAAGAAGATGGCAAAAGAATGCGAAGTCCGCTTTTATCTTCATCATTGATCACTTCGCGCAGACTGGCAAACATACCGGGTTGCGCTTCCGTGGTTGAATATTCCTTCGGTTCTTCGATGAAGAGGTAAACGATCAAAGCGGAAAGCAAAACCAAGCCTGAACCGAGCCAAAACGGAAAATTGGGACTCATCTTATACAAAAGGCCGCCCGTTTGCAAAGCAACAATTGTGCCAATGCCGCCCATAAAATTGATGATGCCATTCGCCTGCGAGCGGAATTCAGAAGGTGTAATATCGGGCATCAACGCGATGACGGGCGTGCGCCAAAATGCGGCGCTCAAAAGCAATGTGCTTGTGCAAGCCACAAATAACGGCAATATGGCTGGCAATGGGATCAACCCAAAGGCCACGGCTGTGATCGGCGCACCGATCAGCAAAAACGGAATACGGCGGCCCATGGGCGTGCGTAATCGGTCAGACCATGCGCCGACGGGCGGCTGAATAAACAAAGCCGCAATATTATCCAATGTCATGAAAAAACCCACCACGATGGGTGAGAGGCCGAATTTTTCCGAAAGAAAGATCGGGACGAAGGCGTTATACACTCCCCAGACCACACTTAAACCAAAAAAGCCAAAGCCGAGCAGAAAGGTCTTGCCGTAATTCAATCGTGATGACATCGTTTCCTCCATGCAATGGGTACAGGGTGAAAGTTACAGGTTGAAGGTTGCAGGCTTAAAAGTTGAAGGACTTGGGTGAGTAGTCGATATATCAACATTCCAACTTACGAACTTTCCAACCTGCCTTATGAACTTTTCAACTTTTGGATAAATTTCAGGTCTTCCTTCGTCAATTCGGCCTTTTCAAGCATGTCCGGCCTTTTCTTGAAGGTCCGCTCCAAAGCTTGTTGCCGCCGCCATTTGTCTATTTTTGCGTGGTCACCGGAAAGCAGAATGTCGGGAGCCTTCCAGCCGCGAAACTCGGGCGGACGGGTGTAGTGTGGATATTCAAGCAGGCCCATGGCATGCGAGTCATCCTGCGCGCCAGTAGGGTCACCTAGCACATCGGGGAGTAATCGCGCAATGGCGTCAATGAGAATGAGCGCGGGAAGTTCCCCGCCTGTGAGCACAAAATCGCCGATGGAAATTTCATCGGTGACAAGGTGTTCGCGGATGCGTTCGTCGATGCCTTCGTAGCGGCCACAGATCAGGGCAATGCGCGGGTGCGCAGAAAGCTCCTGGGCGATGGTTTGATTAAAGACACGTCCCTGCGGGGTGAGTAAAATGATCGGGACGTTTGAATCAGGATTCGGCGGAGTCGGTATCGCTTCGTCCCGAACGGAAGCTGAGGGTTCTTCGAGGCTGTCGTTGAAGGGCGTGTTCAATCCAATGACAGTTTCAACCGCCTCGAAAACGGGGTCGGGTTTCATCACCATTCCGCCGCCGCCGCCGTAGGGGGTGTCGTCGGTCATGTGATGCTTGTCATGGGTATAATCGCGGATGTTATGCACACGCACATGAATCAATCCCCGTTCGCGGGCACGTTTGATAATACTGGTGTCAAGATACGAGGGGAATACTTCGGGCAAAAGGGTGAAAACCTCAAATTGCATGAACGGATTTTAGCATAGAAAATTAGACAGGACATCTTTTTACCCAAATACGGGTTTTAGACTATCGAACCAATCAACCACACCACCAAACGCCAGGAGTTTTAAGTGAATAACTATATCGCCCTCATCATTACCTTTGCCGCCTCGCTTTTGTTTTTGCGTTCCATGGATTTCATCGCCCATCGCGGCTGGATGGATGGAAAACTCAGCCGCAAGGTCATCCACATTGGCACGGGTCCCCTCTTCGTGTTGTGTTGGTTCCTTTTCAATGATGCACCCGAGGCCCGCTGGCTTGCGGCGTTGGTACCTTTCGCCGTGACGGCGCAATTTGCGTTGATCGGGCTAGGGGTATTGAAAGATGAAGCATCTGTGCAGGCCATGTCACGCACGGGTGACCCGAAGGAAATTTTACGCGGGCCGCTTTATTACGGCATTATGTTCGTCGCTCTGACGTTGATCTACTGGCGCGAGAATCCCATCGGCATCATCGCGTTGATGATGATGTGCGGCGGCGATGGCATTGCAGATATCGTTGGGCGGCGCATCCCTTCGCCCAAACTGCCATGGAGCAAGGAAAAATCCATTGCGGGCATGGTCAGCGTTTTCGTGGGCGGCTTGCTGATGGCAGGCGCCATGATCTACATTTATGTGGCGGCTGGTGTTTTCGCATCCCCGTTCACCCATTATGTATTACCGATCACGCTCATTGCGCTCGCGGGTGCAGCAGTCGAGTCATTGCATTACAAGGATATTGACAACGTGACCATGACTCTCGCTTCGGCATTGATCGGCGGTTTGTTCTTCTAAAATCAATTGCCACAGACAAAAAGGATTTTTTAACGCAAAGACGCCAGAGACTAGTCTCTGGCGTCTTTGCGTTAATTTAAGCGGAAATTCGGCTACTCACCCGGTATATCATCTTCTTTTTTCAAGATCATCACTTTGTAGGCTTCGGCAAAGTCGAGGCCTTTTTCTTTGCCTTCCTCTTTTGCCCACTCGTGCATCCAATCATCCACATCATGGGTATCAGACTGGCTAACGTGTTTCTTCAACGCTTCGATCTTGATGTCGATGGTTTCGCCGATATCGACCCAGGTATCGGATTTTTCCGACCCGTGAATATACAGCCGCTTGACGTTGTGCGGTTCGTGCCCCGCTTCGAGCAGGTCGGTGAACATGAGCCTGGTCCCAGCTGACGGGAAGACCGCGTATGTGGCCGCTTCTGCCGCAGCACGATGATCCGGGTGGTTGATGTATCCGTTTCCGTAGAACCAGGCCGAAGGGTCGCCCGATACGACAACGTCAGGTTTGTACATGCGGATGAGTCGTGTCAAGTCTTTGCGCAGGGCGAGGCTGGCGGTCAATTCTCCATCTGGATAATGAAGAAAGACGGTTTCAGCGATGCCGAGCACTTCGTTAGCGGCCAGTTGTTCCGCTTCACGCAGTTTTGCCAGCACAGGTTTATAGTCTGCGCCTTTGGTTACATCATTTGAACCAGAGTCGCCGCTAGTGATAAGAACGGAGATGACTTTGCATCCCGCTTTGGCCCATTTGGCAAGCGTGCCCGCAACAGTAAAATCCTGGTCATCGGGGTGGGCCTGAATGGACATTGCGATCTTTGGGAGATATTCTTTTTCGTTGGACATGGCGGTGATTTTACCAGAGGGTTAAAGTCAGAGCGCCAGGGGCTGCCGACCCTGGCGCTCTTTCTACAAGGAGGAGAAGAGAAATGAGCTTGTGTCATTACTTTATCATAGGCATTCAAATACTACTTGACGCCAACCCTACGCCTCTCCCATGATTACGCAACGTCTGTCCTGCCTTCTTCCTGCGTCGCTTTTCACAATATAATGAAAGCGAAGTACAATTTCAAAATATCAAAAAGGAGATTTGCCCATGACCATCACACTGAATGGATCGGAACTTACAGTTGAAAAACTTGTTGCCATTGCCCGCTTTAATGAGAAGGTTGAATTAGCGCCCGAAGCACTGGAGCGGATCAAGGTTTGCCGCGCGATGCTGGAGGAAAAACTTGCCAACAAAGAGATCATGTACGGTACGAACACCGGCATCGGCGAGTTCTCCGAAAAGATATTGAACGATGAGCAGGTGAAGGAATTTCAAAAGTATTTGATCTACAACCATGCAGCAGGCATTGGTGACCCCGCACCCATTGAACACGTCCGCGCGGCGCTGGCTGGGCGCATCAACGTCCATGCACATGGAAATTCAGGCTGCAGACCCGAGATCACTCTTACACTGGTGGAGATGCTAAATAAAGGTGTCACGCCAGTTGTTTGTCAAAAGGGGTCGGTGGGTGCAAGCGGCGACCTCGCCCCAATGGCGCAAGCCGCCCTGCTTCTCATGGGCGAAGGGGAAGCCTTCTACAACGGTGAGCGGCTTTCCGGTCACGATGCAATGGAGCGCGCGGGAATTCCAATTCCGGGCTTGCAGGCGCGCGATGGACTTGCCGCGATCAACGGCTCCAATCTGTTGACGGCCATGTCCGCGATCCATATTTACGATATGGAACGCTTCCTCAAACAGGCTGAAATCGCCGCAGCGATGTCCATTGAAGCGTTGCTCGGGAATATGAAGCCGTACAACTCGAAATTGCATGAACTGCGCGGCTTCAAAGGCGCGATCACTTCCGCAAAAAATATCGCCACACTGGTCGAAGGCTCAGACCTGACGACAGGCAAAATGAAAACAAAGGTGCAGGATGCCTACTCGATGCGTTCCACTCCGCAGGTGATCGGCACAGCCCGCGATGCGGTTGCCTATGCGCGGTCACAGGTTGAGATCGAGTTGAACGGTGTGGGCGACAATCCGATCTTCGTCCCTGAACTGAAGTTGACTCTCACTGGTGCAAACTTCCAAGGCTCTCCCGTTGCGCTCCCGATGGATATGGCAGGTATTGCCATCACGATGGTATGTGTTTTATCCGAACGCCGCTTGAATCGATTGACCAACCCTGCTCTTTCGCAGGGGCTGCCTGATTTCCTCGCTCATGAGCCTGGCTTTTACTCTGGGTTAATGCTCAGTCAATACACTGCTGATCATTTGATCGTGGAACAAAGAATCCTCTCCACGCCTGCTTCGATCCAATCCATCCCCGCCGCAGCCGACCAGGAGGATTTTGTCTCGATGGGCATGAACACTGCCCTGAAGAACGGACAGATTCTGGATAACGCCTATGGCGTGCTTGGCATCGAATTCATGGCGGCGGCACAGGCGCTCGACTTCCGCGAATTCACCCCGGGCAAAGGGTCACTTAAGGCACGCGAAGTGATTCGCAGACATGTGGACCATCTTGAAGTGGATCGCCCGTTGTACAATGACCATAACAAGATGAAGGCGCTGGTAAAATCGAACGAGATATTGGAAGAAGTGGAAAAAACGATCGGGAATTTAGGATAAGCACAAAAGAGACCGACGGCAAGTCGGTCTCTTTATTTAAAAGTGTAAACATGATTCCGCTTGACACAACCTTAGTTTGCTCGTAGACTCTCAATTAAGCTCCCCCTTAATCGAAAGAAGCCCATGAAAACAGTCCAAACCATTCAATCCTTCGACCAGATCAAACTGCTGGCAGATGCACGTCGAATGGAAATTCTGCGCCTGCTGATGGCGGCCCCCGCAACGCTCACAATCCTGGCACGGATCTTGAAGCAGTCCCCTGCATGGGTACGGCATCACATCCTCGCGCTTGAATCTGCGGAGCTGATCGAAGTATCTGAACTGCGCAAAACGGGGAAAGTGACCGAAAAATTCTACCGCGCCAAAGCCGCGGCCTTTCTTTTACAGGAAGTTGTCCTGCCGAAAAGCAAAAAACAATCCATCATCTTCTCAGGCAGCCATGATCTGGCATTGGAGGAGATCGCTGAACACCTCAACAAACACGTCACCTTGTTGAGCATGCCCGTCGGCTCACTGGATGGGTTGGTCAATTTACGGCAGGGATTATGCCAGATCTCCGGCGCACACATTTTAGATGAAACAGGCGAATACAACACCCCCACCGTCCGCCATTTGTTTCCAGACCGCAACGTGGAATTGGTCACACTGGCCTATCGAACCCAGGGCCTGATGGTGGCATCGGGCAACCCCAAGGGAATCAAAAAAATATCCGACCTTGCAAGCGAAAATGTCAAATTTATCAACCGCAATTCAGGCTCGGGCACGCGCATCTGGTTCGATAACGAATTGAAAAAACTAAAACTCGACCCGGCACAAATTCCCGGCTACGACCAATCGGTCAAAACCCACAGCGAAGCCGCGCTGGCTGTCTTCACAAAAACAGCAGATGTGGCGCTCGGCCTGCAAGCCGCAGCCAAACAGCACGAATTGGATTTCATCCCCCTCTTCGAAGAACGCTACGACCTGATCCTGCCGCGTGAAAACGAAGAAGTCCTTTCACCGCTGCTGGATTACCTGCAAACCTCGGCATTTCGCTCGTCGCTGGGCAGGCTGGTCGGCTACAACCCAACGCATAGCGGTGAACAGATCGCCGTGTAAATCTACAAGGAGAAACATCATGAAACTCAGCGCAAGAAATGTTATCAAAGGCAAAGTGACAAAGATCGTCAAGGGAGCCGTCAACTCTGAAGTGACCATCGAAGTTGCGGGTGGAACCCAGATCGTTTCCATCATCACCAACTCTTCCGTAAAAAGCCTCGGCCTCAAAAAAGGCAAGGAAGCCTACGCCGTCATCAAGGCCTCCAATGTGATGGTTGCAGTTGACTAAGAAATGAAAAAACTCCTGCTGGTCATCTCCATTTTTCTTTTGACCGCCTGCGGCGTGCCCCCTACCGCCCCGATAACTGCTGAAGCGTCAGTGACAGAAGTCTCAGCCTCAGCCGCTCCCACCGAAGAACCAGTAATCGAATCCTCTTCGCCAGTTCTGTTCAAGATCGTCAAAGCCGATGGCTCAACTTTCGATGTCACCCTCGAAGCAATCAAAAGCCTCCCGCTCACCCAGATCACCGTGGACGGAAAAGTGCAGGAAGGCCCAAAATTGCTTGATGTGCTGGCTCTGGCTGGCGTGACAGAATTCACCGAAGTCAGTCTGAGCGGCACGGGTTCACCATCCACGCTCACGTTCGAGCAGGTGAGCGAAAACACCATCCTCGATTTCAGCAATCGCGGCACCATGAAACTCGCCACCACCCACATCCCCAAAGCCGATTGGACAAAAGACATTGCCGAGATCACTGTAAAGTGATTCACAAGCGTCTGTGCTTTTTTATTTTGCATTAACTATTAAGTAAATACTTAGATGAGTCTTATTCAAAAAAGGTGAAGGAATGCATTATCTGATAGGAATTGACGACACCGATAATCTCGAATCACGCGGCACAGGCCATCGTGTTCGTCAACTTGCAGATTGGCTGACCGAGAATCAATTGGTTTCACCGCTTGGCATCACACGCCATCAACTGTTGGTGGATCCGCAGATTCCATACACCTCTCACAATAGTTCAGCCTGTTTATCTGTTGAAACGAACAAGCCCGATGACGTTTGGGAAGCCGCGCAGGAATTCCTGCTGCGTGAAAGCGCCCAAGGCTCCGATGCGGGACTGGCTCTCGCCAAATGGGATGTGATCGACAAATGTGTGCTGTCTTTCGCCAGCCGCGCAAAACTCACAGTGCTGACCATGCTCGAGGCGGAGCAAACAGCTTCACAGTCTGGAATAAGACTCGTCGGTCTCACAGGCACACACGGTGGCATCATCGGCGCGTTATCCGCAGTGGGGCTGCATCGCGCTGGTAATGACGGTCGCTTCTTATGGCTGCCCGGACTGCGCGATCTAAAAGGCAAATATCCTGTTTCTGAAATTTATGCAAGAGGTCACGTGGACCGCGTGTGTACATTGAGCCATGTGGATCTGCATACCAAAACCATCGTTGACGTTGGAGAATGGGTGCGTCCTGTTCTGCGTGAAGGCAAGGCCACATTATATGTTGAGGAGATCAATCATGAATGGCACATCATCCCTAAAGAATACATCAAAAAGCTTTCCAACTGAGTGGGCGCTCCCCTGGTGGGAAGCACTACTCCTGATCGGTGGCGGCGTGACGGCCGTGGTTCTGCACCGCGCCTACGATCTTTCGCTTGGCATGCCCGGGCATCACGGAATCGAGTGGATGGCTTTGATGATCATCGGGCGCGCGTCTTCGCGCTTTCGTGGCGCGGGCTCGCTCACAAGCATCGGTGCTTCGTTTGCATCCACGCTGCCGTTTTTACAAGGCGAGAATCCATTTACCTGGCTGTTCTATCTGTTGCCCGGCCCTGTCATGGATATCGCCTATCGCTATCTTCCGCGTTATGCAAACAAACTCTGGTTCATGATGGTACTTGGCGGACTGGCTCATGCCACAAAACCCGTCGGCCAACTAACGATGAACCTGATCACTGGCTGGCCGTTCGGCTCCTTCCGCTACGGAGTGGCCTTCCCATTCGTCAGCCATTTCTTCTTCGGGATGATCGGTGGATTGATCGGCGCGTTGATCGTGCTGGGCATCCATCGTATGTCACCAAAATCTGAAAAGTGAGGAATAGAAAAATGAAACAAACACGCAACATTTTATTGACACTCGGATTGATCCTGGCGATTGCACTTTCCGCCTGCGGATCACCCGCCCCGACAGCTGCCCCTGCCACAGAAGCACCCGTTGCAACTGAGGCACCGGCTACTGAAGCCCCGACTGAGGCTCCCACCGAAGCGCCCGCTGCCGCGCCCGCCAACCCGAACCTGATTCTGGCCACCACAACCTCCACACAGGATTCAGGCTTGCTGGATGTACTCGTCCCCATTTTTGAAGAACAGACTGGCTACACTGTGCAGACTATCGCCGTCGGCACCGGTGAAGCCCTCAAGATGGGCGAAGAAGGCAATGCCGATGTATTGCTCGTCCATGCCCCCTCTTCTGAAGTGACCTTCATGGATGGCGGCTTCGGCAAGGACCGCATGCTCGTCATGCACAATGACTACATCATCGTCGGCCCCGCCGCCGACCCCGCTGGCATCAAAGGACTCGGCCCCAAGGATGCTTTCGTTGCCATCTACAACGCTGGCGCGCCTTTCGTCTCCCGCGGCGATGACTCCGGCACACACAAGAAGGAAGTCAGCTTCTGGACCAAGGCCGAACTCGATCCACGCACTGAAAAGCCCGCCTGGTTCATCGAAACAGGTCAAGGCATGGGTGCATCGCTCACCGTCGCTTCTGAAAAGGGTGCCTACATCCTCACCGACCGCGCCACCTACCTCGCCAACAAAGCCAACTTCCAGCTTGAAATTTTGCTCGAAGGCAACAATGCCCTGTTGAACGTTTATCATGTCATCACCGTCAACCCCGATAAGTGGACTGCGGTCAATTATGATGGTGCCATGGCCTTCGCCAAATTCATCACTGATCCCGCCACTCAGGCAGTCATCGCCGAATTCGGCATGGACAAATTCGGCCAGCCGCTTTTCTACCCCGATGCCGACAAGACCGACGCGGATCTAGGGCTGTAAAAGTAAAAATATCTAACCAAAGTAGACACGTAAACAACTTCCTTGATGTTTACGTGTCTACTTATTTACCTGTATACTTTGATCTCCATGTCTGATATTTTTGAAATCACCGCTCTCTCCCTGCAAGTCTCGACTATTGCCACCCTCGTCAGCCTGCTGATCGGCCTGCCTTTAGGTACATGGCTGGCGCTCGGCAGTTTCGTGGACGTTCCTTCATCCTCAGTATCGTCAACACGGGCATGGCACTGCCGCCCGTTGTGGTGGGGCTTGTCGTGGCAATGACCCTCTGGCGCAGCGGGCCGTTGGGAAGTCTGCGGCTCATTTACACACCTTGGGCCATCGTCATCGCCCAGACGATCATCTCCGCCCCTGTGGTCATTGGGTTGACGGCGGCTGCGCTGGCGGCGCTTGATCCGCGCTTACAGCAGCAATTGCTGGGGCTGGGCGCTTCCCGCATGCAAATGATCTGGCACCTGTGGCGGGAGGCGCGATTGCCGCTTTTGGCCGCTCTCATGGCGGGCTTCGGTTCCGTCATTTCAGAAGTTGGTGCATCCATGATGGTCGGCGGAAATATCCGCGGGCAGACTCGTGTGCTGACAACTGCAATCGTCCTTGAAACCAGCAAAGGTGAATTCGAGCGTGCACTGGCATTGAGTGCATTACTGCTTGTGATTACCTACCTCATCAACCTTGCCCTGACCTGGGTACAACAAAAGGGGCAAAGACGATGAACGAAACAAAAATGACAAACCTCATTGAGATCAAAGACCTGAAAGTTCAGCGCAACCAACGCGATGCGCTCCATGTTGCGTCTTTGGATATTCCACGCGGCGAAACGCTGGCGATCGTCGGTCCCAACGGTTCAGGGAAAAGTACGCTACTATTGACCCTCGCGCATCTGCTAAAGCCCGCCAGCGGCGACGTGAAATACGGCGGCAAATCCCTGCGAGAATGGAACGATCTGGAATACCGACGAAAGATCGCTTTCGTTTTTCAAGATCCGCTATTAATGGATATGTCGGTGGAGGAAAACGTGGCACTCGGTTTGAAATTCCGCGGCACGGATAAATCCGAATCGCAGGCGCGCGCGGAAAAATGGATGAAATCCATGGGGGTGGATTCTCTGTCGAAACGACGGGCAGGCCAATTGTCAGGCGGCGAAGCGCAGAGAGTGAGTCTGGCGCGGGCTTTTGTCCTCGATCCCGAATTGCTTTTGATGGATGAACCGTTCTCGGCGGTCGATCCGCAGACACGCGCGCAATTATTGCAGGACCTTTCCACACTGCTGTCACACGATCATCGCACCACCATCATCGTTACACACAACCTAAAGGAGGCCGCGCAAATGGGCGACCGTGTGGCAGTGATCATCAATGGTGAATTGAAACAGGTGGGAAAACCGCAGGAAGTAAAAAACTCCCCCGCCGATGAAAGCGTGGAGAGATTTTTGAAAGAGTTATAAATAAGCGGACTGAGGTGATGGGGGGCAACGCACTATCGAGCAAGCATCCCCTTTTAACGGCATACACCGCGTTCTCACGCGGTGCAGCCAATAGACCAACTCAGAGGGAGGAGAGAGTTTGGAAGAGCAATTTGCGATTGCTCAATTACACAGGGTCAAGATCAGGGTTCGTGCCGCAGAGGGCGCAGGTTGCTTTTTCGAGCATGTTGCATTCCAGGGAATTGGAACAGCGGTGAGCAACAATACGCGGCGGCTGGTCAGGCAGATGTTCAGCGGGATACACGACTTGATCTTCGATCGAAACTTCGTGCCCTACATGTTCGCAGTATTTGATTTTTTCAACTTGCCAAATCTTTTCTGCCATATCTGCCTCCGTACTCTGATGAAGCTAGTTTAAAACAAAAACGCCTGTCATGCCAGTGACAGGCGTCACAAACTCCTATGACAAAACACCTATTGTGGATGTGATATGTCCTTATTTTTTTGTAAGGTGATAGATGTTGCCACTGTCACTTGCCAGATAAATTTCACCGGACTCATCCTGCCCAAACGTGGTGATGGTCACACCCGTTTCAAACAGGACCTGAGACTGCCACTGACCATCTGACAGGATCAGCCCCCAAACAGTTCCCAAACAATAATCCGCATACAAATAAATACCATTCCATTCAGACATCGCACCGCGATACACATACCCGCCAGTGACGGAGCAGCCACCTTCATTGTGGCTGTATTCAACCGCTGGGAGCAACATACCAGGCTGGGCAGCCCCATCGTAGCCATAACTACCCTCCATGATAGACCAGCCGAAATTCGCGCCGCCTGCAGAACCAGCGGAGAGATAATCGATCTCCTCCCAATCGCCCTGCCCCACATCGCCGATCCACAAATCACCCGTGACACGGTCAAACGAGATGCGCCAGGGATTGCGCAACCCATACGCCCAGACTTCATTTCCGAATGGATTATCGGACGGGATGAGATAGGGGTCGCCGTTATCTACATCGATGCGCAGAATCTTTCCGAGCAGGGATGTTGTGTTCTGTCCATTCTTGTGGGGGTCACCGGCAAGGCCGCCATCACCAAGGGCAAGGTAAAGATTCCCATCCGGACCGAAGGCCACCGCGCCGCCATTGTGATTTGGGTAAGGCTGTGCGATCACCAAAAGAATCTTTTCGCTGGAACTGTCTGCGCTGTTGCCGCTCGCCTCAAAACGCGAGATGCGGGTATCGCCGCCATCGCCCGTGTAATTGACGTAGAAATATCCGTTCTGTTCGTAATCGGGGTGGAATGCAAAACCAAGCAGTCCCATTTCGTTGCCGCTGTCATTAACACGATCAGTGATATCGAGGAACGGGGCGGTGAGCAGTTGTCCATTTTCATATACGCGGATGACACCGTACTTTTCGATAATGAACAATCGTCCGCTGCCGTCGTTGGCGGACTGAATATCCACGGGGCGCCTTAGTCCGCTGGTGATGAGGGTCCATTGATAATCGTCGGCGTTGGGAAAGGCGCTGGCATTGGATGTAGCCGTCTCGGTTGGGATGATTGTTGGGGACGCAGTAGCAGTGTCAACCACAGGGGTAGATTCTGTTTGGGGAGCCGCAGCAACTGTCAGCGCGGTTTGAGGCGTAACCGTCGATACAACAGACTCTGCCAATCCTCCACAGGCAAGGATCGGCAGAGTCAATAGAATTAAGAGTCGCTTCATTAGGGTTGTTTGTCGTTGACTTCCGTGGTTTCGGCATCCACCACATCATCCTGGGCAGCATCGGGATTGATATTCGCGGACAGTGCCTTCATATGTTCGGCAACCACTTCGGGGGGGCAAAGTTCGGTAAAGACATAGGAACCGAGCCACAGAATGGCGGCATCATCCAAAACGCCAATGACGGGCAGGGCAATGTTCGGCGCAAGATCGGCAGGAAAAAGCAGATAGGCAAAAGCACCGAGGGGAATGGCTTTGGCAAGTACACTGACACGTTTGTCGCCCATCAGGCGAAAGATGAGCTTGAGCTGGTTGATCACGTTACGCACCACGCCGCCCTGTTGGCTGACCATGATTTCGGAGGGTTTCTTTTCTGTCATTTAGATCTCCTTTTCTGAGTAGTTCAATTATACATCCTCATGATTAAGGAATTTTGAGGACACTTGATATACGGATTTCAGTCTGAAAGGAGGTAATATTTTTTGTGCGCAAGTTGTCAATTATTTGTGACACAAAACTAATTATTCTGGAGGCTCCTCATGGAGATGTTGATTGATTTTCCCGGCGGTTCAAGAGTTGATGCGCACTTTCGTGGGCACACCATAGCCACTGACCAACCGCCCGCCGATTCCGCGCCGATGCCTTTCGAAGTGTTTCTCGCTTCGATCGGAACCTGTGCAGGGATCTATGTGCTCGGCTTCTGCCGTCAGCGCAACCTACCCACCGAAGGGATTCGAATCGTGCAGCGCAATCATGCGAACGCGACGAATGGCATGGTCGATGAGATCGAGCTTGAGATTCAAGTTCCCCCCACCTTCCCCGCACAGTATTACGACGCGCTAGTGCGCTCAGCAGAATTGTGCAAAGTGAAGAAGACCCTGGAAAACCCGCCTACATTCAATGTAACGACCAAAGTGCTTGAAACGGCTTAATGCCAAATCGCAGCGCAAAGGATACGGGCACGGTAACGCCGTGCCCGTCTTGATTCAAGGGTAAAATTCAAGTCATGCCCTATTTGATCGATGGACATAACCTGATTCCAAAAGTGGGATTAAGACTCGATTCACCCAACGATGAATTGGAACTTGCCCGCCTTCTGCAGGATTTTGCCCGCATCAAACGGCAGCCAGTGGAAGTTTATTTTGACGGCGCGCCGCCCGGTCAAGCCGGGACGCGGAGTCTGGGTGGCATTAAGATGCATTTCATCCGCGCCGGGCAAACCGCTGACAGTGCCATCCGCGCACGCTTGAACAAAATGGGGAAGGCAGCAAAAAACTGGGTCGTGGTTTCTTCTGACAGGGAGGTGCAAAGCTCAGCGCATGTCGTTCAAGCTGAAGCCATTTCCTCTGAAACCTTTGCAAAATTGCTCAAAAAAACGATAAGCGCCTCCCCCCCAGCAACTACAGAAAAAGGGAAGCTTACAGCCGCCGAAGTGGATGAGTGGCTCGAAATCTTCCAAGACAAAAGTACTAAATAGGACAAAGTCGCTCCACATTCTAATCTTATATTAATGTTATTTAGACAATTCAGGTGTATATTCTAGCCATCGACACCTGCCCTCCCTTTTACTGGTATCTAGGTGTCCCCCGCCGCTTGATTTGCATGTCCCCCCCATGCTGATGAGCGGCGGGACCCTTTTAAAGGACAAAATGGTGGATGAACATTAAATGTTCATCCACCATTTTGTTTATACATATTTCCTAAGCTTTATGCCGTGCCTCGCGGATTTGCAAAATCATTGAGCGCAACTTCCCCAAACCGAACAAATTCAAAATCGCAGAGACAAAAAGATTCATCCGTGCCAGAGCCGTTGGCGGATGGATGAAAAGCGCACACATCCACGCCGAGAGTGCAGCGGTGGGCTGGCCGCCATCAAGCAGGTAACGCGCATCCACGCGATGGGCAGAGGCGCGGGCGCGGCGGATCACTGTTGCAAGAACGGGCGCAAGCTTTTTATCTTGCATTACGGAATCCAAAATGCGAAAAGCCTCACGTCCAAATTCGGCGGCTTTGGCGCGGTTCTTTGCCTCGGCATGGTAACGCGCCGCAGCCCAGGTTTGATTCGCGTGCAAAATTCTTCCGTGCTGTGCAAGTTGAATCCAGAGGAAATGGTCGAGCAGAAAGTGGAAAGTGGCATCAAGGCTATTCGTTTTTTGCAACGCAGAGCGGCGCATGAAAACAGCAGGTTGACCGATGATCTGGAAGCAAAGTAAATCTTCCAAAGTCAGTTGCTTGTAGGTCAGCGTGTTAAAGGTTTTTCCGTGTTCATCCACAGCGAGCATGTTTCCGTACACCAGCACAACATCAGGGTTGGCTTCAAATATTTTTACCGCCGCGCTCACTGCACCCTCAAGGTAATAATCATCTGAATTCAGCCATGCAATGATCTCGCCCGTTGCACGAGCAAAGCCTTTATTGATCGCCTCTGCTTGTCCCCCGTCTTTTTCCGAAACCCAATAAGCCAATCGGTCCGCGTATTTTTTAATGATCTCCACGCTTGCATCTTTCGAAGCGCCATCCACAACGATATATTCAATGGGCGCATAATCCTGATTCAGCACGGAAAGAATCGTCTGCTCAAGATATGCGGCCTGGTTGTAGGATGGGGTAATGATGGAAACGAGAGTCATTTTCGCAAATCAAACAACACATATCCATCACCTTCTGCGGCAATAGGATACTGTGCCAAAATCTTTTTCAGGTCGGGCTGTTTTTCCAACTGTCCCGAAGCCGTCACAAGAAAATATTCTTTGCCCTCGGTCAGGTCTGCGAAATCGCCCGCAGCATCCTGCTCGCCGCCGCGCGCTTCGCTCAGGCCCGTGCTCAACGGCCACAAACTCACCTTGCGCCAGCCGAACAACATCAAACGATAACCATAATCCTGCGTCAACGCGATGACATCGGTATTCGCGGGAATCGCATCGCCGACCTGTTTCCAAAAAGCAGGCTCATGACGAAAATCCTCTGCGATCAAAACGGAACGCGCCACCCATGATTGATACCCGATCACAGCGACGATCAAGGCGATGAAACCCACGCGTCCCACCGGACTTTGGACTGCCACGCTTTCAAGCAGCGGATTCAGCGCCGAAGCCAATCCAAGCGCAATGATGGGGATCAGTTGAATATGATAATAACTGTGTGTGTACATCTGAAACGGCAGAGTCAAGCCGTAAAGCACATACCCCACCCACAAACTAATTAGCAGCCACCTCAAGCGCGGAGTTGCGATCAGTGCACCTGCCAGGCTGAGGAAAATCATCGTCAGCCCAAAGATACTGCCAACGAAAGCCAGCCATTTGGAATAAAAATCTGCGCTGGTGATGAGTTTGATCAGTGTCACAGTCCACGCGAAGAAATATTCAGTGGAGCGACCCTGATTCAGCAAAATATAAAAGAGGAAGGCAGGCACAACCATGATCGCCGCCATGGCCCAAACCTGTTTCGATTTCCAAAAATCTTTTTTGAGCGTGAAAAGGACCATTGCAATCGCAGCAGCACCCACGAAAAAAGCGATGACAATTTTGACGAACGTGGCAAATCCAAAGAAAACGCCCGCAAGAATTGCCCACTTCCAAGCCTGCTCCTCAGACCAGCGATAGAGGAAATAAATCCCAGCAATAAACGCCGCTGTCATGAGCGGATCGGGTTGAAAGGAACGGCTGGCCTGCACCGAAAACGGCAGGACAAAATAAAAAGCGATCGCAACCACCGCCGCCCACGGAGAAACCGCGCGACGCATTAAGTCAAACAATGCCACACCCGCCGCCAACCAGAAGAGACTCTCCCAAATGCGCGCGGCAATGAAATTCTCTCCACCAGTGGCTAGAAACGTCACCGCCACAATGGATTCAATGACGGGCGGTTCGTACTGTCCAACCGAGCGGGCGAAGGAGGATGCCAATTCTTTTTGTTCCGTGTTGGCAGTTGGTAACAATGAATAGTAAATATCACGCGCCACCAATGAATTGCGGAGCTGACGTGACGGCTGGAAATCCAACGGAGGATCGGTGAGGTCAATGAGTCGGAGGAGTCCGCCCAGGGTGAGGAGAATGATAAAGGCGACGAACCAGTTTGCGGGTCGAGAAGGAGGCGAGGTTTTCATCAAATTAGAAGAGCGAATTGTAGTCCACTTTTGGGAAGATGGTCAGCTTGCCGCCGACGGTCGCATCCAGCACTTCGCGGCCTGCTTTTCGATAGGACTCGCGCGCAAAAGTGTAGCCGATTTCTGAGGTGTCGAGGTCGGGCAATTGCCATTTGAAGCCTTTGGCGAAGTAGTTCGGCGAAAAATGATTCGGGTCATCGCCCTGCGAAACGACGGTCTTGTTTGCATCGCCCTTCGAGGTGAAGTTGTGATCCACACCGATGAGAATGACTTTTTCGAAACCCATATGGAATGCCAGTTGCAAGGCAAAGTTCGTGACGGTTGCGCCTTCCCACAAGCGCCAGCGCACATCAGGAGTAAAACGCGGACCTGTGTAAGTAGTGTATAAAAAAGTTGGAATGTTTGCTAGTTGCAGGTTTTTGGAAAAATGACGATGCGAACGCCACGCGAGAAATTTCGGCATGGGCAACGCGAGGATATCATCGCTGAATTGCTCGATGACGAGGTCGTTGATGGAGCAAAAGTAGGTGGTGTGGAATCCGAGTTCGGGGAACAGCAAATAGATGCGATTCATCCCGAAGGTGAATTCGTTCTTCAGCTTGGTGAGGTCAGTCTGTTTCAGGCTGGGACCGTTGCCGATGATGAAGGCACGCTGGCCTTTATGAACATCCTTGAGCGCAGCAAGGCGGCGAATGCTTTCGCGTCGCCACGGATGAAAATACGCATCGGGCAATTGCGGAATACGGCGGACGGCGTCGTAGGCGTTTCGCGCCGTTTGCAGCATGGATTCAGGAAGGAGGGATTTCAGAGTTTGTTTCATTGGTTTTTATGAATTTGACAGATAGCTCTTACGAATGGGAATCAGGCTCAAGAGAATGAACAGGTCGAGTAAAAATACGCCGAGGAAAAACATATCCAGAATGTTCAGCAAAGTCAAAAGCAGGTTAATGCCAACCACAACCATGGCAAGGTAATAAGCCCAACTTTCGTTCTTTGCAAGCTGCCACCCGCTGACGAACATCAACACCGCATTGACGAAGACAAAAAGCGACACAATATCGGCTGAGGTCAGGTTCTTGTTGACAATCGCCATGTCGTAATAAATGTAAATCACATAGCCGAGCCAGAGTGCGGCGTTCAAAAAGAACAGGATCCGCACAAGTGTTTTTCGTGACGGAAGAACATAAGCCTTGGTAGTCGGCGATTTGGTTTTACGGGATCGTTTTCTCATGGATTCGACACCTGCTTTTCACCGAAAAACCCAAAGACTCAAAGGAAAAAAAGTGCAATAATATTCAGGGCTGAAGTTATTCAGACACTTGAAAAGATTTTTACTCCGTGCTTAATCTCGCCGTCGCGCCGCCATCCACCACCAGCGCCTGACCTGTCATAAAGGACGATTGCTGGTTATCCGCGAGGAAATAAATGGCATGGGCGATCTCTTCAGGCGTCCCCACCCGCCCGTTGACCGTTTTGCGGGCGAGGTTATCAAGCCTTTCCTGCATATCGCCGTGACCGACATGTCCGCGCCCGAGGCCAGCGCGCAGCATGGGCGTATCCACCGCACCGGGCAGAATGGCATTGGCGCGGATATTATCCGGCGCGAACTCAATTGCCATCGCGCGGGTCAACGCAAGCATTCCGCCTTTCGAAGCCGCATAGGCGGCAATATTTGCCGAGGTCTGAATCGCATGCACCGACGATACATTCACCACCGCCGCCCCACCGCGCGCCTTCAACAACGGATGCGCAAGTTTGACGCCAAGAAATACCGAACGCAGGTTTGCATTCATCACCGCATCCCATTCTTCAACGGTGGTCTCCACCAGCGGCTTGGCGATCTGCATCGCGGCATTGTTCACCAGCGCATCGAGCGAATCGGTCACCGCGCTGACCTTTTCAAAAATGGCCTGCATATCTTCCGGGCGAGAGATATCCGAACGCACGAAAAGACCGTTGGCAGGAAAACCTTCGCCGAAATCCGATCGGTCAATGCCGACCACATGCCAGCCTTTTTCAAAAAACAGATTGACGGTCGCGCGGCCAATTCCACCTGCCGCGCCAGTGATGAGAACGAATTTTTGTGTGTCCATTTTTTTATTCCAAATTCAATCGAAAGATAAAACAACCTTCCACAGAAGTTTCCACGTGGTAATTCTCAGCCACAAAGGTGAATATCTCTTCCATGCCAGGTTGAAAATACATTTTCTTTTTGACTCCGGGCTTCGAGAATTGATCCTCCCGCGCAGCAGGGTCCAGCGACGGAATCGCATCCACCGCCCGCGAACAGTCCACGATCATTTCTGGCCGACGACTGGTCAGGCCTTCGAGGTAACTGGTCTCAGCCCCGGGCGGCAGCGTCCCCTCAAGAAACAACGGATAGTAAACATACTTCACAGGTGAGGCACGCCCCGCCATAAAATTCAGAGTCGTTTCAGGATACCACGTTAATACGAGGTCGTCCTTCTGCGTGTTTGCCCGAATCGTTTCAGAAAGCGGGTCGGAATATTCAAGGCGTTGATTTGAAAATAGCCTCGAAAATGTCTCACCGTATCTTTTTACAGAGTTCGAAAAGACCACGAGGAATCCCAATATCAAAAGCAGGGAAGCGCCCAATTTGAAATTGTCGTGCAAATTTCGCACAAATTGTAATTCCAGGAGAAGCCGCTCAACACTGGCAAAAAGCGCCGCACCATAAACCGCCACGGCCAACGCCCAACTGATATAGTAATGTGAAAAATTCCTACCTGAAAGATTGCTCAAAAGAATTTCGAACGGAAACCACGCCAGCAGAAACCAATCTACCGGTGCGAGAGGGTTACGCTGAACCACCTTGCGAAGCACCTGATACCCAGTCAGCACATACCCCAAAGCAGCGACCCATCCCACCCACGACATGCCATACCGCCCAAAACCGCCGAAGATATCCAGCCATTCCCTGCTTTTGGCTGAGGCATAGGAGAAATTGAAAATGATCGAAGCAAAGACCATCTCCCATGCCGCGCCGTGGATCTGGAAAAACAAAACCCACAGCAAAAGCGGAACGGCGAAGCCAGCAAGAACGAATAGAAGTCGTGTAAAAAAACTTTTGAACCACAGAGGCGCGGAGAAAAAGCCATTAAATTGTCGAACGCAGTGTCTCCGTGGTTAGGGTTAAACCAAAGATTTCCAACAAAACCCGCAAGCGCAATTGCAATCAAAACCCCAAACAACCCGCCGATATTATTGGCACGAAAAGAAAAGCTAATGCCGAACAGCAAACCGATTCCAAAATATTTCCAACCCTTGTTTTCATCCACAACAAGAAAAAGAAACAACGCCAGCGCATTGAACAGCAGCGCGTATTCTTCGGTGTAATTTCCGTAGCCGAGCACGATCCGCAGGCCGAGTGCGGCAAGCGTGATCCCAAAAACCGCCGCGCCATGCTGCCATTGTTTCAAAATAGTTTTATATAAAATGAAAAGCCATGCAAAAACAAAAACAAACTCCACGCCCCACACACCCCAACGCGATCCCTGCCCCAGAAACAGGCCCAGCGCATTGATGTAAAAGATCGCTGGGCCTTTCGAATCCCAAAAATCCACATAGGGAATTTTCCCGCTCAGAATCTGACTACCCGCATACAGAAAAAACCCGCCGTCTCTGGCTGGCTTATCGAAAAGCGGATTCCCCAAATCGAGAATCAACGCGGCCAACAGGAGGATGAAAAGATACGGAAGCGCAGAGCGAAGCCTGGACATGGCGAACTCAGCCCTTGTATTCGAGTCCCAGCCCTGTCACCAGATTCTTGATCGTGTTCCAATGGATCCGTTCCCAAGCCGTGGGGCTTGAATTGGAATTGTGCGGCGCAAGCATGACGTTATCCATCTTCAAGAGCGGACTATCCTTGGGCAGTGGCTCATATTCGAAGACATCCAGCGCCGCGCCTCCAACCTGACCTGAACGGAGTGCGGCGACAAGGGCAGGCTCCTCCACGATGGGTCCACGGGCGGTGTTGATGAGAACGGCGGTGTTCTTCATCATCAATAGCGTTTTTGCATTGATGAGGTGATGGGATGTGGAATTGAGGTCGCAGTTGACAGAGACGAAATCAGATTCAGAGAGCAGAGATTGGAGATTAGTCATTTGTATGCCCGATTCAGATACGAAGACATGGTCAATGTCCACGATGTCGGTGCCGAGGACTTTCATACCGAAGGCTTTGGCGCGGCGTGTGACCGCCTTGCCGATGTTACCGATACCGATAATGCCCAGCGTGAGTTCGCTTAATGCCTTGCCTGGAATCTTTTCCCATTTTCCGCTCTTCATTTCCCTGTCCATCCACGGGCCTCTGCGGGCGAAGGCCAGCATGTATCCCAGAACCGTATCGGCCACGGGGGTGGTGAAGGCATTCGGCGTTCGGGAGAGAATGACATTGAAACGGGAGCAGGCTTCGGCGTCGATGGAATCGACTCCCGTCCCCCATTTGGAGATTACTTTCAAACGCGGGGAACAGGCTTCGATGACGCGCGCTGTATAACGGTCATCGCCACAAACGGCGCCATCGAACTGGCCCGCGTATTTGAGCAGGTCGGCCTCTTCCATTCTTTCTTCCACATCGGGGACGATCAGGTCAAGATCATATTTCTCGAACTCGGGTCGGAAGCGTTCGAGAAACGGAAGCATATAAGGGGCGGTGAGAAGGACTGTTTTTTTCATTCATCAATTTCCATTTGCACATGGGTTTTTGATTTCGCTGAACTCGTACAACTTGGGCACAGGCGAAAAATAACTGACATCTTCGAGAATATCATATTTCCCGCCGAAGTAGGCATTGAAGACCACGCGGAAAATATTGACGGGGGTAATGGTGGGGTAGAGCACATCTTCATGGCCAGGCATGAGGATGGCGGTGAAATTGCGCATGCGCTTGTCTTTGGGCTGCAGCCACGGGCCATGATCGCTTTGAATGATGATGATCGGCGGCGTATCAGAATTCGCAAGGATGGTATCCACGGCTTCGATCATATTCTTGTTGAGATATTGCAATTGATTCACATATCCCTTTTGGTACATGTCAGCGGGATACATGCGCTGATCGTTCCAAAAATCGGGCGGATAAGTGGGGTTGCCCTCGGGATCGAACACGAACGGCGGATGCGGCGAGATCAAATGCATGTACGCGAAGGTGGGTTGCGGCATGGCTGAAATCTCGTCCATGCTTTCGAAGGTATAGGTAAAACGATCGCGGAAACTTACGCCCATCAGGTAATCAGGATCCACCCAGCCGAGGTCCTGCGCATATCGCGCAAGAGTGGTTCGCAGGAACAGGCCTTCGAATTCATTCATCCCCGAAGAAGCAGGCGGCGGACTCATGAAATGGTCTACATCGGTGATCTCCAGCCAGGCAAAGCCTGAGGCAAAGTTGACCGTTTCATACCCCAGCGTTTCAAAATTGTAGCGGACCGCGTTGTGCTTAAGCGAATCCCACAAAACGCGGCGCGCTGTGCTTTCAGGGACGAAGGCGTCGTCCAGTCCCTGCAAATATGCCATGTTGAGCGAGGAACCCAGCGAAATCTCGGTGCGGACGTAATTGCTCTGGCTGCACGAGGCGATGTAAAATCCGCGCTCCTGCAATTGGCTTTCGAAGGCGCTGTTATCGAAGCCATAAGCCGTGTATAGCAGGTCAGAGCGGCCATAGGAATCGAGCAGAAAGAAATACACATCAGGCGGATTCTCGGGCAGGGTCAGGTCTTCCTGAATGGGAGCCTTCTCCAACGCCACACGATGCACATTGCCCATGCCATTTGAAAAATCAATTTGTGCCGCAGCCATGATGACCAAAGCGAGGGCAACCGTATTCAAATTTGCCGCCGCAGAAACGAAGGTCCACTTTGGGCGGGTGGCCCACAAGACGGCAAGGACAAAAAGAATCACCCAAACCACCGCCAGCCATTTGGCATAATCGGCATCGGGCCATTTCTCGTCAACAGCGATGTAGGCATGGCCATAGGTGAAGAACAAGGTCAGCAGCAGGGTGGTCAAAAACGCGGCGCGATGCACTTGTTTGAAGAAAAGCCAGACGATGAAGAACAACAAAGCGCCGAACGCTACAGAAACCAACAGCGGACGAATCCCTGTGTTCGATTGCACCTGCCCCGCATTCGACGAAAGCAAAGCCAGCACAGGATACGCGCTGATGACAATGGGATACCATGGCGCGTTGAAAAAACTGCTAAAAAACTTTTTCATTAATAAAGTGACCTCAATCTTGAATTGATGAATAACACAAACCTAAAAAACTTTACCACGGAGGCACAGAGACACGGAGTTTCGAAAAGGTTTTTTCTCTGTGTCTCACCCGCACTTGCGCGAAGTGCAAGTGCGGCGCCGCCGTGGTTCAAGGCATTTTCAAAATTTTACTTGCAAATATTATGTTCGATCACAGATTTCACTTCGGCATTCAGCGTTTCTTTTTCCATGAAATCCGTCATGATATTGCAGACCTGAAGGCGCAGGAATTTATCCACCGTAACCAACCTGGCCGTGCTGCGCACCTGCTCCACATCACCAAGCACTGCCGAAGCTTGCAGGAAAGGCATCCACTCCAGCGCATCTTCGGGGTAATGACCCGCATCCAACGCCTCTTTCAACAAAACAGGAATCTGCTCCCAATCGCCGCGCTGACGGGCCAGATCGGCCTTCTGATAAAAATAGCACCAGCCATGCTCAGGTTCGCCGCCAAACACAACCGCAGGCGGGGTTGGAAATTCGCCTTCCGTTTTTACATTTTCCAGCCGTGAGAACGGCGCGATCAATAACAACCGATGCTGGTCAAGCGGCGACAACTCAGGCACATCGCCGTTGATGATGCGCACACAGCCGTTCGACCGCGACTGAATCATCACCAGCACATTCCCAAAATCGCGCTCCAGATAATTTCCACGGCGCAGCGGAGTTTCCACACCGCCATTTGTCGCGATCTCCAGCACCACATCATCGGTCAGCACGGCAGCGGGCAATTTTATCTCAACTGGATTCGCGCTTTGCTTTTCAGGATAATAGATCAAATTCGCAGGCCCCCAAATAAAATAATCCTCACTCAGCGGGCTGCCCGGGTACGAAGCGATCAACGTCACCCCAGGCTCAAACTGCGGCACGCGCCACGCAACCTGCCACCAAAAATCGCGAGTCGCCTGCGCCTCATCCACCGCGCGGATCGCATTGCCATAATGAGTCAGCACCGCGATTGCCACAAAGAACGAAAGCACCGCAATCCGCGCCGAGATCTTCTCGATGACCGTCACCAAAAGCAGTGCCGCACCCACCGAAGCAATCAACGTATAACGCGAATAATCTGGAAGCGTGACATGCCGATTGACCAGAATCACAGGCAGGAGTCCGCCCACGATGCTGATCAGACTCAACAACAGCGCCTCGCGACTCAAACTCGGGCCTGCTTCGGCTTCCGATCTGCTTTTATCCACCCGATTCATCCCCAACACCGTCAGCGCAACCGCAAATCCCGCCCACCCAAACGCAGACATGACATCACGCAGCCGCATCGGAAACGCCAGCACATACACAGGCAATCCCCACGCCACCAGCGTCACACTGACCATATCCTGCACGAGATAATTCAACCACCACAACAACGTCAGCGGAGATGAGGTCAGTTGTGAAATCTGCAAACCAATATCCGTTGCCTTGCGATCCGATTCAAAGAAAAACAACCGCCAGACCAAAAATCCGCCAGCCACCAGCAAAAACGGAAGACTGGCAATGAACAAATTCCCCGTCTTCTGCAAACGGGATGCGCCCTGCGTCCGCCACATCAAAATGAAAATACAACCGAAGCGAAAGGCTTCCATACCGATGAAATATTCCATCTGACTCAAATAGCCCCAGCCCGCCAAAATGGACCCAGCCATAAAAAGGAAACGCGGTGTGCGTTCAACGGTCAACAGCGATTTAATCGTCAGTGCAACCGAAAGAGTTGCGAGGAATAATCCAAGAATATGCGATTGATAATCAATGGCATTGGTCTGTGAAAGAAAACCTGGATACACCGTAAACAAAAGCGCGGCGGCCAACGTGGCAAATCGCTTCCACGGCCAGAGCATTCTGAAAGTCCAATATAAACATACGCCGCCAAGAAAGCGGAATAGAAAAGCGCTTAGGTGGTAATAAAAAGGTTCGAATCCGAAAAGCGAAAACAGCGGAATCATCGCCAGCGCCCGCCCGGGGCGGTCACCACTGAAAATGACATGGAAGAAACTGGGATCTTTCACCCACATGTCGTACATCAGATACCAGTCATCGTTGAGGTAGCCGAATTTACTCGCCAGCGGCAGATAGGCAATGGCAGAGACGGCAAAAATGATCAGCGCGCCCAGCCAGAAGGAATTGGATTTTTCGTTTTTGGTTTGCATGATAATCTCACAAGAAGGGTGCGTCGCACCAGACGGGTGGATTTTGCCTGTTAACAAGCAGAATCTCAAGGTAGATTCTCTACCTATGTCTGGTGCGACGCACTCCGTGCCGCGCTACAGTCTCTTTCTCATTAAAAAGTCGGTAATCTCGAAATCGAGTTCTTCATCTATATCCCAGGCTTCATCGGCATCGATCTCGAACATCAGCGGGGTATCGCCGATGCGATGGCGTTTGCGCTCCAAATTCTCGCGGGTGAAAATATACAGGCAGGAATTTTCTTCATACACGGGCGGCAGATCCTGAGTCTGGATCAACTCCAGCGGGTTGTGGTTGATGGCGCGCCCATCCTGAAAATACAAACGTGTTTGCAGACGGGTCACAGAAAACAGCGAATCATTTTTGGGGTAATTGGTAAACAGGGATTGAATTGCCTGCGAAACCGTTTCAGGTTTCAACAGCGGATTGGTGGAATGCGTCTGCAAATAAAAATCGGCCTGCACCTGTGCCGTATCATGCAGCAAAATATCGTTCATCGGCACATCGTCGGCGCGAAGATGCTCGGGGCGTTGGATCAGCTTCACGGTTGGAAAGAGGCGGCGCACTCCGTCCATCACAGGCTCGGAGTCAGTATCCACCATCACCGTTTCAATTTCGGGCACGGCGAGCAAGGTCTCAATGATATGCTGAAAAAGAGGTTTGCCCGCGAGCGGGCGATAATTTTTGCCAGGCACGCGCTGGCTGTGGTGTCGCATGGGGACAAGGGCGGCTAGTTTCATGCCCCCTATTTTATCCCCATAATGGGCACTACGTCTTACAACATCAGCGACATCTGCCACTGCGAAATTTCTTCGCGCTGCATGCCAACCTGCTCGAAGACACCGCAAATTTCCTCTGGATAAAGCGCGGAGACATGCCATGTTTTTTTCGGGAAGCGCGCGAATAACGCCCGCATGATGACTCCGCTGAGGCCTGCTCCCCGTGAACGGGATTTGACCAGCATCGATGAAATGACGATATGCTCCGCATCGGGATTGCTGATGAGACAATAGGCATCGTTCAAGCGGAAGGCGCGGGCGGGCGGCGTGTGCTGCATAATGGATGCGCCCGAAAGCTGCCACGGCAGATCTGACAATCCGTGATACGCGACGAGGCGCGCCAATTCGCGGATATCTATTTCCACCAATTCATCATCTTCACTCTCGCCATCTTCGGCAGGCTGTGGATTTTCAAGTTTATACCCAAGCAGCCTGCGAATAATTTTGAAGCCAACTTTTTGATATAACTTCACACCCGCCGTATTTTGCTCGATGACTTCGAGCACCATTTCTTTATCGCCGCGAAGACGCGCTTCTTCGATGAGATTCTGCATCGCCCAAGTGCCTGCGCCGCTGTTCCTCGCATCTGTCACGATCCCCATCGCCGCGAGTCGACTCGTCCAGCCGCGGCGGGCGATCAATGCCACACCGATCGGTTCGTCATCTTTGATAAGCACGCGGCTTTCGGTGAGATCAATGCCATCGCGGCGCATCATGGTCAACAGCACAGGCGTGGTGATGTTGATGGGAACAAAATATCCCTCGAAGCCGCGCGTGAGCAGATCGGCGAGTTGGGAGATGGGGAAATCGGAGGCAGGTTTGAATTCAAATAATGACATGATGAAAATTTACAACTTCTTACTCATATTTACGCTTGTGACTTTATAGTCAATGGTTTCATATAACTTCCGCGCCACGTGATTGGAGCCAAACACATGCAGTTCCAGTGAATTCAATTCCATTTCGCGTGCTTTTTCTTCGAGGAGCAGCATCAGACTCTTGCCATAGCCTTTTCCGCGAAATCTCTCGTCAATAAACACATCATAAATAAATCCGCTTTTCGAACGATGATCTCTGATCTTCATCCAGATCATCCCAACCGCTTCCTCACCATCATATAAAGTGTAAAGAAAATTATCTGCGCTATTTAATCCCTGCGGCAACAGTTTTTCGAATTCCTTGCGGGATTTTTCAAGGGATTCAGACTCGATCCAGTTTCCCGCGCGGACATGCTCCGCTGCGTATTCAGGGATCGAGCGTTCAAGGAATGCCTCAAATTCAGGCTGGGTCATGGGAATTAGTTTGGTCATGCGGTGATTATACCGAAAAAGCTGACAGCCACCTTCGAGGTGGCTGTCAGCTAAAAGTTTGCTACTCGATCTTTCCAAACCATTCAAGGCAGTAATCTGCCACTTCCTCCCAGCCGCGTGAGCCGATCAGAAAATGGTCACGCCCGGCGAATTCCTTGAAATCCGTCACGGCAGGGCCTTTATACTTCCTGTAATTGGACCTGTTCAATGCGGCAGGGATGATATGGTCTTTCTCGCCCGCCGTGATCAACAGCGGACGGCGCAGGCGGCCAAAGTCAATTGTTCCCGCGGCCCCAAGGGACGAGGTCGGTACACCGCGCGATTCAGGGACGACGTACCGGTCATAGGCGGCGCGCTGTTCATCCAGCGGAAGCGTATTGACAAAGGCATATTGGAAATGCTCAAAACCCATCCGCACAGGCTGGCTGAGCAGAAATGGATTGATGGCGGGGAAGTTTGCCTTCAAGAATGAAAATTCAGTGGTAAACACGCCCGCTGGCGGCGCAGGGTCAATGGCAATGCCTGCCACGGCCAGATCGCGTTGAAGCAGTAACTGCACGACCAACCCACCCATCGAGTGGCCGATGATGGCGGGTTTTTCATCCAAACTTTTGACGAAGGCTTCCATGTGGTCAACAATATGTTGGAGTTTTAGTTTCGCAAGCGTCGAATCAGGATGCGCCTTGCGGAGTTCCTCCACAGATTTGTCACGCCCGGGCCAGGCAGGCGCAAAAACGCGATAGCCTTTGGCCTCGTAATAGGGAATCCACTTCTCCCAACATAGGGAGGTCATAAACATGCCGTGAATGAGGACGATGGTCTTGGATTTCATAGGGTTCCCTTTATTGGCTATTTATAAAATTTCTCACTTCTTGGTTGTCACAGATGGAAAATTGAGAACTTCAGGTGAGGTTGATAAAATAATTGTGTTACCCGATTTACTTTCTAAAGCCTGCAAAATTCTAAGTTGCAGCAAAGCAGGGTTATTTTCCAGTAATTTAGCGGTATTTGCAAGATTTCGCAACGAAGCGCTTTCGCCACGAGCGCGTTCCAAAGCCGCCAAACCCTCATTGCGTGCATTTACAATTTGGGCAAAGATATTTTTGAGATCACCGGGAAGCATAATATCTTTAATATCAGCCGACAATAAAGCCAGACCTAATTCCGCCGCTTTCTCTTTGCTCTTTTCTAAAAGAGTGACTCCGATCTGTTTGCGTTTCGCAAGCAATTCGTCAATCGGGGTTGACCCAAACAAATCACGCAACTCCAACTGCAAAATCAAATAAAGGGATTCGGTGTAATTGAAAGCGCTGTTTAATGCTTTAAATGGATCATCAACTCTAAAATTGACAGCAACGCTCACCTTAACACCGATGTTATCTGAACTTAGAACATCCTGACCAGGGATCGTGATGAAGCGCGCGCGAATATCAACTTTTTGCACTTTCTCCAAATATGTATATATCCAGTAACTGCCAGGTTGAAGAACCCGATGGAACTTTCCCTGTTTATATACTACGCCTCGCTCGTTCTCAAAAATAACAACCCATCTTAGAGAAAATCGCCATACGAGTCCTAAAAATATAAGGACAAGGCTTAGAATAAACAAACCAATTAACGCGTCCATGGTTATTCCTTTTATACAAGTTGACCTGCCTCAAAGAACTGCCAGGTTTTCAGCGGAGGTTTTAACCTACATGGCTAATCGTCTGTTGCCAAAAGGCACAACTCTTTGAGACAGGCGCAGTGGGGATTTGAACCCCGGGATTGCTCCCGTACCTAGGCGGCGGTGAAACGTAGAACCAGAATGGAGATGCCAACCTGACTACTTGCTTCCGCTGTTTTATTCTAACATGGGGGAAAGCAAAGATATTAACGCTTGTACTTTATCGGCGCCACATCCCGTTTTTTTTCATCTTTCATCTTTCTTTCCCTCGCATAATAAAACGTCTCGCGCAATTGCGGCGTCACCAAACTCGTCTCGCGGTGACCCATGCGCGTGCCGTGGAATTGCATGGTGCGAAACCAAAAGATGGATGAAATATTTTTCAGCAAGGCCCGTTCACGCACAGCGTGCCAGAGGTCGCTGAGGATATTGGTGACAGTTAGACGCAGGAAGTCGTAAAAATTGAAATGCGCCTCGGGGTAAATTCTCCGCAGGGCCATCGCTTCGCGGCGATAACGGTTATAGACTCCGCGCGGCGTTTCGTTGTGGACGTGAATGATCTCGGCCTCGGCCACGTATGTGATGGCATGTCCCTGCTCCTTGGCCCATTTGGCCCAAGCCAGATCTTCAAGACCTGTCAGCGTTTCGTCGTAATTATTCTTCTCCCACAGGCTTTTGCGGATCGCGGCATTGGCGTTGTTGCAAAAGGCAGTCTCCTGTTTTGGCTTGCTCACATCGGGATACCATTGATGAAAGATCTGCTGTTCGGAAAACTTCGCAAATTCGGGTCCGCGCTGTTTGCCGTAGGTGAGGGCAATGCTTTCATCTTGAAATGGACGCAGCAGAGTCTCCAACCAATCGGGATATACAGGATAGACATGGGCACTGGCGATGACGACAAGCTCGCGCTTCGCTTCCTTAACCCCATAATTGAGCGAGCGTCCGAAAGTGAATTCTTCGGGACGGATTTTCACGATTCGCACGCCGTATGATTCGGCGATGGCAACGGTCGAGTCCGTGGAACCTGAATCCACGAGGATGACATCCACATCTTTGATGGTCTGCTGTTTGATGCCTTCAAGCAAACGTCCGATGTGTTTTTCTTCGTTATAGGCGCGGATGACGATGGAGCAATTCATAGTGAATAGTGAATAGTGAATAGTGAAAGGGTTTTCTATGACCTTCTCACCACTCACTATTCTTTTCATACCCTAACTTTATCAGCAAGTCGCCGCCAACTTTTTTGAATAACTCCTTATGCTCATCTGTGAAATATTTTTTCCACTCGCCTGTTTTGCCCGAGCGGAAGGTCGGAGACTTTTTCGGGTTGATGGATGTTTCGAGGGAATCAAGAATCAGTTGTCGGCTTGTTGGAAGCGGGGCGCGGCTGAGGAGATGGTCCATGATGCGGGTCAGAGTCGCGGCGCGGTCGTGAATCAAATCTTCGAAGTGAATCGTCAAAACTTCTTTTTGATCGAGCCAGCCGAGATAAGGCGCAAAGCGATCTGCGATATTCGAGAATTCGATATTTGCGTCGGGCCTGCCCAAAATGCTGACATTAAGCCGCGCGTTGAAATCAGGCAGCGATTGATAATATTCGTGATGGACGTGACGGGCTTCCATATCGGTGACGTAGAAGACATGTGAAACCACCACATCACGCGGATCGCGGAAGATGAAATACGGCGCGAACTTCGGCGAGCATACGCGGGTGATGGTTTCGGGCCTGGCAAAGAGGTGCGCGGAGGCAACGTCACGTGGGCGAAGTGAATCGAGCCAGTTGAGTGCCTGCTGTGGGTCGCGTTTTTTTCCGCTTTCGCCTTCGTATTCGGCATAAAAAGAATGCACGCGTTTTGCATACGGCGCGACATTGGCAAAGCCGAGTAAAATCTGGTCAAGCAGATGTGTTCCGCTTTTCGGAAAGGAAATACCGAGCAAAATGGGCAAGTCCGCGGGTTGAGAGGCGAAGCGGGCTCGCTGGATCTGTTTTTCGGTTTGGTAGAGAATTGCACGAAGTGATGATTTCAAAGCCATGCAGGTATTTAACCACAAATTCGTTTTTGGCAGAGACGTAAATGAATATTCAGGGTTATATAAGCCGAGGATAAAAACTTGAAAAACACGATCTTCACCACCCCCGTCATTAGTCAGCTTCTGCGATTTCTGAGCAATTCAATCATGCGCCTGATCGGCTGGAAAGTGGAAGGTACCCTGCCGAACCTGCCCAAGTACATCATCATCGGCGCGCCGCACACTTCAAACTGGGATTTTCTGCTGTTCCTTGCGACGATCTTCCATCTCAAAGTGGATGCGCGGTACATGGGCAAAGCCGAGTTGTTCCGCGGCCCGTTTGGCTGGTTCTTCTACTGGTGCGGCGGAATCCCCGTGGATCGCAAAAAATCGCAGGGACTCGTTGAGCAAATGGTGGAAGCCTGCAACAACTCAGACAAATTCATTCTGACCATTGCGCCCGAGGGCACTCGTCACAAAGTGAAAGAATGGAAGCGCGGTTTTTATCACATTGCCAAAGGCGCAGGGATTCCGATCATAATGGCAAAAGTGGATGGCAAAAAAAAGGCCATGTGCGTGGGCGAGGTCTTCCACCTCACCGAAGATATGGAAGCAGACATGCTGGCAATTCAGGATGCGTTCAAGGGGATGACTGGCATCAATCCGCGCAAGAAATACATCACACTGCAAAACTGATTCAAGGAAAATCATGGTCATCGACAGGATCGAAAACGCCCCGTTATATTACGCCATCCATCCCAGATTCAAATCCGCGTTTGATTACATCCGCCAGATCGATATCAACGCCATCCCTGCGGGAAGGCATGAGATCGACGGCGAGAATATGTACGCGCTTGTTCAGGAATACAACACCAAGTTGAAAGAAGAAGGAAAATGGGAAGCGCATCGCCGCTACATTGACCTGCAATATGTTGTGCAGGGCGCCGAGGGCATGGGCTACGCCAATATCCATCATCTGCAACAGGGTGACTACGATACGAACAAAGATTTCCTTCCGCTGTTTGGCGAAGGCGACCAAGTGGTATTGAAGAGCGGCTATTTTGTTCTGCTATTTCCAGAAGACGCCCATATGCCCGGCATGGCCATTGGAAACCCAAAACCGGCAAAGAAAGTGGTTATCAAAATAGCGGTCCAATAGAATTTTCCCTTGAAGAAGTAAAAATAATAACGTTATTGTTGGCTTATTCTTTATTCAAAATTCAATCAACATTCGAGGTCATTCATGAAAGAAGAACACCGCAGCAACCTTGTTTATCCGCTCACCCGTTGGGTGGCAGGATTGGTCATTCCCTTTCTCGTTGTAGCCTTCATCATCTTATATTTTCTTCCAAACAACACAGCAACGCTGTTTGCATGGGAGATCAAACCGCCCATGACCGCCATGATGTTGGGCTCTGCCTACGCTGGCGGTATTTATTACTTCACGGGTGTGATCTTGACCCGTCAATGGCACAGAATAAAAGTGGGGCTTATCCCTGTGACCATTTTCGCATCCATACTCAATGTGGCAACCATCCTGCACTGGGACAAATTCAACCACGGCACACTTCCCTTCTTTGCATGGGTCTCCCTATATTTCACAACTCCATTCATCGTCTTCGGGCTGTGGCTGTGGAATCGCGGACAAGATACAAACCAGCCTGATGAAAGTGATGCAATCATACATCCTTTAATCCGCCTCGTGATCGGAGCCGTAGGTGCGACGACGCTTGCGATCGCCATATTTTTATTTTTGAATCCAAAGCTGATGATTCAGCTCTGGCCGTGGACTCTGACTCCGCTCACTTCCCGCGTTATGGCTGCGATGTTCTCCCTGCCGGGCATGGTGGGCCTGGGTATGGCAATGGACTCGCGCTGGAGTTCCGCGCAGATCATTTTGCAGTCTCAAGGATTTTCCATTTTGCTAATTCTAGTTGCGGTGATTCGGGACCGGGCTTCTTTCAACTGGTCAAACCCTGGAAGCTGGCTATTCTCAATCGGTCTTGCAGGGATGCTGGCAGGGATTGTCGTATTTCATGCTTATTTCAACAATTATCACAAAATGCAGAAGCAGCAACGCATAGAATCACCCTTGACTTAGAGTGCGCTCTAAGATGTACACTAGGGGGTATGGATATCCAAAAAGACAAACTCACCATTCAAGATGTCGCCGAAGCGACAGGGTTAAGTGCGCACACCCTGCGCTACTACGAACGTGTTGGGCTCATCCACCCGATCGGGCGTGAGGAGAATACACGCCGCAGCTACACCGCAGACGATATCGGCTGGATCGAATTCCTCATGAAACTGCGTGCCACGGGCATGTCCATCAAGGACATGCAGCGCTATGCGGAACTTCAACGTCAGGGCGATGAAACGCTCCCCGAACGGGTGGAGATGTTGAAGTCGCTGCGCGGCAGCGTGGAAGCGCGCATTGACGAATTGAACGAACACTTGAAATTGGTACGTTACAAGATCGAGATCTATTCACAGATCATCGAAGAAAAATCACTGGAAAAAGTATGAAAGGAAAGCAAATGATCACAACAAACTCACTTCAACGAACACTAGGACGATCCGGACTTCAAGTCAGCGCAATGGGATTGGGCTGCTGGGCGATCGGCGGTCCGTGGAAATGGCTGGACGGACAAGGCGGCTGGGGCGACATTGATGACAACGAATCGATCCGCGCGATCCAGCCGCACTCGATCTTGGCGTCAACTTCTTCGATACTGCCGCGAACTATGGCACAGGCCACAGCGAAAGGATTCTGGGCCGCGCTCTCGCAGGCAAACGGGATAAGGCGGTCATCGCCACAAAATTCGGATTCGTCGTTGATGAAGCCAACAAACAAGTCACCATGCGCAAAGACGATCATCTTCAATACGTCCGCCAGGAATGCGAAGCCAGTCTGAAGCGTTTGAACATCGATGCGATCGACCTGTATCAATTGCATGTGTGGGATTACCCTATCGAAAAAGTGCCTGCCATGGTGGATTTACTGGAATCACTCGTCAAGGATGGGAAGATCCGCCACTACGGTTGGAGCACGGACTCTGTAGAAGGTGCGCGTCTCTTTGCACAAGGAAAGCACTGCGCCTCCATTCAACATGACTTGAATGTGGTTCTTGATGCACCTGAAATGCTGAAAGTTTGCGAGGAATTAAATCTCGCCAGCGTGAACCGCAGTCCACTGGCGCGCGGCGCGTTGAGCGGAAAATATGCCAAAGGCACTACCTTTCCTCAAAACGATGTCCGCAATGATGAGTGGTCAAAGGATCATTTCTTTGCACCCACCCTCAATCAACTGGATGCGATTCGCGAAATCCTCACCAGCAATGGCAGAACGCTGGTCCAGGGCGCGCTGGCATGGATCTGGGCGCGCAGTGAAAAGACTATTCCCATCCCTGGCTTCAAGACTGTGGCGCAGGTGGATGAAAATGCAAAGGCCATGCAATTTGGTCCGTTGACGGCTGAACAGATGAAAGAAATCGATTCGCTTCTGGGAAGATAATCAACACGCTCAAGGCGGCGTCCTCGCCGCCGAGGACGGCGGCAAGAGCAAAGTAACAAGGAGAACACAATGAAGCTTCGTCCATTTGGAAATACTGGCATGAACGTCTCTGAGATTGGGCTTGGGGCGTGGCAGTTGGCAAACCCCGATTGGGGAATCAATGACAAGAATGAAGCATTGAAAATCGTACAGAAGTCGCTTGAGGCAGGATGCAATTTCTTCGACACCGCGCCAGGCTACGGCGGGGGAAGAAGCGAGGAACTTCTCGGTCAGGGATTAAAGTCCGTGCGCAAAGATATCATCCTCTGCACCAAGTTCAGTTATTACAATGAAGATCATAAGGGCGAATGGAAGGCAAAGCATGTTCGCTCTGTTCTTGAAGGAAGTTTCAAACGTCTGCAAACGGATTATGTTGACATTCTGCTATTGCACAACCCGCCGCGTGAATTGATGGATGGGAATGCATCGGCGGAGTTATATGCGGAGTTGCAAAAGCTGAAAGACGAAGGCAAGATTCGTGAATATGGTGTCTCGCTCGATTGGCGTATCGAACTGGAAAATGTGTTGGATACGACCAAGAGCAAGGCCGCCGAGGTGTTCTTCAACGCGCTGTATCAGGAATGCCTGCCCGCTTTTTCGAAGGCGCAGGAACAGGGCATGGGACTGATCGTCAAAGTGCCACTGGACTCGGGCTGGCTTTCGGGGCGCTATCGCGGAAATCATAAATTCGATGATGTGCGCAGCCGCTGGTCTCCTGAAATATTGGCGCGCCGCAGCGACCTCGTTGAAAAATTCGCTGCACTTATACCTGAAGGAACCTCGATGGCTCATGCCGCACTGCAATTCGTTTTAGCTCAGCCGCAGGTTTCAACGGTCATCCCTGGCGCGAAGACAGTGGAGCAGGCGCTGGATAATTTTGCCGCCGCAGATAAACAATTGAGCAAGGAAACAGTTCAAGCCATGCGAGATCTGTGGACAAGGGAAATCGAAAGCAATCCATTGCCGTGGTAAACGATAGAGCCGTCATCAAAAGATGGCGGCTCTATTTTTACGCATGTATATTTTTGAATTTGAGCGGAATGAATTCCACAAAGATCATTCTTTTAGCAGAAAATCGCCATTCTGCAACACTCCGTCTTTAATCACCTTCAACGACTCCGAACCGATCAACGTATCCAACTTAAATGATTTCAATCTTGCCTGTGTGGTACGGACGGATGGCTCAAGAAATTCTCCAAACGGCAAAGAAGTCTTATATAACTGGTAATACAAAAACCTGCGGGCATTACGCTTGAACTCAAGCGGGACATCAATCGAATCAACTGCCAAAAACTCTTTCACCTTTCTTCTTACTTCATCAACCGTCTGCGGGAAGAACACTGTAGGATATTGCGTAAATCGCGCTTTACCCGCGCACAGCACTGCCGCGCCCATGATGGAAGCTTCGAGGCCGATCGTGGAGTTGTAGATCATTACGAATTTGGATCTTTGAATCAACTCGTAGGAACTCAGCGTCTCACGCGGACTCACGAAAACGATATTCGCCTCTTTCTGGACTTCGCGGCTGGTTGCCCACCCCTCGACAGTTTCGCGGCTGGCTTTTCTCACCCGTGTTTCGTCGGGGTGCGCGCGGATGACAAACAACGTATCGCGATTTTCGCGGGCGATCTCCAAAACCATATCCAACCAGTCGAACATGTCTTCGAAGACGGTGTTCGCATGCGGCTGACTGGTATCAAAAATGACATTGGTAAAGATTGGGACGATCTGCTTGAAACCAGCCGCCTTTTGCAAGAACGACTCGTCGAGCCCTTTCATATCCGCCCAAAATTTGATGCCCGCCATGGAAAAATCACCTTGAAAGCGTTTGGCAAGATAAGCATCGAGTTTGGCGTTTTGAGCAGCGCTCATTTCAAATTCATCGGGAATATGGATCGGGTACGCTGTCGCTTCGCCTTCGGTGAAGTAGGCGGTGGCAGGCTGGAGTCCCACCTCGTGGGTGATGACGCGCAGTCCGCGCTTTTGGGCGATGTAGCGGGCGGTTGCCTCAGGGAAGAATTGCCCGTTGAAGACGATCACCGAACGTGGATTCGTTTCATCCAGAAGTTTTGAAAACTTCTGTGCCACATTCCACGCGGACAGAATGTATTCCCGCAAAAGATAGCGCGTCGATTCGTCATCATTCAAGTGATGGATTCGCAAAACCCATCTCAACCCAGGCAGGCACAAGGCGCCGAGAGGGATGTCTTGAAAATTAAAAGTGGAAAGTTCGGGAACGGAAAGGGACGAGATGCGGGAAACAAGTTCGGGGTCACGGTCAAAACCAAACCAGCCAACCCTCGACGTTTGAACGTTTGAACGTTTCAACGTTTCAACGTTTTTGTACAACGCCTTCGACTGCATCACACACGACTTGCACGGCGGTTCTTTCTGTACGTTGTCACGATTGGTCCCAAGCACACAGTGACTCATGCCAGAGTTGCAGGCAAAATAAACCACGGGAATCCCCTGCAAGCGAAACGCCCACGAGGTCAGCAAATGAAATCCGCTGTTCCATGAGAGGTCATCGATGCCTGTGGAGGCTTTGAAGAAAACGACTGGCGCACCGTTCGGCTGTGGTTCTTTGCGGGCCACCTCACGCGCCACGGATGCGATCTTGAGATTATTGAATCTGCGGACGAGTCCGCGCTTGATACGTTGGGTGAAAAATTCTTTCAGCATGGATTTTCTCGCCCCCAATCTTATCAGCAAATCATTTGTTGCGGCACTATGGAATGCGCAGCTGCTGACCGACAAACAGGGTTGAGTCCACGGTAAGTTGATTGGCATCCGCAATGGCCATCGGATCCACATCTCCAAACTGGCAGGCGATTCCGCCGAGAGTTTCCCCTGACTGAATGACCACATAGGTGGTGGGATGTACCCGCAAAGCACGCCGCGCAGGGAAGGGATTTCCATTTTGCGGAATTTGCAAAGTCATTCCTGTATAAAAAGTTTGAGCAGGGCCAAGGCCGTTCAAAGCAAGCAGGTCGACGGGATCAATATCGAAACGACGCGCAATACAATAAGGGAATTCTCCCGCCTGCAATGTATAGGTCGTCGGGCGCAGGTCAGCGGGTGCGGGTGTGTGCGTCAGGCTCGGAAGGATGGTCGGGCTGGGAGTTGGAGTGGGGGTTGGGGAAGATGTCAGTGTGGAAGATGCCTGGGGAACAGGATCAGGCGTCTCGGTCGGAGAAGATGCGGTGACTGAGGGCAGGGTCACTGCCACGGGGATGGCCATTCTATCGGAGGCGGCCGATGGTGCAGGGCTGAAAATCCCAGAGAGAATTTTGATGGATGTCTTTCCATCTTTGAGTGGAACAAAAACAAAAATCGCCAGCAAGACTGCGGCAGTGACTGCCGCGATCATCCTTCTCGAAACACGGCGCGGCTTTTCTGATTCCTTTTCTCCAGCGAGAGGGACTTGATCCAACATGCGCGGGTTGAGAACTCGTTCAAGCGCTGAGCCGAGTAGCGCAAATGCAAGACCTGTGAGCAAAAGCAGAGAGATCGGCGCCAGAACCCAAAACGGCGAACCGTACAATGCATTGCGTGCCAGTCCATCGTATATGATTCGTCCCCACGATGGATAATTGGATTTAATATTGAACAAGCCCAGCGTTGCTTCAAGGAAAATAAAGCCTGGAATCTGTGCGACCAGTTGTGGAATTAGAACAGGAAGAATGCGCGGCACGAGATAACGTGTAATGATCCTGAAATCGGTTGCGCCATAGGAACGTGCCATTTCAATATAGGGCGCCTCTTTAGCCTGCAATAATGCGGAACGAAAGGTCTTGATGGGGGAGCCGAAAGCATTCATCATGACGACAAGCCCAAGCACAATCCAGATATTGATTCCAAATAATGCGTAAGCCAGAACTGCGATCATCAACCCCGGCAGCACCATATTGATCTCGGTGAGGCGTTGAATGAACTCATCCAGCCAGCCGCCATACCAGACCCCAATGGCGGGCAAGAGCATCGCAATAAGAATGGTAACAAGCGTACCAAGCAAACCGATAATAAGCGCGAAAGGCATCCCCCACAACAAAGGGACAATCAGATCGCGCCGCCAATAATCTGTGCCTGCCGCGCCATACACCTGCCCCAACAAAACAAGTTCTGCATCCAGATCGCTTTCATTTTCGAAGAGCAGGCTTTTGAGAACCAGTTGATATTGTCCATGCTGCAAGTGAAGCTGCATCTCGTGCGGTGTTGCAAAGAGCAGGTTAATGGCGGGCGTTGGATATTGCCCCAATCGAACGAACCAGTTTTCCCATTCGGGGTTTTGCCGAATCAGTTTATCAACGCGAATACCTGTCTCGAAATCATAATTCGTAACTGCATTGATGGATTTTGCGACCAACTCAAGATTCCTGCCGTCTGGTGTGATCCACGTCAGCGAGATGAAAGGGAATTTTTCAACATACTTCGGCTCCAGATACAGAAAAATATCACTCGGCGTTTCCCTGTAGACATAGTCAAATGTAAATGTGGTTGTTTTTTCGACCCAGCCATTTTCCAATGATCGCAGTGACACCTGAGCCTGCGGACTCTTTTCGTTGATGACAAGCGTTGAAAGCCGCGGCACTGATCTGAACAGGTTCGTCCATGCAGGGACAGCCAAACGCGGCGTGTAACTGCGCCCCGTCACCCGGTTTGTGTTGTACTCCATGCCGTATTTTTCATAAGGCAACCCGATCACAGCATAAATGGACCCCACCAGCATAACGGTAATGACGATCAATCCAAATATGGCTGATGGATATCTGCGAAGTTCATGGAAGAAGAGTCTGCTCCGCACGCCAAAATTACGGACCGATTCTGCAAACGCCTCCCACATGAATTTCAGCGGTCGCACTGGACCTGAGGCCTGCTTCGGTTTTCTCGAAGTTTTCTCTTTCATCCAGGCATTGAATCGGGCAAACCAGTCGGTCCCCTGCGTTCTGGTTTTCACCCGCCCCTGTGTAGTATTTCGTGATGGCAGCAAATGGATCCGTGGATCAACAATGGCATAGGCCAGATCAAGGAAAAACACGACCGCGCCAAGCAAATACGCAAAAATGACCACGATCTCGATCACCAGCATCAATTGTCCGGGATCCATGCTTTCGCCCCAGAAATTAGGCAATGCCTCACGAATATACAACCACCCGATCCCAGGCCATTGAAAAACCGCCTCCAAAGCCACTGTCAACTGCCAGAAGCCAATGATGATCGTGGCGAAACTGGTCATCACATATGGCAGGGCAGGTTTGAGAATGTATTGCCGTTCCAATATCTTGTGTGGTAATCCTTTTGCCCGCGCAAGGTCAACATAATCCTCTTCAGAATAGAGAATGAAAAAGGTGCGCCAGGCATAAACCACTTGAAACAACATGCTGAAAACAATGGCCGAAACAGGCAACACCATGTGCCTGGAAAGCATCAGCACATATTCAAGCGGGTCTTTCGGGGCGGCAAAGTCAAACTTCCCGCCGACTGGAAACCAGCGCAGCTTCACCGCAAACAAAGCGATCAGCAGCATGGCCACAACCCAGCTTGGAATGGAAGAGATCGGCGAAAGGAATGTCAACAGCCGATCAAACCAGCCGCCATAATTCCGCGCCAAATACAACGACAGCGGCATGCCGATCAGAAATATCAACAAAAATGCAGTTCCGATCAAAAGCAGGGTGTTGGGCAAATATTCCAATACAACGTCCCGTTTCCCAACCGGGTCAGCCAGCCCAAATCCTGCTACTTCGGTCGAGGTTACAGTCAGTTCTCCCCAGTTGAACCGAAGCGCGTTCGCTGTCCACAATAGGTAACGCGGAAAAAATGGAAGCTCCAGCCCCGCATCTTCACGCAGTTTTTTCTCAAAGTCATCCATCTGGCGTTGATCTGGGTATCCGTCCGGCATTCTCTGGATCGCCCCATTTGCAATACCAATGCGGATCATACGCGCGATCTGGGATTCCAAGCTGATCTCAAATGGGGACCGTGCAGGGTCAAGCCCACGTGGGGATGGTTGATTGGCAAGTATAAGCGTGAGAAATACCCCAGCAAAGATGGTGGTGGCAATCGTCAATACCTTACCCAGCAAATAACGCAAGGCACTGATCCAAATGCGCGCACGGGAGGGAAATTCCACCAAAGAAGGATTTCCTGCCAAACCCAATTGAGGTTTCATCCAATGAGTTATACAGTACCTCCCGTACATTTTCACCCCACCCCAGTATGGATTTGAACAAACTTTATTCGGTATTTTATCCATCAAACACAAAAAGACTATTCTTTATTACAAACACCATACAGGCAGGCTGTTGCTTTTCATGTTTTTTGACCTATACTAGTAGTACCATAAAGCACAATGTGCTTTATGCATTTTCCACCCGTTAACCCTACAGCTTCAAGGAGGTACAAATTGGGCAGGAAAAAACCATCTTCAGAAAGTACGCCAGAAAACACGCCAAAAACCACAAAAGAATGGATACAGGTCATTGTGGCTTTGATCGCAGCAATCGCAACGATCGCAGCGGCTCTCATTGCCATCATCCCTGTGCTCATGGGAGACCCACCAGCAACACTCACGACCCCCACAGTTTCTATTCCTTCGACTTCGACTCAGGCACAAAACACATTGACGGGCAAAATGCCGCCCACCAATTCTGACCAGTTTTCGGTAACGCAATTTTATAAACCAACCCAGCACATGGGTGACCGCGGGGATATCAACATCAGCGGGGTCGGAAATTCAAACAACCCGATCCTATTTACCTATTCCGCCTATGGAAATGGTCCGCACGAATGGGACTATAAATATGTGAACAAAGAGATCAACCCCAACCCTGCCAGGTTTGCGGGAATCATGTTCATCGACTCAGCTGGCCCGGGTGGGACAGACCCCAATAATGGGTTTGACTTGAGCGCATATAAAACCATCAAGTGGGAGGCAAGAAGTATACAAGACAGCGTGGATGTGAAGTTCGTCATCGGCGGTGTGACCTGGGTCTGGGATGAGCAGACAAAGGAAAGGGTTTCCGCTCCATATCCCGATTCGATCAAATCCTCCATTTTGATGTGCGAGCCCACACTTACAGCGGAATGGCAAAGTTTCGAATATGACATATCAGGTTTCACGCCCGATATGCTGCAACACGTTGTAGGAGTCTTCGGCTGGACCATTGATTGGGGGGATAACAATATTATTTCCATCACCAATCCAGATGCAAGCATTGTCCCTGAAAATCCCAGGAACCTTATCATCGAAATTCGCAACATCTATTATGACAAGGCCGCCATCGCAAACTCAGCAAGAAAAAATTGTGGGAGCTAAAATGACCACCAAATCCCTGCGTCCATTTCACACCATACTACTGACGGTTGTTCTATTATCAAGTTGTGCCGCGCCGTCGGCAACACCCCAGCCGAGCAACACGATTCCCGCGCCTGGGGGAACACTTCCAAACGACTGGGTCGAAAAGGTGAAAGATATTGTGTGGGTCACCTATTCGCCGCCCAATGCAGACCCAAATAAAGGACTGGAAACAAGTCTGGACGATATTCGCGCAGACCTTGAGGTGTTGCGTGAAGCAGGGTTTACAGGTCTTGTAACCTATGATTCAAGAGGAGTGATGGGAAAAGATCTTCCCGTCATCGCCGAAGAAGCAGGGTTTGATGGCCTTATTATGGGAATATGGGACCCTGCCAACGAAGAGGAATTATCCAATGCGAAGGCGGCTTCAGCTTTTTCAATTGTGCTTGGTTTCTGTGTGGGGAATGAAGGATTGAGCAAGCGCTATGAGATGCCAGTCCTGTCGTTTGTCATCGATAATCTGCGCGAGGAAACGGGCAAGCCCGTCACCACCACCGAGGAACTTGATGATTATTACGATGAAAAACTTCTGCAATTGGGAGACTGGGTCTTCCCAAATGCGCATCCATACTTCCATGGCCAGCTTGATGCGGTCAACGCCGTTAAGTGGACAGAGGGTGCCTACAAGGACCTGGATGGAAAAACCGATCTCTTTGTACTTTTCAAAGAGGTTGGGCTCCCCACTGCAGGGGACTCGGAAGGAAAGCTATCGGAAACCGTACAAAATCAATATTATCAAGAGCTGGAAAACACCGAAGTTTCCTTTGTGTATTTCGAAGCCTTCGACCAGCCCTGGAAAACCAACCTGTCCGTTGAACCCAACTGGGGAATCTTTTTCTCAGACCGAACTCCCAAGGAATTGGGTCTGCGCTTAATGGGTGAGGAACCCATTGTTGCAATCCCAACCCCCACGGCCACAGTCCCACCCATTGAGACCACGGTCTCCATCTCAGACGATGTGTTCTATATCTACAACGATGGAGCATCGCCTTACAATCACTTCAGCCCAAGCGGATACATGGGTGATACGGGTGATATTCAAATCGACGGGGCCAGTGAGGAGAATCCACAATCGGGGGAGACTTCCATTCAGGTGATCTACAACCTGCAAGGAAATGGACCCTACACATGCGACTACAAACCGCCCTGCAAATGGGCCGGTGTTTACTGGCAGCAGCCAGCCAACAACTGGGGCAAGGAACAGATCTGGGCAGGGACCGGGTACGACCTATCCGCCTATAGCCGCTTAAAGTTCTGGGCGAGGGCAGAGACAGCCTGCACACTGGAATTCAAAGTTGGGGGAATTATCGGCGACTATGGAGACAGCCTTTCCTATCCGCGCGGCATCACCGAGAAACTGACATCTGAATGGAAAGAGTACGAGATTCCCCTCGATGATACAAATCTCTCCTACATCATCGGCGGTTTTGTATGGTCAACAAGCTGGGAGAAATGCCCGGGCGGTGCAACATTCTATCTGGATGAAATTCGATTCGAAAAATAGATCACCAATCGTTGCTGCTCTCATACCCCAGCTTCATCAGCAGGTCACCCGCAATATCTTTGAACAATTTTTTATGATCTTCGTCGAAGTATTGTTTCCATCCGCCTGTCTTACCAGAGCGGAAGGTATGACTTTTCTTCGGCTGGATGGCATCCACCAAAATGGCCAGCGCCTTTTCACGCGGAGTCGGGATCTTGTATCCTGTCTTTTCTATTTCATCCAGCATGGACACGAGAGTCGCATCGCGGTTGTTGATGAGGTCTTCGAAGCGCAGGCACATCACGCTCTTCTGTTCCAGCCATTGAAAGACCCCTTCGTAGCGCTGCTTCACGCTGACCATCTTTAATCCATCACGGTCAATGCCTGTGATGGCGACGTTAAGTCTCGCGCCGAAATCGGGCAGGGAGTTGTAGTAGTCGTGCATGCCGTGCTCTTCGTGCATATCGGTCGCGAAGAAAACTTGTGAGACAAGCATATCTCGCGGATCGCGATAAATAAAATAGTTCACGCGCCCTGCCGAGGTTAAGAAAGAAGCGTTTTCCTTTGTCGCATCCACATAGCCCCAGCCAATGACTCCGTTTGGCACACGCTTCAAATCCGCGAGGATTTCCTCTTTCGTCTTTCGTCTTCCCTCATACGTGATCGTCCGCACCGGGTCAGCGGCTACATAGCGATACGGCATGATCTGCGTAAAACCGTTGAGGATCTGCAATAAAAGATGCGATCCGCTCTTGGGTTTGGAGTTGCCAAAGATAGGCGGTGCGTCGTTAAAAGAAAATCGTTTCCAACGCAGAATAGCTTGGGCGGTCTTGCCATAAGGGCGGAGGGTGCGGCGGATTTGTTTCATCGGGATAGCAGGTTGAAAAGTTAGCAGGTTGGAAGGTTTGTCAACTTTCCAACCTGCTAACCTATAAACTTAATTTATTCACTCACCACGCGGCGAAGTTTCTTCATCGAACCCTTTTCGGATTCGTAAACCTTCTTCACACCATCGCCAAGCGCGGCTTCGGTGACACGAATGTATTTCACCAAACGCTCGAAGCCGCCGGGCTCCACCGAGGCGGCCTGGTCACTGCCCCACATGGCGCGATCCAGCGTAATGTGACGTTCAATAGAGGTTGCTCCGAGCGCGATCGCAACCGCCGAAGGCACAAGCCCAACTTCGTGGCCTGAATAACCGATGGGGTTGTTCGGGAATTCCTTGCGCAGGGTTCCGATCATGTTGAGGTTCAATTCCTCGGGCTCACACGGATACGTGCTGGTGCAATGCATGATGACAAGGTTATCTTCGCCGACGATATTCACGCCTTTGTGAATTTGCTCCATCGTGGACATGCCCGTGGAAATGATGATGGGCTTGCCTGTTTTGCGCACATACTTTAACAGGTTGTGATCCGTCAGCGAAGCGGAGGGCACTTTGTATGCGGGCGTATCGAATTTCTCCATGAAATCGACGGAAGGCTCATCCCACACAGAGACCATCCAATCGATCTTCTTCTCTTTACAGTAGCGGTCGATCTCGCGATATTGTTCTTCGTTGAATTCAACCTTGTAACGATAATCCAGATAGGTGATGTAGCCCCAGGGCGTTTCACGCATTTGCTTTTGCTGTTCGGGCGGCGTGCACACTTCGGGTGTGCGCTTCTGAAATTTCACCGCATCCGCGCCTGCATGAGCGGCGGCATCAATGATCTTCTTCGCGACATCCATATCGCCATTGTGATTGATTCCCACTTCCGCGATCACATATGCAGGGTGACCATCACCCATCATTCGATTTCCAAATTTAATTTCACGAGCCATTCGTATTCTCCTTTTGAGATAATTGTTTCAATATAATTTCGCACAACTCACGGATCGCGCCATGACCACCCGTTTTCGTCAATACATGGTCCGCCGCGCGGAGGACTTCGGGATACGCATCCGCCACCGCCACAGACCATCCAGCAATTTCAAAACAGGGAAGGTCATTCAGGTCATTACCCAGATAGACAACATTTTCCGCCTTGACATTTTTCTGCGCGAGGATTTCGCGCATCACTCTACCCTTGTCCTGCATGCCCACATTGTGAATTGCCTCCACCCCCATCTTTTTCGCACGCGCCATCACAACAGGATTTGGTTCCGAGGAGAGGATCATCACTTCGATTCCCATCTCGCGCAGTTTCTTGATGTGCATGCTGTCACTGCGCGAAGCCGTGACAGATTCCCTGCCATCCTGATCGGTGATGACAAGGTTATCCGTCACCACGCCGTCAAAATCGCAGATGATCATTTTGATGGTTTCAGGCAGTGGACGCCGCGCCGTGCCCGGTGAAACCATTTCCAATCCACTGTAGACAAGCGCTTCGTACTTCGCCCAATCGGGAAGCGTATCGATATCCACCGTGTATTTCGGGTCGATCACCAGCGGATAGATGACATCGCCCGTCAAAGACTTCTTATTGGCGATGGTTGATTCGCGGATCGCATCAATGTGACCTGTCTGCCAATAAACGGGCGGCAGGATCTGGCGCGGAGCATTGTACGGCTCGGCGATTCCTTCCACGGTCAACAGCGGATTCAGCGGTTTGCCTTCGCCATTGAAGCGCCACATCTTGAAAGGGTTTTGCCCCGCAGGCACCACACCACGCACACAATCGGCATCGGGATGCTCCAGCAAAATGCGAATGGCGTCATCCACCATCGCATGCGGGCGGATGGGTGATGTGGGGCGAAGCTGGATCACAATATCGGGGCGATAGCCTTCCACATCTTCAAGCCACTTGAGTGCATGCTCAAAAACGGGCAAATCGGTGGTCTTGTCCTGTGCGAATTCTGCGGGACGCAGGAAGGGAGTCTCTGCCCCCCACTCGCGGGCAACGGCAGCGATCTCTTCGTCATCCGTCGAAACGATGATGCGGGTCACCAGCTCAGATTGTTTTGCCGCGGCAATGCTCCACGCAATGAGGGGATACCCCGCAAAGTTGCGGATATTCTTGCGCGGAATGCCTTTCGAGCCGCCACGAGCGGGGATAAGAGCGAGGATGTTTGTCATTGGTAATTGGTGATTACCATGCCGTCCAGCCGCCATCTACGATGACGTTGTTCCCCGTCATGTAGGAGGATGCATCAGAGGCCAGAAACAACAAAGCGCCGTTCATTTCATCCTTTTTCGCCATGCGGCCAAGGATGGTTTTGGCGGAATAATTTTTCACAAAATATTCTTCGTGGTTGTTGAACACACCGCCCGGAGTGAGCGCATTCACGCGGATCTCCGTCTCGGCATAATAGGCGGCGAGGTATTTGGTAAATCCCATCACGCCTGCCTTGGTGGTGGTGTAATACACAGGTTTGTATGCCACACGTTTGCCGTCTTTGATGTAAATCCGCTGGTCGGGGCCGTTGAGTCCATAGGTGGAGCAGATGTTGATGATGCTGCCTTTTTTGCCCTGCGCATTCATTTGTTTGACACAAGCCTGCGTAACGAGGAACATCCCCGTGAGGTTGACATTCAACGCCGCATTCCATTGCTCAAGCGGATAGTCCTCGAATGCGCCGGGGGCGATGCCTTTCGCGGCGGCATCAGGGTCGAACTTTGGATCGAGGGCGGCTGAATTTACCAGTACATCGAGCCTGCCAAAGGTCGAAAGAACCGATGCGACCATCGCGTTGACCGATTCTGGTTTGGTGATGTCGGTCGCGATTCCCATCGCCTTGTATCCAGACTGGACGAGTCCATTTGCTACTTTGTTGGCTGCATCGCCGTTCAAGTCAACGACAGCAACTGCCGCGCCTGCTTCAGCAAGAGTCTTGCAAAATTCTGCGCCAAGCAGCCCCACCCCGCCCGTGACAACAGCCACGCGATCTTTCAAACTGAATTTATCGAAAATGGTCATGTATGTTCCTTTTACGGAAAAGCCGTATAAATTTTATCGCCGCGTTTATCGAGGGCAAGGTTCAAGCCATCGGCCAATTGCAGATAGATGCTTTGCACATCCTCTTCTTCCGCGCCAAATTTGAACAAAGCGAGGACAGCGTTCCCCGAAAGCACATCCTCCTGCAAAGCCTGCACACCTTCTTCGTAACGTTCGCGCGGCAGACCTGTGACGGGGTCAACCAGGTCGGGCAAAACGTAGGCGGGACGATTCGTATAAAGATAAACGGGGCCAGCCTGATTGGTGTAAATACGTGTGCCTGCGGGAAGTGTGCTCAGGAAATCCATCGCTGCCGAATCATACCATTGGAAGGATGCATATCCCTGCCCGCCCTTGTGGAACTGCCTTACGACTCCCGCCAACTCTCGGCTTGATAGCGCCACGAGGAACACAGCCGCCCCGACGACAAACCCACGCCAAAGCAAGGATCGCTTTTGCCAGAGCCAAAATCCGAGCCATACCAGCAGGATCAGCAGAGAAACGTAGATGGGTGAATTGATGCGCGCTTTGAATTTGGTGCTGGCGTCAAACAGCATCATTGAAGAAAGAATCGATGCAAGGTAGGCGAAGATGTAAAGCCCATTCGTGAAAGACAGGAGTTCGGGCATCTCGGAAGAAGGCTGGAAGAATTTCTTTAGCCCCTTCGCAACAACCCAAACGAGAATCACCAGCCCGAGAATGGCAAGAATGGCAAACAGCAGGTCAAGGTTTTTGACCAATGCCCTCCGCCATGTCTCGATCGGGATGAGAAACTCGGAGAAGTTGTAAATCCCCGCCTGAATATTCTCCTCGGTCAGCGGGTGATAGACGAGCGTGCGATTGGTAGCATTATCCGCGACCAGTTTATTGCGGAGACTCCACGCTGCCGCCCACGGCAAAAACGAGGCGATGAAGATCAGCGAACGGGTGATTCGCTTCAACCAGTTTTCACGCAGCAAAATCAACGCCACCAGAAAAGTGGCGAACAAAGCCAGCCCCGCGTAACGCGTCAGGTAGGCTGCGCCGACAAAACACCCCACCAGAATCAACCAGCGTTTTTCGCGCTGCTCGAAATAAAAATCAAACAGGAGAAATGCCCCAAGGCTGAAAAAGATATACAGCGGTTCGCTCATCGCCACCGCATGGATGCGCAGCAGGGAGGCATTCAGAACAAAAAGCAGAGCGAGCACAACACCCGCAATTTGTGATTTGGTCATGCGCCAGCCGATCAGGCCGAGCAGAAAGGTATTTGCGCCGAACAACGACGCGTTAAGAAAACGCGCGCCACGCACGGGGTCGAGTCCGCTAAGACCGACCAATGCAAGAATGGATGAGAAACCTGGGGGAAAGTGTGTGACCGGGCCGTTGCTCGCAAGCCATGCTTCGCGATAACCCTGTCCGCTTAATAGACTGCGTGCGCCTGCGATGTAAGCAATCGAATCATCTGAAAGGCCGAGGCCTTCGGGAGTCGCATAAAGGATGAAAACTGTCCCTAGTATGGCGAGCAGGCCGAGGGCGGCGAAAGATGCGGCACGTTGTCGGGTCATAAAATGATAAAAAGACCTGACAGGTTCCCACAGAGATTCAATCGGATGAATGTCTGTGATTCGCCAAACCACAATCGACAAGTGGAGTTGCGTTAAACCTGTCAGGTCTTTGGTTTACTTCATGGGCAGAATATAGCCCTGCTCTTCGAGGTACTTGACAATGGCATGGGCGTTCTCTTCAGGAGATGCGCCAAAGCCCTTGAGGGTGATTTCGGGATCGATCGGCTGTTCATACGGGTCATCAACGCCGGTAAAGCCCATCGGTTTTCCATCCACCATGGCCTGACGAGCCTTGGCATACAAGCCCTTCACATCGCGCTGTTCGCAGACTTCAACAGGAGTATCCATGAAGATCTCGATGAAGTTCTCACCAACCATCTTGCGGGCTTCCTGACGTGTGGCACGGTAGGGGCTGATGGCTGCGCAAACCACTGCGCCGCCGGCATGGACGATCTCACCAGCCACGAAACCGATGCGGATGATGTTGGTATCGCGGTCTTCCTTGCTGAAGCCGAGACCCTTGGACAAGTGCGTGCGAACGACATCGCCGTCGAGGATGGCGGTCTCACGTCCGCGTTCGAGGAGCAATGTGGTGAGCACGGCGGTGGTTGCAGATTTTCCCGAGCCGCTCAAACCGGTGAACCAAATGGCAAAGCCCTGTTTGTGGCGGGGCGGATACATTTCGCGCAAAATTTCAGCGGTTTCAGGGCGGGTGAACCACTCGGGGAGCAATTTGCCCTTGGCAAGAAAATCATCGCGCACCTGAGTACCGGAGATGTTGGCGGTCTTCGCACCCTTCGGTACGTCCTTCTCTTCCACGTAGCGTGCTTCATCGGGAAGATAGACCAGCATTTCGAACGGAACCATCTTGACGCCGATTTCGGCTTCGTACTGCTTCATGATCTCCTGCGCATCGTACGGACCGTAGAACGGTTTGCCCGTGGAATCATTTCCCGGACCCGCATGATCGCGGCCCACGATGAAATGATTTGCGCCATGGTTACGGCGGATGATGGCATGAAGGAGGGCTTCCTTCGGGCCAGCCATGCGCATGGCGAGCGGCAGCAGGCTGAGCATGGTGTCTTTTTTATCGTAGTAGTTATCAACCAACGCCTTGTAGGTGCGGACGCGGGTGTAATGGTCCACATCACCGGGCTTGGTCATGCCCACCACGGGGTGAACGATCAAAGAGCCTTTGACTTCCGCGGCGGCGCGCTTGGTCAATTCTTCATGAATACGGTGCAAAGGATTGCGGGTCTGGAAAGCAACAACATTATCGTGCCCCATTTCCTCAAGCATGGCACGAACCTGCGCGGGGGTGTGGCGCAGATTGACGAAGTCATAATACTTGGGAAGGTTCACAACTTTCATCGGGCCGGAGATGCAGACCTTGCCCCAGCGTCCCATTTCAGAGACCATCGGGTGCTTGGAATCGGTGGAACCGTACGCATGCGCGGCTTCGGTCTCTGCATCCCAGTGATAAACCTCATCGAGGGTCATCACGGCGATCAGGTCGAAGTTCGCATTGCGCAGCGCCAAATCCTCGCCGACGGTCGGCAATTCTTTGGGATCCGCTGTCAGGGTGATGGGAAGCGGGAAGAGAGTCCCATCCGCAAGGCGCATTTCCTTGAGCACGCGGTCGTAATCAGCCTTGCCCATGAAAGTGGTGAGAGGTGAAAAACCGCCCGTGGCGATCAATTCGAGATCGCACAGGTTGCGCATTGTGATCTTGATGGAAGGAAGTTTACCGGCGCGGGCGAGAAGCTCCTCGCGTTCCTTGCCTTCAACCACAAGGTTGACCAGTTTTCCGCCATAGGGAGGAATGAGTTTTGCTTTTGCCATTTTTTTACTCCATTTGGTTGATAAATCTTTTCAGGCCCGCCTTACCCTTCGGGTATCGAGAGGCTTTCGAAGTTTTTTAATTTTTACAAGCGGCAATTATACTCCAAAATTCAGTCAATGAATTTTAAACGGCTAAGATATAATCCCAAAACCATGAACTCGAAATTTCTTCGCAATACCCTGTTTGCCCTGCTTATTTTTGGCTACATTTACTACTGTCAGCGCTATATTGCGGCCACCAGTTTCATCATCGAAGGCAAAACGTATTATGTCCTTTTCGACGACGCCATGATCTCAATGCGCTACGCCTACAACCTCGCGCACGGACTAGGCCCGGTCTGGAACGCAGGCGAACACGTGGAAGGATTCACCAACCCGCTCTGGGTGGGGCTCATGGCCCTCGTCCACCTGCTGCCGATCGGATTGAACGAAACCAGCCTTGTGATACAGATCATCGGCGCTTCGCTCCTGACCTTCAACCTGCTTCTCGTTAAAGGCATTATCGAACATTTTACAGATGACCTCTTCGCCATGCTCGCCGCCGTAGCGCTGACTGCTTTCTACGCGCCGCTCAACTCGTATGGCCTGCTCGGCATGGAAGTGAGCCTGCTTGCGCTGATGCTATCCGCGGTCATTTGGCTGATCCTGAAAAACGACAAACAATTCTCCGTTTCGATCTACATTTTGCTTGCCATTTCCACCCTTGTCCGCTTTGATATGGCCGTGCCATACATCGTCATTTTGGCGGTTTTGTTTTTCGTGCAAAAAGAAAATCGCAATCAGCATTTGATCTGGGGACTGGGATTGCTCGTCCTCTCGCTCGGCGGACAGACTTTGGCACGCTATCTCTATTACGGCGCCCTGCTCCCGAACACCTACTATCTCAAAGTGGAAGGCTGGCCGCTCACCCTGCGCCTCCTGCGCGGACTGTACGCCCTGATCCATTTTGCGTATTACTCGAACTGGATGCTCTTTTTACTGCCGTTCACGATCTTCCTCTTCCGCCGCGATTGGAAGGTGACTTTGCTTGCGCTGGTCTTCATCGGGCAGGTGGCCTATTCCGTGTACGTGGGCGGGGATGCCTGGGAAAATCACGGCGGGGCGAATCGATATATTGTCATCGCCATGCCGTTGTTTTTTGTTGTGTTCTCATGGTCGGCGGTGGAGTTGTTGAAGAAAGCAGCTTCAAATCTTTTCGCTCAAGGCGGCGTCCTCGCCGCCGGGGACGGCGGCGGGAGCGATCGTCACAAAGGAAACCTTTTTGAAATTAGCTGGCGGGTTGTGTTTGTCGTCCTTTTTACTTTTTCCCTCCTCAATTTCAATGCGTTGATCGGCGAATGGAAATCCATCGAACGCTGGAATTTCACACGGCGACCCGATTACGTGGCAGGCAGTGACCGCAATTTGCAGATCGCTCTCGCCATCGAAAATGTGACGGAACCCGGGGCCTCCGTCGCTGTGATCGGCGCGGGGACAATTCCCTACCTGTTGCCCGACCGCTACGCGATTGATATTCTCGGCAAAGCCGACCCGTACATCGCGCATCAAAACGTCCGCACACCGATGAGCATTGCAGATGTCCCATTTATGCGGCCAGGTCACATGAAATGGGATTACGCCTACACCTTCGGTCAACTCAAACCCGATGTCATCGTCTCCATTTGGGAAGGCACCGATGCCGAAGCCGCGCCATATTTGAAAAAGGATTACGTCCAAGCTGTGATCGGGGAAAAGATCAAGGTGTACCTGTTGAAAGATTCGCCGAATGTGATTTGGGAGAATGTGGTGATCAAGTAGGTCAAAAAAGAGGATCGTGGACAGTAGCATCAGCCATCCCCGCTTTTATTTAATTCTCTACGTTGCAGTTTGTTCACTTTGTAATGCATTATACTGATTAATATTCCATAAAAAACCCCAAATGAATATTTCCACCACCCTACCATAGGGTAAAAACTGTACAATCCATAAACGCAAAGGCTGATTGTGCTTACAACATAAAACAAGTGACCTAAAATATTCGAGATGATTAATGTCTCTTTATCGACTTTTTGGTGGTTCTGAATATCTTCCTCAATAGCTAATGGATTATTGAAGGTTTTCATTAACCCAAAGAAAGCGTTACACAAGAAAAATGTAAAAAAGGCACGCGAAAAAATCTGGACGTGCCATCTCCGGAGAAGCAAAATCAGGCAACACAAGAAATATAAACACTATGGCGACTAACGTAGACCATTGGACAAAAACAAAAAAGTATTTCATCGAGTAAATCCAAATATATTATACAGATTCACAACGGCAATTGGTATTGAACCACTCCTCCGCTTTAAGCTCAGATCAAAACAGTCCGTACAATTTAAATCCGCGCATGACCATCCCACTTGATAGTAGTATTTTCATTACCAAATTAGGTTGACAACTTTCCGTCTCAAAACCATCACCCATAGATTTTGCTCCAGTAAGCACCATTCGAGGATAGTCTTTGCTATGTTCAAATCCTGAGCCTCACTTTTTTTCCACTGGCTAGGCAACCTTACCCCATGTTTCAGTGGGATTTGCTGTTGTTCAGTTCGCCACCTTAGCATCAAAGGCAAATGGCTCACTGTTGCGCAGGGTATTTCCATCTGAACCTTGCCCATCTCTCAAAAAATTCAGCCTGGACACTTTATCGCGGATTATTACCATGATAAAAGTCCAGCATAAATACCGCTTCGGATAATATTTCTCCACCCAGTTTGTCAGGTATTATTGCCAACCCAGATGCGGTGGGGTACAGGCGGAGTAACCGTTGAAATACTTGTTGGAAACAGGTGTTACTGTCGGCAAAATAGGCGTTTGAGAGCAGGCAGTCAAAATCAAAGCTGCGATGATGAACTTGAAAAGAGAACGCATAGGTTGCCTCCGTTTTTATGATGAAAACATTATACTCTTGCACAACTTATCAAGTTCAGCCCTCACCCTGCCCTCTCCCAAAGGGAGAGGGGGAAGTCGTCCCAACAATCAATTATTTCAAACGGGGTGAGGGGAAAATTTTGATGTGAAATTATGCGCGTGAGGTGCGCATGCCGCCCTAAAACTTCACCAACCTCTCCGTCTTCTGCGATTCATAAGCGGCGAGGGCCATTTGCAAAGCGCGGACACCGTCGGTGAGGGTGCAGATGGGTTGTGCATCTCCGCGTATGATGTCAATGAAGTGTTTGGTCTGTGCGATGAATAATTGATTGCGCTCGAATCCATCGGGGGGAGAAAATGCTTCGGTAACGGGAGCAGGCGGCAGGTCCGAATAGGAACCGAAGGGGGCGGGCATTTTGAACAGGTGCAGGATTCCGTCCGCATTATCCCAGCGCATTGTTCCATCCGTTCCGACAATTTCCAGTTTATGCACACCGGGGCGTTGAAAATAATTGATGTGTACGCCGCCCACTGCCCCACTCGAAAACTTCAAACCGATCTCGGCAAAATCTTCCACATCCAATTCCAGCGCGGACAAATGCTCGTTGAACGACCACAACGATGCGACATCACCCAAAAGAAAACGCAGGTAATCGAGCGGATGCGTGAGCGTGACGATGACTCCGCCGCCAAGATCGGCGCGCGCGGCATAGCTCTGGCGATAATCTTCCCACGGATGCCACTGCGGAAGATACTCGCCCCAATGCACATGGACAGTTAATATTTTGCCAAGCGCGCCAGACTGAATCAATTCACGCGCCTTGTTCAAAGTGGGGTGATAGCGAAATTGAAACCCGACGAGGATCTTGCTTCCGCTTTTTGCCGCGGCTTTTTCAAGCAGGTCGAGTCGGTCAAGCGAGTGTGAAACGGGTTTCTCCAGCAAAATGTGACAGCCCGCTTCAGCAGCAGGGATGGCAACATCAAGATGCAGCGAAGTTGGATTCGCCACAACCATGGCATCGGGCTTGTGTTTTTTGAGCGCCTCGGCCAGATCGGTCTCAACGGGATAGCCCGCCAACTCATCATCGGGCAGGGTGGCCTTGCGCGTGCGCAGCAGAACGATATCCTTTTCGCCGAGGGCGATCAGATTGCGAAAGTGACGTCGGCCAATGGAGCCGAGACCTGCGATTAGAAATTTCATGTTTTATCCTTTTGAGAGTGACTGAATAGACCTCTTGCATAAGTAGCAGAGAATGCGCGTAAAAAACTATTTTGAACCACGGAGACACAGAGGCAGTGCGGAGCCTCCTGCGGACGGAGTTTTTAATTGGTTTTCTCTGTGTCTTCGTGTCTCCGTGGTTACATCTTTAGACTTTTGCAAAAGGTCTTTTATTTTTTATTTGCCTCGAAAAACGCTTCGAGCAATTCTTCCTTCATTTGTTTTGCGAAAGCAGGCTGGTCTGGATACAGATCGTGGAGTTCTTCGATGTTTTCGCTCAGGTCGTACAACTCGAAGGAATCTTCCGCTTCGTAGCCTGTGTAATAAATGAGTTTGCGGTCTCCTTTTCGCAAAACGACCGTGGCCTTGTTGAGGATGCCATTGGCGGGGCTGAGTTTGGCTTCCACGGAATATAAACTGCGTTCGTAATCTTCTTCACCGCCGAGGCCGGGCAGCGGCTTTCCATCGGTCCAGGCAGGGAGCGGATTGCCTGTCAGGTGGGCGAGTGTGGGGAGGATGTCCACGGCATTTGTGGGGGTGTAAATATCACGGCGGGTCTTCTGCCCCGGTGCGGAGATCAACAACGGGATGTGAATGACCGGGTCGTACAACAACGGCGTGGAATGTCCCTTCTCGCCGCGTTCGAACATCTCGCCATGGTCAGCGGTGAGGATGACATAACTGTTCTCGAAAAGGCCCTGGCTTTCAAGCGAATCCAACAACCTGCCCAATTCCTGATCGAGGGAGGCGATGTATTCATCATATAAACGCCGCGCCAGATTTAGGTCTGCATTCGAAGTACCATCGGCAAAACGATGGTCAGGTTTGCGCATGGGTTTCATGTCATCGCGGAAGGCGTTGAAGAATTTGTCGGTGGGGCGATAAGGCGTGTGCGGCGGAAGCAGATGCAGGTACGTGAAGAACGGCGCAGGCAGGCTGGGCATCAACGAGATCAACCCATCGAATACATCCTCCAACCGAAAAGTGATCGGATAGTTGAGGTCGTGAGGCAATTCCTTGTAACCGTCGGTGGGCAGGTGATTGCTTTGCCACGAATACAACAATCTTTCCAGAGAACCCAGCACCAAAGAAGGCGGCGCCTCCCCCACTCTGAACAGAAAATCATCCAACGCGCGCGCTGACATGTTTTTATCTTTGGGGAAATGATCGCTCAGCAGATAACTCAACTCGGAGAATTCGCCTGAGGAAAGCAGCACATCAACATCATCTTGAAATTGCGAAAGCAAAAGGGTGGCCCAAAAATTTTGGGGGAAGGCCAGGCGGTGATAGTCACTGCCCAAAACGCGGAAGAGGTTATTCCCCACCATGCTTTGCCGAATCGCGCCGCGATGATTGATGGCACGATGCTTCCACGGATAGGTGCCCGTCATCAACGAGGCCACGCCGGGAATGGTGTAATTTCCGCTGGAGTTGTGCGCGTGATACACATTTGCGTGTTCGGCGAAACGCTCCATCGCGGGCGAGGTGGGGCGCGGATATTTATACAACGAGAGGTTTCGCGCGCTCATGGCATCGAACAACAGCACAATGATATTTGGGCGCGAAGCATCCAACCCGCCGACACGATGTGCGAGGCTGGGCAGCAAAACTGCAGGAGCGGCAGCCCCGAGCAATTTCAAAAAACTACGGCGGTTGAATTTGGACATCTATTTTCCTTTTTTGTGCGATGGGCAATGCAGGCTCAAAAAATGTTTCGCACCAGCAAAACCAAAACCGAAATCGCTGTGATCGGCATCCAGATATACAGAAACACGGTCATGCGATTCGCAAGTTCTTCCATCGTTTTTTTCAAGAAACCAATTCGGCCGAACAGAAAGATCAAAAGAACAACGACAGCCGCAAAAGCCAGAAGTTTCGGAAGCAATATCGAAGGATGCAGGATATCCTCGAACAAGGTCTGGTTGAAGAGCATCAACCCGCCGAGGGTGAGAAAGGGTCAACACACTACCTTTCACCACGAACTGCTCATAAAACCATTTCGAAGGGAGGATCACGCTCAACACAAGCAGCGCAAACAGGATCAAAAGGCTTTCAATAAAATTAACCGCCGCCGTATACACATAAATGCCCCCAACCTGTCCCAGCGTTGAAAAATTGAGCCAGCTTGAAAGCCTCCAAAAATACTGAAAGAGCGACCACACATACACCATCATCACGATGACGGCATAAACGGGGATGATCTGCTCCCAGCGGGGAATCTTTTTGACGATGTCCAAGGGGAATATTTCCTTCACGACTTGCAACGCTTCGCACTTAACCGAAAGCTGATTCTGTTTCGAGGGGCATTGTCAGCCAACAAGGCGTCGCACCTTACCAATTCAAATCCTGCTCATACTTCCAGCGGATCAACATCTCACCCGCGACTTCTTTGAACACAGCCTTATCGCGTTCGGTGAACAGCCGCGCCCAGTTGCCAGCCTGTCCCTTCGGCAAAAAGGATGCAATGCTTTCGTTACGTTTGGATTGCCACTCTTCATCAGGATTCGTGGACATTTCAGCGCGCAGGGATGCATCGAGGGCTGGGTCAATGCCTTTCACGGAGAGGAACTTCCACAGTTTGCTCATTTCATCGAACGGCTGGGAAAGCAGGTCTTCGTAGCGCATTCCAAAATAATGGTTATTGAACAGTCTGCGGCCTTCGTCTTCTGTTTCGGTCAGGTCTTTCACCCAGTCTTTGGCAACGCGGCGGATGAAGGTTTCGGTGAATATCGAACGGCGGCCATCTGAAAAGGGAACAGGATCAAGCCGCAGGTCCGACATGATGCGTTTGTCTTCCGACGTCAGAAACTTTGATTCTTCGACGAAATTCCGAAAACGTTCCGAAATCAACACGTCACGTCCATCGCGGACGATGCAAATCATTTTCGCATCGGGATAAACTGCGTGCATATCGCGCACGGCCTGCCCATGGATGGTGGAGGATGGGCTTTTATCGCCGACGATCATTTTGCCTTCGCGGGCGGCATCGCGCTCCATGATGAAATCTGCGACGGCACGCAGTACCAGCGGAGAAAGGTCACTGCCCTGATTCCAGCGGTTGGATTTGCGGGTGAGCCATTCCTCGGCTTCGGGCGAATCGACCAATGATTTAAGCAGCGGTTTGCGCGTAAAAAAATGCGCCTGATAATTGCAGTGGACTTCGGGATGCAAACGGGCAAGGCGCATGAGCAGGGTCGTCCCCGAGCGGGCATGGCCGAAGATGAAAAACTTATCGCGCGGAAAAAAGGCGCGGGCTTCGGCAACTTCCTCGGCGGTGATGGCAGGGATTGGATTGCGGTTTTTCTTTTGAGGTTCACCGCGCAAGAGAATTTTTGCGGCAAGTTTCAAGCGATTCAGCAAGGGTTGTTTCTCCTAACCGCCTGATTTTACTGGAAATATCGCCTGCTTCAGTTACCACCTTGAGATTCATCCAGATTCTTTGCTGCAAATTACGTTAATTCACACGGTTTTTGAGGATTACTTTGCGGAAATCCCCGCTTCGTTTCATTGCTGCTTAACTTTTCATTCAAACAGTTGTACAATGCTAAATATTATTCATCGCAAAATTCCTTTATTTTGCGCACTTAATGTCGGAAAGGCGGGGCGAATGTCACGGGGTTTATCTTTGTTCAAAAAGCGCTTGTCAATTTTCCTGTGCGGATTCCAGGCACTGGCGGTTATGCTGGGGAGTGTTGGGTGTGTTCCACCATCCATCATGACACAGGCGCCTGTCGTTGCCGCTTTGGAAGCCTGTACACCAGTACCATTAGAGACCGTAAATGTATATCGGACGATTCCGCAACCGTGGGCAAACATCATCTTTGAATATGCCTACTCAACGACTCCCGTCACCTCCATTCCAGCATTTATTTACACAATTTCAAGGAGCGCAATATGCCGCGTTCCAAAAGTTGATCACCGAAACACAACGCTGGTCTGATACGGAAACGATCACGTTGGATGGAGCCAACAAGGTACGAATCACGCTCACTTTCGTCAGCCCGCAATTGCTCCAAGCTGTGTATCTCAACCAGGTGTTAAAAGATGGGTATCCCACCAGCGGGTTTCCAGAACAACTTCAAAACATGCTCAACAATGTAGCCGCTCGTGATGAGCTGCTATTTCTGTTGACAGTCTCCCCGGCAAACAGCATCAACCCGATCCGCCACACCATTGAACTCCCAATTGATGAAATCATTCTAAACAATTCTGAAAACCTGCAAGTTCCACACAGCCATGACGACCATAATCTTGCCCAATCCATCGACACGGCATCAGATGCCGTATTTGGTTATCTTGCCTTTCCCTTCACCCAATCAACAAATGGTGAATGCAAATGGGTCCTGAATCCAAAATTCAACACGAACATTGTCGTTACCATGCCTTACATTAAAGTAGATGGCACCAAAAACAACACGTCGTATTCCTGGACAATTCCATATACCTCCCTGATCAACCAAGTGATAACTTTGGAGGCCCTTAATTTTAATCCCCCGCCCGGTTACAACTTAAGTATCATTACACCGTCGTCACTGCCGCCTAGCGGATTAAATCAGCCAAACTACGAACAGGATTTTGCAAAATTCATCTGGAAGCAGATCACGGGAAGTTATTAACCCATGAAAACCATTTTTACTTTTGTGCCATCAAAAACGCATGAATTCCCAGACCACCCCGAAAGGCCCGGGCGGTTGGATGTGCTGGAGCCGCTGCTTGCCTCGGTGGATGCGGAAAGAATCGAGGCCGTGCGCGCCACACCTGAGCAGATCGCACAGGCACACAACCCTCAATTGGTCAAAGCCATTGCGGAGGTTTGCACACGCGGACCGGGCATCATCGATCACGCGCCTACCTATATCACGCAGACCTCTTATGAAGATGCACTGCTCGCAGCAGGCGGCGTGATCACCTGCACGCGTGCGGTGCTCAACGGCGAGGCAAAGAACGCCTTTGCGATTGTCCGCCCGCCGGGGCACCATGCCGAGCCAGACCGCGCGATGGGCTTTTGCATTTTCAACAACATTGCCATCGCGGCGCGTGAAGCGCTGGCAAACGGATTACAGCGCGTGATGGTCATCGATTATGACGCGCATCACGGCAACGGCACACAGGCGGTTTGTGTGGATGACGACCGTTTTGGATTCATTTCGACCCACCAGTGGGGAATTTACCCCGGCACAGGCTGGATCAATGACGCGCCTCACGCAAAGGGACGGCTGGTCAATGTACCCTTGCATGAGTTTGCAGGCGACGGAACCTTCGCGCGCGTGGCTGACGAGATTTTCAAGCCCGTGGTGGAATCCTTCCGCCCGCAGATGCTGTTGATCTCGGCAGGCTTCGACGCGCATTGGAACGACCCGATCACCTCGCTGGGACTCTCCACACGCGGGTATTATGAAATTTCAAAAAAACTTGTTGCGCTTGCAGATGAGCATTGCGGCGGCAAGGTCGTCTTTGTTTTGGAAGGCGGCTACGATCCGTACAACGTCGCCAACGGGGCGATGGCTGTCTTCGACGCATTGACCCACTCTCCGTTAAGAAAAGATGCGGGCGACCCATCGCCTTATCCTGATTCGGATCACGAGTCCCGCATTCATGATATTTTGAAATGGCACGGCATCGCACAATAAAAAAATTTTGTTGTAGAATCACTCGCGAAGGATAAAGGAGTGAGAGATGCAAAGAAAACAAAGTAAAGGTTTCGTTGAGCTTGAATGGGTTTGCCCAAGTTGCGACGGCGTCAACAAGGGGTCGAGGAAGACTTGTCAGGCTTGCGGAGCGCCCCAGCCTGATGATGTCAAGTTTCAGCGCGCAGCGGATGAAAAAATCATTACCGATGAGAAGGTTGCCAGCGCGGCAAAAGCAGGCGCAGACATCCATTGCGGTTTTTGCGGCACGCGCAACCCCGCCGCTGCGACGAATTGTTCACAATGCGGCGGTGATTTGAAGGAAGGCAAGGCAAGACAGGCGGGACAGGTTATGCAGGCGGCTCCCGCTGTAAAGATCATCAACTGTAAAAATTGCGGAGCTGAGAATCCGAGCAGTGAACGGGTATGCGGCAAATGCGGCGCACCTTTGCCACGCACAGTCGTTGAGCCAGTTCCCGCGGCAGGAGTAGTGACACCTGCGGCAAAGGCTCAGCCTAAAAAGGTAAACTGGCTTTTGTTCGGCGGCATCGGCGCATTTTTGGCGGTGTGTTGTATCGCGATCTTTGCCCTGCTTGTGTTCCCATCCAAGTCTGTGGAGGGGACCGTGGCCGATGTGTACTGGCAGACTTCCGTTCCTTTGCAGGAGATCCGCGCGGTGAATTATTCCAATGAGCGTGGAAGCCCGCCCTCGGGTGCATATGATGTTTCGTGTCATACGGAGAGCCAGGAAATCTGTGAAGACAAGACCGTGGATAGGGGCAATGGCTTCGCCGAGGTTGTGACCGAGTGCCGCACCGAAAGCCAGGATTATTGCAGTTACACCGTTGATGAGTGGGCGACCATTCAATCATATGATTTGAGCGGCAGCGACCTGTTTCCAGAGTATGCAGAGCCGAGTGTATTCAATGGTCAGCGGCTCGGGAATGCGTCGGCGACCCTGACTGTCACCTTCAGCACGCCGAAGGGAGAAATTACCTATTCGCCGAGCTCGGTCAGCGAGTTTCAACAGTTCCAGATCGGCAGTACATGGACTTTGAAGTTGAACGCGCTAGGCGGGGTTTTGAGCGTGGGAAGGTAGTGGGTAAAAAAATGACAGATCGGGCTGAAGACTCGTCTCAGAATGATGTTTTATACACAGACGACCTGGCACTTAATCGCAGAAGGCAGTTATCTGAAGCGCAAAAGAAACGTCTATGCCCGGCGCTGTTTTTTGCTTAGCTACAGGAGATCAATGTAATATTCTTGCTACGCAGGGTTACTTTCAATGCGCTATCAAATTGAATTGCGGTATCTTGGGTTGTTCGCGATGGGATCTTCTCCATAGGCACTGCATATTAAGTGCCGCACCATACAGGGATGATATCAAAAATGGGAAAGTAAAAACGACTTCAGGACAGGTGTTCAAGCAAGCCGTTCTTCGAAGCATGTTCAGCAAAGGGGTTTATCTGGGCCATTGTTTCGTGAGTGTAAACGACAAGGTATTCACAATCTCTCCGTATTTTTACGACTGGATGGCGAACGAAGGTTATTATCGAATTTACTTCACGCCCGAAACAAAAAGAGTGGTCAATATCGAAGAATTGTAGAGTTATCAAAACTAGATAGATACTTTCTCGCCAAAACTCCCGACCCAATCGGGAGTTTTTCTCTTTATAATGACCGTATGAATCATTCAGTGGCAATTATCGGCGGCGGGCCTGCAGGGTTGATGGCGGCAGAGGTTTTGAGCGGACATGGCGTGCAGGTGGATGTGTACGATTCCATGTCATCGCTGGGGCGGAAATTTTTGATGGCGGGCAAAAGCGGATTGAATCTCACGCACGCAGAGCCGTTCGAGAAATTCGTTTCACGGTATGGAAATCGAAAAAATGAAGTGGAAAAGTGGTTATCTGATTTCACGCCCGATGACCTGCGCGAGTGGGCGCGCGGACTCGGGGTGGAAACTTTCGTTGGCACATCGGGGCGGGTCTTTCCGAAAGAGATGAAGGCCAGTCCCCTGCTGCGGGCTTGGTTGAAACGGCTGGGCGATGCGGGAGTCAATTTTCATTTGCGGCACAGGTGGGCTGGAGCAATTACCGCCGGGGACAGTGGCGGGAGCATCATTAAATTTGAAACGCCCGAGGACGAAAAAACTGTTCATGCCGATGCGGTGATTCTGGCGCTTGGCGGGGGCAGTTGGGCAAGACTCGGCTCGGACGGCGTATGGGTCAATTGGTTGAAGCAGGCCGGGGTTAAGGTCGAAGCGTTGAAACCATCCAATTGCGGATTTGATGTGACATGGAGTCCGCATTTTCGGGAGCGATTCGATGGTCAGCCGCTGAAATCGGTAGTGTTGTCGTTTGGGTCGTTCCATCAACAGGGAGAATTCATTGTGACGAAGGAAGGCGTGGAGGGGAGTTTGATCTACGCTGCTTCGGCGCCGCTCCGTGATGAGATCGAAGCCAATGGCAAGGCAGTCCTTGAATTGGACATGACACCCGACAGGTCACACGAGTGGCTGGTTGAAAGATTATCAAAACCGCGCGGCTCGCGTTCGATGTCGAGTCATCTTGAAAAGACGGTGGGGTTGAAAGGCGTGAAGGTGGGGCTGCTGCATGAGTTCATGCCAAAAGAGGAATTTTCAAACACAGAACGGTTGGCGGCTTTCATCAAACACATGCCCATCCCATTGATCGCGACACGTCCGCTGGATGAGGCGATCAGTTCCGCTGGCGGCGTGATGTTCGAATCTCTGGATGAACATTTGATGCTTCGCGAACTCCCAGGGATCTTTTGCGCAGGCGAGATGCTCGATTGGGAAGCGCCGACAGGAGGCTATTTATTGACCGCCTGTTTCGCCAGTGGACGCAAAGCAGGAAACAGCGCAATGGCATGGATAAAAGCTCATCAATAATTCCAAACTCTTTGAAAAGGAGAGAATATGAACAAGGATAAACGCGCGGAATTGCTAAAAGATGAATACATCATGCTGCAACATTTCTACGAAGACATGGACAGCAAAGGGTTGAACATCAAGAATTGGGCGATCACGGTCGCACTTGCGACGATCGGCGCTGGATTCCTGTACAAGAACAGTGTTTTGTTCCTCATTGCTTTTGGCGCCTCGATCGTGTTTTGGTTTCTTGAAGGTCACTGGCGGGGTTTATCTCATTTCTTTTCGACACGGATTCAGGAAATCGAAAAGATCATCCGGGAGGAAAAGCATGGTGAAGCGATACCGCTCCAGACCTACTCAAGCTGGTCAAAGGAGTACAGCGCAAAAGGCGACCAGACCATCAAGTACATGCAAAAAGTGAATGTTGCAATTCCGCATGTGTTTATTGCGCTGCTCAGTCTCATATTGTTTATTCTGGGTTTATACGGCGTACTGTGAATCATTTATAAAGACAATGAAATGCCGCGAAAATTTTTGAGTTGACATGCCCTATTCGCTATGATATAAAAACGAAAACAATATTTTAGCTGTACTCATCCAGAGAGGCTGAGGGACCGACCCTTTGAAGCCTCGGCAACCGTTCAAGCGGTGCCAACTTCGGCAGACCGTAAACGAGTCTGGTAGATGAGAGATGATATGTGTCTCGCATGTCGCCTCTCACAATGAGAGGCGTTTTTATTATGTCGTTGAAAGGAAGGCGTTTTGCCTGACGAAGCAATGACACGGAGAATCTAAAATGGAAATCGGCGAAACAATTTACGTCACCACCCGCGAGGAATTCCGCGAATGGCTGGAAAAGAATCACAAGACCTGCAAAGAGATCTGGTTGATCCAGTACAAGAAATTCACCCAAAAGCCATCCATCCCATACGTGGATGCGGTGGAGGAAGCGATTTGCTTTGGCTGGATCGACGGCTTCGAAAAAGGCATGGACGATCAACGCTATGCAAAACGCTTCTCGCCGCGCAGGCAGAAATCCGTTTGGACAGATGCGAATATCGAGCGGGCGCGAAAAATGATGGAAGAAGGAAAAATGACCGCAGCCGGGCGAGTACTGTTACCAAAAGGAATCTAAATATGCACGAAGATATTTTGAATATCCAGCAATTGATCGCTCGCTTTGCCAACAGCTTCGACATGAAAGATTGGGATGGATTGCAGGCCTGTTTCACCGAATCACTTTACACCGATTACTCCGACCTGCGCGGCACGCCGCCCGAAACCATCTCAGCCAGTGAGTATGTAAGACTCCGCCGCGAGTCGCTTGACCACTTGAAACTTCATCACCTGGTCGGGAATTACGAGGTTACCTTCCCCGATTTCGATGCCGCCGCCTGCCGCGCCTCAATGGTGGTTTGGAGAAGGTCCGAAACAGAGGAATTCACCACCCACTGCATGTATGATTTCCAGCTTGCAAGGCAATGGGGGGCATGGAAGATCAGCGGCATTACGCAAAAAGTCTTGTGGAGCGAGGGCGTCTCATCCATTCATAAAGGGGCCAAAGCCTAGCCATGTATCGAAAAGGCTGGCGATATTATCGCAACGTGACCCTGCTGTGGATATTGTTTTTCGTCGTTCTCATGATCGGCGGCTACGCGTTGGAACACCCGCTGTATTGGACCCTGGTACTGTTTATATGGGTGCTCCGTTCGGCTTTCGGGAATGCCTTTCAATTTGCGCATCCATCCCGAAGATTCAACTGGGACAGCAAATCCAACCTGGTGTTCAAGGAAGTCACTTTCAAATCGCGTGACGGACTGACCCTCTTCGGGCGATTCCATGCTGGCAGAAATCGCGCCGTTATTATCCTGATCCACGGGTTGGGAGGCGCAGGCACCGACATGCTGGTCCATGCTTCATTTCTTGTCAACGCAGGCTACGGCGTATTCATGATCGACCTGCGCGCTCATGGCAGCAGCGACGGCGACACATCCACCTACGGCCTGCGCGAAGCAGATGATGTTGCAGGCGCGGTGGATTACCTGCTCAGCCGCGTGGATGTCAACGGGGCAAAGATCGGCGCGCTGGGGATTTCGCTCGGCGCACAAGCTGCCCTGCGCGGCGCGTTGAAAACAGACAAGATCCGCGCACTTGTCCTCGATGGTCTAAGCCCTGCCCGATTATCCGACCATGGCGGCTCCCCCAGATCCATACAGCGCTGGCTCAACCTGCCTTTCAACTGGCTGTACTATCGGATGTATGAATACATGATCCGCGGCAGGGATGCGGGTGTTTTGGAGGTGATCGGAAGAATCGCGCCTCGCCCCATCCTGCTGATTGCCAGCGGCTCGAAAGACATTTACTTCAGCCGATTATTTTACGAAGCAGCCAAAGACCCCCGCGAACGATGGGAAATCCACGACGGGCTTCACGGTGTGGCGCTTGCTGGCAACCCGCAGGAATATATTGATCGCGTGGTCGGCTTTTTCAACCGAACCCTGCCATGACCTGCCCCGAATGCGGCGCAGCGGACTGCGAATCCCGTTTTCATGAGTTCCTTGCCCTGGAATTCACAGATGCTGGCTACAGCATCGTCCATCACTTGACAGTCACTGCGTACGTGCTTCAGCACTCCAGCAGGTTGACTCGCGAAGGCTGGCTGCACGAGCGCGGATTACTACATGAATTCCTCGTGGAAAATAAGCCGCCTGCCTTCATTAGGAAACAGAACAAAGATTTGGTTGATAGTGGCAAGCGCACCTTCAAGATCAATTCAAGGGATGGTTTACCTGTTATAAATAAATCCACGTGGACGAAGACGATTCTCAATGTCCGCGCCGAGAATGCGGAAGTTTATTGCGCGGATGTGTCCACGTGGGCGAAGGCTGTGTTAGAAGATGCAGAAAGATTGGACGTCTGAAATTAAGTTTTGGAGAAACTAAACTTGCAAACAAGAAATATTTCAGTTGCCATTTCAAAAAGACCATTTGATGTTTCAAGTATCAAAATTGAAGCACCTTATGTCTGTTTAGTGTATTCAAACCAAGAGAATACAGGCGACAGTGAAATGGAAGCGATAGCCAATTGGATAATTTCATCTGGATGTCGTTACGCAGTTTGTGCTGGAATTGACTGTTCTGAATGGCATGATGCAATAGATACTGCATACATAATGAGCGACCCCAATTATTCTCCCCCAGACTCTCGGTTCATTATGACCTCGTGGCAAACAGAAGAATCTATAGAAGACATCGTTTGGTATTGGTTAGAGTTGACCAATTATGATGATAATATATTTGAAAATTATCTTCTCTTAATTATAGGTGAGACAGAAGATATTGAAACAAAAATCATGAACGCAGTAAATGAAATTCGTTTGTAATTGAAAACAAGCATTATTTAGGAGATTTAATGACCAATCGCAAATACACCAACCGCCGTTACCTTGACGCCCTCGAAAAGAAAGTCCTTGTCTTCGATGGCGCAATGGGAACGAGCCTGCAACTGCAAAACCTGACTGCCGAACATTTTGGCGGCGAACAATACAATGGATGTAACGACTATCTCGTCATCTCATATCCCGAAGCCGTGGAAAAAGTCCATCGCTCCTTCCTCGAAGTCGGCGTGGATGTACTCGAAACGGATACCTTCCGCTCGAACCGCCTGACGATGGCGGAATATAAATTACAAGACCGCATCATCGAGATCAATGTCGCTGCCGCAAGTCTCGCGCGCAAAGTCGCAGATGAATTCGCCGCGAAGACAGGTCAGCCGCGTTTCGTCGCTGGCTCCATCGGGCCTTCGGGCAAACTTCCATCTACGAATGATCCTGAACTTTCAAATGTCAAATACGATGAACTCATCGATACCTTCCGCGAACAAGCCGTCGGATTAATTCAAGGCGGCGTGGATCTTCTGCTTATCGAAACCTCGCAAGATATTCTCGAAGTCAAAGCCGCCATTACTGGCATTCACAATGCTTTCGCTGAGACTCAGCAATATTTGCCGATCCAGGCTCAGGTCACGCTTGATACGACAGGCCGTATGCTGCTCGGCACCGATATCAACGCATCCCTCACCATCCTCGAAGGCATGGGCATCGACGTCATCGGCCTCAATTGTTCCACTGGCCCCGAACACATGCGCGAGCCCATTCGCTTCCTCGGCGAAAATTCCACGCTGCCCGTTTCGTGCATTCCAAATGCGGGCCTTCCATTGAACGTGGATGGTCAAGCCGTGTATCCGCTTGAGCCTGAACCATTTGCGAATGACTTGTATGAATTCGTAACCAAGCACAACATTTCAGTCGTAGGTGGATGCTGCGGCACGACGCCTGAACATCTTAAGCTGCTGATTCAAAAACTGGATGCTCATCCACATCCCAAGCGACCGCTTCACTCTACGCCTCAGCTTGCCTCTGCCATGTCAGCAATTTCCATGCGACAGGAACCCGCCCCCACCTTGCTTGGTGAGCGTTGCAACGCGCAAGGTTCACGCAAGTTCAAGCGCCTCCTGCTCGAAGAAGACTACGATGGCATTCTCGATATCGCCCGTGAACAGGTCGCTGGCGGCGCGCACGCCCTGGATATTTCCGTGGCTGTCACCGAACGCGCGGACGAAGGCGAGCAAATGCGCAAGGTCATCAAGAAATTGCAAATGGGTGTGGACGTCCCACTCGTGATCGACACCACCGAAGTGGATGTGCTTGAGATCGCATTGCAAACTGCGCCTGGACGTTGTCTCATCAACTCCACGCATCTTGAATCTGGCCGCGAAAAAGCCGATAAGATTTTCGGCCTCGCCAAAAAATATAACGCTGCTGTCATCTGTCTCACCATTGACGAAAATGGCATGGCAAAGACCGCACAGCGCAAACTCGAAGTAGCGCAGCGCATTTACGATATCGCCGTCAATGACCACGGACTCAAACCCGAAGATTTGGTCTTCGATGATCTCACCTTCACTCTTGCCACTGGTGATGTTGAATTTGTTGATTCCGCAAAAGAAACCATCGAAGGCATTCGCCTCATCAAACAGAATCTACCTGGCGTGATGACCTCGCTCGGTGTGAGCAATTTCTCCTTTGGTCTCGCCCCACAAGCCCGCCCGCCCTTGAATTCCGTCATGCTCTATTACTGCGTACAAGCTGGCTTGGACATGGCCATCGTCAACGCCGCGCATGTGATGCCTTACGCTGAGATCGGCACCGAAGAACGCAATCTGTGCGAAGATTTAATTTTCAATCGCCGTGAAGATGCTTTGCAGCGTTTCATCGAGCATTTTGAAACCGTCACGGTTTCAACCGAGTCCGTTGTTGCTGATCCCACAGCAGGCATGACCCCTGAACAACGTCTGCACTGGAAAATTTTGCATCGCGTCAAGGAAGGCGTCGAAGCAGATATTGATGAGATCATCAACCGCGAACCAACTGGCGGGCGTTCTGCTCGCCATGAAGTCGCTGTCCACACCCTTAACACCGTGCTCCTCCCCGCCATGAAAGAAGTGGGGGACAAATTCGGCGCGGGTGAATTGATCCTGCCCTTCGTGCTGCAATCAGCTGAAACGATGAAAAAGACCGTTTCCCATCTTGAGAATTATCTCGAAAAAGTGGAAGGCGTCACCAAGGGAACCGTTGTCATTGCCACAGTCTATGGCGATGTGCATGACATTGGCAAGAACCTCGTCAAGACCATTCTCGCCAACAACGGCTACACCGTGGTTGACCTTGGCAAGCAAGTCCCTGCCGAAACGATCATCACAAGAGCCGTGGAAGAAAACGCCACCGCGATCGGCCTGTCTGCCTTGCTGGTATCCACCTCCAAGCAGATGCCGCTCATCGTCAACGAAATGCACCGCCGCGGACATAAGATCCCGATCCTCATTGGCGGCGCGGCCATCAACCGCCGCTTCGGCCGCCGCATCCTCTTTGCGGAGGATGGCAACGCTTACGAGCCTGGTGTCTTCTATTGTAAGGATGCCTTTGAAGGCCTCGACACAATGGACTCGTTGATCGACCCCAAGCGCAAACCAGCCATGCTCGAACAACTCCGCAAAGATGCGGACATGGAAATGAACCGCGCTTCGCAGACTCCCGAACATCGCAAGACCGAAGGCACACGCTCGAACATTGTCCCTGCACCGATCCCATTGCCCGCCAAGTTGGGTCAACGCATCGTAAAAGACATGCCGTTGGAAATGGTTCTCAAACATCTCAACATCAATGAGTTGTATCGTCTCTCCTGGGGTGCGAAGAACACCCACGGCGCGGAATGGGAAAAGATGAAGAAAGACTTCGATGCCCGCCTCGCAAAGATGACCAAGGAAGCGCTCAAGGACGGCTGGCTCAAACCGCAGGCAGTCTACGGGTATTTCCCTGTCAGGCCGATGGTGATGACCTGATCATTTACGAAACTGCTGAGAACAAAAAAGAGATCATGCGCTTCCACTTCCCGCGCCAGCCCTACGATGATCATCTCGCGCTTTCAGATTACTACGCCACCGTTGAGTCAGGTCAAATGGATGTGGTTGCTTTGCAAGTCGTTACCGTTGGCCTCGAAGCCACCGAAAAATTTGAGAAGATGCAAGCTGCCAATGACTACACCGAAGCCTACTTCACCCACGGCCTCGCCGTCCAAACTGCCGAAGCGACAGCGAACTACCTGCACGAACACATCCGCCGCGAGTTAGGTCTGAGCGAAGATCAGGGCAAGCGCTATTCATGGGGCTATCCCGCCATCCCTGAATTGGAAGATCACTTCAAGGTCTTCCAGCTATTGCCTGGCGCAGAGACTGAGCTTGGCATGAGTCTCGCCACTTCGGGTCAACTCGTCCCCGAACAATCCACTGCCGCGATCATTGTCCACCACAAGGATGCAAAGTACTACAGTGTCGGTGAAAGTCGCGTTGAACAACTAATGAAGTAAAGTCTAAACAGGCACACAGGCTCTGACATAGAGCCTGTGTGCCTGTTTCCATGCATCCTTTTTATAAACCTGCATGATAAACTTACATCCAGTAAATAAACTGGAATACACAATGAAACATTCCCTGCAAACTGCATTCAAATCATGGATCGGACTTACTCTGCTGGTCATCGCCAGCGTGATCGCCATTTATCTCAGAAATGGGACGGAAGGTCTTAATCTCTTTATCCAGCAATGGCCCCTTTCCAACCTGGTGGTGACCTTGGAAGCGACCGTCTACACCTGGTTCTGTGCGGGTGCGATCCTCTACATGCTGGCAAATGACAAGGTCAACGCGGGCAATGTATTTTTTGTGGCGGGATTTTTCATCGTCATTCTGCTTTATTTGAACATCCTGCGCGAGCGTTTCCGCTACGGCGACTATCAGTATTATCTCGAAGCTGCCACAGCTCTGATGAACAACCAACCTCTTCCAGACACCTATCTTTACCTCCCGCTTTGGGCCACCATTCTGCAATACATCGTCCCGCTCGGTGACCAGGGTATGCTGGCGATTTTGTGGACGGTCAACATCATCATGCTGGGACTATTCTACATATTGCTCGTACGCGTCCTTGAACAATATGGTTACTCCAACCGTTTCGCCGTGACCGTCACCGTCCTGTTCATGCTGGTCAACACGCCTCTGCACAGAAGCCTCGGCTATGTGCAGGTAAACCTGATCACGTTGGTTCTGGTGATGGCGGGCATGCTGCTCTTCCGCAAAAACGACTTTGCCTCGGCGCTGATGCTGGCGCTTGCCGTTCATCTAAAAACATCCCCCGCCGCATTGGTACTGGCCTTTTTGCTCGAACGTAATTGGAAATGGATCGCATGGTTCGCCTTGACCTTCATCCTTATCGCGCTCATCCCTGTGGCGCTTGAAGGCGTCGGCCCATACTTCGATTACCTCACCAACATCGGCATTCTCACCCGCATCACAGACACGAACTTCCACGACACTTCATTCGATTCTTTCTTCCGCTTTTTCAACCCGTTCCTCGGGATCGGGATCGAAACCACCCGCCTCATCACGATGGCAATCAAAGGTTTGCTTGGCATTGCGACTCTTTACGTAATGGCGCAAAACGTCCGCGGCCATGCTTTTGTAGATGAAAAAGCCGCCAGCCCGATTTTGCTCAACGCCATCCCATCCCTGTTCATCGTCATGACTCTCACCTCACCCATCGTGTGGGACCATCACGGCATCTTCACAACCCTGTCATTTTTGCTGCTGCTCAAGTGCATCTCCTCCCCCGCCGCATGGACCTGGTTCGGCTTCGCCTATTTTCTTGAATTCATCCTGCCATCCTTCGACTTCTTCCCCTGGTCGTTTGGCCGCCTCATCGCACCCATCATCGCTCTCGTGTTGATGTGGCTTGTTTCAAGCAAACGCGCAGAGTCGCGTTTCTTCGGTGCGGCCAATGCATGGTTTGAAAGATTGCCGATCTAACCTTCATGAAGAAACATCTCCCCATTTTCATCATCCTTGCCGTAAGCCTGCTCATTGGCATGCTCACATTGGGCGATTACGGCGATAGCTGGGATGACCTCTCGCTCCGCAAATACGCCGCCAAATCGCTCGAGACCTACGGCACCTGGTTCACGCGCGGCGAAGCGCAGATCACAACCGAAGACCTCGGCAGTTACGGTCCTTCCTACGTAATGGCCGTCGCGCTGATCTCGCAAGACAATCCCGATATCCGCCACTTAATTTATTTCGTCACATTCCTTGCAGGCGTTTGGGCATTTTACATGTTAAGCCTGCGCTGGCTCTCGCAATCCGCCGCACTCGGCGCAACTCTTCTCTATCTCACCCAACCGCTTCTCTGGGGTCACGCCTTCTTCAACCCCAAAGACACGCCTTTCCTTTCCTTCTTTCTTCTTTCAATTCATTTTGGATTCAAACTCTTCGACAAAGAACCGCAACCGATTCAAAATGCGGATCGAAAAGCCGCGCTTCTCGCCGCGCTGTGGCTTGTTTCTGTTTTCTCGCTCTTTCTCCTCACCGACACATTTCACTCCGCCATCGTCAACATGGTCCACGCCGCGCAGGCTGGTGAAACGAATATCATCTCCCTCGCCGCATCAGACATTCAAACCGCCGCGCCCGAGATCTACATCCAAAAATATTTCATCCTCTTCCTTCGCGCCCGCGCCGCCTTCTTTCTACTTTCTACTTTCTACTTTCTATTTTCCACACGAATCATTCGTCATTCATCATTCATCATTCCCGCATTGATTCTAGGCTTCACCTCCTCCCTGCGCATCCTCGGCCCATTTGCTGGGCTCATCGTCGCCTACTACGCGTTGCGGACCAAAGGCAGACAGGCGCTTCCCACACTCACAGCCTACGCCATCGTCGCGGTCATCACCATGTACCTCACATGGCCTTATCTCTGGCCCGACCCGCTTGGCAATTTCATAGACAGCCTCAAGACCATGTCCCTCTACCCGTGGACGGGACATGTCCTCTTCAACGGGAGTGAATACACCTCCACATCCCTGCCTTACACGTACCTGCCCATGCTGTTCGGTATTCAACTGACCGAACCTGTTTGGGTGCTGACTCTGATCGGGGTCGTTGTATCAATTGTCGGTTTAAAAGAGAAGCGGAACCTCATCGAGTTGACTGTCCTATGGTTCATCCTCCCTGTTGCTGGGTTCATCATCCTGCGTTCAGCTTTGTATGATAATTTTAGACAGGTCCTTTTCATCCTTCCACCGATCTTTTGGATGGCGGGCGTTGCGTTCGAAAAGATCAAACGACCTGTTTTGCAATTTGCGCTGATCGCCATCATTATCCTGCCTGGCATTGTGGATGGGATTCGATTGCACCCGTACGAGTATATTTATTACAACCGTTTCATCGGCGGCGTGGATGGTGCACAGGGCCGCTTTGAATTGGATTACTGGGGCGCTTCGTATCGCGAGGCGGCGGAATACGTGAACAGTATCGCCCCCGCCAATGCAGTAATCTGGATCGAAGGCCCGTCACATTTGTTTGAGCTTTACGCGCGCGAAGATCTGAAATTGTTTTCGGATCATGAGATTGAGCGGGCAGACCATTATGATTTCGTCATCGCGCTGGTCCGCAACAATATGGATCAAAGATCGTATCCAGACGCCGAGATCATCCACAGCATCGTGCGCGGAAATGCCGTGCTGACTGTCATCAAAAAGCCGTAACGCGATATGATTCGCATTACAAACAATCGAAAGAGAAAACATGAACTTCTTAGAATCAATTTCACAAAATACTTTACTCGCCGATGGCGCCATGGGCACCATGCTGCACACGCGCGGCGTTAACTTTGACAAATGCTTCGACGAGTTAAATCTCACCAAGCCCGCCGCCGTGGCCGATATTCACCGCGAATATATCGAAGCGGGTGCGCAGCTTATTATCACGAACACCTTCGGCGCAAATCGATTCAAGCTCGGCAAGCATGGACTCGCCAGTGAGGTGACTGCGATCAACCGCGCAGGTGTGGAGCTTGCCAAAAAGATCATCGCCGCATCATTCAAGGACATCTTGATCGCTGGAGACATTGGTCCGCTTGGGGTACGCATCGCGCCGTATGGGCGTGTGAAGCCCGAAGAGGCGCGCGCCGCATTCGCCGAGCAGGTAAAGGCGCTGGCCGAAGCAGGCGCAGACTTGATCGCGATCGAAACGATGAGCGACCTATATGAAATTCAGGAAGCCATCAAAGCCGCAAAACAAACCTGTGACCTGCCTGTCGTGGCTTCGGTGACCTTCACCCGCGATGACCTTACCGTGCTCGGCGATGACCCGATGAAGGTGGCGCGCAAAGTGAAAGAGGCAGGCGCAGATGTGATCGGCGTGAATTGTTCAGGCGGACCTTCGCAACTGCTGCGGATTCTCAAGCAAATGAAACACGCCGTGCCTGATGGCAAATTCTGGGTGAAGCCGAATGCAGGCTGGCCCGAGCAGGTCGGCGGAAGAATTATGTACCCCGCCGATGCCGATTACTTTGGCGATTACGCGCTGGCTTTCCGTGAGGCGGGTGCAAACATCGTCGGCGGGTGCTGCGGCACAACTCCGCAACACATCTCCGCGATGAAGAAGGCCTTTGAAACCGCCCCCGCCTTCGTCATGGATTCCGTGACGATCGTGGATGAAGATGAAATCACAGAAGAACCCGCCGATCAGCCGACCGAATTGGCGCAAAAACTTTCCGCTGGAAAATTTTCGATCTGCGTTGAAATGGATCCCCCGCGCGGACTCTCGACCCACAAATTGCTGGCTGGCGCATCCCTGCTTTACGATGCAGGCGCAGATGTGATCAACGTGGCCGATTCACCGATGGCACGCATGCGCATGTCGGCATGGGCCGTGTGCGACCTCGTCCAGCGCCAAATCGGCGTGGAGACAACCCTGCACTTCCCCACCCGCGGACGCAACCTCTTGCGCGTACAAGGCGATTTGCTCGCCTCGCATGCGATTGGATTGCGAAATATATTCGTCGTGATGGGCGACCCGACCTCCATCGGTGATTACCCCGAAGCGACCGACAACTACGATCTCGTCCCCTCGGGCCTGATCAAACTCATCAAGCAGGGATTCAACATGGGCGTGGATCACTCCGGCACCAGCATCGGCCAGCCGACGAATTTCTTCGTGGGCGCAGCGCTGAACCTGTGCCCGCAGGATGTGGATAACGAGATCAAGAATTTGCACCGCAAAGTAAAAGCAGGCGCGGATTTCTTCCTCACCCAGCCGATCTACCGCGCCGATGACGGGCCGAAGTTGATTCAGGCGTACGAAGCCAAACACGGCAAATTACAGCAGCCAATTCTGGCGGGGATTCTGCCGTTGGTCAGCGCGAAGCATGCCAATTTCCTGCACAACGAAGTGCCAGGTATTTTCATCCCCGAAGAAGCGCGGAAGAAGATCGAATCCGCAGGCGACGCCGAGCGCGGAGTCAAGGTCGGGGTGGAGTTGGCTGTCGAATTGATCGAGCAGATCAAGGGTTGGGCGAAAGGCATTTACATCATGCCGCAATTCCATCGCTACGACATGGTCGCGGAGATCATCGAAAAGATTCGCTAAAGAATTCGAACATTTTGCCGCGAATTTTTATAAATTCGTAAAAATCCGCGTAATTTGCGGCAGAGATTTTTCAGGTTTTAGAACAATCCAAATCACTATTTTTCAGGCACATCTTTTATGTGGAAAAAGATTCTTCAAAAAACAATTCTGGTGATCCTCGTTTTGCTGGGCATAAAAACGGGGGTTCAGGGATTCATCTCCACCATCAACATGGCCAGCCCTGACAATGCAGTTTCGAATTGGGATGAGCGCGTTTCGGCTGTAACTGAGGCCCTCCCTTTCAAGCGCGGATTCGTGGGCTACATCTCAGACATTGACATTCCCGATATTGCCTACGACAGGCAGAACCTCGTGGGCGAATTCACCCTCACGCAGTTCGCCATCGCGCCCATTGTTTTGATTCAGGGGTCAGACCAACAGGAATGGAATATCCTCAGCCTTACGCCGCAAGCGTACGAAAAATGGAGCGCGGAAAAAGGGACTGATTATGAAGTCATCAAATTCGGCGGGAAATTCTATCTGGCCCACAAGGGGTCTCCATGAACCTGTTGCTCAGTCTGCTTTCTTTCAGCCTGCCCGTGTTGACGGGGATTTTGCTCGTCCATGCCTTGTGGGCGGAGAAAAACAATTTCTTCGATTGGGCGCTGAAATTATCTTTGGGAACGGGAATCGGGCTGGGGCTTTTCTCCCTGCTGTACTTTGTTTATCTTCTGGCATTTGCAGGAAGCCCTGGTTTTTGTTTGTTGAAATTTTTATGGCTGGAATCATCCTGTTTTTTACATGGCAAAAACTGAAACCATGGGGACACAGAGACACAGAGAAAAAACAAATAAACTCTTTGCAAACCTGGGTGCTCATCCTTGCAGGCATTGTCTTCCTCACAACCGCCCTCGGCATCCTCAACTACTCGCGTCAGCGCGCACAAGGCGATTGGGATGCATGGATGATCTACAACCGCGCCGCGCGTTTTCTTTACCGTGACCAGGCAAACTGGCAGGAATCCTTTCCGCAGGAAATGAGCGTCATCTTCCACGCGGACTATCCCCTGCTGCTCGCGTCCAACATCGCCGCCCGCTGGGATATCCTAAACAAGGAAACGCCCTACGTGCCGATGTTCCAAAGCGTGCTATTCGCCTTCGCCGCGCTGGGATTGGTCTTCGGCGCGCTTGGAAAATTCAAATCCACGGGTCAGGCCAGCCTTGGGCTGATTCTGCTCGGCGGAGTCCCGTTCTACCTTTATGAGGGTGGCCGCCAAACCGCAGACCTTCCGCTGGCATTTTTCATGCTGGCAACGGTCGTGTTCATCTTTTCCATCTACGAAGAAAAGAGATTATCCATGCTTATCCTTTGCAGGATTAACCGCAGCCCTCGCCGCATGGACGAAAAATGAAGGGTTGTTGTTTTTGCTCATCGCTGGTGCGGTCGTTGCAATTAACGAATTGCGTCTGCGCTCGTTTCGTGGGATCCTGTATTTCGTGGCAGGATCAGTCCTCCCGTTGTGTGTTGCGCTGTATTTCAAAGTCGCGCTTGCCCCTGCCAGCGAATTCCTCAGCGGCGGCTTGACCAAAATCCTGCAAGACATCGCCGACCCAGCCCGCCACGGAATCATCCTCGCCTATTTCAAAAACATCTTCCTTTTCAGCAACGGCTGGTATCGCGTCGGCATCCTGCCGATTTTGTGCGTTTACTTTTTGGTCTTTCATTCGCGTGCAAAGGAAAATCCGCAGGCGGTCTTCATCGGCTTTGCCATATTCACCCTGCAGATTATCGGGTATTATGCCTTTTACTTGATCTCCCCCTACGAACTGGATTGGCATCTCAGTTCCTCCATTGACCGCCTTTTCATCCACGTGTATCCCACCATTTTGTTCGTCACTCTCGCCGCAAGTCAGACTCCTGAAACGATTTTTGCGGAATAACACATCATCAACACCCTTTTAAACCACAAAGGAGACGAAGGGTCACAAAGGAAAACGAAATCCCCTTTGTGTACCTTGTGACCCTTTGTGGTAAACACGACAGGTATCCCCATGCTCCTCACCATTGACGTTGGAAACACAAACCTCACCCTTGGCCTTTATGAAGGCGACCAACTCGGCGCGCACTGGCGTCTTGCCACCGACCACAGCCGCATGCCCGATGAATACGGTCTGCAATTTTTAGGTCTGCTTCAAAATGCGGGCAAAACTTTGAAAGACATTCACGGCATTTCACTGGCTTCAGTCGTGCCGCCGCTCACGGGGCGTGTCATTCAAGCCTGCCGCGAATATCTCAAACAGGAACCGCTCATCGTAGATGCGGGTGTGAAGACTGGCATCAAAGTCCGCTATGAAGACCCCAAAGCTGTCGGTGCAGATCGCATTTGCGACGCCGTGGCCGTGATGAAATTTTACGGCGGCCCCGCTTGCGTGGTCGATTTTGGCACCGCCACCACCTTCAACGCAATCACCAAAGATGGTCAATATCTCGGTGGCGCGATCACCGCTGGCGTCAACCTGGCCGCCGAAGCGCTATTCACGCATGCCGCCAAACTTCCACGCATTGACTTGCAACGCCCGCCTTCCGTCATCGGGCGCAACACTGTCCATGCCATGCAATCGGGGTTACTGTTCGGGTATGTGAGCATGGTCGAGGGCATGGTATCCAGATTCAGGTCCGAACTGGGAAGCGATATGAAAGTCATCGCCACGGGCGGCATGGCTGAAGTCATCGCCAAGGAAACACAGGTCGTGGATCACATTGCGCCGTGGCTCACACTCGACGGATTACGAATCATCTGGGAACTCAATCAATAGGAATCGAATGAAAAAAATATTTGCCTTGTTTTTGGGGATGTCTATTTTATTGTCTGGATGCGGAACTGGAGTATTCGCCGAACCAACATCAACACCGACCATGACTTTCACGCCTCTTCCCCCAACCGACGCGGAGCGTGCTACAGCGACAACAACATTTACCATCACCCCGACATTTACGGCTTCGCCCAGCCCCACACCCACCTGGGTGCATCAAGGCCCCGATAGTGTGGAAGTACCCATCCTGCTCTATCATTGGATCGCAGTTTCCCCCTACGAAGATACAAATTACGACAGTCCCTACTATGTGAAGCCAGAAGTCTTCGATGCAGAGATGAAACTGCTGTACGACTGGGGCTACACCACCATCACCACCGAGATGCTCATCAAAGCCATCCGTGAAGGCGCCGAATTACCCCCGCGCCCCGTCATCATCACCTTCGATGACGGTCACATGAATAATTACACCAACGCCTTCCCCATCATGCAGAAATATGGATTCACGGGCGTGCTGTATCTCGTTGCCAATTATCTCGATGCCGAAGATTATCTGACCGTGGAGCAGATCAAGGAAATGGCAGCCGCAGGTTGGGAGATCGGCAGCCATAGCATCAGCCACTCCGATTTGACCTCGCTTGAACCCGAACGCCAGCGTTTTGAAGTGGTGGATTCACGCGCCATTTTGGAATCCAGACTCGGCGTGCCCGTCGTCACCATCGCCTATCCATTCGGCGTCAGCAACAGCAGCGTGATTGACTATGCCCACTTCGCTGGTTATATCGGCGGCATGGGGTTGGGCTACACCCACGATCAAGGCTTGACCAATCTGTTCAATTTACAACGCCGCGATGTGAAAGGGACATATGACGTGAAGCAATTCGCATCCTTCCTCCCCTGGCAGGGCGATTCCATCTTTTTACCCACCGATACCCCCACACCAACAATGACTCCCACCCGCACACCCATCCCAACCTACACATGGATCGTGCCGAGTACGTCAACGCCGTAATTTATAGACAGAGACCCTAAAGGTTTTCCTCGAAAACAGGACCTTAGCCAGCAAATCATTTTTGTCTTGCCAAGTCTTAATCGAGCTAGAAAACCTTTAGGGTCTTAATTTATTTCTCCCCAAACCGCAACAAAACCACGCCCATCAAAACCAGCAGGCCGCCGAAAAGCTGCGTACCCGTCAGCACTTCATTCAGAAGGAAGTATGCCCAAATGGCGGTGAAGGCGGGTTCGAGGGTGGCGATCAAATTGGAAGTGGTCGGGGAAAGATAGCGGATGCTCAAGGTGTAAAGCCCAAATCCGCCGAGTGTGGGGGCCACGCCGAGGAAGAACAACAATCCCCACCCGCTGACCGAATCTCCGAGCCAGAGCAGATCGGCAAACGCACCTTTGCCCGTCAGGAACAGGTCATTTCCCAAATTGAAGAAGAATAAAAAGACGGTCGCCCATGCGAAACTGTAGAGCAGGGCCGTCCATGAATCGATGTGGGTGTCTGAAGCGTGTTTGCCTTCGAGGTTGTAAATTGCAAACAGCAGACCCGAGAGCAGACCGAAGATAATCCCCAGCGGATTGAGATTCCACGCCGAGGGGTCGTATGCGCCCGAAACAAAAATGATGCCCGCCAGGCTCAGCAGAATGGAAAAGATCTTGATGCGGCTGAACTGCTCTTTCAACACAATGCGGCTCAGGATGGCGGTCATTGCCGGGGAGGAAAATGCCATTACGGTGGCAACAGCCGCCCCGTTGTATTGAACCGAGAAGGTCCACATCGAGTTGAAGATCGCGAGGGTCAATCCATACCAGACCATGAATCCCCAATGCTTGCGATCAAGTTGAAAGAGTGGACGACTGAACACCAGCAATCCGACCGCCATGCCGAACGAAACGAACAAATCGCGCCAGAAAGCCAGCACCAATGACGGCAGGGAATAGGTCTTGCTCAGGTAACTGATGATGATCCCCGTGGTAGACCAAATGACCGTAGCCGTGAGCGCGATGACGTATCCGCGCGAAAGTTGGGACGATGATTTCATGGTTGCTCCAAAAAAAGACAGTCACCTGCAATTGTAGGTGACTGTCAGAATTGTGCCCCCACGGGAATTCGAATCCCGGTTTAAGCCTTGAGAGGGCTTCGTCCTGGGCCACTAGACGATGGGGGCTTGCTTGGCGGGTTGCATTGTATCACCGCAAATTTTACCCGTCAACAAGTTGGTTAAATGATAAACATTAGTATAATCAGCCAACTCATTTAAAAGGTATTCGCTCTCATGACTCTCCCCTCTTTTCTAAAACTAACACCCGAATATCGCGATTACATCTGGGGTGGAGAGAAACTGCGACCCGGACACAACCCCACTGCCGAAGCATGGGTGGTGTATGAAAATGACCGCATCGAAGCAGGCGCATTGGCTGGCAAAACATTAAGCGAAGCCGCAAATGAATTTGGCGCGGCATTGCTCGGCGAAAAAGTCCTTGCACGCACAGGCACACGCTTTCCGCTGTTGGTCAAATTGCTCGATTGCGCGCAATGGCTTTCGGTGCAGGTCCACCCCAACGACGAACAAGCCGTTCAACTCGAAGGCCCCGGGCAATTTGGAAAGACCGAAGCCTGGCATGTGCTCGAAGCCCAGCCCGAAGCAAAGCTGATCGCGGGAATCAAACCCGGGGCAAGTGCGGCTGAAATTGCGGAGGCCATCCGCAACGGCACGATCACCGAATATTCGCAATATGCCAGCGTAAAACAGGGCGATACGGTTTTCATGCCCGCGGGCACGCTCCACGCGCTCGGTCCGGGCCTGCTCATTTACGAAGTGCAGCAAACCTCCGATTGGACGTACCGCGTCTACGATTGGGGACGTCCGCAAACCGAAACGCGCCGCCTGCATATTGATAAATCCATTGCGGTCACCCGTCACGACCTCGCCGCGCCGATCATTCCATCACCAGCCTTTGGCGATGGGACACGGCACATCCTCACCCAATGCGAATACTTCACGCTCGAATTAATTTCCGCATCCACGCGGACCGTTGAACTGGATACCCAAAACGAAACATTCCACGCGCTGACGGTGATCGAAGGCCGCGCCGAGCTTGTCTCTGCAACCGAAACGGTGACCCTCGAAAAATTTCAAACGGCGCTGGTCCCTGCCAGTTTGGGAAAGTACCAGCTCCGCCCGTTGGAAGAAGCGTGCCGCATTTTGAAATCCAGCGTTTAGTTTCCAATCCATCTCAATCACAGATGAACGCTGATTGATTTCAGGTTCATCTGTGATTTAAAAATAAAAAGCAGTGCGTACCCAACGGGCATAATATCGCACCAGATTCGATGAATAAATCTGACCGAGTGGATTTTGCAGGTTTACGAGATTCATCCCCCCGTTTGGTGCGACGCACTTTACGCAAACAAGAGGCAATCATGACAACCAACGACAAAACCGTAACCATCATTGGCGCGGGCATGGCTGGTCTTTCCGCTGCGCTTGACCTGCATCGCGCAGGCTGGCAGGTCACCGTGCTTGAAGCACGTGACCGCGTCGGCGGGCGGGTGCATACTGTGCGCTCTTTTTCCAATGGATTAATCGCAGAAGGCGGCGGTGAGTATATTGACAAGAATCACACGCGCATGCTGGCTTTCGCAAAAGAGTTTGGATTATCGCTGGGCGAGGTGGGCAGTTGGCAGGGACAAACTGGCGATTGGGGCGCGTATGAAGGCAAGGCAGGTCCATCGAACGACATCGCTGTGTGGGGCTTTGACCTGGGAAGCGAATATGACAAAATGTGGGCCGCGCTCGCGGAACTGGCAAAACAAATGCCCGACCCCGCCCATCCCGAATCCGCGCCGAATGCAGGAGAGTTGGATAAACGCTCCGCCGCCGATTGGATCAACGCGCAAACCGCACACCCACTGGCACGCAGGGCCTTCGCAGACCATATCCGCTCTGAATATACCTGTGAGCCTGAAAATTTTTCCATGCTTGATCTGGCGCGAAATGCCGCCATGTACTACAGTTCCGCAAATATTCTCAACCCCACCTATCGCATCGTGGGCGGCAATGACCAAATTCCGCGCGCGATCGCATCCCTGCTGCCCGATGTGCGCATGAATGCGGCTGTAATGTCCATCAACATCCAGCCGCAAAAAGTGATCGTGGCCTACAAGCAGGGTGATATGGTTCACACCATCAATTCAGATTTTGCCATTCTAGCCATTCCGCTTACTACGGCGCGCCTGATCGATTTCAACGGCTCCCTGCCACAGGCGCATCAAAGCATGGTGAATGAAATTTCCTATGGAGCCGTCACCAAGGTGATGATCGAATACCGCAAACGCTTCTGGCATGATACGGGTTGGAACGGCCGCTTGTCCACCGACCAGGCCATCGTTCAGACATGGGATGCGACCAGTCATCTGGAAGGCGAACGAGGCATCCTCACCGCTTATACCGGCGGCGAACCAGGCGTAAAGTTATCCGCGCTTTCAGACGAAGAACGTACGAAAACCGCCGTTGCCGTCATCGAAAAAATATTCCCCGGTTCATCAGACTTGATCGAAAACACCGCCACCGTGGCATGGATGAACGAACCGTTCACCCGCTGCTCGTACATGGCGCTTGCCCCAGGTGAAGTAACCGCACATTGGAAGACATTATCCGCCCCTGCGGGCCGTCTGTTCTTCGCAGGCGAACACGCAACGATCTATCAGGGCTTTATGGAAGGCGCAGTGGAAAGCGGTCAGCGCGCCGCGAAAAATATCATGGAGAGTGTATGAGTGAAGCAAGAAAGGCGTTTTGGGAAGGCGTGCGTGCCGAGTTCCCGTTATTGATCGGCGTTTTCCCCTTCGGCATGATCTACGGCGCATTGGCGCTCAATGCGGGGTTATCCACGCTGACATCGCAAATGATGTCAGCCATCGTGTTTGCGGGTTCATCGCAATTCGTCACCGCCCAGTTGGTGCATGATGCCGCGCCCGGCATGGTCATCATTGTGACCATTGCGGTGGTGAATTTACGTCACATGCTATACAGTGCGTCGCTTGCGCCATATCTGAAAAATCTTTCACTCAAGTGGAAGGCACTGCTTTCCTACCTGCTGACAGATGAAGCCTACGCACCTAGTGTACTCAAATATGAAGCCGAAGGGGTCAATGCCTCAAGCCATTGGTTCCTGTTTGGCGCAGGGCTTTCGCTTTGGTCTACCTGGCAGGTCAGCACAGCGATCGGAATATTCCTCGGCACATCCATCCCTGAATCATGGTCGCTGGATTTCGCACTGCCGTTGACCTTCATCGCGATGGTCGTCCCTGCCTTGAAAAATCGTCCGATGGTCGCTGCGGCACTATCCGCCGGGGCCATGGCCCTGCTTGCCTACAGCCTGCCATTTAAACTTGGACTCATCCTCGCCGCGCTGACAGGCATTGCCATTGGAACGGTACTCGAAAGCAGACAAGCCGCAAAGGGGGCGCAATGAACATCTGGTTGGTCATGGTCATCGGTGGTTTGATCACGTTCGGGATGAGATTCTCCCTCATCTTTTTGTTTGGCAGATTCGAGATCCCAGAGACGATGCGCAAGGCATTGCATTACGTCCCGCCTGCAGTTCTCTCCGCGATCATTTTCCCCGAGTTGTTGTATAAAGCCAATCAGATCGACTTTTCATTTGGTAACATACGCCTGCTCGCAGGCATCGTTGCCATCCTGGTGGCCTGGTACACGAAGAACACCCTGCTCACCATCCTTGCAGGGATGCTGGCATTGCTGCTTTTACAATTTCTGTAACCCTTTGGCTCGTTAATATAAAAAGCGCGGATTTTGCTAGGGGAAAGCAAAATCCGCGCTTTTTTTCAAGTCATTCTGTTTACATGTAGATCAGGAATATCTGATCGCCGCCTGCCTCTTTGGCGCGTTTCATGGCCTGCAATGCCTGCTGGATCAACGGCTCGATCTCAACCGAAGTGCTGATACGCGCCACGGAAGCAATTCCCGCGCTGACCTTTACATTCAGCGGCGTATCTTTCTGGACCACGATGCGGGAGCTGCGAACCCCGGTGATGATCCTCTCTGTGACCTTCTCCGCATCCGTGCCGATTACACCTGAGAGCATCAATACGAACTCATCTCCCGCCCAGCGGCCGATGCAGTCATACGGTCGGCTCTTTTCACGGATGGACTGTGCCACAGTGTGCAAAACCTGGTTTCCAACTTCCATACCCAACGAATCGTTGATGGCTTTGAAATTATCCACATCCAATGCGATCAAGCTCACTGGCATGGAGGTACGCCGTGCACGCTCCAACTCACCCATGGCTTGTTTGAAAAAGGCGGTGCGATTCAAAAAGCCTGTCAGGCTGTCGAATACGGCCTGATGTTCCAATTGATCGCGCGCAACCGCCAAATTACTTGCCAGCGAAATGATCCGCTCTGCCATGCCGATGCGATTCTTAAGATCCTTCGCCCTGAACGGCCGCTGGATAATATCATCCGCACCGGATGGGGTCTGGTCATCGTCGGTGACCTTTTCCATTGTCAGCAATATATACAGGGGATGGCTGAGTTTGATCGCCCGTGCACGCAAAATAAACTGCGAATGACGCACATCGCTCGTATCCCAGTTCGCGATGACAAAACGCGCCTCACCAGATTGAATATACGGCCAGGCCAATTCACTCGAAGCGATCGGGATCAGGCTGGTCTTGCCGTCGTTAAATGCCTGTTGAATGATCGCCAGTTCCTTCGGGTCGTTTTCAAGCACCAGTATTTTCATTGATGCACCTTCCATGATTTTACAATTATAGCAGGAGAGCCGATTGAACAAATCCCCATTGGTCACCTGTTCTGGTTTTAATATGATTGTCAGACCTCACGTTGACAAATGGCATTTCCCATAGTAATATTTGCCCCGCTCACCGCAAAATGCCGAGGTAGCTCAGTGGTAGAGCAGGGGACTCATAAGCCCTTGGTCGGGAGTCCAAATCTCCCCCTCGGCACACAAAAACCCGTGCAAACGGGTTTTTTCTTTGATATGCAAATTCAAATCGATAAATTCACGCGCAGCAGGCGCAAAACGATCGCATTGATCATCGAACGTGACGGTACCCTCACCGTCCGTGCGCCGATGCGCGCGAGCAAGGCGGCCATCGAGGAATTCATCCACGAAAAAGCGGATTGGATCACCCGCACGCGCGAAAAAATGACTCCCATCCTGACCGCTCCCGAGAAACAATTCACAGACGGGGAAAGTTTCCTCTTCCTCGGTTCCTCCTTTGACTTGAAACTGGTCGGGCGGCAACGGCCTGCTCTGCGCTTTGAGAACGGATTCATCCTCAGCGCCGCCGCGCAGAAAAGAGGCAGGCAGGTCTTCACCAATTGGTACAAGGAACGCGCACTCGAGATCATTACCGAACGCGTCAATCATTTCTCCGCTCAATATGGCTTTCAACCCAAACAGGTGAAAATCTCCTCCGCGAAAACACGCTGGGGATCGTGCAGTGCCAACGGGACGTTGAATTTCACTTGGAGGCTGATCATGTCTCCGTTAAGTGTGATCGATTATGTCGTCGTGCATGAGCTTGCCCACTTGCGCGTCCGAAATCATTCGCGCAAGTTCTGGCAGGTCGTCGAATCCATCGACCCCGATTACAAAACCAAAAGAAAATGGTTGCGCGAATACGGAGAAACGTTATACTTCTAATTATGGAAGAAGCAACGCGCCTGTATGCCGATTTTCAGATCAAGATTGCAGGGGATGAAATTTGGCGGCCAAGCGATCTGGAATTCCTTCGCGCCTCCATCACAATTCTTTCAAACGCAATGGGTGGAAAAGAAAATTTCAAGCAACAACTTGGAGAAGTTCTTGTTGAACGAACCGATACAGGGAAACATCTCGGGCTGGCCTATCGCGGACGAATCCAATTAAGCAGAAGCACTCCGTTCTCAGCCTGGTCTGTGATTCACGAACTCTCGCACGCATGGGATGCAAAACATCATTGGATGCTTTCTGTGCTGCTGGAAAAATACACAGGCGGATTTACTTCCCGTCTTTTATCGCGCATCAAAAAATGGATTCCCGGTCAATGGGATGCGGGCAGGCACGGTGCGGAACAAATCCCGGGCCGCTATGGCAGGAAACCCGGTGTGAACGCCTTTGGATATTTCTACGGCGATAAACCCAGCGGCTCGAACTGGCAATTCAACCGCAAAGAGGATTTCGCTGAATCACTGGTCATGTACTGCGGCTGGGGACAAAACAACCTGCTCTCGCGCATTGCCCATGGACGCATCGAACGCTACACCCTGCCCAACGGCGAACGAGACCCGCTCTACCGAATCGCGGACCAATGGTCAGATTACGCCCGTTATTTTTACCCGCCAGAAGGTGATTATACACAGACGAAACGCTGGAAGTTCTTCGATGAGTTAATTCAAGGCAGAATCCAAACTTAATATGGAGACACTGATGACCGTATTACCCGAATCCCTGATCGAGATCCGCGAGCACCACGAGCCAGATTACAAGCCGATGGTCGATTATCAATCATGGCGTGTGGCATTGATGAACTACACCGCCGACCTGCTCCCTGAAAAGATCAACCGCGTGCAAAAACACACCGAGACCGATGAGGTCTTCGTGCTGATGAAGGGCCGTTGCATCTTATTTATCGGCGAGGGGGAAGAGACCGTGACCAAGATCCACGCTGTGGACATGGAGTTGTACAAGCTATATAACGTAAAGAAAGGCGTATGGCATTCGCACACCTTCAGCGAAGATGCCCATGTGTTGATCGTGGAAAACCGCGACACAGTTGTCGAAAATTCCCCATTTGTGCCGCTGTCGGAAAGTCAATGTGGGGATGTTGTGAGATTAACAAAAGAGCTCTGGGGCTAATAAAAGAGGAAAGAAAGATTTTCATCATCCTTCTTTCCTCTTTCTTCTTTTTACCCAAATTCAAACGTTGGCATCCCCGTCACCCCTGTAACGATCTTGAACAGCCCGCCCGAGAGCGGGTATTTTTTCAGATCGGCATCGCTCATTCCCACTCGCGCGGAGGTGACGTACAACTCGTTCATATCTCTGCCGCCGAACACACACGCGGAGCTTTGCAGCGCAGGGACGGGAATCTGTTCGAGCAACTTACCCGTGTTCGGATTCCATTTCGTCACCTGCGCCCCACCCCAGAGGGCGATCCACAAATTGCCGTCGGTGTCGGAGGTCATGCCATCGGGCCAGCCAAGAGATTCCGGGATGCGAATCGCCGCCCGCGGATTTGCGATCTGCCCAGTGGCGAGGTCGTAATCAAATGCCTTGACCTCGCGTGTAGGCGTATCGATGTAGTAAAAGGTTTTATGGTCAACACTCCACGCGAGGCCGTTGGAAATGGTGACGCCATCAAGCAGTCGGGTTACTTGATTCCCATCGAAGGAATACAACGCACCATGCGGGTCTTTCTCGTTCATATCCATGGTGCCTGCAATGAAACGGCCAGCGGGATCACATTTGCCATCGTTCATGCGATTGGTGGGAAGTTCATTCAACGTGGCAAGAACTGTCAATTGGGCAGAATCAGGCGCAAGGTCCGCGAAGCTGAAGCGCGTGCCGAGGAGCAGATTTCCATTCTTGCGCGGGGCAAGGCATCCGATGAATTCATCCAGTTGAGCAAGGATTCGAGTATCTGCGTAAACGCGTTTTTCAAGAATATCCAACCAATAAAGGGTTTGCGTTTTCGCATCCCATGCGGGGCCTTCACCTAATGTAGCTTTGGCATCGAGGAGCAATTCGGTTTGCATGTTAGAACCAATCCCGTTTGTAGAAGATATACGTGGCGACCGCAGTGAGCGCAAGCGATAAGCCGATGACCGTGAGAAACGCCAGCGGATGACCTTCACCAGGCAGGGCAACATTCATTCCGTAGAATGCGGCAACCAGTGAAGGCATGTTAAGGATAATCGTGAGCGCGGCCAGCGCTTTCATCACGGCATTCAAATTGTTGGAGATGATCGAAGCGAAAGCATCCATCATGCCTGAGAGAATTTCTGTGGCGATGCTGGTCATTTGAATGGCCTGCTGGTTTTCCGTGAGCACATCTTCGAGCAGGTCTTGATCTTCTTCATAGTAATTAAACAGCTGTGTCTTTTGAACGCGCTCCATCATCACCTCGTTGGAACGCAGCGCAGTAGCAAAATACGTCAGGCTCTTCTGATACTTGAGCAGCTCCAACACCTCACGATTGCGTGTGGATTTTTGCAACTGGTCTTCCACAAGCTCGGTGGAGCGGTTGATCTCGCGCAACAGGTTCAAATAACGAGCCGAGGTTTCGAGAAAGATGTATAACGCAAGGCGGTATCGTTTACCTGTTTTCAGCAAACGATATTTTCCATTTGCAAGCACTCTAAAAATATCGCTGTCATAACGACAAACAGTAATGATCTTGTTTCCCAGGATCATAATACCAAGCGGCACGGTATTAAAAGGGACATCGCTCTCAGGCTGATGCATGGGAATGCGAAGAAGGATGAAGGTGTAATCTTCATCGCGTTCCATACGCGCCATTTCATCCTGGTCAAGTGCATAATTGATATAGTCCATGTCCATCCCCCACGTGACCAATTTTTCCATCTCTTCGGGTGTAGGGTCCACAACATTGACCCAGGCACCGTTCGCGATCATATCGAGTTTTTCGAGCCCCTGCTCAGTGGTTTTGTAAATACTCAGCATGGCAACCTCCTTGCGTGAATTGACATCACGCAGAGGCACATGCACCTACGTGATGTTGAAAATTAAATTAAACATATGCCGCCCGCGTCTACTGGGCGGGTTACTATCTGAAGAACTTAGGTCACTCTCGTCCGTGTGATACATGATTTCCTTACCATTATTGGCTGAGGTATTTTACGCCCATTGATTGAATTACACAACCGTACAACTTAGAAACTCGGTTTTTGCGCATGGATGACAGACACTCGATGCGGAATTTTCAAAATGGGATGTGAACCCGCCTCGCGCCCACCCGCATCCTGCTCATACACCTCAAGCATGGACTTCAACTCAGAGTCGAATCTACCAACCTCCGCCTCCGACAAACTCGCCCCCACCCCCGAGCTCGCGCGGATGCGTCCCCGCCAGTCTTCGTGGGTGTAGGGCACATCCATATCGAATGAAAAGGTTTGAATGTCTAGAAAGCCCGCTTCGCCAAGATCACGCAGCCAATCGGGGTATACGCCCGTCTTCCCGCCGAATTCCACATACCATTTTGGGTTATAGGTTTCGATCAATTTTTCGGTGAGGTCGACCACATTGCCATCGAGCGGAATCCAGTCAAAATGCGCGATGACCGCGCGTCCGTTGGGCTTGAGGATTCGCTTCATCTCCAGCGCCGCAACTGGGCGGTCGAACCAGTGCCAGCACTGCCCCGCGGTGACAACATCATAATGATCATCAGGCAAACCAGTCGCTTCGGCTTTGGCAAAACGGAAGTCAACTTCCAGGCCTGCCTGCAAGGCAAAATCCCTCGCCTGTTCCATCAATTGCGCAGAAATATCAATACCCGTCACCGTGCAGCCGCGTTCGGCGAATCCGCGCGCGAGAGTGCCTGTCCCTGTGCCCAGGTCTGCAAGCAAATCGCCTGCTTTGACGATCCCTTCGTTGAACACTCGCTCAAAGAACCTATCTGGGAATCCTGCGCGATGTTTGGCATAGTCACTTGCTGTTAACCCAAAGTTGACATTCATGAAGCAATCGACTCCATTCCATTAAGAAAGACCGCTGATAAAAGCGGCCTAGCCCAGATTTGAAACTTGAAAATATTTTATCATGCCGCCGAATCAGGGAAGATAAACTCGCTGGTTATTTCAATGTTATAAGCGGAACTCAACTCAACTGCAAATGACAGCGCAGGAGATTTTTGTCCGTAAATATGGGAGACCCAGCCTTCGTAAGGTTGAACATCCCGTTGACCATGAACCAATTCACCAGCACGGACGAGAGAAAGTGATGAATGATTAATGATGAATGATGAATGAACCGAGAGTGTGATCCAACCATAAGGTGATTTAATACGAAGCCCGATTCCTTGTGAATCGTCCCGATTCTCCAACTCCCATTCGTAATCGGGGAGCAGCCAATGCAAACGGTATACGCGTTCTGAGCGGCTACGCGCAGTAAACGTGATCATTTACCACCCACCTTTCGTTTTGATAAACCGTCACTGTGCGCTCATGCTTCAAGCCGTGATAACCACGATGGTAGCCACGCGCACGGCCCAAAATCGTATCGTCGGCTTCGATCAAATTTTTTGAGTAGGCACTCGCCCAATCCAACACGAGGAAGCGGCCTGCGCGAGTCATTTGGTCGCGGCCATCCACGGTCACCGTGTTATGCACGCGAGTCGTCACCAATGGATTATCCCAGGGCGATTCGGCGTTATACAAATAGGTCCCTGCATCCTGCGCGATGTTCAGTCCATGCCACCACAGGTCGAGGTGCAATTGGTCCATGTGCGAAAGGCGCGAACGAAAACGCGAAGCCCGCAAATACGCCCATGAATTTTTTCCGCGCACGTTTTCCGTCAAATACGCATCGGAGTTGATCACGCGGTCATTGGCGGGCAGCCCAAACCACAACGACATTTCATCCCACACACCTGAGGGCAGGCTGGTTCTCAAAAACGCGCGCGATGCGGCCTGCACCGTCGGGCGGTAATCGCGGAAATCGGTCGCGCTCAAAGGGAAGATCAAAGCCCCATCGTTGGCACCCAGGTTCGGGGTCCGCCCCGATGCGTTATCGAGGAGAGAGAAAAGCCAGTGGGCAGAGCGTGCAATCGCCTGTGATGTGTGCGCCGAGAAGACATCCTGTTTAATCAAATTAACCCACAGCGCAGTTTGCAACATCAGCCGATGATAATTGGCGCTGTGTTGAATGTACTCGCCGAAGTCACCGATCTGATTTTGAAAACACCAGTTGAGCCAATACCAGCCAAGTTCGTGCCAAGTTTTATTTTTGAAGAACAAGCCTGCCGTGTAAAGCGCGGCGGCTTCGGTGATGAGATGATTATTATTTTGCGCGCGGGCATAGACGAGTGTGAGCATGATGCGTTCTGCATGCTGGCCAATTGACCGATGAAGAACCGCGCGTCTTTCCGCGCTGGAAACGGATGCTGTTTCGAAAACATGGTCAGCCCAGACGAAAGCCATCAAGCGAATCGCAACTTCCTGTCCGTTCATCCAATGCGGCCCCATGTTGACAGGATTCGATTCGGTGAAGGATTCGAAATTTTTCCAGAATGTTTCGGCGTATTTTTCATCTTGCGTGAGGTGGTAAGCGCGGCCGAGGATGAAGGCCCAGCCGAAGCGGGCGGGTTCCCAGAGGAATTTGATATCGTTGTGAAGAAAGAGGAAAGAAGAAAGAAGTGCGGGCGTGGATTCGTATTCCGTCCAATGCTGAAGCGGTTGGTTGAGCTTGAAATCGAGTGCGGTCGATTCTCCAAACACGCGGATATTTCCAGCGACAATTTCATCTGCTTCGTTGAGAAGATTCGATTTTCCTTCCTCGCCGAGAATTTTTTCAAGTTGATCGCGGTTGGGAAGGGAGAACAGGGAATGGGAACTTGGAATTTGGGAAGTAGAGATTGAAGGTGTGACGCGTTTGTAATGCCCAGTCTTCAACCCCAATTTATACAAGCCATACAAAGCCAGCGGACGAAAGCCCAACTGGAACAGATATTTGATGCCGACAATGAATTTCGATGTCATGATCCCCAAAGTTTACCAGCCAATTCGTAAACGAGCAGCATTCGCCCGCCCCTGATAATTAGTGTAGAATTCGAGGCTAATCACAAACAAAAAGGAAATTTTCATGGAAGAACTCGTTTCAAAACTCGCCGCCTTCATTGCCACCGATATTCTCAAACAGCCAAAACGCGCCATCCGCGCCGATGAAGCCCTGATTTCCAGCGGACTGATCGACTCCTTCAGCCTCATGGATATCAGTCTGTTCGTGGAGGGAAAATTCGGCGTCCGCATTGATGACACCGAACTTAATGCAGAAACCTTTGATACCCTGGAACAACTCGCCAAACTGATTCAATCCCGCCAGTAATTCATGGACCTTTCTTCGCCGCTCTTTCTTTTCCTGTTCCTGCCAGTCTTTCTGTTGATCTATCTGGTCAGCAGTGGGAAATCGCGGACGGGCATCCTCCTGTTCGCCAGTGTCATCTTTCTGGCGTGGGGAAATGCCGCCGCGTTCTGGTGGTTGGGCGGCATTCTGGTCAGCGGATATTGGGTGGGGCTCGCCATCGCAAAAGCGCAGCAGACAGGTCAAAGCGCGGCAAAATGGCTATGGATCGGGCTTGGGGTCAACATATTGCTGCTCGCCTTTTTCAAATACCTGACCGCCTTCGGACAGAAAGGCCTGCTCTGGCTCAACATCCCCAAAGTCTGGCTCGACGACCTGAGCGGATTGGCCGTGCCCATTGGCCTTTCCTATGTCACCTTTCAATTGATCGCCTATCTGGTGGATGTGTGGAAGGGCAACACTCCCGCTGAAAAAAACTTCATCGCCTTTTCCACCTACCTGCTGTTCTTTCCGAAACTTGTTTCGGGTCCCATCACCCGCTACAAACCTTTTGCAGCGCAGATGGAGCAACTCAACCCATCGATGGACGATGTCGCCGCAGGGTTTCGGCGCCTGCTTTCGGGGTTTATCAAACGCACCGTGATCGCAAATCAACTGGCGCTGATGGCCAATGCCGTCTTCAACCTGCCGACCGCCAATATAGAACCGAAATTCGCATGGCTCGGGCTGGCCGCCTACACCCTGCAGATCTTCTTCAATTTTTCAGGCTACACCGATATGGCCCTCGGGCTGGGACTAATGATCGGCATCCGCCTGCCTGAAAATTTCAATTTTCCCTATATCGCACAAAGCGTCAGCGATTTTTGGCGACGCTGGCATATCACCCTGTCTACATGGTTTCGTGAATATGTCTTCTATCCGCTGGAGCGCAAACGCTTCAAGTGGATGGGACAGCAGATCAATATTTTGATCGTCTTCCTGCTGACCGGTCTCTGGCATGGATTCAATCCCACCTTCATCGTCTGGGGCATGATCCACGGAATCGCGTTGGCGGCGGAAAGTCTCGGCTTTGGACGCTGGCTCAAAGGGACATGGCGGCCTTTGCAACACATCTACACCTTGACCATCGTCATCGCAGGCTGGGTATTCTTCCGCTCACGAAATCTGGACTTTGCCTTCGAATTCTTTCGCCGCCTCGCAGGTGACAGTTCTAACCTGACGCCATTGCCATTCAGCCAGACCACGCCCATGCCGTTCATTGAGCCGTCTTTCGTCATGGCAATGATCGCAGGTACGCTGTTCTCGTTCCCGCTCACCTCGTTGTGGCGGCAATTGCGTGAACGATTTGAATCACGCCAAGCCAGTTCCTATTTCCTGTTTCAGGTCGTGGAAGATGTTTCGCTGATCCTGTTTTTCATCCTCGGGCTGGCACTTCAATTGAGCGGCAGTTTCCTGCCGAACCTGTATGCAAAATTCTAAAATGGAAAACGTCATGTCCGCCGAATCCACTTCACGCCAGCGGTATTCCCAAGCCTTTGTCCTGCTCTTGCTGGGCGGCCTGCTCTTTATCATGGTTTCGAGCAGCCTCGTTGGAGTTTCAGATTTCGAAAACAACCTCATCCTGAAGAACCTGCTCATCGAAAAAGCCAACTGGCTGCGCCTCAAAATCGGAGATAGGGTCTTTCCCAACGTACTCATAGGGAAAGACGGATGGATGGAATACACAGGCGATGGAAATCTTAATGATTATCAGAATGCGATCCCAATTCCCAAAAATGGCGAAAAAATTCTTGTAAAAAGACTGGAATCATTCAACCAATATCTACAGGCACAAGGTATTACGCTATTAATTGTAATCGCCCCAAACAAAGCCAGCATCTATCCAGACAAACTTCCGGAACAGATAAAAATCCTGTCAGAGCAATCAAGGCTCGACTATATAGTCTCCCATCTAAATACAAACAACCTCCCCACAATATTAGACCTCAGGCCTGCATTACTAAATGCAAGACTTGAACAGGATGTTTTTTACAAGACAAACACCCATTGGAACGGATACGGCGCCTTCGCGGCATACACCGCCATTCTCAATGAGCTCTCGAAAACGCATCCCGAATTGCGACCCTACAAACCTGAAGAACTGGATTTGGGCACAAAACGCGCCACCGTGCAGGACATCGCCAAACTATTGCAGGCCAACTTCATCAAAGAGCCGCACTTCTTCTACATGCCCAAAGGCCATCCCGTTCAATCGCTCACGCTGCTAGATTATTACGGCTTCAATCACATCACCTCTGTCGATGATGAAAACCTGCCCACCCTGCTGATGATCCACGACTCATTCGGCTACCGCTTCCTCAATGAATACATGAGTATGAATTTCGAAAAAGCTTATTTTATTAACAGCGGAGAAGATACCCCTCTGTATCTAAACCGCGCAGCCATCGAACAATTTAACCCGGATATAATCGTCATCGAAATTGTGGAACGAAGTTTGAAAAACCTCAATAACTATCTTTCCCAATTCGATTCCCCCATCAAGTCTTATAAAGAATCCCAAAAATGACCACGCTTGCCGACCTGATCCATCAAAACTATAGCAAGAATCCCGAAAAGGCCGCCATCATCCTCCAGCATGCAGGGCAGGATGACAAACCCGTTTCTTATCATGACCTGGTAACAGGTTCTGCGCGATATGCCCGTACCTACGCCGAAGCAGGGCTTCAACCCGGCGAAGTGATCATCCTCATTTTGCAGCACGGCGAAGACCTGGTCTATTCGTTCTGGGGAGCTATCTTGCATGGCGCAATTCCCGCCATCATGCCCTTCCTTACCGAAAAGCTCTCCCCCGAGCGCTACCGCGCCGATCTCGCCGCACTCCTTTCGGTAACACAACCGACCGCCATCGTCACTTATCCCGAATTCGAATCGGATATTCGATCCGCAATGACAGCAGATAGTTCCGTCCGCACGGTTTTGCTCACCAGCCAACTCGCGCCCGAAACCGAGCCTGATTTCAGTCAACTGCGCGGATTGCATTGCAAGCCCACCGACATCGTCCTGCTCCAGCATTCTTCAGGCACCACAGGCCTGCAAAAGGCGTCGCGCTTTCGCATGAGGCTGTGCTCAATCAACTTAACGCCTATACCCGCGCCCTTCAACTCACCAGCGACGATGTCCTCGTCTCGTGGCTTCCGCTGTATCACGATATGGGACTCATCGCGGGCTTCCTCATGCCCATCCTCATGGGCATCACCCTCGTTTTGCAATCGCCCTTCGATTGGGTGCGCGCGCCGCATAAATTATTTCAATCGGTCAGCAAATACAAAGGCACGCTTTCGTGGCTGCCGAATTTCGCCTACAACTTCTGCGCGCAAAAGGTCCGCGAGCGCGACCTCGAAGGCGTGGATCTTTCGTCGTGGCGCGTCATCACCAATTGCTCCGAGCCCGTCAAATGGGAAAGCCATCAGGCCTTTTTTCAACGCTTCGAAAAGTACGGCTTGCGTGAGTCCGCGCTCAATTGCAGTTACGCCATGGCAGAGAATGTTTTCGGGGTCACTCAAACCCCGCTCGGGACAAAACCAGTTACCGATGAGATCGACCGCGAGTCCTACATCAACGAGCGGATCGCAAATCCGCCCATGGATGGAAAGCCTACGTTGAAGATGATGTCTTCGGGGCGCGCGCTTCCCAATACCCGCTTGCTGATTCTGTCGGAAGATGGAAAGTCCCTCCCCGATAAAGTGATCGGCGAGGTCGCCCTGCAAAGCGACTGCATGTTGACGGGTTATTATCACCGCCCCGACGCCACCGAAAAAGCGCTACGCGATGGTTGGTATCTCACTGGCGATTATGGCTACACCTTGAACAGCGAGGTCTTTGTGGCGGGCCGCAAAAAGGACATGATCATCGTCGGCGGCAAGAACGTGTATCCGCAGGATCTGGAATCGCTGGCGTATGAAGTGCCTGGCATCCACGCAGGACGCGCCGTTGCATTCGGCATCGAAGACGCAAAAGCAGGCACTGAAGAAGTGGTCATCGTCGCCGAAGTGGATACCGAAAATCCCGAAGAACGTCAGCGCATCGCCGACGCCTTGCGCAAACACATCACCCAAAATTCCGCCATTGCCCTGCGCCACGCCCACATCGTTGACCCAAAATGGATCCTTAAAACATCCAGCGGCAAGACCGCCCGCTCCGCCAACCGTGAAAAATTTTTGCAGGAGCTAGAATCATCGTAGTGGCGACTTCAGTCATTAAAACGAAAACAAAAACGGGATGGCCGCATAGCATGCCATCCCGTTTGCATTTCAGGAATAAATTATCGAATAGTTTCGGGGGAAGTGCGCAGCCTGCGAGCCAGCAGGATCACAATGACAAAGGCCAACGCCATGACCACGATACCTGGCAACCCGAACTCATCGGCAAAGCCGGTGTTCGGCAGGGCTGTTGAAGTGGGAGGCACAGTACTAAGCGCCGCAAGGGCAGCCTGCGTATATGCCGCACCAATGGTGGCGGTCTGAGCAATGGATGTGCCATTCAAACCCGCAAACGCGGGGTCAGGGGTGGGTGTGGAAGACGCAACACCTACGGGAGAAGTCGGGGTGATCGTAAAAGTGGTTGTGGCCGTCGGTAAAATGGATGCTTCGAAAGTAGCTGTGATCGCGCGGTTCACCGTCTGATTGACCGCATTGGCGGTGGCTGTGGTGATCGCCGCATTGGCAACTTCGGTCTGCTGCACCGAAGCACTGTTTCGTGATCCAAAGAACCATACCCCAGTAAGACAGGCAACGGAAATCAGGATGATCCCGCCCAAAATACCAACCGCAACCAAAAAGGTACGATTGTTATTTGATTCCTCTGGAAGAGGAGCCTCACCGTTATCATCGAAATTGGTTTCATCAAAAGACATGGAGCACTCTCCTTGTTATATCGCCTGTTATAGACGAATTATTTACAATAACTTTGAATATTATCCCACAACTTCAAGATTTACGAGAGGCACAACAACGGTTTCGCCATTTTCAAGTTTGACATCCGCCGCATGAGCATGCAAACCGCTTGGAAGTGTGGTCAATCCGGGCTTGATGGCTGAGATTACACCGATCATGCCCATCGCAGGTGGACGACGCATGCGCACCTGCAAACCCGGTGCGAAGGTTTCCACTTCACGCGAGGCAGGCGGTTCACTGGAAATAGGCAGGGTAATGATCACTTCCGGGCGGGCACCACTGTAACGGTCAAACACTTCAGCATTGACGGTCACATCACGCTTGGCATTGGTACTAAGCAGCCTGAACGCAGCCGAATTCATCGGCATGGAGCCAAAGCCATCGGTTACGACAATGGGATAACGCATTTCACGCGCCAGTTGAATGAAGGATGGATTTAGACTTGAAAGGATCAATCCACGCACGGGCAGTTCAGCCGCAGCTTGTAACGCCTCAGCATCCTTGACCATGCCTGCCAGAATAATGGAACCGCGCAGGCTTACATCCAGGCGGTCAGCGGTCAACACGCCATCGGGTTTTTCAGCAATATTCACAAGCAGGCCTGAATCAATACGGCCATTTCCCCAGATACCCTGCACAAGAGCACCAGCAGTTTGTATGATCACACCGCGATTCGGGACGATCTCGATCACCGTGCCGGGAATACCGGCCCGCAGTTCGATCTTTGATTCACCCACTTCGAGCAGAACCTGTCCGCCGCCCACTGCAGCGACACGTCCCTCACGCGGGGCACGCACAACACGCGGAAATAATCCCTCACCGATCGCCACTTCCGCGTTGGCTGGGACCATATCTTTAAAATTGAATTTGATCAGACGGTCGGCAACTTCAGGCCTCACATGAAGTTGATGAGCGACATTCAACAGCACATGCTCACGCGACCAGGTCGCTTCGGCGACTACATCTGTTGGGCTGACCTTTTGGTTAAGGCGCGCCAGCACAGTACCCGAAACCGGCAGAAGCCGTTCGCGCACAATGGATGTCAGGCCAACGATATGATGTACGGGCGCTTGCATGAGTCTATTCGCCTCCGAGAGTCCAATTCCATTTTTTGATCAATTCACGACGACGCACGCCATCCGCTGGCAGGTCAAGCGGGCGTCCACGGCCATCGAAGACCACACCCAATGCGCCGCCGCTGACAGGGATCGTGCCGCCACGACCGGGACCAAAGCCCACATCTGCGCCGCGCAAGCATTGGACGGTCAACTTGCCAGCTTCGCCGCTTGATAACGGCAGGGTTTCAAGGCTTCCGTATTTCAAGTCCATGCGCGATTCGGTGCCGTTCTCATAAGTCAATGTGGCACGCAGGATGGGTGTACCGTAGGCGGCAGAGACCACCGGGGCAACCACGGTCCCCACGCTGAGGAACGCACCAGATTCAAGCACTTGAACGGGAAGAATATTATTTTGAGAAGCGGTCACACCCAACAAAGGCAGCAGGTTATTTTGATCGATGATGACTGTGGTCACACCCACAGGTTGGATCGAGTCAAGAAGCAGAAGCAGGCCCTGGCCGGGGCGCGAAGCGTCGCTCAAGGCTCCGCCTCCTGCCAGAATCGGCTCAAAGAGCGGAGTCAAAGTCGGTTTGATGCCAGCCACGTTGCGCGGAAAATCGCGACGAGCCGATTGCATCGCAAGGTAAAGCGCCTGCCGCGCGATCGCCTGTGAAATGGCAAGGTCTTCCTTGGTGGCCGCGATCGCGGATGGATACATTGCTTTTTGATACATGTAATCGCGCAGCACGCCCGGCGAAACATCAAGCGAAGACCAGCGCAAAATATCTTCGAGCTTTGTGTAATTGAGCAGACCCGTGAGGTTCTCGCCCAATCCAAATTGCGGATACACGTTCAAGGTGGATTTGTCACTGAAGCCCGCTGAAATAATCGCGGCGGATGCACCGAGGTCCACACTCAAAATACCTTTCTTCGAACTGTAGACTTTTGCAAGAAAACGCACCATGCGTCCTGTTGCATAAGCGGTCGGAAGTAAATGTCCACCAGACCAACTATCCAAAAGGTCAACGCCTCTGATCTGACGCTTACGAATATTGATGGTCATACGTGCTAGTTCGCGCTGGGCAGGTTCGAGATCTTCGGTATCGAGCGAGGGGCGCACATTCGGGCTGAAATGCAATGAGGTCGCAAGCGAACCGATCAAGGTCTTGATCTCTTCCTCGATCTTTTCGTTGCCTGCATACAAAACAGCGGGGCGTTTATCATCCGGCATCGTGAAACTCGCGAGGCCGATGGGTTCGAGCAGTTTTTGAATGGAGCGGGAAGCGCCGCCATCCGTTCCGCCTGCGATCACGATCAAGTCGGGCCTGGCGCGCAGAACGGCATCGATCTGCTGATCGGGTTTGCGGCGGTCGCTGATGTTGAGGGTCTCAACAATGCGCATGTATGTGGATTCTGCAAGACGGCGTGCGCTTTCGAGTGAGACATCTTTGAGCAATCCCACGAGGACCGTTCGAATGGTCGGGCCAGCGGACAGGGTCGCCACCAACGCATCCACACCGGACCCGTTGGGCTGGCTCGGCGTAATCAGATTACGTGAATTATCAAGCAGGGCTCTACCTAAAATCGCCTGCAAATTCCCGATGGCATTACGAACGCCTTCACTCACATCCTTGTACGGCGCTTCAGCGGTGGAAGGCGCAATACCAGAAGCCACGAAACGATACTCCCCTTCGACCACGTCGAAGAAGACCGCTCGGGTATTGGCTGCGCCAACATCTATGGCGAGAATGGAATTACCGTCAATCAGCGAGGAAGCCATAATTATTGGAAGTTCCCAAGGAAACTGGTAATGAAATTAACCAACGAACTGAAGCGTTCGATCAACGCGGTCAAAGCCGCGGAATATACGCCTGCAAATACAACGCCCAATGTAATGCCGATGAAGATACGTCCCACCCAGGCAAACAATTCGATCAACCCAAAGCGATGCATGGTGCCGTCTGCCTTGGCGCGTGCACCAAAGTGGAAATAAATAAGCGTGAAAACCGTGCCAGCCAGAACGATTGAGCCGTTCGTGATCGCCTCAAGGAAGCCGATGTTACGCGCACCTGCGGCAACGATATCGAACGCATTGATGGCACCCATGATCTGTGGGATCAATGTGCCAGAGAGAGAGCCCGCAATTGCCACCGCCGCCCCCACACCTACAATGAAAGCCATCACGATGCGCGCCAGCCCGGCAAGGCGCGGCGAGATCTTCATCAGGATCAATGCCAATCCAAATAGGGGCACCAACAATAATCCCTTCTCAAGCGGGGAAATGGCACCGAATAACAGCGGATAAAACAACTGCGGCCAGATGACCTGCCAAAAGGCAACTACAGCAATGTAACCGGAAGAAACCCCCACAAAAATATATACCGCAATGCGAAAGAGAGGATTATCTCCCAGCACATAACTGAAGATGAGAACCGTGAATAAAAAGCTGATCGCACCAACGATCAAATCAAGCATTTGAGGAGTGAGGACCATGCTACTTTGCCTCCCTGGCTGCAGCGCGGTCACGCAGACCCAAAACGAAATTCCACAGACCGCCAAGCACGATCAGGGCCATGGCAAGCAACAGGCCGATGTTGTACGCATCCCAATATACACGGGTGGTGCCCGGGCGATTGAGATTGTTCTGCTCGAAGACAGCGCCGTCGTACAAACCGGAAATCATGCCGCTGATCTGCTGCGAGTCATAATACGGGCGGATCATGGGCGCAGCCTGTGCGCTGGAGATCACCACCACTGGAATTGTTCCACGCGCGGAACTGGTCTGCTCGATCCATGCGCGGGCGGAATCGGCGTTATCCGTCACAATGACGAAGGCCGTAAACTGCGAAAGTGATGTGATATTGCTCCACGGGTCAGCCGTCCATGCCGGGGTGAGATTGAAGTCAAATAAAACGCTTTCAGTAATGCCGCTGTTGAACAAATACGGAGTGCTTCTACGCGGGTCCTGTGAAAAGGCATGGATGCCCATCTGTCCACCGGGCAGGTAACCCAGATTCATATATTCGATTCCGCTTTGATATTGGTGCCCGGCCAAAGGTCCAGTGGAAATGAAGCGCTCTGCCAAAACCGCACCCGACTCACTGGTGGAGATAAAGGTAAATCGCGGATGATGCAGCAACAGCATCTGGTCGAACATCGGTGCAGCTGTTGCTTCCATTTCGCCTGCACGGGCGGGTTCGAAATCGAAGGCCACCAACACAGGCGCGCCTTCCGGAAGTAACTGGGCCACATCCAACGCTCCTCTTACTGCGGAGGTTGGCTCGCTTAAGGGCAGGGTGAAGGTCTGCGTGCGCATGATCAGGATCACAGGCAAAATCAGGAAGAACAACGCAACAAGGAACCAGCGCAAACCGCGCGAACTCTTCAGTGTGGTAAACGATGAAAGCGGAACGGGAGCGGTCTCTGCAGCAAGGATCTGCTCAAGCAGTGCGGCATGAGCTTGTTGTTCATCACTGGCTTGCAACCGGATCGAATAGGCTTTTGGCTTGCTCGCCGGAGAAAAACCCGGCACGGCAGGCAGTACACCCTGCAGCCCCGCCAACGCACCACGAGACTCGAGCGTCTGATCACTGGAGAGTGAACCTGATGAAGACGATGGCACGCCAGAATCGACCGGGCGCATGGCTTGTACCCACGAAGGCAACTCGCCGGGCGCTATCGCATCGGTATTGGTGATCGGCGCCGGGGAAGAGGAAGCCGGTGTAGCTGTATCGCCTGCATTTGAAAGCCAATCGGGAAGGTCGGTAAATAGCTCATCAATGTTGCCGCCCGAATTGTCCGCAAAAGTAGGCTGCGCATCGGCAGGTTTCGATGAAGACTCAGGTTCCACGGATTGGATCGAGTTGAGCCAGTCTGGCATCGAAGCAGATTCTGCAGAAGCAGGCATCGCCGCCGGTGTTTCTCCGAACATGGATTCCTGTGGAGCGGATGCCTTCAACCAACTCGGCACATCACCCAAAGAATCATCCTGCGCAGGCGCGGCAGATTCTGACGTCTTCGCACCGGATAACCACGAGGGCATCTCCAATTCATCGCCGGAGGTTGCACCTGCACCAGCCGCCCACGCGGGAGGCTGATCTGATAAAGTCTTTTCATCGCCGCCCGTTTGCAAACTCGCCAGCCATTCCTGATCGGAGGATGACGCGGGTGCGGATTTTTCAGGCTCGGCGCCTTTTAACCAATCTGGAACATCTCCGGCAAAAAGGTCGGCAGACGATTCAGGAATTCCACTGGAAACTGGTTCTGAAAAACCGGCAGGCTCAGCGTTTTGAGATTGAACACCACGCAGCCAGTCTGGCGCATCATTTGAATCCGTGGGAGCCCCAAAAAGATCGTTAGCATCGTCCGACGGAACACTGCTTTGCACACCGCTATCGGCAGACATTGAGCGCAGCCAATCCGGCGTATCGTTTGAAGAAGCAGAAGGATCGCCAAAAAGATCTTGGGCATCATTAGACGGAACATTCGTGCTCTGCGCACCACTATCCGCAGCCATCGAACGTAACCAATCTGGCGTGTCGTTTGAAGAAGCAGAAGATGCGCCGAAAAGATCATCGGATTCATTTGCTACTGACGCACTACTTCCGCTTTGTCCACCATCGGTAGACATTGAACGCAACCAGTCGGGTGTATCGTTTGAAGCAGAACCGAATAGATCGTTTTCATCATGCGTCGGAGCATTGCTGGCTTGTGCGCCACCATCGGCAGACATCGAACGCAGCCAATCCGGTGTGTCAGTTGAAGCGGAAGATGCGCCAAAAAGATCATTTGAATCATTGGACGGCGCATTGGTCACCTGCGGATCACTCTCCGCAGCCATGGCACGCAGCCAATCTGGCGTATCACTTGAAGTGGAAGGGCCACCGAACATATCATTGGACTCGTTCGACGGCGTAAAGCTATCCTGCACGTCACTCTCTGCGGCCATAGCACGCAGCCAGTCCGGGGTATCGGCGCTCGATGCTTCCGGCTGAGGCTCCTGCGCTGGGGGCTTTTGAATTCCGCTTGCATCGCGGAACCAATCGGTTAATTCATCTTTTTCATCAGGCTGCGGGGTCGAAGCCAGCCCGGATAACCACGGCGGGGCATCGGGTTCACCCGCAGGCTGTTCATCCTGGGCAAAGTCGTTCTTCGCACCCATCTCCACCCAGCGCACCTCGGAAGATTCTGGCGGGGCCTTCTTGGGCTTCGGCGCATCACCAGTGAGGCTTGCAAGCCAGTCCGGAATATCCTCTTCGTCGCCGTCATGTGCCTGGGATTGCAGACCAGCTAAAAAGTCGACGGGCGAAGCGGGTTGTGGCTTCTGTGGCGGTTGTTCGGCTTGCGGGTCCCCTGTATTGAGATTCCGCGCTGAATCACGCGCATCCTTCAACCATTGCGGAAGGATCGGTTCGAGTTCAGCTGTATTCTTTTTGGTTGGGGCCTGGCCGGGTTTAAGGATTTCATCGCCATCCCTGGAAGAGCCGGGCAACGGTCCCAACCGAGTCTGGCAATTCTGACAGAACTCTTGGTCGGGCCGATTATTTTCGCCACAAACGGGGCACTTAATGAGGTCAGCCATTAGTTACCCCCGTAAGGCCGGTCGGTGCCGAATAAAACGCGCAAACCAGTAGTGAGGATGCCAAGCGAAACGCCAATCAAAATACCGCGCGCGCCGCCCAAGGCCAGCACCTCTGTCACCCAGCGGGAGAAATCACTGACAAGGGGAATTGCACCAAAAGGCAAAGAAGCAGTGCCCAAAATAACGAACGCGGCTGTCATCAAAAAGATGATGCTCATGAGATCAACACGACGGCGCAACAAACGGATCGCCGCATAAAGCAGGGAAATGGTCAGCAATCCCATCAATGCAGCTTCGGAGGGGACGATGATCCCGCTCACCACCATCTTCATAATGGTGTGTCCGGGCCGTAGAATGATTCCAAATATTAATGTCGCCACCAGGCTGATAACGAGCAGGGCGCTGTAAACACTTCCCTTTTCACTGCGGCGTACTTTGTCGGAATGCACCAGGATCAAATTGAAAACGCCGACGATCGCGGCCGCCCCGGCGAGGATGATGGCCCAATTCAACAAAAGGATCTGCAATCCTGAAAATGCGGGAATGAAATACCCGAAAAGGACCAGAATCCCAGCAGTAATTGCGATAAGTGCTGTGAATATTCGCATTAGAAGATCCCCGCTAATTTGGCGAACGCGCCGCCCAGCAAGGCGACGATGATGGTCCAACGCAAAATATCCTGAACGGTCAGACTGGCTGTATGTGAAGCGCCCGCACCGAGATAGGCACCTGCCGCAAATAATTCCTCGCCGATCAAAGCATCCTGAGTGTTTGCAAATAGGACGGCCTGCCCAGCAAGGTCATCACTTGCGCCGATCACCGTAATGTTCTCACGGTCGGAGGCTTCGGCAAGTAATGCGGCTTCGGGTCCGAAATGACCGAGCATGATGTTCGTGGAAACATTTTCGTTCTGTGAAATATTCATCGCCCCTGCGGCATACCCGAATGGGGTCAGACCCGTAACACGCCCGGTCGTGGGGAACATAGAGTTCTTCCACACCAGCGGCTTGATAGCCAGCCTGCAAAGTATCCTGTGCAAGCAAGCCAAGCGCGGGGTCACCGGCAGAAGCGACCGCAGGTTCATCGCTGACGGAAGTCCGCTCTGCAATGTAACGTAGCACGGCCAGCCCGGCCAAACCGGAGCCGCCGCGTGAATCAAGAAAACTGCCGCGCCCAAGTGAAATATGCAGGCGCGTACCATCTTCAACGCTCAAGCCCAGTGTGCGGAACAGGCGGGTCAGGGCGGGAATGTCTCTTAATTTCGCAGGGGATTTGCGCTTCCAGAGTGTGATCGTCAATAAAAGGATCGCACTGACCGCAAGGATCGCCAACTCAAGGATCTTCACGATGCGGCTCCATCTTTAACCAGAAAGGATGCAAATGCTTCGCTATCCTCTTCAAGGGTCACGGCCAAAGCCATGAGTTGATCGCTCTCGATCAAACCACGGCCAAAATAAAGCGCCTGCGCTCCAAGCAGGGCAAGAGGACTTCCTGCATCAAGGAGCGAGGCGGCAAATTCGTGAAGCTGATAACGGCGCAGGGTTTCTGCCCAGCGCGGCCAGTATTCGCGCGATGGCTTCATATAAAGCGAGTATAGCATAATTTTATTGATGTCTCGCGCAAGGGTTGATAACAAGTAAATTGCAGATCAGGAAACAACCCTTTATTCAGGACCGATCTGCGTTCCAGACTCAATCACCATATCCTTCGGGATCACGACAACTCCATCGCGGACATACCATTTCGCATGATCGATATCGGTGTTGCGCGGGAACGGGCGGATGGTGACGTTGCTGCCGATGCGCACGTTCTTATCCAGGATCGCGCCTTCGATATGACAGTTCTCGCCGATACCGATGGGCAGGCCTTCGTCATCACGCTCGTAATAATCGGAACCGAGCATGATGGTGTCTTTGATCACGCATCCGCGCGAGATCTGGCTGCGAATGCCGATGATGGAATGTGTAATATCGGATTTTTGGACGCGGCTGCCCTCGGCGATCAACACATCGCGGATCTTGCTGTCTTCAACAATGGAACCGGGCAGGAAGCGTGTTTCGGTATAGATGGGAAGTTTCGGATCGTAAAAATTGAACGGGGTTTCCGATGTCGTCAGGGCAAGGTTGGTTTCATAAAACGAGCGGATCGTTCCAATATCCTGCCAATAGCCGCTGAAATCGAAGCCATAGACGGAGTAGGACTGGATCGCCTGCGGGATGATATCGCCGCCGAAATCATGGAAGCTGGGGAAGTTCGACAGCAATTCCATCAACACGCGGGTCTTGAACATGTAAATACCCATCGACCCCAGGAACGGACGCACCACATCATCACGGCTGATGAATTTATCTTGAGTTTCAACATCCTTGGGTTTTTCCACGAAGGCGGAAATGCGGCCATTCTTCTCGCGCTTCAGGATGCCCAAACGGGAAGCTTCGTCGCGCGGAACAGGTTGAACCGCCACCGTAATATCGGCTTTTGTATCCCAATGATATTCGGCCATTTCCTTGTAATTCATGCGATAGAGATGATCCCCAGCGAGGATCAACACATTCTTCGCACCGCTGGATTGTATCTCGAGCGTCTGCTTTCGAACCGCATCGGCCGTGCCTTGATACCAGTCGGCGCTTTCAATAGTCTGCTCCGCCGCCCAAATCTGCACCCATCCAGGATGGAATGCGTCGAAATGATAGGTATTCGTAATATGGCGGTGTAAAGACACCGAATTGAACTGGGTCAGCACTGCAATGCGATAGATCCCCGAGTTAATACAATTGCTGATCGGAATATCAATGAGGCGATATTTTCCCGCGATCGGAACCGCAGGCTTGGAGCGCATCTGCGTCAAGGGATACAAACGTGCACCGCGGCCTCCACCCAAAATCACTGCCAAGACTTCATTCAACGAGGGCATAGTAGTGTCTCCTGGGTGTATTTTACTGTTTTTTTGGCAACTTGCTAAGACACGCTTTTCTGCTTTACGCTTATTATTTTTCGCACACGATGCACAACATAAACGATCGGATACGCCAGCAAGATCAGCAGGTCTATGACGGCGAAGAATAGATAAAGCTTCATCACACACCTCCTTTTTTACGATTCATATAACACAGTAAAACTTGTTCGACATAGCTGTTACATATATTATTTTACAGTTTTAAAAAAGGTTGTCAACGCGATAAGACTCAATATATATAAAACTCAAACGTCCTCCCGTAATGGGAGGACGTTCGGGTTATAATACCGCTTCGGGTATTTTGTGCCAGTGCCGAAGGAGGGAATCGAACCCTCATTCCCGTAGGGAACACGATTTTGAGTCGTGCGCGTCTGCCTATTCCGCCACTTCGGCTTGCGGTTACTGAGCGCCCGATAGTATAACAAACTCTCACGAATAAGGTCAAGATGAAACTAGGAATTATCGGACTCCCCCAATCAGGAAAAACAACCATTTTCAACGCGCTCACGCGCAGCAACACCCCCACCAGCGCCTCCGCCGGACGAATCGAAGTACATACCGCAGTTGTGGATGTCCCCGACCCGCGCGTGACCAAACTCTCTGGAATGTTCAACCCGAAGAAAACGATCTTCGCCAAAGTGACCTACGCGGATATTGCCGGACTGGAATCTGGTTCGGCCAAAAGCGGCATTTCCGGGCAACTGTTGAATCAACTCAACCAAATGGAAGGCTTGATCCTCATCGTACGTGGATTCACGGACGAGAACGTCATGCATCCCAGCGGGACCGTTAACCCACTGCGCGATGTAGACGGCATGTTGACCGAGCTTCTGCTCAACGATCTGATCGCCGTGGAAAGAAAGCTTGAGAAGTTGACCGAGGAACGTAAAAAAGGCGGCACCGACAAGGTCGTCAATGCGCGCCAGACAGAGTTGTTCGAAAAACTTCACGCCACGCTTTCAGATAACAAACCCCTGCGCAGCATGGAATTCACGAACGAAGAGCAAAAGGAACTTGCCAGCTACGGCCTGCTCACCCGCAAACCCATTCTCACTGTGTTCAACATGGGTGAAGGGCAAACTGCACCAGACGCCCAACTCGATCATCCCAGCGTGGCGTTGATGGGCAAACTCGAAATGGAGATCGCCCAACTCAGCGCGGAAGATGCCGCCGTTTTCATGGAAGAATACGGCATTAAAGAATTAAGTCTGAACCGAATGATCAACCTCTCGTATGACCTGTTGAAGGTGCAGACCTTCTTCACCGTCGGAGAAGATGAAGTGCGCGCGTGGACGACAAAACGCGGCGCAAGCGCAGCGGAATCTGCCGCGGAAATTCACACCGACCTGCAGCGTGGATTTGTCCGGGCGGAGGTCGTTGCCTACGAAGACCTGGTCAGCCTCGGGTCCATGAATGAAGCGAAGGCCAAAGGGAAGTTAAGACTCGAAGGCAAGGAATATCCAGTTAAGGATGGTGACATTATGCACATCCGATCCAGTCTATAATATAGTTGATACACCCCTCTGGTTTTTATATAATGAGATTGCGGAAAATTCCGCAATCTCATTTTTTGGGAGGGCACCATGTTTAGAGAGCGTGGGGTATGGGGGGCCATACTGCTATCGCTAAGTTTTCTGTTTGTTCTGGCTTGTGGGATCTCGATCACGCCAGACACCAGTTCCCCGCCTGCATTTGACCCAACCAAGGCGGCACTCGAACTTCAGGCCACCAGCATGGCCCTGCAATTGACTCAGGCCGCATTGAACGCACAACAGGCTGTTCAGCCAACTTCACCCCCACCCCAACCGACCATTGCACAACCAGAAGCGCCCGCACAGGTGCAGCCCACGCCCACACAGGATGTGGAAGCGCGCATCCGCGCCGCCAATGTGCTGGTCTACGAAAACACGGACGAGTACGGCATCGGCATGTGGATTCAAGATGCGCTCGACAACATGGGCATCAAATACACGCAGACCGGTTCCTACAGCGGACATTTCATGGAGTATCTCAACTCCGGCACCAAATACGACCTGATCATCGTCGGCGCGGAAGCGAAGGACCGCATCTCTGGTGAGTTTTGGGATGTGATCAACACCCGCCTGACCCGTGACAAAGTGGCGCTGATCGCCGAGGTTTGGTATCTTGATACCGAGGCGAATGGACCGATCAGCAAGATATTAGGCGGTTGCGGAATTCGCTACCAAAAGGATTATTCACTGGCCGATTCGATCTACTGGTGGGACCCGACGCATCCGATTTTCAATGAACCGAATACGGTGCTTCCGCTTCTTCACTATGACCGATACTGGGCCAACCAAACCGGAGATCAGATTCGCCTCGGCGGCTCCGGGGATGCGGTGCTGCTGGCAGGCCTCGCCGCGCGGAAATCGAACGAGGAAGGCGTGCTGGCCACCTGCTATGAAGGCCGAGTCATCATCCAGACCTTTTCGGATCATGATTACAAAATGGCAGATGTGATTCCGCTATGGGAGAATTACATCCACTACACGCTGAAGAATCACTTTTTGGCTGTGCCATAATGCTCCCAGCGGCATCCGCCACTCAAGCAGGTCACGTTTCAAGCGTGACCTGCTTTCTGAGCAAATCAATTCCATACTACGGTAGCATCAAAAATCCGTCCCCATGACGTATAATTTGCAGGCTGCAAGTCGCATCCTGCAAATTATTTTTTGGAGAAAATACAATGGCCTATACTCAATCCAAATGGAGCCTGGCTCCGCTTTACCCCGGTTATGAAAGTGCCGAACTGCAAAACGCGTTCGACATGATCGAAGAGCAGGTCACCTCTTTCGAAGGGGTGCGCGGAAAACTCAACCCCGAGATTTCTTCCGAACAATTCATGCAGATCGTCCGTGCAAGTGAAGAGACGGTGCGCATCGCGAACAAGTTGTATTCCTTCGCAGGCTTGTCTTTCACAGCCGATACACAGGATCAGGCTGCACAATCCCTGCAAAACCGCGCCCTGCAATTTTTAGCGGAGATCGAAAACCGCACGATGTTCTTCAGCCTATGGTGGAAGGAAGTGGACGAAGCCAACGCCAAACGCCTGTTGGATGCCGCTGGCGATTATCGCTACTATCTCGAAGCGCTGAGACTGTTCAAGCCGCACACCCTGACCGAGGCGGAAGAGAAGATCGTTAACATCAAGAATGTGACTGGTTCCAACGCGCTGATCAATCTCTACGATGCGATCACCAACCGCTATACTTTCAAAATGCGCGTGGGCGGCAAAGAAAAGGAAATGACCTCGTCGGAACTTCAATCCTTCCGCTATAACACGGACCCGAAGGTGCGCGCGGAAAGTTATCAGGAGCAGTTCCGCGTGTATGGCAATGACGGCGTGATCCTCGGGCAGATGTATCAGACCCGCGTACGCGACTGGCACAACGAAAACATTGACATGCGCAAATTCGGCAGCCCCATCGCGGCGCGGAATTTGACCAATGACATCCCCAACGAAGCCGTGGATGCGCTGTTGAACACAGCCCGTAAGAATGTAAAAATCTTCCAGCGTTATTTCAACCTGAAAGCCAAACATGTCGGCATGAAGAAACTGCGCCGCTACGATATTTACGCGCCCGTGGCACGCTCAAAGAAGACCTACGGATTCGATACCGCCGCAAATATGGTCCTGGAGGCTTTTTCAGCCTTCGACCCGAAAGTGGCGGAATTGGCAAAGCGCGTGTTCGATGAAAACCGCATTGACAGCGAAATTCGCAAGGGCAAGCGCGGCGGCGCGTTCTGTTGGTCTGTCCTGCCGGAGATGACTCCGTGGGTGCTGGTCAACTATCAGGGGACGGGACGCGAGGTTGCGACGCTGGCGCATGAACTCGGTCATGCCATCCATTCCATGCTGGCGGCGGGACACAACACCTTCTCGTTCCAATCCTCTCTCCCGTTGGCAGAGACCGCATCCACATTTGCGGAGATGATGCTGATCGACAAGATGCTGGCCGAAGAGACCGACGAATCCGTTCGGCGCGACATCCTTTTCAAGCAAATGGACGATGCCTACGCCACCATTTTGCGCCAGTCATATTTTGCGCTGTTCGAAAAGCAGGCGCACGAAATGGTGCAGAAGAACGCCTCAGTGGATGAACTGTGCGCGGCGTACATGGAAAACCTGAAAGAGCAATTCGGTGATTCGGTGGAGTTGAGCGACGAATTCAAGTGGGAATGGGTCGGCATTCCGCACATTTACCACACGCCGTTCTACGTGTATGCCTATGCCTTCGGACAATTGCTCGTGCTTTCGCTGTATCAGCAGTTCAAAGCGGAAGGCGAATCGTTCAAGCCGAAATATCTCAAAATCCTTTCGGCAGGCGGATCAGAAGCGCCGGAGAAAGTCCTCGCCGAAGCAGGCGTGGATATTCGCTCGGCGAAGTTCTGGCAGGGCGGTTTCGATGTGCTCGAAAAACTGGTGAGCGAGTTGGAACAGTTGCCAGCGGATAAGCCGAAGGTGAAAAAGGCTGTGGTGAAGAAAGCGGCGAAGCCTGTGAAGAAGAGTGGGAAGAAGAAAGAAGTAAGAAGAAAGAAGTAGTAGGTAGAGTCAAAACCTCCGAGTTCTCGCGAAGAACTTGGAGGTTTTTTTGGGCTTGATTTACTATAAATTTACCACTCCATCGCCAAAAAATTCTCTGTATAATCCTCAAAATTGTGCGGGATAATCAAAACGTCAAATGGGCAATGAATTGTCAAAGATCAAGGAAAAGATATGCGATGCTTCAACTGGCAAAATCTCGATTCCATTCTTCTGTTGCTGGCTAATCATTTCCTCCAGTGGGATTTTGATTTGCAATTTACCTAATTGAATTTTGATTTGCATCTCCCAAATACTGGCTACGCTCAAGACAAGCGTATTTTCTGGATTCTGGCACAACTCCAAAGCGCGCCGTGATAACTTTTCAGGCTCGCTATCCCACCAAAGAAAAGTGTGTGTATCTAAAAGCAACTTCATGCAGGGCTTTCTCCAAGCCAAAATGAGTCGGGCAGGGGCGCGTCAAAATCGGGACTAATCCATACCTTCCCAGCATGGAGACCAGGTACACGAGCGCCAGCCTCGTGCGAAACAGACACAAGGCGAGCCACAGGCAGTTTGTCTTCGGTCAACACAACATCCATGCCCGAAGCGACAATCTCCAATAATTTTTTGAGCGGCAAATCTTCCTTTATTTCGATCCATTTAACAGCCACAACTCACCCACCCCGCCAACAATTACACAAACGGCAACAGCAACAATTATATGGCCTACATATTCCCCAATACCAACGCCATTCACCAAGCAGAACAGAAAAAAAAAAGGGGGGAAAAAAATTTTTTAAAAAAATTTCCCCACAAACAACAACAAAAAAAAAAAAAAATTTTTGTGGTTTCACGCCCCTGACGGCAGATCATTTTTGAAGACAGAGTTGAGAAAGCAAGCATTAAATGTTGTATGGGAAAGGACGAATCTATTGAGGTATTCTTCCTACAGTTATTCGCTTGATTTTAGTGAAATCGTCGTCTTCGATGCGGGGCAAATGGCACGGGCTAATTTATCTGAGGGAAATCACATTGTCTATGATATTTCCATTCCATACAAGATCGGCTCACAATCGTCAGGCATAAAACACATTATCATCCTGCGCTACGAACAAGGGACATGGAAAATCATCTACGATGTCCATGATGACCACTCCCACCGCTCTCTATACGATCCTACACCGCTCCCAAAAGATGTATTAGATGGACTTGACAAAAGCTTAATAGATTTGGGGCAGGGAAAAGAAGGACCTGCTTTACCTAAAGATTTAACATATTTTATTCCATCTGATCCTGAACAGTTGAATAAGTGGAAAGATTATGAAAATGCATTGGCCGAAAAACTTATGTCTGAATATCCTCGGGATACCGTTTTCTGTGAATGGGAATTGACCGAGAAAACTTTGCAAAAAATAAATGTTTGGGCATCCTGTATGACGACTGTCACATCACCAGATATTGGCAATTACTACTTCCCGGTCGTAAGTCTGCCAGCGGTAATCAACCTTACCCCAAGCGGAGAAATACAAAGTATAGAAACTCCGGAATATGGAGAAACTTATCTCTCCGATATTTGGAGATTATTCCCAAATGGCGTATGGAAAACAGCGCCAAATGTTTTAGCGATGGAAAGGCACCTAAATTGGAGGCGGGTACACTTTAATGAGCCGCACAATTGTTTGAAACAATGAACACCTGCAAATATCTTTTCCCCCAATCAGCAGTATAATATTTTTAGCAAAACAAAAACAACCAAGTGAAGGAGAATTCACATGCGAAGAATGTTCGGTTTTCTGATCGGAATTTTGGTGGGGGCGTTGGTCGGCTCCACGATTGCATTGCTCATGGCGCCTGAATCGGGCGAGAAACTGCGCGGCGAACTGCGCGACCGTGGACAGGGCTTCATGAACGACGTGCGCCACGCGGCGAATTCACGCCGCATCGAACTGCGCGGACGATTGGAATCGCTGCGCGCACCGCGGGAAATGTAGGCTGGCAGGGGTGCGTCGCACCTTACTCGACGGGATTCATCCCATCGAGTAGATTCTGCTGATTAATGAGGCTCATCCACCCGTCTGGTGCGACGCACTCATAATCACCGACCTGTAAAACTCCACCACCCGCTCCATCGTCCGCCCGTACTCTGCTTTGGCAGAGATGATGTTTGCATTGAGACCTGCCGCCTCGCGCCGCAGGTCTTCTCTTTCCAGCGCGATCAAGATCGCATCGGCAATCGCCTGCGGATTGTTCGGGTCAACGAGCAGGCCATTTTGCCCGGGCGTGATCCACTCGCGGATGGATTCCAGATCGCCAGCCACGGGGAAACATCCGCAAGCCATGCCCTCGATCAACGAATTCGGCGTGCCATCGTGGACGCTCGGCGAAACCACGATCTGCGCCCCGCGAAAAACCTCCCCCATCTGCGCGTGCGAAAGCGGCGGGTTCAATTGCACCGCATGGCCGATGCCCAACTCCTGAATCCACTTCAACGCCTGCGCCTCGCCCTGCATCGACGAACACACAAACCGCGCATCGCTCCGTTTCGCCAGCACCAGCGGAATCGACTTGAAAAACGCCTCATTTTTGACATACGCCCGAAATCCGCGCGGATTGATGATGACAGGCTCTTTCACAAATTCTTTTGGCGGATAAAAAACATCGCCTCTGATTCCGCCGTTGCCTGGTGCCACCAACGTAGGCGACTCAGCGCCCAAGCCCCATGCTCTCGCGAGGCGGATATCCCGTTCGCAATCGGCGTGGAGCGCATCAACGGCCTTCATCACCTTGCGCGTGTAATATCCCATCAACGGCGTGGACGGCGCGTGCAAAGTAAAGTCATTGCCCCAGATGGAAACGATAAAACGTGGTCTCGATACTCGACCACCAGATAAGGCTTCAGCCGCCAGCATCCCCTCATACGGCACGCGCAGCGCGTGGACGATATCGGGCTGAACCTCTTGAATAAACGCGCGCAATTTTCTCGCGGAGCGCGAAATGGTCAAAGGGCCGAGCCACTGTCTGATAAGCGTACGCAGGCCGAGGGTCCGCGAAGAACCGCTGCCCGGGGTGGAAGTCTGCTTTTTGACGGCGCTAAAGGCCACGGGGGTCAATTCCAGCCGCTTGACCGGGAAATCCAATTCACAAGCAAAAGTGGAAGCGAGATAGACCTCGTCGCCGCGTTCCGCGAAGTAGCGAATCCAGTTTCGAGAGATCGGAGAACGGCCATCAGCCACAAAGAGAATTTTCATAAGGTGTAGTGATTATACCCATTGCCATCTCCCTCTCCCAATGGGATAGGGCAGGGTGAGGGTCTTCGTTTGGCACCCGTTTGGGAACCGTACATTGCCCGTAAACGCGAGACGTAGTATATTTGCGGCATGAGCAAAGGTAGTGTATTGATCGTCGAAGACAATATGGACACCTACGAACTGGTGAATTTCATCCTGCAAAAGGATGGGTTCGATACTTTTCTGGCGGTGAACGGGCGTGACGGTGTCGATGCGGCGATCAAACAAAAACCTGACTTGATCATCATGGATCTATCCATGCCCGAAATGGACGGTTGGGCAGCGACCAGCCTGATCAAGAGAAACCCCACAGTGAAATCCATTCCAGTCATCGTTTTAACCGCGCACGCATTACCGGGCGACCGTCAGCGCGCAATGGATGCCGGCTGCGACCAATACATCACCAAGCCGATGGACCTGGGCGAACTTGTGGAAGTGGTCCATTACTGGATCAAAAAAGCCAATTCGTCACACCCCTAATCTTTTTTTCAAAGAGGAACAAACATGAAACAAATCTGTGTCGTCGGCGTCGGATACGTCGGCCTTGTCACTGCGGCCTGTTTTGCCGATCTCGGAAACCGTGTCACCGCGCTGGATGTGAACGAGAAGCGCGTTGAAAACCTCAAAAAGGGCATCATGCCCATTTACGAGCCCGGTCTCGATGAACTGGTAAAACGCAATGTTAACGCGGGACGCATCACCTTCACCACCTCCTACAAGGAAGCCTTGAAGGACGCCGAATACGCTTTCATCGCGGTGGGCACCCCCTCCGGCGAAAGCGGCGAAGCGGACCTGCAATATGTGGCCGCAGCGGCCACATCCATCGCAGAGAATATGACCGCTCCGCTGGTCATTATCAACAAATCCACGGTTCCGATCGGGACCGGTGACTGGGTGGCCGACATTGTGAAGGGTGCCCAGCCCAAGCCGATGCAATTTGCCGTCGTCTCCTGCCCCGAGTTTTTACGCGAAGGGTCAGCCATTGGTGATTTCATGAGCCCGCACCGTACCGTGATCGGCTCGCTCGATAAGGACGCCGCGAACAAGGTCGCGCACCTGCATTTGCCCTTGCGCGCGCCCATCGTCATCACCGATCTGCGCACCGCTGAAATGATCAAGTACGCCAGCAATGCCTTCCTCGCTACGAAAATCTCCTTCATCAACGAACTGGCAGACCTGTGCGAACTGGTCGGCGCGGATGTAAAGGAAGTGGCCGCCGGTATGGGCTACGACGCGCGCATCGGCCGTCACTTTTTGGATGCAGGCCTCGGCTGGGGCGGTTCCTGCTTCCCGAAGGATGTGGAGGCGCTCGCCTTCATGGCCAAGGAAAAGGGACTCAATCCGCGCATTCTCAACGATGTGATGGAAGTGAACTACGACCGCCGCACCACCGCTGTCAAGCATGTGGAAAAGATGATCGGCAGCGAATTGAAAGGCAAAACCATCGGCCTGCTCGGTCTGGCGTTCAAGCCCAACACCGACGACATGCGCGATGCCCCCTCCATTGACATTGCCGCTGCGTTGCTCAAGGCGGGTGCGAAGGTCCGCGCGTATGACCCCGTGGCGATGGAAGTGGCCCGCCCCATTCTGCCCGCTGTCGATATGTTCGACGAGCCCTACAAAATGGCGAAAGACTGTGACGCGCTCATGGTCGTCACTGAATGGAACGAATTCAAACAGCTTGACCTCGAAAAATTGAAGGGTCTGCTCAAATCCCCTGTCATCTACGATGGGCGCAATATCTACGATCCGCGCTTGATGAAGGAAATGGGCTTCACCTACCGCGCCATTGGACGATAGTTTCAGTTTGATCGTTCGTTCATCAAATAGTCGAATGGTCTGCAAAGGCCATTCGACTATTTTGCCTATTTGACCAAAAACTAAAAAAACACTACACTACGAAACAAGGCGAGTATGGACTCTCCGTCCTCATCCTATCCATCAAAACAAGAAACCACAAAACTACATGACCAATCCCCCCGTTTGTAACTACGAAGGCTCCGATTATCAGCAATCCTTTTGGGAACAGGGCGGGCGCGAATACGAAGACCGCGCCGAAGCCATTGCCCTGAAAAGGATGCTCCCCCCCAGCGGAAAACTCATGCTCGAACTCGGCGCAGGCGCAGGCCGCAACACACCGCGCTATGCGGGCTTCGAGCGCATCGTCCTGTTGGATTACTCCACCACCCAACTAGCGCAGGCCCAGCAAAGGCTGGGGCGTAGCGAACAATACATCTACGTCGCTGCCGATGTGTACCGACTGCCCTTCCGTCAGCATCAATTCGACGCGGCTACCATGATCCGCACCCTGCACCACATGGCTGATGCCCCCAAAGCCCTTGGTCAGATCAGGAACGTTCTCGGCTCGAACGCCGTCTTTATCCTTGAATTTGCGAATAAGCTCAACCTGAAGTCGATTCTGCGCTACTGGCTGGGACGCCAAAATTGGAACCCGTTCAGCCTCGAACCCGTGGAATTTGTGAAGTTGAATTTCGATTTTCACCCCAAGGCTATCCGCAATTGGCTGGGCGAACTCGGCTTCTCCATCGAGAAAACGCTGACCGTTTCACATTTCCGCCTCGGATTGTTGAAACGTGTCTTCCCTGCCAAATTCCTCGCCGCGCTGGATGGCTTGTTCCAGCCCACGGGCGCACTCTGGCAATTCACGCCCAGTGTCTTTCTGAAGGCAAAAGTGAATGGCAATGCTCAAAACGCCGATATTCCCTCGAACGTGATCGGCCTGTTCAAATGCCCCGAATGCACAGGCGAAAACTTGCAGGAGAAAAATGATCACCTGCTCTGCCCGAACTGCAATGCGCGCTGGTCAGTGAACGACGGCATTTACGATTTCCGCGAAAAAATGAAGTAGCACCACCAATCCTGCAAGGCTGGGAGATGCGTCATGACGGACCCTCAAAAACCACTGCCCCACGTTCAACCGTTCGTGGAAAGAAAGACCCAACCTCCGCGCAAAAACAGAGTGGATACGCGAGGCCTGTTGAGTATTGTGACCATGTTTGTCAGTCTTGCAGCGCTAACCTTATCCATGTTAGGAGCGGCGAAGTTTGTATTCGATATTTTTGACGACGGCCTTTCCAACAGCCTTGACGGGTTGCCGATCAAGGTCATCGTTCTCGGAGTTATATTTTTCTTCGGATGGGGAATTGGATTGGTTAGTATTCGTTTTTTTGGAAATCTGGTCTATCCCATGATCATCAAAACCTACTCGTGGGCCTGCCTTGTTGCAGTTGGAATTCTTTATATCAAGGTGATACAGAAATTATATATGCAGAAATATGACTTAACCCATTTCTGGGCATATCTGGCCATGCTATTGGGCGGGCTATTTGTGCTGATTTGCCTGCACCTGCTTGTGGAAGATCACGATCTGCGTCCCTTCGCAATCCCATTATTAATCATTAGCGTTATTCAGTTATTTACAATCACCATTCGATATGTCTTTATTGCAAATCCAAACGGGCTGATGTTGTTCGGCGATTTTACGATCTTCGGGGTGATGATCTCAATCTCGGCCCTCATGCTCATGCATATCGGCATCCTTTCGCCGCTGCGCGATCAGATCAATAATCTATTCACGCATAACCGAACCCCCAGCAAAAACGGAAACAGCGCAGGATAATCAATAAAAACAGCCGCAAAGCATAGATGCTCTGCGGCTGTTTTTATTTAATGGTTGTGTTACTTTACCAGTGGAAGGCGGATCACAAATGTGCTGCCGGGGAAATTTGTTTCGTCGTGGCCGTTGCTTTCGACCCAGATATTGCCCTGTAGCGCCTTTACGATACCCGCAGCGATCGCGAGTCCAAGCCCGGCGCCGCCGCCTTTGTAATTGGTGCGGCTGGAGGAATGCAATTCCACCGTTCCCAATTGGAACAATTTCTCAAAGATGATCTTGTGGTGTTCGGCGTCGATACCGATGCCCGTATCTTTGATACGGATCTCAGCCTGTTTGCCCAGGCGCGCATCCTCAACCACACTCGCAGAGACTGTAATGGAACCGCCGTCAGGGGTGAACTTGATTGCGTTGACGATGACATGGTCCAACGCCTTCTTGAGCAGTTCAGGGTCCGCCAAAAGGGGGGGAATTTCCTTTATCGCTTCATCAAGCTCAAATTTAAGTTGACGCGTTTCCAGATCCTTCAAATAATCCTTGTGGATCAACCGTAGGAGCAGATTCAAGCTAACCGGCTCCACATGCGGATTCGTGATCTGGTTATCCAACCGTGCCACATCGAGCATACTGCTGACGACCTGATGCAAACGATTCGTGCCCTGTGAAACGCCTTCGATGGCCTGCGATAGAACGTTATTGGCCTGAACCACCGGATCCACGCTCAACATGCCGAGATAGCCTTTGATAACCGTAAGCGGTGTGCGCAATTCATGCGCAGCCACCTGAATGAACGCAGACTTGTTCTTGTCATGTTTTGCCAGCGTGTTGTAGGCGTTATTCAACTCTTCCACGCGCTGAGAAACCATGCGCTCCATCATTTGGTTGATGCTGGTCACTTCGTCGTACAAACGCGCGTTTTCCAAAGCGACGATGGCCTGCATGGCAAATGTGGCGGCCATCAAACCGTCATCCTCATTGAATCCGCTGTGTGTACGGCTGAGCATCAGCAAACCGATGACTTTATCCTTCGAGTAAAGCGGCACGCCCATCCATGAATGATCGCGCGGCAGCCAGGACGGTTGACGCCAGTCTTTTACAGCGTCTACATTATGAACGAGCAGGGTTTCGCCTTTTCGTGCAATGGTCTTGTAGAAATCCTTGCCATCAAGCTGAATATTGAAATCGGACACATCCTGATCGGCGGGCAGACCTTGATGTGAGCGGATACGCGGCACACCGTTGACATCTTCCATGAGCAGAATGCCGCGATCATAGGGCAGTACCTGCTGTAATTGTTCGAGAATCTGATGCGGGAGTTTTTCGATCGTGGTCAAAGACGATAACTGGCGCGAAGAACGAGCCAGCGCTTCCGCCCCGCGACGACGTATCTGCTCGGACTCAAAAAGTTTTGCATTTTGCGAAGCGGCTTTCTCGGCGGCATCCCGTGCGCGGGCAAGTTCCACTGCCCGTTCACGCGCCTCACTCAAAAGACGTTCCACTTCCTGCTGTGCCTGTTCGCGCTGCTGCACAAGCATGGTTCGCAGGAGGGCGCTGGAAAGTAAATTCTTCAAGCGCATGTAAATATCCCAATCCGTCGGACCCATCTCTGCCCACATGAAACCAAAACGATTGCTTGCCAATGCCAGGGGCATGACCACGGCAGCATAGCGATGATCTTCAGGGGTCTTGCCGCGCGGCACGAGACGTCCCGTGGCGATTGCAGATTTTTCCTGCGGGATCTGGAATTTATCCTGATCGTATTGCAAGAGCAGGCGATAACTTTCCGGGGTTGGGGATAATACCGAGCCCGGCGAAGCGAAATCGCTGTAGAACATCAAGTACCAGCGGTTCAAGCCCAGCACCGGGAAATGCTTCGAAAGCGCATCACCGATCTCTTCCAGGGTCATGGCGGGAGCCATGGAGAAGCTGAAGTGATTCAGCGCTTCTTCCTGTTGTTCAAACTGCAAACGGCGGAAGGCCTGCGCGCGCTGCGACAACTCACCCACCAGCATACGCGCCTGTTGGAAGAGATTCTCCGCGCGTAACATGGTGGTGTTACTTGTAATGCCGCCCAGCGCATAGCGTCTGAAAATGGAAATGACATTGTGCCAGGTCGTAGAGTCATAATTGGATCGCTGCAATAACTCAACCGTGGTCTGGATCATCTTCAGGAATGAGTCGCTTTTGTCCAATTCGCGCAGGCTGACCAGGAAAATATCCCAGGTGCGTCCAAACACATCGATGTATTGAGCCCGCTCCGGACTGTCTTCCGGAATGCCCGCCGCGCTAAACAATGCACGGATGGCGGCGTCGCGTTTATTCTCCAAACGCCCGGTGTGTGACACTTCCTTGGGAAGTACCACCGCCCGTTTTACGTTTTCCGGCAAACAACCGCAAGACCAGCGCACCACCAGCTGTGCAGGCATGACATTAACGTCATTTACCTTCTCGCCGTTCATGCTCTTTAGCAGGGCATCAAAGGCTCTTTTCCCCGTCTCGAAAAAGGGCTGATTTACCGTGGTGAGCGGCACGCCCATTGATTTTGATTCACTGACATCGTCAAAACCGGTCACAGCGATGCTATCGGGCACTTGAATGCCGCGCTGTTGCAAAACCTCTATGGCACCAAAGGCCATGCGGTCGTTCGAAGCCGCGATCGCCTGAACACGAACCGCCCGTTCATCCAGCAGGGTGCGCACTGCGGCGCGTCCGCTTTCGGTGGTGTAATCGCCATCCACGACGAGACGTTCATCGAAACGGATGTCATGTATCTTCAGTTCTTCCAAATAGGCATTGAAACGTTGGTCAGCTTCCAGATGTCCTTGCATTCCCCGAATAAATGCGATGCGTTTGTAACCGTGCATTTCGATCAAATGGCGGATCATCGCACGCATGCCGCCTTCATTATCCGCAATAAAAGAGGGTACACCCTCCGCCGGTATCGCAAATGAGACAAGCGGTGTCGGCGAAAAAATTCGACAAAAATCCCTGATCGCTTCCGCTTTGGTGCCGTGGCTCAAGTCGGCGGAAAGCAAAATGCCGTCGAAATGGCCGGGTTTGACCAGGTCATACAACCCATAGGAATACCCGCCGTGCTGGGGCGAGGCAATGGCCGTGGGTCTGCCGCCCACAAAACAAACCACGTTGATATCGCTGGCACGGGCTGAATCCAGGACGCCATCCATGAACTCAGCGCCCCAACTGCGGCTTAATTGTGCACCGAGTACAGCAATTGTTCTTCTTTTACTGGCAGACTGATTTGGAAGTGTCATTTTGAGTGGCGAAATTATACGTCAGGAAATATGAATCGTGTCTGTCAATTTTGAAAAGAAATGAATTTGTCACACTGCATTTTTATGCGCGGATCATGGTCAGCAGCATTTTGAATCTCTCCACGGCAAACAGTGCGTGCGGCTCGTTGGCAGGCATGACGATGGCATCCCCCGCTTTCAAATCAAATGGGTTTCCTGAAATGGTCACCCGTGCTTCGCCTTCCAGTACATACACGAGCGCGTCGAATGGAGCGGTATGCTCGCTCAAGCCCTGTTCCTTATCGAATGCAAACAGGGTGACATTCCCGGCATCCGCTTTGGTGATCTGACGGCTGACCACGGCGGCATCCTGATAGGACACCATTTCCGCGAGGGTTAAAACTTGTGATTTGGGTGCTGTAGACATGTGACCTCCAAAAAAGCAGGTCACACCGTGGGTGTGACCTGCAAATTGTATGTTATTTGATTTCGATCTGGTAGGAGGCGAGTTCTCTCGTAAACCTTGTTGTGCCTGAAACAACCAGATATGCTTTTTGACCGGGCTGCAACGAGATCGAGATATCGGCAGTCTGATCTGGATTTAGCGGGATCATCGTCACGCTTGAATCACTTGTCAGGATGAGGGCCAGCCCAAAGGTCTGGGGGAGAACGTTTTGGACTCGGACAAATCCCTTCGCTTCCCAGCCGCCATCGTCCGCTTCAAAATCGGAGCTATAGCCTGCTGCATCGACCTTGACATCATCCAGCAAAAAGCCTTCGCCGTTCACTGCCGCATCCGTGACATATTCAAAACGGACAAACACCTTCTTGCCAGCAAACTGCGAAAGGTCAACCTTTTCCTCTTTCCAGCCGCCTGTTACGCCCGTGTAGCCCCAGCCGTATGAATTTCCGGAGGGGTCAGTGTCGGTGCCCGAGGGCGTGGTGACGATCTCCCAGGTAACGCCATCTTCCGATGTTTCGAGGTAGAGGTAATCCCAATCTGTTTCGATATCGTACCAGGTCTGGTAGGAGAGTTCGATCGGGCCGCTGACAGTGGTGAAATCGAATTCACGTGTCAGGGTCATATCCGATTCGTCACCCTTGTTCGACCAAAAGGCATATTCACCGGAAGCGGGATCGGCGGGCAACAGCCCCGTAACCGTTGAGCCAGTGAAAGAGATCGTGTGATCGCCCGCGCATTCGATGGCGATGTAATCGACACCATATTGATGCACATCACGCTTGATCGGGGTTTGCGGACAATTGAAAATCGTCTCAGTTGCAGAGGCGCGATTCGCCGCAGGATAATTGGTGTAAATATAGCGTCCATCACCAACCGACGCATCGAGCAGGAAGTTGGTTGTTGCCCAATCCATAAAGAAGGCATCGGCGCTGATCGGCTGTCCACTGACGGGATCGGTGGCATCGATCTGGCGCAACACATTCTCAACGCTGTCCAACCCATTTGCGGGGTCCTTGACGAGCGCCTTGGTGGCATCCTCACCAAAACGGTCGAGGAAGTAGGTCATGAACAAAAAGCCTGCGCCATAATGTGGTGTGGTGGCGTTTTGGTCATTGGGCCAGTCGTTCAATTGCATATCGGGGTCAGTGATATAGAGCCAGTCAAAACCACCGGGGTCATATCCATTGAGGAATGCCGCGAGTTCAGACGAACCTTCATTCAACCATGAGGTTTCATTCAAATCCTGATTCCAATGGATCATATGTTGGAACTCATGCGCCAGCACACCGTAAGTAAACTCTTCGCCAAGGAAGGTATTATCGGCATTGAAGAGGAACATCTCATGGGCATTGGAAAATTCATGCACCAGCGGGTGCACAGAATCGGCGGAAGAGAAATAACCCGCAATGGAAGATCCCAAACCTCTTGAATACAGGATGTAGATATGCTCATCGCCATCAATGCCGGGTGACCATTCATCGCCGAAGAATTCGCGATTGGTCGGATAAATTTTATTCTCGAAGGCATCCATCAAAGCTTTCATTTCGCCGTCATCGTACGACACACCATCCTGCACCCAAAAATAAACATGCGGTGTGACATAGCGCAGCGTAGCTTGAACTTCAGAGTTCTCATTGGTGCCCACGTCGGTTACCCAGAATGTATCAGTATCGCCGACGACACGCGGAGCAGCAGTGGTCGCCATGACATCCGGGATGTCGCATTTCCCTTCCATGCGACAGGCCAATTCCTTCGGTTCATTCGGCGGGACAACTGTAGTTTCCAAAATTTGAAGAGTCTCACCGTTGATGGATTCAACCGGCGGACGGATAACTTCCGGTTCAACCGCAGGCGTGGGAGGGTCAACGGGGAAAAGCGGATTGTCGGTCGGCGGCTCGCTGGTTACTAATACAGGAGCGGATTGGGAAAATGCATAATACCCATACCCGGCCATCCCGGCGACCAGCACGCAGATGCAGCACAACAAAACGACAATGCCGATCACAACGGCTGAAACACCTGATTTGCTTTCTGTCTCATTATTTTCGATCATTTTCATCCTCTGGATTTTTAAAAGATTGCCTCATCATACCGTGACTGAGTGAAAAAGGGATTAGGAAATTGGAGGGAGGGGAAGGCTGAAAGAAGAAAGACGAAAGAAGTATTACATCTTCTTTCGTCTTTCTATTCACTGTTTACTATTCACTTTGCTTTGTACTATTCACTTCTCACGCATCAACCTGCTGTTTCGGGCTCTTTGCAGGTGCTACTTCGGTGTGAAAAATGATCTTGTTCGCTTTTTCATCCACATCGACCTGCACCATGGCGCCGTCTTTGAATTTACCACCGAGCAATTCCACCGAAAGCGGACTCTCGACATATTTCTGGATCGCACGGCGCAGCGGACGGGCACCGAAGGCGGGGTCGAAGCCTTCCTTGGCGAGCCAGCCGCGCGCGGCATCGGTCAACTCAACGGTGATGTTATGTTCGTTCAAGCGGTCCTGTACCTCTTTCATTTGCAGGACAACGATGCTTTCCATTTGTTCAAGCGAGAGCGGCGAGAACATGATGGTCTCATCCACGCGATTGAGGAATTCGGGGCGGAATGCGCCTTTGAGCGCCTTCTCGATCTTTTCATGCATGGCACGTTCATCGCCGTCCGATTTTTGGGTGAGGAAACCCAAAGTGCCGCCTTTTGTCACATATTCAGTGCCCAGGTTCGAGGTCATGATTAAGACCGTGTTGCGGAAATCTACAACTTTACCCTGACCATCCGTCAAACGGCCGTCATCCAAAATTTGGAGCAGGGCATTCCACACTTCAGGATGCGCCTTTTCGATTTCATCAAAGAGGACGACGCGATACGGACGCCTGCGGACTGCCTCTGTGAGTTGGCCGCCTTCTTCATAACCGACATATCCGGGAGGCGCACCGAACAAACGGCTGACCGTATGCTGTTCGCGATATTCAGACATGTCGATGCGAACCAACGCTTCTTCATCATCGAACATGAACCAGGCGAGGGCTTTTGCCAACTCGGTCTTCCCTACACCAGACGGGCCAATAAAGATAAATGAACCGATCGGGCGGGCGGGATCCTTCAGTCCGGAACGTGCGCGGCGAATGGCATCGGAGATGGCGTGAATGGCTTCGTCCTGACCGATGATACGTTCATGTAAACGCGCTTCCATGTGCAAAAGTTTTTCTGATTCAGTTTCAAGCATTTGATTAACAGGAATGCCCGTCCACTGATGCACAACAGATGCGATGTCATCCACATCCACCACTTCATCGAGTTGATGATCGGCTTCCCATTTATCACGCTTGACCGTGTATTCCTGTTCGAGGCGCAGGCGCTCGGCTTTCTTTTGCGCGGCACGTTCGTAATCGCGTTCCAGACCAGCCTGCTCTTCTTCCGCGTGCAGACGATCCACTTCACCTTTCAAGGCTTTGAGATCGGGCGGCATGGAATACAAAGCAACACGCAATTTCGCGGCGGCTTCGTCCATCAGATCAATGGCTTTATCGGGGAGGTGACGATCGGTCACGTAGCGATCAGCCAAACGGGCGGCGGCAGTGAGCGCCTCATCCGAAAAATGAATCTTGTGATGCGCTTCATAACGGTCTCGCAAGCCATGCAGCATCTTGATCGTATCGTCTACACTTGGCTCGTCAACATAAATGGGAGCGAAGCGGCGTTCGAGCGCGGCATCTTTTTCGATATGTTTGTGGAATTCATCGAGCGTGGTCGCGCCGATGCATTGGAGTTCGCCGCGGGCCAGCGCAGGCTTGAGCATATTGCTCGCATCCATCGCACCTTGAGCTGCTCCTGCTCCGACGACGGTATGCAACTCGTCGATCATCAAGATCACATCACCCTTCGCGCGCTGGACTTCATCCATCACAGCTTTAAGGCGTTCTTCGAATTCACCGCGGAAGCGTGAACCTGCGATCATCGCGCCAAGGTCAAGCGCAACGACTTTCTTGCCCGAAAGGATTTCAGGCACATCGTTGCTGGCGATCTTCTGCGCGAGGCCTTCTGCGATGGCGGTCTTGCCCACGCCCGCTTCGCCGATCAAAACAGGGTTGTTCTTCGTGCGGCGGGACAAAATCTGGATGAGACGCAAGATCTCTTTATCGCGGCCAATGACCGGGTCCAGTTTGCCTTCGCGCGCCAGTTGGGTTAAGTCGCGTGAATATTTTTCCAGGGTTCGATAGCGAGTCTCCGCCTGCGGATCTGTAACGCGTTGTCCGCCGCGCAGGTCTTGAATGGCATCATACACACGGTCGCGAGTGAGACCGGCGCTTTCCAAAATGCGGGCAGCGGGAGTGTTGCGCTCGGTGAGAATGGCAAGGAAGATGTGCTCGGTGGAAATGTACTCATCTTTCAGACGATTCGCTTCTTCGTTGGCAAGGTCAATGATCCGCTTGACGCGAGGCGTGATAAATATCTGCCCCGCTCCGCCACCGAAGATATTCGCCTTCGGGCTGGCGCGCAGGGTGGCATCGAGTCGCTCAGTCAACGCCTCGGCGCTGACGTTCAATTTCTCAAGGATCTGGGGAATCACACCGCCTGGCTGCTCGATCAACGCCAGAAGAATGTGTTCTGTATCAATTTGGTTATGCCCGTAACGCTGAATGATCTCAGCTGCCCGCTGGGCGGCTTCCTGGGCTCTCTCTGTAAATCTGTCAAATCTCATCATGGGAGTTGTTCCTTTTCTAGCAAAAAGACCCAGGGTCTCCCCGGTTGGGGATAATTTCGAAGGCCATCAGGGTCTACTGTGACAGAAGCGATTATAACAAAAGCCAGATTTGCAGGCTGTATACAGGGTGTAAGAGGTATGTTAGATTTTTCAGGATGTAGTCACTCCCATTTGTCTAAAACCTATTGTATAATTCCGACACTCCTTCCGGGGAAACATCCATTTTTAGAATATTTCTGGAATCTCCACCACCCAATAACAATCACATACAACCTAAAAGGCACCTGCTATGGATAACCTTACTGGAAAACATATCGACCGATACGAAATCCTTGAACTTCTAGGCACGGGCGGTATGGCCATGGTTTATAAAGCATATGACCCCCGGCTCGAACGCGAAGTGGCGATCAAGATCATTCGTCGCAGCGCATTTCCGCCAGAGGTTTTAGATGACATGGTCAAGCGTTTTGAGCGCGAAGCCAAGTCACTGGCAAAATTGTCACATGCAAACATTGTGAAGGTGCTGGATTATGGGGAATTCGAAGGTTCACCGTATCTGGTGATGGAATATTTCCCCGGCGGCACACTCAAAGAAAAAATGGGCGAACCTGTCGCATGGCAGGATGCGGCGCGCATCCTTTTGCCCGTTGCACGGGGTGTCGAATACGCCCACGACCGCGGCATCATCCATCGCGATATCAAGCCCGCGAACATCCTGATGAACGAAAAGGGCGACCCCACCCTGTCCGATTTTGGGATTGCCAAATTACTTCAAGGCGAATCAAAAAATAACCTGACCGCTTCAGGCGCAGCCGTCGGCACACCGGAGTACATGGCCCCGGAACAATGGACAGGCGAGACCAGCACAAAGACAGACATGTACTCCCTGGGGACCATTTTGTATGAAATGATCACCGGGCGTAGACCGTATGTGGCCGATACACCGGGCGCGGTTTTCCTCAAACAAGTCACCGAACCGCTGCCACTCCCGAGAAAATTCAACGCCAACCTGCCAGAGATGGTTGAACAGTTTTTGCTCAAGACCCTCGACAAAGACCCATCCAATCGTTACGAAGATTTTCGGGCCTTCATCAAAGAACTTGAAACCTTGCTGGGTGACGATACGCTCAGCAACATGGAAAAGGTTGCCCCCAAAAATACGTTTGAAAAAGAACAATGGGAAAAGCCCACCACACAAAAAACGGACCGTGAATCACCCCCAAAACAAGAAAACGCCCCTCGTAAAAAATTTCCAGTTTTTGCTGGGATTGGCGGAGGAGTGCTCCTTCTCCTGTTGATCGCATTCTTCGCACTTCGCAACAACCCGACATCTGATACCACACCGACAGAAACCTCCGCCCCGTCAGCGGATTCGACCGCCACTGCAACCACAGTTTCTGTTTCCAACACAGAACCCACCGCTGGCCCGCAAAAACTCGACATCGGTTCCGTCATCATTTCCGAAACAGATGGCATGAACCTGCTCTACGTCCCAGCAGGCGAATTTACAATGGGCAACTACGCCGATGACGCCGTGCTCGACTGCGAAAAATCCAAATCGGAAGCGCTCAATGAATACAATTGTTCGCGCGAACTATTCCTTGATGAGGAACCGCCCGCCCCGGTGAATCTCGATGCGTTTTGGATCGATGAAACCGAAGTGACCAATGAAATGTACGCGGAATGTGTCGCCGAAGGTGTCTGTGCCCAACCGACAGATATCAGTTCCTCCACCAACGCCAGTTACTACAACAACCCTGCCTTCAAGGATTTCCCGGTCGTCTATGTGGACTGGAACATGGCGAAAACCTATTGTGAATGGGCCGGGCGCAGGCTCCCCACCGAAGCCGAGTGGGAAAAGGCCGCGCGCGGCACAGATGGCCGCGTATATCCCTGGGGTTTTGAACCTCCCAACAGCAACCTGCTAAGCTACAGCGAAGGCGTCTACATTCGTGATACTGCCGAAGTTGCCGAAAGCCTCGATGGCCGAAGTTTTTACGGCGCTTACGACATGGCAGGCAACGTCTGGGAGTGGGTGAACAGCGCTTACGAAAAATATCCCTACGACGCCACCGATGGCCGCGAAGAATTCAAAGCCGTAGACGAACCACGTGTAATGCGCGGGGGATCGTGGCGCACCAACAATAGCGAAGTCCGCTCCGCCAACCGTTCCGGCGACTTACCCACAGCTTCCTATTTTAGTGTGGGAATTCGCTGTGCCCGCAGCGAACAACCCGGTGACGCCCTCATTCCGCCCACGCCTGTTCCAACCGAAATCGGCAAGCGGAATACCGAAAATTACGGAATCGGCGACACCATGACCAGCGAAGACGGGGCCACACTCGTGTATGTACCAGCAGGTGAATTCATCATGGGCAGTGACGATGGCAAAGCCGACGAAAAGCCCGTCCACAAAGTGTATCTTGATGCCTTCTGGATCGGCGAAACCGAAGTAACCAACAAACGCTATGAAGCCTGTGTCAATCAAGGCACATGCTCGCCGCCAGCTTCATTTTCATCCTACAATCAAAAAGGATATTACGGTTATCCACAATTCATTAATTACCCCGTCCTCTACGTAAGCTGGGACCAGGCAAAGACCTATTGCACCTGGGCAGGCGGAAGACTCCCCACCGAAGCCGAATGGGAAAAAGCCGCCCGCGGAACGGAAGGCCAGACCTATCCGTGGGGCAATGCCACACCCAACAACAATCTATTGAACTACAACTCAGATATCTTCGACACAAGCGAGGTCAAGAAATATCCCGATGGTCAAAGCATCTACGGCGCGTATGACATGGCTGGCAACGTCTGGGAATGGGTCAGCAGTATCTACAGACCATATCCCTACAACAGCCTCGATGGCCGCGAAGATATGACCCTTGAAGATTTTCGCGTTCTGCGCGGAGGATCATGGCTCGTCAGCGACGCGGACGTGCGCACCTCCAATCGTTACTTCCTCGACCAAAAGACCACCTTCAACAACCTGATCGGTTTCCGCTGCGCCCGTTCGGAATAAATAGTCCGCTGTGTGCAAGATAAATCAAGCCCTCCGAGGTTACTCGGAGGGCTTTTGTATCGGAATTCATTTTTAAAATATTGTCAAAATCCTGGAGGGTTTAATCCAATCGGTCCCTTACCGCACTGCCTCCACCACAACCGCCTTATTCTGCGCGGACCGTCCTGCCAGATACGCCAGAATCGTACCGATCACAAAAAGGGTGATATTCAAAAGGAAGGGCAAATCCTTGTCAAGCGTGGAAAGCGTACCGGCGATCCAGCCGAAGGGAGATGTAAGCAAAATGATCCCCACAGACAAAATGGATAAAATGCGCGCGCGCTCCTTCGCATCCACGGTCAATACGATCATCTGATCGATCAACGGGCTGACCGCCGCCACACTGCACGCCTCAAGAAAGACACTGAAGATCAGAAAGCCATATCCGCCGCTCGGCGCATTGACCAGCACCACCTGGCTGGCCACATATCCCAGGAAGCCAACCGTCATCGGCAGTTTAAAATGCATCCTGCCGATGACAGGCATCACCGTGAAATAAAAGACCAGCATGATGGCAGACTTTACAAAGGGGAATATCGCCAAATTCTGGGTTGCGATCTGCAATTTCTCGGTCACCAGAATCGACCAAAAACTTCCGTTGATCAATGACGTAATACTCATCACCAGCATGATCCCCGCCGTAAACAGGGTTTGCGGCGCACGCATCAGGTCACGCAAAACGCCCTTATATTCACTAAAGACATGCAGCACACTTTGATCCTTCGTTTCCTGCAAGCGGATCTTTCCGTGCGCCGTTTCCTCCGTCCACTGGTAGGTCAGCACAGCCTTCAACGTGAACATCACAGCCGCAAAAACGTACAAACCGCGCATGGTCGGCACGAACGAGAACACCCCGATCAACACACCCGTCAAAGGCGCAATGAAACCGACAAATAAATTGGCGATATAGATCCAGGTGTAGATATCAACCAGTTGGTCCTGATCGGCATCCTCAACCAGCAGGCAGCTCCATGAAGTATGCGAGATCCGCCAGATGCTGTTGATCACCCCTGCGATCAGAAAGTACCAGAAATTTTGCGCCACAGCGGAAATAAGCGCGGGAATACTCCACGACAAAATATCGGAGATCAAAGTTGTGAGTCGGCGCCCGATCTTGTCGGTCACCACGCCGCTGATCAACGCCAGAAAAATCTGAAAGACCCAGCTGATGCTTACGATCAACCCGATCTGTTTTTCAGACATACCGAGCGCGATCATATAGATCGAAACATACGGGGCATACAAATTAAACGGAATCCCCCATAACGGCTCAAAATAAACACAGCCACGCGGGTTTCCGCGCAGGCTTCTCAACGTGGCAAACAAGGAATGATTTTTCAAAGGATGGGCTCCAGTTCACAAAATTCTTGCTGGCGATTATAAGCCCGCCAACGAACAACAAGATATAATATCAAAATGTCCTCCATTACCATTCCCGCGCGCGCAGAGGCTGATGGACATCCCAGCCTGCGCCCTCTCAATATCCTGCGAGACCTTCCCGCAGTGGCCGACCTGATCGAAACATGCTTCTCCAGCACAATGGATAACGAAGGCCGTCGTTACGTGCAGGATATGCGCCGTGCTGGTAAAGACAACTCCTTCATCAAATGGGCCAACCGCGCCATCGAAACCACGTCCCTGCCGTTGAGCGGCTATGTTTGGGAGGAAAGCGGAAAAGTTGTTGGCAACGCCAGCCTTGTCCCATTCAAGCACAATAAACAACGCATTTACCTCATCGCAAACGTCGCTGTCCATCCCGATTTTCGCCGCCGCGGTATCGCCCGTGCCCTCACCCAGCGCGCCCTGCAGCACGCCCGCGAAAAGGACGTCAAAAACATCTGGCTCCATGTCCGCGATGACAACCCCGGCGCGATCGAACTCTACGCCCAACTGGGATTTGCAGAACGCGCGCGGCGCACCTCATGGCTGGCCAGCACCGATTCTCATGCGACTCCCCTGCAAACGAACTTCAACATCACAAAGAGGAATCCCCGCGACTGGCAGACTCAACGCGACTGGCTCGCACGCCTCTATCCCGACCTGTTGGCCTGGCACCGCAATTGGTCATTCTCTCCCCTTCGGCCGGGTCTTTGGAATTGGCTTTATCTCATGTTCATAGACATGAATGTTCGTCAATGGGCGGCAATGAAAAAAGACCCCTCTTCTTCAGAATCCCCGCAAAATCAACCTGCTGAAACCCTCGAAGCCACACTCGCCTGGATGCCCCAAGGCCACGGTGAAGCCCTTTTCGCGGCGATCGGCGAAAGGTCCGACCCCGATGCGTTGACCGCCCTACTGCTCGAAGCAAGGCGCGAGCTTTATTATTCCCATCCAAACATCATCCTCGAATTTCCATCCAGTGAATTCGACAATGCCATTCAGGCCGCGGGTTTCAAACCCCAGCGCACCCTGATCTGGATGCAGGCAACCTTGTAACTCGTTTTGCGTATTTACAAACAAAGGAGTTCAAATGACTAAATTCTTTTTTCGCTGGGCGATCAACGCGGTCGCTTTGTATGTTGCAGTACTGGTCGTGCCGGGCATCGACCTTCGCGGCTCATGGACAGACGTCCTGTGGCTTGCGCTCATCATCGGCTTGCTGAACGCGCTGGTGCGGCCATTGTTGAAGTTCCTCACCTGCCCGCTCATCATCCTCACTCTGGGCCTGTTCACCATCGTCATTAATACGATCATGCTTCTGCTCACCAGCAGGATCGCGCAAGGCTTTGGCATCGGCCTCAGCGTAGACGGTTTCTGGACCGCCGTGCTCGGCAGTCTGGTCATCAGCATCGTCAGCATCGTGATGAGTGTCATCTTCCGCGATGAATTGAAGGGAAAGTCGTAAGAAAGAGAAAAGAAGAAAGAGGTTTGGCGCAAATGCCAAACCTCTTTTTGATTCCAGCCCGAAGTGCGACGTACTCATTTAATATGCAGCGCCGACGTGCTCAGCATCGTCAGAATCAAACGGGAATTATTCACAAGCATCAACGCGATGAAAACCAGCATTACGACCTGAAACCAACGCCTGCCTGCAAACTCTCTCCACCCCAACGAGAGGAAAAGGACAATTGCATACGTCCAGTTCGTGGCGTAGAGAAAAAGCTCCTTGCCAAATTTCTGATGAAGCACAAAACTAAACAGGGTGATAAAAATAAAAGCATAGGCAAAACGATTATCCTGCTTTTTGATGTTCTTCACAAAACCAAATCCGCCCAGCGCCGCCAGCGCCAGCCAAAAGACCACCATCGCCGTACCGAATTGCGTTTCATATTCACTGCCGCGCATCGGGTTGGCTTCCTGCGGATACAACTTGCGGCTGACCTCAACGATCCACACCTTTAAAAATGGCAGTTCCCGTTTCAAGATCAACGGGTCTGGCGCGATGATGCTGTTCAAAAACATCACCCGCCCGATCGCCACCGCGCGGCCTGGGTTGAGATCAAAGGTGTTGCGCCCCTCCGTGCCATAAGAGGAAGGGTCAAAAAAATAAGGCTGTGAATCAGGATAGACCACATTATTAAGCAAGGTCAACGGGAAAGCCAATGCCCCAACAATCAAGCCGTACTTGATCCACTGCTTAAGATCACGCCTCACGAAAACAAGAGCAATTGTCGGTTGGATGATGTTCGAGAGCGTGATGCCAAATGAAATCAGCCCCGTGATGATCAATGTAAATAGAGGCGCATCCTTCAACAGCAGAATGATCGAAAGCATCGCCACAGCCGCAATGAAAATATAGGTCTCGATCAGGAAGCCAAAGATCAAATGTCCCGCCGTGCCGCCGAGCAGCGCCGCGATCAAAACCGCATACAGCGAGTTGCCCGTCATCTTCTTCACGAAATACCACGCCATGAATACACACGACGCGCCTGCCAAAGGCATCAGCAGCAATCCCGCCGAAAGCCGATCACCTTTCAGGAAAAGCGAAACCAAAAACACAAGCGGACGAATCACCAGCAACACAAACGGATGCAGCGAACGCCAGTAATAATCCTCATACGCATCCGTCGTGAAGCGCGTGCGCCACAGCCAGCCATCCGAGTCGAAGAAAATATCGTCTGTATCGAAAACGGGCTGGTTGAAGATGAACGAGAAAATAAAATAAACAGCGAAGAAAAAAGAAGCAACCAGCACACCCGCCGCAATCGAATCGACAAAGGCAGAAAAACGCGATTGAACTGTGTATTGTCCAGCCAATGCCAAAAGCGGAATGACCAGCACACCAGCGACGATAAACGGGAAAGTCTGATCCTGTTCGAGGAGGACGAACTTCGCATCGAACAAACTCGGGAATTGGTTCGCCATCTGAAGCATTCCCGCCGCGAAAACAGTCAGCACCGTAAACAGCATCAATGCAAGAAGAAAGTCACCCTTGTTGGAGGCATACAACCGCTCTGCCTTCCCCAGCAAACGCTCGATCAACAAGCCGAGCAGGGTCTGCGCCAAAACCGCAAGGACCAGAATCCCAACAAAGGACGGATAATAATTGCCGAGAAATCCGACCACAAAATACGAAGCGATAACAGACAGCATCCACGCAAAGAACATGCGATGATTAAGCAACTGGAACATCAGGCACCTTTGTCAAAAAACAATGTGATGGTTTTAAATATAAACTGAAAGAACTGGAACTGATTATAAGCAAGCAAAATGAGAAAGACCGTCATGCCGCCCTGAAAGAAGCGGTTTTTTGCCAGCGGCGCAAGTGAAAGCGCCACGAAGAAGATCAACGCATACGTCCAATCGGGAGAGTATAGAAAAGGCTCATAACCATAATTGAAATGCAGAACGAAATTGAACAAAACGCACAAAACGAATGCGATAGAAAGGTCAACTTTGCGGGTGCGTACCAGGTTTTTCAGAAAGAAAAACCCCGCAGTCAAAAGCACGATCCCCCAGAGCAAGACGAGCACATTCCCAACCCCATTGTATGAGCTAAAGGAAAATGTTTCGGGCGAGATCTTGAAAAAATTGAAACGGGGAAACGTCCCACCCACTTCTTCTCCAAACACATATGGCCGCGGAGCAATGACTGCATACAAAAACACTGTGCGCACCAGCAAAAGCGCGCGCCCGATCACCTTCCAAGATGGTTCCTGCAAAACGGAGAAAGCAAATTCCTCCTCCGCCTGCGCATCGGAGGGGAGGAAAAATAACTTACTCGAAGGAAACCAGGCGGCGTGGATGATGCTAAGCAAAATACCCAGCGCGAGGGTAAAGGCTGTGAAGCGAAATACTTGCGTGAAAGAGACCCTAAAGGTCTTAAAGACCTTTAGGGTTTGAGAGACCACGAACAGAATAAAGTTCTGAACGAAGTTCGTGAGCGTAATACCAAAGGTCAACACGCTCATCCCCACAGGCGCAAGCAGGGAATCAGATTTTTTTTGAAGGACGAGGGCAAACCCGATCAACGCGGCGGCGGAGAATATATAAGTCTCGATGACTGAGCCAAAGAAGATGTGCGCCGTACTCAACCCCAGCAGAGAAGCGATCAACAAGGCATACACCGAATTCTGAAATTGACGTTTAATGAATAACCAGGCTAGAAACACACATAATGCGCCTGTAAAAGTATTCAGCAGAATTGCAGAGAGCGCCGAGTCGTTCGTAAAAAGATTCAACAACCAGCCAAGCGGACGAAAAACAAAATAAGCAAATGGATGTGGTCCGCGCATTTCGAGGGAGGAACCTTCGGGAGCGGAGATGCGCGTCATCCATGAGGAGTTATCGGCGTCGAGGAAGTTGTCTGTGGTGTCCACGCTCAGGTTGTTGAGCCGCAAACCGATGAAGGTGTACACGGCGAAAAAGAGCAGAGCAAGGACAAGGCCAGGCACATATTCGCGCACGTCAAACTGGAATGCGGACTTCAGTCCGCCACTTTGCTGCCACTCGCGGACTGAAATCCGCGCTCCAATATCCCAGAGCAGCCATCCCAACGCAGCCGCTAAAAGCCCAATCAGTAAAACCTGATCTGTTAAAGAACGGGCCGATAAATTGAGGAAGAAAAAGTTAAACGCAAAGGAAACTGCCAGCGCAGTCAAAGTAGTGAGGAAAAGCCTGAGGGGCTGATTCATTTTGTTGAACGGAATCAGGCGCGAGGTCCGCTAGGAAGCGGCGAGGTAGGGAGCAAGTCCACGCAGGATGATGAAGATAAACCAGGCGTTGTTGATCATCAATGTCACCGCAAAAATAGTCAGCACAGATTCAAACCAACGACGGCCTGCGAGGTCAACATACGCCAGCGCGATGAAGAAGATCAAAAGGTAGGTCCAATACGGCGAGTAGAGAAACAATTCGGTGCCGTAATTCATGTGCAGGAAGTAGGTGAAAGCGATACTGCCCAGCAAACCCAGCATGAGCGGAACATGCGGCGAACTGCGAATATTTTTGAAAAAGAGAAAAATCGCACCCGCAAACAGCGTCAGCCAGAGTGCAACAGGCACATACGCCGCGCCGTTGTACCATGCATAAACATGTTCATGATAATCGTGTGTCTTGAAATCGATGAGCGGGTCGGTGGTCTTGCGGGTGAAATCTTCAATGGGCGTGGGCGCAACGACGCCGTGGAAAAAGATGGCGCGCCCGACTACACCGAATTTTTCGATCACACGATCCATCGGGCCGACATAAATGGGTTTGGAAAAACGGCCCTCGAAGGCAAGGTCGGCGGGAACCCAGAAGAAAGTTTGATTGCCCGGGTACAGCACGCTGACAAAAGCGGTCAATGCAATGCTGATGGTGAGGACGATCACGCCGTAATAGACGAGTTTCCAAAAACCGAATTTCTTAAAGAAGAGCGCGATCATGCTTTGCGCGATGTTGGTAACAGTAATGCCAAAGACTAGAATGCCTGCAGGCACCAGCACAGAGAATCGTTTTTCATCGGCCTGCACAAGGACGAAGAACAGGATCAACGATGTCATGCCAAAGACATACGTTTCGGTGAGTGAGCCAAAGAGCATGTGCGCGGCGGTCACGCCGAGAATGATCGCAAAGACAAAGGCGTACGAATCCTTTTGCGTGGCCCGTTTCGCAAAGAGCCAGGCCATAAAAATGCAAAGCCCATTCATGGCGGCGACCGCGATGATCGGCCCAAGGAACCATTTGTCGGCGGTGAACAATTGAATCAAACCGACAAAGGGGCGCAGGGTGATCAACACAAGCGGATGCACGGCGCGATTTACATCATGGCCTTCGGGAAAACCAAGGATGGACATCCACGGGCCTGCATCGGCTTCAAAAACAATGCTGTTGATGCTGAAAGTGGGATGATTCAAAGCGCGGGCGATAATAAGATTGATCCCGAAAAACAACGAAGCCGCATAAATCCCAGGAAGGTTTTCCTTGATGAACGCAAAAGTTTTGGTCTGCTTGAACGCGGCGTAATATCCGCGCGCTTCGAATTGCTCCAGCAATGGCAGTCCCCACGCGCCCGCCACTACCGCGCTGGAAATGAACATGCCAAACCGCGCAACAGGGATTTGAATGTACGCCAGCGAAAACATCGACGGAAATTGCAGTGACAGATAAAGGATCGCGGCAAGAAAAACAGGCAGCGAAATGACGAGAAACAAACTAAGCGGGTTGCTCAAAAATCCATTGCGGAGGGAATGGGATGCGCGGCGAACAAGATAATATCCGATAAGGCTGCCAATAATCGTAATGAGGATGGAAAAAACGATCACATCGAACCGATAACTGAATACGCCGCCCATGAAACCGATCACCCCGTAGGAGATGACCAAATTCAATGCGAAGCCGAGGAAGTAATATGTCATCGAATGAGTGGAGCGCATCCGCTCGAGGGCGGGGGCGGCGGGAAGCATGAGGATGAATAAGGCGAGCGCCAGCGAAATCATGCCGAGGTAGTATGTCCTTGAAACAAGCGCAGGCAGGACGACGGCTGCAGACCCCAGCAGGGCGAAAACACCAAACCCGATCAGGGTTGAAAGCTGCCTTTGCAGGAGCCACGGCCAGAATTTGGGAAACGATTCGTAGAGAAGGTATCCGATGGCGAGCGTGGGCACGGTGACAAGAAAAATACGATCGGATATGTTTTCGTAACCGGAGTAATTAAAAAAGATCACAGCCGAGGAAAAGCTGACGATAAGTGCGATCAAAAAGCTGCCCCCCACTCGAAGCAGGAATTGCAAAAATTTCATTCAATGGCTCCAAAAAGTGTAGTGACGACTTCAGTCATACGGTAAACGACGACTGAAGTCGTCACTACATAGAGAGATTTTATTTCAAAGAGCGGACGAGTTCGAGGAATTCGGTCCATTCTTCTTCGAAGAAATGCACAGTGACGTTGTTCAATTCAACATGGTAGGTCACTTCGCCATCGGGTTCTTCGGCACGCCAGGCGATGAAGTTCTCGGTCTCGGCGATGGTCTCGGTCTTGGGTTCATTGTTACTCATGGAAATTCTCCTTGGGTTTACGATATGAATTTTGATTGAATATACCAGTTAGCAAGGGCATGCACCCTGCTTTCGAATGTGAAGGGGCGAATCACTTTCCTTTGTTGCGATTCAGATTGAAGCTACGAAAGAAGCGGCGGATCGAGACGAAGAATCTCGAGCCGGGCGGAGGGGCCGGTTGAGTCGGTTCCTCTTCGGGCCAGGGGTCCAAGTCCAGCATTTTTCGCATGACGTACTTCCATAAAAGGGTTGCGGTGGCGAGAATGGGCGCAGCCACTACCACGCCCAGCAGACCAAAAAGATTCGCCGCCACAATGGCCGCCACAAGAACCGCAGCCGGGTGTACTTTAAGCGCATCGGAAAGGATGCGCGGTGTAACCATGTTGTCGAAGATCTGGTCGATGACAATTGCAACGACGAGAATAAGGAGGGTGTAATAGAAGGGTGAAAGGCCAAACAGTTTGAATACTTGAAAATATGAAACCAGCACAAGCACAGTCCAGTTCACGGCAGGGCCGACATAGGGAACAAAACGGGCAAGCCCGGCCATGAATGCGAGACTGAGGGCATAGTGTACGCCGAGCACCCCCAGCACAACCGCATATACAATGATTGCAATGAAGAAAATGATGATCTGTCCGCGCAGGAACGCGTTCCAGGTGCGCCCGAGTTCACGGGAGAGACGTTCAAAATCCTGAGTGTAGCCCGGGATATCCACGGCAATCATTCGGTTGCGCAGGCCGCCGCTTTCTGCCAGCACAAAATATGAAACGAGAATGACGAACAATGTCCAGCCAAGGAAGTTGGCGGCACTGCCCGCGAGGGAACTAACCAGTGTGCCGGTCTGACTCAGCAACGGCTGCACCATGCCAAGTACCTGGTTGGTGATGGCATTTAGATCCAGTGACGAGAAATCCAGTTTAAAGGGACCAAATTGATAGGTCTGGCCCGAGACTGTGGAGATCAGTTGCGGCAGGCTTTTAATCGCATTTTGCACAACTCCCACCAGGCTCTGTACCTGCTGTACAAGCCCCACGCCGCCCCATGTAAGCAAACCAAGCAAAAGAATGATGGACACAAGATAGATCAAACCAACCGATGCACCCCAGGAAAGGTGAAGTCTGCGCTGGAGAAGAGATGCGAGCGGATGAAACAGGTAAGCCAGCACAAGAGCGATCAACAGCGGCGTGAGAATGAACTGGAATTCAACCAGCAGGGCACCCACAATCACGACAATGGTCAGCGCGATAACGAGCTTTGTATTTGTACCCCAGGTTGGGGAGGTTGGGATCTGTTGTTGGGTCATAAATATCGTTCCATTTCAATGGGTGCCGTTTGCAAGCGATAAAATTGTCAAATTGATTTTATCAAAAAAAGTGATTTTACAACATTAAACAAAAAAACCCGCGAGTCTGGCCCGCGGGTCTGAGTGTATTAGTTCAACAACCTGTAAGGAAGGGGAAAAATACGCACCAGCGATAGGTTGCGTCTATCCAAAAAAGCAGGCTGGCGCAAAAACAAACGAAAATGAGGACACCACCGCCGATAAAGATGGGCATCATATTGGTCTTTTTGACAGTCGGAGGGCCAGAGTAGGCAGGGGCAGGAGTGTATATTGGGGTTACAACCGGGGCGGGTGAAGGAGCCTGTTGCTGGGCTGCCGGGTATACAGGAGGGGGCTCCACGCGCGCGGATTTTCGAGATGTGGCAATGGTGGCGCCGGTATCCATGTTGATGGCATCATACATCAATACGATCTGCTCACCAAGCGAAACCACATCCCCGGGTTTGAGGACGACAGGCCCAGCCAAGCGCTGCCCGTTGACGAATGTCCCATTGGTGGAACCAAGGTCTTCAAGCACGTACTTCCCGCCCTGGAAAGAAAGACGGGAGTGCTTACGGGATATTTCGGCGTCATTGATTGTGATGCTGTTGGAAGCGTCGCGCCCAATAATGAGCTGGTCCCCCTCAAGAGGGAAGGTCACGCCGGGCGTCGGGCCTGACCGCATAACAAATTGGAACTGAGCCATCTTCTTCCTCCGAAGAAAAAAATACTATCGTTACCCACACTTTACCAAATCTTTTGGAAATTGCGGGAGAATATCACGATTTTGTTTCGACGAATTATACGATACTTCACAACGGGTATCGCGGAAAAAATCAAATTGCTATTTTTTTATTATCTTCTTGGGTTCCACGGGATCATCCACGCGGGGTTGGGTCTTGGTGCCAGAGCGCGGCATGAATATCGAGAAAACCGTCCCGACGCCGATCTTGCTTTTTACTTCAATACGCCCGCCATGCCCATGAATGATCTGCTTGCAAATCGAAAGCCCCAACCCGGTGCCGGCAATGCGCGACTCATGTTCGCGTACACGGAAAAATTTCTCGAACAGGTGCGGCAGGGATTCATCGGGAATGCCCAAGCCGGTATCCTGTACATAAATGACAAGTTCCTTCTCGGTCACTTCAGCACGCAACATGACGGTGCCATTCGGGCGATTGTATTTGATGGCGTTACTCAACAGATTCAAAAGCACCTGCTTTATTTTTTCGCGGTCCGCTTCGAGCAGGGGCAGGCCTTCGGGCGATTCCACACGAATCTGGATGTTGTCTTCAATGGCCTTGGAAGACATGACGTCCTTACATTCATAAATTAGGTCGGCAACGCTGAAGGTCGTCTTGCGGAATTGCACACGGCCTGATTCAAGCCTGGCCAGGTCAAGAAAGGACGAAGCCAGCGCGTTCAAGCGCATGGTCTCGCTATGGATATTATTGATGATCTGGTCACGCTGTTCCTGCGACATTTCCGGGCGCAGAAGCAGATAGGTTGCAGTGCTCAAGGAGGAAAGCGGGGTGCGTAATTCATGCACGAATTCCGAGATCAAGTCAGATTGCTGGAACAGGCGTGCATTTTCAATAGCGACAGCAGCCTGAGCGCCCAGCACCAACAGCATGGATTCATCTGAGTCGGTGAACTTGCCCTTGTGCTTGTTCAAGGCTTCCAACACCCCCACGATCTTGTTCTTGGTCACAAGCGGAATGCCAAGGAGCGAATCCGTGGAGAAACCAGTCGTCGCCTCCACGTCGGAGTAAAAACGCGGGTCCTCATGCGCATTCGTAATGCGGACAGGTCGTCGGTTGTTTACGATCCACCCGGCGATGCTCCCCTCCAGCGGCACAACGATACCGCGGCGGGTGGATTCATCCAAATTGGTGGACACCTGAAAATATAACTGCCGCGAGGTATCGTCATATAGCAGGATGGAAGCTGCTTCAGCGCCGCTGATCTCAGCCGCAGCATGTACGATTCGCGAAAGCAAAATATCCAGGTCCAGGGTGGAGGCGAGGTCCCGCGCAATATCGATAAGACGGCGGTAACTATCCAGACGTTCGGTTTTTATTTCAGCCATTTAGCACTCTCTCTACAATTGCAGGAATGGTCACTGCCGCATCTTCCACGATCACCGCATCCGCGCGCACATTTAAATATGTCTGCGCATTGTTGACAATGATGAGGTGCGCACCGCGGTCAAGCGCCTGCATCGGCAGGCCTGCCACCGGTAAAACCTCAAGGGATGAACCGATCACCAGCATCAAGTCACACTGACGGGCGGCCCGCTGTGCCTTAAACCATGCCGATTGCGGCAACTGCTCTCCAAAAAGGATCACATCCGGCTTGAGCACCTGGTTGCATTTTGGGCACAGGGGGATTTCTCCGGTTTCCACAAATACAGCCAGATAATGCACAGCGTCCACTTGATGATAACACTGGGTGCACGTTAAAGTTTGCATCGTACCGTGCATTTCGATCACAACCTTCGAACCCGCCTTTTGATGCAGGGTATCAATATTCTGGGTAATGATGGCGTCGATCCGCCCAGCTTTTTCAAGCTGTGCCAGCGCCCAATGTGCAAGGTTTGGTTTGGCATTGAAAATCTGACTTGCCAGCGGACGGAACCAATGAAAAAAACGCTCTGGAGCGGTGCGAAAAGTACTGAGCGAAGCGACTTCCAACGGTTCATCCTTCGCCCATAAACCTGTTCCCGTTGAACGGAAATCGGGAATCCCCGAAGGAGTGGAAAGACCCGCTCCCGTCAGCACAACGGCATGTTTTGATTGGCGGAATAAGTCCGCAGCGAACTCAATCGCAGCCTGTGTCTGATGGGAAAAGGATGTCATCGCGCCTTTTCACGCTCAAGGACTGCATCTGCCAGTTTCAGGAATTGCTGAGAAGTCATATTTGTCGGCTGACCCACCACAACCGGTGTTTGCAAACGGGTCGCCTGTAAAAACGCCTCAGGGGCGGGTGTCAACGTAGCCGCGACGGAATGCCCGAGTTGTTCCTGTACCTGGTTCAACTGCATTTGCGCTTCCGTACGCATGCGATTATTCAATACAACATTGATGGTCTTGCGGTCGATCTTCAGATTGACGATCTCATCGATCAACAAACGGGTATGTTGAATGGAACCGGGTACGCCTTCCACAACAATAATCCGTTCCGTGCACATCGGCAATAACTTCTGCACATAGACGGGCAAACCATTCCCCATATCCAGGATCACGAAGCGGCCCAGCGTTGAAAGTTGAGCCACGATCGCCTCATAATTCGGGACCTTTGAATTCAAAGTCACATCACGTGGGTTTTCAGAGGCAAGCATGAGCTTCAACCCGGAGTTATGCGAGACAAGGAGCGATTTCACTTTCTCGCGTGTAACCTCTGCAGTGGTGCCTTCCAAAAGTTCGGTCAATCCCTTTTGGTTCGGTGCGCCAAGATCCATGCCAAGTGTGCCCTGTCCCGGCGTAAACTCGGCAAGGATTACATCTGCTTGGGTGCGGTTGTAAAGCCCCGCCGCCAGGTTGGCCGCCACCGATGAAACTCCCAACCCGCCACGCGCGGAAAGCACACCGACCACATAACCGACATGTTCCTTCGAAGAAGTGACGATCTCAGTCACATCTTTTTGCCGCGCAAGCAAAACCTTTACATGCGCCTGCAATTCAGTGGGATGGGTCGGCTTGGTCAGGTAATCGTCCGCGCCAACTTCGAAGCCGATGACCTTGTCATCCAGCTGTGTCTTGGCGGTAAACATCAGGATCGGGATACTCACTGTTACCGGATTTTTCCTCAAACGCCGTGTAACCTCATAGCCATCCATATCCGGCATCATCACGTCCAGCAAAATCAGATTCGGTCGTTCCTCCAAGGCTTTTGCAAGTCCCTGGGTTCCGTTCGAAGCCGCACTGATCTCATAGCCCTGTCGCTGCAACATAAGCCCGACAAGCCTGAGGGTGTCCACGTCATCATCAATGATCAATATTTTTTCAGCCATTTTTCGCCTCTGATACCTAAATACAGTCTAGCATACCCAATTATAACGGACAAGTCACCAGATTACGCATCGAACCCATGCTATAATAAACAAGCACAAGGGATAATAACCCTGTGCCTTTTCGGGGATGATCGGCTTCGACGGGAGAGGCTGGTTCCGGAATGCGAGCCGAGCGCGCGCCGAACTCGTAAACTCAGCGCAAAATTTAAGTGCCAATCGCACTTCATACGCTGCTATGCCCCTCGCCGCTTAAGGTGAGACATAACAGTCAATCTCCTAGATGAGATTGCGTCCGCCGTCACCGCTCCCCGCCGGGTGACGGACCGGGCGAAACAAAGGCGGGGTGCTGCGTATGACTCTGCTAAATGCGCCCAAGACTAGCAGATGGTCACAGGGTTACCTGCCCGCCGAGATCCCTGTGATGACTAAATTCGGCAGGCTACGCTCGTAGAGTTCCGAGGGTCGAATCTTTCGGACCCGGGTTCAATTCCCGGCATCTCCACACCTGTTCGACCAGCAGTATACTGCTGGTCGAATTGTATTAAAACGGAGCAATATGAAAAAATATCTTATTTTTGGATGTCTCATCTTCACCATCGCCTGCCAGGCAGCAACTCCCGCCCCTGTGGAATCAGTTACGCCAATCCCAGCGACTCAGACTCCGCCCCCGCCTGCCACACCAACCCAAACATTCACCCCCGCCCCAACATTGACCTCAACACCGGTCCCCATGTATTTCAGTGAAGAATACAGCACCGATATGAGCGCGTGGTCATCCTTTCAAACTGGCGGCAAACTCAGCCCCACCCTTGAAATCGTGGATGACAGGCTGCGTATCGATCTTTTTTCGCCAAACACCTGGTATTACGCCATTCACAACTCCCATGAATATCAGGATGTATTCGTGTCGGCTAAATATAGCGGCACCCCTTCAGGTTCGGCGGGCCTCATCTGCCGCTACAGCGAAAACGGATGGTTCGAGTACAACATCAACAGTGACGGGTCGTACAGCGTCCTGCTTGGTCAATGGATCGGGGAAGGAATCGCCACCTACACCCCGATCATCAACTCTACTGTAGAGTACATCACCCCGGGAATGGATTACGAGATCGGCCTGACGTGTCAGGGAACCGTTTTGCTCCTCCACGTGAACGGCAAGATGTATCGAAAAATCGATGTCGCGCGCTACGAGTTGACCAGCGGCAAGGTTGGCATTTCGGCTGCCTCCTTCGAGGAAGCCCCTGCCATTCTCATGTTTGACTGGTTCAAAGTGAACCAGCCCGAATAAAAACCAGACCTGCCAATGAAATTTCTACATGCCGTTAACAGAATTCTTGTACAAGTCGTTTAAGATACGTACATACAAAGAGGTAATTGCATGAATGCATGCAGCCTCTGATCAGATAATGTAAGGAGTTCTATTATGGGCAAAATCATTGGTATTGACCTCGGCACGACAAACAGTGTGGTCGCCGTCATGGAAGGCGGAACGCCTACTGTGATCACCACTGCGGAAGGCGGACGCTTATGTCCGTCCGTTGTGGCATTCAACAAGAATGGCGAGCGCATGGTGGGGCAGACCGCAAAACGTCAGGCGGTCGTCAATGCAGACAACACGATCTATTCCATCAAGCGATTCATTGGCCGCCATTTTGAAGAGACCAGTTCAGAACGAAGCATGGTCTCCTATCAGGTAAACCAGGGTCCTACAGGCGATGTCCGCGTCAAAATCCCTGTAACCGGCAAGGAATATTCCTCGCAGGAGATCAGCGCTATGATCCTGGGCAAGCTCAAGGCAGATGCGGAAGCGTATTTGGGCGAGCCCGTTACACAGGCCGTCATCACTGTCCCTGCGTATTTCAATGACAGCCAGCGTCAGGCTACAAAAGATGCAGGCCGCATCGCGGGTTTGGAAGTACTGCGCATCATCAACGAGCCAACGGCCTCCGCTTTGGCATACGGTCTCGATAAAAAGAAAAATGAAACCATTCTCGTCTTCGACCTTGGCGGTGGTACGTTTGACGTATCCATCCTCGAAGTGGGCGAAGGCGTGATCGAAGTGAAATCCACGAACGGCGATACCCACCTCGGCGGCGATGACTGGGATCAGAAGATCACCAACTGGGCCGCGGACGAATTCAAGAAAGATCAGGGCATCGACCTGCGCAATGACCGTCAGGCTTTGCAGCGTTTGCGCGAAGCCGCTGAAAAAGCGAAGATCGAACTCTCAACCGTAATGGAAACAGAGATCAACCTGCCTTACATTACAGCCGATGCGAGCGGCCCCAAGCACTTGCAATTGAAACTCAGCCGCGCAAAATTCGAGCAGATGACCGAAGACCTGTTGCAACGCTGCCGCACTCCATTTGAAGCTGCGCTCAAAGATGCAGGCATGGATGCAGGCAAACTTGACGAAGTAGTTTTGGTCGGTGGTTCAAGCCGCATGCCGATGGTTCAAGAATTGGTCCGCAAGTTGACCAACGGGAAGGAACCGAACAAAGGCGTAAATCCCGATGAGGTCGTTGCGATTGGCGCAGCCATTCAAGGCGGTGTGCTCGGCGGTGAAGTGAAGGATATTTTATTGCTCGACGTGACCCCGCTCTCCCTTGGCGTGGAAACGATGGGCAGTGTGATGACCGTAATGATCGAACGCAATACCACGATCCCGGTCCGCAAGACGGAAGTGTATTCCACGGCGGCAGATAACCAAACCGCAGTCGACATCCACGTTTTGCAGGGTGAACGCCCGATGGCGAACGACAACATGAGCCTCGGCCGATTCCGCCTCGATGGAATCCCACCGGCGCCGCGTGGTATTCCGCAGGTGGAAGTGACCTTCGACATCGACGCAAACGGCATTTTGCACGTGACCGCAAAAGATAAGGCTTCAGGCAAGGAACAAAAGGTGACCATCACCGCATCCACGAACCTGAACAAGAATGACATTGACCGCATGGTGCAGGAAGCCCGTCAGAACGAAACCGCAGACAAGAAGCGCCGCGAAGGCATTGAGGTGAAGAACACAGCCGACAATCTTTCGTATCAAATCGAGAAATCATTGCGCGACCTCGGTGACAAGGTTCCATCTGCAGAACGCGCTACAATCGAAGCCAAAGTCAGTGAGTTGAAACAGGCCGCACAAGGCGATGACCTGGATAAGATCAAGAAGCTCACTGAAGAATTGCAGAATACGTTCCATGCACTCAGCCAGCAAATGTACGCGCAGGAACAGCCACAGCCTGAAGGCGGCCCCGCCGCCAGCGGACCAAGCGGCTCTGCCAATGGCGATGTGATCGACGGCGAAGTAAAAGAGTAAAAAGTAAGAAAGTAAAAGAGCGTCCAATCAAAATTGGACGCTCTTTTTTATCGGGTGGGATGACTTTTTCAGAAAACAGAAACAGCTATCCCTGAGTGGGACGCGGAGCGGGAGTCTGCTTTTTGGCGGGGAACAGGGCATCGATCAAACTTCCGATGATGCGGGCGAAGAACAGGAAGATCAAGCTTCCCGCAGAAACCCAATAGTAATTCTGCGCCCAGGCGAGGCTGGTATCGGTGCCGCTAAAGATACCATGTAAGATACCCATCAGATACATGCCGAAGCTGGCGTAGTGTAAGAATCGCCAGAATTTCTGGCCGATGACGGGGCGAACGTAAAAACTTACAGCAACGATCACCCAAACATAAAAACCGATCTGCCCAACCCCCACCCAAAAGGGACGATAATCTACGGTGCTGAATGGAACGAGCAATTGCAGCAGGGTGAAATTTATATACTGGTCACCCAGGATCACGAGGGCATGGAACATAGCAAATGCCAGCCCCAAAAGACTCACGTATTCATGAATGGCAAAGGTTGCGGGCATGCCCGGCCACAGGCGTGCCATTTTATTGGTGATACCCAACCCTAGCGCCATGGAAAGCCACAACAGGGTGAGAGATACAAACGCGGTGGCACGTGAAAGATACCAGTAGGCTTTGGGACTGTCACCGCTTAAAGAGAAGGCCATGTTCGGTAAAAATATGGGTAACAATAGCACGGCCACGAGCAACCCGATCACTGTCGCAAAAAGGAACAACAGGAACGACTGGATGTTTACCGAAGATTCGTTGAATTCATTTTGATCTTGTGGATTCATGGATGGTTTTACTCCTTACAAATACTTTTCCATACGGCGGCTTTGGAGGACATCGCCCGTTTCAAGAACCATCAGCCCGGCAAACTCAGGCTGTGACTCGATCCATTCCAGGCCTTTTTCGCGGCCAAGAATGAATGCCGTTTTTGCGGCGGCTTCGGCTTGCATGGCCGTGGGCGCAACCATCGTCACACGCAGCAGGTCGGTTTCGGCGGGCAGGCCTGTCAGCGGATTGATGATGTGGTGATGGAAGACGCCATTGCGATTCCAATTGCGGCGGTCTTTGCCTGACGTGGCGATGCCGCCGCGCTTCACTTGCAGGACGCTGAGATTTGCTCCTACATTAAAGGGATTCGACACCCCGACAGGCCACGGACTCCCATCCATGCGCGGGCCGCTGACAGCGATATCACCGCCTGCATTCACCAGACATGGACCATGCTGCTGCAATCGTTCGACAGCCTGATGCGCCGCCCAGCCTTTTGCCACGCCGCCAAAATCGAGACCAACTCCCATTGGCAGGTTGATGGTTTTGGAATCAGAATCTGAAACCACCATCGAAAGTGGATGGTCTGTTTCTGACGGCGAGGTGATCACATCGAACTGGTCACGGGATAACCTTTCAAAGGGACGGTCATATCCCGCTTCGATCATGGATTCCAAGATCGTAGGCGTGACCAATCCTCCGCTTAATTCGTCGGCCCATAATGCTGTTTGGAACACATCCCAAAACGCTTCGCTGACCTTCATCGGCTGGTCAAATGTCCGGTTGAGGCGAGACAGTTCCGAGGTCGGTCTGAAGCGGCTGAAAGTCTGCTCCCAGTTTTCGAACCAGGCCGGGATGGCATTCAAAATGGGCGGCACGGCTTCAGAGTCCTGATCCAGAATGGCCAGCATCTCGGAACCCATCGCGCGGAAGGATAAACGATGCAACATTACGATGAAGTGGTGACAGTCACCGGATCTCCGCCGCCCTGATTCCCGCCGCCTCCGCCGCCAGATTGCATGACAATAACCTGAGGCTGCGGGGCTGTGCCGCCAAACAGGATCGTGTATCCCGGAGGAGGCATGGTGGGTACGGGTGTGGCGGGCGCGGAAACAATGGCTGTGGTGGGGGTGGCTTGTGCAGCCTGCTGGGCAGCCACAGCTTTTTCATCGGCTTTTGAGCGATCTGGACCTGCAAACATGTTCCAAAATGCAAGCACAGATGTCATCGAGATGGCAGCAATGGTTAGCTGCACATCGGTCCATTTGCGAGGGGTGGGTTTAGCATTCATTGGATTTCACCTGTTTAGTCATCGCCATCTTCGTGTTCGTCGCCGTCTTCGTGATCATCATCGCCATTGTCTTCCTGTTGCTGTTGATCGCGGTTGGGTCTTTCACCGTTGTCATCCCGATTACCAGCAGGGACTACTACAACGACAGGTTCCAATTTGGTTACAGCAAGAACTTCCCCAGTGGAGCTGACATAGACCAGATCGCCTGCGCTAAATGTGACCAAATATGCGGGAATCCCTTCGTAATCGACGACTTCAACACTGTACACGCTGGAATCCCCCAGCAATTCCACGGCAATGGTGGTGGCTTGTTCCGGCGAGATCACCATCGGAGAGACGATAGTGGGCACGGCAGTGGACGCCGGTTGCTGAACTGAAAGCTCGGCAGGCGTCACTGCAACGGTCTGGTTATCCGTCACAATATTTTGATACGCCGAAATCACCCCAAACAAAGTCGCCATAAGAAATACGGTCAGCATGGCGGAAATGAACAAAGTACTTTTTCGCATAAGAAATCTCCTTCTACACTCAGATATTGGTTCGTCTTCTACAGGTCGCCAAGAGAACAAAATAGTTACTGTTTGGGAGATTAGGGCTTTATTAGAGAATTTGTGCGTAAAAAGATATGATTAACTCACTGCGTGCAGGGAAACAAGTCCCTGAGCGAACGCCCAATCAAATTTGATTTTGGACGCAGATAATCGCTGATTTACGCTGACAAAACCGAAAAAATCCACACTTTCAAGCTCTGTCACTCCAAATGACAAATTGACCCGCAAAATCAATTTTGCGGGTCAATTTGTTTGGTTTAATAATTTACGGGAATGGTATGGGAACTTCCGTTACTTGAATGGCATCGATACCTGCACCATCATTAATGGGACCAGGCGGCACCTCGATAACCAGGTAAATGTAAAAGCCGGGAGGCGGGTTGCTCGCAACATTATCCACATCAACCACAATACCAGTCTTTATTGGGTTTATGCCGTAAAGGATTGTCGTAAGGATCGGAAGATTGTCATTTTCCGGAGTATAGCTGAAAATATTCGTATTATTGTCAGGGACATTATCTCCCCAATTGAACACTTCATAATAATTGATTCCATCCATTGAAATGCTCAAAATAATGTTGTCCATGTTGATTCGATCCGGAGCAACAAACAATTCATAAAATATGAAATCGTAAGACCCATCTGCCGGGTTCCTCACTTCAATGGGCGTCGAGGTCAAGTCAATAATGACATAATTCTCATTTGGAATATAGCCCGCATTACCATCAGGCGCACCAACCACCAAATCTGGCGGCACAGCCGTTGGCGTTCCTGAAAATATTGGGGTACTTGTCGCAGTTGCCGTGAAAGTTGGGGTTGGGGTGAAAGTATTCGTTGAGGTTGCTGTGGCGGTTGCTGTAGCTGTAGCTGTTAAAGTAGCTGTTGGCGTAGCCGTAAATGTAGCAGTCGGGATTGAGGTAAAGGTCGCTGTGGCAGAAGGAGTGCGCGTTGCAGTAAATGTGGCCGTGGGCGTCGGGATAAACGTTGCGGTTCTGGTCGCCGTTGGAGTAGTGGTTCGAGTGGCGGTGCGGGTTGCGGTAAAGACACCCGTCGCGGTCCGGGTCGCAGTGGCGGTGGAAGTTCCTGATGTAGATGTTCTGATCGGCGTCCGCGTAGGTGTGCGCGTGGAAGTGGAAACCTGCACAGTGGCCGGCCTTCTCGTAAACGTGGCGGTAGGCGCATTGGTCCGCGTGGCAGTAGGGGCAACCCGCACAGTTGCGGTCGCTGTGGCAGGCGGACGTGGTGTAAATGTGGCCGACCCATTCGGCTGAACGACACCAATGGAAGAAACAATCGCTGTTCCGGTACCGGGTGTTAAATAGGATTGGTCAACGACGGTCCCCGCTTCTGCCACCAGGGGTGCCACAGTCCTGTCCGGCCGCCTTAGGAGAAAGTTTGGGGTAATTCTCGAACGCATATCAGCTGACAAACTCCAGCTTGAAGGGAGACGAATCGCGATTTGCCCGGCGACCAACATAAAAATGAAGCCAATAGGAAGGATGATGGCAAACAGTCTGATAGTACGCCAATCAGGAGGCGGTTTGTTCATGAATTACCTCCTCATTTTTCTCCACAGGAGCAGGCAGGGAAACATAAAAAGTGCTACCCGGATTCGTTTGCTCATCATAGCCCGGACTCTCCACCCAAATATGACCGCCATGCGCTTCCACAATGCCGCGCGCAATGGCCAGACCAAGACCGGGTCCGCCGCCTTTGAACTTCGTCTTACCGGATGAATGCAAGAGGACGTCACCTGTCTGGTTAAATTTCTCAAAGATCACATGATGCATGTCGGGGTTGATACCGATGCCAGTATCACGTATGGAGATTTCCACGCTGGGCTCCGCCTTATGATCCACCATCTTCCCGCTTACGGTAATGGATCCGCCATCCGGCGTAAATTTGATCGCATTCATAATGATGTGATAAAACACTTTTTGGAGCATATCCGGGTCGGCTGGGATGAGTGGCAGGTCGCGAAGATCGTTCACAATAAATTGAATATTTCGCTCCACCAGAGCCTTGTCGAAACTTTTATGAACCTTCTTGATGATCAGGTCAATGCGCAGCCCGGTCTTCCTCAGGAACAGCGCATTACTATCGATGCGGGAAACATCCAGCATGCTTTCCACAATGCTGGTCATACGCTCTGAGCCATCCAGAATTCCCTGTGCCAAAGACTTTAATTCCGGGTCGTTTCGCGCGTCCTGCTCCAGCATTTGCGAATATCCCATGATCAGGGTAAGCGGCGTGCGCAGCTCATGCGCTGAGATTTGGATAAAGTTCGATTTGGTCTTATCGATGTTTTTCAGGATCTGATTCGCGCGCTCCAGTTGAACGGTACGTTCCTGCAAGTTTGCTGTCATACCGTCAAATGATTTGGCAAGGATACCGATCTCATCTTTCGAGATAATGCCGGTCCGCTGCTCAAGGTCACCAGCGGAAATGGCCTGCGAAGTGTTGACCAACCGATATAACGGATCAATAATCTGGCGTGAAACCCAGAAGCCGATCCCGATCACGATAAAGAAGAGCACTGCAAATTGAAATGTATAAGTGAAACGGCCTCTGTCTGCAGAATCGGTCACAAAATCCACAGGCAGGGCTACGGCAAAAACGCCCAGCTTGTTATTCCCCACCTGTAATGGACCCCGTGCCAGGCTGAACAGACGCCTGTCAATGGAGATATTATTTCCTGTGACCACATCCGTCAGAGCCATGATCCTTTGATAATTATCGTATGTGATCGAGATTGCCTGCAAATTCGACGGGTCCGCAACATTCAAAGTGGTGGCAATGACGCTTCCATCCACCCCATAAATGACAATATCCGCAAGAGCCGAACTTTTTAGATCCGGGAGCATGTTCTGAATGGTTGTGCCGATCACAATGACACCGGCAAATTCTCCGCTCTGAGATACTGGTATGGATGTGTAAAAATAATATTCATCATTCAGGGAATTGAGTCCCATGAAACGACGGGGATTCTCCCGTATGTTTTTACTGGTCAGAAGCTCAGTCACAAAAGACAAGCCTGCCATGCCGGAGTTTTTACTTGCCCGCTCAACGATCCCCAGTTCGTTCCTCCATAAATGAAGAACTTCATTTCCCTGTGGCGAGAAAAACACCAGGGTATCAATGCTATTCGCGCGCATCTGTATCTCTGCCTGGCTGAACAAAGTATCCGCCTTCTCACTCGCAAGCGAAGTCGCAATCCCGCTTGTGAATGAAATGACACGCGCAGTTTCCGCCTGTTCGATCTCCTTTTTCGCAAAACCATCCGAAACCACACGCCCGGATTGGATCAACTGATTGATCAGGCGCTCACTCAATGTCGTCGACAAAAGACGCGTGACCACATAAACCCCGATCACGGCTACGATCAAGGTCAGTATCAAATAAGGCAGAATGACTTTTAGACGTATGCTCATAAACGATTCCTTTGCACCACAGCGCAAAGGCTCAAATCATTATACAAAGTTAATCCCTAAGAAACCAGCCAATCTCAAAACTGCAAGACGACTACAATCAAAAAACGGGATGGTAGACCCGCATCAAACCCGACCATTAGCCTGCTCCCGTTTTCTGGGGCAGTTCCCTCTATTTTACATCCTTGCACAATGATCGTACCAAGGACTTCAGTCAGGACGCCAAAGTTCCAGCCGTTATAACTGCTTCACAAAATGGACCAACCGTTCCACCTCGGCATATCCCAGCTTTACATGGGCGCGGATGCTGGCTTCATTATCCAGCCAGGTATCCGAGGCCATCTCAGTGACGCCTTTCGCGCGTGCCCAATCTTCGGCGGCACGTGTCATCACACCCACCACACTTTTTCCACGATGCTCAGGCTCAACGAACCAGCCTTCAAGATAGCCAATGGGACTGGTCTCGCAGCCTTCCGCATAATCCTTGATCCGCACCTCTGTCAGCCCGATCGGTGTATCGCCGACACATGCGAAAAAGACGGCGTAATCAGCATCGACAAGAAGTTCGTCCATGTCGAAATTCAAATATTCATCGGGCGCCTCGGGCCAGATCCCCTTGCGCATGCGAAACCATTCCGCTTTATCTTCCTGTGTGACACTTCGAATTGTAATATCCATGATTCTCCCGAATAAAAAAAAAGACCCTAAGAGCCTTTTCGGCCCTTAGGGTCTTAAGTATAAACTAATCCCCGTTGCGTTTCCCCAGACGATGATCGAGCATCAGCACGGCAGTACCGCGCTCCTCGATCAGCTTCAGATTTGCCACGATCTCGGCAGCGTTCTTTTCCTCTTCCACCTGCTCTGTAATGAACCATTGCAGCATGACCTGGGCAGGATAATCCTTCTCCTTGAGTGCCAGTTCATACAAGGCATGGATCGAAGCAGTGACTTTCGCCTCATGAGCCGCCACTTCCTCAGCGACCTCCAGCGTGGATTTCCACTCGGTCTTCGGCGCATCAATGGCTTTGAGAGTCACCTTTCCACCACGTTCCAGAATGAAATCATAGAACTTCATGGCATGCTCACGCTCTTCCGCTTCCTGTATGCGCATCCAGCGGGCAAAGCCAGGCAGGTTCTTGTCTTCAAAATAGGCCGCCATCGAAAGGTATAAGTATGAGGAGTACAACTCCTTGTTGATCTGGTCATTCATTGCATCTTGCATCGATTTGTTGATCATATCGTGCCTCCTTGATATGAAATTATACATTCTTTTGTGACGTTTCGAACATGCCCGAGGCGGCGATCAGGTTTTCAGAAAACAGGATTCAGATACCCCGTCAGGGTGACACGCGTTATTCGTCTGACTGCGGTCTGGTCAATTGATAAAGAAACACCACAAACCCAGTCAAAAACCAAAGTCCGCCGATCAAACCGACGACCCAGCGTGGAATGCCCAGGCTGGAGAGATCGAACGGCAGAATCTCAAAATAGAGCAGTAACACTGCGCCACCTAAAAGCGAATCGATCAAACCGACGAGTAGAAGGATAAATCGTTTTTTATTTTGGGAAGATTGTTCTTCCATGGTATACCTCTTTCAATAAAAAGAAATCGGGTCAGGCTTGCACCTGACCCATTCGATATCGTTATTAAATTTCAAGTACTATTCGCCGTATACAAACAGGTCGCTAAGCGATTCGCGGTTGATGTTGTGGCGAATGGCGTTGGCAAAAACGGGCGCCACAGAAAGTACGGTAAGTTTCGGGTGCATTTTTTCCGGCGCAATGTGGACGGTATCAGTGGTGATAATCTCGGTGATCTCGGGAACTTCCGCGAGCCGCTCGAGACCGTTGTTGCTGAAGACACCATGCGTACAGATCACGCGGATATCCTTGAGACCTTCACGGATCAAAACGCGGCTCAATTCGAGAATGGAACCGCCTGTGGCGATCTCATCATCATAGATGAGCGCGCGTTCATGGCCACGCACCTGATCCCCCACCAAGCCGTTGATGATGACTTGGGTATCTGAAACGCGCTCCTTGTTCCCGGCGGCAATAGGCAGATTGAGGGTCCGTGCAAAACGTGCAGCGGTTTTGGCCTGCCCCATATCCGGTGCGACAAGGATCGATCCTTCCAGATCGGATTTCGAAAGATATTCCTTGAAAACTTTGCTGCTGCTTAGCGGGTCGGTGGGAATTCCGAAAAAGCCGTGCACCTGCGGTGAGTGGAACATGATGCTCATCACATGAGTGGCACCCGCAGTCTTCAACAAATCCGCCACAAGGCGGGCGGTGATGGAAATGCGGGGCGCATCCTTCTTATCGGAACGGCCAAAGGAATAATAAGGGATGATGGCATGGACTTCGGATGCCGCCGCGCTGCGGGCGATGTCGATCATCATCAACAACTCCATCAAATGATCGTTGACCGGCTTTGAGAGCGATTGAACGATGTAAACACGACGATAGCGCACACTGGCGCCTAATTGGATATAAAGATTATCGTTGCTAAAACGTGAGATGTGGGTATCTTCCAGCGGCACACTCAAATGAGATGCGATCTTCCCCGCCAGTTGCGGATTTGAACTTCCGCTAAAAAAACGAACTTCATTTGCCGGTATCAAGCTATCTGCCATTGTTCTGCCTCCATTTTAAATATTTTATTCGCACATCGATTTTAAGGGCTTCCACTTTTGCAAAGTCTAAAACGGAGACCTTGAGTCCGAACCAAAACGTTATTTCTTCCAAAACCGTCCTACAAGGAACGCGCCAATCATATACCAAAAAGCAAGATCCAAAACCAAATACAACCCGTTGAATTCAGAGCAATTCTCCCCGGGGCGGCACGGTCCCCAGGAAAGAAAAAACTGCAAAGGAAAGCCCATCGGAAAAGTATCCGAGATGGTTGATATGACAAATAATCGCCACAGCCAACTAAAGGCGATAAATAAAACAAACGCAACAATGATCTTCAAAACAGTAGGTTTCAGAAAAGCTTTCATTTCCCTCGTTTCTTCAACCAATCCAACAGCTTTTTCGTGGACCAGGTGTTGATGACATCATCTTTCGTAAGCCAGGCACGGCGCGCAGTGGCAACCCCGTAGAAAAGCATATCGAAATCTTCGGCGGAATGTGAATCGGTGTTGATGCTGATGGGGATGCCCAATTCCTTTGCGCGGCGGGCATACATATCGTCGAGGTCGAGGCGCGAGGGATGTGCGTTAATTTCCAACGCAACACCTGTCTCAGCGGCGGCATTGAGCACGGCTTCCATATCGAGGTCTGCGCCTTCGCGGTCGGGGATCAACCGCCCCGTGGGATGACCGATGATATCCACATGCGGATTGCGGATCGCGTTGATCATGCGCTGGGTCACCTTGTCACGCGGCTGGCGCAGGCTGGTATGCATGGATGCCAGCACAAGGTCAAGCGAAGCGAGGAATTCGTCGGGATAATCAAGCGTGCCATCCGCTTTAATTTCCACTTCGCTGGCATGTAAAATCAAAATGCTATCACCGAGTTGTTTTTGGACCTTCTTAATTTCGGCGGCCTGCTTTTTGTGATCTTCCATTTTCAAGCCACCTGTCACACCCAGGCTGGCGGAATGGTCAGTGAATGCGATCACCTTCAACCCGTGCTTGATCGCGGCCTGCGCCATTTCGAGCATGGTTAATTTTCCATCGCTCCAATTGGAGTGCATTTGCAGATCGGCTTTGATGTCTTTCACCTGAATCAACTTCGGGAGTTTTCCCGCCTTTGCCGCCGCCACTTCACCGTGGTCTTCGCGCAATTCAGGAGGAATCCACGGCAAGCCAAGTGTTTCGTACACCTCCTCTTCGGTGGCGCAAAAAATTTCTCCCTTGCCGTTGGTCTTCGTCAGCGAATGCTCTGAAAGTGACAGACCCTTTGCCAACGCGATCTGCCGCAACTGCACGTTGTGATCTTTCGAACCTGTCGCATATTGCAGCGCCGTGCCAAACTTTTCAGGCGCATGCACCCATACCTGCGCGCGGACTCCATCCGTAAATTCAATGGATGATTTCGTCTCGCCTTTGCCAAGCACACGACTCACACCAGGCAGATTAACGAACGCTTCCATCACAGCCGCTGAATTTGTGGATGCCACCAGAATATCCAGATCGCCGACTGTGGAACGCATCCTTCTTAAGCTGCCAGCTGGTTCTGCTGCGACGACTCCCTTCACCTTTTTGAGAGTCTTGATGATCTCCTGCGCCAGCGGATACGCCCGCCCAAGCGGAATCCGTCCTGACCGGCGGGCAAGGGATGCGATGCCTTCCAGAATGGCTGTCTCGGATTTGGCGCCCATGCCCGGGAGGTCGCGAAGCTGTCCGTTTTTAGCGGCAGTTTCCAGTTCAGAAAGAGCGGTGATATTTAACGTCTTCCAGATAAGCGCGATCTTTTTCGGGCCAAGCCCGGGCACTTGCAGCCAATCCGCAAGGCTGGCAGGGATTTCCTCTTTGAGCTTTTCCAAAAAACCGAGTTTGCCCGTGGTGAGCAATTCGTCGATCTTTTCTGCGATGGCTTTGCCCACACCGGGGATCTCGCGCAGTTTCCCCTCTTTCCAATATTCGCTGGCTTCACGGCCAAGAGTCATTAAATTTTCAGAGGCTTTGCGATAAGCGAGAATCACATAAATAACTTCGCCTTTGATCTCACATAAATTGGCGATCAGGGTAAATGTATCAGCAAGTTGACGATTGTTCATCATGGGTCACCTCTAAGAAGATTATACGATTAATTAGTTTCCACATCGGGAGCGGGCACATCGAGTGTTTTCAAATTACGCATCTCTGGCCAGATTCTAGCAGCAATTATCACGATCAGGATCGTGCAAACCCCGCCACCCACCACGGCAATGACCGGGCCCAACAGTGCGGCGGCAAACCCCGATTCAAAACTTCCCAGTTCATTGGAAATGCCGATGAAGATACTGTTCACACCGGAGATACGTCCGCGCATTTCATCGGGCGTGTGCGTGAGCAGCAGCGTACCGCGGATCACGACGCTGATATTATCGAGGCCGCCCAACAGCGCAAGCATCAGCACCGAAAGCAGGAACCATTTTGAAAGTCCGAAGATGATCGTGGCCGCGCCGAATCCTGCCACCGCCCAAAGCAAAGTCTTTCCCGCGTTTTTCATCGGCGGCAAATGCGCGATCGCAAAGGCCATCAACAACGCGCCAATGGACGGTGCGGCGCGCATGATGCCCATGCCCTGCGGACCGACGTTCAAAATATCGGTCGCATAGATCGGGAGCAATGCCACAGCACCGCCGAATAGAACGGCGAACATATCCAGTGTGATCGCGGCGAGAATCACTTTTGTATCGCGCATGAATCGAAAACCTTCCACCAGCGATGACCATGTCGCCGATTTGCGGGCGAGCGGCAATTGTTTGCCTTTGATCATGCTCAACAAAACCGTGAAAGTGACTGCGCCGACAGCGTCGAATAAATAAATATAAGTGACATTTCCAGCCAACGCCACAACGAGCCCCGCAACGGCTGGCCCCACAATGGAGGCGATATGCCATGTGCCGCTGTTCCAGGTTGCGGCGCTTGAAAAAAGATGCGCGGGCACGGTCTCAGGCACCAGCGTGGAAGATGCGGGATCATTGAACGCGCGTGAAATCCCCATGCCAAATAAACACAAGTAAACCAGCACGAGCGAGCCCTGAGTATATGAAAGGAACGCCAGCCCCAGTGCGCACAGTCCCATGGTCAACTGTGAAAGGAACACGATTCGCCTGCGGTTATATTGATCGGCCACATGCCCCGCAGGCAGTGATAACAAGATCACCGGAACAACCTGCACCAACCCAACCAGCCCCAATGCGAATGCGCTATCCGTGCGCAGCCATAACTCCCATGCGATCGCGAAAGAAACCATTTCAGAACCGAAGGAAGTGATAAAGCGCCCCGCGAGCAGCAACCGAAAATCAAGAAAACGCAAAGCCGCATACGGGTCGCGGCGTTCCCCTGGTGTTTTATTTATTTGAGAATCCATACCTGTCCTTGCAAAAAATGGGATGGGGTATGATACCATCTCGGCATGGATCACAACGACCACGTTAATTTATTAAAGCCTGCGGATATTAAACCCGGCGGCTCCTGGGCGGACCTCGGAGCTGGTTCCGGCGCTTTTACATTCGCCCTGCGAGAGCTGACCGGTCCCGCCGCGACGATCTACGCAGTGGACAAAGACCGCGCCAGCCTCAAGAAACTAACACAGGGATACCGCGCCCGCTTCGGCGATTCGCAAAATCTGGAGCTCGTCATCGGCGATTTTTCGCGAACGCTCAACCTCACCGCACTCGACGGCATCGTGATGGCAAACTCCCTGCACTTTTTCAAAGACAAGGAAAAAGTATTGCGGCAGGTCGGCACCTATCTAAAAACAAACGGAACGCTCCTGCTCGTTGAATACAACGTGGATGCAGGCAACCTATGGGTGCCGTATCCGCTGACCTTCGAGACCTACCGCAACCTTGCTCCACATGCAGGGTTTTCCGAGCCGCAGCTTCTGGCAAAAGCACCTTCGAGCTTCCTGCGCGGGTTTTATTCTGCAATTTGCCACACAATTGTTTCAACACAATAAAAATAGTGTAGTATATTCGGCAGGACACTGCTCAAAACAATGAAAGAGAACCAGAACATAATGACAGCCAAAGCCTCTGGCTCACGCAAACTCAAGAGAAAAAGCCTTCCAAAATTCGATCACGCCATTTACTCCAAGATATCATCCATTAATCTCATTATTTACTCTGTTCATTATTTACTTGAACATGGCATCGAAGTCAGAATGGAAGATGTGGTCTTTGGCTGTTTTCTGCTGTTCCCGCACAAATTCGGCCTCAAAAAATATTCACGCTGGCCCGATTCAGCCGTGGTCAGCAGGCGTGTGAGCGATTGCCGGGGCAAAGGCTACATTGCGGCAAACACAGACTTTGGATTCAAATTAACGGTCAAAGGGATCAGGGTCGCAGAAAGAGTCGCCAGGGCGCTTGGAGTGGTCAAACCCAAAAAGATAATTATCCCCCCTGTAAAAGAAAAGAAAAAGAAGGCAGAAACACATCCCCCGGCTATTCAAACCATTCCTGTTGAAAAAGCGACAAAGCCATCCCCCACTCCCGTGGAGAAAGCGGCCATCGCCCAGCCGACCCGACCGCAGAAAAAGCTGATCGTAAAACCTCAGGCAGTCCAACTCACATTGCTGGATGCAAAAAAGGCGGAACCTGTTCCAACGCCGAAACCTGCCCGAGCCTCCGAAAAGAAACCAGCCGCCCCCACGAAAAAAGCAAAAACCGTTTCGACAACGATCCAGCCTGCTGTCATCATTCAGCCCGTGAAGGCGAAGGAAGTACAACCTTCAAAGCCCCAGGCCTCCCGCGAAGAAAAAGCGCGCGCCGCAAAATTCGTCCGTTCCATGGAAGCCTCGGATGCCTATCGCCTGTACAAAAAGAACGGCAAAGAATCGAGAATCAGCGAATTCGATTTCAGAAGTCTGCTGTTATGCACGATGGAATCTTCAAGCGAAACGCTGACAAGGAATGTAGAACTCTTCAAAGGCTATGCCCGCATTCATGAACGTCAGGACTTGCTTACATTCCTGGGATATTGCGAGATGTCTTTTGAGACATTGTTGAAACCAGGTCCCGCAAAGAAGATCGTTAAAAAGAAGTAGAGAGAGAAAGGTTTTTATTAATGGCAGGCAGTCGCAAATTACAATACGCCGACCGGGTGGCGCTTCAACAAGCCGACCAGGCGATACGCAAGGATGTTTTGCGCGCACTCGTGGAGATCATCACCAACTCCAACGATAGTTATTCACGGCTTGAGCATGCAGGCCTGAAAGTCAGCGGCGAGATCATCATTGATATTCAAAGAAAGCACAAAAACTCCATCATCCGCATAACAGACCGCGCCGAAGGCATGACCGACACCCGCATGGACAAGGTGGTCGGCACCTACGGCGAAGCCACCAGCGGATTAAAGGAAGACAAACACGTCCGCGGCATGTGGGGACGCGGATTAAAAGATTCCATTTTCGGTTTGGGCTATGGATCCGTGCACTCATTCAAGGGCGCTTATTTTTATTCGTGTTCGCTGCTGCTCAAAAATGGGATTCCCACCTTCGAGTTGGAGATGCCCATACGCGCCACAGTTCCCCTGCGTGAAAAATATGGGATTCCCGAAGGCAACGGCACCATCCTTGAGATCATCGTCTCGCGCGACGATGTGAAAGTGCCGCAGTTCGACAACTTCCGCAATTATCTGCAGCGGCATTTCGAACTTCGTCCGATCATGAGCAACCCCAAACGCAAGATCATTCTCAGGGATATTCCGTCAGCGGAGAAAATTCGCCATGAGCACGTACTCAGCTACAAGTCACCGCGAGGCGAGAAAGTCCTCAATGAGAAGATCAAGATCGAAGGGTATCCTGCCACGGCGAAGTTGGAAGTGTTCAGGTCGGCCATCCAATTATCAACACGAGGCGAAGAAGGCGATTATGCTGATGGTGGACTCCTTGTCATCAGCAGAGCAACGGTTGTATCGTTGACCATGCTTAAGTATGAGAATGACCCGTACGCCGGGTATTTCTACGGCTCGATCCAGTGCGATCATCTGCATGACCTTTTGAAGAATGACGAACCCGTGCTGACCGCCACCCGTGACGGCATCAACTGGTCGCATCCGTTTGCAAAGGCTCTGAAACTGTCAGTGGAAAGTAAACTGGATCCGCTCATTGAAGCGGAACGCAAGCATGCCGTTCAAGATGAGCAAACCCATCTCGATAAACAATTCCGCCAAAAAATAGATCATGCCTTACATGAATTAAATACGATCGCTTTGAGTGAACTCAGTGACAGACGGGACGATGGCGATCAAAAGCGGGTGGACCTGCCGCCATCTGGAATCGGATTTTTTCCCGAGCGGGTGTATGTGCAAACGGGGCAAACGGTTTCGCTGAATTTGTTTGTACAGCTATCTGAAAAAGCGCGGCTGGGATCAACCATCACAGTGATCTCCAACAGCCCCGAGATCATTGTGTTAAATCAACAGGTTGTCATTCAGCCGCATAAAACTGATGACAGTGTTGGGCGGGCGCATATCCGCGTGGAAGGCAGGCAGGTGGGCAGTGAAGGTTTGGTAACCGCCTACATCGGAAAACAAAGAGCGCAGGCTTTGGTGCAGGTCCGCTCGAAAAAAGAAACGATGAGTGTTGCGCCTTCGAGAAGCAGCAACGCCTTGTTCACGGATATTCACTTTGACGACCGCACCGACCCGCGTCAGCGCGTGTATTTTGACCGCGTGAATTCAAGCATTGTCATCGCCACCGCCGCGCCTTCGGTAAAACTCTATCTCGATAAACAAAACCGCCTTGATACAACGGTTCAAGGACAGGTGCTTTTGGCAGAGTTGATCACCGAGGCCGTATGCCGTGAGATCGCCCGCAGCGGCGTGGAACGCGGAAGATACCTCGCTCCCGATGGCGCCGAAACGGACGCGATCAACAATCATTTCATTCGATTGCAAAATCAATATTCACACCTGATCCATAAATATATTGTGACGCTGGAGTAAATAAGCGATTCTTGCGAAGCCGTGAACTGATTCTGTTTCAATGAAAAAGCCCGCCCCGAGAGTTTCGTGGGCGGGCTTTGTTTTTACACTTTGTCGATTTACCAATCAGCCATTTCTTTGACGCGCTGGCGTTCGAACATGGCAACCAGCGACAGAGCAGGGACTGCCCAGCGCTCATTGGCATCGCCCAAGTCACCGGTCTTTTCCAGCGTATATTTATCCACCAGCAAATCGCGCTGTTTTTGCAATTTGAGCACTGTCGGGCCATATAAATTCCCAAGTTTGAATTCATAGGAAGGGGCATAAGCACGCGCCGCAAAAGGCAGATTCAAAATTTGAATACGGGTGGAATAGGGCAGGAAGTCGAACCAACCCGTGCCTCGTGAAGGTACCACCCAACCCATTACATTTCCATACTCACTGTCTGTGATCTTATAAACAAGTCTGCTGGGCAAAGACTGGCTGACCTTGTTATTGAACATATTTGCGGCGACATTCCCGAGCACACCGGCAATATCCGCCCGTCCATCCGAACCGATGCCTGAGGGTGACTCAACATGCACATCTTTGAACTCTTCCATGCGCGCCCAATAATTGGTCACCCATGCAACCGTCTTCTCTGAACTATCCACGATATTCCAACTGGTGGAGGTGCTTGCAAATTGGAACAAAAAGCGGAAGGAAGTATCTCCCTTCGCCTTCATTACCGTACTGCCTTTGCCGTTGATGACAGTCATTTCATCTTTGAAGGCAATAAAGGGGTCTGAAATGCGCATGATGAAACCGCCGTCACCGTTCTTCACATCCATCTGGCGGCCAAGGCTGATCATCGGAAATTCAAATTTGAGGGGATAGCTATACATGAAAAGAAAACTCCTGTGAAATAATTTTTCGCGATTATACGAATCACAGGAGCAGGATGATATGGGTCAAAAGTAATGGGTGCTATTTCATCGCCAGCCACACCCCCGCCAACACCACTCCCAGTCCAAGCACACGGGTGAGATCCAATGGCCGCACCGCCGCACCCAACAACCCAAAATGGTCGAGGATGGAGCCGATGAAGATCTGTCCTGCCAGGAGGATGATCAGCGCGGTAGCAACGCCAATGCGCGGAATCATGTAGCTCATCGAAAAGATCACCACGAGGCCGAAAGCCCCGGCACACAGCGCATACCAAGGGACGGTGCGCCAATTGCCCAGTTTCCCACCGCCAAAATACAAAAGCGGAAGCAATACCGCGAGAGCGCCGCCAAGGTGGATGATAAAAATACTTTCCAGCACGCCCAACCGCTGGCTAATTATGCTGGACATGGGCGCCTGCAAACCAACCGCCATTCCACCGATAAGCCCAATAACGATAATCACGAGGATCGATTGCATTTTGCCTGCCTTTGTTTCTTACATGAATGTCCTTCGACTTCGCTCAAGACTCGTTAGCTGAATTGCATAATCACACCCGCGATCAAGGTAATCTGACCGAGGTGATACAAACCGATATTGTAGATCCGTCCATGCTGGATGGGGGCGACGAATTTATTCCAGGCGAGGACAATGTCAGAGAGATAAAACAGCAACGCTCCCAAACTGACCAGCGCAGAAGCGTTCGCACTCCACGTGATGTCGGTCAGTTTCATCATGGCGGAAAGCAGCATCAGCGAAATGACAAGACTGTAGATCAGGATCGGTGTGCGCATACGCACATTTCCGCTCGAGGCAAGAGAATCGACGATACGGCGGATGATCCGCGTGCCGCCCAAACCAACCATGAAAGCGAAGATCAGGCTCCATGCCGAGAATAACGGCAGGGGAATATTAAATCCGATCACGTAGGCGACATGCGCCAGCAAAAAGGCCACCAATCCAGGTAAAAACATGCGGTCGAGCGAGATCATTAACAGCACATCACCAAGAAGCGAAAAGAGGATCCCCAACCCGAACCAGATCAATGCCCCATTCATTCCAACCGATGTCAACAGCCAGATGAACAGGACAACCATCACAGCAGGCTTGGCGATATATTCCAAACGATGCCAATACTTCCACAAGGCCAGCGCCTCAAGCGCGGCAAAGACAAGAGCAAGTACCATCAGTATGTTCATGGAAAATTCCGATCTGTGCAACGCCTGGCAACATTGCACTCCAAATCACAACAGCCTGCCAAGAAGCTCAACCAATGCCTGTGCAAGAAGAATCTTGAATATCAGCGCAACAGGATAAGTACTGGCGTAGGCAATCGAAGGCAGGTCAGTTTCGGTTTGACTATTGGCAGAAGCCAGCGCAGGTGGATTGGTCATGGAGGCGGTCAGCGCACCCATGGCAGAGAGCAGATTCAATTTGTACACTTTTATCATCACAAGCAGGCCAGCCAAAGCAGAAAGCAATGTAATGAATGCACCCGCCGCCAGCAAAATCCAGCCCTGATCTTGCAATACGTCCACGAGATGCGCGCCTGCGTTCGTGCCTGCGCCTGCGAGAAAAAGCATCAGGCCAAGTTCACGCGTCAGATTTTTAGCGGCAGGCGGAACGTAGAGTCGAAACGGGCCGATCCTGCCGAAGTGGCCGATCAGCAAACTGGTCAGAAAGACACCGCCCGCCATCCCCAGTTTCACGGTCACGCCTTCACCAACCGGCACGGGGATCAATCCGATCAGCACACCGATCAATAATCCAAAAAGATAGGCGGTCATGCTGGTTTCACTTGCACGGCGCGGCGAACCCTGTGCGCGCGCAACAAATGCCTCCACCGCCGACTTCTCACCCACCACGCGAATGCCATCACCCATTTCAAGGGTCACACGGCCATGCGGCACGATCTCCAATCCCTGACGGCGAATACGCGTGATGACCACCGTGAACTGTTCCCACACACGCATGTGCGCCAGCGTTTTGCCAGTCAGCGATTCGTCCATCACTTCCACATCCACGCTCAACACTTCCGCGTTGACATCCATGCGTTCATCGGTGCGCTCGCCAAGCAGCAAGGTCATTTTGTCCAACTCGTCAGCGGAGCCGACTGCCATCACGATATCGCCGAGATATAAAATCGTTTCAGGCGTGGCAGCAAAAACGCGGTCACCATGTTTGACACGCGAAAGATTGACCTGTGCCAGCCGACGCGGATTCACCTCCGCAACGGTTCTTCCATCACAATTTGGATTGGTGATGCGAAACTGATGCGCGACCAACCCCGGAGATTCGACTTCCTTCTCGGCCAGCCATTGCCCTTCCTCGATCTTCACTGGACGTTTGAGCAGGGTCGGCAAAAATTGAACAATCAGCACGATGCTGATCATGCTAAACGGATAGGCGATGCCGTATCCAACGGATGCAAGCGCGGCCTCATCGGGCGCAATACGATGCAGGCTATCAAGTACGGAAGCTAGTGCAGGGGTGCAGGTCATCGCGCCGGTGTATAACCCCGCAGCAAGAGCAGGAGATAATTTCAATAAATATGCAGCCAGCGCAGTTAATAACGCGCCGCTTCCGACGATCACGATCGCAAGGATAACGAACTGCATCCCGCGCCGACGAAAGGTACGAAAAAAGCTTGGTCCCGCCGTCAACCCAACCGAGTAGACGAACAGGATCAAGCCGAAGTCCATCACTTCTTTGGGGATGCTCAAGCCGAAGTGACCGAAGACCAGTGCGGCGAACAGCACGCCCGCCGTTCCAAGCGAAATTCCCCGCCACGACCATTGACCGATCCACGCGCCGATGGTCAGAATGGCGAACAACACGAACATTGATTCAGTAAATGGATTCATGAGCGAGCATAATTGTAGCCCATCTCAAGCAGCGTGACTGTCACGTTAAAAACGTGACCTGCGTCTTTCAAATCGTCATCAGGACAATGGCGGTCAAGGCGGCGGCAATGCCAATCCACTGATTGTGAGAAAGCCGTTCCTTGAGGAATATCCACGCTAGGATGACCGTGGCTCCAGGGAAAAGCGAACTTAGCACGGCCGCAACATCCAAGCGCCCCATTTGACCCGCAAGGATGAAAAAGACATTTCCAGAAATATCCAGAATGCCGTTCAAAGTAATGATCGGCCACGCAGATGCATCTTCCACTTTCCATGAAGAACGGGTGACCAGCATATAAACCGTGATCAGGATCAGGCCGCCGCTGCGGGATGCCACCATCGGCCAGATGGTGGAGCCTGTGCTGGTGGCTTCGTGCATGAAGATAAAGTATGAGCCGAATCCAATGCCTGCGATGAGAGGCAGCTTCAAGTCCGCGAGATGCGCGAGGATATCCGTCACACCATCTTCGCCCTGCGAAATCATCCACACCGCAAAGAGGGCGAATCCGAATCCAATGAAAGTGGTCCACGCAGGCAAGCCTTCGCGAAAAATACCAACGACAACGGGAAGCGCCGCCGCCAGCAAAGCGGAAACGGGAGTGGCAATGCTCATCAATCCAAGAGTCATGGCATGATAAAGTAGTACCAGCCCCAACGTGCCAAGCGTGCCCGCAAGCATGGCAAACATCCATGAGCGCAAGTCGGGGATCGGCTCGGAAAAAATTGCAATGACGAAGAATAAAACAAAAATACCAATGACCTCGCCATATAAGACAGTGCGATACGCTCCCGTCTTGCGCGAGGCAATACCACCCGTGAAATCACCTGCGCCCCAACCAAGCGCGGCAAGTAGACCGAGAAAAATAGACAGCAAATTTTACCTTCCTTGGGGGAAGCGCTAAAGTCCATTGATCACGGCGTTCCAATACTTTCTTCGCGTTCTTCAGCAACGGCATATCGATCATCTTGCCATCCAATGAATACGCGCCCTTCCCCTCTTTTTGACTCGCTTCAAACGTTTCGACAATTCGTTTTGCGTAGGCAATCGCTTCATCCGATGGAGTAAATGCTTTTTGCACAGGCTCTACTTGCGCAGGGTGGATGATCTGCTTGCCGACGAATCCAAGCCGCGCGCCGAATTCAGATTCGATTCGCAAGGCTTCGATATCCTTGTAATCAATTGTGACAATATCAATAGGCTGAAGATCAAACGCCGTGCAAGCCACAACCACCGCCTGCCGCGCGTACAATAACTCAACCGCTTCCTTCGTGCGAACCGCACCAATGGATGCGGCAAAATCCTCGCCACCGAAGATGATCGCATCCAAACGCGGATGCGCGGCGATTTCCTTCAAATTCAATATGCCCTTCGCTGTTTCCACCCCAATCAAAACGCGGACTGAATTCACAGGCCAGCCATGTTTCAACTCGGCAGTTTCGATGATGCGGCTCGCCCATTCCACCTGTTCAAAAGATTCCACTTTCGGAATCACGATGCCATCGGGATGAAACGGCAGTACCGCTTCGATATCCTCCTGCTCCCAACCCGAGCCAACCGAATTGATCCGCGCCAGTTTTTCGCTGGCACCAAAATCCAATTCGCGCAAAGCCTTTGCGATGGTTTCGCGTGCCTCGGCCTTTTTGTTGATCGCCGTGCCGTCTTCCATATCCATGCAAATCGAATCCACACCCAGCGTGATGGATTTCGTGATCATTTTCCAGTTATCCCCTGGCATATAAAGCAGTGCGCGTCGTGAATGCATAAAATCTCCAGTTGAAGGTTCAAGGTTGAAGGTTGAAAGTTACAGGTCGTAAGATTGGCTTTCAGATTTCGGCAAAAAGTCGAGCCGCTGACCTTTCTTCAAGAACATCGCCGTTCGTTCAAATTGAACCACGATCGTACCATCCGATTTTTTGCCCGTGTGCCTAAACTTCACGATCCCCGCATTTGAGCGCGATTTCGACTCGCGCTTTTCAAGCACCTCGGTCTCGGCGTAGATCGTATCGTTGTGAAAAGTCGGGTTGGGATGCACCACCTTGTCATAACCCAAATTGGCAATGATCGTCCCTTCGCTCAATTCAGCCACCGTCAACCCCACCACCAGCCCAAGCGTAAAGATCCCATTCACAATGCGTTGACCAAATTCCGTGTTCGCGGCAAAATCCTCATTCACATGCAGCGGCTGAGTATTCATCGTCAACGACGAAAACAGCACATTGTCCATCTCGGTCACCGTGCGCCCCGCCGAATGTTTGAAATGCATCCCTACTTCCAGATCTTCGAAATATTTACCAGCCATCAGTCCTCCATTTCGATCAAGATCTGTTCGCGCTCCACAGTCTGTCCCTGCGAAACGTGCAGAGTTTTTACCGTCCCATCTTTCAAAGCCTGAATGCGGATTTCCATCTTCATGGCTTCCATCGTAAGCAAAGTTTGACCTTTCTTCACGATATCTCCCACACCCACAGCAACGCTTCGCACCTGACCTGGCATCGGGGCGATCAATCCCCCGGCATGATCGTGTCTGACGCCTTGTTTTGCGCCCGATGTTTTCGTGAGCATGATCGTTTGCCCGTTAATCGTCACCCATCTCTTCGCCATATCGGATGAGACATGCGCATTCACACGCTGACCATCGATCAGCAAGTCCATGCGCCCATCTTCCGCGCGGATGACTTGAACCGAAACAGTCTTCCCATCCATCGTAGCAACGTAGTTATCGCCCGACGGGTTGATCTCAAGAGTTTGTGTGTCGAAGTTTATTTTCATTGTTAATTTCTATAATTCTTCGTCTGCTTCCACGGGTTGAATGGATCAGTCTCATTTGAAACAGCGGGCTGCGCCTTTGCGCCAACGAAGACCACATCCGCAAGGGCGGCTGCGATCAAATTCTCAAATGCAGGGACTTGTTGTTCAGGAAGCAAACTTCCCAATTCCAAATTCTTCTCCACCCAGCGTGTGGACACTTTGCCCTGCGCAAAATCTTCATGCTTCAAGACCGCCTGCATGAAATCAATATTCGTCACCACGCCGTGGACAATGAACTCGTGCAAGGCGGCTTGCATACGCTGAATCGCCGCGTCCCGATTCTCAGCATGGACAATCAACTTCGCCAACAGCGGATCGTAGAAATGAGTCACATCACTGCCCGCCTTGAACCCAGAATCCACACGGATGCCTGGTCCGCGCGGTTCAAGAAATTGCAGAAGTCTGCCCGTGCTGGGTAAAAATCCATTGGACGGGTCTTCGGCATAGACGCGGCATTCGATGGCGTGTCCGTGCTGGTGGAAATCACTTTGCGTGAAGGGGAATTTTTCTCCCGCCGCAATGCGGATCTGCCATTGGACAAGGTCAATGCCTGCGGTGAGTTCGGTGATGGGATGCTCGACCTGCAAACGAGTGTTCATTTCCAAGAAGTAAAAAGAGGAAAGAATGGGGTCAAAGATAAATTCGATGGTGCCTGCATTGTAATAATTGACGGCTTTGGCAGCAGCGACAGCGGCCTCACCCATCTTCGCGCGAATCTCGGGGGTGAGCAATGGCGATGGGGTTTCTTCGATGATCTTCTGGTGTCTGCGCTGCACGGAACATTCGCGCTCGAAAAGATGAACGAGATTTCCATGCTTATCGCCAAAGACTTGAAACTCAACATGATGCGCATCTGCGAGATATTTTTCGATGAGCAAATTTTCATCACCAAAGGAATTAAGTGCCTCGCGCCTCGCGGATTCAATCGCTTCGCTCAATTCGCTTTCGGCATTGACCACGCGCATGCCTTTGCCGCCACCGCCCGCGGACGCTTTGATAAGCACAGGATAACCAATTTCTTTTGCGGCTTTTTTGAAATCTTCATCTGATGTCAAACCTTCAAAGCCAGGGACGGTTGGCACGCCTGACTGCTTCATCAATATTTTCGACTCGGCTTTGTCGCCCATTGCGCGGATCGAATCTGCCGAAGGGCCGATAAATGTCAGGCCAGCAGATTCAACTGTCCCTGCGAAAGAGGCGTTCTCTGAGAGGAATCCATAGCCCGGGTGAATGGCATCTGCTTTTGAGTCGAGAGCGGCGCGGATGAGTTTATCCACATTCAAATAGGATTCTTTCGGCGCGGCATCGCCAAGCAAAATGGCCTCATCTGCAAGTTGAACGTGTTGGGCATGTTGATCCGCAGAGGAATACACGGCAACAGTTTTGATTCCAAGCTCACGGCAGGCGCGGATAATTCGTATTGCAATTTCGCCGCGATTGGCGATGAGAATTTTATTGAACATCGAGCAGCCTCAATAATTCCTTTTCGCGTTCGGGTTTCAAACCTGCGCGCCATTCATGATCTGAGGGGCGCGATTTTTCCCATTCAAGCGTGTCACGGATCGTTTTTTCGAGCGGCATGAATTTCAAGCCAGCCCGAATCGCTTTTGAAATATCCACACGAGAAAGTCCCGCATCTTCCGGCGTATCGGGAACCCAAACGGGCATATCGCTCCACGGCGCAACTTGATTTTGATTCAGGAATTCAACCGAAGCCCATTTGAAATTCGCATCACTGCCGCTGACCTGTTTACAGGTTTCGAGCATTGTACCCAAAGTCAACTCATGATCTGGACCTGTTGCGTTGAAAATACCAAACACATTTTGCTGAATGAGTTCGATAATAAAATCGGACAGGTCGCGCACATCGATGATCTGAATCGGCGCAGCAGGTTTTTCGGGCACGAGCACATCGCCGCCGCGAGCCACACGCACAGGCCAATACGTGAAGCGGTCAGTCGGATCATTCGGACCGACGATGAGGCCAGGGCGAATAATTAATGAACGGTCGCCAAAAACATCCTGCACTGCTTTTTCACACAAGGCCTTCAACGGGCCATACGACTCGCCCGTGATCTCTTCCATCGTTTCATCTGCGATCTTTCCGACGGGGTCGCTTTCGTTGATCCCGATTTTGCCAAAGCCATCGTACACAGAAATGCTTGAGATGAAAACATAAGATTGGACTTTATCCTTCAACGCTTCGGCAGACATGCGGACGATGCGCGGGAAATATCCGCACGTATCGATGACCGCATCATACGTACCCGAAACCTGATCCAAATCTTTTTCACGATCACCGCTGATGGTTTGAACCTGCTTAAAAAGATCAGGGTTGGTTTTGCCGCGATTGAACAAAGTCACTTCATGCCCGCGAGCCAGCGCAGACTCAACCAGATGCCTGCCCAAAAAGCGTGTGCCGCCGATGATGAGGATTTTCATTTTTTCACTCGATTCAAAATCATTTCTGTTGCCTTTGGCTTCTTCACCTTCGGGGGTGATGTTGTAGGCGGTGATGGTCAGTTGATCGCCGTCCAATTCCACTTCGGTGCGCCAGCCCCAATCTGGTCCGCCGCTGGGGTCGGGGTAACTGCCTGTGACGGCAAATCCGTTTTCTTTTTCCCTGCCGATGCAGAACATGATACCTGTGCTCGTGTGGAAGGAGTCCACCCACGAGGTTTCAAATTGTTCGAGCGTAATGTTGTAGCCGAAGGTGAACATGCCATGCTGAGCTTCGCCTTCAATAGAGCCTTGATAAAGGTAAAGCGCGTAACGTCCTTCAAAGGCATGGGATGGTCTCCTTTTTATGTATAAAAAATTTAATTATGTCATGCTGAGCGATAGCGAAGCATCTATGCGATAATGTAAGAGATCCTTCGCTACGCTCAGGATGACATAACAATAGGATTGCTTCGCCGCAAAGAACGCGGCTCGCAATGACATATCACATTCTAAACACGCCGAAGCCGCCTTCTTCTTTTGGCGAATTCAAAACGATTGATAGAGCCAACCCAAGCACTTGACGCGTTTCATCGGGGGCGATGACGCCGTCGTCCCATAATCTTGCGGAGGAGTGATAGGGACTGCCTTCGGTTTCGTATTTCTCCAGGAGTGGACGTTTGAACTCGTCCGCTTCTTCCTGGCTGAGAGTTGGTTTGCCTTCTCGAGCGAGTTGATCTTGTTTGATGGTTAAGAGCACATTCGCGGCTTGTTCCCCGCCCATGACGGAGATGCGGGCATTGGGCCACATCCATAGGAAGCGGGAGCCGTAGGCGCGGCCTGCCATGGCGTAGTTGCCTGCGCCGAAGGAGCCGCCGATGACGAGAGTCAATTTGGGGACGCGGGTCGTGGCAACGGCGTGAACCATCTTCGCGCCGTCTTTGGCGATGCCGCCTGTTTCGTATTCCTTGCCGACCATGAAGCCTGTGATATTTTGCAGGAACAGCAATGGGATTCCGCGCTGGTCGCAGAGTTCGATGAAGTGAGTCCCTTTGAGCGCGGACTCGCTGAACAGCACGCCGTTGTTGGCGATGATGCCGACGGGGTATCCGTGAATGCGGGCAAAGCCGCAGACGAGAGTGGTGCCGTAACGCGCTTTGAACTCGCGGAACTTGGAACCGTCCACGATGCGGGCGATGATCTCGCGGACGTCGTAGGACTCTTTGAAGGTGCGCGGCAGGACGCCGTACAATTCGTCAGGGTTGTATAAAGGTTCTTCGGGGGGAGCAACTTCCAGCGCGGAAAGATGCGAGTGAACATGTCCTCGGGGCAGAGTCTCTACGATCGAGCGAAGAATCTCGATGGCATGATCATCATCCTCGGCGAAATGATCCGCAACACCGCTCTTGCGGGTGTGGACATCTGCGCCGCCCAATTCTTCGGCAGTGACATCCTCGCCCGTGGCGGCTTTGACGAGAGGCGGGCCGCCCAGAAAAATGGTGCCCGCGCCTTTGACAATGATGGCCTCATCGCTCATCGCAGGGACGTACGCGCCGCCCGCGGTGCAGCTGCCCATGACGGCGGCGATCTGCGGAATGCGCTTGGCAGACATGCGCGCCTGATTGTAAAAAATGCGTCCGAAGTGATGCGCGTCGGGGAAGACCTCATCCTGCAGCGGCAGATACGCGCCGCCCGAATCGACAAGATACAAACAGGGCAGATGATTTTCCTCGGCGACCTGCTGCGCGCGCAAATGCTTTTTGACGGTCATCGAAAAATACGAACCGCCTTTGACGGTGGCGTCGTTGGCAACGATCATCACTTCGCGGTTGGAGATCCGTCCGATGCCTGTGACGATGCCCGCGCTGGGGCGGGGGCTTCGTTGCTTTTCGTTGTACATGGTCCTGCGGCAAGCGCGGAGAGTTCGAGGAAGGGCGCGCCAGGGTCGAGCAGACGTTCGATGCGTTCGCGCACGAAGAGCTTGCCCTGCTCTTCATGTCGCTTGCGGTATTTCTCGCCGCCGCCTTCACGGACGAGGGCAAGCCGCTTTTTCAATTCACTCGCGAGGGCGCGGTTGTGTTCTGCATTGGCTTTGAATTCGGGGGATTGCGGGTCGAGCGCGGAGGAGAGAGTTTCCATTTTTAGTTTGGTAGTCCCGTGGTCGATTGGTTGGATGGTTACAGTAAACAGTTTTCAGTAATCAGTGTGGGGTGAGTCTAGCATAAAAAGGGGGGATGCGAAATGTTTTGAAGATGTAATGAGTAAAAAGTAACAAGTAAAAAGGACTCGGCGATGGGCTGAGTCCTTTGGTTGCGCTTCGTCCATGACGGTGGTTTCGACCCCCATCCCCCCAAATACGAATTTACTGTCGTATTTGGGGGAGGACGGAGGGGCCGCTTTTATGACTCTCTCATCACGCGGGGCCTCTTCAAACGTTCCAACATGGCAACCGCTTCCTCATACGCCACCTTGTAATAATACGGCGGACCGTCACAATAGGCCAGCTTCAGCGCGGACTCGGCATATTCCTTTGCCTTGACTTTGTCCTTCTCCTGCTCCAGCGCGTATTGCGCGAGGAAGAGATTCACATCCGCCCCCTGCAACACATACCCGCTGCGCTCCGTGATCACCAGCGCCTCGGACGCTTTTTCCTGCGCGTCTTTGAAATCGCCTTGAGCGTAACGTAACCGCGCCAGGTCGAGCAGGATGTCGGCTTCATGGTCAACCAAATTGATTTGCCGACAGAGATTGAGCGCTTTGGACAGGTTTTCTTCTGCCAGAGTCAATTCGTTATTGGCGCGATATGCCGCGCCAAGCAGCCAGTAAGCGCGAACATAATCCCAGGGATGAGAATCCAGTTTTTTTCGTTTCATCTGCCAATTCAAGGGCGCGTTGGGCACATTCGATTGACGATTTTAGATTTGATTGTTTCGATTTTGGATTTTGGATTTCCTCTTGCCAAGACAAGGAAACGCAGGGCGCGGTATGACCAAATAACCTCGATTTGAATCCCTTTTTTTTTTCAAACAATTTTGCCAATCCAATTAACCTTTTCTGCTTCTTCCCAATTCCCCGCGATAAGCACAACGCACCCAATCCTGATGACCAACGGCTTCCCAGAATTCATCCTCAATCTCGCGGCAGAGGTCAATGCTGCGGCGCAGGTTGCGCTCCGCTTCGCTCAGCGCGCCGATGACCAGTTGCTGTGTCGCCACGTTCCCCAGCCCGATGGCGAGATGTTTCTTGTCGCCCGCTTTTTCTCGCAAGGCATTTTGCATTTCAAACAGCGGAACGGCGCGGCGCGGCTGTCCGCTCAGGGAGTAGGTGTTGGCGAGTCCGTTGAGAGTCCATGCTTGGTCGCCTTCTTTTTTCAAGCGCGGCGGTTTATCTTCACCATCAAGAAATAAAGCGCGTAAAAGTTCAATCTGCAATTGATATGCGCCGAATTGATAATAAGTTGGCTTGCTAATTCGGTCATAAAATAAATCACATGCCTCATCCAAATTCCCCGCCCTGACCATGTGATGATACAGTTCGATGACGGGCGCGAGGTCTTCCAGTTTTTCCACCTTTTCGGGTTTGGGCACGGCGTCAAAGTACGATGGCAAGACGGTGCGCGCTTTGGCCGCTTCTGGGCAGTCAAGTGGTCGTAGGCGTAATGCCGCACGATGGGGTGCATATCAAGTAGCGTTGAGATCGCCTGCGATTGCAGCGTCCGCGCTTGCGCAGGTCGAGCAAGGCTTTGTCCAGGTCGGGGCTGGGAACCTCTTTGAATGGCGCCGGCGTATTCCATCCAGCCGCGGAAAGCAGGAAATCTTGCTGAGCACCGCCCTGCTCTCGGGGGCAACTTTCCATACGCGCGTTCCAAAACGTGATGTCGTCTGGCTCTGACGTCCTCTGAAGATTTCCAGATTCCCGCCGCCGCAATATCGCCGCGCTGGCGTTCATGGTCTTCGTTGATCAAACCGACCAGCAGGCTCAAACTCAACGGGTGATAGCCGTATGGGAGAAGCAATCGCGCTGGGATGGGTCAATGTCCGCCCTCGTCCATCCTTTGACAGCGCGCCCATCCGCCCGAACGCCCGCAGCACGCGCTCAAACCCGTCCAGCATCAGCAGGACGTTCTGGCGTTCCATCTCGCGCAGCAGCGTCCTGCTGCCGGGCGCGACTCTTTGGACCTCCACGCCAAGATGTTCGAGCGTCTCGAGGAAACTCTCAAAGCCCGATCCTTTTCATAAAACACCACCAGACCGCCGTCGGCCATTTGCCCTGATCACACCGTTGCTGCAACCATTGCCACGTCAACGCCGATTTGCCAAATCCGCCGAGGGCGCGCAACATCAGCAAGTGTCTGTGTCCCGTTCCCAGCCATTGCGTCAGCAATTTGAGTCCGGGGCCCGCCAGTAGAAGTCCAGCGAGCGCTTCAAGTAGTTGTTTCCATGCAATCTCTGCGGTCTTTACGGACGAAACCCCAAGTCCGCATGGAGATAAAAGGATTGACGTCTTGTTGAATCCCATCTTCGCACAGGGATTAGTTTTTCTGCAACCAGCCATAAAGCTTCAAAGAGCGACCATTCACTGTTCAGCCAATTTCGAGTTATGACCAACACAACATGTTTACTTTCTTTTGCGGCATCCTGCATATTGAGCAATGCCATTTTCCCCGCTTCAAAATCGCGATAGTCAATACAGACTTTCAAACCAGCATCGTCAAGGCGTTGGCGCAAGGTTTTATCAGCCCACGCTTCGTCCTTGTGGCTGTATGAAATGAACACATCGTATTTGAAATCATCTGCCATAACCTGCCTTTATATAACCGTAACCTTCAACCTGCCAACTTTCCAACCTTCAAACCCAACGCCCCAATTGTACAACCACTTTCTACTTTCCACTTTCCACAAACCTCAATTCATAAACAAAATCAAATTCCCCGCATCATTCACTTCAACGCGCAATTTTTTCAGCGGCGTGTTCGAAGGTCCGCGCGCCACGTAGCCTGCGGTATCGTATTTCGAGCCATGACATGGACATTCGTATCCGCTGTCCTTTTGCTCCACCGTGCAGCCAAGGTGCGTACACACCATGCTAAACGCCCGCCAGCCGTCGTTGTCATGGATCAACACAGCAGGGATGTGCATAAGCAGAGTACGCGACCCCGGGGGGAAATCCGTTGCGAGGCCAAGGTCATATTCAGAGGGAGGTGCGGGGTCCATGTCGAAGGATAGGAAGCGGATGAGCCCGCCCAGGCCGAGCAATCCGCTCAGACCTAACAGAGAGTTGCTTGCCAGTTTCAGAAAATCTCGTCGGGAAGGTTTTTTCATGGTTTATTGAGAAATGGAAAGCGCGGTCAGCGCGATGATAATGACCGAGATGAGGATGAAGATCAATTGCACACGCTGACCGCTGCGCGGGAACCAGCGTCCAAGCTCGGTTTGTTGGATGTCTTTGAAAAGGTAGGGCATCGCGCCGATAAAGAGGATGACTCCCAAAGGCAAAAGGATTCCCAACAGGAAGGGGTCGCCCAATTTAAGTAATTGCTGCACCCACAGGAAGAACCACGGAGCGCTTGAATCGGCATCCACGATGGTGGCTCCGCGCATCGGAGCGGCGATGGGCGCAGGCACGAGGATCGAGAAAACAATGAGGAGGACGCCGCCGAAGAACATTCCCAGAATCTCACGGCGCAATAATTCGGCACGCGTGATCCGCGCCGAGTCCTCACGTTGTCCTGCTGGCGCAGCGGCGATGCCGCCATCACGGCGCACACGGAATAAATGCCAGATCATCACCACCGCACCCGTCAGCGAAAGCACAAAGATATGCCACGAGTAAAAGCGGATCAGCGCAGCGGGTCCAGGCTCACTGCCGCCAAGCACGAATTCATAAAGTTGATTTCCAATCCATGGAATGGATTTGAGCAGATTCGTCCCCGCAGTCAATGCCCAGCGGATGCCCTCGTCCCAGCGCAGGACGTAGCCGGTGAAATCCAGCAACAGGATGAAGACGGTGTCGGGATGTAATAGAACATTTCCAGCAAACCGGTCAGCACCAAAACCAGCGAAAGGAAAACTGCGGCTCCGCCTGCGCCCAATGTGTATCGCCAGCGCGCCTGCATGGCGGGAATCGTCGGGGGATGTAAATGGGCGAAGAAACTCGGTCGGGCCGCTGAACCAGGTATCGGGTTGGATATCGATGCGTTTTCATTTCCAGCAAATGCATCACGGGCGACCAATCCGATCATGGCGAAAATCACTGTCCCCAAAAAAATAAAAATAGCGGTGTTCGTGTTTTGCGGGGTTGTCACCTTTCGATGAACAGGCACAGCCGAGGCATTGGTTTCATTTAACACCAGGCCATCGGGCAGGCTGCCTTTCAACTTTAACAGATACGCAGTGACCTGCCACGCTTTTTCAGGGCCAAGCGAGCGCGGATTCCACCACGGCATCATCTCAACCACATAATCATACAATTGCTGCGCATTTTGAAAACGTCCCAACGAACCCGCCATGCTCAACGCGGGGAAGACAAGTGTTTTCGGAATCTCGAACCCATGCGGCGGATGATCTTTGCCATGACAACCCGATTGCCAGCAATTGCCGTCTTCCTTATAAGCGCCCAGCCGCCATTCATCTGTGAGTCCCTGACCGCGATCTCCATGACAGGCAATACAAACGCCCCAGAAAATCAACTGGCCTTCATCGACCTGCGAAAGAATCGCGGGGACGTTGGGACGATCCAAACGGCTTGCATCGAAAGTTGGCGTTGGGCTGGGCGAAATCGTTGGCGTCATGCCAACTTGAATGGATCGAGAGGCATTCACGCTATCCGTCAAAAGGAGACCTGTGCTCAACAGCAGGGCAATTCCAGTTGCGATCAAAATAAGACGCGCAAATCTCATGGGATGTTGTTTATTTTTATGATGTGAGGTGGGCTGCATCATGTTTAAATATTTCCAGAAGTATGGCCCCATATCCATACGATTTTCGCCGTTACTTTAGCATGATTCTCTTTCCACTCAACAGTGACGAACATCCTAAGAATGTAATGGCGGGAGATGCGTTTTCGATTCACGGTTTCTTCACAGCAATCACTTGTGATACCATTTCACGCATGAATTTTTCCCCCATCACCGATGACCTATTCATCGGAACCACACCCTCAGCAGAGGATTACAACCACCTGCGCGGACTCGGCGTGCGCCTCGTCATCAACATGCGCGTGGAATATCGCCCGCGCAAAGACCCGCATCCGACTCCCCTCGAACTGCTCTGGCTTCCAACATTTGATTCTCCCCTCGTGCCGATTCCCATGCGCGCCCTGCACCGCGGAGCAAAAGCCGCACTCGCAACGATCCGAAGCGGCGGCAAGGTCTACGCCCATTGCGCAGGCGGAGTCCACCGCGGGGTGACGATGGGCGCCTGCATCCTCATCGCGCAGGGATATACGCCGCAGGCCGCGATGGAATTGATCAAGGCAAAACGTCTGCTGGCAGACCCGTTCGTGTTCTACATCCGTTCGCGCATCCTGAAATTTGCAAATCAATGGGATGGCAGGTAAAAACAGCGGTCTGTTGCAAATCAATTTTCGGAAAGCAATCCTTGACTAGGCACATCAACTAATATATATTCTTTTTCAACTCCGCCCCACACAAGCAATTTAAGTGTTCCATTTTTAGTTAATTCTGTAATCATTCCTCATTAACGCGGCGGGAAAATCCAAAACTTGATTCGCCAAAGTCAATTTATATTGGCTTTATTTGTGGCATCTCATGAGGGCCGCAAGTCGGGTGAATTCGCAAGGATGGTTTCGATGCAACAAAAGCCTCCCCGAAAAACCGCACCTGAGCCGGTGCAGGGCGCGCTCAGTCACAGTCACGAACTGCTGTTGGCGCTTGGCCGTGCGGCGCAATCCATTCAACGGGCTCACACAGCCGAAGACTTTTATCACGCTGTCGGGAACGAGATCAAATCGCTAGGGGGAGAAGTAACGTTGATGATGGTCAACGAAGGCCGCAGCTCACTTTCCATTGCCTACACATCCTATTCCCCCAACCTGATCCGCAAAGCTGAAAAAATAACCGGGCTATTATTGAAGGATCATCCGATCCCGTTTTCCTCCAATACGGTCTATGGGCAGGCCATGGATGGCGGAAAAGCCATGTTTGTCCAATCGGTCAAACAGGCAATCGTCGAGATCGTCCCAAGATCCATCAGCGCACTCACCGACACCTTGATCAGCACGTTCAAACTCGGTCCGGGCATTCTCGCACCGTTGCGCGTGGAGAATGAGACCCTGGGATTGCTAAAGGTGAACGGCAAGTTCATCGATGAAAACGATATACCGGTCATGGAATCTTTCGCAGGGCAGATCGCAACTGGGCTGTATAACTTGCGATTGATGCAAAAGCTGCAGGATGAATTGTCTGCGCGTAGAAGTGTGGAAGAATCGCTAAAACACAGCCGCGACCTGCTGCTGGCATTAAGTCGGGCCGCCCAATCGATACAGAAAGCCCGTACCCCGGAAGATATATACCGCGTGGTCGGGGAGCAGATCAAGGCCCTGGGCTTTGAAGCAACCATCCTCACCATCGACAGCAGTCACGAGAATCTTTGCCATAGCTACACAACACTCTCTAATGACATTATCCAGAATGCTGAAAAACTGGCGGGAGTATCAGCGCGAGGATATTGCTGGTCCATTGAAGCAGGCGGCACCTACAGCCGAATCATCGCCTCGGGCAAATCAGAATTGATCAACAAAGCAGAAGAACTCTTCACAGAAGCGATCCCCAAATACATGCGCCCGTTGGCGGTCCATTAATGAAAATCCTGGGGATCAGTCAGGGCATCATCGCCCCTTTGCGTGTGGATGAAGAAGACCTGGGTTTGCTGGTCGTATTTGGCAGTGAAGCCATCAGCAGTGAAGATGAGCCCGCAATTGATTCCTTTGCCGGGCAAGTCGCCATCAGCCTGAGAAATGCCCGCCTCGCCAAACAAGTCGAGATCGAACTGGTGGAACGAAGGCTGGCTGAAGAGGCTGTGCGGCGGACCGAGAATCATTTCAGGGCACTGATCGAGAAAGCCCCCGATGGAATTACCCTGGTGGGAGTGGACGGAAAAATAAAATACACCAGCCCATCTGCCAGGAAAATGTTTGGCTACGACCTGGATGATGATATCAACGAGAGCCCACTGGAATATATTCACCCCGACGACCTCTCCTCCGTTCTCAAGGCGATGAACGATCTGATTCAAGACCCTGCCTGCATCCCCACGCTGGAGTATCGCTACAAGCATAAAAACAGCACCTATTATTGGGTGGAAAGCACCTTGAGCAATCAACTGGCTGAACCAAGTGTGCAGGCGGTTGTGATCAACTTCCGCAATATTACCGAACGAAAACTCATCGAAAAAACATTATTCGAAAGTGAAAGATACTACCGCGCGCTGATCGAAAACGCGTCAGACGGCATCCTTGCCGTAGACACAGAGGCAAGGATCATCTACGAAAGCCCATCCGTTGCACGCCTGCTGGGATACGAACCCTATACCCTGATCGGAACAAATGCCCTCGACTTGATCCACCCGGATGACCTTGCAGATATTGCCAATGCATTCATAGTGGGCTTGAACACACCCAACTTCGTCCACCGCGGCGAATATCGCCTGCGCCATCAAAATGGAGAGTGGCGCTATTTCGAGATACTCAGTCATTATTTGACGAACGACCCTGTCATCAAAGGCGTCGTCATCAACGGTCGTGACATCACCGAACGCAAACAAATGGAAGGCGCGCTCAAAGCAAGCGAGAATCGTTATCGTATCCTGTATGAAGATAACCCGTCCATGTACTTTACAGCAAAAGCAGACGGAACAGTGGTTTCGGTAAACAAATTCGGCGCCGAACAACTGGGATACACAGCAAACGAATTAATAGGTTGTTCGCTGTTCGATATTTTCCACACGGAGGATCGCGCGCTCGTCCGCGAGCGATTTACAGCCTGCCTGCAAAATATGGAACAAAGCATACAAACAGAGGCCAGAAAGATCTGTAAAGACGGCACGATCTTGTGGGTGAGAGAATCTGCGCGCGGCGTGCACGATAGTCACGGTCAGGTGGTCATTCTTATCACCTGTAATGACATCACCCAACGTAAACAGGCGGAGGAGGCCCAGCGCGCCAGCGAAGAAAAAGCAAACTCCCTGTATCAGCTCATCCGCCTGATGACAGACAACCTGCCGGACCTTGTCTGGGCAAAAGATATGAATGGACGTTATCTCTTTGCGAACAAGGCGAGTGTCGAAAAATTATTGATCGCAAAAGACACCGATGAACCCATCGGTCAAACCGACCTGTATTTTGCCCTGCGTCAAAGAGCTGCTCACCCCGAAAATCCAAACTGGCATACCTTTGGCGAACTTTGCCTCGGCTCGGATGCCATCATCCATGCCAGTCAACGCCCGCAGCGATTTGAAGAGTACGGAAATATCAAAGGAGAATTCCTGTTCCTGGATGTTTACAAAGCGCCATTTCTGGATGAACAGGGTAACATGATCGGCACTGTGGGCATCGGTCGCGATGTAACCTATGAAAAGAAACTGGAAACTGAACACAAGCAGGTCCAGGAAGCTCTGGCCGCGTCCGAAGCGGAACTTCGCGCTCTTTTCGCATCGATTCAGGATATGGTGCTGGTCATCAACCGGGATGGGGTCTATACCCGAATTCCCCCCACCCGCCCGGGCAAGTACTACATCTCTCCTGAAAAAGTGATCGGTAAACACCTACAGGATTTTTTTCCACATGAAAGGGTAAAACAAATCCTCGAAGTGATGGAAAAGGTCCTGACGACAAAACAAACTCTGAATATCGAGTATCCGATCCTTATTGATGAACAGACGCCCTGGTTCGAAGCATCCATTTCGCCGATGGGTGAAGATGCCACACTTTGGGTGGCGCGGGATATCAGCGAAAGAAAACGGGTCGAAGCCAAACTTCAACTATTAAGTGCCGCCCTCGAAGCCGCCGCCAATACGATCATCATCACTGATCGGAATGGTCTCATTGAATGGGCCAACTCCTCCTTTAACAGTCTTACAGGTTTCGATCCTGCTGAAGTCATCGGAAAGAATTCAGGGGAACTCCTGAAATCGGGATATCAGGATCAGGAATTCTATAAAAGCCTCTGGAATACGATCCTCTCTGGAAAGGTCTGGCACAATGAATTGGTCAACCGCCGCAAGGATGGCACCCTTTACTTCGAGGAAATGACCATTACCCCATTAGGCAATTCTCAAAGTGAGATCAGCCACTTTATTGCCGTCAAACAGGATATTACTGAGCGCAAACAGGCGGAATCGGCCCTTATTCAATCAGAGCAGGCGTATCGAATGTTATTCGAAAATATGCCCATCGGCCTTTACCGCACCTCGATCGACGGGAATATTCTGGATGCCAACCCTGAACTGATTCGCATGTTTGGATTCCCAGACCGCGCCACCCTGCTGGCGAAAAGGGCCGAAGAACTTTATGTAGATACTGCTTTTAACGACAGATTCAAAACTGAAATCCAAAAGAGCAATGTCCTGTCTGCGTTCGAAGCCGAATTCCGCCGTTATGACCATACAACCTTCTGGGCTGAGGACTATGTTCACATCATCTATGACGAATCGGGGAATGCGTTGTATTACGAAGGCAGCTTGATCAATATCACCGAGCGCAAACATGCGGAAGACGACCTGCGCCGCGCGAACAAGTCATTGGAGGCCACTCAAAGTGAACTCCAGCAAATGCTTGCATATGAACAGATATTGGCGCGCACCGACGGTCTGACCGGGTTGTACAACCGCCGCTATTTTTTTGAGCTTGCCACCCGTGAATTCAATCTCACCGCCCGCTACCTGCACCCACTGACGATCATTCTTTTTGATGTAGATGGTTTTAAACAGGCCAACGACACCTTCGGGCATGACATGGGCGATAGAATCCTCGCCCAGATCGCACAGGTCGCCGCGGCGCAAGTCCGCGATGTGGATATCCTGGCACGCTATGGAGGTGATGAATTTATCATCCTGCTGCCACAAACCGATGCACAGCTCGCCTTCATTGTTGCAGAGCGCATTCGTGAAAGCGCGGCTTCCATCGAAGTGGAAACAGAGAATCACGAACTGTTGCAAGTCACATTAAGTATTGGCGTCGCTGAGTTCGTCAACTCACCGACATACAAATCGATCGAAGACATCATCCGCCATGCAGATCAGGCGCTTTATATGGCAAAGAAAAGCGGACGCAACCACACCTACGTTTACTCGGAGGAGTAGATCGAATCAAGAGGTTTGCTGTTCCCACAAACTCTGCATTTCAGGCGAAGTCTTTAACAGGTCGGCGAGCGTGCCTTCAGCCTCCACCCTGCCATCTTTCAAAACAACAATGTGATCTGCCTGCCGATATGCCGCACGGCGATGTGACACCACCAGGCAGGTGGTATCGCGCATGCCTGCGAGTCGCTGCCAGAGTTTTTCCTCGGTCTCCACATCCAGTGCACTGGAAAGGTCATCCATCACCAGCAGATCGGGCTGACGCACGAACATGCGCGCCGCGGCGGCGCGTTGCATTTGTCCACCAGAGAGGCGCACCCCTTTCGGCCCAATGACCGTTTCCAACCCGTCGGGCATTTGTGCAAGATCCTGCTCGAAAACGGAGAGACGAATCGCTTCGGTCAACACGGCGGGGTCTTCCTTCAAGCCAAGCAAAATATTTTCACGCAATGTCCCGCTGAACAGCCACGGCACTTGAGAAATATAAGCACAGCGCGGCGGCACAAAAAACGTAGCGGGGTCATTCACCTGCTCCCCATTCCATTCGATGCGGCCTTCATCACGAGGCAGCAAGCCCAATAGAACGCGCAGCAGAGTCGTCTTGCCTGAGGCCACCCTGCCTGTGACGACTGTGAACGAACCACGCGCCAGCGACAGATTGACCCGTTCCAAACCACGCCCGGAACTGGGATGGCGATATGAAATGCCTCTCGCCTCGAGTCTCTGCAAGGACGCTGAATCAGGTTCAGGGTCCAGAACAAGAGGTGTGCTCGAATTTAAATCCAAAGGCCTGTGGGCTACGATCCGCTCCGGGGGCAGGCCGCTGACCAGTTCGATCATCCGCTCGAAAGAAACCCCCGCCTGACGATATTGCGCGAGGAAACGCCCAAAGAATTGCGTGAACTCGGTGACAAAGCCGAGGTAGTAAACGAAGAGTGCGAAATCGCCGAGGGGCAGGTGCGCATCGAGCGAAGAAACAGAAAGCAAAAGGATGACGCCCGTGCCAAGGTTGACGGCACTGGCGCTGACTGAATCGAGCAGTTGGGTCATCAGGCGGTCTTTGAGCATGGCGGAGCGTCGAATGTTTCCGAGGCTGCTGTAATGCGCGATGACATGGTCTTCTGCACCTGCCACCTTGATGGATTGCACCGCATCGAACATCTCGCTGATGGCGCTGGTCACCCGCCCCGTGGCCTCGCGGCTTGTTTTACGCAAGTGATGGATGCGTGTGGCCGCCATTTGCGAAAGAGCAATGACACCGATGAGAGGGACAAATACGAACAGCGTGATGCGTGCGCTGATGCTCAGCAAAATGCCGATGGAAACGATCGCGAACGAACCCATGCCAATGGCATCCAATGTCCAGCTGATGGCGTCTTCGGCGTAGTTCGCATCTTCACGCAGGCGGCTGAGGGCATCGCCCGGCGTGTGTTTCAAAGCCGATGCGCCCGGCTGCTCGAGAATGGATGCCAGAATATTGCGGCGCAGCAACGCGCTCATGGTAAAGCGGTGACGTTGGTCTACAAAGATTCCGCCGATGAAAAGCCCGCCGCGCCCAACGGCTGTGACGATCAATAAAAGGATGAGAGTCCACACAGTGGAGGCTGGGGTTGTTTCAGCGCCGAACACATTGAAGAAACGTTGAATGATGAGGCCGGGGATCAACGGCGCGAGATGGATCAATGTCCACAACACAGCATTGACCGTGTACAACCACGGACGATAGCGGATCATCTCCCAAAGGATGCGATGGGTTTTCATGCCAGCATTTCCTCCAGACCCGTTTTGAGCAGGGCCGAAAAACGCGAAGCAGGATTGGCGAGCAGTTCCCGCCGCAATCCAATTTCCTGAATTGCGCCGCTTTCGAGGATCATGATCATGTCCGCTTTTTGTACGGTGTGCAGACGATGCGCGATGATGATGCCCGTGCGTCCTTTCAGAAGGCGCGCCGGGGCACGGTCGATCAAGGCTTCGGTGGCAAGGTCAAGGCGCGAAGTGGCTTCATCGAGGATGACCAGCCCCGGGTCACGCAAGGCGACGCGCGCAAAATTCAAAAGTTGGGCCTGCCCCGCCGAGAGTCCTCCGCCCGGCCGAGTTCTGTATCCAATCCATGCGGCAGGGAATCGAACCAGCTTGAAAGCTCGAATTCATAAATGGCCGCTAATATCTTTTCATCGCGAATGGCTGGGTCAAAGAGTGTGAAGTTTTCGCGGACGGTCGCACCGAACACTTGAACTTCCTGCGGCACCAGCCCTACACGGCGCGTCAGGTCCGCGAGTTTGGCGGCACTGGTTGGCACACCGCCCAAAAGGATCTGCCCGGAGCTTGGGTCGTACAAGCGGAGCAATAACCGCGCCATGGTGCTTTTTCCGCTGCCGGTGCGGCCCAGCAAACCCAGCACCTTGCCCGCCTCCAAATGAAAATCGATTCCACTCAATGCGGTTGTTTCGTCGCCATAACTGAACATGACGTTGTTGAATTTCACCGCCAGCGCACCTTGTGATTCAAGCGGACGATCTCCATCTTGAATATTCGATCTCAGTGCAAACAATTCACGAACCCGCTCAATGCTGGCACTGGCACGCTGCAAGTCTTCCATTTGAGCGCGCACCTGCTCGATGGGCTGGCGCATCATCTCGGTGTAATTGAAAATGAGATAGACCGTACCTGCCGTAATGGCACCCGCCGACCACAGCAAGTAGCCAAGCCCAAAAGAAAAGCCTGTGCCAAAGGTGAAAAGCAGGAGCGTGGTGGTCCAGATCATGCTGAAGGCGACCATGGCCTTGCGGCGCAGGGGAAACCAGGCGCGCAAAATTTCATCGAAGCGAACCAAAATATAACCAACCGCACCGCTGGCACGGATATCCTCGGTGCCATGCAGAGTCTCGCCGAGAAAACCAAAAGCCTCGGCTGATTTCTGGCGCAATGCCAGCCAGCGCGGCACACCGATCTGGCGAACGCGCAGCATGGCGTAAATGGCAAGCCCCGCGAAAATAGAAAGCCCCAACCCGGCGCGCCAATCTTCGCGGAAGAGCATCACCAGCACACCGACGATGAGCACGGCATTGGCAATGACCCGCACAATGAATTGGGAAAAGAAATTGGAAAGCGCATCCACATCGCCTTCGACGCGCTCGATCAAACTCCCCGACGAATGCTTCTGGTGAAAAGACATATCCAACCGCAGGCAGTGTGCCGCCAAATCCACACGCAGAAGGTTGGTCGCTGTCCACGCGACGCGCTCGCTCATGTACGTAGCGACGGTAGCAGTCACCTGTGTCACAAGCACCATCACAAAGAACACGGTAGCTGTACGCACGAGCAGGTCATAATCTCCGCCTGAAAGCGCCAGATCAATGAAATCACGGAGCACACGCGGGGTGAAGAGTTGCAAACCAATCCCCACACACAAGATCACAACCAATCCCAACACCTGCAAACGCTGCGGTCTCAGATAGGTGGATAACAAATCCCAATACTCGCGGATCGATTTCACAGGGTCACACTCCTCTTGTCAAATGGGTCGTTTAATCATAAGCGATTTCAAGAATCACTGTGCTTGACCATGCCTATTGAAAACCGTACAATCAACCCCGGAGATAATGCCAGTGAGCACAAATCAATTTCATCTGCGCCGCGCCTGCATGGAAGACGCGCCCGCCGTCACGGAATGTGTACACAATGCATTTCGGCATTACATCGAACGCATCGGTCGGGAACCTGGTCCCATGCGTATGGATTATGCATATGAGATCCGTGAGCATCAGGTTTGGGTCGTGGAGCAAAATGGAAGGGTCATCGGCGCGCTTGTGATGTGCATCAAAGAAGAGGGATTCCTGCTGGATGTCATCGCAGTGGAACCATTTCATCAGGGAACGGGTGTCGGCAGGCTCATGCTTGAATTTGCCGAATCCGAAGCACAGCGGCAGGGATTCGACAGCATCTACCTATACACCCACGAAAAGATGACCGAGAACCAAGCCTTGTATAAGATCATCGGCTACGTTGAATATGACCGCCGTTTCGAGGCGGGGCTTGCGCGGGTGTACATGCGCAAACAGCTTAAACCAGAAAGGATAAACGAATGAGCAAATTTCTACATCGCGCAAGTCAATATTGGGCGCAGCAAGGCAGCCCCGCAAGACCCCATCATGGCGGGTTTCATGTCGCGCCTCGATGAGATCAACGCCATCGCCGATACAAGTCCGGGCTTCGTTTGGCGGCTGCAAACCGCCGAAGGCAATGCCACCGATCTCCGCCCCTATGAAGACGAACGCATTCTCGTCAACATGTCGGTTTGGGAATCGATCGAGCAATTGAAGCAATATGTTTATAAAACGACGCATGCCGATCTTTTACGTCAACGGCAGGCATGGTTCGAGAAATTTTCAGGTTCCTATACCGCCCTGTGGTGGATTCCAAAGGGTCACGTACCAACTGTCGATGAGGCAAAGAAGCGGCTGGCTCATTTGGAGTCGCATGGCCCAACGCCGTTCGCATTCACATTCAAGGAATCTTTTCCCGCCGATGAGCAGTTCATCAAAGAAGAATAAGCCATGAAGCGAAACAATGCGATCACCGATGTGCGCGGCATCGAAGTTGGACACGCGCAAAATGAAGAAGCCCTCACGGGCTGCACGGTCATCCTTTGCCGCAAAGGCGCAGTGGCGGGTGTGGATGTGCGCGGCGGCGCGCCCGGCACACGCGAGACCGATCTGCTTGACCCCGTCAACCTTGTTGAGAAAGTCCACGCGATCGTGTTGGCGGGCGGCTCTGCCTATGGCTTGGATGCGGCCAGCGGTGTGATGCGTTATCTCGAAGAACAGAAGATCGGATTCAACACTGGCGCCGCCAAAGTGCCGATCGTCCCTGCGGCGATCTTGTATGACTTGAATCTCGGTCGCGCCGACGTTCGGCCTGATTCAGCGATGGGAGCATCAGCCGCCGCTGCGGCACGCGGTTTTACGTCCACTCCGCCTGCTGAAGGCAATGTGGGCGCAGGGACGGGCGCATCGGTCGGCAAGATGTTCGGCGCGGCATTGGCGATGAAGTCCGGGCTGGGCACCGCCAGCGTGGAGATCGGCGGCGGTGTGATCGTCGGCGCCATTGTGGCGGTCAATGCCTGGGGCGATGTCATCGACCCGAAATCAGGTGAGATCATCGCCGGGCTTCGCTCTGGAAAAATCGGACCATTGAGGATCGGCGGCAAGGATCAATTCGCCGACACGCTTGCGATGATGAAAAAGATGATCGGCCGCGGCGTCCTCGGGCTGGCAAGCCGCAGCAACACGGTCATCGGGGTTGTGGCCACCAACGCAAAGTTGACCAAAGCCCAGGCAACAAAAGTTGCGCGAATGGCACAAGACGGCCTCGCGCGCACCGTCCGCCCTGCCCACACCATGCTCGATGGCGATGTCATCTTCGCACTTTCAACAGGCACAAAAAAAGCCGACGTTTCAACCGTCGGCGCATTTGCGGCGGAGGCAATTTCAGAAGCGATCATCCGTGCCGTGAAAGCGGCCAATTCCGCTGGCGGATTACCGGGACTGAAAAGATAAAATCGGATTTATACTAGGCAGCATCTATATTACAGGTATCTCGCAAACTGAATCTGTGAGCATTTTTTATTCGTTGACTACATAACCCTACGCACGTTCATTTTCCATGAGGTCTTATGTCAAGTCTAAACAATGCAATCCAGTTAATTCGTGAGGGGCGGAAAGAGGAAGCGCGGAAAATCCTCGAGTTGATTCTAAGGTCAGAACCTGGGAATATTCAGGCGTGGTTTTGGTCTGTGGAGACCTATTCCTCCATTGAAAAACGCATTCAGGTTTTGGAGATCTGCCTGGAGATGAACCCCGGTAATGCGCAGGCCATGCAGGCCCTGCAAAAATTGCGCAGCCAGCGGCCTCCACAAGCCTCGTTTTCACCGCCTCCCCCCCAACAGCCATCTCAATCATATTCCGCGCCGCCCAGAGACGAACCTCAAAAATCTGCTACCCCTTCGTATGAGCCAGTCTATTACGATGACAAACCAAAGACGCCTTCATCCACCCATCCCTATTTTGATGATGCACCACCCGTCGAATCAGACAGCTACTCCTACGCATCCTCTCCACAGAAAAAAGACACCATCAGCTATTCCGATACTTTCTCGCTCACGAAACCCAAGCCAGTGAGAAAGTCCTATACATTTTATGAAGCATGGGCAGCCGTACTGCTGATGAAAGGAGGGAACTCCTACGAGGATATCCTCGATGACCCCGAAGCTGGAACAGGCCGCGCCTTTGAGTGGGTAGCGTACGCCAGCATTATCAGCGGATTGTTCTTTCCGTTTACGCTCATGGCTAATCCACAATTCGCCGAATTAAAGGCGATGCCGGAATTCAATCGATTCTTCGGAAGCTTTGAATCTGTCACATTGACCGTGATCCTGTCTCTGGCAATGGCTGTGCTGTCGCCCCTTTTCAGCGTGATCGGGCTTGCCATCAGCGCATGGTTTCAGAATTTGATCGCCGCTTTTATGGGCGGACACGGAGATTTCGGCCGCACGATCTATGCGTTGTCGGCTTATCTGGCTCCGTTGACAATTCTGGTTGCTGTCATTGGCATTGTCCCCATCGTCGGTCAATGTTTCACCAGCGTGGTTGGCATTTACAGCCTAGTTTTGAACATTCGCGCATTACAGGCAGCTCATTCACTGACGACGGGAAAAGCGATTGGGGTCATTTTCCTTCCCAGCATTTTTCTGATGGTCTTCGCATGTTTTCTATTTTTCGTCGTGGGCGTCTTCGGGCAATAGAAGCAGTCCCATCAAACAGTTTATACTAACTTCAGACAGTATCTCGTTTTGACCGGAATCCAAGGCTGCGCTGGCGGTAAATCCATGCAAAAACAAAAAAATGAATTAAATATCATCGAGTTTCTGGAACGATGGACGAAAATCGCAGGTTTAATCGCTGCAATCGTATCAGCGATCCTTTTCGTTTCACGTTCATTCATAGAGTCGGTTGTCCTAATCATTGTTGGATGGGCACTAACACTGGTCTGGCTCATCGGAATTGCCCGCAAACGTTCCACGAAGCCAAAAAATTAAACAACGGGCGTACTTTGGAATATCAATCCTCACCATTGCAACTGTTATTTTGACATGGTACGGGATTCGACAAGAGGCAAAAAATACATCTTTCCAGAAAACTCTGTATCGTTACCGAATGCCGAATATCCCGGCTTGGCTGTTTATGTAGATTCGTGGAGTTCAAACAGTGATGCACAAATACTAACCAATCCAATCGACCGCACAGTCGTTGTTCAGCAAATAGATCAGACCTGGCTTGGCAAACCGATCAACCTTTCAGGGGACCTCGCAGTCCTAAGGCTTTACATAAAGGGAAAAGGAATTGAAGATCAAATTCAAATCAGCAACAGCATCCCCGTCAAGTTGATATCATACTCACCAACCACTACTCCAACAGACATTTTTATACCGCCTCAAGGAGGAACAGGAGGTGCTGACGCCTGGTTTTTCCTTCTTGATCTCCCCAAGCAAATACAAACCGACTCGGAACAAGTATTTGAAGCAACGCTCAATTATGATGTTCAAAAATTACGACAGGATCTCGCCGCACAGGATAACCTGAGCGAGTGGCCCAGTGAAATCACAAAAATTACCCTGGGTACTGATGTCCAACCCTCCCCGCCTGACGTTTTTACACTTGCCCCAAACGAACAGATATTATTCAGCGTGGCATTGATGTTCAATACGCCCGGCGTATATGAATTCAACCCTGGCATTGAATATCTGTATAAAGGGAAAAAATCGACAGCCTGGGTTGAGCCTTCAATAAAAATTGAAGTCCCGGGAAGTTATTACAAATGGCAACAAATGGGAGAACAACAAGATAAGATAGTGGTCAGATTAGTAGAGCATTGTCAATTTGAAGAAGGTACTAACTACAAATGTGAGTCCATGAACGCCGACGGGGATTCATCTGCCACCCAAACAGCCGACGGGAACGCAATGAAATTTCTGGTCGACCATAAAACCATTAATGGAACAGATGAATATCTTGTCACACGGAATATACCTGACATTGATTTCTTTCCATCAGAGCTTACTGTCTGGTCCCCGGACCATGAAGCATTCGCGCTCCTTGGTGAAGAGGGAGCCTATCTCTACAACCTTGCAGATATAAATTCAGCCGTACTTTTGGAACATCCACAAATTGATATTGCCCGATTTTCCCACGACGGAAATTTCCTGGCAACCGGCGGACGGGATGGGACTATAAAACTATGGGATATTCAGAAAGGAAAGTTGTTATATGAGTTGGAGCCGCACCTGCTTCAAGTTTCGGCGCTCGCATTCTCTCTTGATGATACGTTCATAGCTTCTGCGTCTCAAGATACTACGCTACATGTTTCACGAGTCCCGGATGGAAAATTAATATATGACCTGATAGCAAATATAGAGAGCGATCCCATGCTTGGTTCGCAGGTTGAAAGAATCGGATTCTCACCAGACCATCAAATAGTTTTCACTCAAGATAGTATCGGCATTACCAGCATGTGGGATACTCGAGATGGCAAGCCGTTGCCATTTGCCGGAAACTGGCTATATGATGAAACGGAACCAAGAAACATCTCATACTTGGAGTTTTCGCTGGACAGCAAATATATAGCAACAAGGAATGGAGGTTCCGGGAGAAATCTGGAGTTATGGAACGTACAAAGCGGCTCATTGGTTTTTGAAACCCCCGAGGCACTCACAGCAACAACCTGGGCAGCTTTTTCAAATGACGGCGTGCGTCTGGCTGCGGATTATGGGCTGGGAGATGAGTATATGGTCGTCGTATATGAAATTCCAAGCGGGAAGGAATTGATACAACTCAATCTTCCCAGTCTCGGGGTACAGGATGGCAGTCGTTTTGCTTTTTCCCCAGATGGAAGCTTGGTTGCCTTCATGGACATGGATGGCACATTACTTGTTTTGAATGGGAATGATTATAGTCAGGTTTACAGCCTGGAAACTGGTTTTATGGCGGATCGGTTGACGTTTTCTAAAGATGGGCAGACTCTAATACTGGATGGGAAGTTCAAACAAGAGACACGAAATATGTCAGATGGTTCACTAATAAGAGTAATCGATGTCTCGGAGGCACGTTAGTTAATAGGCCCAGTCAATGATGAAAACTCTACTTCGCTGGTGACTTTACCCCTTCACACAAACCAGTCCTTTCAAATACATCCCTTCCGGGAAATGCAAACTGACCGGGTGATCGCTGCCCTGTGACAAATGCTCGATGATCGTCGCATCCACGCCTGCATCGAGGGCAGCGGAGGCGACGATCTTTTGGAATAAGGCCGCGTCAATGCCACCAGAGCAGGAATAGGTGAAAAGCAATCCGCCGTGGCGCAATAATTTGAAGGCCAGCAAATTGATGTCTTTGTAGGCCCGCGATGCCTTTTCGGCATGGGCAGCGGTGGGCGCAAACTTGGGCGGGTCAAGCACGATCAGATCGAAAGAGCGATTCGCGTCACGGAATTTTCTGAGCAATTGAAAGACATCGCCTTCAAGGGAGGTGTGACGGTCTGCGGGGAGGTGATTCAACGCAATATTTTCTTCAAGCAATGCCAGCGCATCCGCTGACGAATCGACGGATAGAACCGATTTTGCTCCGCTTGCCAAAGCGTGGATGGAAAATCCGCCTGTGTAGCAAAAACAATTCAACACATCGCGGTCTTTTGACAACTCGCCCACACCGTGACGGTTTTCGCGCTGGTCAAGGTAGAACCCTGTCTTGTGGCCGTGCGCAATATCGACATTGAATTTCAAGTTGTATTCAGTGATGGGAAAGATAAAAGAAGAAAGTGTGCCGCGCAGGATACCTGTGATCGGCTGCAGACCTTCGAGTTCGCGCACATCGGCATCGGAGCGTTCGTAAATTGTTGTAACGCCCGTCTCTTCGACCAGTAGGTCGGCGATGGTTTCCTTCCAGAATTCGGAGCCAGCGGTTAACGATTGCAGGACAAGGACATTCTCGTAACGGTCAACGATCAGGCCGGGGATCCCATCCGATTCGGCGTGGAGCAAACGATAGGCATTCGAATGGCTATCCACCTTCAACTGCTGACGTACTTCGATTGCCGCGCGGATTCTCTTGCGAAAGAATTCCTTGTCCACGGGTTCGTCGTTAAATGTCCACACACGGGCACGGATCTGCGAATTTGGGGAGTAGGATGCCCGGGCAAGAAACTGCCCCTCGGACGAGAGCAGGTCAACGGTCGAGCCTGATACGTGGGTTTCATCCACATGACGAATTGCGCTGGCAAAGATCCACGGATGGCGGCGCAGCAAACTTTTTTCGCGGTTTGGGTTGAGGGTAATGGCCATGTGTCTATCTTACCGCAAAAATCTTTCTGAGCTTTGAAATCTGAAAGGCTGAGTTTATAATGGAAAGATGACCACGCGCATGCGATTGAATTCCGTGTTGCTGCCGCTGCTGACCTTCACTGTGCTGGCGATGCAGCTGCTCGATCCATCCAAGATCTGGCAGGCGTTGATCGCGGCATTCGGCGGGCTGTGGCTGATGACAGGGTTGTGGGCGTGGTCGCTGAAAGCCCATTTGCGATTGACGCGCGAAGTGCGATTCACGTGGGCGCAGGTGGGGGATGCACTCGAAGAACAATTCACGCTGGTCAATGATGGACCCGTGCCAGCCACATGGGTTGAGATTATCGATCATTCCACGCTGCCTGGTTATTCCGCGGCGCGCGCGATCGGTGTGGATAATTCATCCACGACCACGTGGCACACAAATGCAGTTTGCAAACGACGCGGCGTTTATGAATTAGGCGGGACAACCCTGCGCAGCGGTGATCCATTCGGGATCTATTCGGTTGAAATTTTCCTGCCTGAAAAAACAACGCTGGTGGTGATGCCGCCTGTGATTCCCCTGCCCACAGTGGAGATCATGCCAGGCGGCTGGATGGGCGATGGACGTCCGCGGCCAAACATCATGGATCAAACCGTGAACGCGGCGACCGTGCGCGAGTTCGCTCATGGCGACAGCCCGAGATTAATTCACTGGCCCACCACGGCACGGCGCGGAAAATTTTATGCACGTCAATTGGATGGCGCGCCCGCCAGCGATTGGTGGATCGCGCTCGATGTCGATGCAAATGTACAGGCGGGCGAAGGCTGGGAAAATACGGTTGAACTCGGCGTCATTCTCGCCGCCTCACTGGCCGACCGCGGCTTGCGTGCGCGTCACCCGCAGGAGGTGGGCTTGCTTGCCAGCGGCACGCAAACCGTCTGGCTGAAGCCGCAATCGGGAGAACGTCATCGGCTGGAAATTTTGCGTTCGCTCGCCATGCTCGAGCCCGGTCAATTACCGCTTGCCGAAATGCTCGACCGTGCCGGTCCAACATTGGGCAATCGCATCAGCCTCATCGTCATCACCGCTTCGATAAAACCCGATTGGATTCCTGCACTCACCCATTTATTGTGGAAGGGCATCAGCCCAACTGTTCTTTTGATGGACCCTTCGTCATTCGGCACCCCTCAAAACGCGGATGCCCTTGCGGGCGTTCTCGCCGAATTGGGCATTCCCCGCTTCATCCTTAACCGCAGCCTGCTGCAACAACCCGAAGCACATCCTGGCAAGGGGCAGTGGGAGTGGCGCATCACACCTTCTGGCAAAGCCATCCCCACCCGCCCACCCAGCGACCTGACATGGAAGAGGCTGGGATGACGCGGCCTACTTTTAGAATTCAAGACCTGATCCTCGGGCTCTCGCTGATGGCGCTTGCCTGTTTGCCACTTGCATTAAGTGAGATCGTCCGCGATGCGGGTGTGAGTTTGCTGCTGCCGCTCACTCTCATCGGCGCGGGACTCGCCTGGCTGCTGGCTGGCTGGGGAGTGCGGAAATTATTTTCAGGCTTCGTTCTGCTGATCCTCGGCCCGTTGACTCTGGTCGTCCGCATCGGCCAAATGGGCGATGCGGTATTTGAATTCATCAGGCAGTCGTTTGTTCTGTTCCCCTCTTTTTTCAACAAGGTGTTTTACGAGACCCCGTCAGATGTTTCATTATTCCTTTCTTCCAGAGAAACGCTGCTGCAAAAAGCACTGGCATTCAGCGGACGAATCTCATTATGGTTCACGGGTATTTTTCGCGGTGTACAGATCGAAGACCCTGTCGTCCGCACATTGATCTGGTGCCTGGCTTTATGGCTGATCGCAGTTTGGGCGGGCTGGCAAATCTATCGCAACAAAAAATTCATGCTGGGCATGCTGCCATCCACAGTTATGCTGGCTTTCGTCCTCGATTACACAGGCAAGGAGAAGGAGATCCTGTGGCTTCATCTTGCCCTGCTTTTATTCCTGTATGGATTGACCAACTACCACCACCTGCAAAAGCATTGGGATACATCCCACACCGATTATGCAGACAGCACAAGCATCGACACGCTGGTGATCGTCAGCGCGCTTACGCTGGTATTGGTCTCCGCTTCATTCCTCGTTTCCACCTTTTCGATCAAGGACATCCTCGATGATTTCCGTGAAAAACGCGCTGGCTCGAACGAGTCGCAGGCGGAATCACTCGGGCTTGAATCGGTCAAAGATAATTTCAGGGTGACAGGTTTCGGTAACGGCCTGCCGCGTTCTTATTTATTGAAAGCTGGCCCTGAAATCTCCACCCAACTCGCGATGACCATTTCCACGGGCGACCTGCCGCCCATGTCACGTAACGCGCATCCGAACGTCCCCCGCTATTACTGGCGCACACTGACCTATTCCATTTACACCGGCGCAGGCTGGACAAATCCGCCTGTCGAATCGGAAGATATTCCCGCAGGTCAGGCTGTGATCGAAGAAACAGATCCAAGCTATCGCATCGTCAATGCCAATGTGACCTTCCCCAAAGACACAAGCGAACGTTTGTATTGGACGGGCTCACTCGTCCGCGCGGATGTGCCTTTCACAGCCGCATGGACTCGCAAAACAGAAAACGCCTCCCTGCTCGATACAGATATGCTGGCTGCATTCGCCCCCGTAGAATCATATACTGCCGAGTCAGTTCTGTTGAACGTCAGCGCTCAGGAGTTGCGTGATTCACCCAGTGTGTATCCCAGCTGGGTGCGGAATCGTTTTCTAGCGCTGCCCGATTCAGTACCAGAACGTGTGCTTGCGCTGGCGCGTGACCTGACCGCCTCCGAACCCAACGCCTACGACCGCGCACTCGCCATTCAAAATTATCTGCGCGAATTCCCATATACGCTCGATATTTCCACGCCGCCCGCTGGCCGCGACGTGACCGATTATTTCATCTTCGATCTCAAGCAGGGATATTGCGATTACTACGCCACATCCATGGCGGTGCTTGCGCGTGCTGCGGGGCTGCCTGCGCGGCTTGTGGTCGGCTATGCCAATGGAAGCTACGACCTCGAACGCGCGCAATATATCGTCACCGAAAATTATGCCCACTCGTGGGTTGAAATTTATTTTGCAGGCATCGGCTGGGTCGAGTTCGAGCCGACCGCCAGTGAACCTGTCATTTTTTATGAAGAGGAAAACAATTCAGATCCAACCACAGCCGAGACCCTGACGGAAGAAATATCATTCAACAACGTATTTTCATCCCTGCTCCAAAATACTGTTCAAAAAGCATGGTTCCCAGTCGTTGTTGTCATTGTCCTCGGCTTAGCATGGATCGGAGTTGACACCCTGCGCATCAAGCGGATTCCGCCTGCGCAGACGATCCAAATCCTATACAAACGTCTGCGCCGCCTCGCACGACCCGTGACAGGCTACGCTTCGAGAAATCAGACCGCCCATTTTTATGCTTTAAATCTCAATCGCCGCCTTTCCGAGATCAAGGCTTCACCGCGTTTGACGAAGTGGATTGTGCCTTCGCGCAGCGAGATCGATCAATTAACCGAATTATTCTCGCGCAGTCTGTTCGCCCCGCTCGCGCCATCTCGCGCCGAAGCGGAGCAGGCCATCAAAGCCTGGTCCAGCTTAAAGTGGAGATTGGCGTTGGCAAATCTGCTATCGCTTAGAAAACGCAGAAAGTAGCCATAAACCTGGCTGTAGATTTATAAACTTTGACAAATTAATCCAGCAATAAAGTGTCGTGCTCGCAAGTGGCCCCCATCGCAGCCTTCCCATTCCCTCGGCTATAATGATTTCATAAATTTAGAATAAAAAGGAATCTTTATGAAGAAATATTGGCCCAGCATACGGGATTATTTGTTGATCGTCACCTCCAGCCTGATACAGGCGGTGAGTTTGCGTTTGTTTTTCATCCCTGCCAATCTGGCATCGGGCGGCGTGAGCGGCATTTCACAACTCGTCAATCACTACACAGGCTGGCCCATTGGTTTAATGGTGTTGATCGGAAACATTCCGCTTTTTTTGCTGGGCTGGCGTTTCCTCGGTGGAGTCAAATTCGCCATGCGCACAGCGGTGGCGATTCTCACCTATTCCCTGTTCACCGACCTGATCTTGAAAGTTCCCTACTTCATTGAGTATTCTCAAATTTTGATCACAGACCTGAGCGGCGACATTTTTCTCAATTCGTTGTACGGCGCGATCATCAGCGGCATCGGCTACGGAATGGTCTATCGCGCGCGCGGCACCAGCGGCGGATCGGATATCCTTGCGCGCATCCTCAACAACTGGCGCGGCATTCCCATGACCCAAAGTTATCTTATCGTGGATACGGCGGTGATCCTTTCTGCTGGCTTCGTCTTCGGGTGGAAGGAAGCGTTGTATGCGATGATTACGTTATACGTCAGCGGCATTGTTTCTGAAACGGTGCTCGAAGGCGGCGGCACGGTCCGCACGGCAATGATCGTCACAGCAAAACCTGAAAAGGTTTCGAACCGTGTGATCGAAGAACTCGAACGCGGAGTCACTTATCTCGAAGGCAGGGGCGCATACACTGGCAATTCTCGCCCGTTTTGTATTGCGTGGTCAACCGTGCCGAAATCGCCTCGTTAAAAGCCATCGTACACGAAAGCGACCCCGAAGCGTTTATGGTCATCGGGGTCGCGCATGAGGCATTAGGTGAAGGATTCAAACCACTCAAAGGACGGTAATTATCTAATGAAACTTCTTCTTATCACTGGTGGCTCAAAAGGTCTTGGCCTTGCCCTTTGCGAACAGTTTAAACAAAAAGGGTATCAAATTATTGAATTTTCCAGATCTGCGCCGCATGAATTCTCTGTTTCTGTTGATCTCACAAATCCAGAAGTGAGCAGGCTTGCTGTGGCAAAGGCTATCGCATCTATTAACGCAAATCAATTGCAAGAGTTGGTTGTAATAAACAATGCAGGGACCTTGGCTCCTATTGGTCAAACTTCCGACAAAGCTTTTTCCGATTTATTAAATAGCATGAATACAAATTTTGTTTCAGCTATTTTAATTTTAACGGAAATTATCGCCAGGTTTCAATCTGCAACTTGTAAAAAAGTGCTTGCAAATATTTCTTCCGGAGCGGCACTGAAAGGATATTATGGATGGTCACTTTATTGTGCAGCCAAAGCTGGAATGGAAAACTTTATCCATTCTCTGGCAGTTGAACAACAGACTCAGCCTCATCCGTTTCTGCCCATTAATATCGACCCTGGCGTCATTGACACCGATATGCAAGCACTAATTCGCGCGACACCACAATCAGATTTTGCAGATGTGGAACGGTTTATTCAACGTAAAAATCAAGGACTCTTGGTCTCCCCGGACAAAGTGGCAGCGTCAATTATCAACATCATTGAATTGCCATCTTTATCGTTTGGCAATCGTTATGAAACTTCAAAACATAACAACTAATAACTCTGCTCAACATAAAAGAGCCAGTCCCTTTGCGGGACTGGCTCTTTTATGTTTACTTCTTCTTCACATACCCCAACTGCTTCAACGCATTCGGGTCGTTGCGCCAGTCTTTCGAGACCTTCACGCGCAATTCCAAAAACACTTTTCTTCCACCCATCTCTTCAATTTCCTTGCGGGCCTGACTGCCGATGGTTTTCATCATCCGGCCGCCTTCGCCGATCACGATTCCTTTTTGTGATTCGCGTTCCACGAAAATCGTCGCGGCGATATAAGCCATGCCGTTGTCGCGTTCCTTGAATTCGTCGATGCGCACAGCAAGTCCATGCGGCACTTCGTCGCGCAGGCGGATGAGGCAGGCTTCGCGGATCAAATCTCCCGCGATCTCGCGCTCGTATGAATCGGTCACTTGATCTTCGGGATATTCAGGCGGTCGCTCGGGAAGCATTTGGATCAGAGTCTCGAGCATTTCTCCAAGCCCAAGCCTTCTCGCTGCGGACACTTTCATCACCGTAGCTTGATTCAACAATTTGGCATATTCCTCCCCGCGAGCGGATTCATCGTCGGGGTTGAGCATGTCAATTTTGTTTAGCACCAGCAATCGGGGAGTCCGACGCGCGGCTTTGCTGAGGATGTCTGCAATTTGGATGTCCTCTTCTGTCGGCGCGGTGGAAGAATCCACCAGCCAGAGAATCACATCCACTCCATCGAGAGCTTCCTGTGCTTCCTGATTGAGAAATTCACCAAGCATGTGCTTGGGGTTATGAATGCCGGGTGTATCGACAAAAACAACCTGAGCATTCTCGATGGTGAGAATACCAAGCTGGCGCTTGCGCGTGGTCTGCGGACGCGGTGAGACGGCGGCGATCTTTTGCCCAAGCAACGCATTGAGCAAAGTGGACTTGCCCACATTGGGACGTCCGATGATGGCGGCAAAACCTGAGCGGTGTTCGGTCATGATTCCCTTTTCTTCCAGTTGACGATGGCAATGCTCACGATGATGAGAAATGCACCTGCGACAATTGCCAGCTTAGCGGTTCGTTGAGAAATATCACGCCAAGCATAACACCACACAGCGGAAAAATATATACCGCCATTTCCAAGACTGAGTTTTTCTTTTCCAAAAAAAGCCAGAGCTATTGTGCCTGTTTCGGCTGCCAGTTTGCGACCACCAGACTCAGAATGATGAGGGTTGCACCTGTCAGTACCTGCCAGGTGAGTTCTTCATTCAGGAAGATCACGCCAAGCGTAACGCCACTGAGCGGAAATAGGTACGTCACCATTGTGGTGCGGGTGGGGCCGATCTCATGGATCAGATAGTAGAGCAAAATAAAAGCGATGCCCGAGCCGAGGATTCCAAGCCAGAGCAGTGCCGCCCAGATAATCGGCTGGCTGGGAACTTCCACAGGCGCTTCGAAGAGAAACGTCGCCAGCCACATGACTGCCGTCGCAGAAACCAGCGGACCTGCACTGCGCAGGATGCCAGGCGTGTCTTCTGTGAATTTGCGGGCGTAGATGGAACTGCCTGCATAAAAAACACATGCGAGGACAACCGCCGCCTGCCCAAGCAGAGAGCCCGACGATGCACCAATGTCCTTGCTCATCAAGACCACCACACCTGCGAATCCGAGCAGGAGACCGAGCACTTTGGGAACGGTCATCTTGTCGTCATGCAGCAGGAAGTGGGCGACCAAAATGGTGAACAGCGGAACGGTCGCATCGAGAATGGAGGCCACACCCGAGTCAATGACCTGCTCACCCCATGAGATCAGGAAAAATGGAATGGCGATGTTGGTCATGCCCAGCACGAGCAAAGGCTGCCATTCCTTGAATGTGGACGGCCATGAAACGCGTTGAAAAAATACGACGACGGCCCCGAACAAAAGCCCGAAAAGCACCCGATACGCAACCAGTGTGATGGGTCCTATTTCCTGCACGGCGATCTTGATCCACAGGAAGGAGGAACCCCAGATCAGGCCGAGGCTGATAAAAGCGACCCAATGTTTTGTTTTCACGTGAACTCCTAAAGGTAATTAATTGTTTGACGACTTTCCGAGTTTACCACCGCCAGTCATCGATCAATGTTGACAGTGACAAATCGGGGATGGGGCACAAGGCCCGAACTCATTTTTCACTGCTCCCGAAAAGCAGGTTGTAATTGCCCCAAATAGATGCTTTCCAATTCCAAAAACATACCACTCCAAAGTGGGTTGCCATAAAAACAAGACTGTACTACCATGCTAAAAAAATTTAGAGGTGTTTTCATGGAAGAAACAAACAAAAATTGGGCGATGCGCTTCTATACCCTGTGGACGGGGCAGGCGCTTTCACTACTTGGCAGCCAGTTGGTGCAGTTTGCCATCATCTGGTATCTCACGCAAACGACGAATTCAGCCACCACCCTTGCAACCGCTTCGATGATGGGTCTGCTTCCGCAAGTGCTGCTCTCCCCATTCATCGGCACCTGGGTGGACCGCGGCAATCGCCGCCTCATCCTCATGTTTTCCGATGGGGTCGTCGCCATCGCCACACTGGGCCTTGTCCTCCTGTTTGCAACAGAGCAGATTCAGGTCTGGCATATTTACGCCGCCTTGTTCATCCGCGCAGTGGGAGGCGGATTTCACCAATCGGCGTTTGGCGCATCGGTGGTGCTGCTCGTGCCCAGGGACCATCTCGCGCGCGTGCAGGGATTCAACCAGGCTTTGAACGGCGGCTTGAATATCATCTCCGCGCCGCTGGGAGCCTTTTTGCTTTCCGTGCTTCCCATGCAAGGCATTCTCGCCATCGACGTGAGCACGGCGCTGCTTGCGATTTCGATCGTTTTCTTTACGCAGATTCCACAGCCTGAGCGCGGCGAGAAAAAGCCCTCCACCTTCTGGCAGGATTTTCGGGAAGGTTTCCGCTACATCATGGCCTGGCGCGGATTGGTCATTCTGCTCGGGCTGGTGATGGTCATCAACTTTTTCTTTAGCGCCATCGAACCGCTCACTCCCCTGCTCATCACCAATCACTTCAAAGGCAATGCGAGTCAACTGGGCTGGTGGCTTTCCCTGTTTTCTCTGGGCGTCGTGCTCGGCGGTCTGCTGCTTGGAATTTGGGGAGGATTCAAACGCAAAATTATCACCGCGCAAAGCGGATTGGTCCTGATGGGTCTGTTCGCCGCCATCATCGGTTTTCTTCCGCCAAACATGCTGTGGGTCGGCATGATCGTGAACATGCTCTTCGGGTTGACCCAGCCCATCGTTAACGGTTCGTATGGTGCGACCCTGCAAGGAGCTATCGCTCCAGAGATGCAAGGCAGGGTGTTCTCATTTATCTTTAGCGCGGCCATGCTGGTTTCGCCGCTGGCGCTTATGATCTCGGGTCCATTCGCAGATCGCTTTGGAATTCAGATCATGTTCATGATCGCGGGCGGCACCTGCATGCTCATGGGCGCGGCAGGTTTCTTCATCCCCGATGTGATGGACTTCGAAAATTCTTCAAAGGATAAAGTTGCACATGCCGCAGTCGAACCTTATTGATTTTGATTCGCTTCGGGATTAGCGGTAGAATTTCCACTCGAACGAACATTTATCAATAGGAGTAAACGATGGAACGAAAACCAGCTTTAGAGTCAGAACTTGTACATGAATTTGTCAGCAAGGCACATGGCGACCTTGAACGTGTCAAAGAAATGCTGGAAGATGAGCCAGCATTGGTCAATGCAACATGGGATTGGGGCGGGGGTGATTTTGAAACCGCGCTTGGCGCCGCTTCACACATGGGCCGCAGGGACATCGCCATGTTTTTACTGGAGCACGGCGCACGTCTCGATATTTTCGCAGCGGCGATGCTCGGAAAACTCGATATCGTCAAAGCCGCGCTGACGGTTTACCCGAACCTGCTCGATACCCCCGGTCCGCATGGAATTCCGCTCCTCACCCACGCCGAGATCGGCGGACAGGATGCGACAGCCGTGTTGGATTATTTGGAATCACTCAAACGATCTTCTTGACCAGATAATATTCCCCGCGCTCAAAACCGCGATCGAGGTAATACTGGCGCGTGCCCACCGCAGAGATGACCGCAAGTTGTCCGAAGCCGTTGGCGCGCGCGATAGATTCCGCTTCTTCAAGCAGGCGTGTGCCCAGCCCTACGTGCTGTGCCGCGCCTGTTTTTTCCGCGCCCACCGCCAGTGACTGACCGTACACATGCACCTCGCGGATCAATGCCGCACCATTCAAGTCAGCCATGCCCGTTTCAGGAGATTCTTTCGAGGGCAGCGAAAGACGGATGAATCCCGCCAACCCATCATCGGATGTATTGAACGAAACAAAGTGTTCCTCTGCCTTGCCAGCTCGATACGCAAAATCATGCAATTGCAAAGATGACAACTCTACGACTTTGCCCTTCACCTCGCGACAGCGAATACACTGACAGCGTGTGCCGCGCACTTTCATTTCCGCCTGCACATCCTGACGCAGACTGGTACGTGTGTTACCTTCGACGACGTTGTTCCCCGGAATATCGCGGATGACACGATTGACACGGCAATAGCGCGGAATGGTCGGTTTGATATCTGCGATCAGGTCTACAAGATCATCTGTGGTGTATGGATGGAATTCGCCGCGCTGCCAGTATTCGTACAACTCGGCATTGGCCAGCAATTGATTCGGGTAAATTTTGATCTCGTCGGGGCAAAAATCTTCCCACATCCGCGCGAAGTCTTCGCGATCACTTTGCGGAGTGGCGCCCAGCAGGTTGGGCATCCAATGCAGTACGATCTTGAACCCCGCCGCACGAAGCAACGCCGTGGCCTTGCGGGTGCATTCCACGTCGTGTCCGCGCTTGTTGATCTCCAAAACATGGTCATCAAAACTTTGCGCACCCATCTGCACCTTGGTCACACCGAGATGGCGCAGCCATTGAATCTCATCGGGATTGATCTCATCGGGGCGGGTCTCGATCACCAAGCCTACATTGCGATGCGGAGAAGATTCATTGATGGCTTGAGCCTTCGCCAGTTCGACATCAGGATTTGAAGCTTTTTCTTTTGGCTCGATCTTATATTTATCTTCGTTAATATTATTCATCGCATCGAAGCAGCGCTTGACGAACCACTCCTGATAATCGCGCCGATAAGATGACCACGTGCCGCCTAAAATCAGCAATTCGATCTTGTCGGTGGGATGGCCGAGGTTGGTCAAAGCGCGGATGCGCGACTCCACCTGCGTGAACGGGTCAAAGGCATGTTCGAGCGCGCGCATCGCTCCGGGCTCATCGGGCAGGTAACTCTTCGGCATGCGCACATCGGTGGGACAGAAAATACACTTCCCCGGACAGGGATACGGCTTGGTCAGCACGGTCACAGTTGTCACACCGGAAAGCGTGCGCATCGGCTTCATGCGGATGCGTTCAAGCAAAGCGCCATCGGGTTCGATGGTACCAGCGGCGACCATTTCGTTATAAGCGGCGACCAGCGCGGCCTTGTTCAAATATCCGCCGCCTTCCAGCGGATGACGACGCAGCAAAGCCATCACATCTGCGCCTTCGCGGATCTTTTCCAACAGACGATGAGCCAGCTCCAGCTTTTGCGGAGTCAGCGCATTGATTTTTTTCCAGTGTTGTCTTTTTTCGGTAAATTCCATCTTTATTTTTCTTGCTCCACAGCGCAGGCCAAAGTCTGCACTCCACTCAATCTCTTACTTCTGTTTGAAACTCCTGCGAAAGCTCGGTAAGGTCTTTTTTAGTGAACATATCCGTGTGCAGGCCGCATTCCACTTTTCCGCGCCCAGCCCAGCGGCCAGAGCGCTCATCGTCATTCACACCGATGGCGATCGTGCAGGGAGCGCAGCCCACACTGCGATATCCCTTTTCATATAATGGATGTTTCGGCAGGTTGTTTTCCTCAATATAGCGGTTCACATCGGCCTTCGTCCAATTCAATAACGGATTGATCTTCAGCAACCCATCTTTCTGCAATTCCAAAAACTTCGCCTTCGCCCGCACCGACGTCTGGTCGCGGCGGATTCCACTGATCCATGCCTTGTAACCGCGCAAAGCCTCCTGCATCGGCTGCACCTTGTGCAAATAGCAGCACAGATTCGGGTCTTCCCCGGGCAATGTGCGGGCACGCTGCCGCACAAACACATCCCAACGAGAAGCGCGGTACAGGTCCACGATCTTCAGGCTCCATTCAGCGGCCAGCTTTTCGCGGAACATCAAGGTTTCCCAAAGATGATAGCCCGTATCGATAAAGAAGATGGGCAGGTCCGGATACACACGCGTTGCCATATGCAGCAGCGGCATAGACTGGGTTTGGAACGACGAACTCATTGCGATATACGGTGAAAATCGGTCCACAGCCCATTCGATGATCTCCTGCGGAGTTTTGGTCTCGAATTCCTGTGAATATTTCTCGATCCTGTACGCCGATAACATGCTGGCATTATACCGTTTATAATGCCGCCATGAATTCCATCACCGCCGGACGCCTGATCGAACTCAACCGCGAATTTTACGACCGCTTCGGCGATTCATTTTCCGCCACGCGCCAGCGCCTGCAGCCCGGCGTGAAAAAGATCCTCGATTCGATTCAGGCGGATGCCTCTGTTTTGGATCTGGGATGCGGCAATGGGCATTTTCTCCACGAGTTGATTCGGCGTGGTCACAAGGCTCCGCTTCTCGGCGTGGACTTTAGCCTGCCCCTGCTTCGAAATGCAGAATCAGCGCCGGGGGTGGAGTTTCGGGAGGCTGACCTGACGAAGCTATCACTGTTCACTGATAACTTCTCACCAGTTACTTCTCACTGGTCATTGATCACTTCATTCGCCACTCTGCATCACATTCCATCAAATGAAATTCGCCTCAATATTTTACGAACGGTGAAAAAGCTATTAAAACCCGATGGCAAATTCATTTTGTCCAACTGGCAATTCTTGAACAGCGAAAAACTGACCGCGCGAATCCAACCGTGGAATCGGGTGGGGCTTTCAGATGCAGATGTAGACGAAGGGGATTATCTGCTCGACTGGCGCAGCGGCGGCGAGGGTTTGCGGTACGCGCACCATTTTTCAGGGGAGGAACTGCATGGGTTGGCTGAGCAGGCCGGGTTTAAGGTCGAAGCGGAATTTTTATCCGATGGGGAAAACGGAAGGCTTGGGTTGTATCAAATCTGGATTCCAGCCTGATCCTATTTTCCAAAAGCCACTTGATTGCGGCCTTTGTGTTTGGCAATGTACATCGCCTGATCTGCGCGCTTGATGAGCATATCGAGGGTGGTTGTGTTTTCATCGCGGCAGGCCACACCCAAGCTTGCGGTAACAGGTAGTTTGAAATCATCCCTGATCTTCACGGGGGAACTCGCAATCGTGGAGCGCACTCGCTCCGCAACGATGAGGCCTGCATCAAGGCTGGTATCGGGCAGCAGAATAACGATCTCTTCGCCGCCATAACGGCCGACAATATCGATCTCACGCACACATTTTTTACAATAGGCAGCCAGTTCCGCCAGCACTTTATCGCCTGTGTCGTGACCCTGGGTATCGTTGATCTTCTTGAAATGATCGATATCGATCATGATACAGGAAAGATCTCGTTTCCGAATGAGCATGTCTTCAAACTTGCCTTCGCCCAGCAGAAAAAATCCACGGCGGTTATAGATTCCAGTAAGCGGATCGACCATCGCCTGGGTCAGCGTCTCCTGGAAAATACGCGCGTTCTCCAATGTGATCGATACCTGATTTCCAAAAGTTACGGCAAGTTCGATGTCCTCCTTTGTAAAATGATCTTCCTCGGCGCTGTCGATGGATAACAGGCCGATGACTTTGTCTTCAACAAGGAGCGGCACGCCCAGCCACGAACGAATATGGTCGTGAGGCGGCTGGCTGAATGCCTTGTGTGCCTTGCGTACATCCGTGAGGATGTAAGGTTTTTTTGTCTCGATCACTACACTGTTCGGGTTATCGCCTGGGATGGTGAAGCGCACCCCTTTTATATCCTCCGGGCTGCTCCAGCCCCGTCCGCCAACGATCTCCAATTCATCCCCCACCAGCAATTGAATGGATGCGCTGTCATAGGGCACTACTTGATTCAATTGCTCAAGAATGTGCGCCACAGCATCCTCCATTTCCAACGTTCCGGAAACAGCCGTACTCGCCTTACGCAACGTTTCGGATGTCATTGCGCGCTGCTGGGCACGCTCCATGACCTTGAACTTTTCAAATGCCAGAGCAATCAGACTGGAAGCCTGTTCACAGACATCGATCTCCTCGGGCAAAAAATGATGATGCGACTTGAAAGCCAGAATGATCGCGCCAAGTTTGTTTCTGGCTGCCACCAATGGAATGACGATCACTGATTGCGCGGGGCAGTGCCTTGCAATTTCACGTTCAAAATAAGGCGAGTTATTCACGTCATTCACGACCAGAGTCGAGTTGGAATTCAACGCCATCTCGGTCAAAGTGTATTCGCCAAACACAGGTTGAAGCGGCAGGTAGGTATTGCGGGTCGCGCTATAGGATGCCAGCGGCGAAGTCTGTACGGACACCTCATCCCACAAAGTAACGAAACATTCATCAGCGAAGATCAGCCCGGCCAGCCTCCCCACAAGGTCTTCTGCCATGGCTTTCAAGTTACTAGCCTGAAGGGCTTCACGAACGATCTCATGCAGCAGGGTCAGGGTGTTTTGCCTGCGGATCAGCTTTTGTTCGGCGCGTGCACGCGATTCAGCGGAGCCCAAAATGCTGGCAATGGTGTGCAGGGTTTTCAATTCCATGCTGGTCCAATTTCGTTTCGTGCGGCACTCCTCGAAGATCACCACTCCCCACCAGTCGTTTTCTACAAATATGGGCATCACCGCAATGGAAAGGCTGCCCATCTCCTTGAAAAATCCCTGCTCAGATTTGGGAAACTCCTCCACAAGCCCGTGAATGGACAAATGCTGGGAAAGTTGATTTTCCCAGCGTGAAAAACCAGCCTGTTGAATCGGCACATGCTGCAGGTTTGGGTTATCGATCTGTGATGGCACATCGGGCGCAGTCCATTCATAACACAGGCTCATATGCAAAACCTGATTCTCATCTCTGTAATTCATCGCCACATACATGCGGCTGACATTCACCGCTTGGCCGATATTTTCCAACACTGTGGAGACGTTATATCCCCAGGCACTCTCCTTCAAAAACTGCTCCGCTGAAAGGCTCACCGCAGACATGATCGCCTCACGGCGGCTGAGCGCATTTTCCATTTCTTTGCGCTCGGTGATGTCGTGCAGAGTGATGATGTAGTCGGTCCCAGTGGATGAGCGCGGCAGTTCATTCGCCACGATGGGAGAAACGGTCGCTTCGAAAACCGTGGCCTGTTTGCCCTCGCCGATCATGATCTCAGCCCGGAATTCCTCCCCCGTCAAATAAGGCTTGAGTTTGCCCCAATACAATCCCGAAACGTGCGCAAGGGGCTGCCCAATGGCAACACTTTCTGTACGATCCAGCAATTTTTCCGCGATGGGGTTGAGGTAGAGCACGCGATGGTCTGTACTTAATGCAATTACACCATCCTTCATATTCTTGAGCACACTCAAGTGCTCAAGCGGCAGCACCTCCAATAAACGAAAACGCACGATCGCCCACGAAAGACCAATACTCGTGGGTAAAAACAACAGAGGCGTAATATCAAGGTTTGGAACTGGGTTCACCCTGCCAACAAATACCAAGCTTCCGATCCAGGGCAGCAGGATGCCCAAAATCACAAAACTGATCTGCACACGATAGATGCCCGGCCTTCTGACCATTTCCATGACAAGCAGGATGCTTGCAAAAAGCACCATCGCGTACGAAAAAACAACCTGCACCCAAAAGAACAATCCGAAGCGAACATCCAGTAACTTAAGCCCTCGTACTTCAACGACCGTTGCCTGGTCCCACATCAGGTGATGGAATTCGTTTGTCCACACGATCGTCAAAATGGAGAAGGGAATCGCCCAAAGCAGCAGGCGGGGACGCAACGGCAGCAAATGGCTATTGCCCGTAAACTCAAGCGCAAAGAACAGCAAAAAAACAGGGATCGAAAGGATGCCGATATATTCAATCTTTGCAAAAAGCAATTTGACAGGCAGATAGGGGAAATATATTTCCAACCCATAACAAAATGACCAAATAGACATGCCAAGCATGGCCCATGCGAACGGGGTCACTGCCACGGCAGGCCGCTTATGCCACGCATATAACCCCATCCAAACATAAGGGACCGCAGCCAGCAGATAGATTAACGAAACGTAGATATCTGTACGATTTTGCATAACTTACATCGAAGCCTGCTCATGTCAAACAGCGGAATCGGTGCTCCCTACCCAAAAATAAAACACCGCGCACCGTAGTTTTGTCACAGTGCGCGGGGGGATGTTATAAGATTACCTGTTGCGGGCTGACCACATACTGCCACCAGTTATTGTGGATCCCGTTTTTTCGGCCCGCCACCCTCGGGAAATGATTGAACCACCACTTGTGATGTGCGCGGATATCCCCGCCACCCCACTCGGAGGGACCTACCGTCCGCACATCCCCCTTGAAATTGGGGAAATTCAACTGCCAATCATAGCACTCGCTCTGCACAGGATTGGGGTTGTTCCAATCATAATCCGACTGGCTGTTGGGGGCAAAGTGGATATTGCCGCAGGCCGCTTTGCCCGGCGAAGTCTTTTCATATTGAATAAAGCGTTTCCACAGATTCGCACCACCGCTCAATTTAGAGAATGTCTTTTCCATGATCGATTCAGCGCGATGGCCGTAAGACTCGTGCATCTCGCCAATGTATCTTTCATAGGAAAACCCCATCACCACAAAACGGCGTTTGCTGGCTTCTGTGTTCTTTAATGGGGGGGCATTGCACCAAAAGGCGCCTGGTCCGCCCATTGTTGATTCGTAAAAGCCCGCATGCGGAAAGCCAAAGATCCAGACCTCGTCAATTTCACCTTTTGCCACGCGTTGCAGGATGTTGTATTTGGTGATGATGGCGTTGTAATTCACTTCCTGCGGCACATGCGGTGAAGTGATCCCATGCAGCACATCCAGATACGTTTGCGGGTTGTAGCGAAAGCCATCAGTCTTGGCAGGGAATTCATCCACATCCACACGTTGGACGATCTGATAGCGCGCCATCCCACCGCTGACCTGCAGCATATCCGCCATAAAACCAGTGATCAGATCAGCAGGGCGATACCATTTTTGCCGCTGCGAAAGCGTCACACCCGTAGCCTTATCCATGACAGGGTCAAACACGATCACCAGCACTTTACTCTGCGTGATCTGCGCGGGTTCGGTTGCGCTGTCTGGCGGGTATTTGGGCTGGGCAGGTTTAAAAAGGTTGGAGAGTGCGCTGAAAAAATTCGTCATAAGTTCTCCTGATTATGGATGAGGCTCGAACGCCATTCATTACGGCATGTCGGTCGCAAAATAAATCTGCCCATTCACAGCAAGATATAACACATGATTGGGTCCAACCGCAATCGCGCCGACTGGGCCTGATGGAACTGGATTTGAAGCCCCCGTGGTGGGACGCAGCTGGCTTTGAAGTTCAAGTGAACGCGGTGTAAAACGCAACACGCCTTGCGTATCTGCATCCAATAACAGGATGGATTGATTCGGCAATGCGGTCAACAGGATCTGTGTGAAATGCGCGGTTCCAAATAAATCTGTATCCTGATACGCCGCAATAGTGTTGATCAGCGGCGACGGATCCTGACAGCGCGTGGGCACCGATTCGATTCGGCTGTATGAGCAGGTGGAAAGATGTCCATCAGAATGCAGCATGTACAGGTCATCGCCAGAGACGATGAGGTCGATCACATCTTGTTTCTCGGGGGTTTGCCCTCCGAAGAAGAAATATGGACGGTCGACGAAGGTCCCGTCTCTGCCGGTGTAAACCCACACCGCACGCGCGGACGAATCAAGCACATACAGATTGCCGCTATCCAAAATGAAAGCGGTCACGCGTCCCCAATTTGTATCCGGCGGCGGCAACGGAATGGCCTGGGCCACCTGTCCCGGCGCACAGTACAAAAGATTCCCAGCCGCATCCACACCAAGCAGGGTCGCGTTGATCGAGTTGAGCGTGGGCATGGTCAGGATATCCACCAGCGGACCAACGGTATAACTTCCATACAGACCCGGCTTGCAATTGAATGTGGTATCCAATTCAAACCCGCGCCTGTTGCTGGCTGGCACGGCGCGGAGCGCTTCGCCATTGGCGGCATTCAGCAGGAACAAATCCGTTTCACTGGCGGCCATGCGGCTGACATCGATACCGAGGTTGACACTGAATGCGGGGTTGAACGGCATACGCGTGATGCCCAGCAATTTATCGAGATTGACTTCCGCCTGTTCCCGCAGCGTGATGGTATCTGAAGTGGGGCGGTAAATATTTTCGGCTTTATCCACATACAACAAAACATTCTTCCACGATTCGCGCTGTTCGATCGGGTTCGAGAGTGCGGAGGCTTGCGCGCTCATTTCCTGGGCCTGCCCGAGAAAGATCTCGTATTGAGGGGTGCGTCCGTATTGCACATACACCACGAACAGCATCACGACCACCATCAAAGGCACTCCGATGGCAATGGCAAACATGGAGAAACTGGAGGGCGCAAATGTATCTCCCGCTTCGGTATTTGGAAGCAGGCGCGGCAGGAAGTTGCGTAATTTTTCGCCGATGGTTTGGTTAATGCGCCGCGTGGATTGGATGCCCGTTGCCAAAACCTTCGCCGTTTGACGAGTCATTTCGGATGGTTCGCGCGGAACTTCAGGCTCTACTATTTTGACAGGCTCCACCACCTTTGCCGTTTCCACTTCATCTTCTTCATTATTGATGTCAGGGAGTTCATCTTCCTCCACCACGGCTATGGGATCCGCCACAACGGATTGCGATGGCTGAATTCTCGGGATGGAAGCGGGAAAATCGCGCGGGGCTGTGTTGCGCGGCAAACTCGCCGCAACTTTATTCTGTGATGTCACTTCTTCATGTTGCAGTGGGATGGCATAAGCGGAAGGCTGCAAAACATGCGCCGCAGGCTCAACAACGGCCTCGGGCTCATTTTCTTGAAGCGGGGTTGAAGACACGCTGGCAGAGTCAACCTGCTGAGGCGTGGACAATGCTTCTTCAGCATGTGGCAGGCTCGGGGTCGTTTGAGGCGGGGTCACATCCTCTTTTTTTCCAGCTTTGGTATCGAGCGTTCCATCCAATAATTTCAAATTGCCTGCACCATTCGTTACCTGCATGATCACGGCATTCAGATCCACACTGGTAAGCGTGGTGAGCCTGCGGCGCATGGCATCCAAAGAAGATGGCGCAGGATCATTCAGCGTGCTATCCCAGGCATCGGGTGCTCTTCCTAAAAAGAGTAAACGATCGCCCGCATTGATGTTAAGTTGAGCATAATGAATGTTGAGGGTCTGACTCGCACCCAGGCCCTTGCCCGAAGAGGCAGGTTCATGAATGTGACGCGTCTCTTCATGACCAAACCAATAGGTATGCATGGGGCCGCTCATTGAAAGCGTACACTGCGTATCACGCAGCACCGCAAGCGTAAGCCAGCCAATGACATACTGTCCGCGTGCGCTGGATGCCATGTTGCGATCAAGCAATTTTTTATTGATAAGGTCGGACGCAGCCCGCAATGAACCTGTGAGCGCGCCCGTGGTGTGATAATAAGCATTGGCGGCATCCTGCGCCACCTGCAAATATTCACTGGTAGAAAAAACAGCATTACCAGTCAACAGCAAATAAACGATCAGGCGGTCTTTTTCGCGGCCGCGCGCCGCATTTCGCGGCGGATTCAGCGCAAGCAAACCAGGCAGGCTGGCAATATCCTGTCCGTTAATTCGATATAGAGGAGCTAGGGTTAAATCGAGAGGCATGTAAGAATATATCCTGATTGCATATCCATAAGGATGCGTTCCACCATCCACAGAATACACTTCGTCATCATTATACTGGTAAAATTTGCCGCTATGAAATACACCCTTCACAACGATTTTTCAGAGATCGATCCGCAGGAATGGAACGATCTATTATCGCGTTCGATAACAGACACTCCGTTCTTGCGTCACGAATATCAACGCTCCTGGTGGGAACATCGCGGCGGCGGCGAATGGCCGAATGCCAGTCTGGTTTTGGTCAGCGCGCGCGAAGATGAAAAACTCATCGGCATCGCGCCCCTTTTCCTTTCAGAATACGACGGTCAACCTGCGCTTCTATTAAATGGAAGCATCGAAATTTCCGATTACCTCGACTTGATCGTGGGCATGGATGACCATACACGCTTCGTTTCGGAATTGCTGGATTTTCTCGCTGTCCTCCCCATCAACACGGCTCAGGGCGGACCCGCCAGCTGGCACGGCCTCGATTGGTACAACCTCCCCGATTCATCCCCCACCCTCGCTGCTCTCAAAGCCGAATCTACTGCACGCGGATGGGCACATCACGAAGAAATGTATCGCCCCACCCCGCGCATTGCGCTGAATGGCAGTTTCGAAGAATATCTTTCACGTGTCGAGAAAAAACAGCGCCACGAAATCCGCCGCAAAGTGCGCCGCGCCGAAGAAAGTGAACGCGGCGTGCGCTGGTCCATTTCAGACATGGCCGATGTGGAAGCCGAGATCGATTCATTCATCAGCCTGATGGAGCAGGACCAAAACAAGGCGAGCTTTCTCCACGAACCGATGCGCGCTCAAATGCGCGATGTCATCCGCACCGCGCACAAAAACGGCTGGCTCTGGCTGGCCTTCCTCGAAGCGGATGGTCAACGCATTGCGGCGGCGCTCAACTTTGATTACAACAATAAATTATGGGGCTATAACGCAGGCGTCAACCGCGCCTACATGGACCTTTCCCCCGGCTGGGTCTTGCTTGCCTACATTTTAGAGTGGTGTTGTCAAAACGGACGCAGCGAATTCGATTTCATGCGCGGCGACGAGGAATATAAATACCGCTTCGGCGCTCAGAACAAATATGTAATGAGAGCAAAACTGACACGGGCTTTATAGTTCGTTTTTTTAAAAATCAACCAAAAAGCGCAAGGTCTCAAAATTTATTTGAGACCTTGCGCTTTTTTTAGAGATGGAGATCATCTTCCATACAGGCGATTCGACTCGATGTAATCATAAACAGATGGAAGCACGTAATACCGATAAGTTTCCCCGCTGGCGGCGCGGCGGCGTATCTCACGCGAAGATACATTTTGGAGAAGCGCATCAATGAACCAGACCTTTTCAGTCAATCCGGGAATCTGCGCTTCGAGGGCGGGCATGTCGAAAGAAACGTCTGGGCGGCGCATCACACCGATTTTGGAAACAGCAGCTACCAGTTCCGTATTGAGTCGCCAGGTTGGTAGATCCCGCAAGGAATCACCGCCAAGCAAAAGGATGATATCCGCATCTGGATGCTGCTCGGCAAACAATCGCACGGTATCTACACTGTAGTGCGGGCCGGGGCGGTCGATCTCGATCCGCGAAATTTCAAAAGACGGGTTATTCGCGATGGTCCGCTTCAGCATCTCCAGGCGATGCGGGAGCGGCGTGATGGGTTGCTCCAATTTATGTGGAGGCTCGGGCGCAAGGACCCAAAGCAAACGCGAAAGATTCAATTGTTGAACGGCCTCGCTTGCAAGGACTAGGTGGCCGATGTGAGGCGGGTCGAATGTGCCGCCGAAGATTCCGATGTTTGGACGTGGCATGCGGGAAGTATATCCCAAAGTTTTAATGGATGTTTTTGTTTTCTTTACAGGTTCTTCATACTCAGCCGCTAAGATGGAATCAATAAAGGAGATCACCATGTCTACAAAAAATAAATGGATTACAGGGGTCGGAATCACCCTCGGCTTGATCGTACTATTCTTCCTGCCTTCACTTTGGCAAGCGCTATTCCCATCCGCAGGCTTTGGCATGATGGGGCACGGCAACATTTCGATGATGAACAATTATGGCTTCTGGCCCATGCGCGGTGGAATGGGATTCGGCATGTCCTTCCTTTGGTTGGTCCCACTTGCCGTTCTTACCCTGATCGGCTTGAGCATCGCGGCTCTGATCAAGTATTTGAAAACACCCACAGCATAATCAGCACAATCACTGCAACGACCCTGTCATTTTATGGCAGGGTCGTTTTTTTAGTCCAACATTCCTTAGTGGTATACTTTTCAAACGCACAGGAAATTGCATGTCAAATCCAACCTTGATCAGCCCATCATCACCACTTAAACGAATCATGAACGCTGTCCGCGCTGTAGAGGCGGGAAATTATGTCCCTGGTCTTTTAAGTGATTTGGAACATGACAGCGGCGAACTGGGGCAACTGGCACACATGTTGGATGCGATGGCGCGCAACGTTTCCATTCGGGACCATCAATTGCGCCTGCTTCGAAAGGTCATTCCGATCGGCGTGGCATTATCCGCCGAAAAAGATTACAACCGTTTGCTTGAGACCCTCGTCGTGGAGGCGCAATTCTTCACGAACGCTGACGCAGGCACACTGTACATTCTCGAAGATAATGCGCTCAAATTCGTAATCCTCAGAAACACCTCGCTGGATATGGCCATGGGTGGAACCAGCGGTGCGGAGATCCCCTTTTATCCTGTAAAACTTTATAAACCCGACGGCAGCGAAAATCGGGCAAATGTGGTTTCGCATGCCGCGTTGACTCACAAACGGATCAACATCGCCGATGCTTACGAAGCCGATGGGTTTGACTTCTCTGGCACCAAGGCATTCGATGCCCGCACAAAATATCGTTCCAAATCCTTTTTGGCCATTCCGCTCGAAAATACGGACAACAAAGTTATTGGGGTGCTACAACTAATCAACGCAAAGAACGCAGACACCGGCGAGATCATCCCATTCAAGGACGACGATGTGCTGGAGGCGCTGGTCCTGCTGGCAACCGCCGCATTGGATGGATATATCCGCGAAGCATCGCTGCGGCAGGAGATCGCCAAGCTGAAGATCGAGATCAACGAATCGCGCCGTACCCGTCAGGTGGCGGAGATCACCGAGACCCGTTATTTTCAGGAACTGAAAGACAAAGCCAATCAGTTACGTGATCAATCGCGCAACAAAAAATAACCCATTCCATATGGGTCATTCGATTATCGGGGGCATTTTGCAATCACCAACAATTTTGAGCCGTTAAATCAAGTTATAATTTTCTCCATGCTTCCTGAATCACCGCTTGCCGCCATCGAAAGCCGATTAAGGTACCTGCTCCCCGCGGAAATGTATGCATCCATGTGGACCAATCCGTCGGTGGAAATGATGATCGAAGTCCACAAACACCTGCGGACCTTGCAGCGCATTTTGCACGATTATTCCCCGCGTCAAATATCATCTCAGGCAATGAAGCCGGGCAACATCAAAACCGAATGGCAATACGGAACCATGATGTTCACTGACCTGGCGGGCTTCACCAAACTTATGGAAGCCAATTCCACAAAAGGGCGCGAGGGTGCGGCGGACCTTTTGAAGCAATTGACAAAATATTTTTCCGCAATGCTCGCGGTCATCAGCAAATCGGGCGGCGACTTGGTTGAGTTCACAGGCGATGCCTTGCTAATCGTATTTCCAAAACGTGACCGCAACGATGACACCCTGCATGCTGTCCGCGCCGGGTTGCGCATGCAACGGGCAATGAAGGAATTCGCACAGATCGAGACCTCCGCCGGGATCGTTACCTTGAAAATGCGCATCGGTATTCACACCGGCAGGTTCCTGACGGCGGATATCGGCACACCGCGCCGCATGGAACATGTGCTGCTCGGCAAGGATGTGCAAAAAGCCAAACTGGCAGAGAGCAAGGGACGCAATGAACGCGTCAACCTGACCCCCACGTCCTATGAACGGGTCATTGACCAGTTCCGCTTTGAGCAGGGTGAAAAAGTGGAAGACAGCAAGGATCAAGATCAATATTACATGCTGGTGGAAGATGACCTGGCCGATGAAGTGCTCGGAGAATACGAGATCACACCGGTCAGCCGACGCATGGCCAGCAGCACATTGATCGATCGCGATAAACAATCGGTATTAAAGGAAATCACCGACCTGACCAATTCCATCGAACCGATGGCGAGCTTCCTGCCGTTCCCGGTCCTGTCCCTTTTGGTGGAAAGCGCCGCACAAAGAAAGATCGACCCCGATTTCCCCAAACCAACGATCATGTTCATTAACTTTGTCGGCCTGCCGGAAGCCGCAGACCGCGCCCTGCCCGGCGAGGAAACAAAACTTTCCACAAGTTTTTCCAAGGCGTTTTCCCTGATCAATGCAGTGGTTGAATCGCGTGGCGGCATGTTGAAAAAGGTGACCTATCATCTCTCTGGTTCGGATATCGTCATTTACTTTGGCGTGCCCACAGCCCACACCAACGATGAAATGCGCGCCGCCTCCGCAGCAGTTGCGATCCGTGACATCATCATGAATATCAAGCCCCCCACCATTGGGAATTTCCAACCCGAAATCTATTGCCTGATCGGGATTCATTCCGGGCCTGCCTTCGTTGGGGAGATCGGCGACCCGCGTGGACGACGCGAATACAACGTGCTCGGCGATACCGTCAACACCACGGCGCGTCTCATGAACCGCGCTCAAAAGAATCAGATCGTCATTTCCGAGAGCGTGCAAAAAGCCATCGAATTGAAATACGAGTGCATATCGCTCGGTGAAGCCTCGCTTAAAGGCAAAAGCGCACCCATGGCGCTTTATGAACTGGTGCAAAAGAAGCCCAAAAATAACGGCTAAACTGCCGATGCAGCTGGTTTTAGTTTCTAATTTTTACCCGGTTGGACTATAATCAACAAAGATTTCAGCCATTGCTTTCAAACCCTATTACTGGAGAGGGAAGATGTCAACAATTATTTCAATACATTCATTCCGCGGCGGGACAGGCAAGTCGAACACTACCGCAAATATTGCCGCCTTACTGGCGGCAGACGGGGCACGCGTCGGCGTGGTGGATACCGATATTCAATCACCCGGCATTCACGTCCTGTTCAATCTCGACGAATCGGAAATGGTTCACTCCCTGAACGATTACTTGTGGGGCAAGTGCGCCATTGAAGAAGCTGCGCACGATGTCGCCGCGCACCTGGGCGCCGAGGTCAAAGGCCAGATCTTCCTCATCCCTTCCAGCATTAAGCCTGGCGAGATCGCCCGCATTCTGCGCGAAGGTTACGATGTAGGCTTACTCAATGACGGATTTCGCGATGTCGTCGAAAAGCTCAAACTCGATTATCTGCTCATCGATACCCACCCCGGTTTGAATGAAGAGACCCTGCTTTCAATCGCCATTTCCAATGCGTTGGTCATCATTCTGCGCCCCGATTCACAGGATTATCAGGGCACAGCCGTTACAGTGGATGTGGCCCGCAAACTCGATGTCCCCAAGATGTTGATGCTGGTGAACAAGGTTCCCCCCCAGTTCGATCTTGAAGACGTCCGCACACGCGTGGAACAGACATATGACGCCACCGTCGCCGCAGTCCTCCCCCATTCAGACGAGATGATGACACTGGCAAGTTCGGGAATTTTCGCCATTCGTTTCCCGGATCATCCCATAACCAAGGGGCTGCGCAAACTGGTGGATCAACTCAAAGCCTAGCTATCTCTCAAATGCGCCATGAACGAAAACCCATTTGAAATAGCGATCAAGGAACTTGAAGCAGGCACGGAGGATATCCGACCTTCCGATGTCGTGTCATTTTCAGAACCACTCCGTTCAGCATTGAATTATGTCATCCGACTTGGCCGTTTCAGCCTGACCGAATTTCAGGAAAAACTGGAATTCACCCGCGAAGAGACAAAAAAAATCGCGGATATTCTTGTGGCGCGAAATCTGTTTGCAGTTTCAAGATTCTCGAATGCCGAAGAGACTTTTTACGAATCTCGACTCACCGCAATGACGCGCCCGCTAAATCGTCCACCTTCGGATATCTGGAAAAAAATTGAATAAAATCCCAGCCCGCCTGATAATTCAGGCGGGTTTTGATTCGGCTATAATGCAGGCATGGCAACCCATTCATCCTCCCGATACGAAGAACTTAAAGCGCAGGTCAACTTCCACAATTATCGTTACCATGTGTTGGATGCGCCGGTAATCAGCGATCTGGAATACGACCGCCTGTTAAATGAACTCAAGAAACTCGAAGCAGACCACCCAGACTGGATCACGCCCGACAGCCCCACGCAGCGCGCCGGTGCCCGGCCTGCTGACCGTTTCGAGAAAATTCGCCACCCCGCACCCATTCTCAGCCTAGCCAACGCCTTCGGCGCAGACGATGCCCGCGCATGGTTCGAACGAGTCAAAAAGCTTGATGACCGCGTGGAGAACGCCAAATTCGTCGTCGAACCGAAAATAGACGGGTTATCCGTTGTGCTACATTATCGCGACGGATTGTTCGTGCAAGGCGCAACCCGCGGCGACGGCGAAGTGGGCGAAGACATCACATCGAATCTGCGCACGGTACGGGCAATACCGCTAAAGATTCCAGTGGGCAGCGAACAGTTATCAGCGAAAAGCAAGCAGTCATCAATTACCAATTACCAATTGCCAAAGTACCTTGTGGTTCGCGGCGAGGCTTTTATCCCGAACAAGGAATTCGAAGCGTTAAATAAAAAACTGGAAGAAGCGGGCGAAAAGACCTATCTCAACCCGCGCAATACTGCCGCAGGATCGCTGCGCCAGCTTGACCCTGTGTTGACCGCTTCGCGTCCGATCACGCTGCTTGTGTATCAGATCGTCCATTCCGAAGGCGGCAAAGTTCCCACATCGCAATGGGAAATTTTGGAATATCTCAAAGCGCTCGGGTTCCCCGTCACCGACATTGCGCGCCGATTCAATGACCTTGAATCAGCGATCGCCTACACTGAAACCTTCAGCACGGGACGGAAAGCGCTTCCTTACGAAGCCGACGGTATGGTCATAAAAATCGACGACTTGACCCTCGCCGCTGACCTGGGTTTCGTCGGCAAGGATCCGCGCGGCGCGGTGGCTTTTAAATTCCCTGCACGCGAAGTGACCACTACATTGAATGATATCGGCGTGGCAGTGGGGCGCACCGGCGTGTTGACTCCTTATGCCATGCTCGAACCTGTCGAGATCGGCGGCGTAGTGGTGGAAAGAGCAACCCTGCACAATTTCGATTACATCGCCGAGAAGGATATCCGCGCGGGGGACCGCGTGCTAATAAAGCGGGCGGGCGAAGTGATTCCCTACGTCATCGGCCCCATCGTGGATGCACGCACTGGCAAAGAGAAGAAATATAAGCCGCCCTCAAAATGTCCCGCATGTGGACAGGAGGTTGAGCATTTCGAAGGCGAGGTGGCGTGGTACTGTGTCAATGCCGCGTGCCCGGCACAGCTTGTCCGCAACGTGGAGCATTTCGTCTCACGCGGCGCAATGGACATTGTCGGACTGGGCATCAAGATCGTTGAACAATTGATCGAAGCTGGGTTGGTCAAAGATGTTGCCGACTTGTTCTCGCTCAAAAAGGAACAACTGCTCGAATTGGAAGGCTTCGCAGAAAAAAAGGCGGAGAATCTGCTTAAGTCGATTGAGCAGGCCAAAGGTCAGAGTTTGAATCGCTTGATCGCAGCGCTGGGAATCCACGGCGTTGGTGAAGTCATGGCAGGGGATTTGGCCCGCACCTTCGGAAATCTATCCGCATTATCAAAAGCATCTGCCGATGAACTTCAACAAATGGACGGGCTGGGACCCAATATCGCCGAATCCATTGTGGATTGGTTCGAACAAAACGCCAATCAAAAGCTGTTGAAAAAACTAAACGCGGCAGGGGTCTGGCCGGAGATGAAGAAAAATGAAAAGAAGAAAGAAGGAGCCTTTACAGGTTTGACCTTCGTGGTGACGGGCACACTGCCCACACTGTCACGCGATGGTGTAAAGGAATTCATTGAAAGCAACGGCGGCAAGGTGACCGACAGCATCAGCAAAAAGACCAGCTACCTTGTGCTTGGTGAAGCGCCCGGCTCCAAACTGGATAAGGCGCAATCGCTGGGTGTGAAGGTAATTGACGAGGCCGAGTTGAGGAAACTCGCAGGCGGGTAGGGAAAAAGTAAAAAGTGGAAAGTAAAAAGGTCTCGACAATCTGTCGAGATTTTTTCATCCTTCATCCTTTATCCCTCGTCCTTCAACCCTGCCCATCTTCACATTCTGCTAGACAGAAACTTTCCACTCGACTAAACTTGCAACATTCTTTTTTGGAGGCCCCACATGGATTTCAACAATACAAACGATGCCGTTACCCGCCGCATTAAGGCAATGACGGATCGCATTCATAATCTCAAGACCCACGATCTTTATTTTTACAACCAGCCTGTGGAAGAAATGCTGCCCGGTAACAAGGTGCTCGTCCGCGGACGTGAGATGGGAATGTACGCCTCCTACAGCTACCTGGGGCTGGTCGGTCATCCGCGCATTAACGAAGCCGCAAAAAAAGCCGTGGACAAATTCGGTACGGGCACGAACGGCGTGCGTACACTGGCTGGCACGCTCACCATTCATACTGAATTGGAAGAGACCATCGCCAATTTCAAACACGCAGAAGCCGCCATCACCTATACCTCGGGCTATGCCACGAACCTAACCGTCATCTCCACCATGATGGGACGCGGCGATTATGTGTTCTCAGACAAGATCAACCATGCCTCCATCGTGGACGGCTGTCTCATGTCTGGTGCGGAATTCCGCCGTTTCCGCCACAATGATATGGAGCATCTCGAAGGCTTGCTCAAGAATGCGCCTTCCGATGTAGCCAAACTCGTCATCGCGGATTCGGTTTTCAGCATGGACGGCGATATCATCGACCTGCCCAAGGTGGTTGAGCTTTGCAAAAAATACAACGCCTGGCTGATGATTGACGAAGCTCACTCGCTGGGTGTGCTCGGTGAAAAAGGCACAGGCATCGAAGAACACTTCAATTTGTACGGCGAGATCGATATCAAAATGGGCACGCTCAGCAAGACCATCCCTTCGGTGGGTGGGTATGTGGCCGCAAAGCAGGAGATCATCACCTACCTGCGTCATGCGAGCCGCGCATACATTTTCTCTGCCGCGCTGCCGCCCGCGCAAGCCGCCGCCGCCAATGAAGCCTTCAAAGTCATTTTGGATGAACCGTGGCGCCTTGAGCGTTTGAATCAAAACACGAAACAATTCATCGGCGGGTTGAAGAGTCTTGGATTCGATACCCTGCTGACCGAAACCGCCATCGTCCCCGTGCTGTGCGGCGAAGATGATATGGCTTTCGCCATGACCCGCGAATGTCAGCACAACGATGTATTCGTTCTGCCCGTCGTTTCACCCGCTGTGCAGGAAGGGCTCGCCCGTCTGCGCGCCACAGTCACCGCGGCGCACGAACCCAGCGAGATCGAACGCGCGATGGATATCATCGGCGTGGCGGGAAAGAAGTTGGGATTGGTAAAGTAGATAGGCTAAGTAAGAAGAAAGATGAAAGAAGAGGTACTCACGAGTATCTCTTCTTTTTTTCGGGGAGGGAATGTGGCTTGAAACAGAGGCAGGTTTCAGCAGGGGCGAAGCGTTTTTTTCATCCTGATAGATTTTGAGAGAATATTTATAACATTTTTCTAATAAATTCCCTGTACAATCAATTTAACTTCAAAAGGAGTTGAATCATGAAATGGCAATGGAAATTAGGAAAATTTGCAGGTATCGACGTTTATGTGCACGCCACCTTCCTGCTTTTGATCGCATGGGTTGGCTATAGCCACTGGCTGGAGAATCAATAACTGGGGTGAAGTATTCAGCGGTATTCTCTTCATCCTCGCGCTTTTTGCGTGTGTTGTACTGCATGAATATGGGCACGCCCTCACGGCGCGCAAATACGGGATCAAGACCCGCGATATCACCCTTTACCCCATCGGCGGTGTGGCGCGTTTGGAGCGCATGCCCGAGAAACCGATCGAGGAATTATGGGTCGCGCTGATGGGACCCGCCGTCAATGTGGTCATTGCGGCTGGATTATTTGCGTATCTTTATTTGACCTCGAGCCTGGTGCCGCTTAGTGAGTTGACCGTGGCCTCGGGTAGCTTCCTCGAAAGGCTAATGACGGTGAATATCACCCTGGTGCTTTTCAACCTTATCCCCGCCTTCCCCATGGACGGTGGACGTGTGCTGCGAGCCTTGCTCGCCATGCGCATGGATTACGTCCGCGCCACGCAGATCGCCGCCTCCATCGGCCAGGGTTTGGCGCTGTTATTCGGTCTGGTTGGGTTGTTTGGCAATGCCTCGCTGTTGTTCATCGCCTTCTTCATTTGGATCGGCGCTTCACAGGAATCAAGCGCAACTCAAATGAAGAACGCCATCAGCGGAATCCCAGTGGGCCGTGCAATGCTGACCGAGTACAAAAGCCTTTCGCCGCGTGATCCGCTCTCGCGCATGTCACAGTTGCTACTGGCTGGCTCACAACACGATTTCCCCGTGGTTGAGGATGACCGCATCGTTGGTATCGTGACCCGTAATGATTTCATTACGGCCCTCACCCAGCATGGAGAGGGCATTGCCATCTCTGCCGTGATGAAACGGGATCTCCCCGAAGTGGATTCCTATGAAATGGTGGAGAACGCCCTAATGCGGATTCAAGAATCCGGCGTGCCTGCCCTGCCCGTCACACACGGCGGGCAGTTGGTGGGAATCGTCACTGCCGAGAACATCACCGAGTATTTGATGATCCGCTCCGCGTTAAGGGCCTCGCGAGCGATCGTTGCGCCGATGTGATTGCAATTGAAAGCACAGATAAGAAGATTCTTAACCACAAATCGCGCATCTTCTGTATACTCTGACTTACTCCGATGGGGAGTAGCCACCCGGGTATCCGGGTAGCACAGTCGTCAATACGGAAATCATTTCCCGGCTGTTCTGTTAAAGGCAAGACCATCGTCAAATCTTTTGGCGATGGTCTTTTTATTTATTTGAAACCCGGTGGTTGAGTAGCCGCGAAGCGGCGTACCGAAACCACCTACAGGATATGAAAAAAACAGAGGTAACCATGCTTGACCAAATCGAAACAACAATCCTTTCCGCATTACAAAGCATTTTCGACCAGTTTGGCTGGGCGGGCGTATTCGGCTTGATGGTGTTCGAAAACGCCACCGGCATCACGCCCAGCGAGATCATTCTTGCTTTCGCAGGATGGATGCTCATCGAGCGGCATGGCATTGCACCGTCTTTCGTCCTAGTCGCGGGCCTGTATGCCGGGCTGGGAAGTGCCATCGGTGCGTCCATCACCTATTGGGTGGCGCGGCTGGGCGGACGGCCTGTCATTGACCGCTTCGCGAAAATCCTCCGCATCGACCCCGCGCTCATCAACAAAGCCGAGGAACAAATGCAAAAATGGGGATCCGGGTTGGTGCTGATCGGGCGCGTTATCCCCGGAATCCGCACTTTGATCAGCATTCCGGCGGGGCTGGCAAAGATTTCCTTTTTCAAGTTCTTCGCCGCCACCTTCATCGGCGCCTATATTTGGTGTACACTTCTCATCGGTGCGGGCTATGTACTTGGCCACGAATGGATGCTGGTCAGTGAAGCCATCAAAGAACACCTTCCGCTGGTACTCTCGCTGGGGTTGTTCACCGTGGGCGCATACGTTGCCTATCAATATCGGGCGCACATCCCTGCGCTGGCATGGATGAAAACAAAGAGAATGGATAACGAATAATGAATTGGCATTTGCTTGGCATTCAGGAAAGTCTCTCAAACTTAAACTCAGACTCACAGAGCGGTCTAACCGAATCAGAATCATCGGCACGCCGCACGCAGTACGGACTGAACGAACTAATCGAACGCGGCGGACGCACTCCCTGGCAGATTCTGTGGGCACAGCTCACCGCCACGATGGTGTTGATCCTCATCGCGGCCGCAGTACTGGCGGGGTTACTCGGCGATTACAAAAACACCATCTCCATCTTAGCCATTGTGGCGTTGTATGCAGTCCTCGGATTTGTGCAGGAATATCGTGCAGAGCAAGCCATTGCCGCGCTCAAGAAAATGTCGGTGCCGAATGTGCGCGTACTGCGTGACGGAAATTTAAAAGAGGTCGCCGCGAATCAACTCGTGCCGGGCGATATCATTCAGCTTGAAACGGGCAATGTTATCCCCGCCGATTTACGTCTGCTTGAAGCGGTCAATTTGCGCATTCAGGAAGCCGCACTCACGGGCGAATCCGAAGCCATCGAAAAACACACCTCCGCCCTCTCGAACGATCCCTCGCTCAATCTTCCGCTTGGCGATCGACGCAATATGAGCTACATGGGAACCATCGTCACACAGGGGCGCGGACTTGCCCTCGTCATCGCCACAGGCATGCAGACCGAGCTTGGCAAGATCGCCGATCTCATTCAAAAGGTGCAGCAGGAAAACACTCCACTGCAACGCCGTCTCGACGCGCTTGGCAAAAACCTCGCACTCATCGGCACAGGCATCGCCATCCTCATCTTAATTCTCGGCCTGTTGCGCGGCGATGAACTTCGTCACATGCTGCTCACAGCCGTCAGTGTGGCAGTAGCCATCGTCCCCGAAGGCTTACCCGCCGTGGTCACCATCACACTCGCACTCGGTGCACAGCGCATGTTGCAGCGCAACGCGCTCATCCGCAAACTTCCCGCCGTGGAAACGCTTGGCTCGGTCACGGTCATTTGCTCGGATAAAACAGGCACACTCACAGAAAACAGGATGACGGTCGTTGTGCTCGATGTGGCAGACCATGCGCTGGATTTGACCGAAGAGATCGAACGCGACGGAACGCTTCGCGCCACCCGTGGGCTGGGTACGCCGGTCCAATCTTCTCTGTCGCTGGCAGTGATCGGCGGCGCGCTTTGCAACGACTCAAAACTCATCGACACAGGTGATGACCGCTTCCACACACTCGGTGACCCCACCGAAGGCGCGCTGGTTGTAGCCGCCGCCAAAATGGGCTACTGGAAAATTCCCTTGACCCATCCTTCCCGCGTGCTGCCGAACTTCCTTTTGATTCGGAACGCAAGCGCATGACCACCGTCCATCATCTCGGTCAATATGACCCGACCGTGTTGGCAGGGCTGGATATCGGTGACCATCGTTATATCGCCTTCACCAAAGGCGGCGTGGATGGCATGCTGGATATCACCAGCCATATCTGGTCGGAAGGAAAATCTCAAGTCCTTGATTCAGGCTGGAAGTCCAAGATAGAGGCGGCGAATGAACGTCTCGCAAAAAAAGGGATGCGCGTGCTTGGCATCGCCTTCCGCCTGATGAATTCCATCCCCGAAGTCATTCAAACCGACCTTGAACAAAATCTGACCTTCGTTGGTCTGTTCGGCATGATCGATCCGCCGCGCGGCGAAGTGCAGGAGGCCGTGGCGATCTGCCGTGCGGCGGGCATCCGCCCGGTGATGATCACCGGTGACCATCCGTTGACGGCAATCGAGATCGCACGTCAGTTGGGCATCACAGAAAACGGCCGCGCATTGACAGGTGTGGAGATCGAGAATCTCTCGCCCAATGAATTGAGAAGTGTTGTAGATGAAGTCAATGTATTTGCCCGTGTTGCGCCCGAGCACAAACTGCGCATCGTACAAGCCCTGCAGGAAAACGGCCACATCGTTTCGATGACAGGGGATGGTGTGAACGACGCACCCGCTCTGCGTAAAGCAGATATCGGCGTGGCAATGGGTATCACGGGCACGGATGTTTCCAAGGAAGCCTCTGATCTCGTTCTATTGGATGATAACTTTGCGACTATTGTCGCCTCTGTAAAAGAAGGCCGCACAATCTACGATAACATCCGTAAGTTTGTGCGTTTCAGTGTGGCAGGTAACATCGGCAAGGTATTGGTGATGCTGATCGCTCCATTTTTGGGTAAGCCTTTGCCGCTGCTGCCTTTGCAATTGCTCTGGCTGAACCTGCTCACCGACGGTTTGCTCGGCCTCGGCATGGGTGTGGAAAATCCCGAACCCGATACGATGAAGCGCAAACCGTACTCTCCCACCGAAGGTGTATTCTCACGCGGTGCAGGTGCGCAAACCATTTGGGTCGGTGTGATGATCGGCGCGCTCGCGCTGGGGCTTGGTTCGTGGTATTTCTTCACAGGCCGCCCCGAATGGCAGACGATGATCTTCACTTCGCTGGCCTTCATGCAGGTCTTTCAGGCATTTGCCTCACGCTCATCGAAAGAGTCCTTATTCAAAATGGGGCTGTTGAGCAATCCGCTGCTGGCGGGCATGGGCTTGCTGGTGGTCGTCCTGCAAATGATGGTGATGTACGTCCCTGCGCTGGCACATTTCTTTGAGGTGATTCCTTTGAGCGGCTGCGACCTGGCCATCGCCGCATCCATGGGCGTGATCGTATTCACAGTGATGGAGTTGGAAAAGAAGCTGAAAAAGTAGGAAATAATAAGATAAAGCGAAACCCGCCTCCCCTGAGGCGGGTTTCGCTTTATCTAGAGCTCAATATATTGATGGGATGTTACCCACTAATTTTTTCCATACAAACTTGCAGGGTTATAAAACTGGTTAATTAAGTATATTTACTTATGGACAATTAAATCAACAAGTATTATTTTATAAACGTCGAACTCCATGGTTATTTCAAACTAAAGTCTTATTAGTTTAAAGCAGGAAAGTATTAAATGACAGGTCGTTGAACCATACGGGAGATATACATGACCAAGCAAAAGACGAAATTACAGTTGGAGCAGGAACTGGAATGGGCGCTAAACCGTATCGGGGAATTGGAACATGCAACCTCTCAACTCGGCAGCCCAAAACAAAGCAAAGAAAACATCGCTGAATGCCGTCAACTGGAAAATCAATTGATCGAAAAACAGAAGATGCTGGAAACCATCACTGGAATGATCCCGGATATGGTTTATCTGTATCATGCCCAGGAACGCCGTCATTTATATATCAATAGAGAACTGGGAGACCTGCTGGGATACTCAAGCGAAGAGATCGAGCTGTTAGGTGCGGACGTAATTCTCAATAAAATTCATCCTGAAGACATGCCGGGGGTGTCTGAACATATCAACAGGATGCTTCAAGCCGAGGACAATGCCATTCATGAGGTTGAATACCGAATAGAAGGGAAGAGCGGGAATACATTGTGGTTCTCTGCGCGTGAACGCGTGTACCAGAGAGATCAGAGTGGCAAACCCGAGATCCTATTTGGCATTTGTCAGGATATTACCAGACGCAAAAAAAATGCCGAGACCCTGCACGAATCGGAAATGCGCTGGCAATTCGCACTGGAAGGCGCCGGGGATGGTCTATGGGATTGGAATGTTCAAACAGGCCATGTCTTCTTTTCCAGTCAATGGAAATCCATGCTGGGATATGCCGACAATGAAATCGGCAACACGCTGGACGAGTGGAAAAGACGCGTCCACCCAGATGACCTGCCCGGGGTACTGGATCAGATCGCCAGACATTTTGACAGTGAATCCCCGGTTTATAAATGCGAGCATCGTGTCTTGTGCAAAGACGGCAACTATAAATGGATATTGGATCGAGGCAAGGTCATCGAATGGACTGTGGATCATAAGCCATTGCGGATGATCGGCACACACAAGGACATCTCTGAGCACAAACGTATTGAGGAAGTTCTGCTTGAAAGCACTCATCTCCTGAACGAATCCCAATCTATCGCTAATTTGGGAAGTTGGACAGCAGACTTGCAAACCGGCATCTTCGATGCCTCGCCGGAAGGCGCACGCCTTGTAGGCTGGGATCCAGGGCTTCACTCAGGGGATGAATTGATGAACGTTATTCACCCGGATGACCGTGAATACATGCAATCCTCATGGGCCGCGGCAATGGAAGGCGCGCCATACGATATTGAACATCGAATTATTTTGAACGGGGAAGTGAGATGGCTGCGTATCAAGGCCCGCATCACATTTGATACCAACGGAATGCCGTTATCCGCCCTGGGAATTACACAGGACATTACCGAGCGTAAACAGGCTGCCATTCTACAGGAGACCGTTTATCACATTGCAGAGGCTGCACAAAAAACCTCCTCCCTGCAGCATCTTTACACGGAGATCCATCGCAACATTTCCATCGTAATGAATGCAAGGAACTTCTACATTGCCTTATACGACAAGAGCGACAACAATCTATTGAACTTCGTTTACTCTGTGGATGAAAAAGACACAGTGCGTGAGTCCATGCCTTTAGGTAAAGGACTGACCAGTCACGTATTGAGCACAGGCAGTTCATTTTTATATTCATCCGAACAGGAAAACTCCAGGATGGAGGTCATCGGCATCCCACCCATGGTGTGGCTGGGTGTGCCTCTAATCGCTTATGGTCAAACGATCGGCATGATGGCCGTTCAAGACTATACAGATGTCCGCGCTTACGGGATGCGGGAACAGCGTATTCTCGAATTTGTCTCGTCGCAAGTTGCCAACGCCATCGTTCTCAAGCGGACCAACGATATGTTGCAGGCAAGCCAGGCCAGCCTTGAAATGGCGCAATCCATCGCCAATTTAGGCAGTTGGGAACTCGACCCGCAAAACGGCGCAGGCCTGCAATGGTCGAAGGAAATGTTCCATCTGTTTCAATGTGATCCTTCCCAGGGGATTCCACCGCTTTCAAGATTCATGGAAATGGTTCACGCAGACGACCGCCAGCGACTTCTGGATGCAGAAAAAACGGCGATCAAGAACGGCCAGGATGTAACAATCGAATACCGTGCCACACCAGCCATGGACGGGATGCGACATTTCAAAGCCACCATTCGACCCATGAAGAATGAACAGGGTCAATTAACCCTCATATCCGGCACTGTCCTTGATATTACTGAAGTCAAACAAGCCTTTGAACAACTACGGGAAAGTGAGGTAAAACACCGCCTGTTATTCGAAACCATGGTGCAGGGTGTGGTTTTCCAGGACAGTGATGGGCATATCATTCACGTCAATCCAGCTGCTAAAAAAATATTGGGATTAACACTGGAACAAATGCGGGAGAACACCTCCACTGACCCACGTTGGAAAGCCATTCATGAAGATGGCTCAGAGTTTCCGGGCGTAACGCATCCAGCCATGGTTGCATTACGCACAGGCCAGCCTGTATTCAATACCATCATGGGTATATATAACCCCATTCTTGAAATGCATCGCTGGATCAACATTAATGCCTTTCCACGTTTCAACGGGGATGGTCAAAAACCATATCAAGTATTTGCCACGTTTGAAGACATCACAGACCGCAAAAAGGCCGAGGAAGCTCTGCGTGAAAGTGAGTCAAAGTACCGTTTACTGGCAGAGAACATTTCAGACGTCATCTGGATCCTGGATGTGGAATCCTCCCGTTTTCGCTATGTCAGTCCATCGGTCGCACAGATGCGGGGCTATCGCATGGAAGAAGTCTTGAACGAGGATATGGCTTACAGCCTTACCCTCGCATCCGCACAGCGCCTTTCTCAGGTCACTCCGGAACGGCTGGCAGAATTTCACCAGGGTGTTTCAAAGGCATATACCGACGAGCTCGAACAAACCTGCAAAGATGGTTCCACCGTGTGGACGGAGGTAACATCACGCTATATGATCAACCCGGACAATAACCGGTTGGAAGTTTATGGTGTATCCCGCAACATTGCCGAACGCAAAAAAGCAGAGGAGGTCATTCGTTCGATCGAAAAGCGTAATGCGGCGCTGATCGAGCATGCCCCCGATGGAATTGCCCTGGTGGATGGTCATGGGGTATTTATATTTGCCAGCCCGTCAGCATATCGCATGTTCGGATATAGCACGGAAGAGATCGTTGGCACGCAATCCCGCGAAAAAGTCCACTCAGAGGATGTGCACCTGCTGGCAAACCTGCGCGGCAAATTACTCGAAGCGCCTGATATGCCACAAACCGTGGAGTATCGCTTCCTGCACAAAAACGGTTCCTATCTCTGGCTCGAAAGCACATACACCAATATGTTCGATGAGCCAAGTATCGATGGAATCGTGATCAACTTCCGCGACATTACCGAGCGCAAACTGTCGGAGGAGATGACCCGTCAGCAAAACGAGCAGATTCAGTTGTTGTATGAAGCGAGCCAGAAGCTTAATCGCACTCTGGATTTGAAGGAGATCTATCAAACGATCTGTGATTTCATGACCGTCATCGTTCCCAATGACACATTGTTCATCTCAGCCTTTGACCATGAAACACAGTTGATCACCTGCCGCGCCTATTGGATGGAAGACAAATGGCTGGACGTCAGCGAATTTCCATCCATTCCGCTTGAGGAGGAGGGCAAAGGCACACAAAGCCTTGTCATTCGCACAGGCAAGGCCATGATCGTCAATGATTATCAATCGCTCCTGAAGAACACGGAAAATGTTTATCAGGTGGATGGCGAAACCAATGAAATTGTAGATGAAGACCCGCCTGAAGATGAAGTTACACGCTCGGCGTTGATTGTTCCGCTCAAATCCGGTGGCAGGGTCAGCGGGGTGATCCAGATCGCGAGTTATCGTCAGAATGCCTATACCGAGAATCAGTTAAAGTTGTTGGAATCGCTGTCACTGCATATCGCATCTGCCGAGCAGAATGCAATGCTCTACACTCAAATGCTGGTCGAATTGAACGAACGCAAACAGGCGGAGGAAGCTCTGCGCGACAGCAATGAGACCGCCCAGGCGATCTTGAATGCCTCCACTGAATCGGTATTTCTGATGGATTTCAATGGAAATATCCTTGCCTCCAACGAGACGACCGCCGCCCGCCTTGGAAGGCAGGTTGAAGAGATCATCGGTACAAACATGTATGCGCTTATTCCGCCGGAGACTGCCAAAACCAGAAAAAAGCAACTGAACATTGTCTTCAACGAGAGGAAGCCTGTCATCTTCGAGGATAAGCGGCTTGACATCTGGCTCGAAAACAGCATCTATCCGATCTTTGACAACGATGGACAGGTCAGGCGTGTCGCAATTTATGGGCGCGATATTACCGAGCGTAAAAAAGCCGAGAACGCCCTGCGCGAGAGCGAGGAGAAATATCGCGTATTGATAGAAAGCCTTGACAATGTCGTTGCCAGTGTGGATGGTGAGGGAAAATTCCTTTACATGAACGACACGGCCGCCGGGCAAATGGGTAGAAGTACCGATCAGCTGGTCGGCAAAACCATGTATGAATTGTTCCCGGAAACGGTTGCATCCAAACAAATGGAAAGCATAAAACAGGTGATACAAAATGATGAAGGCCAGGTTTATGAATCCATCAGCATCGTGCAGGGCAAGCCCCGCTGGTATCGCACTTCTGTTTTGCCGATCCACAATGAAGAGGGGAGTGTCACGCAGGTTCTGATCAACTCGACCGATATCGATGACCTCAAGACCGCTCAGCAGGAATTACAGGACCTAAACCGCACATTGGAGGAGCGCGTCAAGCAGCGTACCGCTGAAGTGCAGGATCTATACGAAAACGCCCCTGCAGGCTATCACTCGCTGGATGCGAACGGCATCGTGACCCTGATCAACCAGACAGAGTTGAATATGCTGGGCTACTCCCGTGAAGAGATGATCGGACATCCGATCATGAATTTTCACACTGCGGCAAGCCTGGATAAATTCAGGAAAAACTTTCCCGAATTCAAACGCCACGGATGGGTGCGAGACCTTGAACTCGAATTCGTACATAAAGATGGAACCATCATCCCAGTTTTGGTGAATGGCACCGTCATTTATGACGAGCAGGGCAACTATATAATGAGCCGTTCCACCGTGCTGGATAATACCAATCAAAAAGCGGCGGACGCAGCCTTGCGCAATGCAAACCTTGAACTGGCACGCGCCATGCGCATGAAGGATGAATTCCTCGCCAGCATGAGCCATGAACTGCGCACTCCGCTGACTGGCATCCTTGGGCTCTCCGAGGCATTACAGATAAATGTGTACGGCCCAATAAATGAAAAACAGCAGAATACGCTCGCCAATATCGAAGCCAGCGGACGCCACCTGCTGGACCTGATCAATGATATTTTGGATGTCTCCAAGATCGAGGCTGGGAAACTCGAACTGCAAATGGAAGCCTGCTCGCTCGATGAAATATGCCAGAGCAGCATCCAGCTCACCAAGGGCATGGCGGCGAAAAAACGTCAGGCAGTGAATTTCACGATGAGCCCGGCCAATATCAACGTTAAGGGCGATGCGCGGCGGTTGAAACAGATCCTTGTCAACCTGCTCAGCAATTCGGTCAAATTCACACCGGAAGAAGGCAGACTCGGGTTGGATGTCACCGCTAATGAACAGGATCATACTGCCCGCATTTCCATATGGGATAAAGGCATCGGCATATCATCAGAAGATCTGAAAAAACTTTTCCAGCCGTTCGTTCAACTGGATAGCAGTCTTTCCAGGCAGCAAAGCGGCACAGGGCTCGGATTGACGCTCGTTCAGCGGCTGGTTGAATTACATGGCGGGAGTGTCGAAGTAACCAGTACCGCTGGAGAAGGCAGCTGCTTTATGGTAACCCTGCCCTGTATGCCAACAGATTCAACCGCAAAGGATCTTGAAGACTCACGGCAATCGATATTCCATCATGTTCTGATCATCGAAGACACCATGGCAGATGCGGAACATCTGGCCCGTTATGTCCGTTCTCTTGGCATTACACCCATCCTGCACACCAGTGGAAAAGACGCCGTGGAACGCGCAATCGAAACGCAACCGGATGTGATCTTTCTCGATATAAATCTGCCCGAAATTTCAGGATGGGAAGTGCTCTCGCAATTGAAAGCCAGCCGAAACACTCAGCACATTCCCGTCATCATCGCCTCGGTGGATGACGACAAGCAGAAAGCGGCAGAACTGCATGCAGATGGCTATCTTGTCAAATTCTTTAGCCTGGCAGACCTGCGAGCCGCACTGCGTCATATTCAAAAGCCGATAAAGTCGAATGAAGAGACCATCACTCCAAACATAAGTTCAGAGGCTCCCATTGCCACGGTCATGATCGTGGATGACAATGAGATCAACATTAGCACGCTCGCCGATTTTCTGAGCACACAGAATCTCAAAATTGCCTCCGTAAAAAGCGGCGTGGACTTCCTTACCCAGATTTCCAATGTTCAACCGGATATCGTCCTGATGGATATCCAAATGCCAGGGATGGACGGTCTCGAAACCACACGCCGTCTGCGCCTCCTTTCGGACCATCGGCTGGCTTCTGTTCCCGTGGTGGCGGTCACCGCCCTCGCCATGCCCGGAGACCGCGAGCGCTGCATCGAAGCCGGTGCCGATGAATATGTCACCAAACCCTTCCGCCTGTTGGAGATCCAGGATCTCATTCTGAAAATGGTCGAAGAAAGAAAACTATCGATTGGCGGGTAGACTAATTTCGTGATCCGTGATTCAAAAAACCCGTCTCGCGATGAGGCGGGTTTTTCATAAAAGAGCCACTGCATCAAACATGCTTTTTCACATAGGCATGCTTCTTCGGTCCCTGCTTTAAATGCGTGACGCCCTTGCCTTTCCTGGCATTTTTTCTTTTCGCTCTTCCTTTACTTATCTTCCAGCTAATGCCAATGCCCTCCGGGGTTGGATAAAGTTGATAATCGATCCTGGGCTCAAGGTCAAACTCAAGCTGAATATCGCTTTGAATGGAAATTGAAACCTGAATCCCCGAAGAGATCCCCGGAATCGGGATCGTAACTTCCGCACTACGCCGCATCTTTTCCCCCCAGCCAAGGAAGAATTTTGAATTAACGTATCGATCCTTCGAAAGGTCATATTCAACGATCATTTCCGACTGGGGCGAAGGCGGGATGAATTTTTTACAGGCGATAATGGTACGGCTGAAAATCTGTCCTGTTTTCTGATTCCCCGCTTCTGTGATCAGTTTATTCCTGGCAATGCAGAGATTGCCCAAAAACAGATCGACCCGATAGCGTCTGATGGTCACCGGGAAGACAATTTGCTTGCATTCCTTGTGGGAAGTTTCCACCAACCCTTTCCCTTCCAGGTACATGGATAAATCCGCACCGGTGGCAAACCCAGGCACCTTGACCGAAATATCCCAGGCGTGTTCTTTGATCTGCCTTTCCTGATAAATGACCCTGCTATTTTCCGTGCGGGGCGGCTGAAGGCGGAACAACGGGATTTCAAGATGGATGGGTTCCAACTCTTCGACGATCTTCTGATGCAGCCCCACAGCCCGCAGCATTCTTTGTGCCGCGCTTCGTTTGCGGCCTTCGCTATATCCCTTCCACACAGAGGATGCGATCGGAAAATCAGCTTTGGAGTAACGCTCCATAATGGCATTCCTCCATCTCGCACTTAATTTCAATTGCCCCAAACTTTGCTCGATCTTCTCCTTATTTGCCGCCCCCATGGATGCCCAGTTCTCGCGCTTCCGTTCTCGAATGACCCCTCTAAAATGATCACCCTGCCTCCCCTTTGGAATGGGTTTTCCGGGACCAAGATACGGCGGACCAAATCCGCACGAACAACCAGCCCCGTGATTGTGGCCATTGCACATGGCTCCTCCTTTCCTATACATTCTTTATAGCATGAGGAGCATGTGAACTTCAAGACCCTACAAAGCCTTCTCCAAAATCTCGCGCAACTCTCCCTCGCTCAGCGGAATCGGATTCCCTTTATAACTGCTCGCGTTCAAGGTTTTTTGTACAGCTTCAGGGATGTCTGCGTCAGTCATTCCATGCGCCGAAAGCGGCGGAATATTCAACTCGCGCACCAGATCACTCACCCACTGCACACCGTCCCATGCAGAAGCGGAATCGTTTTCTGTCACCATTCGCGCAATTTCGGTAAATCGCCCAATCGCCACATGACCTGCATGCCGACTCTCCAATGCCTTGAGATTCGATTCCATCACCAAGGGTAATAACTTCGCACAGATCGCTCCATGCGGCACATTCAACATTCCGCCCAGCGGACCTGCGAATCCATGTACGGCGCCGAGCGCGGCATTCGCCAGTGCCATCCCGCCGAACAAACTCGCCAGCGACATATCTTCACGCGCCGCACCATCTACGCTATTGTGATACACACGCCGCAATGATTTCGCCGCACGGCGAATCCCTTCGCGGCAAATCGCATCGGTCAGTGGGTTGGATTTCACAGAAACGAAAGGCTCGATCAACTGCGTCAACGCATCCAAACCAGAACTCGCAGTGATCGCAGGCGGCAGTGAATACGTCAACTCAGGGTCAACAAGCGCAAGCGATGGCAGCATCATCGGGCTGCGCAGACTCACCTTCACCCCATGTGCAGGCGACCCAAGCACCGCGTTACGCGTCACTTCAGTTCCCGTCCCTGCCGTGGTTGGGATGGCGATGAAAGGCAGTGGCGCATTCACCAGCGGCTGTCCTTTGCCGATCACTTCGAGGTAATCAAAAACGTCGCCGCGATTCGTCGTCAGTGCCGAAATGGCTTTGCCCGCGTCGAGCACACTTCCGCCGCCCAGCGCAATGACCATGTCCGCGCCGTGTTGAAGCGCAAGGTCAACTCCTTCGGAGGCCGTGGCAACTGTCGGCTCGCCGTGAAGCGCAAATTCATCGAATAGGATTCCCTGTGCAGAGAGAATCTCCCTCACGCGCGGAATCGCATCCGAAGAATTTCCCCGCACCAAAAGCAGACGCTTCGCACGACCCTTGACCTGGCTGCCAAGTTCACTTAATTTCCCCGCCCCGAAAATGATTCGATTTGCAGTGGCGAATTCAAAAGCAGACATATCTTACTCTGGGAAAATATTCGTGTACTTGATGCCCTGCCGCGGTTCGGCCATCATCTCGGCGACGGTGTCACGCCATTTGGCATAATGCGCGGTTTCCTTATGCGCGGCGGAGGCTTCGGCGGTTTTATACACTTCGACAAGAATGAAGCGGGTCGGGTCTTCGTTTTGCTGAATGACATCGAAACGTGCAATGCCATCCTCCTTCACACTGTTGGATGCATTCTCAATGCTAGCCTGCTTGAAGGCCTCAACGAACTCAGGCTTGACATGCACATGGACAAGAACGATATTCATGTTGTCTCCTTGTGATCAACTTGGAAATAATCCCAGCCACAATTGATAAACGCCAAAACAAAATAAGGCAATTGCTGAAACGCCCAGCATCGCACGGCTGAATTTGGATCCCAGCTTTTGCGTGAAACCGAAGATCAGAATAATGGCAGCCAGCCCCGCGATCAAGGTGAGATAAAACGCACCGAGAAAGCCAATGCCGATGATCGGCGATTGACGCCAGCCGCTCAACAAAATGGGGCCTGTCACCAGCGTCCAGAAAATGTAGGGATTGGGATTGAGCGCATTCATCATCGCAGCTTTGAGAACACTTTGCTGAACATCACCAGTGTGGACGGTTTGGGCGGTCGCATCGAAATTCTTCCACGATTTGTAGGTGCCATAGGCAAGATAAATAATGAACAACCCGCCTGCGATATACAGTCCGCGCTGCATCCATATGGGCACCTGGCTGAGCAACAGCACACACAACAAAATGATCGGCCCATCGCTGATGAGCGGCGCAAGCGCGGCGGGCAGGGTGTGCTTCCAACCGCGCGTGAGCGTTTGCGAAATGAGATAGGTTTGGAATGACCCAGGCTGGAATGCGGCGGCGAATCCGAAGCCAACGCCTTGAAGAAGATAGAGCCACATGGAGAATATCGGTTCTTTTCATGAGATTTTCACAAGATTCAGTCCCGAAGGTTTCCTGCAAAACTTGATTGCCAGGATTAAACCTTCGGGACGTTTATGAATCAATTACTTCATCATCCGCGCAGCTTTGCGCCCGATCTCCACTGCAAAATTCGTGCCGCGATCCCACGGATACACCTGACTCATCGAAGCGAAATACAACCCATCAATGGGCGTTTGAATATCAGGGATATTCTTCGAATGATTCACCAGCGGCACGGGCTGGGCATAATTGGTCTTATGAACCCAGATCTTCTTCACCCAATCGCGCGAGAACTCAGGGTTGAACTTTTGAAACGCAGGAATGAATCTTTCGAGCAACTGCTCATCGCTCATCGAAAAATATTCGTGACCAAGTTCAAGGTAATCACCCGCATACACAATGTGATCGCCGCCGAAATTTTCCTTCGGCACAAAATTCGTATGCTCCACCAGCGCCAAAAACGGATAGCCCTCCTCCTTCGGCACGTTGAACCAGTAATAGCCTTCTTTTGAAAGCGAATGCTTGAGCGAAAGCGTCATCACCACCGCGCCCATCGACTTCAATTCCAGCAACCCCTTCAAATAACTTTCAGGCAGATCGGGGCACAATTTTGCCATCAGGCTCGGCGACGACGTAACAAGAACCTTGTCGAAAGATTCACCATCCACGGTCAGACTCCCCGACATCTGGTCCCGTTTAATAGACTTGACCGCCACCCCAAGCCGAATCCCGACTCCTAATTCCCGCAGTTTCTCCGCGAACAGATCGGCAAATTTTTGGAATCCGCCTTCGAACGTGCCGAGGCGCGTGGTGCGCGCGTGCATTCTCGCCCACAACCACGCCATGTTGACATCTTTATAGAAGGACGCAAATTTACCGATAAGCAGCGGTTTCCACATCTGCTCATAGACTTGTTTGCCCGCGTATTTCATCATCCACTCATCGGCGGTAACTTTTTCCAGCGCGCGCCAGTTGTTCGTGATACGCAGAAATAACCCGACAAAACCGAAGCGGATCTTGTTCAATCCCCAGCCAAGGCCGGGAAAGAGTAACGCATTGATGATCGAGTCAAAGGGATACCATTTATTCTTGTACAACATCACCGTCAACGGGCGCGGAAAGCGGACCTTGTCTTCCAATCCCAACTCACGGATCAGCCCAAGCATTTCGCTGTCTGATTGAAACCAGTGGTGATAGAACTTCTCCACCGACCAATCCCAATGCGGTTCTTTGAAACCGCTGGCCAGTCCGCCTGCGTATTCAGCAGATTCAAAAATGGTCACATCATGACCCGCTTTTTTCAAATCCCATGCGGCAACCATGCCGCCGTATCCTGCTCCGATAATTGCGATCTTCATCAACGCTCCAAAAATTGAAATTACATATACTGCCAATCAGCGGCAATATCCAGTTACTTATTATGACCGCTTGTCCTATGTTCCAGTCTTTCTGCGAGAGCTTTTAGCTTGCTCCATTCCCGCCGAATCGCATACATCATGGCAAGGGTCTCCAGCCAGCGCGTATCACATTGCGGATACTCCGCCAGACGCTCGAAGATCTGTGTAGCCTGATTATCCGTGCGACCTTCTTTTAAATATTCGTGAGCCAATTGCTCAAGATACACCAGATTGTTCGTGTTTGCCTTATTGAACTTGGCGATCTTCTGACGGGTCTCCCGCAAGTTTTCAATCACACGATTAATAGATGCTTCCAGTTCTTCGACAAGAAATGGCTTGACCAGATACTCATGAATCCCGATGGACATGGCTGCACTTACCGTTGCAGGGCTTTTTTCTGCAGATATGATAATACAACCCGTACCTGGATATTCCTGAACAATGTGTTTGAACGCCGTCAACCCATCCATTTCAGGCATATTGACATCCAGAATCACAATATCTGGACGATGTTCCTGTGTCATCTCAATGGCTTGCACGCCATTGGATGCAATGGCCACCACTTCCACATTATCAAGTGTGGATATCATCAGGCGGGTATTACGCCTCGTTTCCTGAAAATCGTCGGCGATGAGCACACGCAGCTTGTCTTTTTGGGGATTGTTGGTTTGAGTCATTTTCTGCCTTACTCTCGCCGCGTAAACAGTCATTATTTCTTTCAAAATTGACTGTTTATGCAACAAGCGCCAAAACACCTCATAAACGATGTTTTAAGTATAACTCAAGCCTGATCGGAGAAATTGTTTACTCTTTTGTTTCTTCTCTCAAGGAATCGCTCCACTTCAACCCTTCGCGCGCCATAAAATATGCACCAAGCAATGTGACAGGCAGCCACAATGCAACATGTAAAGTAAGTGTGTATCCCGCTGCCGTGGCTTGATCCACGCCGTAGGCGGTCAGCACTGCAATACCGGGCGCGTCGAATGTGCCGATGTATCCCGGTGCAGATGGGATGGTGGTGGCGAGATTGACGATACCGTTCATCAACATCAGCGCAAAAAATGAAACGCTGAAATCGAACGCGTGCATCACGAACCAGTACTTGCCTGTCTCCAACAGCCAGATGATGACCGAGGTAAGGAAGACCATCAACACGTTAAGAGGAGATCGCAGCGAAGCGAGTCCATCCAAAAATTTATTCATGACGCCGATGATCTTCGTGTGCAGGCGTTTTGGGGTCAGCCGTTCGATTATCCACAAGCCGATCTTTGCGGTGGTATGCGGGAACATCGCCGCCAGCAAAAAGACGAGCAATGCGCCAAGAAAAACTCCCGTACCGACGATCGCCACCTGTTGAATATTGCCCACGAACCCTGAAGCGCTCGTCAATTTGGCAAGCTCAGACAAATTGACAAAAACGAACGCAAGCATCACCACGCCGTCGAAAATGCGCTCCACGATAATGGTCGCCAGCGACGCTGAAACGGGAACGCCTTCTTTTCTTTTTAAAATCACGGCACGCAGTACTTCGCCCGCGCGCGCAGGATAGATATTGTTGCCCATGTACCCGATGGTCGTAATGGGAAACATGGTTTTCGTGGGGATTTCCTTGATGGGTTTCAACAGATAATGCCAGCGCCAGGCCCGTACCCACACACCGATGAAATACACGCCAACGCCTGGGATCAACCAGAGATAATTTGCCTTTTGAACCGTGCCCCAAAATTCATTGAGTTTGAGTCCGCGCAGGGAAAGCCAAATGAATATGACACTGATCAGCACCCCTAGCCAAAATTGCCAGTTTTTTATTTTCATGGGCAGGATTGTACCAAAAGCAATGCGGCCGGTGTCGCGAGGTTTATCTCGCTTTTTCTCGCGCGGACTAAAATCCGCGCCCTTACTACTCGCCCGGAAATGGCCGAATCACTTCCATCCAGCCGTCGGGATTCGTGAGCGAATCAAAACCATATTGCTTGTACAACCCATGCGCATCGCGTGTGACCAAAGTCCAGCGGCGGACACCTTGCAGGTCGGGATGCGCCATGACGGTTTCGATCAGCCATTTGCCGAGTCCGTGGGCGCGATAGTCTTCATGAATGAATACATCGCAAAGGTAGGCAAATATGGAAAAATCGCTGACAACACGGGCAATGCCGATCTGTTTCACACCTTCATACACACCGAAAACCAGTGAATTCTCAATGGCGCGTTTCGTGCGTTCAGGCGGACGGCCTTTTGTCCAGTAGGCGCGGGTGAAAAAATCGAGGATGGCGTCAAGATCCAGCCGCGCGGGGTCGGTACTAATGGTGAATCGATCACGTTGAGCTTCGATTATTTGTGTCATGCGGCGAGTTTATCACATCATGGTATCATCCTAAAATGAAACAATTTTTCAAAAACATACTCAAACCCATACGCTGGAACACGTTTATCCGTGATTTTATTCGTATCGAGATCGGCTTCATGATGTTTGGCCTTGCCATTGTCTTGATGATCCAGGGCAATCTTGGCACAAGCGCCTGGGCCGTGCTGGAAGTGGCTCTGGCTCACAAGCTCGGCATTTCCATCGGCACGATGACCGTTTTGATGGGTTTTATGGTGCTTTCAGGAGCATTGATCATGCGTGAGAAGATCGGCTGGGGCACACTGGGAAATATTCTTTCCATCGGCCCCTGGGAAGATTTGTGGCTTTCCATCATTCCATCTGTAAAAGATAACTTGTTCTTACAAAGCGGGATGCTTCTACTGGCGATCTTTCTGATGGGAATCGCAAGCGCCATCTACATCGGCGTGGATGCTGGGGCAGGTCCGCGAGATAGCATGATGCTGGCGATCAAACGCACCACGGGAATTAGCATCCGCGTGGCGCGCGCCATCGTCGAAGTGACCGTGGTGACCATCGGCTGGTTGCTGGGCGGCCCCGTTGGGATCGGCACACTGGTTTATGCCATTCTGGTCGGGCCAGCGGTGCAGTGGGGATTCAAGGTTTTCAATGTTCACCCGCATGGGCCTGAGGCGTTGGTTCCACAGGCGCCTGAAGATTAATATTTGGACTTTCGCATGTCACCCTTCGCTACCGCTCAGGGTGACATATAAAATAAAAGGAGAATTCCATGACCGAAGAAACCCCTCCAATCGAAATCGAACCACAAATCGTCGAACCGCAAAACCGCTCCACGGGCGCGTTGATCTTGTTCCTGTTCATTGCGCTGCCGATGCCGTTCTGCCTGTTCATGTATCATTTCATCGTATGGTCCACCGAGCAAAGTGCGATCATTTCATCCAGCGTAAAAGACCTTGCCTGGGCAGGTCTTATTGGTTTGTTGATCCAGGCCGTTTTCATGACAGGCCTGACTGCCGTTTTGTGGCGCTTCACCAAGGATGACCGCTTCAAGCCTGTGTATGCAGGGTTGTTCGGCGCATCTGTAATGGCGTTCCCTGCGTTGATCCTGCGCGCGATCGGTCCCAACAATGACCAGTTGGGCTCGATCGTACAATTCATTCTCTGTGTGATCGGCGCAGGCATTGTCATCCTTCTTCGCAAAAACAAAATCAAATGGGACCGTCCGTCATTGCCGTTCGGTTTGGTTGTGGCAGGCGTTGGTGTGATTCCTTTTGCGATTTATGGTTCATTCGGTTCGATCGGCGATATCGTCGCAAGCCTGTTCGCGGGAGTTGCATTTGGTTTGCTTGCCGCCACGTTGATGGAATCGACCACTGACAACATCCTTTTGGATGGAGTGGGCATCGGTGCGGTGCTATCACTGCTTGGCGCATCCATTGGGTATGACGGTTCACAATTGCTTTTGCTTGCCGTTCTGCCAGCGTTCGCATTTGCGATTGCGGCGGTCATGCCTTCAAAACTTGCGGCAGGCGCTGCGGCTGCGCTGCTCGCATTTGCAACCCTGTCCATGTTTGACCCGACCGAGTTGACGGCTGTGCTCGGTGACATTGCAGGCCTGGCTGTAAAGGCAGGCGGCATCGTCATTTTGATCGGGTGGGGCACCAGCATCGTCGCGCTGATTCTGCGCTTCGCAACAGCGGCCAGTTCACGGTCCGTAACGAAGCGGGCGATCGGGTGGGCTGGCGCTGGCGTCATGTGGCTCATTGTCGCCGCAGTATTTTTCATGTTTGGCAATCCAGGAAATTATGGCGACCGCCTCTTTGTCATCCTGAAAGATCAGGCGGATATTTCCGCTGTGGCAAAGATCGAAAACCGCGACGATCGTTTGAATGCGGCCTACGAAATATTGACTTCGCATGCCAACGAAACACAGGCTGATCTGCGCAATTTCTTCGACAAGGCGGGCGTGGAATACACACCGTATTATTTGGAAAACGCGATGGAGGTACGCGGCGGAACATTGACGCGACTCTATTTGATGACCCGTCCCGAAGTGGATCGCGTCATCCCCAGCCCACGCCTGCGTGCTGTTCCTGAAGATTTTCCCGCCTTTGGCGGTGCCACCGATGTGGAAGCGAATATACAATGGAACATCGCCATGATCGGCGCGGATAAAGTGTGGAATGAATTCGGCGTCACCGGCGAAGGCATCGTGGTCGGTCAATCTGATTCAGGCGTCGACGGGAATCACCCCGCCATCCGCGAACAGTATCGCGGCTTCAACAAAGGCGATGACTATAACTGGTTCGATCCGTGGGATGACACAACCTCCCCCAACGATGAAGGCGGGCACGGCACACACACCACAGGCACGATCCTCGGCACAAATGGAATCGGTGTTGCGCCCGGCGCGCAATGGATCGGCTGTGTAAATTTGGACCGCAATCTTGCCAACCCTGCGCTGTATCTCGATTGCATGCAATTCATGCTGGCGCCTTTTCCGCATGGCGGCAACCCGTTGAAAGACGGCGACCCAACCAAAGCTGCGCATGTGTTAAACAATTCCTGGGGTTGTCCATCCATCGAAGGCTGTGACCCAAACGCGCTGTTGTATGCAGCAAACAACTTGAGAGATGCAGGCATCTTCGTAGTGGTTTCCACAGGCAACGATGGACCCAACTGCGAAACGGTTGAATCGCCGCTCTCGTTATATGATTCGGTCTTTTCGGTCGGCGCCATTGATATTCTCGGTAACATGGCCGATTTCAGCAGCCGTGGGCCCGTCACCGCCGATGACTCAGGACGCACAAAGCCTGATATCGTTGCACCCGGCGTGAATATCCTTTCATCCACACCCGAAGGAACCTATGCCGAATTCAGCGGCACTTCGATGGCAGGCCCACACATCGTGGGTGTAGTGGCGTTGATCTGGTCGGCACAACCTGAATTGATCGGCGATATCGACGCGACCGAACAACTCATCATCGACACCGCCCAGCCATTCACCGGCGATACGTCTGCTGGCTGTTTTACTGGAAGCAATCCGAGCAACGCCTTCGGTTATGGCGTTGTTGATGTTTACGCCGCTGTAAAGCAGGCTTTAGGAAAATAACATGCCAACAATATCACGCCCCAAACTCCCAAAGGGTTACGTTGACAATCCCATTTCCGAAGTACCCTGGGAACATGTTGAAAAGCGATTGACCGAATCCATTAACTACTGGCTGTGCACGGTCTACCCTGATGGCCGCCCGCATGTCGTCCCGCGCTGGGGCGCATTTCTGGATGGCAAACTATATTACGATGGCAGCCCCGAAACACGTCACGCCCGAAATTTGGAAAAGAATCCAAACACGACCCTGCACCTCGAAAGCGGCAATGACGTGGTCATCATGGAAGGGACCTCAACCTCCGCATCCAAACCCGACCTCGAACTGGCCCAGCGACTATCGGCAGCCTACTGCGCCAAATACGAATCCGACGGCTACGCCCCGAAGCCCGATCAATGGGATGAAGGCGGCCTATACGTCTTCACTCCGCGTCAATGCCTGGCATGGACAAAATTCTTCGAGAACCCGACCAAATTCATTTTTGAATAAAACAGAGTGCGCGACGCACCCATGCATTGGAAACAAGCTCACGAAAGGCAAGTTAATGAACAAAACATTCGTCAAACCTCGTTATGATTCAGGCGGCTTTGCGGGGACCCCAAATCGGATCAAGGAAGCATTCGCCTCGAAGAAATACGACGCGGTTGTCATGTTCTTCATTGATGCCTTCGGCTGGCGTTTCTACGAACGCTTTCAGGATGACCCATTCATCAAACGGATCGAGAAACATGGGAAGATCGAAAAACTGACTTCGCAATTCCCGTCCACCACCGCAGCACACGTCACCACTATGCATACGGGTCTGCCCGTTGGCCAGAGCGGCGTATTTGAATGGCAATACTACGAGCCGCTGGTGGATCGGATCGTTACTCCGTTGTTATTTTCATATGCGGGCACAAGGGAACGCGAAAGCCTGGGCTCCGCAAAGATAAACCCCGAAAAACTTTACCCAACTGGGGTTTTGTATCCCGAGTTAAAACAGATGGGCGTGGAATCATTCAACTTTGGACTGCGTGACTACACCCCTTCCACATATTCGAAGGTCGTCATGAAGGGTTCCGAAATACTTTCCTTCAAGACACTTTCAGAAGCCCTCGTAAATGTGGGCCTATTGCTGGAAAAACAAGAAAAACCCACCTACATCCATTTGTATTTCGACAAGATCGACGCACTGGGCCACGAATATGGACCAAATGCTCCGCAAACCGAAGCAGAAATCCAAACCTTCCTGCTGATGATGGAACATTATTTCGAGCGCATTTTCAAAGGAAAAAAGAAAATCCTATTCCTCATGACAGCCGATCACGGTATGTGTGAGATCGACCCAAAGACCACGACCTTCCTGAATACAAATCCAAACTTTGAAGGCGTTCAACGTTTCATCAAACGGAATCGTAAAGACCATTTGATCGTCCCTGCTGGCTCGGCGCGTGATATGTTCCTCTATATTAAGGATGGATTTCTGGATGAAGCGCAAGACTTCCTTGCCAGAAGATTGGAAGGCAGGGCGGATGTCGTCAAAACTGAAACGCTCATCGCAGAAGGGTACTTCGGCAAAGAGATCTCAGCCCGTTTTCTGGAACGTGTCGGAAATCTGGTCATTTTGTCTTATCGTTATGAATCCGTCTGGTGGTACGAAAAAGATAAATTTGAGCAGAACTTCTACGGTCATCACGGCGGACTCACCCCGCAGGAGATGGAAACTATTCTGTATTCCTATGAAATCGGATAAACAAAAAGACGACCGATATCGGTCGTCTTTTTTCTAATGGATCATCCACGCGCATGCGGATACGGACTCCAATCGCACAGGTTGATAAATGGGGTGGTCAGACCGGCCTCAACACTGAAAATCTTCATCAGGCCGCTCGTCTCTGTATATGCACCTTCCAGGTTGTAACCGGGCGCCCAGGCATAGGCATAATATCTACCGACAGGGAGCAGGACGCTGTAAACCATCTCGTTCTCCGGAATGGCAAACTGGATTCTTTCACCCGTATTTGCATTTTCAAAGTAAAGGGTCATCGGCGGGTTGAACTCGCTCGGATAGCATAGGTTGCCTCCAACAGTGCCATGTGAAAGCTGCGGCTGCCTCACTTTGATGCTCACATAGAAAGGAACATTTGCCTTATCGCCAGAGCCGAACAATGCGCCGGAGGGCGTACGCAGCATCCAGTACCCGGAATATTCACCGGGGTTTGATGGAGCGGTGAGCAGAACAGAGACATCCACGCTCTGTCCGGGAGCCACATTATACGGAAGGCGTACACTGGTGGTACCGCCCATTTGTGAGCCGCTGGAAAAGACCAGCATATAGTCCGGTGTCCATGTGCAGGTTCCGCGGTTCTTCAATCGCCAGGTTTTGGTGAATGATTCATTTACATTAAACGCGGACCCATCGGGAACGGTCACATCCTTGATGAACGCCACCCAGTCACAATAGGTGACAGGGACACTGGTCGGTGCCGCTGTGGAAGTGGGGACAGGGGTGACTGTTACCGGAATATAGATCGGCGCAGGCGTAGGCGGAAGCGGGGTCGAAGTTGGTGTGGGTGTCATTGCGCCGAGGGCTTGTGTAACCATCGCCTGTATCGTCGCCTGTGGATCGACATCTGGTTTTGGATTCAAAACCTGTGCCGCTACAAGTGTAAGGGGAACAATAGCCATAATTCCAAGGGCTAAAATCCCGAAAATAATAAGAATCATATTGTTTGATAGTTTCATGTTGCACCTCTCAAGTTTCTTTGCCCCTCAGGAACGATGGCAGAGCCTAAAAAGTTCCTGGTACTTAAGGTGGATTCAAGCAGAATCGGGATACAATTGCAGCATATATGATCACTTCTGAAGTATTAAATCCCCTTTTACTTTCTGCGTTCACCAAGGAAATCACCTGGCTGGAAGCAGCTTCGCGGTTTTCGCTTGATGAGATCATTGACACTTTTTATTACACGCGCGAACGCACTGAGGAAAACCTGATTCCGTTGACCGATGCCCAGGTGGCATACTCCTCACCGGCACATTCGCTTTGGTCCATCAGCGAATCAGTCACCCACCTCATCCACACCCAGGGTTTTTATCACAATAAACTACTGGATATTTCAACAAGCCAGCTTCCGCACATCGTCGAAGCCGCACGCGGATTTGGCGAAGGCGCAAAACAAAATGTGTCAGCCAACGACCTGCACGTGGGGTTGGCGGCGGCCACAGAGCGCATCCACGCCATTATTGAACAAACACGCAATCTACACGACCCAGAGAAGACCGAAGTCAACTCCGCTTTCGGTGTGTGCAACTACAAGACCTGGGTCCTGCTCATGCTCGCCCACGAAGTGGACCATCTCCGTCAAATGGTGGCAATGAGAAGGCTCGCTCGTACAGACGCATAAAAATAAAAAGAAGGCGCATAGGCCTTCTTTTTATTTACCCAGAACCCAGGTTCTGGCCTTTTCAATGTCATCGAACTGGTGAAAGTCATAACCGCGGTTACGAAATACGGTTTCCATAAACAATGTATTCTCGTTCAATTCTCTAAAGACCATGGCGATCTTCCATTTGCGTGAGATCCCGATTCGCATGTTGACCTCAGGGCGTTCATAGAATTCGAACAGGCTAAACGCAAAAACAGAATTGCGATGGTCTACGATCTGACGGTCGCATTGATGACAGGCCGCCGCCTCGACGATCTCTTTCACCATTAGGTTCGCAGTTTCAGCGGTCACTGACCCATTTGTTTTCACATAGATGATATGCTCATCCAAAATATATTCGATTTGCCATTCCATGCTGCATTATTACCGTTAAGAAATTAGACTTTACTGAAAAATCAAAAAGCAACATGACAGTCTTGCTTATCACGTTGCTTTTTATTTGTGATGGTCGCCGTGGTTATTTCGGCTTATCAGCCCACAAGCCGGCCAGCAAAAGCACTTCGGCTGCCTTGGCATAATACCCGATCGCGCTGGTCGTGCCAGCCACGAACTGCTTGTTTCCCATGATCACCCACAGGACAATGGTCAGCAGGGTGTAGCCGACCAATCCCCACCAGACCAGTTTGTGTCGCTGCTGAAAGAAGGGAATCGGTAAAAAATAAGCACCGAGCAGACCGAGGTAGCCCAATCCATTCAAGGTGAAACCAATATCGGGAAAGAGAACCAGATGAAAGTAGGCAGCCAGCAGGCTTCCCAGGATAATCACATAGTGTTTAAGGCTGAGTTTCATTTTTTCTCCTTGGCTAGATGGATAAATTACCAATGGCTGAGCTGTTTAATATAGATAACATATGAGTCCGTTTATCTTACCAGTTATCATCTTTTATGTCCAAAAGCATCCATTCGTTAACAAATCATGCAAGTACGAGTACAATACGAACTGTCTTATTTTCCCCGCCGAAGTTCGGCGGGTACCTAAACCCACAAGGAGCTTCCCCCCATGTATCACACTATTATCATCGTAGGCAATGTAGGCAAGGATCCTGAAATGCGTTATACGCCATCAGGTCAGGCGGTCACTTCGTTTTCAGTTGCCACAAGCCGCCAGTATACCGCCGGGAACGGCGAACAAGTAAAGGAAACCATCTGGTTCCGCGTTTCTACATGGGGTAAAACCGCCGAGGTCTGCAACCAGTACGTCAAGAAAGGCTCCAAGGTGCTCGTCGAAGGACGTCTGACGCCGGACAAAAACACCGGCAGCCCACGGATCTACACCAAACAAGACGGCTCCGCCGGTACCTCATTTGAAGTCACAGCATCCACCGTACGCTTCCTTTCATCACGCGGTGAAACCCACGAAGGTGGTCCGGTTGCGGGCGGTGGCGGCATGGAAATGGCCGAGCTTCCCCCCGAAGACGACATTCCGTTCTAACCGAATCAACGGAGGCAGGTCACTGGCTGACCTGCCTCCCATTTGGATACTTCCATGACCACTCCCCCAATTCCTCCAAAATCCACAGGTCCGATCCTCGAACTTCCCGCCGACCTTGAGCTTGTTTACGCCAACCTCGCGCGCATTGCCCATTCCCCGGCCGATATCGTTCTTGACTTCGCCCATCTCCTCCCTGGCGAGCCGCGCGCCAAGATCAAATCACGCGTGGTGATGACCCCGCTCAGCGCCAAACTGCTCGTTCGGGCTCTCACCGAAAATATCGCCCGCTACGAAACCGCCTTTGGCGAGATCGCCATCCCCTCCAACAACTCTCTCGCCGATAATCTCTTTCGTCCCTTTCAACAGCCCCCCGAACCCCCAAAAGAACCGTAGGCAACATGCATAAGCTAGAACAGATCACAGACGGAATTCGAAAGGTCTTTGACGCGCGTACATCCGCACGTGACCATGCCCTTGCACAGGCGCGCCAGCTTACCCGCGCCTGCTCCCTCGCCATCCGCGCCGTGCATCGTGACGAAGCCGATGCAATGAACGCTCAGTTACAGGAAGCGCGTCAGCTCGCAGATACCCTGCGCGCCTCCCTCGCGGCATACCCCGATCTTTTTTACGCGGGATACACACAGGACGCACTCAAGGAATTTGTGGAAGCCAATGTCACCTGCGCCTTGATCAGGAATGAACCGCTTCAGACTCCCGAAGAACTGGTCGTTGAACCCTCGACATTTCTCAACGGGTTGGCGGAAGTCGTCGGTGAATTGCGTCGCCGCATCCTGGATATTCTCCGTCACGGATATTCACCCGAAGCCGAACGCCTGCTGAGTTACATGGACGAGATCTACTCCATACTGGTTACCATGGATTATCCCGATGCGATCACCAATGGCCTGCGCCGCCAGACCGACCTTGCGCGCAGCATCATCGAAAAAACGCGCGGCGACATCACCTTTAGCCTGCGCGGTGAACATCTCACTCAAGCCATCAGCAAGCTGAGTGCCCAATTAAACAACGACCAGCCCACAGATTAAATAGAGATTCGGAATCATCGCATGGCAAAAGCAAAAGGCGGACGTCGCTACCCTCTTGTAGTCTACACTCATATGATGAGTCGCTGGTGGACGGCGATCTTCACATTGGGTCTCGCCCTGCTGGCCTTGGCCTGGGCAGTATACAGCCGCGGAATGGATCAATGGCGCTGGCTTACCCTCGCCAGCATTGGCGGCCTGAATGTCTTTATTGGTCTTTCGATGTGGCTCATGCGCAAGAGCGCCTATGTGCAGCCTTTCAGCGATCATCTTCGTTTGGTCACCCCATTTTTACGGCTTAATATTTCATATAAAAGAATTCGGCGTGCATCGTCATCGAATATGGGTGCATTGTTCCCACCCGGCAGTGTTTCAAACTGGCGGGCTGAGATCATTCAGCCTCTGGCGAAAATGACCGCGCTCGTGCTCGAATTGAATGCCTACCCCATGTCGCAGGCTCAATTGCGGTTGTTCCTCTCCCCATTATTCTTCAAGGACAAATCGCCGCACTTTGTGATCCTGGTGGATGACTGGATGAAATTCAGCTCGGAAATGGACAGCATGCGCTCGAGCACCGGCCCCGTCCCTGCACAGCAAAAACGCAACGCATCGATCCTTTCCCGCCTGCCAAACAAGGACAAATGAACATATATTTCGCATGCTCCATCACAGGCGGGCGCGAATTCGAATCAGCCTATCAGGAGATCGTTGCCGCGCTGGTAAAAGACGGACATGAAATTCCCACATCGCATCTGGTTCGATCTGAAGTAATGGAAAAGGAACGCCTGCTCACTCCGCAGGATGTTTACGAACGGGATGTGAATTGGATAAAGAACTGCGATGCGTTGATCGCGGAAGTTAGCACGCCATCACACGGAGTGGGCTATGAGATCAGCTTTGCCTTGAACATCGGCAAGCCTGTGTTATGCATCTCTCAAAAAGGTCGAAAAGTGTCGAAAATGATCAGTGGAAATCCAGACCCCAGGCTGAGTGTGCAAGCCTACGAAAGCGTGGAAGAAGCCATTTCACAAGCAAGACTTTTTCTTGACAGCCTGTGAAATATTTGTGAAGTTTGTCACAACCATAACATGACATTCGTGAATGGTTGAAAAAAAAGAAGTGCACTATTATAAAGACGGAGACGGAACATAGACACCTCCAAAATACCTTTCTTGTCTCCTCCTTTGGCGAAAGTTGCCGCCGGTTTTTACCGGCGGCAACATTTTTAAGCAGATATATTGTTTTTTTATTCGTGTGCGGGGAGAAGCACGATAAAGGTTGAGCCCTTCCCTACTACTGATTCCACCCATACACGGCCTTGATGACTGTCCACAATGGATTTAACGATCGCCAACCCCAGACCGGAGCCTTCGATGTCTTCCACTGCATTGGTGGCGCGGTAAAACTTTTCAAACACACGTCCCTGCTCGTCGGGCGGGATTCCATAGCCGGTATCCTCCACCTTTAGGATCACCTGGTCATCCTGCATAGACATACTGATGCCAATGCGTCCGCCATCTGGCGTGTATTTGATGGCATTGCCGATCAGGTTATCCAGCATCTGGCGGATGCGAATGGGATTTGCCCGCAACGGATGCAGGTCTGGAGTGATATCGGTGTTGAGGATGATCTTCTTCTTCTTCAACTGGCCATCGAACATATCCAGGGAATAATGCAGCACACCTTCAAGCTGCACGGCCTCGCGGCGCGTATCGAATCCAGCTTCAAGACGGCCAAGATCGAGCAAGTCATTGATCAGGGTCGTGATGTGGTGAATACTACCCTGCAGGCGGTGCAAAAATTCCAACTGATTGGCATTCAGCGGACCGGTGCGCTCGACCAATTCTGTATACCCCAGGATCGAGGTCAGCGGGGAGCGCAGGTCATGCGAAACCGTGTGGATAAAGTCGCTCTTCAGACGGTCCAATTCCTTGAGGTAGGAAATATCCTGCATGGTAACGGCTGCACCAATTCTCGGAATGGGCGTGTATTGCGCGTTGAATACGCGACCATCATCAAAGTTAATCTCATGGTATTTCAAGGGTCCATCGCCGGCACGGATAAGCAGCGCCTGCAAGTCTGCATTTTTGATCATCTCGTCCAGAGGCCTGCCGGTGATTTCCTTGCCGTCCAAATTGAAAATGTCGTAAATGGCATGGTTAGCAAGCAAAATGCTCTTTTTATCATCCAGCACGATCACACCGTCTTGAATGTTGGCGATGATCGCATCCAGCTTGGAGCGTTCGCTTTCAGAAAGTTTTGCTCGTTCGGTCAGCGAGGACGTGGTGCGGCGAACCTCACGGCGCAGCCAATCACCCAGTTTGCTGGAACGGTCAAGGCTTCTTTGAACTTCTTCGGTGATATCAGATACTTTGAGCGGCGGATAAAGATAACCACTGAGCCCCATCTTTAACGCGGTCTTTGCAAAGCCGGTCGTGTCCTGTTCGGCGTAAAAAATGATCGGCAGGGTGGGAAAGCGTTCGAGTAATTCTTTTGCAATAGTAAAGCCGCTCTGTTCGGCAAACTTTTCACCGACAATCATCAAAGATGGGATGGCTTCATGCATCGATTTATTTAAACCGATCAAATCACTTGCGATCGCCACTTCAAAACCAGCCGAATGCAGGGTGCGCTCCATTAATCCCAAAATGGGAGATGGATCCAACGCTAATAAGATCAGGTCTTGTTTTGCCATATGCTGCCTGTTACCTGTTTGGGATGGTTGTTTTCTCGGAGGAACTTACAAGGCGTTGCAATGCAACCTGAACTTGTTCGAGAGCTTTCTTCTGTTCGGGGTTAAGCGGCCCCGGGGACTCTGTCAACACAAGGTTGAGCGGATAACCAGCGGCTTGAATTTCGTTGCGGATGTTGCTGCGCACCTGCTCCAGTGCTGCATGGCGCTGCTTTTCATTTGTACGGGCGGTCTCGGCGCTGTGTTCCAAAGCGCGGAACAAACGCGCATTGACCAGCGAAATGGAGGCGAAATCGGCCATGGCTTCGAGCATGGTCTGTGAATCGCGGGCGATCTCACGGTCAACTTTGCGGGCCACCATCAACAGGCCGATGACCTCGCCCTGGATCTTGATCGGGATCACGCCGACCGACTTGCCCAACGTTGCGATCTTGAACTTCTGCAAAGGCGAGCCGTTCATCACGAGGCTCTCGCCCGAAAATCCAACGAGGGAGCTGATGCCGTCATCCAAAGGCTGGTTCAACTTTTTAGCCCATGCCTCGGGCAGGTTGCGATGGGCACGCAACAAATAAGCATTGCCCTTTTCTTCGCGCAGGGTCAGCCAGCAGTAATCTGCCTCGGCCACCTGCATGGCGCTTTCGAGGATGCGGTCAAACAACAGGCGTTGATCGGTGATGGAGATAACCGCCTTGGCGGTGGAAAGCAGGGTGGTCAGGTCGCGCAGGCGGCGCTGTAACTCGGTGTTCATCGCCGAGAGTTGACGGTCTAATTTTTGGCGTTCGCGGGCTTGCTGAGTCTGACGCAGGGCGCGCTCAACGATGGAAACAACTTCCGCATCGCGAACGGGCCAGAAGATCACGTCAGAAGCGCCGAGGCGAAAAGCCTGGATCGCGTCGGTTTCCTGTCCTTTTTCTGCAATGACAATGACGGGGGATTTCACACCCTGTGCGCTAAGTGCGGCAAGCATGTCTTTTCCGCTTAGGCCGGGTAAATTTAAATTGGCGAGGATCAGGTCCGGGGGAGTCTGAATCGAGAGTTTGATCGCGGAGGCCGCGTCACCTGCTGTCCCCACCCTGTATCCCAGCGGCTGCAATGACTGCCTGACGATCAAATCGACAATATCTGGATCGCTTTCAACAAGAAGAATTCGTTCCCCAGTGGCCATGATTTTTCCTTTGGTTGATTCTATCACTTTTTCAAGTACAATCTTATTTATGGATTTTTCCACCAATGGTATTGTAACAGTCATCCCAGCCTATCGGGTGCAGGATACCATCGCATCCGTGTTGAAAGACCTGCCTGCCTACATAGAACACATCATCGTTGTGGACGATGCATCTCCTGACTCAAGTGCAAACCTGGTGGCCGCCGCCGCACAACAAGATTCCCGCATCGTTCTGGTGCGCCACGAGAAAAATCAGGGCGTGGGCGGGGCCATGATCTCTGGCTTTCGCAAGGCGCTGGAACTTGGCGCAAAAATCATCGTCAAACTCGACGGCGACGGGCAAATGGACCCTGCGCACATCCCCGCCCTTGTCACTCCGCTGGTCCTCGGCAAGGCCGATTATGCCAAAGGCAACCGCTTCCGCGATTTTGTTTCACTGCGCAACATGCCCATCGTGCGGCGCGTGGGCAACCTTGGGCTGAGCTTCCTCACCAAAGCCGCCACGGGCTACTGGAATATCTTCGACCCCACCAACGGCTTCTTCGCCATCCGCGCTGAAGTGCTGGCACAATTGCCCCTCGAAGGAATTGACAAACGCTATTTCTTCGAAACCTCCCTGCTGGCAAACCTGTACCTCATCAATGCTTTCGTGGTGGATGTGCCCATCCCCGCCCGCTACGGGAACGAAACCTCGCATCTTTCCATCCGCCGCAGTCTTTTTGAATTCCCGCTCAAACTTTTTTCCACGCTGGTTCGACGTATTCTGTTAAAGTATTACATCTACGATTTTTCCATCATTTCCCTGTACATCGTCACCAGCATTCCGCTGTTGCTATTCGGTTTCATCTTCGGCGCGATCAAATGGATCGACTACGCCAGCCGTAACATCCCCGCCCCCACAGGCACCGTGATGCTCCCCACCTTGTGCGTCATCCTCGGCATTCAGATCATGCTCTCCGCCATCGAAATCGACATGAAGTCCACACCCAGCCAGCCAATTTGCGATCCTTTATAAGCTGTATACTTAACCCAAGATGGATTTTCAACCTTACATTCCAGGGATGAAACCCGCCGACCCGGGACCGCTCTCGCGATTTCTGCCCCCGCTTGAAGAGGGAGTTATCTCTGCCTGGCTCTCGACTCAGCCCTTCGGCGCGGTTCACAGCGGACCCGGTACCTGGTTGCTCGACCCATTCGGATTCTCCCCGAGACTCGTCCTCGAAGCCGCGCGCAGCGGAACCCGTGTGCTGGTCACGGCGAACAACCCCATCACGCGTTTTCTGCTGGAAATGTTCGCCAACCCGCCGCCCGAATCGGAATTCATCGCCGCACTGGCAGACCTCGGCGCCGTCAAAAAAGGGGACGAAAGACTCGCGGGGCATCTGCAATCCCTGTATCTCACCAAATGCGAAAAATGTAATCAGCAAATTTATGCGAACGCATTTCTCTGGCGCAAAGGCGAAGATGCTCCCTACGCCCGCATTTACGAATGCAAACACTGTGGTGACTCAGGCGAACACCCCGCCACCGAAGAAGACATCGAACGCGCCAAAAAGATCGCCGAAACCGATGCACTGCACCGCACACGTGCTTTTGAAAAAGTTGTAGCGCTGAACGATGAAGACCGTTTCTACGCGGAAGAAGCAATTCAATATTATTTGCCTCGTCCGCTGTATGTGATCACCACCATCGTCAACCGCCTGGACAGTTTGAATCTATCCGCGGAACGAAAACGGGCATTGACCGCACTCGTCCTCATCGCCTGCGATGCGGGCAATACCATCTGGGCGCATCCTGCGGAACGTCCGCGGCCGAAGCAGTTGAGCACGCCGAGTCAATTCCGCGAGCACAATGTGTGGATGGCGCTCGAGCGTGGACTCACTCTTTGGTCAGAGACAGGTTCAACGGTCCCGTGTGAAGCGTGGCCGAAAAAGATTCCTGAAAGCGGCGGCATCTGCATCTATGAAGGCCGTCTCAAAGACCTTGCGCAACTCGTCAAAAAAGAGATTCCGATTTCGGCAGTCATCGGTTCAGTGCCGCGTCCCAACCAGGCCTTTTGGACTCTCTCCGCGTTGTGGGCGGGTTGGTTGTGGGGCAAGGAAGCAGTGGAGCCGTACAAGGTTGCGCTACGCCGCCGCCGCTACGACTGGGCGTGGAACGCGACCGCGCTGCATTCGGCCTTCAATCATTTGAACGATCTGCTTCCCGATGGGATTCCGTTTTTTGCATTGCTACCCGAACCTGAGCCGTCGTTTCTCACTTCCGCGTTTACGGCGGCAAATGCTGCGGGGTTTTCGCTGGTGAACGTAGCCCTGCGCACCGAACACGACCCTGTGCAGGTGACCTGGAAAAGCAGCAAAAAAGAAAAACCACAAACTGCTGATGCATCCCTCTTGCAAAATTCGATTCAGGAATATCTCGCTTCACGTGGAGAGCCTGCTAGTTACTTGCACGTCCACACGGCGGGGTTGATCGCGCTGGCTGAAGCGAATGCGCTCAAACAGCCTGAGCATGAATTCGATGAGACCTTGCGGAAAACGAACGCGCTTTTCGAATCAGCGTTGAAAAACGATGAACGCTTCGTCCATTATTCGACGGGCGAAAATGTGGAAACAGGAATGTGGGGTTCTTCGACTTCGCCACGAAGCGGCTCCGCTCAGAACGAATCGCTTTCAGATCAAGTGGAGGTGGCCATCGTCACCTTCCTGCAAAAGAATCAGCACGCCATTTATCTTGAAGTGGAAGATGAGTTGAATCCGCGCTTTACGGGATTGCTCACGCCCTCAAAAGGATTGATCTACGCCGTTCTGAATTCATACGCAGAAAAGGAATCAGGCGGATGGAAACTTCGCGCGGAGGATCTATCTTCAGCGCGGCGAAATGAATTGAACAACATCTTTACATTGATCGAAGCCATCGGCAAACGGTTGGAATACAAAACCAGCCGCGATGATAAAACCCTGACCTGGTTTGAAAATGGAAAACCCGTCCGCTCGTTTTATGTGATGGCCTCCGCATTGCTTGGGCGCGCGCTGGAAACAACCGCGCCAGACACGATCCTCGTCATCCCCGGCGGACGCGCCGCGCTTGCCGCCTACAAGCTTCAACGCGACCCTGCCCTCGCCGCGCAATTGAAAACCCGTCGCGTGGTGAAATATCGTTTGTTGCGCGCCATTCTCGAGGTCCCGATTCTGACGCGCGACTCCTTCGAAGAACAGATCGCCAGCGACCCCGTTGAAAAATCCACGGGGCAGATGATGATGTTTTAAACCATGACAAAAAAAATAATCCTTCTCCTTGCCTTGCTTCTCGCCTCCTGCGTTTCCATTTCTGTGGATTCCAACGCACAGCCCACGTCACAACCTGATTTCGTAACATCGACTTTGATGCCCACCCAGGCAGGCTACGTGCCGCCCACGCTCACGCCTGTGCCCGAATCAACCATCACGCCGACGCGCATTCCCGTCACTGCTCCCGCCAACTGCACAGACAGCGCCGTGCTCGTGCGCGATGTGACCATCCCTGACAACACGCAAGTGAAAGCGGGCGAGAAATTCACGAAGACCTGGGAATTCATCAACAACGGAACCTGCCCATGGTTCGGATACACGCTCAAGTTTTCAACAGGCGACAAAATGAACGCGCCTCTCTCCGCGCCGATTCCTGATACGCTTCCGAAGGAAAGAGTCAACGCCTCAGTAGAGTTGACCGCCCCGGCTTCCAACGGCACCTTCACAGGGTATTTCACTTTGAACGACGCAAACGGAAATGCCCTGCCCATCGGCACGGAAAAAACATTTTGGGTGAAGATCATCGTGGGAAGCGGAGCCATTGTCCCGACCACATCGGGAGTCAACCCAACACAGGCGGTGGGAATCACTCCCGTGAACAACGGCGGTGGCGCGAATTGTAGTTTCAGCCAGAACGCTGGTTACGTGAATCAGATCGCATCCATGATCAACGCGGAGCGGGCCAACGCAGGCCTGTCGCAATTGACGATCAACGCTGAGCTATCTTCCGCCGCGCAGGGACACGCCGCCGACATGGCCTGCAATAACAGCATCAGCCACACAGGCTCAGACGGTTCTTCCTCGTACGGACGTGCCCTTGCTGCGGGGTATTCAGGCCAATTCTATGAAGAGATCATCTACGGCGGCGGCGGACCCGAAGCCGCGATGAGTTGGTGGATGAACGACAAAATCCACCGCGACGCGATCCTCAACCCAAACACCACCGAGATGGGTGTCGGCTACGCTTATTTTTCAAACGGCGCGTACGGAGATTACATCACTGTGGATTTTGGCGGGTAAAAAAGTAGGGACACAGCGGCGCTGTGTCCCTACTTTCAATCTTCAAATTGAAGAATACGCTGGCTTATCAACAGAACGGGGGAAACAATATATTCATCGAAACCGGGCGCATTATCCCCCAAAAACCTCAGATGCACCAATGTCCTGCCATGGGCAATGTAAACAGAACATTCCTTAGTCACAGAATTGTGGCTGCAATAAATCTTCATAAAATCAGGTTTCGGCTGGTTTGTGGGAAGAACTATCCCAAGATCAGCATCTTCAGCATTCGCATTCCAGGAAATAGCCTCATCAAACTCTTTCTGACCAACAGGTTGTTCATAAAAAAATACATCCTGATAAACCCGAAAAGAATCATTTTCGCCATAAACACCCGACAGTCTGTAGGATTGGATCATTTCATTTTCAGATAAGCTGGAGGAGTCTTCGTAAGTTTCATGCATCCATATCAAATTGCATGAAAAGTCACTTCGCCTCATGAGAATCGAATCCAGACCTGTACGTTGCGAAACCTGATAACGATACACGATATCGAGCAGGCGCGGGAAATGGCAATAGCTTGTGAATCTCCCCATATACTCTGCTCCCAAGTTTATGGGGATCCAAATCAGTGCCAATCCAAGCCAAATAGCCAAAACCAAACTTGAACCAACTCTATACACAGGTTTGCCAGCACCAATAAACTCCTCAACATCCCGCCAGTTTATTTTCATAACCACAAATGAAAAGACCAACCCAATTAACACCCTGGCAAAATAAAGGCTATAGACCACTCCCTTTCCATAATATTGCCAATCCAGTTGAGAAGGTTTGATCCATTTCAAGAAGAACATCATGCAAATGGTCACACAAACGAAAACAATGGCTTTGCGTTTATTTCCCATTTGCCACCAATTTAATGCAGCAGCCGGGGTTCCCAACAGGAAAACCGCCAGCGGCGACCAAAAGGAATTCTTTTTATTATCTTGCAGAGCAATGGTTGGTTCGGTCATATTCCCTCGCTATCATTCCTCTATTGTAAAACAAAAAAGGGCGACCATAAAGGCCGCCCTCAAAATCATACAATCACATTCAGCATCTTCGGCTGATACTCGGGGAAAATTTCATTTGTAGCGGGGTTATTCAGGCGTTTGTGTCAAAACCTCGGAGAGCACATCGCGGTAATCGGTGGTGACAGCCAGGTCGCCTGGGCCAATGAGTTGACCTTCCTCCAGCCCCGGCCATTGCCCGTGGACTTTGCCGCCATCCACGTTACCGCCCAAGACCATCATCATACTGCCGTGACCGTGATCTGTGCCGAGGCTGCCATTTTCAGAGGCGCGCCGCCCAAACTCAGACATGGTGACAGTGGTAAGTTGATTTTGATGGTCAGCCATGTCGGCGTGGAAGGCGGCGAGACCTTCGGCGAGGTCTTTCATCAGGTTTGGCATGAGGCCAGTGGATGAGCCCTGCGCGAAATGCGTATCCCAGCCGCCAAGGTCAATAGCCGAGACTTCGAGACCTACTTCCGCTTTGATGAGCATGGCAGTTTGTTTGAGGGCGAGGCCGAATTCAGAGTCGGGATAGGTAATTGGAGACGCCGTCCTGAGCCCGCCGAAGGGTTGATACTTGGCGGGGTCAAGCTTTTCCAATGTATCCATGATGGACAAGGTCTCCTGACCCATCAGGTCATTTTGATAGACCGTGCTCAATGCAGCACGCATTTGTTGAAGGGCGCGCTGGTCACCGCCGAGGTGAAAATCTGCAATGGAGCGTAGGGCAGAGACGGGAACCGTTCCACTCAAACTGCGCTGCGGGCGGGTGCCCATTCCCACCGCGCGCAACGGAGAGGTGTTACCTGTATTCAGTGTAGCCAGGTGACGCCCAATCCACCCTGAGGCGGGGCCGCGTTCATCGTCCACGCCGCGCTCCATGAGTTCCATTGCTTTGAAATGGCTGCGCGATTCATCAGGTGCGCCGCAGGCGTGGATAATGGCAAGTTGTTCGCTTTGCCATGCTTCGAGCAAGGGACTCAGGTTTGGATGAAAACCAAAAAATCCATCCAAATCCACTGTCCTTTCTTCTTTTTTCGTTTTCGAATCATCAGGTCGTGCAATTCCCAATGATGGGCGCAATTGATAATAAGCGTCTTCGCCATGCGGAACGACCATATTCAACACGTCTGCTGCGCCGCGGAGAAATACAACGACCAGAGTGTCACCACGCGGGGCGGTGTTGACGGGGGCAAAAGAGAGGCGAGGGAGCCAGGTTTTGGTGGGAAGTTGGGTAAGCATTTATTTACTCCTAAAAATTTTCGACTTTTCTTTCACCCGAAGCAATCTCCAACATGATGAGATATCATCTCCACTGAAACGCGGGGGAGGCGATGATGCTGGCGGTGATGACTTGCAGAGTCTCTTCTTCGGTGGAGCCTGCCGCTCGGACGGTATCAATCAACCCGTCGCGGGTGACGCGCTCCAAAGGGGTGCCTAATAACAGGGATGTAATTGAATCCACATCGTCTTGCAAAATGCCATTCGAAGCGACATCCAATAAACTTTGCAAATTATGTTTTGTGTCGTTGATCTCATTGCGGATCAGCGCGAAGGCGAATTGCCAGCGCGGCATGAGGTTGCCCTGCCACGGTTCGCTTCGGTCGGGATAGCCATCGGGTGTGGGCCAATTGAACGCGACCTGCCCCATGCGGACGAGATAATCGTGAAGCGCGGCGGCATCGGTTTCAACATTCAACATGCGCAGCGCAGACAAAACGAAATTCGCGGGGCGTTTGTATTTGGGCTGCGCCAGCGGCAGGCCATCGAGCAAAATGACTCGCAGCACAGATTTGATATCGCCTTTTGTGGCCAGAAAAGTTTGCGCGGCTTTTTCGATGATCTCCTGCGGCGGGTCATCGGCGAGGAAGCGACGGGCGAGTTTGGTGGAAATGAATCGCGCCGTGCTCGGATGTTTCACCAGCATTTCGATGACTTGCTCCGCTTCTTCGACACCCGAGGGTTGGATCGAAAGACCCAGAACATTTTTCGTCCCTGTGTCATGGAGATTCTTGTCGAAGGTGAACTCGCCCAGCCAGAAATGCTCCTTCACTTTCCAACCAGTGAGGCAACGCGCAAGTTCCATCACATCCTGCTGGGAGTAACCGCCATCCACGCCGAGGGTGTGAAGTTCCATCAACTCGCGCGCGTAATTTTCGTTGGGGTGACTCTGCTCGTTGGCCTGATTATCAAGATAGACCAGCATGGCGGGCGAATGTGCCGAGGCCCAAACCAGATCGCGGAAGTTACCAAGCGCATGTTTGCGAATTACTTCGCGGTCATCCACGGATTTGAGGAAGAATTCTTTTTCCTTATCCATGAAGATGTTGAAATGGTCGCTCCAGAATTCGGTCATCACTTCATACAATTGGCGTTTGCTGTACATCTGACGAAGCAATGTGGCCTGACGAAGTTCCTGCGGAGCCCGTTCACGATCATAGCCGTCGAAGAGTTGATTGCTGACGCCTTCGATCTCATTGGCATCCATTCGGATGGTTTTGAAGGGCATCAATTGCAAATCGCAATCGAAGTCGTTGATGGATTCGAAATCGAGCTGTTCTTCGATGTAGTTTTGCAAACCGATCTCACTGAAACGTACACGCTCCTCCACACGCGGACCGAAGGTGAGTCGGTTGAGGGCGAGGAAATCGCCTGCGCCAAGTGCCGCCCACGGCAGGGTGGGAAGGTCGCCCGCGATCCTGCGATACACGGGCGCGCATGATGAAAGCGCCGCACTGGCAGAAACGAGGGAGGCAAGTTTGAGGAAGTCTCTACGAGAAAGGGTCATGGGAATCAGTGGTCAGGTATCAGTGAATAGAAAGTAGTGAGTGGAAAGTGGATGGGATGTAAAGAAGACAGAATTTTCGCGGTAAATTTATGCGTGCGAAGGAACAGGCTCAGGCACGTGGACGGTTTTCTCACGCGGCATCCAATTCAAGAATGCGAAGCCTGTAGCACCGAAGGCCATGATGAGCGCAATAGGCCAGATGAAGAACCAACCCAACACGGGGAAGAAGGCCACCAGTTCAAGGATGACGGAACCGCGCACGAATGCATTCAACGGCGAAAGTCCGCTGTGACTGGTGAGGCGCGCGCCCAAATGAGCGGCGATGCCCGCCGAGCCGATGGATGAAAATGCCAGCGCTGCCGCAAGCAACAGCCAACCGATGAATTTGGCGGGGCCAAATGGAAGCGCAAGCAAAATGACGACGGGAATACTGACCGCAACCACAATGACGAGTCCCATCCAGAATGTACCCCAGGGAGTCTTATCCACGCGAGTTTGGGCGCGGGAAATGATCGATGGGAACAACAGCCACCACGCGGTGAGCATGGCAGGGAAGGCAATGCCTAGAATCAACAAGACGAAGAAGATGGCGGATATGTCGGCCATGGGGAAGTTCCTTTCATGTATGGAGAGTTATAGGTTGTACAGGGCTGGGTTGGGAAAAGTTGCAGGGGAAAGAATAGTGAGTGAGTGAAAGTGCGTCGCACCAGACGGGTGGATTGTTTCACTAAATAAGGGAAATCCAAAGGGTTGGACCCATCTTGTTCAAGGTGGTGCGACGCACCCAAAAATGAGACGCGGAGCGCGCAGAATTTTCTCTGCGAACTCCGCGTCTCTGCGGTGTGAAGAAAAAAGATACTTCGTACTTAATCGCGCTGGAATAATCCCAAAATGAATGCACCAATGCCAACAAAACCCGCATACGGAAAAAGCAGGAACCAGCCGATCACAGGCAGGAGACAGGCGAGGGATAAAATCACTGTTCCCCATGCAGTTCGTTTCCAGGCGGGATATTCGGAGAAGATGCGTTCGCCCAGTTGGTTGACCATGCCCGTCAGGCCGAAGCTCAATGCGATCGTAAGCGCAGCAAGGATCACCAATGCGGGAATCATCAGAATGGTTTTTACAACACTGCCCGCATTTTCGGCAATGGAAAAAAGAACCAACGCGATCAACCCAAAAAATAAAAAGTTGATCACTCCCACGCCAAATGAACGCCCAGGCATGGCAGTGAGTACACGCTGGGTTTTGGCGGCGCGATTCGGAAACAACGCGGCGAGGACAAGAAAATACGCAGCGAGGGGAATGGTAAGCAGCAGGATGATGACAATAATTTGCAGGAACTCGTTCATGAATTCTCCTTGTTGAACTACTATTTTCACGGACACAGCAACGCTGTATCCCTACCTTTGGTTTCTCAAAAACACACCGTTGCCCAAAATCCACAGCACAGATACACCCGCAAGCGCCATCAACAGGCTGGATATTTCAAGGGGCGGAAGTTGGAAGGTTGCAGGTTGCAGGTTGAAGGTTGGAAGGTTGGAAGGTTGCAAGTTGAAGGTTGAAAGTTTGTCGAGCAGGTTTATCCATTGCGCTTGCAACTGGGTGATTCCTTCCATGAGGGAAGATATTTCGATGGCAGGCAGCAGGTTTGCGACGAACGGCACGGCAATGATGATGGCGGTCAACGCGAAGGCGGCCTGCAGGATCACTGTCAGCGTGAGGAATTTTGGCAGCGGGGCTGGCAGGCTTCGGGTCGTCAGGAACGGCGCGGCGAGGGATTTGGTCAATGCCACTTCGGGCAGGGAATCCAATTCGGTGAACAATGCCTGAAGCATGGAAAGTCGCGCCGCGCATTCGCCGCATGAAGATAGATGCGTTTCGATCTGCACACGCTCGTTGGTTTCGTTGTCAAGATATTCGTTGAGTTGCTCGTCAGTGAGATGCATGGAGTTTCTCCGCCAAAATTTTGCGGGCGCGGAAGAGATGACTCTTCACGTCGCTCAATGGGATTTTCAATTCTGCGGCAATTTCTTCGTAGGACAGTTCTTGAAAATGACGCAATTCGACGACGACGCGATAATGCGCGGGCAATGATGCGAGGGCGCTGCGGATGGTCTCGCTTCTTTCGTGGACCTCGTAGACTGCTTCAGGCAATTGGGCAGAATCAGCGTCCCGTTCATCGTCCAACTCGGCTGTGTCTTTGCTTGCCTCGATGGCATTCAAACACAGATTGGCCGCCACGCGTCGAATCCACGGGCCGAATTCACGCTCGATATCAAAGGTGTGGATGCGGTCGTAGGCGCGGATAAAGGTCTCCTGTGCAAGGTCTTCGGCTTCGCCGCGCTCGTGCAAAATACGGTAGCAGACGTTGAAAACGCTCGTCTGGTAGCGTGTGACAAGCTCGCCGAATGCCGCCCGACTGTCGGCGTCACCGCGACGGGTTTGCAGAATCAGGTCGCGGTCGGTGGGCATAGTCATGGCTAGAGTTTAATACAGGAGTCGGTGGGAAAAAGTTGCAGAATGGAGGGAACAGATCATATTTTATTCCCCCAGGTTAACGGTTTGCGTTCGCGGACTCTGCTCGGGAGCACAAAAAAGCCAGCATCCCCGCGCCTGAACTGAGCTTGTCGAAGGGTCTAGTCCATGCTTTGTCGGGCAGTTTTATGAAATAAACATTTCATCTATTCAGAATTGCTCTTTGTCATCATGTAGATACTAAACACAGGAGAAAAAGTTTAGAATCGTATATTAATAACCTGCAACCTAGGGAACCATTAATTGGGTAATCCAAAAAGAGACACACGGAGATCGTGCGTCTCTTTTTGAAAATCACATTTATTTCTGCCTTTATGGCGCTGTTGCCACTCTCCAGATCACATTCCCCACATCGTCTGCCACCAGAAGTGCGCCGAGCGCGTCAATTGCAACGCCCACGGGCCGCCCCATGGCATCACCATTTTCTTTGAGGAACCCATTCAAAACAAGCAATGGATCACCTGACGGCATGCCTCCTGTGAACGGCACGAAGATCACCTGATAGCCGTTGGGCTGCTGACGATTCCACGAACCATGCTGCCCAATAAACATTCCGTTCTCAAACTGAAGAGGCAATGTGTTTCCGTCTGCAGAGGTAAGCCCTAATGAAGCTGTATGAGATCCTAGCGCATAATCAGGCACAAGTGCCGATGCCACCAGCTCGGGATTCGGCGGTGAAACGCGCGCGTCCACATGATCGCCATAATAGCTGAAAGGCCAGCCATAAAAGCCGCCATCCTGTACTGAGGTCATATAATCTGGCACCAGGTCATTTCCCAACTCATCGCGTTCATTCACTACCACCCATAATGCTCCAGACTCTGCATCCCATGCCATCCCCACAGGGTTTCGCAGCCCCGAAGCAAAAATGCGATGGCTGCCTGTTTCAATGTCCACTTCCCAGATCGCAGCGCGTTCCGTTTCTGCTTCAAATCCGTTCTCTGCGACGTTGCTATTCGAGCCAACAGAAACATATAACTTCGTTCCATCTGTACTGGCCACCAGGCCTTTGGTCCAATGATGGTTGATCGTGCCTGCTGGCAAGTCTGTTATTTTTGTGGGCTCGGCAGTGATCTCCGTCTCTCCTTCTGAATAGGGAAAGGACACGACTGCATCGGTATTCGCTACATAGAAGGTATCTCCCACTAAAACCATCCCGAACGGTGAGGTCAGGCCATCGATGAATACAGATTTTGTCTCTGCAACGCCATCTCCGTCCGCATCCCGCAGGAGCGTAATACGATCCGCACTGGGCACGCCGCCGCCTGATTTCTTCTTAAAGAACTTGAAGAACCACCCCTTGATTCCTTTTGCATCGTCTGGGCGATCTGCAGGAGCATTGGATTCAGCAACGAGCACATCTCCATTCGGAAGAACATACAGCCAGCGCGGATGATCCAACCCGCTGGCAAAGGCGTTCACTTCCATGCCTTCAGCTGCTACTGGTTTCTCACCATCAGCCCAACCGATGGCATTGGGCGGATTCACCACAGGAATCAGCCGTTGATTCGGCTCTGGAAGCTCAGGATTGGGGCCATAGCCGCTGCTGGGCGGCAGGGATGCCGGACCCCCGAACATTGAAAAGCCTGCGATAACGACCACAACCAATACCAAACTCACTACGAGAGTGAGCACATTCGATCTTTTCTTCATACTAAAAACCTCCGGTGACAGGAAAGCTGAAATTTTGATTTTTATATGGGCGGTGCTTTTAAATTCCCCACACCTTAATACAGATACTTATCATATATTGAATGTCCTTCATCTGTATCCCGCAAACCGGGGAGTATTGTTCTCCGCCACCCAGGGGAGGTGTTTCATGCTTAAGTGACTATTTAATAACTCTCTTTACAAGCTGTCATTCGGCGCGCTAGCGATAGCCGTGCCTAAATAAACATTTATTGGTAGAACTTCTTGTGATTCACATCGATCTTATCCCCAATGGTATAAGCAGGCTAATGACTTACGTTCGCAGACTCTGCTTGGAGCAGAAAATGCTCGACGCGAATTCCCAGCATCAGGTCCCCGCTTTGTGGGGCGATAGTTTTTGCAAGAAGATTGTGCCGATGGCAAAAGGAAGGATCACATCTTTATCAATCTAATCGTCAATCAATCTCGCGTCCCAGCCAACGAATTACGTTTTGCACGAAACGACGATTATCACCTTTCTCGATTAACCCTGGTCCTGGATTCGTAGTGCCTTCCGTTCCAATAAATCCTGAATCTGCGACGACAACCACCCGCCCCATTCTGTCCAGGGCGCTATTTGCTTCGGCATCCAATGCCATGGCAAAATTTCTTCCATGAGCGGGAAGTCCATTCCGGTGGTCAATCATTTGGCTCGGCAAATTGATAATTGGGACAGCGTCTGCAGAAACGAGACTACAACAGTTATTCGTGACAATTGAACGAATTGGTTCTTCTCCCAAACCGCCGCAGATAATTGGATGCGTGACCAGCAAATCTGATGCGGAAAATTCGGAAAGGACACCTGATTTCGAATTTGCAAACCATGAGTTTTCGATTTCAATACCGAACTGACGAGCAAGAACGGCATCCTGCTTGGTCATGTCATTTATATTATGTCCTGGCAAGTCACCATGATTGGACATGAGCAGAAGCCCGCCTCCTTGACGCACAAAATCAGTAATAGCTGTAATCTCTTCGATTGAATAGGAGTATTCTTCTCCATGCCGTGTTGTGATCACTAATACATCATAATTATTTAGCAGGCTTTTAGCCAATGGCAGTTCAGGAGAAAAGTCGACGACACAAAATGGAATATCTTCAAGTTGTGCAAGAAAGGTCTGAAGACGTCTTTCGTTCTGCACATGGATTCGTGTTTGTAACCCGTTACCGTCCATGAGTATTTTCATAATAGTTTGCCTTATTATAAAGAAACAGCCCAACGGTTTTCGTGCGTGGACTCTGCTTGAGAGCAGAAAATGCTCGACGCGAAGCGTGCCGCAGAATCCCCAGCGCTCAGTCCACGTTGTGTTGGGTCACTTTTGGATGGAGACGAAATAATTTCTAATGCCAGAGTTGAAACAAATCAGGGTTTTCCTTCAGCGCGCTCAGACTGGAACATGGTAAAGTCGAAGTCACCCGGCGACTGACCATAATCGGTCAGCAGCGCGGCGGCCTCACTGCGGTGCTGCGTGGCATGGATAGTGAGATCCAGCAGGATGTGCCACACGACACGCTTGCGGATCGCACCAGGGATGACATAGCGGATCGTGCTGTTCAGCATTTCCTCGGTCAATGTGTCGAGATAAGCCCACATCTCCCGTTGTTCGATCAGCCAGCGCTCTTGCAGCATGGCGAGTGTCGGAAAGGCGTCTTCGTGAAGCTCGGTCGCATCATAGGCCGCTTCATTTGCCAAAGGTTCTTGGTAATACCCCTGGAGTGTGATCCGTTGCTGCCAGATGTTGTCCAATATGTGAACCATCGTGGCGCGCAACCCTCCGTGTCCGTAGGAGGTTGGGGCGGCGTACTGCTCTGGACTCACCCTGGCGCAGGCCGCCAGGATGCGCGCATCAGCCCAGTCATTGTAGCCATACAGTAGCTTGATTTCATCTATTTTCATCGTAGTATTCTCTATCCTATATTCCTGTTGACGTTTCTCTCCTCGCAATTACGCAGCGCGGCCCAACGGTTTGCGCCCGTGGACTGGCGGGGGAGCGGCTCTGCTTGGGAGAGAAAAACCGAGGCCAGAGAAGTGCTTGAAGTCGCGCAGAATTCCCAGCGTACAGTGCATGCGGTGTTGGACTGCAAACCTACTAGATCTACTGCTGTATATTTTTCCATCCCTCTGGAACTTCCAGCCATAATGCTGGCGTTAAACATTCTTGCTCGTTATATCTGACAACTTTACCATCTGAAAAATGAATTTCTTTATTCTCGATAATCTTCAAGATATCATCTTTTTTGTTTGTATTTATTTCATCTTCTCCAAAGCATAATTCAGAGAACCAGCCGTCGTAAAAATACTTTTTGGCCCGCCCATCCCATATTTTGACGATTTGGGAAATGAATCCACATACTCCCACCATGTAATTGTGCTAATCTGAATACCGCTGGAAACCAAGTTTTCAATTAATTAACGGACATTTTCTTGTTTTACAATGATATCAATATACCCAAACCCAACAGGCTGGGCTTTGTGTAAAGCCAAAATATGGTCGAGGTCTTTTTTCTTTATCATTTTTTACTCAACGATCAACTGTTACTCTTGCCATCCCGATTGCAGCCCAACGGTTTGCGTTACCCGCGCTGGGACAGGAACGGTGAAGCCGTCTACCTAGAAAAATGATAAGGCGTGGAAAATGCTTGGGATGTGCGTAGAATCCCCAACGTCAGGCGCACGCTTTGTTAGGCGTGTTCTAGCTTGATTGAATATTATTTTTTACCAAATAATTTCGACAATTTAGCCATAACGCTATCCGATTTTTCTTCTGGCTTTTGTTTATTGTTTACTGAGTTTTGCTTTTTATTCCAATCATCTGCTAATTGATTGGCAATGGGAGACCAAGACGACACGTCGCCAAGTAAAATATTTTTGCAATACTTAATCATATCATCCCTTTCCTCTTCAAAGGCTTTTTTGACCTCTTCTGCTGTTTGAGCACCCCTATTGTTGCTTTTATAGTTTGGGTCCATGCCCTTAGCAATTGCAGATATCCCCATACTGCGATATTTTGCGTGTGCAGTTGCCCTTTCTCCAATTTCACCTGAAAGTTTTATCCCAGCACTGCAATAATAGAACAATTGAGAAATCCCAATATAGAAGTTTATATCAATATCGCCTTTTGACGCTGTTATTGTATTTTCTCCGCGACCATCCCAGCCTGCTTTGTCATTTAACACAAAACCATAATCATTGAAAACCGAAGAAAAAACCTCTTTAATTATAGATAAGAAATCAATATTTGGGTCTTTAGGCATTATTACCTCTCGTTAAATAATGTTGATTTATTGACTATTTTTGGGAATGACACGCCTAACGGTTTGAGCCCGTGGACTGGGGCAAGGACGGCGAAGCCGTCCAGCCAGAAAAATGATAAGGCGTAGAAAACTGCTTGACGCGAAGCGTACCGCAGAATCCCCAGCGTCAGGTCCAAGCTGTGTTGGGCGGCGCGATTATGGAAGTTGCCTCACTTGGAAATTATCAATAATAAAAGTGGTTGGGACATCCTTGTAACTATAAATCATTACTCCAATACTTCCGCTTTTGATTTTGTCATCAAAAATATCAGCAAGTAACTGGTTGTTTACATAAAAAGAAAGACGCTCGTTGTTTGCGATAATTTTAATGTTATTAAAACCTTCCTGTTTGATAGCTGAAAAGGTTTTTCCATCGCCGTCAAAGTGTGTCCATTCCTGTTTGCCATCTATAGTCTCAACTACCGCCATCAAGTACACAGTTGAGGTTGGGCGAATGCCGAAGTAATAATACTTATCTTTATTGTTACGAACCATCAAGCCAAACGATACGTTTTCACCAATGTTGTCGCCTTCAATTTTTGCGTCTACACTAACTTCAAAATTTGACAAAATAGGCAAACCATCAGGAATTAATTTTGAGAGAAATGTCCCGTAATTTAAATTTTCCCAGCGATATTCTTCGTCTATAACTGACTGTTTCATTGTTCTTGATTCGTCAACCGTATCGCCAATAGGAAATCCACCATTCCCATTGCTGAAATCGTTGGCGTAGATAAGGTTTTCTGGCGTTGAAGTTGTCTGAAGCGTGGATGTTGCTTCAATTGCAATTGGCGTATGTGTATTCAAAACCTGTGGCGTTGCAGATGGCGTTACATTCATTTTTTGTAACACGACAGGGGCGACAAGTGCAGAAATTAATGTCGTGGCAATTAGTGCTACCGCGCCAATAATTGCTGATTTTACATTGCTGTCAAATTGTTCTTTTTTATTCTCATCGCTTATTTTTGAAACTTTGCTATTCTTGTCATTTTTGCTCATATTTTATAAACCCTTTGGATAAATAAGTTTTGCGAAACTGCCTAACGGTTTGCGCCCGTGGACTGGGGCGGGGACGGCGAAGCCGTCCAGCCAGAAAAATGATAAGGCGTAGAAAACTGCTTGACGCGAAGCGTGCCGCAGAATCCCCAGCGTCAGGTGCACGCTTTGTTAGCCCGCGTTTTGCCTAATGATGTGGTTTTGATAAATCATCTGCTTGATAAAGTGATTTAACGTATTCCGTTATCTTGTTATCTAACTCCAATGAATAACTGTAACCTAGCCCCTGTGCTGTCTCAATAGCCACTTGATGAAATAAATCCATGGTCGCTAACAAGGCTCGCCAACTTGAGTCGCACTCAAATTCTCCAAACGTAAATTGAAGCGCTTTCCATGTTGATGAATCAATCCACTGTGACATGAAATGCCCGTCATGCCAAGTGTCGTAATTCCACTGATGAGTTGTTTGGGCGTGCCATTCCAGAATTTTGAGCAAACTCTGCTTGGTCGTCCAATCACGGAATTTCACAACCCACAAATTGCGGCGGCGGATTTGTTTAGCAATATAGAGCGCGCCATACCAAAACGCATTAATATGAAAAGCAAATTCGTCCGCGGATGGTTTTGCGAAGGGCGGTGGCGTTGACAAAGAGGGAGGTAATTTTACAGCGAGGTTGTCTTTATCAATAACAATGCGATAACCCCGAATATAGGAATCGTGGAGTTCTTGGTTGTCAACGAGATTTTGGAGTTTTGTGATGTTGAAGAAGTGGAAATCCACTTTTTCCGAGCCATTATAAAGAGCGAGAAAGACTGGGCTATCGCCTTCTTGGAGTTGCAAATGTGTCCAAAGCGTTCCAAAGCGATTTAACCACTCTGCGCCTTTTATAAAATCGCTGAAGTCAGTTACGTAAATCTCAAAATCTAAATCAGCCCATTCATCGCCAGGATTTATCCGACGTTCAGTTGAGCCACAAACAATGGCGGCGCGAATTGAAGAGCAACTAGTATTTAGACCGGCCATGATTCCGTATAACTGCTTGCATAAAAGAAGCGGGCTAACTAGTGTTTAGACAATCTTATTCCGTATAACTGCTTATAGACGCCTTATTCATTCCAGTTACACGACCTTCTTCCTCAAGATCCTGTTCCAATCAAGCATGGACTTCAGGTGTTCGGTCGGAACCTGCCCCTCGGGCACGAAGCCGATGAAGGAGCGGTTGTAGGTGTCTTCGGGGCCATCGTCGAGATGCCAGGAGAGCGGCATTTTGAAAGTGCCGACTGAAGAAGTGCCTTTGTCGTCGTCGGGCAGGGCGGTTTCGTAGGTGATGACCATCGTCCCGTCGGCGGTTTCGGCTACTTCGGCCACGGTCGCTTCGTGGATCCAGCGCAGCCATTGGCGTTGTTGGGTCTTGGCCTTGGTGGCGGGGTCAACGACTGTGCGCGAGCGGGTGACCGTTTCACCTTTTTGATATTCCCACGGGGTCGTCGCGGCCTTGGAATCGGGTTTGTCACCTTTCTTCTTTTCCATGTTTGGCAGAAGTCCCACGCCTGATTTGGTTTTCACTTCTTTTGCAATCTGCCAGGCGTTCGGTTCTTTATCTACAAAGCGCAGCCAAAGGATGCTCGCGCCGGGGACATAATCTTTTTCGGTGATCGGCTTGGTATAAAACGGACGGGGCTCACCGGTCAACTTGCCTTCGGTTTCGTTATTGAAATACCATTTGGGCTTGGGAGTCAAACCGCCGGGGGGCAAATGTCCGCGCAGGTGCTGGCAGTGTTCGGCGGTTTCGTTACACACGGCACGGCTGACGATCAACTCGTGAGTACGTCCATGCTCTTCGCGCCATGCGGACGAATCGTAATTTTCCCAGGCATCCAGCACATTGCGGATATCATTATAGGCTTGCGAATAACGCGCGGTTTCCTCTTCGGGCGTCAATTTCTCCCAATTCGGGTCGGTGACATGGTTTACGCGCAGCGGCGTGAGTTTAACGATTTCCTTCCAGGCCCATGCAGGGAAGGTGGATTTCATGGATTCAAGACTCTTAAGCGCCTCATCTGTGCTCATTGAATTTATTTCGTAATTCAACTCTTCAGCCTGCAAAGCGGTCAACCCATTGCGGCGGGTCTTGGGTCCGCTGGCTTTCACGCTCAGCATGTGCAGGGCAACCTTATCTTTCCATTCTTTTCAGAGGCACGAGCCAGTTTTGGGATGTTTGACCCTGTTCCAGTTTCGTAGGCCGCGATCTTTTCGGCGCAGAGTTTTTCCACGGCGGCGTCATCCAGTTTGCGAATCTCGCTTCCAGCATTGGATCCGCGCAGGCGCATCAACAGCAATTTAGGGTCGGCCCATGAATTGTGCGCACTGGCGTAACGCATCCCCGAAAAATGGACGACCATGTATTGCAGCCAATGCGGATAACGATTCGGTTCCTTCTTGAAACGCTGATAAATTTCCTCCAGCAGTTCGTATTGATTTTTCTTTTCGAGGGATGCTTCGTACTCTTCGGCTTTCCACACGACAATATCGCGGACCGTGACTGGATTCTCAGGCTTGTACTGGACTAAAAATTCCGCTTCTGACGTACTGAAAGCTGGATCAGCCTTCGAGAGCTTGTACCACGCGAGTTTTCTCGCCTCGATCTTGTCATAGGTCTTGAGGAAAGCGCGCACCTGTTCGATCTCCTGCTCAGCCATCGGCAGGGTCACCTTTTCCATGACGGCAAGCTCCTCGATCTCAACAGGCCGTTTGGGGTGGGCGGGGTCCATGTTTTCAACGCGGCGCTTCTTGGATTTGACCGCTTCGCGATGCATGTTACGATGATTCGTCCAATATTGAAGTTGGCCTTCCACAAAACTTCTTTCACCGCGAATATCTTTGGGCCAGCCTTCGATAAAGATGGCGTGGAAGTTGTTGATCTCGGTCAACTCGGCTTCGTTGATGGGTCGGTACTTTAGGTAATATCCCCGCACATCCTTCTGTTGAAAATATCCGCGCAGGGAGGAGTAGGCCTTATAAGCAACGATCGCAGCCAGTTCCTGCGCTTTGACGTATGCATCCACTTCGGTTTTGAGCGTGGAGATATCCTTGTCCTTGTACTGCTTCCACAGGTCGATCTCCATGTAATAGACCAGAAAATCGCGCAGTTTCGGTTCGCGCATGGGATAAATGGTCTTGCACAAAACATCGTTCTGCCATTGAAAATACAGCGGCTCAGCCATGAATTGACTCCTTATGCGTTGGATGTTTCCCGGGAATAATGCCCAATTTTATTCCAAACCTGTCAAAAAAACGACGCAGGTTTTTCATTGGGATGATTTACCTATCTCTCAACAGAATCCCTGATTTGCTCTTGCAGATGAGAGTCAATGAAAATATACTTGTCTCATTAATCATATTTCAAGAAAAGAGACTTCGTGATGGCAGACAGAGAGTTATATGTAAAGAGCGCGATTTTCGGTACGGGGCTTGGAGCCATCCTTGGCTTGATATTGGGCGCGGCCGCGGCGCCTTGAGCCTGACCTGGAGCGGCATTCAATTGACTGGGATCGTTGGGCTGATCGCCGGGGCATTGACAGGTTCCCTGACCGGCCTGATCTCGGCGCGGGTCGCCGGGCGCACGGGCGGCGTCAGCTTTGGGGCGTATGGAGGCATGGCCTTCGGCGGATTTCTCGGCTTGATTCTGGGTGCCTTCATCCCCGCTTCATTCCGCGAGAGCATCGCCACCGACCAAATGCCCTACCTCACCGTTCTGGCAAATGGGACATTTGAAATGGCGATTCTGGTCAGTTTCCTGCTTGCCTGCCTCGGCACAGCCGTCGGCGCATGGGTGGCGGGGCGTAATTTTATACCGCGCAAAAAATAATCGCTTCATCCATAAAATCATGCCCTTGAAAGTTTCAAGGGCATGATTCATATATTACTTTCTTCAATTCCTCATCGCGATCGGCTTCAAATACGAATCCAGTAACGCATCCATTTTCTCAAAATTCTCACAGACGAAGAACATTGGGTTAAAAGCATAAACCGTCTTTGGGATTTGCGCGATGGTTTCGATCTCGAACGGAGCGAGGATGACCTCGCCGCCAAAGTAACCTTCACGTGAGATTCCCAATTTGTTGTACAGCGCCCGCACCACGTTCCAGCCCTGATCGTGCGAAGACATCTGTCCCTTTTGATGCAGCTCATTGATGCCTTCGGTGATGCGGTCAACATCCCTTTTGTGGGCGTGGAAGTTTTCCTGAAGCTGTTCAAACACATTCCCACTGTAATCAATCACATTGTCACGGCTGAGTCGGTAGAATTCCATTACCGTGTTCGCAAATTCACTTCGCCCGGAGATAATGCCCGCGCCAAATATCTTGAAACGATTATCTTCCATCACAAGCCCAAACTCGGTGCTATACCAGGCCAGATGCTTGATGACCTCCCGCTCCTCCTCTGTCGCTTTCATATAGGCTGGGGCAAATTTATCCTCGATCCGCGCATAGAACTCCTGAGTGAGGAAAGGCAGATGGCCGAAGATATCATGGAACATATCGGGCTCAGGCGTAAACTCCATCTGGTCGCGGGTACGCAGGTAATCGGTGATCAGAAAAATACGCTGGGCGAATTTTTTATACCAGTCATCTGCAAGCGTGTAACGCACCGCAGTCCGCTCGATGCGCCAGCCAGAGCGTGGAGTAATACGTTCATTAAGATGAGTAACAGTGGGGATGCGCTGCGGGTCAAGCTGTAACAATTCCAACCCTTTGATGTATTCATGACACAGGTGTTCCAGCAGGTAAGGCTGATGGATTCCCGCAAACAGGTCGGCCCAGATCCCATGCTGTTCATCAGAGAAAACAAGTTCCTGATTCTCAGCCGTATACTCACGGGTCGGGTCGAACTCCTCACGAACAATATCACCGGTGTAAATGGTTCCATCTTGATTTTTAGCCATAGTTTCACCTTTCTTTTAGAGAAATAGTGGACACCCTCTTTACAACGATATTATCACCACCAAAAATGAAAGTCAATAATCAGACAGGCCCAGTCCAAATAAACCAACTCCTGTCTGCGATGATACAATTTTGAGTATGTTCAAAAAATCGCTGGAAGGGAAAACCGTATTGGTCACGGGCGGCGCCCGCCGAGTTGGCCGTCTCTTTGCGCTGGCATGTGGACGCGCAGGCGCGAACGTCATCATTCATCATGGGAATTCCGCTCAAGAAGCTTTGGATTTAAAAGAAGAAATCGAATCATTCGGACCTCAAGCCTGGTCACTGCCCTCAGACCTTTCCAACGCTGACGAAGTTTCGCGGCTTATTTACCGTGCGAATGAATTTTCTCCGCTATATGCCCTTATCAACAGCGCCGCTATTTTTGAAACACTTTCGTTTCAAGAAACAAAACTCGAAGATTGGGAACGTCACATTTCCATCAACCTGACCGCACCATTTTTGTTAAGCCAGGCATTTGCAAAACAGATCCCCGAAAATGAAAAAGGACGCATCGTCAACATATTGGATTGGCGCGCTTTACGTCCCGGTGCAGACCATTTCCCATACACCATCACCAAGTCCGCGCTGGCCGCGATGACAAAATCTCTGGCTGTGGCGCTTGCACCGCACATCACGGTCAATGGGCTGGCGCTTGGCGCGGTCCTTCCGCCCGCAGATGGCAATCCTGCGGACAATTTGTCGGCGAGTGAAAAGATCATTGAAAGCGTACCAGCCAAACGCTGGAGCGAAGCGGGCGAAGTCGAAGATGCATTGCTCTTTTTACTGTCAGGCCCAGCCTACATCACTGGTGAGATCATCCATGTAGATGGCGGCAGGCATTTGATTTGATCGAAGAATTAAAAACCAGGAGACCCCATGGATAAAACATTTATTAAAGATTTACTCGTACGCGGCATTATCGGAATTCGAGATTGGGAACGCGAAAAACCGCAGGATATTTTGATCAATGTCACTGTATTCAGCGACACCACTCGCGCCGCGCAAACCGATGACATTGCCTACTGTGTGGATTACAGCGCCCTGGCGAAGAAGGTCCAAACTCATGCTGAAACTGCTGCAAGGCTCACAGTGGAGGCATTGGCGAATGATCTTGCGGAAATATGTTTAAAGGAAAACGGGGTCAGGAGAACGATCGTCAGTGTTGAAAAGCCCGGGGCGGTGCGGTTTGCGAAATCGGTTGGTGTTGAGATCGAACGCAGCCGCGATGACTGAGCTTCACCAAGTTTATCTGAGCATCGGCTCGAATATCGAGCCTGAGGCCAATATTCCGAAGGCAGTTCAAATGCTTCGCGAATATGGTCAGGTGCAGGGCATCTCCAGTATTTGGGAATCGGAAGCAGTCGGTTCAGACGGCCCAAACTTTTTGAACTTGTGCGTTCTATTTCTCAACCCGTTGCAGCCTGTTGAATTAAAGGAGCAGGTTATCCGCCAGATCGAATCGAAACTTGGGCGGATCCGCCATGCAGATAAGAACGCCCCGCGTACCATCGACCTTGACATCGTCCTCTTTGATTACCAGCCGCTCAATTTGGATTTTTGGAAATACGCCTTCGTGATCGTGCCTCTGGCAGAATTGATCCCCGATTTTCAACATCCCGTCAGAGGCGAAGAGCTCTCTCGTGTTTCCGAACAATTACAAAATCAGGTTTGGATCGTGCCGCGCAGTGATGTGGCGACATCTTGAAAATACAGCGTTTAGGCTCCATCCTCATCCCATTTCTGAAAATGCTTATCTTCAAGAAATATCTTTACAATCTGCGGGTCAAAGTGTTTGCCCGTTTGTTCCTCGATATGACGATAGACCTTTTCACGCGTCCACGCCTTGCGGTAGGGACGATCTGATGTAAGCGCATCGAACACATCCACCACGGCAAACAAGCGCGCCGGGAGTGGGATATCCTCCCCTTTGAGTCCGCGGGGATAGCCGTTGCCATCCCATTTTTCATGATGGCAGTAGGGGATGTCCAACGCAGGTTTAAGGTATATGATCGGGGAAAGCATCTGGTATGCAAATATGGGATGCTGCCGCATGATCTCTTTTTCAGCCTCTGAAAGCGGCCCGGGTTTATGCAAAATGGAATCTGGCACACCCATCTTTCCAATGTCATGCAGCAATGCCCCGCGCCAAAGATGCTGTTTCTCGACTTCACTCATTCCTATCTTTTCGGCAAGCGCCAGCGCCATCTCTGCTACGCGCTGAGTATGGCCTTCTGTTTCCTTGTCACGCAAGTCCAATGCACGCGACCAGCCCTCGATGGTAGCATCATAAGCGAGCATGAGTTCCGCATTGGACCGTTGCAAATTCTCAAGCAAGGAAGCATTCTCGATCGCAATGGCAGCCTGGGTGGCAAGGGTTTCATAGTAGTCGAGCCACTCCATCTCTGGCTCAAAAACCTTTCGATGGAAGAGTTCCAGCACACCCTTGACATGCCCTTTAACCATTAGCGGAGTGGCATACTGCAACACGAATTCTTCACAAGCCAGTAATGAGGAGCGAATAAAAGCCCCGTCCATCTGCCCAATATCCTGAAAGGAAACGGTACGATATTCCTGGGCGGCGCGTCCGGCACACCCATCGCCAAGTTTGACATTTGATTGTTCAATTCTCCTTGTCCTGAATCCAATTCCTGCGGCATAGTCCAGTGTGTGAGTAATGGGATCCAATAACAGAATGCTGGCAGCATCCACTTCAAGCTCGTTCTTCACGTTATTTAAAATAACATTGAGCGTAACGTTCGCATCGAAGTTGCTGCTGATGGCAATGTCGATTTGATGTAGGGCAAGCAGGTGACGTAATTGCAGTTCTGTCTGCTCGTAGAGCTTGACACGGCGGATGGCATTGGCTGCAATATCGGCAATTGCATTGAGCAGGCGCAGGTCCTGTTCCAGAATATCCGCTTTGCGGGCGATCCACAATGCGCCGATCGTTTGATCCTGTGTAATGAGTGGGACCGACGCGAGGCAATGAGAAGCGCCAAGCAGGTCGGGTCTATAAAAAAATGGGTCGTTCTCCGCATGGTTATTCAGGTAGGGTTTTTTATTTGTAACGACCCAACTGCAGACTCCCTTCCCAGGCGGAATGTTCAACCCGATCATTCTCTCGGCAACAGCCCCACGTCCCATCTCATCGATAAAGCCTCCAGTCTGCAGATTGGGTAATACTAGCATGGCGCCATCAGAATCAAACATGTCAACCAATTGGTCGAGGATAATGTTGAGTATTTCGGTTCGTGTTGTCGCCTGTCGCAGTGCCGCACTGACAGTAATGATGGCTTCCCGTTCGCGTTCATGCTGTTTGCGTTCGGTGATGTCACGAACGATTCCCTGCATATTGCCATTATCCAAAACCTTGCCGCTGATCTCCACAGGGAGTAATGCCCCGCTTTTGGTGATTAACTTTTTTTCCAAAAGGATGACCTGCCCAGAATACAATTCATCAAACCGTAATGGTGAAATTGACTTATCCCTGGCATCAGTCAGATCTTTCATATTCAACTTAAGCATTTCCTCCCGTGTGTATCCCAACATATTACAACCGCTGGGATTTACATCCACAAAGTTTCTCTGTGGATCGACAAGGAAAATACCGTCACTTGCCTGTTCGATGAGAGTGCGGTAGCGTTCCTCACTATCCTTGAGGGCATCTTCAGCCTGCTTTCGCTTTTTCTGATTCTCCGTCTCGCTCAATGCCCGTTTGACAGCCGGTACAAGGCGCGAAAGTTTAGTCTTTGGAACATAATCTATTGCGCCTTTGGTAAGCCCTTCAATTGCCGCGTCTTCGCCCAAGGTTCCAGATACAAAGATAAATGGGACATCAGGACGCCATTCCTGCTCCAACAGCAGTGCAGACATGCCATCATAGGATGGAAGCCGATAATCGGCAAGAATCAGGTTATAGCCTCCCCTGCGCAACGCCTGGCTAAATTCATCACCGGTTTTGAACCCAGTCTATCTTGAAGACCAATCCTGCCGATGTTAATGTTACCTGAATAAGTTCAGCGTCTACGGGGTCATCTTCCAGATGGAGAATATATATCATTTGATTTATCTCATCCGCGCTTTCTTGGGTTGACGACAAACAACATGTTTATGCTGTTTCCATGCTGATTGGGGAGGTTCATTGATCAGTGCCCAAAATATTCCTACCTCTTTGACCGCCTCGACAAAATCTGCAAATTTGACAGGCTTCACAACATAAGCATTGACGCCAAGCCGGTAGCAAACTTCCAAATCCTGGGATTCGCGCGAAGATGTCAGAACGACAACCGGTATTGTTCGCAAGTCATTATCGGCTTTGATTTGTTTCAGGACCTGCATACCGTCCATTCTTGGCATTTTAAGATCAAGGAGAATAACGACAGGATTCCCGGGGGGACGGTGCTCAAAGGCTTTTCTGCGATAAAGATAATCGAGCGCTTCAACCCCGTCGTGGGCAATCGCAATATTGTTTGCGAGATGATTCTCTTCCAGGGCATTGACGGTCAACTCAATGTCTCTGGGGTCGTCTTCAACGAGAAGGATGCGTTTGAGGGACATTATGATGACTCCTAATTCTTTAATTGTGGAAGTGAGAAATAAAACGCGGCGCCATGGTCGGTTTTCCTTCCGCCCATATTTTACCGCCGTGCCGGTGAATGATGCGATGAACATTTGCCAGTCCGATGCCAGTGCCTTCGAATTCATCGGCGCGATGTAAGCGTTGAAAAACCCCAAAGAGTTTATCGACGTAATTCATATCGAAGCCAACGCCGTTATCGCGGAAGAAAATTACCACTTCGGTTTCATCTTTTTTTTCACATCCGATCTCGATTTGCGCGGTCTTTCTCGGACGGGTGAACTTCAAGGCATTCGAGATCAGGTTAACCAACACGACGCGCAACATGGCCCGGGTCCTGGTGATTAATGGCAGCGGAGAAATTTCCCATAGGATATCCCTGCCCACGGCTTCGGGCCTGAATTCCTGAATTACATCCTGAACCAATTCATTCAGGTCAACCTGCGATTTGAACATTTCATTGCGGCCCATGCGCGAGAACGACAGGAGATCGTCAATGAGTGTTCCCATCTTCTTGGCCGAGTCGGCAATCACCTCCATATAGTGCTGGCTTTTATCGTCGAGAGGTGTTTTTGTCCTGCTTTTCAACAACTCGATGAAACCATCTATATGTCGCAACGGCGCACGCAGGTCGTGCGAGACAGAGTAGGCAAAGGCTTCCAGTTCCTTGTTTGCGATTTCCAATTCTGCGGTACGGTCAAGAACCCGCTGTTCAAGGTCCTGATTAAGTCTACGGATTTCTTCTTCCGCTCGTTTGCGGTCGGTAATATCGCGGGAGATACCGATAATGCGAGAGACGCGGCCCGGTTTCGTCACGCGCGGGGATGAGGCTCGAATGAAAAATATGCCGTCCAGAGGGCAGATCCAATTCAAGTTCCTCTTCGATAGGATGACCCGCTTCGACACAATGGCGATATTTTTCGTTAACCAAACGGGCAACATTTTCAGGGACGGTTTCCTCCTGAGTCTTTCCGATGGACTGGGAACGAGGTATTCCGGTAACCCGTTCAAGGGCGGGATTAACTTCGACAGTTCGGAAACGGCCATCCTCGGTGACGTCGAGCAGGTACAAGCCGTCGAGAACGTTGTCGAAGATGTCACGATACCGCCGTTCACTCTCCCGGAGCGCTTCTTCCGCCCGCTTACGCTCGGTAACGTCACGCGTCAGCCCTAAAAGCGCCTCAACATTTCCCTGATCGTCAAATAGCGGTACAGCATGTGTATCGAGCCAACGTCGAGTCCCTTTTAACCCAATAATTTCAAATTGAAGGTTGTCCTGTTCCCCACGCAGAACCTTTTTTGTCAAATCAATGAATGCTTCGCGGTGTTCTGGTACCACGATTGGATACACCGAATGTCCAGCTACAACTGCGAGATCTTCAACTTCTATCATTGCAAGCCCGGCCGGATTCATATACTTCAATATGCCTTCCGCGCCCACAATCTTTACACATTCCGGCTCGTTCTCAATGATTGACCTTGAGAATAATTCGCTGCGCTTAAGCGCGGCATTTGTCCGCTTGTACTCGGTGATGTCACGCCCATAGAGATTCACGTAGCCGCTCTCCATGATTGGAGCAAACGTCAATGCGAAAAGCCGTTCTCCGCAGTCCACCTCTGCTTCCTGGGGCAAACCACAGTTCAATGCTTCCAATACCAACTTGCGCCAGATATCCGGTAGCCGCTCCCCTACAGAAGAACAATTCCAACCGCGTATCAAATCCACACTTGCTGGATTCGCGTAGAGCAGAATTCCATCTTGTGTGACCCGCAATACCGGGTTTGGGTTCTCGCTTGGGAATCTAGCCAGCGCTTGTATTTCAGCTTCCGCCTGCTTGCTCGCAGTGATGTCATAGTTGACACCCGTCATGCGCAATGGCTTGCCGTCTGCATCTCTCACGAATTGACCGTAAGCCTTGAGATAGTGGATGCTGCCATCGGGCCATATCACGCGGAACTCGGTATCGTATTCCCGTTCTCCGCGTTGCGCCTGTTGCGAAATTTTGTCGCTGGGGGCGCGGTCATCGGGATGGATTCCTTTCAGCCAGGCTTCATAGGCGCCAACAAAGTCCTCTCTTTTAACACCGTACAGTTCATACATCCCATCATCCCAGACCAGTTCATCTTTTTGGATATCCCAATCCCAAACTCCCAAATGGGCAGCGAGGGCAGCGAGGGAGAACCGTTCGTTCATTTGCCTCAGATTCTCCTCCGCCTGCTTGCGCTCGGTGATATCCCGGCCAATTGTGGACGCACCAATGATTTTTCCTTCCGCATCCCGCAGAGGTGAGATAGTCAGGGATATATCAATGCGTTGCCTATCTTTTCTTTGGCGCACCGTTTCATAGTGCTCAATATGTTCGCCCATCTTTATCTTTTCAAGGATCATCGGCAACTCATCTGCGTGTTCAGGTGGTACCAGTATTGAGATGGGTTTGCCAACCATTTCACTTTCGGTATAACCGTAGACTCTTTCCGCACCTTTATTCCAACTTGTGACAATTCCATCTAAATCCTTACCGGTGATGGCATCATCGGAAGATTCCACGATGGCAACAAGTCGGGATGCCCTCTCCTCAGCGCGTTTGCGTTCGGTGATATCCATGAGATTTCCGATCACCGCTGTCTTTCCGCCAAAAGCGATCCGTCCACCAAAAACTTCGATATTTTTTGTTCCGCCATCTTTGCATCGTCCGCGGAATTCATAATGTATAGTTTCGATTTCGCCGTCGATGCGACGCCGAATATTCTCTAACACCATTGCATGGTCCTCAGGATGGATGACAAGCCTAGGATCAGCACCGGTCAGTTCCTCGGGCGTATATCCGAATATCGTTGCAAGGGTTGAATTGACATAGCTCAGGCATCCGTCCTGAATGATGTAAATACCAACAAATGCCGTTTCGCTCAAGATCCGGAAACGATTTTCACTCTCGCGCAGCACATCCTCCGCCCGCTTGCGCTCGGTGATGTCGTGGACTGTTGTAAGGCTGAATTTCGCGCCATCATATTCAACTACGGAAGAACTGATTTCCACAGGAAAAACATGTCCATCGCGCGTTTTATGTTGTGTTTCGAATCTTGCATAGTGACCGTTTGCGAACTGTCTATTCATTATATTTCCGGCTGCATCGTATGTGATAACAGCAGCAATGTCGGACGGGCCCATGGTCAGGAGTTCTTCCCGTGTGTACCCCAGGGAATGGCAGGCTGCATCGTTGACGTAAGCGAAGGTCAATTGTTCGTTGATTAGGAAGACAGCATCGGACGATTGGTTAATGGCATGGTTAAGTATGATCAGTTCCCGTTCATTACGTTTGCGTTCAGTAATATCTACCATGACGCCTTCGAGATATTCAACTTTTCCATCCGACCCCATAATTCCTGTTCCCCATTCATCCACCCAGCGCCACTCTCCAGATTTGTGGCGAATGCGATATGTAATATGGAATGGGTTGCGATTGACGTCCGTTATGTTATTCTCTTCAGGCGTCGGCATGGTTTTAAGGTCGTCGGGATGATACAGGTCAAAAAAGCTAAGCCCGTTTTCAAGAAAGTCTTCTTTGGCGTATCCGGTCAGGTTTTCAATGGCACTATTGAGATATATAAAGGTGTAGCGCAGGTCATTTTTACATTGAAAAACAACATTGGGGATGTTTTCCGCCAGAGCCCGATATTTCTCCTCGCTTTCGCGCAGAGATTGTTCGGCCTGCCTGCGTTTATTCAGCAGATGGATTCGGTCAAGCGTAACTGCCATTTGGCTAGCCAGCGCTTTTAGATATTCCTGTTCTGAGGTCGTCGGGGCCAATACCCCTTCATCACCAAATGTTCCCGTTCCTACAGATCCTAAATGTCTGTCGAACAGAATGATCGGGACATTCACAATTGTGCGACTTTCCAGCCTTGCCACGATTTCCTTGTCAGTCCTATCATCGATCCGGGCATCCTCGACAACCACGATCTCCCTGGTCGTGGCAATCTCCTCCAGCATGCGATCTCCTTCGATGGCAAGTGAGGCTGACCCTTCCTCCGACATTACCACTTCTTCCATTGGGCCTTTTGCAACAAAAACTTTGGCTTTTTTTATCTTCGGTTAGCAGATATGCCCATAGATTTTGATAGCCAATAATATTTCTTACCTCATCCCGCGCGGCATTTAGAACCTCTGCATAAGTTTGCGAGCGTTCCAGATTTCTGGATAGACGGAGTAGTGACTGCGAATGCCTCTCCCGCTCCTGAAGTTTCTCCTCCGCCTGCTTACGCTCGGTGATGTTGCGGACTGTTGTAAGGCTGAATTTCGCGCCATCGTATTCAACGACGGAAGAACCGATCTCTACGGGAAAAGTGCGGCCATCGCGCATTTTATGTCGTGTTTCGAATATTGGATAAGAGTCGTTTGAGAACTGTTTATCCATTATGTCTTTGGCCCCGCCAGATGTAATAACAGCATCAATATCGGATGGCCCCATGGTTAAGAGTTCTTCCCGCGTGTAGCCCAGGGAACGGCAGGCCGCATCGTTAACATAAGCGAAGGTCAATTGTTCGTTGATCAGGAAGACTGCATCGGACGATTGGTTAATAAGCGCGGTTAAGTATGATCAATTCTCTTTCATTGCGTTTGCGTTCAGTGATATTACGCGCTATCCCCAGAAAAGAGACTACATTCCCGTCACCATCACGGATCACTGAAGAATTCGATGTATGCCACTGCCAGCTGCCATTTTTATGTTTTACCCGATATTCAAATCCCGATTGTTTCTCACCGCTCAATACTGTTCGATTCAGAATATCGCGACATAAAGCAAGTTCATCAGGATGAACAAAGACTTCAAAAGACTTGCCCACCACCTCGCTGGTCTCATGCCCCAACATCTCCTTCCAATTGGGAGAGACATATGTGAAGACCCCATCCGTCGACACTGTGTAGACAATATCATTCGCTTCTTCCACAAACGAGCGAAACCGTTCCTCGCTTTCGTGCAATGCCAGCTCCGCCCGTTTGCGTTCCGTGTTGTCGAATATTGTCGAACGGCTCATCACATAATTGCCGTCGCTGTCTTTTATCGCCGTCGCGTTCAGGAGCACGGGCAGAAGGGTTCCATCCTTGCGAATCATTTCGAATTCCAGATCAGATACCCAGCCTTGCTCTTTAAAAACAGGAAATTTTTCTTCAAATAATTTCAGACTGTTGCTCGTGAGAAAGTCTCGAAACCTGACTTTCCCGACGATCTCATCACGGGAATATCCAAGCCATCGCAGTTCGGTGTCGTTGATAAGAATAATCAAACCATCTTTATCAAGTGAATGATAGCCACAGGGCGCATTATTATAAAGATCCTTGATCGCCTCATTTGAGGCGCGAAGTTCCTCCGTCCGTTCTGCCACCTTGTTTTCCAATTCATCGCGGGCTTTTTGCAGCAAATCCCTTTGCTGGCGGTTTTCCAGTGAAAGCGCCACGTAATTGGCAAGGTTGTTGATAAACGGTTTATAGACATTAAAAACATCAAGATCGTCGACCTGGAAGATAAAGAAACCGAAATGATGGTAGGGTGAAACAATGGCATTGAATTGCATACCTGGCTGGGCAGCTAATTCACACTGGAAGCCAGGTTCGAACGAAGAGACCTTTTCGCGTTTTCCATCTCTTTCTCTCATCACCTTGCAGCTTTCGCAAATTTCAGTTTCCATTCCCCCCTTTGAATACTCACCTCATACAGGCAGACTCGACAAGCCTTGATTGCGGGAATACCAATCAATGTTTCAGCAAAGAATTCTGCAAGGCGTGTCGAATCAGGCAGAACGAAGTCAATATTTTGTGCCGCAAGGATTTGCCCCAAAACGCGCACGTCAGCTTTTTGCCAATCGTTCTTTTTGGTGCGGGTCTTACTTGTTTTCATAAGCAGCACCTTCTTGAAGCCTTGAAATCTGCGTGGACTTTTACTGCCCTGATCTAAATTCCTCGAGGAATTCATCCGACGACATAAAGTATGGGTTTTGAACAATTTTTCCCTGCACCACCATCCAGGGATGTATCTTTAACACTTTAAACAATGTCGCACCGTCAAACAGACGGGCATCATATTGGCACATTCCACTGTGAGGGAAATTTGCAACAATCGTATTGAGCAAAGCCTCATACTCCAGCAAATGATCAGAGCCGGGAATACCCTTGAGTGCCCAGGTCATCTCGCCGCAGCTGCGCTGGCCATTAAAACCAGCCTTCTTCGTCATTTCATAGCGGGGCGGCAGGGTACTGACCAATTCGCGCGGATTGAAGTATCCATTCGGGCAGTAGGCGCTCTCGGCGCTGAGTACTTTCACAGGTGGATTTTCGCTCGTTTCCGAAAGTTCCACTCCCGCTTCCAGAAGCCAAGAATGGACGACTTCCGGGGCAGTTGTATCGGCCAAATAGCGCACCTGCTCCCCCTGTTTGAGACCAGCCGCCATATACTCTGAGACGATCCTTTGACGGTCATCATCATTGTCATAGATCAGACACATATGGACCCCCTCAGGAAAATGTGTCTTCGTGAAGTCCATGTTTATTTCTTTTCTCAAACTATTCATCACAAGCTCCTTTGCAACACCCAGGCAGAATGTGGTTACCTGTGGGTATAAAATACACACCAAACTGCGTTACGGCCAAAAGATAGCGGTAACGGTCCGGACTGGTTTTAGCACATCATTGCCTTGGGCTTTTCATCCGAACAATCCCCCCTTGGGATGAAATGACTCTTCCCCCCGCCTGATCCTTCTGATGACAAGATTGCATAAAAACCTCCCGGGGTGGAAGCTGGATATCAATAAGACTTATTGACATCTCTTATTTTGACACATTCAAAGGTGTTTTTCTACTGCAAAAAATCATCAAAATACCGGATAATCTAAACCCGATCTTCTCCCAGTTATCGACTGGTATTCGAAGTTCCTTAAACAAGAAGTCCCTAATGGTTTTATAACCATCAGGGACTTTTCCTGTCAATTTTCTACCTTTTATTACACAACCACACTAACCAATTTTCCTTTCGCCACGATCACCTTGCGAGGTTCCTTGCCTTCCAAATATTTCTGGACAATTTCACTCGCCAGTGCCGCAGCCTTGACTTCCTCTTCGGTGGCTTCAGCTGCGACGGTGATGCGGTCACGCACTTTACCGTTGATCTGGACGGGCAATTCGATGACATCTTCTTTCGCGGCGGCTTCGTCCACGGTGGGCCATTGCTGGGTATGAACAGAGTAGGGTTTGCCCAACTGTAACCATAATTCCTCGGCAATGTGCGGGGTGACAGGAGCCATCATTCTCAAGTAAATATCCTGTGCTTCCTTCCACTCGTCAGTGCCTGCCGCGCCTGCCTCACGAGCCTTGTACATTTCGTTCATCAATTCCATCAAGGATGAAACGATTGTATTGAACTCAAATTGTTCAAAGTTGCGAGTCACACGGCGCAAGGTCTGGTGGACCTTTCGGCGCAGATTCTTTTTCGTTTCGTCAGAGGCAGTGATCGGCGGAGTCGGATCCGTGAACAAAGTCCACACGCGGCGTATCCAACGTACTGATCCTTCAATGCCTTGCGAATCCCACGGCGCACCCATTTCCCAACGCGCGAAGAACATGATGTAGGCACGCACGCTATCTGCACCGTATTTATTCACCAACACATCGGGGGCAATCACATTGCCCTTGCTCTTCGACATCTTGTCGCCGTCTTCGCCCAGCACCATGCCCTGGTTACGCAATTGCAGCATCGGCTCGTGACCTTCCACAATGCCCGCATCGCGCAGCGCCTTATGGAAAAAGCGTGTGTACAGCAAATGCATGGTGGCATGTTCAATGCCGCCCGTGTATGTGTCAACGGGCATCCAGTAATCATATTCGGCAGGGTCGAACGGACCCTTATCATAATGCGGCGACAGGTAGCGCAGGTGATACCACGATGAACACATGAATGTGTCCATCGTATCGGTCTCGCGAGTCGCGGGTCCGTTGCAGACAGGGCAGGTTGTATTCTTCCAGGTCGGATGCAGTTTCAACGGACTTTCGCCAGTTGGGCGCCATTCCACATCTTCGGGCAGTGTCACGGGCAGTTGGTCATCAGGCACAGGGTTCCAGCCGTGTATCTCACAATTGACCATCGGGATCGGCGCGCCCCAATAACGCTGTCGGCTGATCAACCAATCGCGATAACGATAATTGACAGACTCTTTGCCAATGCCCTGTTGTGCCAGCCAATCCAACACGGCCGCAATGCTCGGGTTCTTTCTTCCTTTTTCTGTATTGACCTTCGTTCCGTTCAACATGCCTGAGTTGACCATTACGCCTGCTCCAACGAAAGCGGCAGTTAACTCCGCCCCATCCGCTTCGGACTCAACCTCGGGTTTGATGACTGGTACGATGGGCAGTTCATATTTTTTGGCAAAAGCAAAATCGCGCTCGTCATGCGCGGGCACCGCCATGATCGCGCCTGTGCCGTAGGACATCATGACATAGTCCGCGATCCAAATTGGGATACGTGCCTGATTCACAGGGTTGATGGCATACGCGCCCGTGAACACGCCCGTCTTTTCCTTGTCCACTGCGCCGCGTTGAATTTCAGTTTGACGAGCGGCTTGTGCCTTGTATTCTTCAACAACAGCTTTATTTTCAGGCGTGGTAATTTCACTCACCAATGGATGTTCTGGTGAGAACACCATGAACGTCGCGCCCCACAATGTATCGGGACGAGTGGTGAATATCTCCACATCATGGTTGCCAATTTCAGTCTTAAACACGACAGATGCGCCTTCACTGCGATCGATCCAATTCGTCTGTAAGGTTTTCACGCGTTCGGGCCAGTCAATGCCATCGAAGTTCAATAATTCATCAGCGTACTTGGTGGCCTTGAAGAACCACTGGTCCAGATTCTTTTTGATGACTGGAGTGCCGCAGCGTTCGCAATGACGGTCATCTCCCCAAACCTGCTCGCGTGCCAAAGTCGTATTACATTTCGGGCACCAATCCACCGCAGACATTTTGCGATAGGCCAATCCCTGCTTGTACAACTGAATAAAGAACCACTCTGTCCATTTGTAATATTCTGGAGACGCTGATATGGCCTCACGCTCCCAATCGAACATTGTGCCCATGGTCTTCATTTGTGTGCGCATACGGTCGATATTTTGGAAGGTGCGCTTCATCGGGTGCACGCCATCTTTGATGGCTGCATTCTCTGCGGGCAGACCGAATGCGTCGAAGCCCATCGGGAACAATACGTTGTAGCCCTTCATCCGCATGAAACGCGCACGCGTATCCGGGGGGATCATCGAAAACCAGTGACCAATATGCAAGTCACCGCTGGGGTAAGGCAGCATGGTCAATGCATAATGCTTCGGCTTGCTATTATCGATCACCGCGCGGTACAGCTTGTCCGCTTCCCATTTTTTCTGCCATTTTGATTCGATTTCCTTCGGGTTGTAGGCTTTATCCTGCCAGTTCGGAGCGGAATCGGCGGGTCTTTTTGTTTTGACAGGGACGATCTCGTTTGGTTTTTCGGTCACGGGCACCACAGCTTTCTGCTTTTCAGCCACCACAACCAAGGCCATCTTCTTCACAGGCTCGATCGCCATTGTGGTTTTCTTCGTTGATTTAGGCGCGGCTTTCTTTACAACCGCCTTTTTCCCTTTCGGGGACGATGTTGCAGCAACCTTCTTCGTTACAGCTTTTTGGGCTGCGGGTTTGCTCTTTGCCGTGCTTTTCTTGACAGCAGGTTTCGCTTTCGGAGCTGCCTTGGCCGCATTTACGGTCTTCTTTACAACTGCCTTCTTGGGAGTCGCCTTTTTGACTGTTTTCTTTTTTGTAGTCGCCATTCTTACCTCATCATAAATATTCTCATCTATTGATATTTCGATTTCAGTTTCATCATCCTCTGCTGCTGTAAGCGCGTTGAGGCTTGTTCTGAGCAAGGCCGAAGAGAAGAGGCCCCTGTTTCCAGAAGATGTAATTGATCCGAATGTTCATACGAGCCTCCTTTTCTTTAGGCAACCATCCAACTTAAACAAAAAACCCTTCATCCACATCAGGGACGAAGAGTTCACTCCGCGGTACCACCCAGATTCGGTTGAAAAGTTTGAAGGCTACAAGTTGCAGGTTTCCCTTCAACATTCAACCTTTCAACTTTCAAACGCTCTTTGTTGCTGTAACGGGCTTACCCGTCGCTGACTACTTTGTTTCACCAGCGAAGTCCTCTTACGAGATAACAGGCGAGTTCGGTCTTCTCGAATAGTGCCCCGTTGACACTGGTGCTGGGCTTCCACCTCACTCTCCCAACTCGCTGACGGGTTGACCTACTACTCCTGTCATGACTTTTCAGTTTTTAATTTGGTGGACCCAGAGGGATTCGAACCCTCGACCTTCTCAATGCCATTGAGACGCGCTCCCAACTGCGCTATGGGCCCATATAAATTTTTTCTGTAGCAGTGGACCTGAGGGGATTCGAACCCCTGGCCTCCTCAGTGCGATTGAGGCGCGCTCCCAACTGCGCTACAGGCCCGTTTATAAGGCGAAGCGTATTCTACCTGAGGCATTTGGGAATGTCAATGTGGAAAAATGGGTTTGTGGACTATCCCTGTGCCGCCGAAAGTGAAACTTTGAAGGTCGCACCCTGCCCTGCCCCGTCAGATTCAGCCCAGAGCTTTCCGTCCTGCGCTTCGATCAATCCCTTTGCAATGGTAAGGCCAATGCCCAACCCGCCATAATGACGGGTGTTCGGCGGTTCGATCTGATAAAACTCTTCGAATATTTTTTGTAATTTATCAGAAGGAATACCGATACCGTGATCTTGTATCCATGCCACAACCTGCTTGCCCTGTTCAGCCGCGCCGATGACGATCTCACTGCCTTCAGGTGAAAAACGGATCGCATTATTGAGCAGGTTAACAAATGCCAGCGCAGTCTTCTCTGCATCGACTTTCACAAAGATGGGAGTCTCTTGAAAATCGAGAACCAGACTCAGGTCACGCCTTGCCGCGAAGTATTTGATCTCATCCACCGCAAAGTTCAAAACATCCTGAATCGAGATGCGGATGGGCCGCATTTCCATCTCATCGGCCTGAAGCAAGGTCAGGTTATTCATCTGATCGAGGAGCGAACGCATCTGCGACGCCGCGCCAAGCACTTGATTGGCATGATCCGATGATTCACCTTTGGCACCTTCCTGCAGGAAGGTGGCGTAGCCGATGATGATCCCAAGCGGGGTACGCAATTCGTGTGAAGCCAGCGAAAGGAAATTGCTCTTGATCTGATTCGTTACCTTAACTTTTTCCAAAGCCTGTTGTGTAGTGCGCAGCAAACGCGCGTTGTTGATCGCGATCGCAGCATGCGCGGCTATGACGGATAAGGTCGCCACATCGCTGTCGGTAAAGGCGCCGTCACGTTTGTTGACCGCTTCCAACACACCCATCGTGCGATCCTTAATGGGCATGGGCACGCCAAGCAATGTGTTCGTTTTGAATTTGATGTGATCTGAAACAGGAGCGTAATGACGCGGATCCTGCTCGGCATTGTTCAGGATAAGCGGTTTGTTCGTACGGAAGATCGTACCCGCGAGACTGCTATCAATGGGAACGGGGATCTCCGCCAACTTCGCAGGATCTGACCCCGTAGCCGCCGCAAAGAACAGGCGCGGATTCTTTTCATCATAAAGCAAAATGGATGATGCTTCACATTCCAACAGTTCGGTTGCGGTTGCGGTGATGAGCTGGAGCAGTTCATCAAGATCCAATGTGGAATTCAGCGTGACACTTAACTCCACAAGACGCAAAAGCAGGCTGTGTCGGCCTTCAAGTTCTTTGAGTTGACCCGTCTTTGAAAGGTTTGGCATGCGAACAGTGTACTTCTTTTTCAAAGTGAATTCAAGCCCCAGTTGTCCGAATTGCATGTCAAAAACGTGGCAGGTACAAAGGATGCATCTCTTTTCCTTGACCCGCTCCCCCGCACACCCTACAATTCAAGCACGATGAAAAGTTTTATCCGCCTCCATCTGCCCATTTTGGGAACCCTCGTATTTCAAGGGATCTTATTATTCTGGGCAGTGCGCACAGATGGCAGAACGCTGCCGCAGGTGGCTTCGCTTTTTTCGCTGGTCATTTCCATTTTGATCCTGATCACCGGCCTGCTGCCTGCCATCGTCCGCCCGCAGGAGAGTCACACCATCGTTGCCTGTTTTGCGATTTCGTTTGCCTTTCTACTTTTCATCCCCTTTGAAATCAGCGACATGCCTTTTGCCCAGCCTGGCGCACCTTTGGTTCAATTCGTGCCGCCACTGATCCTTTCGCGCCTCATCAATGGAAGCATCCTTTTACCGATGGCGATCCATATGAGTGCGCGCTTTCCAAGACGCAACTCCATGCCCACGCGCATGATCGTGGGTGCATATATCTTTTCGATCGTATTGCTGTTCCTGTTCCTGATCGCGTCCAACCCGTGGCAAAGGTTGATCATGCTGATGTCCACACTGGGATGGTTTCTGGTTGCAATCGCTTTCTTTTTCATCAATTTACTCAGGGCTGCGAGAGATACAGAAAACCTTCAAGACGCCCAACGCGCGCGCATCGTTTTTTTCAGCATCGCCGTTGCAGAAATTCCGCTTTTGATGCGGCCCTTTTCCATCGCCCTCAATCTCGACGCCCTGCCCTACAACGTCGTGCTGTTCTTCCAGCTTTTTGTACCTTTGGGGATTTCCTACGCCGTATTGCGACACGACCTCTTCGGCATTGACCGAGTCCTCAGGCGGACTCTGGCCTACGGAACGGTTTCGATTCTTCTCTTAACCTTGTATCTGGCTCTGACCACAGGCATGACCGCCCTTTTTGCGGATTCGCTTACGTCGCGGCCCATCGCGCCTTTGGTCAGTTTGTTCATCGCCGCCATCCTCTTCGAACCGACTCGCAAATTCGTCCAAACCTGGCTGGATCGAATCCTCTACCCCGACAGATTGCGATTCCAAAACGCCGTGCAAGAGATGCAAAATTCGCTGGCACGTGCCAACCGCCGCGAGCAGATCATCCACCTTCTAAATGAAGTCTTCCCCGCGCAGATCGGAGCGGAATGGGGCGCGTTGAAATTATTCCCCGAACCCGATGTGCCGCCCCCGCACCTGACCCCAGGCTGGAACACCCGCCTGATCGCAGGGAGTGTTTCTTTTGGCGGTTACTGGCTGGGCACGCGCAAAGCGGGTCCGCTCTATGATTCGGATGAACGCGCACGGTTGAGCGCATTGGGTCAGCAGGCTGCTTTTGCGCTGGCGTATGCGAATGCGTATGAAAATTTGTATGCGTTGAATCAAACGCTGGAAGAACGCGTGAAAGAGCAGACCCAGCTTGCGCTTGCGAATCAAAAATCGGTGGCGGCGTATGAAGAACGGCAGAGAATCGCCCGTGACCTGCACGACTCGGTGACGCAAAGCCTGTTCGGCATGCACCTCATGGCACGCGGATTGGCGGCCAAATCCACGCCTGAGATGAGGGAAGATCTGGTCGCGCTGGAGACTCAGGCGCGTGAGACCCTGCGTGAAATGCGCCTGCTGTTGGATCAATTGCGAAATGCCGCAGCCGAAGAAAATGTCAATTTGACGGAAGCAGTTCAAGGCGTGTGCGAAGCGTTCGCTCAACGAAGCGGACCTGAAGGCGGGCCGCTCCTTTCGATAACGCTGGAGATGCCAAAGGGAGTCATCCTCCAAAAAAGCATCGCCGATGAAGCCCTGTGGGTGATTCGCGAGTCGCTGCAAAATATCATCAAGCACAGTGAAAGCCGCGATGCAAAAGTGACCGTTCAAAAGGATGCAATGCTGCATGGAACGATTCGGGATTTTGGAAAAGGATTCGATGTGAACAATCTGCCTGCAGGGCATTACGGCCTGCGCGGAATGCGCGAACGCGTGCTGGCCCTCGGCGGTGAATTGAAAATTGACCTTGACGAAGGCACAGTTGTTTCGTTTACTTTGCCGTTGCCAGCAGCACCATAAAAAATTTAACCACAGATGAATACAGATAAACTCTGATTTTAATGATGCTGTCGAAAATACTTTTCATCTATGTTTATCCGTGGCTAAGAAATGGAGAGAACCCATGCTAAAAATAATCATCGCCGATGACCATCAGATCGTCCGCCGCGGATTGCGGATGACGATCGAAGCCGAAAAAGATTTGAAGGTGCTGGCCGAAGCCGTAAATGGCACGGAGGTTTTGGCGCTCATCAAAAAGCACAGCCCCGATGTGGTGCTGATGGATTTGCAAATGCCAGAGATGGACGGCGTCGAAGCATTGAAGACCATCCGCCCTGAATTCCCCGAACTGCCTGTGTTGATCCTGACCTCGTTCACCGATGATGCGCATGTGTATGCGGCATTGCGCGCAGGCGCAAGCGGATTTCTACTAAAAGAAATGGGCGGAGATGAATTGGTCGAGGCGATTCGCGGCGCGGCCAAAGGCAAACCGCAATTGCACCCTGATATTGCCAAACGCCTGATGGCGCGCGCGCCGATGCCCGAAGACCCGTTCGAAAAATTGACCGAACGCGAACGTGAAATTTTGAAATTGCTCGGCCGCGGCATGAGCAACAAGGAAATCGCTGCCGCGTTGACCTTGACCGAAATGACGGTGAAGGGCTACGTCAGCGATGTATTGATGAAGCTGGGGGTGAATGACCGCACCCAAGCCGCGTTGATGGCGGTGCGGTTTGGGTTGGTAAAGCCTGAAGAACTTTGACCCCCATCGCAGTCTTCCCCATTTCAAAAACCGAAATAGGGGAAGGAAATGACCCACTAAATAGGGGGAGGAATCACCCACCACGGCGGGCATACATAAAAAGCCAGCGCCTGTATCCTTGGGGTAACAAGAACAAAGGAGACAGACATGGAAACAAATCTCACTCTCAGCACAATGGATGCGGACATTTCACCGCTCGGATTTATCTGGGGCATGCTGCGCAGTCCGCTGCATACGCTGGCCGACCTTGCGCGTGACAACGGCGATATCGCCCATGTGAAAATGCCGAAACGCGATTTCTACCTGCTCAATCATCCCGAATTCATCGAAGAAGTGCTGGTCAAACAGCAGGCGAATTTCATCAAAGGGCCAAGCCTGCAGCGCGCACGCATCATCCTTGGCGAAGGTTTGCTCACCAGTGAAGGCGACGAACACCTCTCACAGCGCCGCGCCTTGCAGCCCGCCTTCCATCGCACAAAGATGGAAGAGTACCTGCCCGTGATGGGCGTCAGCACGTTCAACCATCTCACCCGTTGGCAGCACGGCTCGGTCGTGGATATGTCCGATGAAATGATGCGGTTGACCTTGAACATCGCCCTGTGGTCGTTTTTCGGCAGCGCACCCGAAGGCTCGGTGGAACGCGTGAGCGAAGCGATGAAGACGCTGATCCGCCTCTTTCCGCTGGCCCAGCTTCCGTTACCGGAGGCGACGCGCATGTTATTCCCCAAATTCAGGCAGGCCAAGGCCGACCTCAACATCGTCACTGAAACCCTGCTTGCCAATCCGCAATCGGAACAGGCGCAGCGCGCGCTCATCAACATTTTGAAAAACGAACACAGCGACCAATTCACCGACGAGCAGCTTCATGCGCACGTACTCACCTTTTTGCTGGCGGGTCACGAAACCACCGCGTTGCTCCTCTCTTGGTGTTGGGACATGATCTCGCAAGACCCGTTCGTGCAGGGCAAACTGCAAGCCGAAGCCGATGCCGTGCTCGGCGACCGCTTCCCCACCCCGGAAGATATCAAAAACCTCAACTACACCCGCCTGGTCGTGAAAGAGACTTTGCGAATGCGCCCGCCCGCATGGGCATTGGGCAGGCAGGCCGTGCAAGATTGTGTAATCGGCGGACAGGATATCAAGGCTGGATCGGTCGTGCTCATGAGTCAATGGGTGACCCAGCATGACCCGCGATTTTATGACTCACCGCTTCAATTCCGACCCGAACGCTGGTCGGAGCTCGAAAGGCTTCCATTTCCCCGTTACGCTTTCTTCCCATTCGGCGGCGGGAACAGGGTTTGCATCGGCGAACACTTCGCCATGACAGAAGCCATCGCCATCCTCGCCATGATCTCGCGCCGCTGGCAGGTGCTTCCGACTCAAACCAAACACGCGGCGCCGAAACCCAGCGTCACTTTGCGGCCCAACAAAGGTGTAAAGGTGCTTATTGAAAAGAGAGATGTATAGTGAATTATCAGAATTCACAAAACGTAATAACGACTTTAGTCGTTCAAGTAAAGGCGACTGAAGTCGCCACTACACAACCTTTCATAAATATATTGGAGAAACCAATGAAAAACAAACTTCAGATCATCATCAGCGTAATTTTGCTCATGGCTGTGACCCTCGCCTGCGGAGGCACAGCCGCCACCCCAGCCGCGCAAGACCCGAACATCGTCATCAATACCGCCATCGCAGGGACACAGCAGGCAAATGCATTGGCGCAAGCCACGGTCAATGCCAATGTGCTCACCGCCATGCCCGCCACTCCCACACCCGGTCCCACTGTAGACTACGTGGCACTGACCGAAGAAGAACTCGCCGCTCTCATTGATGAAGCCGTCGCTGAAGCTGTCGCCGCCACCGAAGCCACCACCAGTTCGGTATACACCACCACCAGCGATGACGCGGTCACCACCGAAGAAATCACCTATGTGTACGATTATTATTACTACGCCGATTACTACGTCGAATACGCCGAAGACCTGATGGCAGAATACTACGCACTGTATTCAGACCTCGCCTACGAAGCCATCGCCGAAATGCAGGCCATCGAAGCAGAGTTGAATCAATTGAATGAAACGCTGGTCTCCATTGACCAGTCTCTGCAGGAGATCAGCACCACGCTGGAACAAGGCCTTGAACTGGCTGAAGAAAGCATCGCCCAGTTGGAGAATGCCGCCCAGCAGGCACAGGTGAAAGCAGAAGCCGTGAAAGGACAGGCGCAGGATATGCTCGAAGTGGTCAAGACAGATCAGCAGGGCCGCGTGGATGCGATCACTGGCATCCAACCGAACAACATCCCCACCGACCAGATCGCAGCTTTGCAAAGCGCCTTCGATTTCGTCGATGCTGCCAACCTTGCGATGGGTGATAACAAACTCTCCCGAGATGAGTTGATGAACCTGGCCCAACTCGGCAAGAACGCCCAAGCTGGCTTCATGGAGCTCGGCAAAAATGGCGGTGGACCCAGCCTGCCCGGCGGTGGAACGCTCGATTTCACCCAAATGAGCGGAAAGTTCAACGACATCACCACCCAATTCGCCCGCGGACAAATGCCGCAAGCCCGCAACGGACTCGGTCAGTTCGAGATGTCACTCGGTGGGCGCCCCGGTGGCGGCGGTCCTGGTGCCCCGGGTGGAGGCGGGCCCGGAGGACCAGGCGCACCCGGCGGCGGAGGCCCCGGCGGTCCGCGACCGTAAAACAAAAAGGGATGGCAGTTCTGTCTGTCATCCCTTTTTGTATGCCTTTCGTCACTTCTTGCTTGACCCGCGCGAATCAAAGTTTTACAATGACCGTGAAATCATCTTTCATACCAAGAGGTGGAAAACATGAACGGTCAAACAGAATCCATGCGCTGGGAAACAAAGGTCTTTATCTTCCTGATGATCTCAAGTTGTCTCGTTACAACAGGGATCTGTGCGTGTTTTTCATCACTCATCATCCTTGCAGACGAGGATGTCCGCGAAGGGTTGCCGCAGTTTGGATATAGCGGCCCAGCGGAAAAATGTCCGAAAATCCCGGCGGGGTGGGTCATCGCCAAAGAAAATACCTTCGATAAAAATCTGAACCTATGGCCGTTGGGAAAGAATTCCGATGACTACGACATCACAAATTTGGAAATGGCCGATGGCGTTCTCCACTATGAAGTTGACGCGCTAAAGGGCGTATATTCCCGCCAATTTCCAAAGCTGGATAAAAATCTATGGGATTTTTATCTCACCGCTCAAATCCAAAAAGTATCCGGGCCGCGCGATGCAAAGTATGGCGTAATCTTTCGGGTACGCGGGGAAAAGCAATTGTTCTTCTCGATACGCGATTCGGGCAGTGTTCGGGTAGCTGTGCATGAATACGGCGGCTGGCAGGACCCCTTGTTCACAGGGTACTCAAAGTATGTCAACGCAGGAGAGATCAACCATCTTGTTGTGATCGCACAAGGCGACACCTATACCTTCTGTGTGAATGAATACATTGTGGGAAGCGTCAAAACCACAAAACACTCATGGGGCAAGTTCGGCCTCGGCTTTGGTTTGGACGCAGGCGATAATGCAGTTTTCGAGATCGACAATTTCAACATCTACGCTCCAGAGGAATAGCCGTCGATTTAAGACAATCAAAAACAGATGAGGCGGAGGAGTCGCCTCATCTGTTTCTTTTAACTCCTTTCCATGTTTATAGTGTCATATGATTATGGAGTCGTGGTTTGGGTGGGTTGTGTGCCATCCACTGCGGACTGGTTATCGTGGTGACCGCCGCCGTGACCCATCCCAAAGCCGGGACCATCGAGGAAGCCTTTATCGAGACCTTCCAGGAGCCAATCGGCTTTTTCCTGTGAGATGCTGCCATCGGCCACACCGGCTTCGATGCGCGCGCGAAGTTCAGTTTCATGGACCGCTGTGATGGCATCCTTCACATCTTGAATGTCCACGCCTGCGGCGGTGGCAAGGTCTTCGAGCGTCTTGCCTTCCTGCAGCGCAGCGGACAGTTCATCTGCGGTCATGTCGAGCACCTTGGCGGCTGCTTCGAGTTCAGCCTGACCCAATCCACGTCCACCGCGGCCGGGGCCGCCATGATCACTGAATGGAGTCAAACTTCCGCTCTGGGCATAGGCCGTGCTTACGCTCACCGCTCCGAACAGCATCGCAACCGCCAATAAACCGCCGATCAGAATTGAAATTTTCTTTTTCATATTTTTTTACCTCTTTATCTTTGATCTGTGGTTGGAGCGCCTCCAACCTTCCCAAATGATATTCCGCCCATGTAATCAAGCTGTGACCGGCTTATATGGAAATTGTGTGTTTGAAATTAGAAATAATTAATTTAAGTCACCTTACACAGTGTTGTTCTGAGCGGAGCGACACTTGCGCTGCACGCCAGTGCAGTGAGAACCTCTGAATTCAGGAGTAGAGACCCTTCGCTCCGCTCAGGGAATCACGGTTGGGTGCATAACATCAGTTAATTCAACTCAAATGGCCTCCCTGGGATTTATAAAAACGCCGATCATGGACAAGGATTTTTAACTATGGAGACACAGAGAAATAAAAACAGGCCTTGAAAATGGGAAGCATCTTCAAGGCCTGTCCTTCTGCAAAATAAACTGTTAATCCACCATCGCGACCGTTTTCGTCATCGGGTCGTATTTCACGTTGACGGTCATGCCGATCTGGTATTTCATCATGTCATGCATGGGGACCAATCGCTCCGCATGGGATTGAAAGGTCTCGCCGAACGATTGCACCTCCAGAGTGAAGCGCATACCGTAGTAATAATTGTTCACCCGCGTGCCCGTGGGTTGGATGGCAAGGATGCGCGCGGTGCCAGATTCTCCGCGGGCGAGCACCACTCGCCCGATCAACCAACCGACCACCGAGGAACCGACCAGTAAAGCCGTGGAAATGATCGCCAAACCGATCGTGATTCCAAGGAACAATGCCATGGTCTTCGGAAGCCCGGCAAGGGAGTCATAGCTTGAATTGCCATTCGGCATGTTCATAAACATCAACGTAAAGGGGATCCACATGACCATAAACAGCAACCAACCAACAGCACGCATGATTCGGGGTATGTTACTCATTTCATCTCCTATATGTTTAAAGTGGTTTCACATAGTATGTCGCACTCCACCGATTTTGAAAACCAATCCTCCGTACCACTGGATTCCAAAACCACAGCCTCATCCGTTAATATGCCATTTTTCACTTGACCTTCCCCCTTTCCCGTCCTACAATTCAACGGTCTGACAAATCAAAATGAGAGTGCGACGCACTACCCTACCCATAATAGGAGAACATAATGGCTGACTATTTATTCCGTGGTTCACTCGAAAAACTCGACCCTGAGACTTATGAATTGACCCAGTTAGAGCAGGAGCGGCAGTATCGCAAGTTGATCCTGATCCCCAGCGAATCAACTGCGCCGATGGCCGCCCGTGAAGCATTGGCTTCAGCGTTCCAAAATATTTATGCAGAAGGCTATCCCGACGAAGCGTCACGCTGGATGACCGAGGATGAAATTCTCGATTATCCCGCGCGACTTGCTGATTATCGCCGCAACGGTGACCCGCGCTACTACAAAGGCGTGGAATATGCCGACGCCGTGGAAGCCCTCGCACGCCGACGTGCCGCCGAAGCTTTCGCTGCCAATGGCTTTACCGCTGATCAAATCTTCGTCAACGTGCAGGCGCTTTCGGGCGGCCCCGCCAACAACGCAGTTTATCAGGCGCTGTTGAATGTCGGCGATACCGTCATGGGTCTCGACCTGCTGCACGGCGGACATCTCTCGCACGGCTCGCCCGTCAACCGCAGCGGCAAATGGTTCAAGGCTGTGCATTATTCGGTGGATGCGAACGAGAAACTCGATTACGAAGCCATCCGTCAATTGGCGCTCGAAAATAAACCCAAATTGCTCATTGCGGGCTATTCCTCTTATTCATGGGTTCCCGATTGGAAGAAATTCCGCGAGATCGCCAATGAAGTCGGCGCGTATTTCCTTGCGGATATTTCACACATCGGCGGTCTGGTCGCGGCGGGAGTTGCGCCTTCGCCGATCGGCATTGCCGATGTGGTGATGTCTACCACCCACAAATCGCTCGACGGCCCGCGCGGTGCAGTGTTAATGACCACCAAAGCGGATATTGCCAAGAAGATCGACAAGGCGGTCTTCCCCGGCGAACAGGGCGGTCCGCATGTGAATGTGTTTGCGGGTCTTGCTCTGACCTTCAAACTGGCCCAGACCAAACAGTTTAAACGCCTGCAAGAACAGACCATCAAAAACGCCGTTGCGATGGCCGATCAATTCACCAAGCGCGGACTGCGCGTGCCCTTCGGCGGCACGGACTGTCACATGCTGAATGTGGATTGCTCCTCCATCAAAGGCGAAGACGGAACCACCTTGAGCGGCGATCAGGCGGCGCGCATTCTCGATATCGTGGGTGTGGTCGTCAACCGCAACACCATCCCTGGCGATAAAAGCGCGGCGGCTCCTTCGGGCATCCGCCTCGGCACGCCGTGGATCAGCCAGCGCGGATTCGACGAAAAGAAATCGCGTCAGCTTGCCGATGTCATCGCCGATGTGCTGTTGGCGTGCGCTCCTCACGCAGTGGACACCGTGCGCAAGGGACGTCAGCGCCGCGCCAAATTGGATTTCAATGTGTTGAATGCCGCCAAGTTGAAGGTGAGGAAGTTGGCAGAAACAGCGGGCATTGATTTCAAATCGAAGAAGAGCGGGTATCCGCATTTCTATTACATCGACGATAAATCCACGAGCGGTGTGTTCGAGATCACGGGCTTGCGCGTGCGTCAGGTTTTGGATTATGCCGCCTCCTCTGACTTGAGCGCATTGAAGCCAGGTAAGAGTCAGGCCACCACCCTCGCCACCCCGAAAGGGACGGTGAAGGGTGTGTTGACCTGCATCGATTTCGGCGCGTATTATTTGCAAGTGCCTGCCGCCAAAGCGGGCATGGTCGGCGCGTGGCTGCGCGATCTTTCAGACGGCTACGTGTCGTTCAACCTTGATGGCAGCAAAGACTTTAGCGCGAAGAGAATGCCTGGGCCGACGATCGTTGCAGATTGGAAGAAACTCAAAGCGGTGAAGGTGACTGGAAACGGCGTCGATGCTGATAAACCCTGGTTCATCGGAACCATGCCCAACGTTAAGAAAGATGCGCTGCCGCCCTTCGAGTGGAATGAGGCGGAAGGCGAGTTAAAGAAAACAGCGTTGAATCAAGTCCATAGAGATTTGGGCGGCAGAATGGTCCCCTTCGCTGGTTGGGAAATGCCTGTGCAGTACACGGGGATTTTTGAGGAGCACCTTGCCACACGCAATGCGGCGGGGCTGTTCGATGTTTCGCACATGGGCGTGTACGATGTGCGCGGCGCGGATGCGGCTTCGTTCCTCGATACGGTCTGCGGCAATGACTGCGGCGGACTGCTGCCTGGCGAGTCTTTGTATTCGCACTTCCTGACCCCCGATGCGGACGTGATCGATGACACGCTCATCTATCGCCGCGGCTGGGACAATTATCTCGTGGTCGTGAACGCGTCGAACGATGACAAGGATCGCACATGGCTCGAAAGCGTGCGCGATGGCAAAGTGAAAATTGACAACGGCCGACCGTGGGCGCGGACGTACGGCTATGAAGCGAACATCCGCAACCTGCGCGACCCGCGCTCTGGTAATGAAATGCGCGTGGACATTGCGCTGCAAGGGCCAAAGAGCCGCGACACGCTGCTGGCGATGGGCGTGGACGATGCGACCCGCGCGCGCATTATGAAGTTGAAGAGAACTGAGTTGTGCGATGCAGTGGTTGGCGGATTTGATCTGATCGTTTCGCGCACGGGCTACACAGGCGAGAAGATGGCCTTTGAATTATTCGTCCACCCCGAACGCGCCGTGGACTTCTGGCTGGCGGTGATGAAAGCTGGCGAGCAGTTCGGCGTGAAAGCCATCGGCTTGGGCGCGCGCGATTCTCTGCGCACCGAAGCAGGCTTGCCGTTGTACGGTCACGAAATGGGATTGGGTTCTGGCAAATTTGACGGCAGAGATTTAGGCGTGGCGGAAGGCGGATTTGGTTCGTACGTCAAACCGTACAAGCCGTGGTTCATCGGTCGGGACGCTTATGTTGCACGCGAGAAAGAACGCAAGGGCGGCGTCATCCGCTTCACGTTTGATGACCAGCGCGTCCGCATGGCGCACAACGGCGACCCCGTGGTGAACGCCAACGGCGAGCGCATTGGCTTCGTCACCTCCTGCGCGATTGATGGTCAGCGCTTCATCACAGGTCAGGCTTTTGTGGAGTTTGCGTATGCAAAGGAAGGTACACCGATTCTTATTCATCAAGGCGGCGTGATGGATCGTCCCGCTACGGCGGCGAAGGTGGTGTCGAGGTTTGCGAAACTCAAGTAATTGGTGATTGGAGATTGGTGATTGGAGATTGGTAATTGGGACGGCTTGTTCCCTCAGGCCGTCCCTACTAAAATAAAGATGTGCCGTATGTCAGATCTTAAGCAAAAGCAATTGAGAGTATGATCCAAACATGCTAAACAAGGCGACATAGAGGCATTAAAGGATTTGGTTGTTTTACTTCACCCATCAAATTATTCACAAAAGGCGCTGATGGATATATACACATCGAAATCAGCCACAAATATGCAGAGAGAATTTATTTCATCACAAAACCACCTGTATTCAAAGTTTGAGCTGCAAAAGATTCTTAAAATATAACTGGCTAATGATAGGGATATTGAGGATATTGAGGATATTGCTGAAATAATAAATATTTTAGAAGCAGAAGAAGTCGATGTATATAATTAATCCAGCGCCGGATGGAAAAAGTTCAATCTGGATTGATGTAAAAATATCAAGAAGCCTTGGAGAAAATCTTTATTTCTGGCAAATCTACTCCGGAACAAAAAGAACTTATATGGCTCCATAAAGATACGGTGGTGCGGATAGATTCAAACAAATATGAATCCAGTGAACACAGCATATCAGAGTACGAAGATGATGATGGTCATACGAGAAAGCGGATTGATGCAAAAGTTGTTATGTGGTTGATAGAAAAAAATTTCCTTTGCTGATTATATAAAGAAACGACAGTATCAACAAATGACGAGCAGATTGTGTTTTCTTTTTTACTTCATCGTAGTTATTAACAAAGAAATCTCAAAATCAACAACCTTTTTCTGGAATGGTGGAAATATTAATGGAATGACGAAGGGTAGAATGCCTTTCAACTAAACAAATATTGAAAAGCAAGGTTTTCTTTCAAGCAAGGGTAATATCAGAAAATTCTATATTTAAAGGCAGATAATTATGGACGAGCATCAACGAGCCAAAGCAATCGACGCCATGAAAGCAGCCTCAATAAACGGAGACGGGAATGCTTTAATGGATTTAATTGCTTTGCTGGAATCGGGGAAATACAATTCCCAGAAAATATTGTCGGAAATTTACACAAATGGGAATTTGTCGAAACAGCAAAAAGAATTGATAGAATCAAAAGTTGATTTATTTTCGAAATACCGCCTTCTTGCCGAAACGTTGGCAGGACATGCTCGAAAAGGTGATTTAGAGTCATTAAGATATTTGATTGACTTAACAAAAAATGAAAAAATTGACACGCTCATGGGAGCGCGAATTATAAGTGATGTATTTTTTCAGAAAATTCAACGCCCGAACAAAAGGAATTAATGGCAAATCAAGATACATAGCGATTGATTATAGAATTGAGGAAAGAAGCGGATATGAAACTGTAGACGAGGATGGCGTTGATGAGGATGGACACAGCTACCATACACAGGTGCGAGTTTGGACTACTTGGGAAGCAAAAGTACCCATAACTTTTTATGAATACATAAAACCTTCATTAGATAAATTGTCAAACGAGGATCGTTGATACTACTTACTAGTGAATCGGCATTTTGCGACTTACTTTGGATGTTAAAAAAGGAGAAAATATGAACTTCAAATCCATAGGATATATTCTTATTGCCCTTTCAGTAATAACATGTTGTTTTTCCTCCTGTCTCCTTTATTATTTTGCGCCATCAACGCCAATAAGTGGAAACTCTCCACAAGCCCTATTTCTTAACTTATTTTGCATGGCAATTGTTGCCGCCTTTATTTTGGGGATAGGCTTACTCATTTATTCCAAGGTGGCTGATGGACAAAAGAGAAATACACAAGCCCAACTTGAAATACAGTCAAAACGCGAAAAAATGGAAAATGACGCTAAAAAAGCAGAGGAAGCTAAGAAAAGAGAAGATGAGCTTATCGATAAATGGATAAAAAAGAAACCAGAATAAATACTCTCGTATCGTTGGTTCAACGTCAGCAATGAATTGATCGCACGCAACTCGATTAAGGTAATTTTTGAGCTGGGCGGACCTCTCCCTGATTAGCGTCATAATCGGCATGTTGACTTGTCCCTCTCCAAAAGGAGAGGGCATTTTTTGTCTTCTTTTCTGTGTGATAAGGTTGTTGAATATCCTAGCCAACGTTTCGTTTGAGGAAGGTTCTAGCTTCTCCCCCTTGGGGGAGACGGGAGAGGGGTTTTGTTTTTGGTGGCAGAACAGACCTTGACTAACGTATCAATTATGGTACACTACCCGCATGGATAAAGATGAAGAGGGTAAGCCAATTCTAAATGTTGTATTCTATAAAACCGAAGCAGGCAAAGAGCCTGTGAGGGAATGGCTGAAAGACATGCCAAAAGAAGATCGTCAAGCCATTGGTGAGGATATCAAAACCGCACAATATGGCTGGCCGCTTGGAATGCCGTTGATCCGCAAGATCGAGCGCGGGCTTTGGGAAGTACGCTCCCATATTGGAGCAGGAATTGCGCGGGTATTTTTTACAGTTATGGACAAGACCATGATCCTCTTGCATGGGTTTGTCAAAAAGTCACAGAAAACACCTCAGGATGAATTGGATACTGCCCGCCATCGGTTGAAGAATATAGAGAAGGATTAAGTCATGAATAAAAAACACATCGGAAGCAACTTTGATGATTTCCTAAAAGAAGAAAAAATTTACGAGCAGGTACAAGCTGCCGCCATCAAGCGAGTCATTGCCTATCAAATTGCGGAAGAAATGAAGAAAAAGAATCTGACCAAAACTGAAATGGCAAACCGCATGAAGACCAGCCGCGCCGCGCTGGAGCGTCTGCTTGACCCTGAAAATGCCTCTATCACTTTAATTACGTTGGAGCGTGCCGCATCCGCTTTGGGAAAGAAGTTGACGGTACAGTTGGCATAATATTGAAAAATTTGGTCGTGCAATTGGCTGAGACGATTTATGAGTAAGACGATATGCTCTTTCCTTTTGGAGAGGGCATTTTGATTGTGGTCTGTGCCCCCTCCGCCTTCGGCACCTCCCCCAAATGGGACAATAAAAAGTATTCAAAAAATTGTATGTATTCCATCGTCCCATTTGGGGGAGGACGGGTGGGGGTCGAGTCTGCGCCAATCCAGGCGATTTTTGGGCTGAGTGATTGTCCCCGCTTATGATAGCAATTGACAGTAAGAAGTTGTATGATGAACCTATCCCTGTCGCAAATATCATTATGGAGAAACTCATGAACAAAGACACACTTCGTCAACTTGCCAATGCACTGTCCGTAGTCATCGCACTTACCGTCAACATCCTCGCCAGCACCCTGCCGCTCAACGGGCAGAACACAGGCGAGATCTCAGACCGCTTTCAAGTCTACTTCGTCCCTGCGGGGTACGTCTTCGCCATTTGGGGCATCATCTACATCGGCTGGATCGCATTCAGCATTTATCAATTTCGAGCCGACCAAAAGGAAAGTCCACGCCTGCGCAAGCTCGGATATTTATTTGCACTAAGCGGCATCTTCAACGCGGCCTGGCTTTTCTGCTGGCATTACAACCTGTTCGGCTTGAGTGTGCTTGTCATGCTCACCCTGCTCGGTCTGCTCATCGCCAGTTATCTCAAACTCAACGTCGGGCGCACACCTGTCAGCGCCGCTGAAAAATGGAGCGTGGATGTTCCTTTCAGCGTCTACCTCGGCTGGATCTCCGTCGCCACAGTTGCCAACGTCACCGACTATCTTTACTTCATCAACTGGACTGGATTTGGACTCGCGCCGCAGGCTTGGGCGGTTGTCATGCTGGTTGTTGCGTGTCTGCTTGGTCTGCTCATGACGGTCACCCGCAGGGACAGCGGATACGTCTTCGTGTTGGTTTGGTCCTTCGCTGGGATCGCTCAAAAGCAGGCCGACACGGCTCTGGTGGCGAATAGCGCCTGGGTCGCAACAGTCTTCGTGCTTGGGCTGGCGATCTACAGCATCATTCAACGGCGGCGCGCAAAGGCATAACAAAAGCAATTCAGGAATCAAAAGGACGGGCAAATTGCCCGTCCTTTCTTTTTACACTCAATCTAGGAGGAGAGAGATGCTTCTTATTGAGGCGGGAGAAGAACCGCGTCAATTACGTGGATCACACCATTGGAGGCTTCGATGTCGGTAATGATGACTTGCACGGTGTCGTTCAGGAAAACCTTGCCATCCTTGACAGTGATGGTGACATCCTTGCCAAGTACAGTGGTCGCGCCGGAAAGAGTAACTACATCCGCGGCCATGACCTTGCCAGAAACGACATGATAGAGCAGGATGTCGGTCAACGCCTGCTTGCTTTCGGGCAGGAGCAATGTGTCAAGGGTGCCAGCGGGTAATGCAGCGAAGGCATCGTCCGTGGGAGCAAAAACTGTGAAGGGACCATCGCCGCTCAAAGTCTCGACCAGATCGGCGGCTGTCAGAGCAGCTACCAGGGTGGTGAAGCGACCGTCAGCGACAGCGATGTCCACGATGGTGTTCTTTTCTTCCATCGCAGCTTCATCGGCTGGAGGCAGGAGGACCGCATCGATCACATGGATCACGCCATTGGAAGTGGCTATATCAGTAATAATCACTTGCGCATCGTTGATGTAGACATTGCCCATATCAACTTTGACGGTAACATCCTTGCCAAGCACGGTGGTGGCGCTGGTCAGAGCGGTCACATCAGCAGCCATGACGTTGCCTGAAACGACATGATAAAGCAGAATGTCGGTCAGAGCCTGCTTGTTTTCGGGCAGGAGCAAGCTATCGAGTGTGCCAGCGGGTAAAGCGGCGAAAGCATCATCGGTGGGGGCGAATACGGTGAAAGGACCTTCGCCCTTGAGCGTATCCACCAGCTCAGCGGCTTGGACTGCGGCCACAAGTGTTGTGAAGCGGCCATCCGCGACAGCGGTGTCTACGATATCGCTGAGCATCGGCTCAGGGGTGGTGGTTGGCTCAGGCATCGGTGTAGCCGTGGGAGCGGGAGTGGCAGCGGGCGCACAGGCGGCTAAAGCCAGAGAAGCAACTACGAGTAAGACTGCGAACATTGAAAAACGTTTCATTTTTTTCTCCATTTCTAAGGTTGTTATATGTTTGCACAGGTTTTGCACATATATTGTTCGTATTTTACGTGTTTTGTACAGGTTGTCAATATACTAGAATATTCTCTAATAAATTACTTAATCTAGCCAGTGTTTTTGGATACGATCACGAGGGTTTGATGAGAACTTTATAATATTGCTATTAATCTTCCGAAGAAAACAAATTTAGAATGTCGTATTTGCCTACAGGGTTTTGACTTCTTTTAGCCAACATTTCGTTTGAGGAAGGTTCTAGCCTCTCCCCTTTAGAGAACATCGTACCCGAAGCGAAGATGAGAGGGGTAAAATAACAAACGTGACAATCAAGTTGTCAAATCCGACCAACTGGAGTTCGCCATGCTTGAATACGTCAACCTCGATCTGGCTTTAGGGCAAGAGGACTATAAAAAAAGATTAAGGCCATTACAGCAGCGTCTGTATGAATTGGAGCACGCCGTCTTCGACGCGAAAGTTCCAGTCATCATTGTGTTCGAGGGCTGGGCCGCCACGGGCAAGGGACGGCTGATCAGTCTGCTCGCCGAGCGATTGGATCCGCGCGGCTTCCGCGTCGTCCCGATCACGCCGCCGCGCACGGCCGAGCTGCGCTATCCGTGGATGTGGCGCTTCTGGCTCAAGATCCCTGCCCGCGGGCAAATGGTCGCGTTCGACACATCATGGTATCGCAGGGTCTTGATCGACCGCCTGAACAAGACGATCAACAAAGATGAACTGCGCGCCTCCTATCAAGACATCGCCGAATTCGAAGAAATGCTGGCCGCAGATGGAACGGTCATCCTGAAATTCTGGCTGCACATCGGCGAAGAGGATCAGAAGAAACGCATCAAGAAATTGCGCAAGGATAAGTTGACCGCCTGGCAGGTGGGAGAGGAAGATGAACTGCAAAACAAGCGCTATGAAAAATACGCAGGCTATGTCGAAGACATGATCGCGCGTACCGATTCGCCTCATGCCCCCTGGACGATTGTCGAAGCAACCGATCGGTATTACATGCGCATCAAGGTTTTTGAAACGATCATCGCTTCACTCGAAACACACTTGGGGTTACCTTCATCAGCAGGGACGAAAGCCAAACGTCCGCGTGCAACAAAGGAAATGAAAGGAGCCGTCAATGCTTGAGCGACTTGATCTTACATTGGCACTTGCGCGTGATGAATATGACAAGCAGCTCAAGGCTTTACAGGCTGAGTTGCATGAGCTGGCCTTTCAAGTCTACGCACAGAAGCGGCCCGTGGTCATTGTCTTTGAAGGCATGGATGCCTCGGGCAAAGGCGGCTCGATCAAACGCCTGACCGAACGCATCGATCCGCGCGGCTATGTGGTCTGGCCCATCGCTGCGCCATCGGGCGAAGAGAAAGAACGTCATTACCTGTATCGTTTTTGGCGGCGACTTCCCGAGCAGGGACAGATCGCCATCTTTGACCGTTCATGGTACGGGCGCGTACTGGTCGAGCGGCTGGAAGGATTTTGCACCGAAGCGGATTGGCGCCGCGCCTATAGCGAGATCAACCAGTTCGAGCGTCAACTCACCGACTCTGGCACGATCGTCTTCAAATTCTGGATGCACATCAGCAAGCAGGAACAACTACGCCGCTTCCGCGAACGCACGAAGACAAATTACAAAACATGGAAGATCACAGATGAGGATTGGCGCAATCGCGGCAAATGGGAGGATTACATTATCGCCGCAGAAGAGATGCTCTTGAAGACCAGTACGCCCGATTCCCCTTGGACGCTGGTGGAAGCCAACGATAAATATTTTGCACGCATCAAATCCCTGCGCACGGTTGCAGAGAAATTGCGGCGGGCGTTGAAGTGAAAAGCCAATAGCGCCATCATCATAAATTTAGTTCAATCCTCTCCATTTAGGCACACATCCTGAAGGAGAGGGGTATCTTGTTTCTGGTCCGCGCCCCCAGCGCGGTGAGGCAATTTTCCGTCTCTAGGCCCAGTTCCCTGCTGAAACCCAACGGCCAGATATGGGCCTCCGCCGAAGCACAACCCGCAGCATGGGGTTACTATATAAAACCATTTTACAGGTAGGCAGGTATGAAACTTCTTCGCATTACTACGTTCGTTGGTGGTCTGGTCATTCTCCTCGTTGCATTCGGCTTTATCTATCGGCATCCCTTCGCCACATCCATCTGGCCCTGGGAAGATGGCCGCTACTCCTACTTATTCGTCGGCTCCATCCTGGCTGCTGTCAGCGCCGCCATGCTCTGGGTCGGCTGGACGGGCGAATTCGGCGCACTGCCCGCAGGTTCGCTCAATGTCTTCGTCATCGCCCTCACCACTTCCATTTACTTTTTCAAACTCGCATCACAGGGACGTGCAGGCATGACTCTCTTTGGCGTATTAGGTATCTTCTCAGCCATTGCCAGTCTCGCCACATTCTTCTGGAGTTTGAGGATTCCGCTCAAAGAGACTCGTCCCATGCCCAAGCCTGTCAAAGTCTCGTTTTGGATATTCATCGCTTCTCTCTTCGCTGCGGGCGGGTCGCTGATTCTAGGAGCACCCATCTTCCCCTGGAAATTAAACCCCGATTCATCCGTCGTCTTTGGCTGCATCTTCCTTGGTGACGCCTTCTACTTCCTCTATGGCATGTTCCGACCCAACTGGCACAATGCCCTCGGTCAACTGCTCAGTTTCCTCGCCTACGACCTTGTACTCATTGTCCCATTTGTGGGATTACTCAACACCGTGGAACCTGACCGCCTCATAAGTCTCATCATATATACAGCCGTCCTCATCTACAGCAGTGGGCTGGCAGTGTATTACCTATTTATCAACCCACAAACCCGTTTCGGCTCGCAAACTAGATAAGTGCTGATAACAAACAAAAAGTTTTATTCTTCACACCCGCCCAGCCTGAAAAGCTGATTGGTTATACTCTCACGCAGGAGAATATTATGAACACAAAACTACTTATGACATCCAGCGCTCTCGTCCTCGGGCTGGCTGGGATACTCTTTTTGTTCATGCCTGACCTAGTCTTGTCGGCGCAGGGAGTGACCGACACGGGCGTAATGTCCACGCTGGTGCAGTTGATGGGCACACTGTACTTCGCCTTTGCGTTGATGAATTGGACGGCAAAGGATGGCATCATCGGCGGCATTTACGCGCGGCCCGTGTCACTGGGAAATTTCGCTCACTTTTTTGCAGGGGCGCTGCTGTTGGTGAAGGTTCAATTCTCCAGTGAATTCAATGGGTTGATATTTGCCATGATGATTGTGTATGTGATCTATGCGCTGTGCTTTTATTGGCTTGTATTTCGGGCTACAGGGATCAAACCTCCAGCCGTTTAGCTAACGGGCTTTCCGTCTTCGGCTTTCCATGCTGATGTAGAAGACAAAGATCGCGATCAACATGATGCCCATCAAGGCGGTATACCAGTTAAAGATGCCCGTGCTGAAATCGGCGGGGTTCATGGCTGCAGCGACAAAGATCAGGCTATAGGCAATGAAGATGCCTTCGAGGATGGCGCGCCAAGCCGTCCAGCGTGGGTCGAGGGAGATTGCCCATGCGCCGGTGCCGATCACGGAGAGCCATCCGCACAGCACGCGCGCGGTGAGCGGGGATAATGTCCACGGCCAGATGGGGATGAGTAGATTCGGGAAGATAAAACCCAGTAGAACAAAGACCAGCACTAGGGTCCCAAAGATGCGGGTGACCAGTCGGGCAGTCGTTGAAACGTTCAGGTCTGATTCCTCAGGCAGATTCGAATCGGTCCGCCTGTTATAGATCCAAAGTGCGGGAATTAAAAACGGGGAAATGATGTAAAGGATCAGCCATGCCATAAAGGGGATCGTGCCGAGCGAAAAACGGTCCCAATGCAGCAGGGTGGCGACGAGCATCGCAATGGTGAAAACGGTAACAGCGGGGAACACGGCCTGCACACGATGCCAGCGCTTGCCAAAGGCGGTCTGCGCGAGGATCCATGCGCCGCCAAGATACGCCGAGCCGAAATACATCGAAGACATGTGCGGTTTAATGGCCCAGGCAAATAACTCGCCTGTGCGGTCTGGCAGAAAAAACAGAATCCCGAACGCAGCAACTAAAAACAGAACAACAACGGCTGTGATCACACGAGTTAATGGAAGGATCGAATCGTTTTTCATGGCGGCATCTTCTCCATTTTCAAATGATAAATTTCAGCGATGTTACCATGCCTGCAATCAAACTCGCCCACGAAAATTATCTTCGTGAGCGAGTTTTAGTTTTTCAAAGCAGGTGATTGTTATCGCACGATCACCGCATCCAACGAAACGGTGGCGTTAATGGTAGTCAGCGGAACAAAGACCAGTTTCAGTGTATGGTTTCCTGGTTCGAGCTGGCCAGGATAATCCCAGCGAAACTGGAAGGCAACCGCAGATGACCGTTCATCGATCGTCCCCACCAAAATATCATCCACATAAACATCCATCTTTCCATAGGAAGGGTCGGCCTTGTAAACAACGCTAAAGGATTGTCCCGTGAAAGCAAAGGTCAAAAAAGTATCTCTCCGGGCTGTCTGCTTAAGAGAACCATTATAGGCTCGCGGTTTATACACATCCCTCCAACCATCAGAGTATACGAACGCACTATCCTTATCATCGTAGGTCGTTTCGAAGGCGGGCGGCATGGATGTCGATGTAAAAGTAGGCACGACTGGAATGAGGGACGCCGTGGGAGTAGGAGATACAGGCAAAGCAGATGCGGTCGGACTCGGCGGAGGCAGGGTCGCTGTCTTTGTGGCAGTTGGCAACACTGGAGCAGGGGATGCCGTTCGCGTGACCGTGGCTGGAATGACAGTCGGCGTAAAGGTCAACGTGGGAGCCAGCCGGGTTGGTGTGGGGCTGGCCGCTCGTGTGGACGTGGCACTCGGCGCGATCGAAGTATTGGTTGGCGCAATTGCACTACAAGGGAAAGCGCCCATATAGGTTCCGCCAACGCCGCCCGTACAGGCTGGGGAATTCGGTTGTAAACGGAAATCACCTGCGGCGGAATTTACGAACAAGGGGCTGGCAAAAACGCCATGTACATCCAAACCCATCGACTGCCATTGCGGGGTGGTTTTGTTAGTGAAAGTACTGTCTATTCTTTGCACAAATTTTGCGCCATCGTACAAGTTGTAATCACTCGTGAAGCCCGATAACCCGGCGGATGAACTTGTAAACAGAAAAGAGACATTCTTGCTTGAAAGGATGTTGTTTTTCACCTCCCAATCACGGGAGTAATACTCGCCATACTTGGCCAGAGCAATGGCTCCGTAATAGCCAGTCCCTGTCTGCGGATATTGAATGGTGTTGTTCACGATCCTGCCGCCCGCAGCGCCATAGACGTAAATGCCATTGGAGGTGACGTTATAGATCAAATTATTTCTGACCGTGATATTGGAATAGGTGTTGCGATATTCCGCATCGGCGTAGAAATCAGGTCCAAGACCGTAGTTTTCGATCAACATTCCAAACTGAACGTTGTAGATCACATTGCCTTCGAATGTCGAATCGAATGCATTTTCGATCTGGATTCCCATGCCTGCATCATGAATAATATTATTCCTTACATTACAACGGGTCACCGGATGCCCGGCGCCGTCGCAGTCGATGTGACCATCAACGATGGTGTTCCCTTCGATCAAAATGTTATCGGTATATTGCATCGACCAGATACTGCGGACCTTATAGCCATGGATGAAGTTATTGCGGTAGGTATTGTCATAGCTCGTGGCGTACCAATCGGTGATCCCGTTGTTCCAGATGTTCTTCCCGTTGAATTCGCAATTTTCAACCAGATTATTATGGCCGTAAAACTTTACGTCCCCTTCCACGTAGCAATTCCGCAGAATAAAGCCGTTATTGCCGAGGGTCTTATCGTTCTTGCTCCACACGGTTCCCTGGCCAAAATATAGCGTCGCCTGACTGGTGACAACAGCAGAGATGAAGCGCAGCCCGTCAAAGGTATAGTAATGGGTATGGTTGCTTGTTCCCAACGTTTGGGCATTCCCAGAATTGACCGTACAAGCCCCAACCGCTGAACACTTGACCGTAATAGGCAAAGAAACAGTGCCGCTGGTCTTCAGCGTCAGGGATTCGTTATATGTCCCTGCTGTGACCAGACAGGTATCGCCCGCTACGACAATATTCAGGCATTTTTGGATCGTCCTAAAAGGGGAAGAGGAGGCCCCGGTCCCCGCATCATTTCCGCTTGTTGAAACGTAATAGATCTTCGCGACCGCCCCCGGGATGGGTGCCGATGAAGCACCAACAGCGGCGTAACTCCCCAATATCATTGCCAATAATACGAACCCTGTCCAAAATCTGACAACCAATCTATTCATTATTTTCTCCTCATGAAACATTCCAGGAGCAATGTGTCTCTCAGCCTTGTAATTTTGCATTCCTGTTTTTAAATTTTGATGTTGCGTGAATTTTTGCAACTCTTGGGCGTTTTGCCTATATGGAGATTAACATAGCCACCATTCAGGCACATACTCCTTGAATAGGAATTGAGTACTGGGCAACCCCACACTTATGCAAACCTAAAAACAGGCATTACAAATAAGCAAGATGCTTTTGTAATGCCTGTCTATAAATGGCCCAAAAACGCGTCCAAGTTGAAATAAAAACCGGTGTGAATCACAAACGCTGCAAAATAAAAATTCTCCCACCTGAGCGTGGACAAAACCCGACATTGAACACTCAGCCAAAATTTGGTACTATATATATGACAAAATTTATCCGAATTAGACTGCACAATCCACGCTCTCGGCGGGTAATTTCCACTCGTACGGCTCACACACAATTTATTGGTATAAGAGGAGATGAAATTATGTTTGCAAGAATGGTCAGATCACACGTACTTCCCGGTAAAACAGACAAAGCCTTAGCCATCTGGAGAGACAAGATAGTACCTATTATGAAGGAGGCAAGAGGGTTTAACGGCGCCTACGTCATCGGAGATCGTGAAACTGGGCAGGGCATTACCATCACATTTTGGGAAACGGAAGCCGACGCCATTACAATGAACTCTTCATTTGGGACAGTTATCGTTTTTTTTGAAGGGCTGCTTGAAGGGCCGCCCGAACTAAGTCAACTGGAGGTTCTATTACAGGTCTGAAATAAGAAAACTCCCCCTGGGCTTGAAAGCATTTGCATTGCGCCCCACAGAAATGTATACTGATATTGGGTCGTGTCTGCCTTTCAATCAACATCAGGAGGTTCCATGGAAAAGCTTATCGGCTTGTGGATCGATCGAAAGAAAGCGTTGATCCTGATCATCGAAGAAAAGAAGGAGCAACTAAAGCAAATTCAATCTAATTTGGAAAAAAACACCCGTTTTCGAGGGGGCGCCCGTGCAAAGCAACCCTACAGCGCACAATTCTTCACGGCAGAGGACCAAATAGACAGACGCTTGGGGGAACATCTGAAAAAATATTACGGCGAGGTTGTCGCCAACATCCGTGACGCCGCATCCATTTTGATCATGGGGCCGGGCGAAGCCAAATTTGAGTTCGAAAAACGCCTGATCCATGAGCGGATCGGCCAGAAGGTGGCAGTGATCGAAGCCGCCGATAAATTGACCGAGCGTCAGTTCGCAGCAAAAGTTCGAAAGTATTTCAAAGAATAGCCCGTAAACAATTTTCAAAAAGATTTCCATCTGTGGATGGAAATCTTTTTCTTTTGGTCTTGATGGTCAAATAACAACTTACTTGTGTGGAAATTATGTGGAAAACGTCAAACCAACACGATCGTCATTTTACATTAATAAAACGAATATAAAATACCGTAAAAGGAGAAAGAAAAGAAAATGAATACCCCTACACGTTATCATCCACTATCAGTCGCATTACACTGGCTCACGGTCTTGTTGATGCTTGGCGCGGGGTTCCTTTCCGAGAGCGGTGGAAACTCCCCGATCAACATCCACATGATGTTGGGAAGTATGCTGCTTATGGTCATGATCACCCGCCTCATTGTACGCTTCATCACCAAACAACCCGCACAGGCAGATACCGGGAATGCCCTCTTTAACAAACTCGGTGAATGGATGCATTACGGCCTGTATCTTGCAGCCTTTTTCATCCTCGGCATGGGCGCCTTGATCGCGAACAAAAGAAATTTGTTTGCAGTTGCAATGGGCAACGGGTCAGTGGCTGGCAGAGCTGGTTCTCTTGGCGAGATTCACCAACTTGGCTGGTTTCTCGTCATCCTGCTGGTACTGGGTCACGTTGGCGCGGCGCTTTATCACCAATTCATTCTCAAGGATAACTTGTTAAACAGAATGTGGTTTGGAAAGCAGTAAAAGGGATGGCAGGTGCAAAAACTCCGAAGCAGAAACTTCGGAGTTTTGTTTTGAAAATCTATTCCAATGTGTGGATATGCCTTTTCCGCAGGATCAACAGGGATAAACCCTGAACGATCAACGTCGCAAGGATGGCCGCCCCAAACGACACCGCGAGGCTGGTCTGCTCGATCAATAAACCGAGTACGAGATAAAATCCCGCGAACGAAAAGAGACCAAGGATCAAGCCGTTTAAAACGTTCACTGCACCTGCATGGCCTTGATGACGATGCGAAAAGATCGTCAAAATGCTGACGTACAACGGAATCGTGGTCAGCAGCCCCGTCAGGCGTGAGCCGATATAGGGCGCGATGCCTGTGATGAGCAAAATAAAACTCGTCCCGATCAAAATACGCGATGGGATATCCCACCCACTCGGGTTCGAAACAGACGGCACAGCCTGTTCCTTTGGCATCAGCCTCAAGCCGATAAAAATAACAGCAACGACAGAAAAGAAAAGCGGAATAAAGGGAATGGTGACGTTTTGTAAAAAAACAGTCATGCCTGTAAAAACAAAAATACCAGACAGGATCGAAACCAGCCAATTAAATCTTTTTGATACCCAGGCATATGTGAGGCTGAACGCAATGAGGGAAAAGCCGCCGCTTAACGTGCCGCGAATCGAATCAAAAACGAAGGCACGGTCGTGGCTGAGAGCCAGGAAAAAAGCCACAGGTCCCGAGGTAAGCGGAAGCCCCACCAGCCATCCACTCACCGCCGCGCCCCATCGCCGCCCCGCCAAGCTTGCCGATCCGATGATGACCGGCGCAAGGATCAATTTCAAAACCAAAATATTCATAATGCTGAAATCCAGTAGATCGTCGTGAGAATCGTAAAATCGGCGGCCATGTGACCCAGCGAAGCGGCAAGCAAGCCGCCATCTTCGCGGGAGATCTGCCTCCACAGCCAGCCTGCAGAGACCAGGATCATAACAGCAAACAAAATGAAAATCGGTCGCACCTTGCCCCACAAGATCATCGAATGATAGCCCGCAAATACGACATCACCAATATACAAGTTGAGCGTGTCATTCCCAAGCACACCGCGCCAGAAATATTCCTCAACAAATGGATTGATCAGCGAAAAATAAGCGATAAACCACGGCCACGATGCAAGCGTCAACCCCATCGACAAAAGCTGCGCAGGCAGGTCATCCGCCACATCAAACACAGGCCAGAGAAAATACAAACCGATCCCGCTGGTACTGCAAAAAAGGACGCTTGCCGCGATCCATTTTGGAGATCGGCTTTTGAAAAGTGTGTTCACGGGCAGGCTGGGACGCAAAACCCAAACCGTAAACAAGATCACGATGTGAAATCCGACTAGGGCTGCCCAGGCATTGTTGAACCAAAACAATCCCGCTCCAATCGCAAGATATGGAAGAACGGGGGCAAAGCTTTTATATTGGTTCATGTCTGTTATGCCTTTTGAATGGAATCATATGTCCCCATAGGTGAGGATGTCCCCGCTTAACTTACTTCAGTGATGATCGTGCGCTTTGCGCCTGCAGACATTAAAGCCGCCGCCACAGACTCCGCTTTGGCAGGATCCACTAAAGCGATCATATTCCCCCCACGTCCGCCGCCGCTCATTTTGGCGCCGAGTGCGCCAGCCTTGCGAGCCGCTTCAACAAGGGAATCCAATTCGGGGGAAGAGACTGTCAGTTCCTGCAAATATTCATGATTGTGATCCATCAGCTCGCCGAGCATCTCGGTTCGTCCGCTTTCGATGGAGCGCCTGCCGATCAACGCGATCTGCGCGATCTCGTTGAAGATGTTCTCCAGATTGAACTGGTCGCGGATCCACAGTCGGCGCACATCGCCTACGGATTCTTTCGTGGGGGCTGCAATGCCTGTATCGCCGATGACAATGGTGAACGGATTGCCTGTCTTGAAGGTTTCAACAGGCCGATCTTTCATAAAATAAACAGGCTTGCCATATGTGATGACGGTGTTATCGATCCCCGAAGGCGTACCGTGATGAATCTTCTCGATCTCGTAGGTAAGTGCATTCACTTCATCATCCGTCATGGGACGGGAAAGGGAAGCCGACAACGCGCGGATCAAAGCCACAGACACCGCCGCGCCAGAGCCAAGCCCCGCCGCAACAGGGATGGTGGAGGAAATGCTGATATCCAAATTTGGCAACGGGGAAATGCCAAAGCGCTGAATCACTTTCAGGATAACCGAAGCAATTGCATGGTCAGGCGGAAGCGAATTCAATTCGGCGTGCAGATCAATAATCGGGGCATGAATCCAAATCCCTGCGCGGGGAGAATCCGAAACCTCGGCATCCACATGGACTTGAGTCACGGGCACAGCCAGCGCAGGGCGGCCATACACCACGGCGTGTTCGCCAAAAAGAATGATCTTGCCGGGCGCGGATGCTTTCATGAAAGATAAAAGATCGCCAACACGGTCAACCCCCAAAGAACCATCGCCAGTTGAAATGGACGGTCGGAGAGTAGCACTTCTTCCGGTGCGCCACCCGCATGCTTCACTTCAATGAGATACATGTAGCGGAAGATGGCATACACCACGAAAGGAATGGTCAACATCATGCTGTGATTCTCGGGCAGGTTGGGCGCGGAAAAAGTGTAAAGCGAGTAAGCCACAATGGTGGCACCCGAAACGATCATGATGTATTGGTCGAGCAATGGCAGGGTGTAGCCATCGAGAACTTTGCGATGTGAACCCGCTCCGTGTGCGAGCAATGCAAGTTCGGCGCGGCGTTTGCCAAAACCGAGGAAGAGCGAGAGCAGGGTCATCACCACGTACAGCCAGGGCGAGAATCTTTCCACGTCGATAAGGGTGACACCCGCACCAACCCGTAGAACAAAACCTGCTGAAATGATCAGCACATCGAGAATCGGAACATGTTTGAGCCACTTCGAGTATGCGAGGTTGATGACGAAATATCCGCCAATCACGGCAAGCAGCGACGGTGTGAGCAGGTATGCGAGCACAAAGGTGATAATCACAAATAGGATGGCGGCAGTGATCGCAACACCCACAGGGAGTTTGCCAGAAGCAATGGGGCGATTCTTCTTTTCAGGATGCTGGCGGTCGGCCTCCACATCGGCGAGATCGTTGATGATGTAAACACAGGAAGAGATGAGGCTGAAAAGCGCAAAACCTGCCAACGTGCGCAGGAATGCTTCAGGCTTGAACAATTGTTTATCTGCAACAAGTGCGGCGAAGATGAAAATGTTTTTTGTCACCCACTGCCGCGGGCGCATGGTTTTTATGAGGGCGGTTAACATGGGGCTATTTTACCTTATGTAAGGCACGGTAATATCTCGTCCTATCGCGCCCATACTCGCAGTAAAATAGACCCATGCCCAAAATTCGATTGGATGTTTTGCTCGTGGAACGCGGATTGGCCGAATCGCGCGCAAAAGCGCAAGCCCTCATTATGGCTGGACAGGTGCGAGTGAACGATCAAGTCGCCCTGAAACCTGCCACAGCGATAGACACAAAATCAGCGCTGACGGTGGATACCGGTCCACGCTTTGTTTCGCGCGGCGGCGAAAAACTGGATGCGGCGCTGGAGAAATTCGGAATCGACGTGAAGGATTTCATCTGTGCAGATGTCGGCGCATCCACTGGCGGATTCACTGACTGCCTGCTGCAACGCGGCGCAACCAAAGTCTACGCCATTGACGTGGGCAAGGGCATCCTGCATTGGAAATTGCGCAACTACGCCCGCGTGGTCGTCATGGAGGAAACCAATGCGCGCCACGTCGAGTCACTGCCTGAGGCGGTGTCTTTGGTGACGGTGGATGCTTCATTTATTTCGTTGAAGATATTGCTGCCAGTAATCAAGAAGTGGTTTGACTTCTCACTTCGCACTTCTCATTCAAATGAAGTAAAAAGTAAAAAGGGAGAAGTTTTGGCGCTCATCAAACCCCAATTCGAGGCAGGGAAAAAAGATGTGGCCCGCGGCGATGGCGTTATCCGCGACCCTGAAATTCACAGGCAGGTTTTATTGGATGTGCTGGCGTTCGCAAAACAGGAAGGCTTCAGTTTGCGCGGGTTGATTAAATCGCCATTACTGGGGCCAAAGGGAAACGCAGAGTTTTTGGTCTGGCTCGATTTTCAGGAAAATGGAAGATCGGTTGAAGAATTGGTGGATGAAGCAATGGCAGAAAGTACATCGCACCTTACTGAATAATGCTCCCAACAGCGGCTTTTGCAAAATAGACACACATCGCCTTATATGCTGGAGAAAATAAATGAACTGTCCAAAATGCAATACTGAACTTGCAAAAAAATATTACAAAGGCATGATCGAAGTCGACTCATGCCCCAACTGCCGCGGCATGTGGCTGGATTTCAACGAACTGGACAAGCTCGAAGATGCAGCCTTCGATGACGATGCCCACAAGGGTTCACTGATCCATCATCAGGCTAAAACGGAATTCCCCTGCCCGCATTGCGGCACAGCCCTGGATGAATTCCAATATCGGTTGTATGACTTGAAGCTGGATTATTGCGTTGAGAACAGTCACGGCTTCTGGCTGGACGCTGGGGAAGATGAGCGCGTCATCGCGGCCATGCAAAAGCGCTCAACCGAGGTCAAACGAAAACTGGATGCCGAAAGCGAGTGGAAGCAAGCGCTCAAAGGAATGCATTCTTTTTTGACGAGAAAAAAATAACACTTACACTTTCCCGTCCTGCACCTTTGCAAGGTCGGGCGAGAAAAACGCTGCCAAAGCCAGCGTACCAACGAACCACAGCGGCACCCACCAAAAAGATTGATTCTGACTCCCCGCTTGCATTTGCACCAGCGCCATGCCATACCATGCGATGGCATACGAAGCCAGCAAAAATATTCTCGATCTCCAACCCGCCTTCACAAATGAAAACATCCAAAGCGGCAGGAGCAGGACAAAATCCCAACTCCAAACATAAGGTGTGACGAGCGTTGTCAGCGCAAGGCTCCACAGCATGGCAAGGAAGGGCGGTAAATTCTTCCACAAAAAAAGGGCGGATATCAACCCACCTACCGCAATCACCATCCAGATCACTGTTCCCCACACGCCCAACGTTTGCCGCAAAATCGAAAACAGCGAAGGATGCAGCCAGGTGTAATTTTTCGCCATGCTTGTCAACCAGTCGGGAATCCATGCGGGGTGGGCGATGAACAAGGGCAGGCTCATCAACAGGGCCATGAGCAGGGTCTGTGCGCCGAAAAGAAACATTCCCTTGAATCCGCGCTGGCGGAATTGGAACACGGCCAGCCCAAACACGGCGAGGATTCCCAATTGTGGCTTGGCAAGTGCCAGCGCAAGGAAAAACGCCGAAGGCCAGTTGCCATATTTTCCGATCCAATGCGCCGAAAGCATCAGGCACAACAGGATGGTGATGGAAAATTGCCCGAGGTTGAAATGATTCAAGACAAAGGGAAAGAAGAAACACAACAAGGCCAGCGCCGCCGTGTTGTACAGCGAACGGCCTTTTCCCTGCACCAGAAAAACGACCATGCAGATCTCAATAACATTGAAAATGAACCAGGTTTGCAGTGCGGTTTCTTCAGAAAGCCAGCCGAGCGGAAAAAAAAATCCGACCGCCATGGGAAACCAGACAGCGGGCAAAACAGGATTCAAACTGGCGGTATCATACGGGCTTTGTCCATGCACGAGCAGATATACAGGCCCCCAAAGTTCGTTGTAAAAATCCATGCGTGGAAGGATCAACGGCTGAAATAAAACAGAAATGACCACAGCGATCAACCCCAGCGCAAGAATGGAAGCGAAGGTATGAAATGTCCTTTTCTGCTCAGGTGTTAATGGTTCACCCTGGAATTTGAACATGGCCGAATCATACTTCACTTTTTAATCAAAAAGTCCTCCCCGATCTTTTCGAGGAGGACTTTGTTTTTTACGCCTTGCTTCTTCGCAAAATAAATTTCGTGATCTCTTCGGCCACCGCAGGCATCAGCGCAAGCCCAAGCACCAATCCCCACTCACGTCCGCTGAGGAAGTGAGTATTGAAGATGGGCTGAAGGAAAGGCACTGCGCACACGATCAGCAGCAGCGCAATGGAAAGCCCCACGGCATACTGCATGTACTTGTTCGAGAAGAATCCGATCTGGAAAATGGAGGCACGTTCCGAGCGGACGGTATAAGCACGGAACAATTCAGCCAGCGACAACGTGACAAAGGCCATCGTCTCCGCGGTTTGGACATCCACGCCGCGCCAATCATGCGCGAGGACAAAGGACAACACGTTCGCCCCTGACGGGAGGACTGCTCCTGCTTCGAGATGCCACACCAACCCCATGACAAACGCTCCAAGCACGGCGCTCGTCTGCGCGATGGTCTGCACGACAATACCGACTCCCATTGAGCGGTTGACGATGGGTTCGTTCTTGGCTCGCGGCTTCTGATCCATGATGTCAGGATCACCCTTTTCCATGGCGAGAGCCAGCGCGGGTGCGCCATCGGTGATGAGGTTGAGCCAGAGCAATTGGATCGCAGTCAACGGCGCGGGCAGGCCAGCCAATGTCGCAAGGAAGATGATCATGATCTCAGCCACATTGGACGAGAGCAGGAAGAACACGAATTTGCGAATGTTGCTATAGATGATGCGGCCCTGTTCCACAGCCGAAACAATGCTGGCATAGTTATCATCGGTGAGAACCATGTCTGCGGTTTCCTTGGCGACATCCGTGCCCGTGATCCCCATCGACACGCCGATGTCGGCGCGTTTGATGGCAGGAGCATCGTTCACACCGTCACCGGTCATCGCCACGATTTCATCATTCGCCTGCAAGGCATCCACGATGCGCATCTTGTGTTCGGGGGAAACACGGGCGAAGACATCGGTATCTTCGATGATGTTCTTGAGTTCGGTGTCGTCGATCTTGTCAAGCTCGGCGCCTGTCATTACTTTTTTACCGGGGCGCAGCAATCCAATTGACTCAGCGATGGCTTTGGCTGTATTCGGGAAGTCACCTGTGATCATCACCGTGCGGATGCCCGCATGGCGAGCTTTTGCGAGCGCGGGTTTCACTTCGGTGCGCGGCGGATCGATCATGCCCAACAGGCCGACGAAGACCAGGTCTTTTTCAAGTTCATGGGTCTTAAGGTCTTCAGGGTTGTTGGGAACATCTTTATCGAGACGATAGGCAAAGCCAAGCACGCGCAGGGCGTCTTTGGTCATCGAATCATTTGCAGCAAGGATGCGGTCCTTGGCTTCCTTTGTCATTTCGCGCGGCTTATCATCCATGCCTTGATATTTGGTGCAGAGTTCCAGCACGATATCAGGCGCGCCTTTGACGGCGATCACATCCCAATCCTTGTGTTTTTCATCGTAGAACGGAGATGGGTCGGTTGATTTGGGATCACGCACATCATGAATGGTGATCATGCGCTTGCGGTCTGAATCGAAAGGCACTTCATTCTCGCGCGGATAAGCATCGTCAATATCCACATGAATGGCCCCGGCCTTGGCGGCTGCCACTAAAAGCGCACCCTCTGTCGGGTCCCCGACGATGCGGTAGGTTTTTTGCGATTCGTTTTCGCCTGTCGTTTCGATGGTCGAGTCGTTGTTCAAGATTCCAAGCCACAGCGCGGAAAGGATCGCAGGATATTTCGTCACATCCACTTTTTTGCCGTCGATCTGGAATTCGCCGTTCGGCGCATACCCGGTCCCCGTCACATGCACAAATTGATCATCGGCCCACACGCGGGTGACGGTCATTTCATTTTGGGTCAGGGTTCCAGTTTTGTCGGAACAAATTATCGTGGCCGAACCAAGCGTCTCAACGGAAGACAGTTTTCGGATGAGTGCGTGGCGCGTTACCATTTCCCGCATACCCAGCGCAAGCGAGATCGTCACAACAGCAGGGAGTCCCTCCGGCACGGCGGCAATCGCAAGGCTGATGGCGATGATGAAGACTTCGGTAATCTCCGAGGCATATTCCTTGAGATATTCCAACGGTGCAGAGAATAACCCGCCAATCTCGGTGTAGTTTATGAGCGCAACAATGAAAACAACCGCCACGAGAATCAACGAACCGATGCTCAACGACCTGCCAAGCTGGTCGAGCCTTCGTTGAAGCGGAGTCTCCTCTGTTTCAACATTTTGAAGCATGGTAGCGATCAAGCCAAGCTGAGTATGCATGCCTGTGCTGGTGACCACACCGCGTCCGCGCCCATAATTGACGACCGTTCCCATGAAGGCGGTGTTCTTTCTATCGCCAAGCGGAACATTCTTTTCAAGCACGGTCGCCGCGTTCTTTTGCACAGGAAGCGATTCACCAGTAAGCGAAGCCTCTTCCACACGCAGGTTGACAGCTTCGAGCAGGCGCAAATCTGCGGGAATAAAATTCCCCGATTCGAGGAAAACGATATCGCCCGGCACAAGGTTGTAGGATGGAACCGCACTGCGCACGCCATCGCGTATCACTTGCGCATCGGGCGCGGCAAGTTTCTTGAGCGCGGCCAATGCCTGCTCTGCACGCTGTTCCTGCACAATGCCAAGCACGGCGTTCAAAACAACGATCGCCATGATCGCGGCAGCTTCCACGTAATCACCCAGCAGGGCCGAGATCACAGAAGCCACGATCAACAGAATCACAACGAAATTATTTAACTGCGCCCACAATAGGGCAAGGAAACCTGGCCGCGGCGCTTCACGCAATTGATTGGGGCCATAATGCGCGAGACGTTTTTCCACCTCTTCAGAAGACAATCCCATCTCCTGAACTTCAAGGTGCTTCAAAACTTCATCCGCTTGCAGCGAGTGCCACTCCCGTTCCTTCATCTGATCAAGTGCCATTTGGAAACTCCTGAAATAAATGTTTTTTTCCAAGCCTCAAAATTGGGGTACCCGTAAAATTAAAACGAGACCACCACAGCCTCCGTGATGGTCTCGCCAACGTCTTCCAACGTATGAAATGCCGATGGCGCGCAGTGCGTACCAATGGAATGACGACAATTCATCCTGTGGGGAAACAGGCGGCTACTCCCCAAACGCTATGAGTGTATCCACATGCAAATGGATTGTCAAGCGGTGCGGCGTCCAAAAGGTGTTTGGATGGGATACAATTCGCACATGACCAAATTCAAATCCCCCATCATTTTGTTTTTCCTCACAGTCATTGTGATCGCACTGTTCACCATTCTCGGTCCGGAAGAAAAGTCACTCGGATCGAACGTGCGGATCGTCTACCTGCACGGAGCCTGGGTGCTGACCGCTGAGATCGCCTTCGCCGCCGCGGCTCTCGCTGGACTTTTGGGATTGGTCCTGCGAAAGGACATTTTCCACGCCTGGAGCGCCGCCCTCGGACGAACAGGCATCATCTTTTGGATCACCTATCTGCCGCTTTCGTTATTCGCCATGCAATCCAACTGGAACGGATTGTTCCTCGCCGAACCGCGTTTCCGCCTCGCCATGATCTTTGCCGTGACAGGCATTCTGCTTCAGGCTGGCTTGTGGCTGTTCAATATTTCATGGCTCACCTCGCTTGGCAATATCATTTTCATCATTGTCCTACGTGTGATCTTTTCCACTGCCGAAAACATCATGCATCCGCCTCCATCCCCGATCTTCAACTCAGGAAATTACGTCATCATCGGCTTCTTCGTCGGATTAAATCTGCTGGCCTGGCTGGCGGCGTATTTCCTGACGCGTTTTTTTATGACCCTAAAATCAAATAGCTGAAGTTCAACTTGCGAATTCGATTTCAACTCGCCACATTCGTGTTCCTCCGCACCATCCTGAATACCGCTCACAGGATGGTGTATCCATTTTTATCTGTATTTGCGCGCGGCCTCGGCGTGGACATTGCGTCGATGTCGCTATTAATGACAGTGCGTTCCCTGATCGGGTCGGCGAGTCCGCTTTTCGCGCCCATCGCTGATCGCCGCGGACGCAGGTTCGGCATGCTGATGGGCCTGTCGATTTTCACCACAGGCATGGGCATCGTCGCCATCCACCCATCCTACTGGACTCTCGCTGTCGCGCTCATTCTATCTGTACTTGGAAAATATATGTTTGACCCTGCCATGCAGGCTTATTTCGGCGACCGTATTCCCTACGGTCAACGCGGCACGGCACTGGCAGTGACTGAAATGGCATGGTCCATGGCATTCATTATTGGCGTGCCAGTGATGGGATTCGTCATCTCAAAATACACCTGGTCGGCACCCTTCCCCATTCTCGCTGCACTTGGTGTCATCGCCTTCATCATTATCTGGCGCATGATCCCTCACGAAGATGAGCACCACGAACCCGTTGCAACCTCGCGGGATGGATATCGCGCCGTGTTCAAATCGATCCCTGCGCTGGCGGGAATTTCTGTTGCCATGTGGGCCAGCGCGGGCAATGAATTGGTCAACGTGATCTTCGGTGTCTGGCTCGAAGATTCATTTGGATTGAAGATCGCCGCGCTTGCAGGAGCCTCCGCCGTCATCGGCATTTCGGAATTAAGCGGCGAGGGATTGGTCGCCTTCACCACCGACAGACTCGGAAAACCGCTCGCGCTGACCATTGGGCTGGTCGGCAATGCCCTAGCCTCGATCCTGCTCCCGATCATTGGAACAACCCAGGTCGGCGCATTGATCGGGCTCTTCTTCTTCTACATCACCTTTGAATATATTATGGTCAGCCACATTCCCATGATGACAGAGCTTGTCCCGTCGGCGCGCGCCACAATGCTTTCATTGAATGTGACAGGTCATGCCGTTGGCCGCGCCCTCGGCGCATTCCTCGCCGCCATCATCTACCAGAGATTTGGATTTGTTTTTGTTGCGCTGCTTGCCGTTGTTTTTAACATCGCTGGCCTGCTGGCCTTGAGGCGGATGCAAAAGCAAAGCTAAGCCGATCAAAGGAACTGCCATGAAACCACCCGAGATCATTTCCACCGAACGACTCATCCTCCGCAAACCCCGCATGGACGATGCGCCTGCAGTGTTCGAAGGCTGGGCGAAACATCCTGAAGTTACCCGCTTTCTCACCTGGCGTCCGCACACAAGCGTGGAACAGACTCAAGCTCTGATGAAAAGATCCATCGATGCGTGGGATGGGGAAGTGAATTTCCGCTATCTGCTTGAGGTCAAAGAAAACAGCGCCCTGGCAGGGATGATCGAATTGCGGATGGAGCCTTTCAAAATGAGTTTTGGGTACACGGGCGCATTTGCTCAATGGGGCAAGGGATACATGACCGAAGCCGTACGCGCCTCCATTGATTGGGCTTTTCGACAGCCGACGATCCACCGCGTATACGCCACAACCGATGTTGAGAATATCCCCTCGCGGCGGGTGATGGAAAAGGCGGGCATGCAATGCGAAGGAATCCTGCGCAAAGACAGTATGCACCCAAATATCAGCAGCGAGCCGCGCGATAGTTATATTTTTGCGATTGTGAAGTAGCTTGGAGCGCGGATTGTAGTCCGCAACCTGTCTTATATACCTGCGCCTCTGCGGTAAAAATTGGTTTGCTGGTTTAATTTGTAAAGCACAAAAGTCTGCAATCCTAAAGGGCAACAAGCAATCCCTTTCGCTTATAATACGGGGCGTTCAAATCTGGAAATTGGAAAACATGTCACTCATAACAGTAAGTTCACTTGCAAAATCATACGGCCCCACTGATATTTTCAGCGGGGTATCCTTCTCAGTCGTCAAAGGCGCACGCATGGCCATTGTTGGCCCAAACGGAATCGGCAAGACCTCGCTCATGCGCATCCTCGTCGGCGCTGACGAACCCACCTCGGGAACCGTATCCCGCACCCGTGGAGTCCGAATCGGGTATTTGTCGCAGGAAGCAGATTTCAAAATGACAGGCACCATCTGGTCGGCTTGCGAATCCGTTTTCGATCATTTCAAAGCAGAGCAGGAGGAATTGCACCGCCTTGAAGGGTTGATGTCGGACCCTGACCAACTCGAAGAAGTGATGGGACGCTACGGAAAATTACAGGAAGATTTCGAGCGGCGCGGCGGCTACACCTACACCACAAAGATCCGCACGGTCTTAACCGGTTTGGGATTCAGCGAAGCCGATTATCAACTTGACCTCGATCATCTTTCCGGCGGACAGCGCACCCGCGGATTTTTAGCGCGCCTCCTGCTCGAAGACCCCGACCTGCTCCTGCTCGACGAACCCACAAATCATTTGGATATCGCCGCCGTCGAATGGCTCGAAGGATATTTGAGTCAATGGGAAGGCGCGGCCATCATCATTTCGCATGACCGTTTCTTTTTGGATAAAGCCAGCAACGCCATTCTGGAAATGTTCCCCGGCGCAACAGAAATGTATCGCGGCAATTACAGCGCGTATCTGAAACAACGCGCTGAACGCATGGCCCGCCGTCAGGAAGTGTTCGACAGCGAAAAAGAAAAACTGCAAAAGGAAATGGAATACATCCGCAAAAATGTTGCGGGGCAAAATGTATTGCAAGCCAAGGGCAAGCTCAAACGGATTTCACGTTTGATTCAAGCCATCGAACAGATCGGCATGGAAGCCGCGCTCAAGCAAAAGTGGATCGAGACCGCAAGCGAAGTCGCTGTCACTACTTCCATCCTGAGTGTAGAGGAAGCGGGCCGCCGCATCAACGCGCTGCAATCCCCTGTGCGCCAATTGCCCAATTTGCACTTGCGCCTCGCGCAGGCCGCGCGCTCCGGCGATATGGTCATCCGCACTGAAAATCTCAAAGTTGGATTCTCGGATAAATTTTTATTCTCATCACCAAATATTGATTTACGACGCGGCGACTGTGCCGCATTAATCGGACCGAACGGCGCTGGCAAATCGACTTTTCTCAAAACGATCCTCGGTCAGATCCCGCCGTTGGCTGGTACGGTGACTCTGGGAGAGAGTCTGCACATTGGGTATTTTGCCCAGGCCCACGAAAGTCTTGACCCGAAGAAAAGCGTCATCGATGAGATCATCGGCGTGACAAACTGGCTTCCGCAGAGAGCGCGTGAGTATCTCGGCAAATATCTCTTCTCCGGTGATGATGCCTTCAAAATGGTATCCATGCTCTCCGGCGGTGAACGCGGACGTCTCGCGCTGGCCAAGCTCGCCTTGCAAGATACGAATTTATTATTACTCGACGAACCCACCAACCATTTGGATATCCCCTCGCAGGAAATCCTCGAAGCTGTGCTCGATGATTACGAAGGCACGATCCTGCTCGTCACGCATGACCGTTATCTTGTGGATGCCATCGCCACCCAAATCTGGGAGATCGACACAGACGAATCGCATCTCATCATCTTCAAGGGTATTTACTCTCAATTGAAAGAAGAACGAGAAAAAGATTTAGCCCGCCGTGCCGCTGCACAAGCAGAACGCGAAGAGACCGAGTCTCACAAGAAAGAGACCCCGAAGGCGAAATCTGCGAACACGAAAGAAGACAGAAAAAAGAATGCAAAGCGGCAGGAACTGGAAAATAAGATCGCCGCACTCGAAGCGCAATTAAGCGAGATCGGCGAAAAACTGGCGCATCCACCCAAAGATGCGGGAGTGGTCATCCAATTGGCGAAGGATTACGATCAAGTCCAAAAAGAAATGGATGAAAAACTGGCGGAGTGGGAAGCTTTGCAGAGATAAACCACCTTTTATTATTAGGAGTACCTCACATGTCTAAACGCGTAAAATTCGATTTTGAAATTGACTTTACCAACGGCGGCGGCATTCAGGGACAGGATTTTCGCCTGGATATTGACGGGGATGATATTGAAGATAAAACTCTCGCGGATTACATTGTGCAGGATATGCGCCTTCTGATGGTGGGAGAAGTGCGCATTTTGAACAAAGAGATCATCACCGAAAAGCACAAGCGTCAGGCGATCAACGCACAAACTGACCCATCTTACATTGATTTGAGCCATGTTATTCACGATGGGCTGGTCACCTACAAAGGATTACCTGCGCCCATCATTTGTGATTATTTGAGCCGTGAAGCTTCACGCGAAAGATATGCCGCAGGCACCGAGTTTCAGATTGGCAAGATCGAAATGGTGACGAATACCGGCACCTATGTGGATTGTCCGTTTCATCGGTATGAGGATGGCAAGGATTTATCCGAGGTTGATCTGGAAAAGTTTGTCGACCTTGAGGGCATCGTCATCCGCGCGGACTACCGCAAGGGGTTGGCGGTCACGGCGGAAGCATTCAAAGGAAGGGAATTACGCGGACGGGCGGTTCTCGTCCACACAGGGTGGGATGAACATTGGGCAACAGACAAGTACTATGAAAACCACCCCTTCCTGACCGAAGACGCGGCTATTTATCTGAAACAATGCGGGGTCAAACTCGTAGGCATTGACTCGATGAATATTGACGATACACGCGGCAACGCAAGACCTGTCCATTCGACATTATTGCGTGAGGAAATTTTGATCGCCGAGCATCTGTGCAATCTGGCAAATGTCCCAGATGAAGGCTTCACGTTTACGGCTGTTCCACCGAAATTCAAAGGAGCGGGTACGTTTCCTGTCCGCGCGTTTGCGAGAGTGAAACAAGCCGTTTCATAACAAATTCCTGCACGAAATCTGTTGAGTGTGAGGTAGTAACAAAATTAAAACAAAAAGGCTTTCGATGTTTTAGCATCGAAAGCCTTTTTGTTTAGTACTCTACAGCCCGTTTCAGTGATTTTGCGTTCTTAACCCAGGCCTTCACGTTACCCAACCCGGGCATTTGATTGACGATGTTTTTCTTCAGGTTCGCTTTGGTCATCAATTCAAGCAGGACTTCGGGTTTGCGGTTGGCAAGTTCCATTACTGTGTCTACGCCTGCGGCTTCGAGCAAATCTGAGTATTGTGACCCGATGCCTTTCACGCGGAATAGATCCGCGCGATTGACCCATTCGAGGATGGTCTTCGTTGTGAAGCCAGTCGCATTTGCAAGTTCCTGGCGTCCTTTTTTCGTACCACCCATTTTCAAAAGTGCACTGGTGGAACGAACTCCAGCTTTATTAAGTTTGGCGGCATTCGCGCTGCCAATCCCCTCAATATCTTTTATTGTGGCCATTTAATTTCTCCTTTAAATAAAAGTATAGCACCTATAATCATAAAAAGAATAATTCATTTTACAAAAACCCTGCCAGAACAGAAAGTGCAAAATTTACTGCGTGTCTTTATGCCTTATTGTCTTTTTTATTTTTTCATAAAACAAGTTGTCCGCTCAAACATTCGGGGAGGATGGTTTCAAGACAAACAGATATAATCTCCTTCTGAAAACCAACCGCAGCAAAAAGGATATCTTCCATGCAACAATGGCTTTATCAACTCAAGCCTGCCCGCCTCGAAATGCTGACCGACGGACCAACACCCGAAGAGGCGGAGATCGTCTCTCGTCATTTTGCCCATTTGCAAGACCTCACCCAAAAGGGTGTGATGATCCTGATGGGACGCACGCAGAATAACGACGAGTCTGCTTTTGGGATTTGCATTTTTGAAGCAGAGGATGAATCAGCGGCGAGAATGATCATGGAGTCCGATCCAGCCGTCGGCGCGGGGGTGATGCGCGCGGTTTTGTATCCGTATAAGATCGCCTTGATGAGAGGCCAAACAGATTAAAGGAGTCCCATGGCAACAATCATTTTTAATGGAAAAAGCTACAACAGCCTCGAGGAAATGCCCGAGAAAGAACGGAAAGCCTACGATCAAATGATGGATATCTTTGCGGATAAGAACGGCAATGGCATCCCCGATTTTATGGAAGGCGACATGGTGCAGAAGGTGCTGGCGGCCAATTCCACGAGCATCAACATCAGCGGGCAAACATATCACAACCTTGATGAGCTTCCGCCAGAATTGCGCCAGAGCGTGGACAAGGCTTTTCAAGTGATAACGAAATTGGGGATCATCCCCGGTGTGCCTGCCGAATTGCAAATGCAAACCCCGCAAGCGGGCCGTGAGCCTGTGGTCCAGTCCCAGCCTTTTGTTTCGCGTGAATATGCGCCTGCGATCCAGGAAGAAAGCGGAAGGAGTATCTTCCCGATGGTGCTCGGCGGGATCATTTTGTTCTTCTGCCTTGCGGCTGGGGTGATCAGCATTTTCTTTTTCATGACGCGATGAAGCTTGTTCTCATTTACACCTTGATCGCCGGGGTCGTCGCAGCAGTCACTGCACCGATCCCGGGAACCTCCCTGCTGCTGACTGCGCTGGAAATCTACATGCTTGTTCATCTGGCAAAGGTGCATGAATATAAACTGGGATTCAAGGAAATCGGATATACCGCCGCCGCCATCTACGGGCTTTCCACCCTGCTGCAGGATGTGGCATTGGAACTCCTCACCTTTGTCCCTGTCATCGGCTGGGGTGCGGAAGTGCTCGTGGCGGTGCTTTTCGTTTTCTTTTTGGGAACGCTGGCGGATTTATATTTCAAAAGATAGAAATCGTTTCTTTACCGACTGTTAACCCACTTTTCAAATCAAATTAAGACCCCCGCCATACAATTCTCTCACCGCCAATGAGAGAATCCCTGACCGTTCCCCACTACTACAATGTGTTTCCCACCGGGCATATCCCCATTCCTGTTTGTATTGGGGATATGCCCATGTCTGATTATGCCGTTCCTCAAAATGTTTTTGCAGAAACCGTTGCGACGCATATGCAGCGCAACAATCTGATTCCCGGGGTGATCGTTCTAAAAAGTGACAGGTCGATCGGGGTCATTCCCCGTCACAAAATGTTTGAACGGCTCGGCAAAAGATATGGCGTGGAATTGTTCCTCAGAAAACCGATCGGCGAATTGGAATCGGAACTGGAGGTAACTCCTTTCATCCTGAAACATCACCTGCCGATCAATGTAGCCGTCAAACTCGCGCTTAGTCGTTCTGAAGGCAATATTTACGATCCCATTGTCGTTGAATATGAAGATGGGAGTCTGTCCCTGCTCGATATGTACGTGCTGCTTCTCACCCAATCGCAACTGTCAACGAATCTGAGCGGCATTATCAGTTCGCTCAATAACATCGAGACCATCCTTGCCAACGGAATGGCAGGAGCCAGCACACTGAACCTGATCCTCGAAAGCATGGGGTTGGTCGTGCCGTATCATCACGCGCGAATAATCATGCAGCATCAACACGATATCAGCGCCCTCGCCAGCCTGAAAGACACCGTCTTGGCCGCCCACGAACCGCTGGAAAGAAACGATGTTTATCGCTCGATCCTCAGCATCAAACAGCCATTAAGCCTGGAAGACGTACGTGTTGTCCCCACCTGGACTGGCGCGGATGCACCATCCATCACCCGCTCATGGATGGGCATCCCCCTCTCGAATCAAAACGGGACCGTTGGACTGGTGACACTTTCAAGATTCACCTACTCCCCTTTTACAAGCAATGAAAAGGAACTTGGGCTGGTGTTTACCCGATACATCAGCGCCCTGCTGGCGGATCTGGCCAACAGGGCGAAAAAGACACGTTCGTATGAAAAGTTGTTTTAGTATTCTACGGCAAAGGCGGGACCTTGAGAATGAATCCCACTAAATAACCTGCCAGCGCACTGACGGTTCCAATGACCGCCATTTCAATTCCGCTTTTCATGGGCTTACCCACGGTCACTTTTGCCTTATAGGCTCCGATGCCAAACAACACCAACGCAGTGACCAGGACGGACAGCCACATACTCAGCGAAACAGACCAAACCATAAAGGGGAACAGCGGCACAAGCGAGCCGAGAATCGCCGAAATACCGACCACGATGGCGGCGCGCACCGCAGTCTTGCGGTCTACGGGGGCGAGGTTATGTTCCTCGGCCATCATCACAGCCACCCATACATCCTGATTCGCGGTGATCGTATTCACGATATGATCGAGCAATTCTCCTTTAAATCCCTTGCTTGCATAAATATCGCGGATCTCTTTTATCTCAAGATTGGGAGCTTCCAAAATATGCCGATATTCGCGTTCACGTTCGCTTTGATACAGGTCGGCATCTGCCAGAGTGGTGGTATACGCCACAGCACCCATCGAAATGGATTCTGCAAAGGTGGTGGCAAGCCCAGCCACGAGAACGATACGCGCATCATTTGTCGCCGCAGCAATACCGAGCACCACACCAAGGACGTTGACCAACCCATCCTGAGCGCCCAGAATAAAGTCTGAGAGACCCGAGGCTCGTTTATGCGGGTCAGTTTGGGTATGATGTAAAACTTCGTTAATAATTTTGTCGTGTAGTATGGGATCCATGCAACCATCATACTTTCACACATCGTCCTTGATAATTGACAAATGTCACAACTTTTCTCCAAGTCTCGTATAGTCTAAACCAATGGGTCATTGTGGCTTTATCGTGCGCTGTTTATATTTTGACATGATTACAAAAGGAGAAGTCATTTAATGAATAAGCGCACTCTCATCTCAAGTTTCGTTTTGTTGCTTTCCATGCTTGCATGCAATCTCCCGACTGGGAACCCTCCCCCCACGCAGACCCCCATCGTTCAAGTCATTACCGCCACACCGATGGACACTCCCATTCCAACCTTCACATTGATTCCCACCGAAACATCGCTGCCCACTTTTACTCCTACGCCAACCATTCCCATTGCATGGCCTTTGGATAAAGGTGTCAACTGCCGTTATGGCCCCAGCACCGATTGGGTTGCCACCAGTTCATTGCTCGTCGGTCAAAACGCAACAATACAGGGCAAGAACGGAGACGCAACCTGGTGGTATGTTACTGTTCCCGAAGACCCCGGTAATCCCTGCTGGATCTCGGCCAGTGTGACGGTGACCGCGGGCAATCTCGCGAATCTCCCAGTGATCAAGTCACCAAACGCTTCTGTGACCGGGGTCGACGTAAAAGTTGACCCGAAGGATATCAACCTGCCGGGTTGTCTTGGTCCACTGCAGCCGATCAAGATCAACGGCAGCATCACCGTCAACGGCCCAACCAAAGTGGATTGGTATTTCGAAACCCAACAAGGCGGCTCCATGGGAACCTACACTTTGGAATTCGATAAAGCCGACACGAAAAAAGTTGACGCCAATTTCACTCCCAGCCCCGCCGCAGGAGATTTCTGGGTAAAACTGATCACGGTTACACCCAACGGGAAAGTTGCCGAAACAAAATACAAGATCAGTTGTCCGTAAACCTCCCTTTGTATCTTCGCTAAAACGAACTCATCCCAGAATTGATCTTCTGCGGGTGAGTTCGTTTTAAGAACTAATTTAGTTGCTGATAAAAAGAAAATCAGCGATTGACAGCGTCCTGATTATTTTTTTAATCAGCAACTTTTCCCATGCGGAATCTGTATTGATTCCATGAAGACATTCAAAAACATCCTGCTTGTTCTGGCCACAGGTTACATCTTCGTCTTTTTTTCAGAGCATCTTTTTTGGGCGCGCATCCGCCCCGAAGACACACTCAAAGGTTGGGTCAGCGCATGGATCGCCTACTCGCTCATGGCCTACATCTTTCTCGTCCTCGTTGCGCAATTCAAGATCAAATCCATCTGGCCGCTGTTTCTTGCGGGTGCGGCATTCGGCTGGCTGGCTGAAGGTCTCATCGTGCAAACGACCTACGAAATGCTGCCCCTCTCGATCTCATTTACTGGACTCGCCTGGCACGCACCCATCACGGTCTGGATCGGATGGTACGCGATTCAACGCTCATTATCAACCAACGCCTCTTTCTCGACCTTGAAACTGGCCGCCATCATCGGGGCATGTTCGGCCCTTTGGGCGATCAACTGGTGGCTTGAGCCCGATGGAGGAGTCGCGTCTATTGCAGAGTACGCGAAATTCTCATTCGTCACAACCACCCTGGTCATCATTGCATATTGGCTGGCAAACTGGAGCGCATCCGCGCCGTTTCAACCCAAACGCTGGGTGACAATCCTGATCTCGTCGCTGTTTGTCCTCTATTTTATTTTTGTCACTGTACCCGCCGCCCCCATCGCCGTCATCATCCTACCCATTCTGCTTGGATTGGTCTATTTCGGCTTGAGAAATTTTCTCAAAAAAGAAAGCGATGGATCGCTGCTAGATCAATTCGCAGCCCCGATCCCCGCCTGGAAATTTCTCAGCCTGTTTGCACTGCCTGTTGTAAATGTCATCTTGTATGCGCTTGCCCTATCGCTCAACCTGCAATGGCAGACAAACTGGATTCTGTATCTCATCACCACCCCGCTGGGATTTATCCTGTTCTTCATGAGTCTGTACAAGTCCACCCGCCCGCACTTGACAGAAGCCTGATTCCGCAGATAATTACGGGCAACCAATCAAAAAGGCTGTGACAGAGGAAAGTAAACTGACGGAAGTTGCCAGAGACGTGCAAAGCAAGCGGTGAAATTGCACCCGACGAAAATCAGTTGAAGTTCCCTCTTGAGCCGTTCAGGTGAATGAATTCTAGTAGTCTGAACCGTATTCTCCACGTTAGCGGAGAGGCTGATGTTAGTCAGCGCAAAGCGCATCGTCCTAAACAGGATGGTGAATTTGGGTGGTACCACGGGAAACTTCTCCTCCCGTCCCATTGTGGACGGGAGGTTTTTGTTTGTAAAGAGCAGGGAGTAGACGAATAGAGAGTAGATGAGTAGTTACTAGTCTCCATTCTCTAATCTCTACTATCTAGTTTTGGAGGCATATATGCAAGACAAACTAAACGAGATCGAAAAAGCCGCGCTGGCGGCATTGGCGGCTGTCAATGATCCCGCCGCAGTTGAAGCATGGCGCGTGACCCACTTGGGTCGCAGTTCGGAATTGATGGGAGTCTTTTCCAGCTTGGGCAAACTCTCAAAGGAAGAGCGACCCGTTGTCGGCGCGGCGGCGAACCGTGTGAAGGTGGCGCTGGAAGCCGCTTTGGAGGAAAAAGCCGCAGCGGTGAAAAATGCCACGTTGGCGAAATCCCTCGCCGAAGAAAAATTGGATGTGACCCTGCCCGGGCGCGCGAAGAATATCGGGCGGCTGCATCCATCCACACAGCAGTTGCGGCGTGTGCTGGCGATTTTGGCGGAGATGGGTTTTCAGGTGTTCACTTCGCGCGAAGTGGAAACCGATGACATGAATTTTCAGATGCTGAACTTCCCGCTGCATCACCCTGCGCGCGATATGCAGGATACGTTTTTTGTAGAAGCGGAAAACCGCGGCGATAATCCGATTTTGATGCGCACACATACATCGCCGGGACAAATCCACGCGATGCGTAAATTCGCTGCGACCAATCCGAGCGATCCGCCTCCGATCCGCATTGCGCTGCCGGGTATGTGCTTCCGCTATGAGCAGATCACGGCGCGTTCTGAAGTGCAGTTCAATCAGGTGGAAGGACTCGCGGTTGGCAAGAACATCACCTTCGCGGATCTGAAAGGCACGATCGCAGACTTTGTGCGCCGCATGTTCGGTGAAGGCGCGCGGCTGCGCTTCCGTGCTTCGTACTTCCCGTTCACGGAACCCTCCGCCGAAATAGATGTGGAATGTTTCGTGTGCGGTGGCAAGGGCTGCCAGGTCTGCAAGAATTCGGGCTGGCTTGAAATCCTCGGCTGCGGTATGGTTCACCCGAATGTGTTGATGAACGGCGGCTACGACCCGAAGGTCTACTCCGGCTTCGCCTGGGGTATGGGACCTGAACGTCAGTTGATGCTGAGAAACAAAGTCGGCGACATCCGTTACTTCTGGGGTAACGATGTGAGATTTTTGGAACAATTCTAGGTGATAAGAGATTAGAGAAAAGAGAGTAGAGAATAGTTATGAGCGTGGACGGATTGAAGCGGTTGAAAGTCTGGGAAAGAGCAAAGGATTTTGCTGTAAAAATTTACAAGCAAGTCTTGCCTTTACTTCCTCAAGAAGAAAAGTGGAGCCTGAACCAGCAAATACGCCGCTCATCAACAAGCATCTCAGCCAATATTGCGGAAGGGCATGGACGGTTCTATTACCAGGATAACGTCCGCTTTTGTTACAACGCCCGCGGCTCTCTGGAAGAAACTCTCAGTCACTTGATCGTCTGTTTTGAAGCAGGATTGATCGCCGAAACGGTATACAAAGAATTGGAAAGTGAAGGCGAAGAGATCGAAAAAATGTTGAATGGCTATATTGCTTTTCTCAAGAAGAGCAAACAAGGCGAAAACGAACCCGGTGCAAATCACAAAGTTCGTGAAGAAGCCGAACCCTACAACATCGAAACTTCTGAAACCTAGCCCTTCACTACTCTCTGATCATCTACTCTCTATTCATCTCCACAAGGAGTTACATTATGAAAATACCTTTATCTTGGTTAAAAGATTTCATCGATTTGAGCGGACTGTCTGTTGAGGACATTGCCCGTAAGTTGACCCTCGCTGGCATGGAAGTGGACGAGATTCTCTACGTCGGCTTGCCCAAGCCTGAATACAAGGAAGACGAGAAGCACGAGTTCAAGACCAACGGCATCGGCTGGGATCGCGAGAAACTGGTCGTGGCGGAAATTCGTGAAGTGAAAGCGCATCCGAATGCTGATAAGTTGACTCTGCTCGACCTGTATGATGGTCAGCAGGATCAGGTGGTTCTCACAGGCGCGCCAAACATCTTCCATTTGAAGGGCGCAGGCAAATTGGAGAAGCCCATCAAGGTGGCGTACGCAAAAGAAGGCACGACGCTCTATGACGGTCACGCCGATGGTCAGGTGTTGATGACGCTCAAGCGCGCCAAGATCCGCGGCGTGGACTCGTACTCGATGGTCTGCTCCGAAAAAGAATTGGGCATCACCGAAGAAAGCGACGGCATTATCATCCTCGACGATGATGCGCCCGTGGGCATGCCGCTCGCTGATTACCTGGGCGATGCCGTGCTGGATATTTCCATCCTGCCGAACATGGCACGCAATGCCAATGTGATTGGGATTGCGCGTGAATTGGCGGCGATGCTCGAGAGTTGAAAGTTGAAAGTTCAAGCCCGTCACTAAACTAAACGTTTCTGGCGAGTCGGTCACGAAGTCTGTTGAAATTGAAATCAGCGACCCCGAACTCAATCCGCGTTTCGTGGCGGGATTGATCCGCAATGTGGAGATCAAGCCCAGCCCGTATCAAATTCAGCGCAGACTCAAACTCGCGGGCGTGCGCCCGATCAACAACGTGGTCGATGCGACCAACTACGCCATGCTCGAACTCGGCGAACCGCTGCACGCCTTTGATTACGATGTGTTGAAAGCACGCGCTGGCGACAAGAAGATCAAGATCAGCACCCGCGCCGCAAAAGATGGCGAGAAACTCACCACGCTGGATGGAAATACGCGCACGCTTACTTCAATGAACGTACTCGTCTGTGATGAGCAAGGTCCGCTCTCGCTTGCGGGTGTGATGGGCGGATCGGAAAGCGAAGTGTATGACGCCTCCAAAGAATTGTTGGACGCAGTCAGCAACGAAGCCAAGCCCGATGAAAAAATGCAACAGGGCAAGATCAGCATTCGCGGCACAAGCACCGTCAACGTTCTGCTTGAAGGCGCGGCGTGGAACTTCATCAACATCCGCCGCACAGCGAAACAGCATAACCTTCCCTCCGAAGCCTCGTTCCGTTTTTCGCGCGGCGTGCATCCTGCACTCGCAGAAGGCGGCGTCAGCCTCGGCTTGAAATACATGGCCGAATGGGCTGGCGGCACCATCGCCCCCGGCCTCGTGGATACCTATCCCCTCCCGCCGAAAGATGCAGTCGTTGATGTGACCTCGAACGATGTCAAACGCTGGCTCGGCATCGACCTCACACACGCGCAAATTGCCGAACTGCTTTCGCGCCTCGAATTCAAATGCGAAGTGTCGAATGACAAAGTCCGCGTCACCTCGCCCAATCACCGCATGGATATCGGCGAAGGTGTCGTCGGCATTGCCGATGTGCTCGAAGAAGTGGCGCGCAGTTACGGCTACGATAACATCCCCACCACCACCATGTCAGATGCGCTTCCGCCGCAGGTTGGCAATCCCATTCACGAGTGGGAGGAACATCTCCGCGATCTGCTCGTCGCGCTTGGTTTGCAGGAAGTCGTTTCCTATCGCATGACCTCGCCCGAAAAAGAAGCGCGCATCGCAAAACATGCCGATTACGTCCGCATGGCGAATCCGATCACGCCCGATAAAAGCGTGCTGCGCCGCAGCCTGATCGCATCGGTGCTCGACTCGCTCGAAAAGAATATCCGCTACAGCGAAGCCTTCTCCTTCTTCGAGGTCGGCTCGGTCTTCGAACCGATCAAGAACGAACTGCCGAACGAACCGCGCAAACTCGCCATTGCGATGACAGGTCTGCGCGAAGCGACTGCGTGGGATGTGAAGGACTCTCCCAAACTTGACTTCTTCGATTTGAAGGGACGCATCGAACTCATGTTGAGCGGGCTGCGCCTCACGAACATTTCCTACACTGCAACAGACGCCTACTCTCACCTACACCCGGGCAAAGCCGCCGAAATCAAAGTAAACGGACAGGTCGTTGGCGCATTCGGTGAACTGCATCCGCTGGTGAAGGAACAATATGAGTTGGGCGACTCCGCAGTCCTCGTTGCTGAATTCGATTTGGAAACTCTCCGCGCTGTGGCCCCGACCTACGGAATCAAGACCATCCCTGAGACTCCGTCCATTTATGAAGACATCGCCCTCATCGTGGATGAATCAGTGCTGGCTGAATCTGTCGAAGCATTGATCAGGCAAACGGGAGGAAGAAGCGTGACCAACGTCCGCCTCTTCGATCTGTATCGCGATGAAAAGATCGGCGCGGGCAAAAAGTCACTGGCGTATAGTCTCACCTATCAGGCTGGCGACAAAACGATGACCGACGCCGAGGCTGCCGCCATCCGCAACAAGATCGTCAAGCGGCTGGAAAAGGAAGTCGGCGCGAAGCTGAGAAGTTAGTACCAATGGGATGCAAAATTTACTTGCATCCCATTTTTATTGAATGTATACTGCTAATGAAATCAATCAACTCATGAGGAGAAAATTATGAACAACAAGAATACTGGCATGATCGCCACCATCGCCACCGCTTTGATCTGCGGATGCTGCGCTTTATTCACCTGCATCCTGGGTATTGGTGGTCTTACAGGAAACGGGACAATGTCATTAGGAAACAGCACCCAACCCATGCCGCCCGCCGTGGGTGCGGTTTTTCTGTGCCTTTCCTTCATTATGATCATTATCCCTGTGGCAGTCGGCTTCTTCACCCTTCGCAAGAAACCCGAAACCATTGCCGAAGAAACCCCTGCCAGCAACGAACCCCTTCCCCCTGCTTCTTAAATCTGAAAAACATAAAAAAATCCTCCGAGTTTTCACTCGGAGGATTTTTAGTTTTAGGGCACAATGATCTTCAATTTCATGGAGCAGAATTCGGTCTTCCCGACCTTGATCCTCCATGTGGTGGTGTAGGTGCCTGGGTCCATCGGGGCCCACATCTCGACAAATATATCCGCCTTCTCACCGGTTGGAATGGAGGTGGGCATGTCGTACACCGCTAGTTTGTGGAACTTGGTGCCGCTCACGAAGCGATAGTCCGCCGTGTTCACGCCCCAAGTCTCGGTGCCGATATTCTTGACTTGCCAGCGTGCCTGAAATGCCAGCCCGGGCACAAAACTGGTGTCGTCTGCCGGGCTTTGTGACAGAATCTGACAGTCATAGGGCTCGTCGGATTTTTCCGGTGTCGGCGTAAGCGATGGTACAGTAGGCGTTGCGAGCACGAAGATGAAAGTGTTCGTCGGAGAAGGGGTCTCCGAGGGCGCCCTTGTAAAGGTCGGCATCACGGTCGCGGTCGGCAACAGTACAAAGGTCTGTGTTGCCGCCGCGCCCGCAGTTTCGGCGATGATCGTATTGACCTGCAAAAGGTCAAAGGTTGGAGGAGCATATGGGGTGGCCAGTGGCGCACATGCAAGCAGCAACACAGTGATAAAAAGTATTGCCAGTGTCCGCTGATTCCGCTTGAGCATGAAATCCTCCGATTGGATTTTTATTTTACAAAGATCGCAACGTATGGGAAGCAGATCTGGCCCTGTACGACCCAAGTCATGACCTGGAAACCGGGTTCGTCGGGCGCAACCGCGTCAAAAACCACGCTGAACTGGTCGCCGGGGGCCATGGAAGGCAATTGCACTGTTCCGGCGCCGGTCATCTTGGGGCCGCTCCAATATTTGAGGTCATACCCGGCAGGCCATGTCTTTGTGCCGGTATTGAGGATGGTCCATTTAATATCAAACTCCTGCCCGTGAAGGAATTCCTGGTTGTCGTACGGACGCTGATGAATGATGTCGCAGGAATACTCCGCCTTGGGGGGAGCACCGCCGCCACCGGATGAACGTACAGTGGGGGTCGTCACAACGAACGGCGTCACAGTGGGAAGAGAAAACAATGTGGCCGTGGCGGTGGGAGTGAGTGTGGCTTGCGCTTCCATGGTCTGAGCGACAAAAGTGCTGACTTGATTCTGCGCTTCGACTGTTTGGGCAACGGCCGTCCCAATATCCGACTGCACGTCCTGTGAGCTTTGTGTGTTTTGAACCTGCTGGGATTGCTGGTTCGATGCCGTGGCAGGCAAACATGCGCTGAGGGACAGCGCCAGTATTACCAGAGTGATCATCGCTCGATTTGATTTTTTCATTATTTTCTCCTTCGCAAACTTTTATGGGATCCTTTAGTCTGTTTCGCCAGATCCAATGCCAAGCGGCTTCCACTTGTTTTCATCGCGCAAACGATGCTGACCACCGCCACGATTATGAAGCTCGTCGAACCCTTCAGGCTTGATGAACAACTGCTCACCGTCGAGCATGCCGGTCAGCCCGGTCTGACCGGGTTCGGGGCGCTTGTTCTGACAGAATTTGCAGGTCTTCGGGTCGTGCGACTTGTATTCGGTCGGCTCTTCGTAGGTGGTGACATAGCCTTCATAGTTGCGGACGATGACCTTATGGTCAGACATGCTCAACATGTAATTTGGCATGACAGGAATCTTACCACCGCCGCCGGGCGCATCCACGATGAATTGTGGGACGGCGTAACCGGAGGTGTGTCCGCGCAAGGCTTCGATGATCTCGATTCCTTTGGCAACGGGCGTACGGAAGTGCCCGGCGCCTTCAACGAGGTCACATTGATACAGGTAGTAGGGGCGCACGCGGATGCGGGTAAGTTTCTGAACCAATTCGCGCTGCAGGTGGGCGCAATCGTTCACGCCAGCCAGAAGCACGGACTGGTTTCCAAGCGGGATGCCTGCACGACTTAAACGATCGCAAGCCTCGGCAAGTTCCAGCGAAATCTCATTTGGGTGGTTGACATGGATGTTCAACCACAGGGGGTGGAACTTGGCGAGCATATCGCACAGTTCCTGGGTGATGCGCATCGGCATGAAAACAGGCACACGTGAACCGATGCGGATAATCTCGATATGCGGAATCTCACGCAAACGGGTGAGCAATTCCTCCAAAACCTTGGGAGCCAGCACGAGCGGATCCCCGCCGGAGAGGAGAACATCGCGCACCTGCGGGGTGTTCTTGAGGTACTCGATCTGCATCTCGAATTCCTGGCGGTTGAAGGTCTGGCCAGGGTCGCCGACGATGCGCGAGCGTGTGCAATAGCGGCAGTACGATGCGCACTGGGTCGTTACCAGCATGAGAACTCTGTCAGGATACCGGTGAACCAGCCCGGGCACGGGAGAGTGGCGATCCTCCGCAAGAGAGTCCTCCATCATGGAGGTAAAGGCGTTCAATTCCTCAGAAACAGGAATGATCTGTTTACGGGTTGGGTCATCCGGGTCGTTCGGATCGATCAGGGAAATAAAGTAGGGGGTCACATCCACGCGGAACAGGCCTTGTGTTTGCAGGGCCTTGCGTTCGGAGTCGGTGAGCGGAAGGACTTTTTCGATGTCTTCAGCGGTGTTGAGACGATGGCTTAACTGCCAGCGCCAGTCATTCCATTTTTCGTCGGGGATATCGGCATAGATCGGTGCACGTTTTGACACAATAGGGGTGGGCATTTTTTCCTCCAGAAAGTTAAATAAGATTTTTAAAAGTTAATACAGGTAATAACGCGCGGCTGCGCGTGGAGGGTCATGGTCGGGGCGAAAAAATCCTGCAAATTTCAGGTACATCATTCTCCGCTGGCGGCATAAATCGTCAAGTTTTTGAAAGAAATCACAGATATATAGTGATTCCAGTTCATTTATTTATGCGGCACTCTATAACATTGTAAAAGCAAACGGAAAGCGGGTCAATGTCGGTATTTCAATGCCAGCCTTTTTTGCTTAAAAAAACTCGCCCGCGAAAATATTTTTCGCGGGCGAGCCTTATTTTATGGAAAGAAATAGACTAGATACTGCCCATATCCGGCATGTTTGACCATTGTGTGGCGTTCTGTGTGCTCTCCGCATCCGCGAAGCGGCCGTGGATAAAGCCGGTGCCCGCAGGGATGAGCTTGCCAATGATCACGTTTTCCTTCAAGCCAAAGAGCGGATCCGTGGTGGAACCGATGGCCGCACTTGCCAACACCTTGATGGTGTGCTGGAAGGAGGAAGCCGAGAGGAAGGAATCAGTGCTGAGTGAGGCTTTCGTTACACCAAGCAAAATCTCCTGGAAACGGGCGGCTTGTTTGCCGTCAGCCAGCAAGGCTTCGTTGATCTTGCGGATCTCAAGGCGGTCAACAGCGTCACCAGGCAGGTACTTGGTATCGCCTGGGCGAGTCACCTGAACCTTGCTCAACATCTTGCGGATGATGACTTCGAAATGCTTATCGTGGATGTTCTGACCCTGTGAACGATACACCTTCTGAACCTCGGTCATGAGATACATCTGGCAGGCATCACGTCCCTGGATCTTGAGCACACGATGGGGGTTGAGCGAACCTTCCGTAAGCGGCTGACCAGCTTCCACGCGCGCGCCGTCCTTGACGAGAAGGCGAGAGGTGGTGGGAATGTCTTCAATGACCTCTTCGCGTTGTTCGTAGGAGACAATGATCTTGTGCTCCTTTTTCTCCACGGCCACACGCCCGGCGTGCTGGGCGATGATGGTCGCCTTTTCCTTGTTAGCGAGGACATCACCGATTTGAACTTCAGTCTCATCCTTGGCGACGAACTTCCAGTCTTCAGGGATGACGTATTCGTCATGAACCATTTCAGCATGCTCGATACGTACTTCGCGCATGTCGGCATATTTTTCAGACTGGCGGACATGCACCATGCCGCTGATCTCAGCCACAACCGCTTCACCCTTCGGCATCTTGCGGGCTTCGAAGATTTCCTCCACGCGCGGCAGACCTGTTGTGATGTCTGCGCTGGTGGCGGCCACACCGCCTGTGTGGAATGTGCGCAATGTCAGCTGTGTACCAGGCTCACCAATGGACTGGGCGGCCACAATACCAACTGCAGCGCCAAGTTCAACCAGTTCACCACGGGCAAGGTCAATGCCGTAACATTTCGAGCAGATACCGTGAGTGAGCTGACAAGTCATGGGTGAGCGAAGTTTCACTTCGGTCACGCCTGCACCGGCGATCTTGCGGGCAAGGTCATGGGTGATGACATCGTTGTACTCAGCGAGTACCTCACCAGTCTTCGGGTCAAGGATTCGATCCGCAACAAGACGGCTGTAAATACGGCTGGTAATGGACTGGCCGGCAACGTCATCTGACTTGCGGATCCAAATACCTTCGTGCGTGCCGCAGTCGTGTTCATTAATGATGATGTCCTGTGCAATATCCACAAGACGACGGGTGAGGTAACCTGCATCAGCGGTGCGGAGGGCTGTATCAGCAAGACCCTTACGCGCGCCGTGTGTTGAGATGAAGTATTCCTGCGAAGTAAGACCTTCGCGGAAGTTGGAACGGATCGGCATCGGGATGATGCGTCCGGAGGGATCAGCCATCAAACCGCGCATACCAGCCAGCTGGGAAATGGTGGAGAAACCACCTTTTGTCGCGCCGGAAGTGGCCATGATGGAAAGATTGCCATCCGGATCCATGTGCTTCCTTACGGCAACACCCACACGCTCGGTAATCTCCTGCCAGATCTGGATCTCACGTTCATTCTTTTCCTGTTCCGTGAGCAGACCGCGGCGGAAGTCGCGCAATACCACTTCAACTGACTTGAGCGCTTCTTCGATAATGCCCTTGCGTTCCGGCGGAATGGAAATATCCGCAACCGCCAGCGTGGTGCCAGAACGGGTTGCATATTCAAAGCCAATGCTCTTGACGGCATCAGCCACATTGGTGGTGACTTCCTGTCCGCATAATTCGTACACTTCAGCGATCAGGTCCTTCACGCCGCCCTTATCCAGTTTTTCATTCACAAACTGAACCTGTTCGGGCAAAACGCGATTGAATAACACGCGACCCACAGTCGTGTTGACGATACGGATTTCGGATTCAGGCAGACGGTCACCCTTATCGTCGTACCACGTCCTCGTGCGGAACTTGATTTCGGTGTGAATTTCAACCTGACCAAGAGCGTAGGCGAGTTCCACCTCGTCGATGTCTGCAAATGCGCGGCCATCGCCACGGTGAACGGCTTTCTTTTCCATGGTCAGGTAATATACACCCAACACCATGTCCTTGGACGGGGAAATGATCGGCTCACCGTCAGCGGGCTTGAGCAAGTTCTTGGAAGCAAGCATCAGATCGCGTGCTTCCTGAACCGCCTTCTGTGAAAGCGGAACATGCACAGCCATTTGATCGCCGTCAAAGTCCGCGTTGAAAGCGGTGGTGACGAGTGGATGTAATTGAATTGCAGAGCCTTCGATGAGGATCGGCTCGAATGCCTGGATACCAAGACGATGCAGTGTCGGAGCACGATTAAGCATGACAGGGCGATCACCAATCACGCTCTCGAGCGCTTCCCAGACCTCGGGCCTGTTACGCTCAATCAAGCGACGTGCACCTTTGACATTCGCCGCGTAATTGTTCTGCACAAGGCGTGCAATCACAAACGGACGGTACAGCTCAAGCGCCATGCTCTTGGGCAGACCGCACTGATTCAGTTTCAACTGCGGACCCACCACGATCACGGAACGACCGGAATAATCCACACGCTTGCCGAGCAAGTTGCGGCGGAAGCGACCCTTCTTGCCTTTGAGCATATCGCTCAAGGACTTCAGTTCGCGGCGTCCACGGCGGGAAAGGGCCTTGCCGCGCTGGCTGTTGTCGATGAGGCTGTCAACAGCCTCCTGCAACATGCGTTTCTCATTGCGGATGATGACATCCGGAGCGCCGAGTTCGAGCAATCTCTTCAAACGGTTGTTACGGTTGATCACGCGGCGATACAGGTCGTTGAGATCGGAAGTCGCAAAGCGGCCGCCGTCCAACTGAACCATCGGGCGCAGATCGGGAGGGATCACGGGCAGAACGGTCAGGATCATCCACGCAGGGCTGTTGCCAGAGCGGCGGAACGCTTCCACAACTTTCAAACGGGTTGTGGACTTCTTGCGCTTCTGCTTGCTCTTGGTGGTGCGGACCTCATGCCAGAGTTCCTCGGAAAGTTTATCGAGGTCGAGGCGTTCGAGAATATCGAAGAAGGCTTCGGCGCCCATGTCGGCACGGAAGACCTGCCCCCAACGCTGCTTCAATTCACGGTAGCGGATTTCGCTGAGGAATGTGAAGGGACGAAGTTCCAACAGTTCATCACGCAAGCGCGAAGAGCTATTTGAAGTGTCGGTGGTCTCATTCTCCAACTCACTGCGCAGAGCTTCCATTTCCTGATCTGCCTGAGCCTTGATGGCGGCAGATTGGGTCTTGAGTTCTTCAACTTCGCGCTGCTTCTTATCCTTCAATTCATTTTCAAGAGTTTCCAGTTTTTTCTGGACACTCTTTTGAATCATGGTGATGTGCTTGCTGGCGACTTTGTCGTTGGCGTCAATGATCTTCTCGCCGGTAAGTTCGAAGATAACGGCCTTCTTCGCAGGTTCACCCATCTGGGCTTGAAGCTGTTTCTCGAGTTTCTGACCCTCTTTGATCATCGGGTCCATTTGCTCGGCAATGCCTTCGTCGTAACCCTGCTCAAGCGCAACAAGCTTCTGCTTAAGTTCGGTGATCTTTTGGTCGCGCTTGGTCTTGATCTCGGCAATTTTGGCATTTACGCCAGCGGCCTGCTCACGCTCAGAAACGGTAATTTCGTCTTCGAGGCGCTGCAAGGCTTTCTTGCGGGCTTCCTCGTCCACGTAGGTGACAACGTATTGGGCAAAATACAACACACGGTCAAGGTTGCGGCGTGAGACATCGAGCAGCATACCCATTTGCGACGGGATACGGCGTGTGTACCAGATGTGTGCAACCGGTGTGGCGAGCGTGATGTGTCCCATGCGCTCACGGCGAACTGCGGAACGGGTTACTTCAACGCCGCATTTTTCGCATGTAATACCTTTGTAACGGGGGTTTTTGTATTTGCCGCAATAACACTGCCAATCACGGGTGGGGCCAAAGATGGCTTCACAGAACAATCCATCCTTCTCTGGACGCAGACGACGATAGTTAATTGTTTCTGGTTTGAGAACCTCACCATACGACCAGGACATAATTGTCTGTGGGGAGGCAAGGCTGATACGAAGTGCGGTTAATCCCTTAGTTTCCACTGAGTACTCTCCTCAAATAAATAGAGATCATTTCGGGCATCTCTGCAAGTATGTAGCTGTCTTAACGCAGAGACAAACAAAGGCAAGCGCTTCGAGAGTATTTTCTCAAGCGCTTGCTGTATGTGACTCGGTTTTTACATCCAACAGAGCAATTATATGCGTGCGGGGTACCCGCGTCAAGGGTGTTAATCAGTGAAGAGTCTCTGACTTTAAGGCCCCGGGGTTGGGGTTTCGGTCGGCGTCTCTGTGGGAGTCTCTGTTGGAGGAGAGTCTGTCGGCGTATCTGATGGGACAGGAGTATCAGTGCTGGTAGGCGGGACAATGATAACGATCGGCGTCGGGGTCCTGGTTGGGAAGGTAGGAATGATGAAGATGGTGGGGACCGGAGTCGCTGTCAGTGTAGGGACCTGCACCGTTGGAATGGGCAGGTTGAGGTTAAGAATGACGCGCTTTTCCACCTCCGCCTTCTCGCCAAATAAAGTCAGCCTTAAAGTAACGGGACCATTCGGCACGTTGGATAGATCCCAGGAATACAGGGAGCCGTTTTTGACGGGCGTATTGCTCTCGATCAAAACGGACCATGAGCCGGGTTCAGCGCCTTGACCATAATCCAAGACCCAATTTCTAAATCCGCCATCTGCGGCAGCTGAGCCTTTGACATTCAAGATGGGAGTGGTGATGGTCTCGCCATCACTAAGATTAAGTTCGATGATGGGCTGTGGATCGCTCGCGCTGCACTCGCGCTCGGGTGCATAGATGGGGTTGCGCGGCAAATCGTGGTTTTCGAGCCAGTCACGGCCGGGATTGGTTTCAAGCCAATCGCGTGCCCACTTATCTGTAACGTTCATAACCACGGCCTCATCTTTTGGCCCTTTGCAGGCATCGGAAGATTGCAGGCCAGTCCACAAGTCAATGCGGATACGGCGGACAAGGTCCTGACCCGGCTGAAGCGGTGGCTGGTCTGAGGCGAAGACCTCAGTGTATTGCGCACCGCACATGTTGCCGGGCTCGGTGCCTGAAAGTTTGCAGACGATCCGATCCATAACTCCCGACGGGCGATTGAACGGAGTGGGTGCGCCATTGGTGAGGTAGGGAACAGCAAACTCCATGAAGTTATGCCAAATGGGCGCTGCACCACTCAAGCCTGTTGAATTGATCATGGGAGTGTAATCAGCATTGCCGATCCATACGCCAGTGACAAGATCGGGAGTGTAACCGATGGTCCAGTTATCACGGATATCGTTGGTGGTACCTGTCTTCGCCGCAACCGGGAAGGACAAATTCAACAACGAGTTGGGACCAAACATCAGCGAGCGGGATTCGTTATCTGAGAGAATAGACGAAATAAGATATGCGTGTTCCGCACGGATAACCTGCTCCCCTTCGGCGGGTTTGTATTCGTAAACGATATTGCCGGCATAATCGGTGATTTTGAGGATGGCAACGGGAGGCATGCGTTTGCCGCTGTTGGCAAAAACGGAATACGCGGAGGTCATATCGATCAGGCTGACATCACCGCCACCGAGCGTAAGGGAGAGGCCATAGTCATTGCGCGTGAGCGAAGTAAGGCCAAGCCTTTCCGCCATGGCGATCATCCCGTCTTTTTCAGGTGTGTTGGGATCGTCGTAAATTCCAACATACTCCAATGCTTTGACAGCGGGGATATTGAACGAATTTGAAAGCGCGATACGCACTGTCATTGCGCCATGGAATTTTCCATCGTAGTTTCGAGGCTCGTAAGGCGGATTCGCCCCATCTGGGAACTGTGTGGGCACATCCCAAATCAATGTAGATGGAGTCCAGCCTTTTTCAAAGGCGGCGACATAGGTGATCGGCTTGATGGACGAGCCCGGCTGGCGCGTTGGGCTGATCGCCATGTTGATCTGCCCTGAGATCTCGACATTGTTGAAGTCAGGCGAGCCAACCATGGCAAGCACCTCACCCGTGGATGGGCGAATGGCAACCAATGCACCGTTGTGGGTATTGTTATCCACAAGGCTGGAGATCTGGTCTGAGACATATTGCTGGGCTCGATCCTGCAAGGCCGCATCGAGTGTGGTGTACACCACAAAACCAGAGCGATAAATAGTCTGCGCATCGTATTGCGCCTCAAACTGCGAGCGGACAAAATTAACCCAATGCGGATATTTCGCATCGAAGGATGGCACGCGGAAGGAATAAACTTTCATCTCGTCCGCGGCCTGCGTGGCGGCAAGCGGGTCAACACAGACCGGAGTATCGCTGTTGCTGACCTTGATACATTCCTGGTCCGTGCTCTGCTCGAACATGAGCACCAAGACCTGCTGCTGGCGGATCAATGTGATTTCTGCATTGGTGTAGATATCATAAATAGCAGGCGATTGCGGCAATCCTGCCAGAAAGGCGGCCTCGCCCAGGGTCAAATCTTTTGCGGATTTACCGAAGTATGTTTCGGCAGCGGCTTCCACCCCATAAGCCAGGTTGCCGTAATAAATCTCATTCAAGTACAACTCGATGATCTCATCCTTGGTGTAACGGCGGGTAATTTCCGCCGCGAGGATGATCTCGCGCGCCTTGCGTGTCACCGTGCGTTGACTGCGTTCTTCGGGAGAAAGGATCAACGCGCGCGCCAATTGCTGGGTAATGGTGGATGCGCCGCCGCCCTGCCCGCCTGTGACATAGTTCTGCCACAAGGCGCGGACGATGGCGATCGGGTCGAAGCCGGGATTGGTATAGAACTCCTTGTCTTCAGTGGCAATGGTAGCAGCGACAAGGTTGGGAGAAATATTAGCAAGCGGAATGTAGTTACGACGCCCCGCGCTTGGGTCTAGAATCTCGTACAGTACCTGCCCATTGCGATCAAGGATGCGGGTGGTCTCGAATTTTGAGGCACGGTCACGCAAATCGCCCACATCGGGAAGCGTGCTGGCAATGGAAGAATACTGATAAACAAGATACGACCCCAAGCATAACCCAATGATAACAACGACAAACGCCGAAGCGATCAACCCGCGCAGAAAACAACCCCAACCACCGCGCCAATTGATGGGCGAAAAGTTGAATTGCGAAGTCTTTTGGCGGGGAGTCTGAGTAGTCTGTGGAGCTTGTTGTGATGTCCCTTGTGTCTGCTGCGTCCCTTGCGATTGCTGCTGCGGGATGCGCTGCGAAGTTGGTTCATACGCGGCGCGGCTGACTCGCGTACCCTCCACGTCCACCTCAGTGACGCGGCGCGGCAAGGGCATGTTGTCCTTATCCAATGATGGGCGGTAGAGTGGAGTGGTGTTTCCTGAAGTTGGGTCGATCGGCGCAGGTGTACGCTCCCCTCTTGTATCTTCTTCCGATTTGATAATTCGGCGTAATCGGTCGTTATCTTCGTTACTCATGATTTACACATCCGCAGACACTTGCACCGCACTGTGCTTGGCGCAGTACAAGTGTTGCGCAGATTTCACAAACTATTGATTTTTCGATCTGTGAAATCTGCGGATAAAAAGCTTTTATTTTGGCTTGCTCAGCACCAGCAAGTTCAACGAACCGCGCTGACAAATATCATCATTTTGGTTTTTCACAGCAATGGACGAGATCAAGGCGCCGCCGCCGATACGCGGCAGGGCTTTCGTTTCGGTCACGGTCAATTCGGCGTAGATCGTATCGCCAATGTAAAAGGGTTTGACGAACTTCCACTCGGTGATCTCGCGGAAGGCGAGAACAGTGCCTTCCAGCAATCCCGTCCGCATGATCAAGCCTGTGGCGAGTGACAGGCCCAAAAGTCCATGAGCGATGCGCTGACCGAATTGAGTCGTCGCCGCAAAGGCCGCATCCGTATGGATCTGATTAAAGTCGCCCGTAAGACCGGCAAAGTTGAAAATATCGCCTTCACTGACCGTGCGCCCAACCGTATTAAATTTTTGCCCGACAGAAAATTCCTCGAAATAAAGTCCGGCCATTTTTAGTCTCCTCGTCTGTAGTCGTTAGTCAGTAGTCAAATAGCCGCTTGTATTCGACCAACCGACCAGCGACTAAAGACTATCCGACCAAATTATACCCGTTTGACCTCTCGCCATTTCGCCCGTACAATTGCGCCATGCGTGATTGGTCTTTAAGCCCCGGCGACCCGCTCTACCTCACTCTGGCAGCGGACGCCCGCCTGTGCAAACCAGACTACGTCAACGACCACATCTGGGAAGTGGAACTCGGAGCAAATGACCCCGAGCGTGCCGCCATCTCTCTCTATACCACCTTCGGTTTGCGCGCCCGTTCGATGCGCCTTTCGCTGCGATTTACCGAAAATAACGTCGCAGTTACTGACCCTAACACCTTTTTCACCAAACCGTCGCTGCGCCGCTTCTTTCCTAACTTCCTGACCCTCGATTTTGTTCCCCTCGAAAACCTGCATGTTTCAACCGAATTCTGGGTTCCCGAATCGCACGCCGTGGCGGGGCGGGTGATCCTCACCAACAAAAGCAACACCGTGCGCCAGATCAAGCTCGAAGTCTGCGCCGCGCTCGCGCCACTCGATGGTCAATCCATCATCCCCACCCAACAACAACTCGTCAATATTCTGGCAGGACAAACCAGCGGAATCGCACCCGTCATCTTTATGACTGGCGGTCCCAAACATGGCCCCGGCCCGCTGCCCTCGCTCATGCTGGACCTGGAGCTTGGTCCCGGTGCCACGCGGCAGATCACCTTCGCTGAGGCAGCGCTCGACACCGTCGCCATGTCGTTCGAACTGGCCCGTCACAGCGCCGCCCGCCCGTGGGAAGCGGAACGCGCCCGCATCGAATTGCTTGACGCTTCACAAGTCTTAGACATCCGCACCGGCGACCCCGATTGGGATGCCGCATTTGCGTTCAGCCAAAAAGCCGCGCACGGATTATTCTTCAGCGGCAGCGAACATTTGCCAAATCCATCTTTTGTCAACGCCCGCCACGTGGATAATGGCTTCTCACGCAAAGGCGACGGCGGAGATTATCCGCCTTCGTGGAATGGACAATCCCCACTGGAGGCGTACTACATCTCCAGCATTTTGCACGGCGCGCCGCACATCGCAAAAAATCTTCTGCTCAATTTTCTTTCCACGCAGGATGAAGACGGCGAATTGGATAACAAGCCAGGCCTCGGGGCCCAACGCGGAAAACTGATCGCCGCCCCGATACTCGTCAGCCTTGCATGGAAATATTATCAAGCCACACAAGATGAGGCCTTTCTTGCAGAATCCTTTCCGAAGCTAATTAAATTCTTCTGGGCATGGTTCTCCTCCGCGCACGACCGCAACCGCGATGGCGCCCCCGAATGGGATCACATCCTGCAAACGGGTTTCGATGACAATCCCGTTTTCGATGTCTGGCATCCGTGGTCGCAGGGGCTGGATATTTCACTCGTCCACAGCCCATCTTTGGAAGCGATGCTGTATCGTGAAGCACAATCCATCGTGAAGATCGCAAAGCAGCTCGGCAAACCCGAAGAAGAAACCATGCTTGTGCTGGCACAGGCAGAGACGCTCAAGAAATCCATTATCGCAAGCTGGAACGCGAATCAAAGTTTTTATTCCTATCGCGACCGCGAAACAGGTTTGGTTTCGACAGGCCAGATCATCGCCAAGAAAAAAGGAAACGGCAACGCACGCCCGAAAGTGGAATTCGAGACAGGGGTTCGCTTGTTGGTGGAGATCCAGACCAAAAGTCCAGCCGCGAAGCGCCCCGAAGTGGAGATCAGCGAATACTTCACCAAAACCAAAGGCGAAGTCGAAACCATTTTGGGTCATCAATTCCAATGGCGCACGGGCGGGCTGGTTGCCACCACGCAAAAGTTATTTACGCGCGTGGGCCGTGTCAGTGTGACAGGCCTCGATGAAAAAGACAAGGTGCTTGTAAAACTAATCGACACCACCGGCGAAGATCTCACGCTGGCATTGCCGCTCTGGGCGGGCATCCCCGAAACGCAGCAGGCAAATGCATTGATCGGACGCAACCTGCTGACTGCGGACCGATTCGATCGGCCGTTTGGATTTCCATCGCTCGCGGTCTCACCCAACCCGGATGCTGATACCGTTTCGATGAGCGTGACCCTCCCCTGGAATCAGTTGATCGGCGAAGGACTGCTCGCATACGGATTCCGCGCCGAAGCCACACGCCTCACCGCGCACCTGATGAATGGCGTGATCCAAAACCTGAAACAGAATCGATCCTTCTACAATCGCTATCACGCCGAAAAAGGGACGGGTATCGGCGAACGCAACTCATTGCATGGCTTCGCGCCTGTGGGGTTATTCATGCAAACACTGGGCGTGACGATCCTCTCCCCTGTCAAAGTAAAACTCGAAGGCAAAAATCTCTTCCCCTGGCCTGTGACGATCAAATATAAAGGTCTCACCATCTCACGCGGATTGGAGCAAACGGTTGTGACCTTCTCAAACGGGGAAAGCGTGATCGTAAAAGAAGAACAAGCCTGTATTGTTGAGATGTAAACTCAAATATAAAACGACTGTCAATGTGATAGTCGTTTTCGTTTTACAGGGATTTAATCTTAAGCCCCAAAAATCATGGTATAAAAATTTACGAGGATTCAAGTTTTCTTCACCAGCCACAAACGTCTGATGACAAAAAAACTGCTTGACCATCTCACTTTTTTATACGGGGAAAATGAATCAACGCGCCTGCTCGAACGCACAAAAAATTTACTGAGCAAATATCGTCCGCGCATCAAATCGCGCAATAGCGAATTAAGTGAGCAAGACTCGATCCTCATCACTTACGGCGACCAGATTCAAGCATCAAAAGAAAAGCCGTTGCAAACGCTCAGGAAGTTTTGCGAAATATATTTGACCGATACTATCAGCGGAATCCACATCCTGCCCTTCTATCCGTGGACATCCGATGATGGATTTTCGGTTGTGGATTACCGCCAGATCGATCCCGCGCTTGGCAATTGGGACGATGTGTCAGCTATGCAGAACTTTAGGCTGATGTTTGACGGCGTGATCAATCACATTTCGTCGCAAAGTGAATGGTTTCAGGGATTCCTGCACGGCGATTCGAATTACCGCGATTATTTCATCACTGTCGAAGGCGATCCAAATCTTTCCCAGGTTGTCCGTCCACGGGCGCTGCCATTGTTGACAACATTCAAAACGGCATCGGGCGAGAAAAAAGTTTGGACAACCTTCAGCGAAGACCAGATCGATCTCAATTTCAAAAATTCCGAAGTGCTGTTGGAAATCCTTGATGTTTTACTCATGTATATCGAACATGGCGCAACCTTTATCCGCCTTGATGCGATTGCCTATTTGTGGAAGGAAATCGGCACGACCTGCATTCACCTGCCGCAAACGCATCATGTGATCCAATTTCTGCGAGCTACATTGACTGAAATCGCTCCGCATGTCCATCTCATCACTGAGACGAATGTTCCGCATGTGGATAACATCTCCTATTTCGGGGATGGGACAAATGAAGCGCAGCTCGTCTACAACTTTGCCCTGCCGCCGTTGACCTTGCACACCTTCCACACAGGCGATGCGCGTGCGCTGTCGAATTGGGCAAAGACCCTGACCCTGCCTTCCGATAAAACAACCTTTTTCAACTTCCTCGCATCACATGATGGCATTGGAATAAACCCCGCACGCGGCATTCTCTCAAACGAGGAAATCAACGCGTTGATCAACAAAACCCTCGAACACGGCGGTTTGATCTCCTACAAGCACAACGCGGATGGTACACATAGCCCGTACGAGATGAATATCAATTATTTCGATGCGCTTTCCAATCCAAATGCGAATGAGCCGATTGATTTGCAGATCAGCCGTTTCATCGCTGCACAAGCCATCATGCTCTCGCTCATCGGCATGCCCGGGATTTATTTTCACAGCTTGTTCGGTTCGCGTGGATGGTCTGAAGGCGTAAAACAAACAGGCCGCAACCGCACGATCAACCGCGAGAAGTTGCAATTAGACGAACTACAAAATGAACTCGCAGACGAGAATTCTCTGCGCTCAAGAGTCTTCGCAAAGTATTCTCAATTATTGAAAATCAGAAACAGCACATCCGCTTTTCATCCGCATGGGGCACAAACCATTATGGATGTTCACCCGTCCGTTTTCGCAATTGAACGCACTTCACCCGATGGAGCATCACGCGTGTTATGCCTGCACAATGTCAGCGGGCAAATCATTTCATTTTCAACAGGGCGAAAATCGGCAATCGATCTTTTTACGGGTCAGGTAATTCAGGTTTCAAATGTCACGCTTCAACCCTATCAAGTTGAGTGGTTGAAAACAAATTAAGTTTCACGCAACACAAAAATTAGAGGTAATCCCATGACAAACCCATCTCATCATATCGGTTTCATTTCCACCCGTTTCGCAGGCACCGACGGTGTTTCGTTGGAAACGCAAAAGTGGGCAACGGTGTTCGAAAGGCTTGGGCATCAATGCTTCTATTTCGCTGGCGAATGCGATCGAAACAGCGACCAGTCTCAGGTCACGCCAGAGGCGTTTTATCGTCATCCTGAAATTGACAAGATAAATCAGCAGGCGTATTCGGGCAGTTGGACGGTCACAAAGAAGGCGCGTTCCGAACATCCTGAAATCGCGGCGCTGCAAAAGGATTTTTTCTCGATCTATGTGCGCCCGCCGCAAATGACGCGCCGCGTCAATGAATTGAAGGAACACATCAAAACGGAGTTGTATAAATTTGCGCGCCGATTTGAAGTGGAGATTCTGGTGATCGAAAATGCAGTGACGATCCCGCTTAATCTGCCGCTGGGTCTTGCCATCACAGAGTTCATCGCCGAGACGGGGTATCCGACCATCGCGCATCATCATGATTTCCATTGGGAACGTCAGCGCTTTCAAGTCAACTGTGTGGGCGATTATCTTGCAGCGGCGTTTCCTCCAACACTGCCATCGATTAGACATGTGGTAATTAATTCACTGCAAGCGCAGCAGATCGCTTCACGTTATGGAGTGACTTCGCGCGTGATTCCAAACGTGATGGATTTCGACTCTCCGCCGCCCGCGCCCGATGCCTACACCCAAAACATTCGCGCAGATTTTGGCATTGAGCAGGGCGAATATTTTTTCCTGCAACCCACGCGCGTCATTCAACGTAAGGGCATCGAACACGCCGTTGAACTGGTACGTAGGCTGGGCGTGCCCGCAAAACTTGTCATCTCGCATGCTTCGGGTGATGAAGGCTCAGATTACGAACAGCGTGTGCGCGAATACGCCCGCCTGTTGGATGTGACCATTCGCTTTGAGGCGGATCAGGTGCAAGACGAACGTGGATTAACGATTGACGGCAAAAGAATCTACACACTCGGTGATGTGTATCCGCATGCGGATTTGGTTACGTACCCATCGAGTATCGAAGGATTTGGCAATGCGTTTTTGGAAGCCGTGTATTATCGCCGCCCGATTCTGGTCAACAATTATTCTATTTACGAAGTGGATATCAAACCGAAGGGATTTCGTGCCGTGTGGTTCGATGGATTTATCAGCATAGACACGTTGAAGAAGGTGCGTGAAATCCTGTTGGATCCCGCAGAAGCGCAGGCATGGGCGGAGGAAAATTATCAGCTTGCAAAACGATATTTTTCTTTCACCGTATTGGAGCGGCGGCTGCAATCGATTCTCTCGCAGATTGTTTGGGACAGCAGGTATGAACATCGCCATTCTGCATTATTCCGTCCCGCCCATTGTCGGCGGCGTGGAAAGTGTGATCGGGCATCATGCGCGATTGATGTCTGCTAATGGACATTCCGTCCGCTTGATTGCGGCACGCGGCGAATCGCTGAACAATAAGATTCTACTAACCGAACTCCCACTTGCCGATTCGCGTCATGAACGCGTGGCACACATGAAGGATCAACTTGATCGCGGTGAAGTGACGCCAGACTTTGAGTCGTTGCGCGACGAACTCGTAATTCAACTGCAAACCACTTTGGCAAGTGTGGATATTTTGATCGCGCATAACGTGTGTTCGTTGAATAAAAATCTAGCGCTGACAGCTGCGCTTTATCAACTGCATATTTCCAAAAAACTACCGCGTTTGATCCTCTGGCATCACGACCTCGCATGGACGACTCCGCGCTATCAACCCGAATTACATGATGGCTATCCCTGGGATTTGCTGCGCACCGATTGGGGCGAAACGAGTCATGTGGTCGTTTCGCATTTACGCCGTAGAGAATTATCCACGCTGATGAAGATTCAACCTGATGAAATTCAGATCATCCCAAACGGTGTGGATGCGGCGCGTTTTTACAAACTCGAATCACAAACGCAAAGCCTGCTTGAAAAAACAAAACTGCTGGATGCCGCGCCGATCCTTTTGTTGCCCGTCCGCGTGACGCCGCGCAAAAATATAGAACTGGCCTTGCATACGCTGGCAGAATTACGCAGGCAATTTTCAAATGCCGCGCTCGTGGTCACGGGTCCGCTGGGGCCGCACAATGCCGACAACCATAAATATTTTGAGGCGCTTTCCAGTTTGCGCGCCCAACTTGGCTTGCAGCATTCCGCGCACTTCCTCACCGAGCTGACCAGACTCTTTTTTGCCCGATGAAGTCATCGCTGATTTTTATCGTGTTGCGGATGCGCTTTTATTTCCGAGCCGCGAGGAAGGATTCGGCATTCCATTGATCGAAGCCGCATTCAGCCATTTACCCGCCTTCTGCGCGGATATTCCTCCACTCCGCGAACTGGGATTAAACGACGCGGCCTTTTTCTCCCCGGATGATGATCCCGCGAAAATCTCGGGCATGATCGCGGAATATTTTCAATCCTCCCCTGCCGCACGCCTGTCGATGCGTGCGCGGGCTTCCTTTCGCTGGGAGGCGATCTATCGTCAGCACATCGCGCCATTATTGAAATAATCAACGAAAAGGAAAACTCATGCTCAGGCATTCTGAATTTACACCCATTCACAGCATCATCGTTCCATTCATTCACGAAGGGCCAGGGCTGCATGCCCTAGATGCCGCGCGTCAATTCGATGCGGAGATCACGCTCGTGGGCGTGGTGATCGTTCCGCATGAACAATCGTTGAGCACGGGCGCATCGGCGGCGCGCGCTTTGCGCAGGCTGTTGCGCGTCTTCAGCAGGGACAAGCGCACCACGAGCAAATCGCAGGTGATCGTTTCGCATGAACCGTGGAATGAACTTGCGAAACTACTACAGAATGAAAAACCCGATCTACTCTGCCTTGAATATGAAACTCATCCCAAAGCATTGCATGTAACCATGAGCGAAATATTGGCCCGCCCGCCATGCGATGTCGCTCTGGTACGTGGAAAAATTTCCAGTAAACCGAAGCAGGTTCTGGTCCCGGTAAGAGGCGGTCCACATGCGGAGTTGGCATTACGGGTGGGGCTGGGTCTGCATGCGCAAGGTGTCACTGCTTTGCACATCCGCCGTTCAAATGACCCCGAAGCAGGAACGGACGCTCCGTTCAAGGGGTTGGAGCGCGTGCTGAAGCAAATGCCTGAGGTGCAGAAGCAGTTCGAAGTTACGGATGATTCGGCGCAATTCATCCTCGAACATGCAAAGCAAAAGGATGTCATTATTTTGGGGACGACCATTCAGCCTGTGACAAGTTCCATTTCACTGGGGCCAGTGGCAGACCGCATTTTGCGTGAAGCGCCCTGCGCAGTGATCGCGGTCAAAAGTGGAAGGCCAATGCCGCAGCAGGCGGTGTACGATGAAAGTGCGGGCGTGGAGGCGATCTCCATTCTGGTGGATAAATGGTTTGCAGAGAATACCTTTCACGCAGATGAATTCAATCAACTGCGCGAATTGATTGAACTAAAAAAGAAACAAGGGCTGAGCATCAGCCTGGCCCTGCCCGCGTTAAACGAGGAGCAGACCGTTGGCAAAGTTATCAAAATGATGAAGAAGGAATTGTTGAAGCGGATTCCACTACTGGATGAGATCGTGTTGATCGATTCAAATTCCACAGACCGCACCCGCGAGATCGCAAAAAAGGAAGGCGTGCCCGTTTACATCCACCAGCAATTGCTGGAACGATTGGGCGCACGGCGCGGAAAGGGCGAAGCGTTATGGAAAAGTTTACTGGTGACAAAAGGCGACATCATCGTGTGGATCGATACTGACATCGTCAATATTCATCCGCGTTTTGTGTATGGCATCATCGGTCCGCTGTTGATCAATCCGCAGGTGCAATTTGTAAAAGGCTTTTATCGCAGGCCGCTGCGCGTGGGGCAAAAAATGCAGGCAGGCGGCGGCGGACGTGTAACCGAATTGACGGCGCGCCCGCTGTTGAATTTGTTTTATCCCGAGCTTTCTGGCGTGGTGCAGCCGCTTTCGGGTGAATACGCGGGCAGGCGCGAAGCATTGGAGAGCGCACCGTTCTATTCAGGTTATGGCGTTGAAACTGGCCTGCTCATTGACATCTACGAACGCTACGGCTTGAACGCCATTGCACAGGTGGATTTGCTCGAACGCATCCATCACAACCAATCGTTGGAGGCATTGAGCAAAATGTCCTTCGCGATCATCCAGACCGTGATGCGTAAACTGGAAAATCGGATTGGCCGCGTCATGCTGGAAGATGTGAATCGGTCCATGAAGTTGATCCGCTACAACAACAAGGGCTACTTTCTCGATGTGGAGCAGATCGCCGAACTGGAACGCCCGCCGATGATCGAGGTGCAGGAATATCTGGAGAGAAAGAAGACGTAAAAGCCAAGAGACATTACCTTTACAACGGGAATTAATCTTAGGCGGGAAAAGTCATGGTATAAAAAAAATTCATTACGGGAGTATTCCCACGATGAAACTTATCCCTTAATAGAGAGGAGTTGTTATTGCGCGATCTGTATTTCTTGAATGCAGCAATATGTTTCGCGCCATACAAAAAAATCAATGACCCTATTTCTTCAACTCGCATTTCTCCTTTCGATCATTCTGCTTTCTGCAAAGATGGCGGGATACTTGAGCATACGCATGGGGCAGCCTTCTGTATTGGGTGAATTGCTGGTGGGCATCATCCTTGGCCCATCCATCATCAATGTGCTAAACCTTCCATTCATCGAGCATGAATTGACTGAAACGGTTGCTAAACTTGGCGAACTCGGCGTGTTATTGCTCATGTTCCTTGCAGGTCTGGAACTGCATCTCGGTGAAATGAGAAAGAACCTGCGCGTGGCCGCTTTTGCAGGATTGATGGGCGTGGTCTGGCCCGTCTTGCTGGGATGGGGCGCAGGTCTGCTCTTCGGTCTGGATCAACCCGCTTCAATCTTTCTTGGCCTGACGCTTGGCGCCACTAGCGTCAGCATTTCCGCCCAGACGTTGATTGAGCTAAAGGCATTGCGCACCCGCGTGGGATTAAGCCTGCTCGGCGCGGCAGTGTTCGACGATATTTTGATCATCCTCCTGCTTTCCGTTTTTCTCGCTCTGCAAGGCGGCGGCGGAAGCGCATCCGATGTTTTGTTGATCGTTGTCCGCATGATCCTGTTCCTGGTCACCTCGGTGGCATTTGGTTTATGGATTCTGCCGTGGGTCATTCGACGTTTTTCAAAACTCCCCATCAGCCAGGGACTTCTTACAGTTTCCCTTGTCATTATGCTGACGTATGGCATCGCCGCGGAATATTTCGGCGGCATGGCGGCCATCACAGGCGCATTTTTAGCGGGCCTCATGCTGGCACGTACGCACGAAAAAGAAAGGATCGAAACAGGCATGCACGCACTGGCCTACGGTTTATTCGTTCCGATCTTCTTCGTAAACATTGGCTTGTCCATTGACTTGCGTGAGTTCCAATTGCAGGGATTATTCTTTACCGTTGTCATTATTCTGGTGGCAGTGATCGGCAAATGGGTGGGTTCAGGCTGGGGCGCGCGACTCGGCGGACTTTCGCGGCACGAATCGATTCAACTCGGCGCAGGCATGATCTCACGCGGTGAAGTAGGCCTTATTGTTGCCAGCGTGGGAATGAAGGATAATCTGGTGACCGCCGAAGAGTTTTCTGCGATCGTTGTCATGGTACTGGTCACCACGTTGATCACGCCGCCTATTTTGCGTGCCTTGTTTTCGCCAAAGGAAGATACAATAATGAAAAAGCGGACAACGTGGAACAGCCCGTAGAATTATCCACCCCAAATGAGGATGCAAAAGAACCGGAGGCATCTTAATATGTATTTGATCATTCTGTTTTTGTATAATCCAGATTTGTTGGAAGAAGTCTTAAAAGAATGGGAAGAAGCAGGTGTGGAGAACGCCACAGTCCAGTTCAGCACTGGCATGGAAAGAGTCATCCAAAAACAGGGCATACGCGATGATATTCCGCTGATCCCTTCCCTGGACGATTTTTACGAAGCACCCGGAAACCGTCAGCCGCACGATCTTTACTGCCGTAAAAGAAGAAGCCATGATCGATAAAATCCTTGCCGCCACACAGCGCATCACAGGCGATCTGAATAACGAAAAAACAGGCGTGATGCTGGTTTTACCAGTACTCAAGGCATACGGCATTGACAAACAAGGAAAAAGCAAATGACACAAAATCCAGTCCATTTATTATTAATGGCGGTCGTGCAGGATCAGGACCTTGATTCTGCGACAAAAGCCGTGCAGGCAATCGGCGCGTCTGTTACCTATCTTTCAAGTTCGGGGGGCTTTTTGGGGCGGCGCAACGCCACGCTGTTAATCGGCCTGCCCACCGCAAGGGAAGCCGAAGCGCTTGCTGCATTGCAGGAAGCCTGCCGTCAGCGCATCGAATATATGACACTGCCGCTCGAAGGCTCGCCCATGCCCATGCCCGCGCCTGTGCCCGTCACTGTCGGCGGCGCGACCGTATTTGCATTGCCCGTGGAAAGATTCGAACAAATATAAAATGCAACCCCAAAGGTTTTAAAAACCTTTGGGGTTTTAAGGAGAAGTCACCATGAAATTGATCATCATCATTGTAAAAGACAACGACGCCGATACGCTCACCCAGGCATTCACCGCAGGGAATTTTCGCGTGACGCGGGTTGCATCCACGGGCGGTTTTATGCGCAGCGGCGTGGTCACCATGTTGTTGGGCGTCGAGGAACCGCAGGTGGATGCGGCCATCCAGGTCGTGCGCGATTCGCTGCCATCCAAAGGCGACGAGAAACGCGCCACCCTGTTCGTGGTTCCAGTTCAACACTTCGAACAAGTTTAGCTGCCGACATCAAAAACAAAGACGTTAAACTCGGAACCTTCCGACTGGTTTAACGTCTTTGTTTTGTTTTAACGAACCTACCATGAGGTCAAAATGCAAAAAAACTTCCGAATCTTTTCCGCGCTTCTCGCTTTGCTCGTTTTCGCTCTCGCCTGTGCTAATCCATTGGGAGGAACATCGCCCGTTGAACCTGCCAATGTGGAAACCGCCGTCGCTGCGACATTTCAAGCGCTGACAGCACCCGCTCCCGAATCGGGCGATGCGCCTCCTGCTTCGACCTCGAACCTGCTGCCGCATTCGATGTATTTTCTCAACAACGACGGTGCCGGGCTGTCGCAAGTCTACCGCCTTGAAAAGGACGGCAAGACCGTCACCCAGATCACCTTCGAACCTGCAAAGGTGGAAGATTACGCCGTCTCGCCTGTAGATGGCAGTGTGGTGTACACATCCAACAATCAATTGCTCAATGTCCGCGCTGATGGCAGCAATCGCAGTCTGCTCGTGGATGGCGGCAAGGTGGATGAAAACAACCGTTACCTCACTTACATTTCCAATCCCGTCTTTGCGCCCAACGGCCAGACCATCGCCTTCGGATACAAAGGGCTGAGTTTTTATTCCATCGCTTCAGGTCAATACAATACCGTGCTCGAGAATAAATTCGACACCTTCGATGGAGGCTTCTCTATTCCGCGTGAGTTGTTTTGGCCCGAAACCTACACTACCGATGGAAGCAAACTCCTCATTACGCTTGGATATTATGAAGGCGCATCCGCCGCGATCTATTATCCCAATGGAGGTACGCTTGTTCAATTGACTGGCGGTGAGGGAGCCATGATCTGCTGCGGTGAAACCGAATGGACATCAGATGGCTCTGCTTTTTATGCGGCCAGCCCAACCTTCGGCATGTTCAGCGCCGGTCTCTGGCGTGTGGATGCAGCCACAGGGAAGGTCACCACGTTGTTGAGTGGCAGCTTCGATACCAATCCGCTCAACCTTGCCGATGAACCCTTCCTCGCCCCGGATGGACAGTTGTATTTCTTCCACGCTACCATGCCCGGCGGTACAGATATGGTCAACCGCGCGGCTTTGCAACTCGTCCGCGCTGCGCCTGATGGAGTCACCAATCGAACCGTGTTACGCCCCGAAACCTTCGAGCGCATGAACGAAGCACTATGGGCACCTGACGCAAGTTTTGTCATCGTGGCCAATGCCGATCTGCCCGAGATCTATCAAGGCGGCAGGCTGGAGTTATATTACACCGATGGGCAAAAAGGCATGATCTCACTCCTCCCCTTTGGCATGGACATGAAGTGGGGACCGTAGTTTTTTTGAACCGCCGAGACGCAGAGTACGCAGAGTTTCAATAAGATTCTCTCTGTGCGCGATGCGGTCGCGTCTCGGCGGTTCACTTTATGGGGAGATACTCAAAAGATATTCATCGAAGAAACCCACCACCCTTTTTTCATACGCTTCGGGGAAATAACCATACATCCCTAAATGCGGCACGCCATCTTCCACCCAGATTTGCTTTGGCTCCTTCGCCGCATCGTACAAACGATACGGTGAATTCATCGTGATCGCCCCACCCTCCCAGCCGTCAATGATCAGGACCGGGCGCGGACTGATCTGCGCGATCCCATCCACCGGGCGGACCAGATCCATATCCACGCCGCTGCGATATTCGCCAAAAAACATCACGAACGGCTGCATCAAGCCAAAGGGGATGTTGATCGCCAGCACATCTTCCAACGTGGGAAAGGCACTGTCACTGACCACCGCTTCGATCTCCGTCCGTTTTGCGGCCGTGAGAATAACCGTCGCCGCGCCCATCGACCCGCCCCATGCGCCGATGTGCTCCACCCCAGGCTGATTCAACGCATAATCCAACGCGGCTTCCACATCGGCCTGCTCATAATATCCCAGCGTAGACATGTCGCCGCCGCTCAAGCCATGCGCGCGAAAATCCCATGACAGCACGCCATATCCATGCTTCGCAAACAACAAATGCCAGGTCGCATCGCGGCTGGAGTTGTATCCGTGCGCGACCAGTATCACAACTCCATTTTGGGGCGGTGTATACCACGCAGAGAGCATCACGCCGTCTTTGGTGACAAGTTCAATTTCCTGAAAAGGGATTCCGCTCTCGACAAGCGGCCTTTCGTTTGGAATCACCCGCGTGGGATGAAGCCGTGCCTGTGCCCATTGATCACTGACAAAAACGAGAAAGATCAAAAAGGCAGTCAAAAGCGAAATTGCAAGAGTCAGGGCGAGGTTTCGCCAATAACGTCCCGTCTTCATGGCCGATTCCCCTCAAACTGCAACGCCAACGCTCCAAAAAAGGCTTCGTCAAAGAAACGAAGTACCCTTCTCTCATATCGGCGCGGGTTGGCTTCGAACGTCCCCAGGTGACGAACACCCTCCTCCACCCACAAGAAACGCGGATCGCCTGCGGCTTCGTACAATTCCTCGGCAGAATCAGGCGAAGCCACCTTATCCGCACTGCCTTGAATGATATACACCGGGCGCGGACTGATCTCGCTGATCTTCTCTAACGGGCTGGCACTGTACAAATCGGTATCGAGCACAAACGTCATCAACAGCTTCGCCAGCGGATTCACGAATGGGTATGGCGCAAGAAAATCAACCTCCTCGCCCAAAGAAGAAAAAGAACTATCCACAACCAACGCTTCGATCTGAGGCAGGCTGGCCGTCGCACGGATCAACGTAGCACCGCCCATCGAACCGCCCCACGCTCCCACATGCTTTATTTCGGGCTGGGCAAGCACAAAATCCAGGGCCGCTTTCACATCCAATACTTCACGATAACCCAGTGTACTGATCTCACCGCCGCTTTCCCCGTGAGCGCGGGCATCCCAGGAGAGCACTCCGTATCCGCCTTTGGCAAACATGGCATGCACCCACTCAGGGCGGTTATCGCCATATCCATGCGCCAGCAAAATGACCGCGCCGCTGCGTTCGTCATCGGGCGGGGTGTACCATGCCGAAAGCCGCACACCATCCTCGGTGAGCAGGTCTACACTTCGAAACTCGATATTCTCTTTTACAAGCGTGTATCCCGGGGGCACGATCCGCGGCGGATGCAAAGCGTCATACACGCCGATCACCCCCAAGGCCAAAAGGCCGATTCCAACCAACAGCGCCACCCTGCCTGAAATTTTCAAAACCAAAAGCAACCGCTGACGAGAAGTCATTGTTACCCCAGCACAAAATTATCGATCAGCCTCGTTTTGCCGATCAGCACAGCCATCGAAAGCAGGGCTTTCCCTTTTATCACTTCCAATTCTTCCAGCGTGTTGTAATCGGCACACGAGACATATTGGATCTGCGCGCGGCTCGGCTTCGAGCACGTTCTTCATTCTGCTCCGCAGCATTTCCGCGTCGCGTTCCCGCCCTGATAGGCTTCCTTCGCCGCATTCAATGCCTGAAATAACACGACCGCCGCCTTGCGGTCTTCGCCCCTCAAGGTACTTGTTTCGGCTCGACATTGCCAGCCCGTCCGCTTCGCGCATTGTCGGACAGACCACCACCTCGAGCGGGAAGTTCAGATCCCAGACCATCTGGCGAATGACCGCCACCTGTTGGGCATCCTTCTGGCCAAAATAGGCTTTGTGAGGCTGGATCGCATTGAACAGCTTCGCCACAACCGTGGTAACACCCTTGAAATGGGTCGGCCTCATCGCACCTTCCAGTGGACGAGTCATCGCTTCCACCTCAACCCAGGTCTGGTAGCCAGTCGGATACATGATCTCAGGGGTGGGATTCCAAACCAGGTCCACGCCGAGAGGCTCGATCAGGCTCAAGTCACGCTCAAGATCGCGCGGATATTTGGAAAGATCCTCGTTCGCGCCGAACTGGGTCGGGTTGACGAAGATGCTCACCGCCACATGGTCGCACTCAGCCTTGGCGCGGCGGATCAGGGAGAGATGCCCCTCGTGCAGATATCCCATCGTCGGGACCAGACCCACTGTCCCCTTGAGAGAGAGGCGAGCGGCCCTCAATTCGTCTAGACCAATTACAGGTATCATACAATTCTCCTACTTGACAGGCTAGAAACTTTGTTCTACACTCATATTACCAAATTAGATATAAGGAGAAAAAAATGGCTTACTCACACACAAACTCAAAAGGTAACACCTACTACCTGCATTCCAAAGGCAAGATGTTCTTCTTCTCGAAGGAGATCAAGGAAGGCGTTCTTGAAGCCCTCCCCGCCGGATACACAGTCAGCGAAATGAAGACCGGTATGCTCGTGCTGAAGAGAATCCCCGCTGAAGGCGAAGCAGCCAAACCCGCGGAGACCCCCGAAGCGTCTTCATAAAGTATAACCCTGTTCGACACAACCAAATTGTTCTTTTAGATAATAAGGAGACCAAAATGACACGTAAACAAGCATCTAAAAGCCATGAAACGAAAGTGGGGATGCCATGCCTACACTAAACCGCGTCCAGTTGATCGGCCGTTTGGGCAAAGACCCTGAAAGCAAATTCACCCCCACAGGCAAAAAAAGTGACCCATTTCAGCCTTGCCGTCAGCAACCGCTGGAAAGACAAGAATGGCGAAACAAAAGAAGCCACCGAATGGGTCAACATTGAAGCCTGGGGCCGCCTCGGCGAGGTTTGCCAGGAATATCTGAAGAAAGGCAGTCTCATCTTCCTTGAAGGGCGATTAAAGACTGACAAGTATGAGGAGAAGGGTGAAACCCGGTATTTCACCAAGGTGGTAGCCCAATCTCTGGAATTCCTCGATAAACGCCCTGCCGAAGAACCCATGATGGCAGTGGACGAAGACCCAGGCGATTACGAAGCGTAAAGTAGTAATAAGTAGGTAAAAAGGCAATCATCGAAAGGTGACTGCCTTTTTTATTTTATAATCTGAAAATGAACATCCAGCGACTCACTTCCCAAACTATCCTCCCTGAGCTTCCGAAACTCACCTCACTTTTGCAGAATGCGGTCGTAAACGGCGCATCGGTGGGATTTTTGCTTCCGCTTTCGGAGGAAGAAGCCCTCGCCTACTGGCAGGATGTCGCCAAAGCCATCGAAGGTCCGCACCGCATTTTGCTCGTGGCCAAAATGGATGATGACCTCGCCGGCACTGTTCAGCTTGATCTTGCCAGCCGCGCAAATGGAAGTCATCGCGCAGAGATTGCCAAGCTCATGGTGCACACCTCCTTCCGCGGGCAGGGAATCGCGAAGGCCTTGATGAACGCCATCGAGCAGGAGGCAAGACTGGCAGGCAGAACCACACTCGTGCTCGATACGCGCGAAGGCGACCCATCTGAAAGCCTGTATGCAAAACTTGGCTATCACCGCGCAGGGACCATCCCCGAATATGCGCGCAGCATCAACGGTCAGCTTCATGCGACCGTGTTCATGTATAAGTTATTGAAGTAGGGAATTCTTTACAAGAAGAACAATCCAAACAAACCCGCGGCAGCTACGACCCAGGCTACGGTCCACTTTGATTTGGAGAGGAAAAGCGTGAGGAGGGCAAGGCTGAAGATGATCCACGCGTTCAGGCCGAGGATGGTTTCACTGAGGATGCCCAATGCCGTGGCGGCGATCAAGCCGACAACACCCGCTGTCACGCCGTCTAAAAAAGCATGAGCGGATTTGTTTTCGATCAGCTTTTCAAGATAGTCGTGTCCGATGATGGTGAAGGCAAAGGCAGGTAAAAATATACCAACCGTGAGGGCAATCGCGCCAAGCGGACCTCCACCGAGGTAGCCGACAAAAGTGGAAAAGATGATCAACGGTGCAGGGAGCAAGCCCGAAAGGGCAAGGCCATCGAGAAATTGGGCATTGGTCAGCCAATGTCCCACTTCGACCGCGTCATGTTGAATGAACGGGATAGCGGTGTATGCGCCGCCGAAAGTGAGCAGTCCCGCGCGCAGACCAGACGCAAAAAGGGAGACGAGATCGGTCGTAGCGGTTTCGGTGACCCCGTCTGTTGAGAAGGTCACTGTACTGAGGGAAATGCCAAAGTTAAAGTAAATGATCGAGAAAACAAAAGCAATTGCCAGCGTGAAAGCGAAGCGGATCTTCTGTCGCTCGGCAAAGGCATAGACGAATCCAACTGTCAAAAGGGTGATCAAGAAATTAATGCGGAGCAGTTGGGCAAATCCCGCGAGGAAGGCAAGGCTCCACAACCATTTATTTGCCTGCAGGGCGTGGCCGCCAATGCGATGTACCGCGCGGACGATGAGTGCAGCGACAGCGGGCTGCATTCCAAGAAAAACGGATTGAAAAATGGGCGAGTTGATTCCGTACGTGACGTAAAACCACGAAAGCGCGAACATGAGCAGAAAGCCCGGGGTCATAAAGGCAAGGCCAGCAAGAAACGCACCGATGCGACCGCCTGCGAGCATGCCAAAGTACACACAAATTTCATGTGCCTCAGGGCCGGGCAATACCTGATACACCGCCAGCACGCGGTTGAATCTTTCAGACGAGATCCATTTTTCCTCGTCAACCAATTCGTGTCGGATCATCGCGATCTGTGCGACGGGTCCGCCCCATGCGAGAAATCCAAAACGAAGGAATCGCAGGAAAATTTTCAAATGAGATTCGTGGGGGATATTGATCTGTTCAGATGTAAACACGATGCTTTTCCTTCGACGAATTAATATTGAGATGTGAGTTGTTTCAGTATGGCCAATGTTTCTGCTTTGCCCCCCGCCCCATTTTCACCGCCCGGGCCTACGCACGAAGGACAGCCATCTTCGCATTCACATTGACTTACCAATTCAAGGGCGCGTTGAATTAATTCATCATGGATCTCGAACAATTTCTGGCTAAAACCAATGCCAGCAGGGACAAGGTCATAAAGAACGATGGAAGGTTGACCGTTGACGGCAGACCAGGCAGGGTCGGTGTGGGTGCCCAGATCGCGCGGGTCGCACATGAGGAAGAGAGGCGCGAGGTTGCCCAGCACAAAGCCGAGGCCACCCAATCCGCTGCGAATGCGGACGTTTTGCTCCACTTTTTTGTGGCAGCTTGGGCAAAGGGTGGTGAGATTCTCGAGGCGATTGGCCTGCTCCCTTGCTGCTTCGAGGGATGATGCATTCCGCACAAAGGAACGAAATGGAGTCTTGTGATGCACATCGTGTTGTCGCGCCCGGAGTGTAGTTGAAGGGTCCTTCTCCAATGCGCCGCATACCTGACATTGATATTTGTCACGCGTACGCACGCGGTCACGGATCTTCGGCCACTCGGGGCCATAATCATTGGGATCGTTGGTCCAAACTCCGGCGTCGCGCAGATTCGCTACGGCTTCTTCAGAAAGCGAAAGCCAATAGCCGGTGGTCTGCAATTCGGAGGGCGGCATGTCGAGCGGTTCCTGTCCCAGGTTTTCATAGGTGAACCAGCGAATCTTGCGGAAGCCAACCACCTGTGTGGTGACTTGAATCTCGCCATAATTTTTATCACAGCCCGGAACAGTCTCTTGGGCGGTATGCGCTGTGATCTCGATCTCTGAATTCTTTTGCGCCTCAGTGTAGTAATCCAACCCAACGGGCACAAGTTGGGCAATATGATTTTCGATGTTGAATTCCTGCACAAAATATTGCTGGGCTTCGTGCATGTAGATCGCGCCGGGATGTACCATCCATGCGGCGGATTCACCATCGACGGTTCCAATCGTTAGTGGTCTTCCATCCTCGGTCACACTTTGCAGCACCACACTTTGAGGCGAAGCCGAACGCAACGAGATATTCGCAGCGGGATATTGATCTTTCATCCAATAATATTTTTCATTTGAGAAATGCGCATCCTGATTGGCAACGAGAAATTCGAGATACTCATCCAGCAATTCATCAGAAATACCGCCAAAACCGTCGCCTTTTTTGAACGGCAATTCGAACATCGCACAGCGCAAATGCTCAAGCAGGATCAGCAAATGATTCGGGTTCACCAGTGCCATCTCCGGCGAACTGCCGAAGAAATATTCGGGATGATGCGCAAGGAACTGGTCCAGCGGATTGGGCGACGCGACCAGCACAGACACAGCGGGATCATCGCCCCGCCCCGCCCTACCCGATTGCTGCCTCGCGCTGGCAATGGTGCCCGGATACCCGACGAGAATCGCCGCGCCAAGCCCACCGATGTCGATTCCCAATTCAAGCGCATTGGTTGCCACGACGGATTTTACAGAGCCGTCCCGCAATCCCTGCTCGATCTCGCGGCGCTGATGAGGGAGATAGCCGCTGCGATAGCCGCGAACTTGATTTACATTTGACGATTGACGATTAACGATTGGAGATTGGAGATAGGTCAGGATAATTTCAACCGAACGACGTGTTCTCGCAAAAACAACAGATTGAACATCATAAGTCAGCAGATCATTTGCCAGCCGCACACTTTCAAGCAGACTGCTTTTCCGCAAGCCAAGCGCGGCATCGGTGACGGGTGGGTTGTAAATGATAAAGTGACGTTCGCCGCGCGAGGAACCATCGTTGTCAATGAGTTCAACTTCCTCTTCGATCAGACGCTCCGCTAATTCCTTTGGGTTGCCAATGGTAGCCGAAGCCAGAATGAACTGCGGCTTTGCGCCGTAGAAATTTGCCACGCGTTTCAACCTGCGGATCACGTTGGCAACATGCGAGCCAAAGACACCGCGATACGTATGCGCCTCATCGATGACGATGAATTTCAAGTTGGAGAAAAAGTCGCTCCAGTTCGCGTGGTGCGGGAGAATCCCCGTATGGAGCATATCAGGATTCGAAAGAACAATGCGCGCGGTTTTACGAATGGTGGGACGATTGGCCTGCGGGGTGTCGCCGTCGTAAATCGATGTTGGCAGGTTTGAAAGTTGAAATGTTTCAAGTTTCAGGTTTTCCAGTGTCGATAACTGATCTTGTGCCAATGCCTTGGTTGGAAATAAATAGATCGCACGCGCTTCAGGGTCTTGAAGCATAACCGCAAGAACGGGCAGATTGTAGGCCAGGGTCTTTCCGCTGGCGGTGCCTGTGGAGAGGATGATGTTTTCCCCGGCACGGGATCGAGTCCATGCAGAGAATTGGTGGGAGTAGAGTTGGTCAATGCCGCGGGTGGATAATGCTTCTCGAAGCGGGGCAGGCACATCGGTCGGGATGGGATGCGTCTGTGCGGGGCGCGGTGGAGTCGTCTGCCACGCAAAAAAATTGGGAGCGGTTTGCTCATCCCGTTTCCAAAAGTCGAGTAAAGGTTGAATGCTGTTCAAGGGATTTTTACGGTTCTTCGCCCGCGGTGTGCAGGGAGCGGAATGCCCATGCGCCCAGCCCGAACGGCACCCAAAATGTGACCGTACGGTATGCGATGGTGATAACGACCGCCTGACTCCAGTTGACGTTTAAAGAGGAGAGTGCCACAGGCATGAGACCTTCCACAATGCCAATGCCCGAAGGCGTGGGCGAAACGATCAGAAAGAGATACGCAATGGAAAAGCCAGCAATGATCGTGCCTGCTGAAAACGGAACTTCAAATGAAAGAAATGAACAAACCAGAATACACATCAACAATATTTTATCCAGAAGTCCCCACAGGATGGGTCTGACCAGGCTGGATGGTTTTTCGTTTAGCCTGGAGGAAGCCTTCTGCAACTTCATGGGCAAATTCGCGTGCACGGTCTTCACTTAGATAATCGCGCTTGAGGAAGAGTCGGGCAACGTAGTTTATCAACTTCACTATTTTAACCAGCAGGTTTCCGAGTTTTTCCTCGGAGCGATAACCCAGATAAAGGATGAAGGCGTAGGAGGCGGCAATGCCAAACATGAAAAGTGAAGCCGAGATCTCACTGGCATCGAGATCATTGCGGCGAATAAGCACCAGCAGCCCGAGCGCCAATACAACCAAAAATGCAACCTGATCGAGCGAAAGGAATAATGCAGCGGCGACCGTCACTCTTCCGGCGGGATGTCCGCGCCTGCGCGCTTCGGCGGCAAAAGCGCCACGCCGCCCATGCCCGCTGTCGGCGCAACAATGTTGATGAAATTGGCAGCGGCGGCAATGCGGCTCAAAACCAAAATGGATTCTTCAAAGCCAAGCAGGCGGTACACCGATTTATACATCCGCCCTGTGGTGAGAAGCCAGATCATTTGAATCACGATCGCGAGAATAAAATATCCCAAGTGCGCCTTCTGCAAAGTAACCAGGATCGTTTCAAGTTCACCAAAACTCAACACAACCACTGCAATACCAAGAAAAAGTACGACAACCAAGAATAATTTTTTCATCGGGAACGATTATACACGTCTGACAGAATATAAAACGAACCCACCCGAAGTTTCTTCGCGGGTGGGTTCGTTTTCATTTTACAAAGATCAATCAGCTTCGGCGTCTGCCACCGCCAACAAGAGAAACATAGTAAAGCAATTGCAGGATGGCGGTGATGAGACCAGCGACATAGGTCAGCGCGGCGGCATTCAATACAGCGTTGACTCCGCGCTTCTCTTCTTCGGTTTGGATGATACCGGTTTGGGCAAGCAGTTGCTTCGCCCGGGCAGAGGCATCAAATTCCACGGGCAGGGTGGCCAATGCAAAGACTGCGCCGCCCGCAAATACGATCACGCCCAGCCAGGCCAGTTGGGTAAAGTTTAGGAACAGGCCGATCATGATCAGGAACCAGCCAAGGTTGGAACCAATGTTGACGATCGGGACCAGCGCCGAGCGGAAGCGAAGCGGGAAATATTCCTCGGCATCCTGCATGGCATGGCCAAGCTCATGTGCGGCGATGGCAACCGACGCAACTGAATTTCCGTTGCCGACACCCTGCGAAAGGTACAGGGTTTTGTTGCGCGGGTCGTAATGATCGGTGAGTTCGCCCGCCACGCCTTGAATTTGCAAGCCATACAAATTGCCCGTGGACATCAATCTCTGTGCGGCTTGCGCGCCGGTAAGCCTGCTGCTGACGGCCACACGGCTCCATTTTCTATAAGCTGATTTGACATACCAGGAAGTCAGCGCCATAAGGATGAACGCCGGGATCATATATATCAGGTAGGTTGGACTGAAGTAAAACATTTGTTTATTCTCCTGCTGTAATTACGCAAGTGATGCGTTAGGGTTGCGTCGGGACAGCGCTTGGCACAGCGGTCGGCATGGAAGTGGGGATCGGGTTTCCGCTGATCATCGCGAGCAAGGTTTCGATGGCCGCATCAAGTTGGGGATCAAGCTTGGCCTTGTAATCTTCCTCGGTCATTTCGACAAACACATCAGGGGTCAGGCCGATCTCGTGGATGGTGTGTTCATTAGGTGTCAACCATTTCGCAATGGTTATGCGCACAGCGCCGTTGTCACCGCTGAGCGGGATCCAATTTTGTACAGAACCTTTTCCATAGGAAACCACACCCACAAGTTTGGCGCGGCCGTAATCCTGCAAAGCGCCTGCCACAATTTCAGAAGCGGATGCAGAACCTTCGTTGATTAACACAACCATCGGGATGTTCGTGTCGGTGGCAAGGCCACCGGGAAGCACGTCATAGGTTCTGCGCTCGCCATCGCCGTATTGTTCGTAAAGCGCGACACCCTCACCCGCAAACTGGGAAATGACCTCGACGGAGGTTTGCAAGTATCCGCCGCCGTTGTTACGCAGGTCAAGGATAATGCCTTTGGGGTTTTGTGCCATCAGGTCTGTAAGGGTTTCAAGCAGTTCAGACGTGGTCTTTGCACCGAAAGTGGTTATTTGAACATAAGCAATGTCATTCTCAAGCATTTTGCCTGAGGCAGATTTGATGGTGATCTTCTCACGCACCACATCGAATTCAAGCAGGGCGGCCTCGCCTTCGCGAAATACTGTCAGATGGACGGTTGTGCCTGCGGGACCAATGATCTTACTGCGCGCCACTTCCGCAATCGTGCCTGTCATATCCTCACCATTGATCGCAACCACTTGATCTCCCGGGCTGAAGACCCGCGCGTTCAGCAGGAGAGCCAGGCATGGGACTGGTAATGGTCAAGCATGTGGTGGTGACATCCACATACGCGCCGATGCCTTCATATTCACCTTCCCGGCTTGAATTGGCCTGTTCGTAAGCGGCGGGTCCATGTAGGTGGATTGTTTGTCGCCAAGCGCCTGCATCATTCCGTTGATGGCGCCGCGCATCAAGGCCATACCGTCCACGGGCTGGTTTGCGATAATTCTCGTGGATGATCGTCCACGCTTCCCAGAAGGGAGCAAAAGGGCTTAGGTGTGCGAATGGTCGCCCGTTCGCTCGGGAGATATGGTCGGTTCATTTTCCAATTCTTCCACCCTCTGGCGCAGTTCTTTAATCTCGTCATCCTTTTTCTGAGCGGCTGGATTCAACGACTTGCTGAGAGTTTCGAACATATTGCTCTTCTGGCTCGATCGCATCAAGCCGCGCACAATTCCGTACATAAAAAAATCACACCGACGATGATCACAACCAAAATGATCGCCGCAACACTGGCTTTGCTTTGATCCCATTAGCGTGCCTCCAAAATTTCCGCAAGTTCATTCCAATCGGTAAGTGCGCGTCGACGTCTTCCATCCCACGAGTTGTCACAAAATGCTGAACATGCCAGCCTCACGGGCGGCACGGGTGGTGCGGCGCAGGTCGTCGATCATCACACAACGCGAAGGATCCGTTTCACCTGCAACTTTCATGGCGATATTAAAAGACTCGGGCATGGGTTTGCAGTATGGCGCGACTGTGGTCACATCCACGATGTTGGAGAACAGGTCGCGCAGGTTGAGCGCGGCGGAGCCCTTTCAGCGTGGGGAATGTCTGCGTTGGTAAAGATCAGGTTGCGGGTTGGGAGCGAAGCGATGATATCGCGTTGGATCGGGTTTGGGGTGAGGTAATTGCCAAGAGGCAGGTCATGCACATAGGCCAGAAAATCTTCCACATTGATGTTGTGATGTTTTTCCAAGCCTTTCAAGGTGGTGCCGTATTGTAGATAATATTTTCGCGCAACGCGGGAATTTCATCTACTGGAATATTATGCGCTCGTGCATAAATTCGTTCATGCGCTGTTTGATGGCAAGCCACAAATTTGTGGTCGGCGGATAGAGGGAGTCATCGAGATCGAAGAAATGGTGGTGAATCGCATTGCAAGATTATATAATACCGCCTCCAATTTGTGAAAATTGCAAGCGGTATAATCGGCCCATGCCTATTCGTCTTTTATCTTCTGAGGTTGCTTCGCAAATTGCCGCAGGTGAGTGGTTGAACGCCCCGCTTCTGTTGTGAAGGAACTAACTGAAAACGCGCTGGATGCGGGCGCGAAAAATATTTCCATTTCACCGAGGATGCGGGGCGGATTCCTGGTTGAAATTCGCAGACGACGGACATGGATCCCGCAAACGAATTGGAATTGCCGCCGCGCGTCATGCGACCTCGAAGCTGGTTCAGTCCGAAGACTTGTTCCACATCCAGACATTGTTTCGAGGCGAAGCCCTGGCTTCGATTGGATCGGTTTCGCACATGACGATCACTTCGCGCGTTGCTGCAACAGAAGGCGCGCGTTTAAAAGTGGACGGCGGCATTGCAGGCAAGGTTGAAAAAGTGGGCGCGCCTGTTGGCACAACCCTGCGCGTGCGCCGCTTTCTCTCTCTTGGGGGGGGGGGGGGAAAATCTTTTACAACGCGCCTGCGCGTTTGAAATTTTTGAAACCGACGTGACCGAACGCCGCGCGATTGATGCATTGGTCACGCGTTATGCGCTGGCGTACCCAAATGTACGCTTCAAAGTAACGGACGGAAAGCAAGTCACTTTGCAAACGGCGGGCGATGGTGACAGGCGATCCATTCTCGCCGCATTATATGGCGTGGATGTTGCCAAGCAAATGCTCGAAGTGATGGCGATGGAAGAAGGATTATCTTTTGACGGGGTTCATCAGCCCCACTTCGCACACACGATCAAACCGAAAAGAAATAACCTACTTCGTCAATGGCCGCTGGGTGCAGGATTACTCATTGACCACGGCATTATTACAGGCCTATCACACCTGTTGATGGTGGACGTTACCCGCTCACGACTTTGTTTTTGGAAATTGATCCGAAGATGGATGTGAACGTCCACCCGACAAAAGCAGAAGTGCGCTTTGAAGTAGTGATAAGGTTTTTAGTTTCATTCAACGTTCAGCGCGCAAGGCATTACTGGCTTATACGCCTGTGGCATCGGTCTCACCGCAAATGTGGGGTGGATCACGGCCCGTTTCTTCCGAAGGCAGGGAAGTGGGGATCGATTGGTCGATTGGACATGATTCGGTTGATAGTGAACAGTTGACGGTGGATAGTGAGCAACAAACAACCGACAACCACCAACCGACAACCACCAACCATTCTTTCGCAAGCGTTCCTCTATTAAGACTCATCGGTCAGATCGGCTCTACCTACATCGTAGCCGAGGGCCCTGACGGGTTGTATTTGATCGATCAACATGCGGCGCATGAACGGGTATTGTTCGAAAAGTTGATGGCGCAGCATGATAAAAAGAGCATCCCTTCGCAGGCTTTGCTTGCGCCTGAGGTGGTGACTTTACCTCCGCAATCGGCGAAGGCCTTGATGCCGCAACTTCCATTTTTGAAACACTTTGGCTTTGAAGTGGAAGAATTTGGCACAAATACATTTCAAGTCCGCGCCATGCCTGCTTTGTTTGCAGGTGGTGATCCATCGTCTGCGCTACGGGCATTGGTGGAAGATTTTGAAGAAGATGAAACTCCGCTGCAAGCCGAGGTGGAAGCGAACCTGGCGGGAGCGGGCCTGCAAACGGCTGGCAGTCAAAGGCGGGCAGACGCTTACAATCGACGAACAGCGCGCTTTGTTGAACGACCCGAAGCCTGCAATTCTCGCGCACCTGTCCGCATGGCAGGCTGACGATGATCCATTTGTCGGTGGACACGCTGGAAAACAGTTTGGGAGAAAAAGGTCCACGGTGAATTCGCAATACCGCTAATTTTGTAGCAGGGACATTAACGCTATTGAATGGGCTAAAATTGAAACTGCGAAACAACTGGCGAATTCATCTTCAAAGATGCAGAAAGTATCCTTGGAGAATCCTTCATGCCATGATCGCGCTTGTTGAAAGCGATGGCACTTGGTCTCATGTGAACCGAGCCTTGAATCGTATATAAAAATTTTTCCTGCGGCAAAGAATGCTTTGGGGGATTTTTCCCTGGCGATGGAAAACAGATCGCATCCAAGCTCCATTCAAAAGCAAAGGAACACTGACTACGATGATTCCATTCCAATGGGTACAGACGAGTTTGTCATTCAATGCGACTGTCTGCTCCTGCCGATGGAAGATGGTCGTGCGACCTTTATCGCTGAAGAGATTCATTTGGATTCGGCGCTGCAAGAGGTGCTCGAACGGCTGAACAAACAGGTAAAACTATTCCAGATCGAGAGCGAGGTCACAAAGAAAATCGCCCGCAACAAGCAGATCGAGATGGAAGGCTACATGGCCCAGGCGCCGAAGTCAACGCAAATCGATGCCCCCGATCCTTTCTGCTCAACCGCCGCATGATCATCAAGGAACTACAAGATGAAGTCCTGCGCGCAGAAAGATATGACAGCATGCTTTCAATCTCCATCGTTGACGTGGATCATTTCAAGACCATCAACGATACCTACGGCCACCAGGTGGGGGATGATGTCTTGAAAAAGATCGCGCTTCGATTGCAGGACCATGTCCGTCACTCCCGATGTTGTCGGACGCTATGGCGGCGAGGAATTTCATCCTCCCGCCAAGCTCGATGCCGGCCGCCGCAGACCAGGCCTTGCGCCTGTGCAAACCATAATGCGCGAAATGATCGCCAACGTGAACGGCGATCGAATTTGGGCGTCAGCCATTAGCCGTTGGCGTCGCACAATTCGCGGATGGGGTGGACATAGGATCTCCGCTCAAATCATGCAGATAATGCCATGTACGCAGCGAAAAGCAAGGGGCGCGACTTCTTGCCGTGGCTGAGTGACAAACAATTTATCAAAATAAAGCCGC
>JADKEA010000002.1 GCA_016718275.1 Candidatus Villigracilis affinis
CGACGCGGGCTACACCGCAGGCTGCTCCACCAGCCCGTTGATGTTCTGCCCCGATACGATTCTGGATCGCGCGCAATCCGCCGTCTTCATGCTGCGCGGACAAATGGGCTCAGGCTACACTCCGCCTGCCGCGCCGTGGAATACCTTGTGAACGAGAGTTGGGTTGGTTTTGAATGGGCTCAACCTTGGGCGGAAGGCATGTATCAGGAAGGCTTGACTCAAGGCTGCCAATCGAACCCGCTGATGTATTGCCCTGCGACGCAACTTCCGCGTGTGGAGGCGAGTGTGTTCGGTCTGCGCATGAAATATGGCGTGAATTACACACCGCCTGCCGCAACCGGCACATTGTTTGCCGATTTCCCCTCCACCGACCCGAGTTACTGGGCGATTGATTGGGCGGAGCAGGCCTACAATGATGGTCTGCTCCCCGCCTGCGGCACGGACAGTGGAACAGGCAAGCCGATGTTCTGCCCAAGTCAACTGGTGGATCGCGGCTGGGGCGCATATTTGATCGTCAAAGCCAAGAATTTGCCGTTGCCGTAAGTTTGCCAGACAAGATCGAACAAAAAAGGGCAGTCACTGAAAAAGTGGCTGCCCTTTTGTCATGCAAATACGATGAATCTCTCCCAATTTCTGCCTTATAAAATAGATGCAGGTTTTGCGCATTTGTGCGCAGTAGTTTGTTATTTTGCCAGAATGGAAGGTTCATATGAAAACACAGAATCGAATTTCTCCAACGGTGAAGGCCTTGCGTGGAATTGTGCTTTTGGCAGTTCTCTTTTCCATGATTCAGGCACAGCCTGCCAGCGCGCAGGCCACAGGGCAGGGTTTGGAACTCTGCCTGCTGCCCGGAACGGTGCAATTGAAGCAGGCCGAGACTCAGGCGCTTAAGTCCGCGCTGCGAAAGGCGGATGCGGAAGTGAATTTCAACGGCGCCGTATGCTTTGCTCCGGTCGAATTGCGCGAGGAGGGCGAGTGGATGTTCATCACTCTCGCGGGATTGACGAACAAACCGGGCGGCGCTTGGACGATCTCGGAAGATGCGGTCTGGTCGGATAATGCGATCATTCGCAAAACACCGGGTGGAATGCTGGCTTCGGTTGCGGGCACAAAAGCCTTCTCTGAGGCTCTCTCCTCGGTACCGGAATCAATTGTCCCGTTGGAAGCGAAACGGGTGATCGATCCATTGTCCACCTCTTTGCCGAGTCCACATGCGGGGGCGGCGTTCCAATTCCCGTTTGAAGCGGGGTATCAAGTTTATTATGGGACGAAGGGCGGCGGTGTCCACACGGGTGAGTTTTCAACGGTGTTGGGCGGCACGAGCATGGCGGTGGATTTGATGTCGGATGGAAATACGGGGTCGAATCATGCGCCGAATCGTTTGCTGGCGGTTGCGCCGGGTACGGTGGTAAAGAAATGTTCAGATGCCACCAAGAACTCCACCTATCTCATTATTGATGATGGCACCGATAAATTTTTGTATGCCCACATTCGTTCATCCACTGCGCCGCCTTTGTGGGCGGTGGTGAATGTGGCAGGGACGATTTTGGGCGAATTGGTTTCAGGTTCGTTCAGCGACGGGTATTGTGGTTACGCCAACCAGACCGCGAGTTTCTTCCACGTTCATCTGGAATTCCTGAATCGTTCTTCCCTCACGCTCAGCGATTGGACTCTCGATACGGCCACTGAAAAATGGCAGCGGAGTGCCGAGGTATGGAACAGCGGCGAGTGGAAGCAGGTGGGTGGCAGTGTGACGGGGTGCAGTCAGGTTTCATATACGGGCGTGATTTTGTATGAAAACGCCAACTGTAATGTGGAAACTGCGGGTGCGATGAAGGCCTTCCCAGCCGCCATCACTTGGACGGATATCGCTGTGGCGGACCCGATCCAAAATAAGACATCTTCGATCTTCGTCTCCTCGGGCTGGTCGGCTAAAGTATTTGAAAAATCCGTCGCTGAGGGTGGCGGCTCGTGGAGATGCGTGACAGATAGACTTTCTGACTTGAGCACGAGTTATTACACCAATGGCGATACATCGCGGAAGATGAACGATGATATTTCGTCGATTCAAGTGTACGCGGATGGAAATTGCGGCAGTGGCGGGACCTCGGACTGGACTGCCCTGTATTTCAGCGGGCATGACCATTGGCTGGATACTTCCAACTTCAACAACCAGATGTGTCAGGAAACCATCACCAGCAGCGGACTCGATAAGAACTACGCTTCCGCGGCTCCCTGCAACAATGGTGTGGTCAACGATTGGGTCGCGGAATATAACACCACGGTGAATTTCGCGTCGGGTAATTATGTCTTCAAGGCTGAAAATAATGACGGCCTTAAGTTGTGGGTGAATGGGGTCAGCGTTCTTGACCGGGGCACCGCTCAAAGCTTTTCGTATGCCTGCCCAGCCCGCAGCTTAAGTGGGAACGTTCCCATTCGTGCGATCCTGAATGAAGAGACAGAGGATGCCCGCATCAAGATCGCATGGACGACGGATGTCAATGTTTGTAATGTGCCGGGCGCGTTTGGAAAAGTTGGTCCTGCCAACGGTGCCACGGCGCAGCCCAGCACTCCCACCTTGAGTTGGGGAGCCAGTGTGGATGCGACGGAATATTTCTACTGCATCGACACTTCGAATGATGCTGTCTGTGATACGGGCTGGCAAAACGTTGGCAATGTGACCAGTCAGCCGATCAGCGGGTTGGCGATTGATAAGACCTACTATTGGCAAGTCCGCGCGAACAGTGCGGGCGGTGAGACCTATGCCGATGGCAATACCTGGTGGTCGTTTAAGACCCAGCCTTCCAACATGCTCGTCAATCCGGGCTTCGAAGATGGCACGACCACCCCGACCTCCTGGACCAAGGATGCCTATGTATTGGCCAACAGTGCCTTTGAATGGAGCATTGATTTCTTCCGCTCGGGCAGTAAGAGCGTGAAGATCACAAGCACCACGGCCAACGATGCGCGCTGGACTCAGACCGTAACCGTTCAGCCGAATACCGATTACAAATTATCTGGCTGGATTCTGACCAATGATGTGGCCCACACCGGCGAAACGAACGACGCCGGGGCCAATCTCTCCATTTTGGATGGCACGGTCAATTACTCAACCCCGTCACTGTTCGGCGATAATCCGTGGACTCTCGTGTCTTTGACATTCAACTCTGGGGCAAATACACAGGTGATTGTTGCGGCGCGTTTGGGAATGTACTCGGGGTCTACGACAGGTACAGCCTGGTTCGATGACTTGAAATTAGAAACCGCCATTGGCACGCCCACTTTTGGTGATGTGCCTCTTAACCATCCCCAGTATGCCTATATTCAGGCCTTGTGGGATAACGGCTATACCGCTGGGTGCAGTACCGATCCGCTGTTGTTCTGCCCCGATACGATTTTGGATCGCGCTCAGTCGGCGGTGTTCATGCTGCGCGGACAACTTGGCTCGACCTATGCTCCACCCGCCGCGCCGTGGAATACCTTCGGCGATGATTGGACGGGATTCGAATGGGCCGAACCGTGGGCCGAAGGCATGTGGCAGGAAGGTTTGACGCAGGGCTGTCAATCCAGCCCGCTGCTGTATTGCCCGGCGACGCAGCTACCGCGTGTAGAGGCGAGCGTGTTCGGTCTGCGCATGAAATACGGCGTCAATTACACGCCGCCCACAGCCACAGGGACATTGTTTGCCGACTTCCCATCCACTGACCCGAGTTACTGGGCAATTGACTGGGCCGAGCAGGCCTACCTCGATGGCTTGCTCCCCGCCTGCGGCACGGATTCTGCAACTGGCAAGCCGATGTTCTGCCCAAGTCAACTGGTGGATCGCGGCTGGGGTGCATACCTGATCGTGCAAGCCAAGGGATTGCTCCCAACTCCGTAAAATTAATTAGCAAATATTGAGAACAAAGAAGACAGCCATCTCATTGCAGAGATGGCTGTCTTCTTTGTTTTGATGCTTCCGGTTGCCTGGGCGGGTTTTCTACACTGACTCTTAACAAACCTGTAGGTTTAAGAATACATAAATGATGGTATATGTATTTTTATCGTCGTTCATTGATGCCCAATGGGAGTTAATATGAAAAAAACAAGGATTTATTTTCAGTTTTTCGTGATTCTGTTCGTTCTAATCAATATATTGCCATCCTATTCAACGCAGGCAGCGCCCCTATCCGCAGATTACCCAACTGACCCAACCGCGGATATTGATTGGTCCGCAGGGACAAGTGGTGTGGCGGATATTCAATCCGCCTTCAACAATGCACGGACCATGGAAAATGGCCAGTTAGGCACGTCCTTGCCGATGCTTACTTTGCCCAATCAGTCAGAATGGGATGCATTGAGTGATGGAAAAAAGGTGCTATGGCTGATCAACCGCGAACGCAGTGACCGTGGTGTTAATCCGCTTGAAGATACTGAGCTTAACGTGACCAGCGTTGCGCAAACTTATGCGGATTTTCTGCTTGATAATGATGCGTGGGGGCATAATGAAGACGGTCTCGATCCCTGGGCGCGCCTTGAATCCAACCCTGCAATTCAAGCCTGTCATGAATTTTTAGGAGTATCAGAAAATCTGGCGGTTTTTGTCACCAGCGGTTCCAGCATTGATCTGCCGATCGAGCGTGCCGTTTACATGTGGATGTATGAAGACATTGGTTCTGGTTGGGGGCATCGTCATGCCATTCTTTGGTCTTCTTATACCGATAACCATGGGGCTGTCGGGAGTGAGGGCTTCCTTGGTGTTGGCCGCGCATCCGGCGGACCGTATCAGGGTCCCTTTTCACAACCATGGTTGCATGCTGAACTGATCGTCATGAATGTCTTTGACCCCTGCGATAGTTATTCGGTTCCAGTGGCCACGTTCAGTGACGTGCCTCTTGATCACCCTCTCTATACATATATTCAGGCTCTGTATGATGGCGGCTACACAGCTGGGTGCAGCACCAGTCCGTTGATGTTCTGCCCCGATACCATTCTGGATCGTGCGCAGGCTGCGGTCTTCATGATGCGCGGACAGTTTGGTTCAAGTTATGTTCCGCCTCCTGCGCCGTGGGATACCTTTGCCGACGATTGGACCGGCTTTGAATGGGCAGAGCCTTGGGCGGAAGGCATGTGGCAGCAGGGATTGACAGGCGGCTGCCGTCAGGATCCGTTGATGTATTGCCCTGAGACGAACCTGACACGGGTTGAAGCGAGTGTCTTTGGACTGCGCATGAAATATGGAGTGAATTACGAGCCTCCACTTGCCAGTGGAAAAGTATTTGCAGACCTCACCGACCCCACATATTGGGGCGCTGGCTGGGCTGAGCAGGCGTATGCGGATGGTCTGCTTCAGGAGTGTGGCACCGATAATGAGACAGGCAAGCCCTTTTTTTGCGCGCTGGATTTTGTCAACCGTGCCTGGGGTGCGTACATGATCGTAAAAGCCAAGGACCTGCTTCCGGCGCCGTAAGGCCGTCAATGATTTCTGGAAATAACGAAGAACAGCCGTCACATTTTTTAGACGGCTGTCCTTTTTGTGTGAATCTGGGCTGACAAAATTGTAAGGTGTTTTGAAATCTTTTTATTTTCTATTATCTGCTCTTAATGTATCATTCCGCATCATAAAATTTGGGTGGTTCGATTCACTTTTGTGGTCTCGCGTTGTGGGTAGAAATAATTTTATATCTGTTGAATAAGGAAAGAAGAAAATGAACAAAAAACTATATCTGTTGACCGCCATTATTATGTTGTTTGTTATGTCGATCGGGAGCCATACGAACGCGGGTGCTTCTCCACTTGCGGCGGCAAAAAGTGCGAAAGTGGTAGTTAATGGAGTCTCCACAACCTGCACCACATTCAAAGCATGTGACGACCTGTTGGGTCCCGACGCAACCCTCTACATTTCTGGTGAGTGGAACGAGCAATTGCGCATCACAGAATCTGGGTCGGCGGGGCACCCCATCAATGTCATTGGTACCGATGCGCTTATCAAGGTTGACAGAACTGAGGTGAGCGGAATTGCCCTCACAGGCAGCTACATTAACCTCTCCGGTTTCGAAGTGATCGGTGGTGATTCCTTTGGTATTTTTATCACGGGTCAGGTCATCAAGGTGGAGAACAACATTGTGCACGACAGTGTGCTGGAAAATGGAACGGCAGGGAACTGCCGTCAGGGAAGCTGGGGCAGTGCCATCAAGGTGCGTGAGGCAATGTACGTCGAGGTTCGCGGCAATCAGGTTTACAACAGCTGCGGCGAAGGGATCGCCCTGCGCGGCACCTATGTTTTGGCTGAGTACAATACCGTGTGGGATAACTTCTCGGTGCAGCTTTACGTTGATAACTCGCCTTACACCACTGCCCAGCACAACACCGTCAAATGCACCCCGGGCTTCCCAACCCCTAGGCAGCCTGTTGGAATTGCCATAGGCGAAGAACGCTTTAGCGGTTGGGGAAACCAACGCCACGATAATAAGGTTTTGAATAATTACGTGGAAGGTTGTCAGGATGGCATCGTCTCATGGGAAGGCGAAATGTCCACCGCCAAATTGATCGATTCGGTCATTTCCGGTAACACAGTTGTCAATGGAGCGGGGCGGGCCATCGGTCTGTGGTCGAAGAATCAGAATGTGTTGATTGAAAACAACACGATCTACGCTGAACCCTTCATCAAATATCCCGATGGTGTAACGGTGATCAACAACACCGTTATCGGGAGCACTCCCTCCATCTTTTCAGATGTCCCCTCCACTTATTGGGCGGTCAGCTACATTGAGAGCCTTTACAACGCAGGCATCACTGGCGGGTGCTCGACCTCTCCGCTTTTGTATTGCCCCAGTTCCTCAGTGACCCGCGCCCAAATGGCGGTCTTCCTGCTGCGTGGCACTCATGGCAGCGGATACACTCCTCCCGCAGCGAGTGGAGCGGTCTTCGGTGACGTATCAACCAACACCTTTGCAGCTGCATGGATCGAACAATTGGCAGCAGAGGGCATCACCTCAGGCTGCGGCTCTGGGAATTACTGTCCAGACGCAACGGTCACCCGCGCTCAAATGGCCATCTTCCTTCTCAGAAGCAAATATGGCTCGGCGTATGTTCCGCCAGTTGCAACGGGTGTTTTCCCGGATGTTCCCGTCGGTTCCTTTGCAGCAGATTGGATCGAACAGCTTGCCGCAGAAGGCATCACCAGCGGATGCGGCGGCGGTAACTATTGTCCCAATTCAGCCGTCACGCGCGACCAGATGGCGGTCTTCCTTGTAAAGACTTTCAACCTGCCGTAAAAAAGTTTTATAAATAAATGACAAAATAGAGCCTTCACATAACGTGAAGGCTCTATTTTATAATGGGTAAACATAAACGATATAGGAAAACACTTTGCTACCGAAAAACACCAGCATTCCACAATTTGACTTTGGCGGAAAAGGCACGCCGCTGCACTTCCTACATGCGAACGGATATCCGCCTGGATGTTACGACCCGTTATTCAGCCTCATCAAAGACCACTATCATCTTTTTGGAATGACGCTTCGCCCGCTGTGGCCAGACTCGAATCCGAAGAACATCAACGACTGGAAACCTCTCTCCGACGACTTGCTGCGTTTCCTCTCCGACCGTGGAACTGGTCCCGTGATCGGGGTGGGTCATTCCATCGGAGGCATTGTCACTTTGCGGGCCGCCCTGCGCGACCCGCAAAAATTTCGTGCCATCATTTTGCTTGACCCCGTCCTATTCGTGCCATCATTTTTGACGATGTGGAATATCGTCCGCGCGTTTGGGCTTGGGAATAGAGTCCACCCAAAGATCAGCGGTGCGCTAAAACGCAGGCGTGAATTTGACAATCTGGATATGGTCTTTCGCGGCTATCGTACCCGCGAGGTTTTCAAATACATGAGCGATGAAAGCCTGCGCGCATATATCGCAGGCATCACAAAAGCGAAGAAGGACGGCGGTTTTGAACTTGCCTACTCTCCTGAATGGGAATCGCGTATCTACCTGACAGGTATGCGTGACTTCGACCTCTGGCGCGGACTGCCCAAACTCGAAGTGCCCACGCTCATCATCCGCGGCGCCGAGACGGACACATTTCTCGAAGTGGCGGGAAATCTTGTTAAACAGAAGCAGCCCAAGGTTAAGATCGAAACGCTGCCCAAATCCACGCACATCCTGCCGTTGGAATATCCGCAAGAAGTATTCAGAATCATGCAGTCATTTTTACAAGATCTGTTCCGTTAAATCCGACCTGTCCATCTGGATAGTGAAGACTCCCCCAGCGACGGGGGAGTCTTTTGTCTTCAAAAGCTATGATGTAAACAACAAAGTTTTACTTTAGGAGACAATCATGAAAAGATTTTTCAAAATCGTTGGCATTCTGGCGGGGCTTGGAATCCTTGCCGTACTTTTGATGTTCGCTCTTCTGCCGTGGATGGATCGTTACGGCGCGACCGACGAAGAGATCGCCGCTTCTTTTGCTGGTGATGAATTGGTTCCAACCCCGCGCATTTTCTACACCCGAGCTATTTCTATCAACGCCTCCCCCGAAGAGATCTATCCATGGATCGCCCAACTCGGCGCGGACAAGGGCGGCATGTACAGTTACACATGGCTGGAGGCGCTCATCCAATGCCCGCAGACCAACGCAGACCGTATCCATGAAGAGTGGCAGGGTCTGGAAGTGGGCGATAAAGTTCTCATGTGTCCCGATGAAAACATGCCTCCTGCCTATGTAGTGGCTATGGTTGAACAAGACCATACCATTGTGCTGGGGCATAAGGAAAACGAATCATGGGTTGAAGTCTGGCTGTTCAATCTTGTCCCTCAAGATGACGGAACAACGCGTCTTGTCATTCGTTCACGCAGTGCCGCAGAAGGATGGTTTTGGGATGCCATCCGCCCTGGTGAATTCATCATGATGCGCCGTATGATGCAAGGCATCAAGGAACGAGCGGAGAAGTAATTAAGTGATCTTATAAAGAGGAGAACGAAAATGAACGAAAATTTTGTAGATTGGAAATATGAGCGCGCCTGTGTGATGTCCCCCGTTATCTAGCAAACTCTTCCCATTTCCACGGTTAGATGACAATAGGCTCATGATAGCTCCTTCCCGTTTATAAGATACTGCGCTAGATCAAAATCTCCCCCTGCCAATGGGGGAGTTTGGTACTATCCGAGTGGATAGTTTCATTTTTTGTACGTGACAAGCCCGATCCATTCGCTCTCTTGAGTAAATAACGTGCCAGTTAAATCTCCCCAAAGGCTTTCAACGACAAATCCATTTTGCGCAAGTTCATTTGTGATCGCCTCCGGTGTGTAATCTTGAAACCAATTTCGGTAGACCGACATTTTTCCGTTTGCTTCGATGACCGTATATTGGTCAAGCCATATGGATTGCTCTGGATAGTCAAAGCCTTCTTCCAGTACAAGATGCGGACCTGGTTTCCAGAATCCGCTCTCCAATGCTTGCCAGCGGTTTTTATTGCCATGCTTTTTTCGGTGTTCGCGCGTAGATACGTCCAGAACGAATTTTCCGTTTGGCTTGAGCGCGCGATATACATTGTTCAACAGTGTTGTGCGTTGTTCGGGATTAAGCGGGCAGAAATCACCGTAGATCAATAAGACCACGTCATATCGATTTTTGTCATTGAGCTCAAGATAGTTTTGGTAGCGATAGGCGATCTTCAAATTGTTTTTTGCTGCAGATTTTGTCGCGTACTCAATTGATCGATGAGAGTAATCCACGCCAGTGACTTGCAAACCCGCACGCGCAAAACGGGAAGTGTACAGACCGGGGCCGCATCCCAGATCTAATACAGAGTCTCCAGCTTTTAAAGCCAGATTTTCAACCAGCCATTTTACGGAACGGTCTATTGTCTCTGGGTTGCGGCTGGCGGCGTCAATATCTGGATTTAGATGTGCTTCCAGCAGATGAGTTGAGATATGTGGGTCATCCCAAAATAGTGGTTCACCTGAAGTGAAGGGGGCGGGTTTTTGTTGAAGTCCGATCAACTGTGAGATGATTTCGCCAATTTGTGCCATGGTCACTTTCCTTGTTGCCGAATGTATTCGCTTACATTCACGTTGTATTTCACCTCTTCCAGCGTGAACACTGCCCATGGGATTCCCTGATCCAGCCAGGTCGCAGAACCGACTGCGCTGAGTTTTGTCCCATCAATATTTTTTCCGTCCATGCTGCGAGTGATCCAGAGGATTTTCTTTGCCTGATCACCAGAGTCTCTAAAGCGCATGGCTTCCATACTATCGAGCAAGCCTGTATCGGGATTGAAGCGCATGACGAAATTTTCTTCCTGATCTTTATATGGGATGAATAAAAGAGCTGTGTGATCATCTATCGGTTCCCAGCGTACGCGTGGATCTGTAACCCAAATGGACGGGAACCATGCAGCTTCTGCCCATACTGCGAGATTCGCTGCCTGGCTGGTACTTGGGTCATTATCAAACGTGCCAATGATCGGAATCTCAAAATGACTGTTGCCATTCACATAACTTTCGTTGACTTTCATGATCGGGATGCCAAACCATGTCGCTTCGATGTAATGACGATAGTCCCTGCCAGCGTTGTGGACAAAGATGAAACGCGCAGGCATTTTTATGCCAAATGGACTGATCGCCGCTCGCCCTTTGATTACAACCGTGTCAACAACTGGGATGTCTTCGCCATATACTGTTTTGTAAAAACGTTCCACAGGTGCGGGCAGACCAGCGGGAAGCTGAACGGTTTTTAACTCAGGTGTATTTTCCGGGTAAGGTTCAAAGGATTTAGGCTTGATTTGGAATCCAAGCCAGCCAAGAAGGATCAGTGCTATGAGTATGCAAATGATGATGATCAGGATTTTCATGCATTTTCCATTTTAGAGTTTATTTGGTTATTTGAAAATATGTTTTCATTTCACGCCCGGCCTATCACCAGACCGTCATTTTCAAACATTGATACTTGGGAAGGATCATTCCTTTTTTTGTATTCATGGATGCGTTATCAGGGATTGAGCCCCTGATAGCACAGAGAGTAGAAATATTTAATTTACTGGCGGCAGGGTGTTTGTTGGGTTATTTTTCTTTTTGCCGAGCAAACCCGCGCGTGAAAGCACAAGGTATGCACCAAGAACAACAAGGAAGGCGGGAAAAAGAATGTTGTTGTCTGATGAAAAGAGCATTTCAAAGAACATACCAAAGACCACGAACAGGATCAACCCAATTTTCATCAGCTTTGCGCCAGACTGCTTTTGTGCCTCTTCATCGGCACGCCAGCCCATTACATAAATGCCTGTGCCAACAAAGAGAATGATCAATATCCAAAAGTAGGACATTGATACCCAATGATGAGTAATGCTTTGGAACAACAATATCAAACCAACGCCAGTGACAATTGACCCGGGAATGGCAAGTGCCGCGGATTCCTTTCCGCCTGCGAACATCATCACAAATAACAGCGCACCAAAGCCAATAAGGATGAGGGGCCAGAAGAAATCCCAGTTCAAGGCGTGGAATAACTGGCCTGTCAGGGATAGCAAGCCGAAGACGATCATGATCGCGCCTCCTATGAGGGCGCCTATGTTGGAACGATTTGTTTGCATTTCTTTCTCCTTTGAGGTTTCAAGCTGACTTTGAGCTATTCAAGTCGTTTTTGTTAAGAAGCGGCTTCAAGATGGAGATCAACTTATCAGGCGGTGCGCCCTTGTAAACAAAATCTGCGCCTGCGCCTTTTGCCGCGGCTTCATCGTTCGCGTCCACGCTGAGGAGGACAATTTTCAGTTGTGGATAAGCCTTTTGAAGTAGTCGGCAGGTATCGGGTGCGGGAGAACCGTAGAGTCTCCAATCCAACAACAGCAGGTCGGGTGACGCATCTGCCAAAGTGCGGATCAGAGTCTCCACATCTCCAACTTCAACGATGCCATTCATACCCATCTTGCGTCGAAGCAGAAGAATAAGCGCCTTGCGTGTTGCAGAATCGGGATCAGCAATGATGATACGAATCATAAGGACCTCGCTTGTAGTGTATGACAAGCGAGGTCCCCGGGTATCTGTCTATGGTATGGTCTTTACCTAGCCGAACGGACAGGACACTTCATTTGACCTCAGAACCCTTCGATCAAACTCAGAGCGGGTCTGTTACACGAGCTTCTGCTCCAGTGCCAGTTTGACGGCTTCCACGCGACTATCCACACCAAGTTTGTGGAAGATGTTTGAAATGTGAAATTTGACCGTTCCGAGACTCACCACAAGTTCCTCTGCGATCTCATTGTTGTTGAGACCGTCCACCAAACATCGGAGAACGTCACATTCACGTTCGGTCAATTGCCCACCTGCGATCTGTGGTTGTGCAACGGAATTTGCCAGCACTTGTGTGGCTTCGGGGGAAAGGGTCATCTTGCCTTCATACGCCGAGCGGATGGCGTGTCCCAACTCTTTTGCTGTGACGTTCTTTTGCAAGTATCCGATGGCCCCGGCCTGTAATGCTCCCTGCACCATGTTCTGTTCGGCGAAACTTGTTAGAGCAATAACCTTAACCTTTGGATATTTTTGATGGATCTCGCGCGTGGCAGTGATCCCGTCTGTGCCGGGCATCATTAAGTCCATGAGTACAACATCGGGCTTATGGAGGGAAACCATCTGCACGGCTTCAGCGCCATCTGAAGCTTCACCGACAAGTTTAAATTCCTTGTTAACCAGGAGGAATTTTGATAAGCCGCTCCTGACAACCGTATGATCATCCACGAGAAGGATTTTGATGGGCATTTGTTGCTCCTTGTTAAAAAGCTATAAAACTCTCAGCTTTATGTTTGGGTTTGCATTCCATATTACTTCAACGCAAGTCCCCGAGCCGGGGGTGCTGCTAATATGATAGTCAGCGCCAATGGCTTCAGCGCGTTCACGCATGATGCGCAATCCCAGGCTGGTCGGTTTGCTGGTGGACATGTCGAAGCCGATGCCGTTGTCGCATATTTCAAAATGCAACCCATCCGGAAAAAGGGACAGACTTACATTTACCTGTGTGGCGCGCGCATACTTGAATATGTTATTCAAGCTTTCCTGTGCAATGCGATAGACGGCAACTTGTACCTCAGGAGGCAGTTTACAATCGCCTTCGATGCTCAACGTAATAGGCAGGCGCGAGCGGCCTATAAAGGCTTCACACAATTGTTTGATAAGGTCGCTCAAACGTGTTTGAGTTAAAGCGGCAGGACGCAATTCAAGCAGAAGCGTGCGCATCTCGGCCAATGCACCGCGTGTGAGCTGGCGCAGCTCCTCTGTTGACCGTACTGCTTCATCTACATCCATTTCCCATAATTCTGGCAATACTTCTGCTGTCAGACTGGCGGAGAATAAGGTTTGTGTGACAGCATCATGCAGGTCACGCGCGAGGCGGGTGCGGTCTGCGGTGACTGCCTCTTCAGCAGCTTTCTCTGCCAGTTCCTTCTCTATCTTTGTGCGTTGTTCGATCTCTTTCTGTAAACGTTGGTTGGCGTCCTCCAACTCGTGCGTACGTTCCTGCACCCGTTGTTGCAGGTTTAACAGGTAATCAGCTTCCTGTTCTGCCATTCGTTCCGACGCACGTTTTTGTTCGTCAATGTCTTCGATAATCCCAACCAGATAATCTGGTTTACCGTTCAGGTCACGCACGAGGGAATAGTTGACACGTGCCCAGAAGATACGATCATCTTTATGGCGATAACGTCTTTCCATTACATAAGAGTCTCGTTTGCCTTCGATCAAATCCTTGAACAGATCCACGTCCATGCCGCGATCTTCGGGCACAGCCAGCAAACGCGGATCAACGTTCCGTAAATCCTCTGCGTTATATCCGATGATCCTTTCCGTAGCCGCATTGAAGGTAATCGGCCTGCGCTCAAGACTCATTACCGCAACGCCCACAGCTACGTTATCGAAAATAGCCTGAAAACGTGCCTGCGAATTATAGAGCTCCTCAGCGGCATGTTTCGCCAGAGCTTCCTCTGCCCGCTTGCGTTGTTCCACTTCCGTTTCGAGGAGTTTGTTCATTTCGCGCAATTCGGATGTTCGCTCTGAGACCTGTGTTTCGAGGTGGATATTCTGCTCACGGATCGCATCTAACCGCCACTTGAATCCGCCAGCGAGGAGCACGCTCAACACGACAATCAAAGAACCATTGAACCACCAGGTCTGCCAGTATGGCGGCGTGATCACAATGGGAATGGAAATGCCCTGCTCGTTCCAGACGCTATCGCTGTTGGATGCTTTTACATGGAAGGTGTAATCTCCGCCCGTCAGGTTGGTGTAAGTGGCATAACGGCGATTACCGGCTTGTATCCAGTCCTCGTCAAAGCCTTCGAGTTTGTAGGCGTACTGGTTCTTCTGCGGCGCCTGGAAATCGAATGCTGAAAATTCAAACGAGATGAAATCCTGTTGATAGGAAAGCTCAATAGGCGTGCGGCCGGTCAAATCCACAAGCTGGGGTTCGTTGAACACATCGAAGCGGGTTACAACCACTTGAGGCGCAACGGGGTTTGGCTTGATATCTTCGGGACGGAATAGGTTGAAGCCGTTGATGCCGCCGACGTACATGGTGCCATCGGCGCTTTGGAAGTAGGCATTCGAGTTGAACTCGTTACTTTGCAGTCCATCGGATGTATCGTAGTGTGTGAATGTTTCGGTACGCCGGTCAAATTCAGCAAGGCCGTTGTTGGTCGTTAACCAGAGATTGCCATCATTATCTTCGAGGATTCCTAGCACAACATTGTTGGGCAGTCCGTTCTTTTCGGTGTAGTGTTTGAATTCGCCGGTACGCGGGTCAAGGCGGTTCAGCCCAAGCTGTGTGCCGAGCCAGATAAAGCCATCGGTGGTTTCGTGGATGGTCCAGACCGAGTCTTCGCTCAGGCTGTTCGTGTTGTCAGCGTTGTGAATGTATCTCGTAAACGTGGCAGTTTTCGGGTCTGTTTGACGCGGATCGTTTAAATCCAATTGATTCAGCCCGCCACCCCAGGTCCCGATCCAGAGGATGTTATTTGAGTCGATATATAAACTGACCACCGTGTTACTGCTCAGGCTGGTTGGGTCTGCAGAGTCGTTACTGTAATTCGTGAATGAGTCGGCGTTCGGGTCAAAGCGCGACAAACCGCCGAAGGTGCCAACCCATAAATTACCTTTTTTATCGGGCAGGAATGTGGCGATATTATCGTCGGCGAGGCTGGCTGGGTTTTCCGGCTCATGAAGATAATGTGTAACACGATCAGTATTGGAGTTAAGGCGATTCAAACCCTTACCCAATGTGCCTGCCCATACCGTATTGTATGGATCAACATATACATCCATGAACAGGTCATCGGACAGGCTGTTGGGGTTTTCGGGGTCGTGATGATAATGTGCGAAAGTTCCAGTGTCAGGGTCAAAACGGTCCAAACCACCGCCCCATGTGGCAACCCAGATATTGCCGCGTTTGTCCTCTGCAAATGCGCCAACAGTATTCGCGCCGAGGCTGGCCGGGTTGCCGGGATTGTTTCGATACAAACTAAATTGTCCCGCATTTGCGGGCAGTTTGTTGATGCCGCTATGCGATGTGCCAACCCACAAGATACCTGAGCGATCCCTGAACAAAGACCAAACTTCGTCCCCACTCAAGCTGTCGGGAAAATATGGGTCGTTCTGGTAGCGCGTGAAATATCCGGGGTCTGCAAGGTTCATGCGGCTCAAACCGTTGGCCCATGTACCGATCCACAATGCGCCATCGGGGTCGAGCCACAAGCTCATTACATCGTCCCCGCTCAGGCTGTGTTCGTTTTGCGGATCGTGTGTAAAGTGTTTTACTTTTCCGGTCTGCGGATCAAAATTATCAAGCCCGGAGCCATGCAGACTAAATCCGCCAGTTGCAATCCACAATGTTCCATCGGGTGCTTCCACAATGGATGCGATATTGTTGCTTGCGAGGCTTTCAGGATCCGATTCATCGTGCTGGTAACGCGTGAAAGTTCCGCTTGATGGATCAAAGCGGTTCAAACCAGACCCTTCGACTCCGCCTGCTCCGGTACCGATCCAAAGCTGATGGTTCGAGTCTTCGAAAATATAAGAGACCGCGTCACTGCTCAGGCTGTTTGGGTTATTCGGGTCGTTCTTGAAATGTTCAAAGGTATCCAGCTCGGGGTTGTAACGGTCCAGACCGGCGAGTGTGGCGATCCAAAGATCCCCGTTTGAATCACTCTTTATAGAGTAGATCGTTCCATCACTGAGGCTTGCCGGGGGCTTCAGGGTCAGTTAGGTAACGAGTGAAGGTTTCTGTCGCAGGGTCGTAACGGTTCAGTCCGCCGCCCCAGGTCCCGATCCAGAGTGAGCCGTTTTTGTCCTCTCCCATTGAAAGGATGCTGTTGTGGCTGAGCGAGTTGGGGTCATCGGGATCGTGTTTGTAAATCTTGAACCCGTAGCCATCGTAACGGTTCAGCCCATCTTGTGTGCCGATCCATAGGTAACCACGGCTGTCTTGAAAAATAGCCAGCCCGGCATTTTGAGAGAGGCCATCTTCAATTGTGAGATGCTCAAAACGAACGACACTGCCGGGCGCAAAGTTTAGGTCAGCATCAAAAGCCGCACCTGTTGGAGGTGCGGCAAGCCCGGTTGTGGAAGACAAAACAGAGAACCCGAAAACGACAATAAAAAAAAGACTGCGTATGCGCTTCATGGAGATGGCCAACTTCGCGTCATTCTAGCATTGCGCAAATCCCCGTTGCTACTAACAAGTTTCTTAATTTTCAGGACGGATGTAATCAAAATTACGATATGAAGAAGGAACTCGTAATGAAACACTTTCCCATCTCATCATGCTTTTTCAAAAAATAATCTTTTATAATCACTTTATGCTTACTCTCAAACAACACTTCCTGCTCGACCCATCCGTTATCTTTTTAAATCATGGTTCCTTCGGCGCAGCTCCAAGGCCTGTTTTTGAAGCCTATCAAAACTGGCAATTGCGTTTGGAGCGCCAGCCGGTACTCTTTCTTGGTCGCGAACTCGATGGACTTCTGAAAAAATCCCGCCAAGCGCTTGGGGAATATCTCAATACCGATTCTAATGATCTGGTCTATATTCCCAATGCAACCCATGGAGTAAATATTATTGCTCACTCTTTGCAACTCAAGCCGGGGGATGAGATTCTGACTACTGACCACGAATATGGCGCTTGTGATTACACCTGGAATTTTATCTGCGATAAAGTTGGCGCAAACTACATCCATCAACCCATTCCCTTGCCAGTTTCTTCTGAAGAGGAAATTGTCCAACAGTTCTGGCGAGGTGTCACTTCGCGAACAAAGGTCATTTATCTGAGCCATATTACTTCTCCAACAGCCCTGCGCATGCCAGTGGAGCAGATTTGTAAGCGAGCAAAAGAGGCGGGAATATTGACGGTCATTGATGCAGCCCACTCCCCAGGGCAGATTCCCGTCGATCTTCAAGCCCTTGATGCCGACATTGTTTTCGGAAATTGTCATAAATGGATGCTCAACGCAAAAGGTTCCGCTTTTTTGTATGTAAAGCAGAAATTGCAACACCTCATTGATCCATTGATTGTGAGTTGGGGATACCATCCAACTCCAGAGACAACTACAGGCTCTCGCTTTATCGACATCCTGCAATGGACAGGAACCAAAGACCCCACTGCCGCTTTAACTGTCCCAACTGCCATCCAATTCCTGCGGGACAATCATTGGGATGATGTGCGAAAAGAATGTCATGATCTGCTGCGCCGGGGAATCGAGCAAATTTGTGACTTGGTAAATATGCCCCCGTTGTATCCTCTCGATTCGGATCTTTATAGTCAAATGGGTATTGCTCCTCTCCCTTTGTCTAATCTTGCAGCGCTTAAAAATCGTTTGTATGATGAATACAAGATAGAAGTACCCCTGATCCAATGGCAGGATCAACAATTTGTCCGCATTTCGGTACAGGGATACAATTCTGAGGAGGATATTGATGCATTGGCGAAGGCGTTACAGGTGCTTTTACCCCAAGTTGCTGCTTAGCTGATCGAATGACACCTGCGGCAGGGGAGGCCGTGAAATTGCTTCGTGTTTCAATACAGGGCTATAACACAAAAATGGATATGAACCGTTTATTGAAGGCATTGTCCGCCTGCCTTGGAAAAGCGTGAGAAAATCTTAATCTAAAACGTAGGGATGCCGTAATTTTGTCTACGCGTTTTTGTGATAGATTTATAGCGGAGTGATCATGAAAAAGCCCAAATTGCGGATTTCAGCCCGCAAAAGATACGTTTCGTTTCTCTTATTATCAATAGCCGTTCTGGCTTATTTCCTGCTTTCACCGAGCGATGGTTCCGCAAAGCCCTTGCAGCGTGAAACGATCAACACTCCATCTCAGCTGATAGATGCGGTTAATAATCTGCGCATAGCCAATGGTTTGCCAGCGTTGGCTGTACACTCTGTATTGATGCAATCTTCTCAATCACAGGCCGACTATATGGCCTCGGTTGGATATTCCACACACGAGCGCCCGGGCGGAATTAGTTTTACCCAGCAGTTGCTTGCCTTGGGTTTCCCACTGGCCGGTGACCTTTCTTTGGGCGGCTTTCGCGCAGAGAATGTGATTCAGTCTTCCGGTCCGCTGGTGTGGAATGGTGTGCCGCCCGGCTGGCAGGATAGTCAGCACATGAATACTATGCTTTCGCAGAATTTCACACATATTGGCGCGGGCATCTCACAAGGTACAAGCGGATATTTCTATGCGTTGGATTGTGCTGCCGCAACCGGCAGTGGTGAGATGCAAGATGGCGTAACCACGCTGCTGACGAGTGTACCCGGCGGGGCACAGGCTGGGGTCAGTCAATTCATGGTTCCAGTTGTACTCAGTACCGCAAACGCTGGTGGAGATGTACTTCATAAAGTACAGTATGGACAAACCCTGTGGAGCATTGCCATCGAATATGGGACGACGATCAAGGCCATTCAAGCCTTGAATGGCCTTGGCGAAGACCTGGTCGTGTATCAGGGACAGGAGTTGCTGGTTCTAAAAGGAGCCACACCGCCTGCACCTGTCACACCAACCAGCGCTCTAGCGATGGATACGCCAGATGTTGTGCAGTTATCCACATCTGAAATGCCTGTGCCGTCTCCAACTGTAACTTTGTCCGCGCAAACTGCGACTGAGATCGTTGCTGTCGTTGATTCACCATCTGAAGATAAAGCCTCTTCTGGTACGGCTTCATCAGGATTGTTGGTGGGGATTTTGATCGTTGCCGCCTTTGTCGGTGGCGGGGTGGCAGTCTGGCTGATCCGCGACCCGAATTAAAGCGGCCTCTTCACGCTTGCGGAGTTGCTCCTCTAACTGCCAGGGAATGTCATTACTTTATACAGGTCACGCTCCATGCGTGGCCTGTTCTTGTGTATATAAAGATTGCAAACTGCGTAAAAGGTATAATAACCATTCTCAACGCAGTCTAACAAACTGCCAAACTCTATAACGACGAAACGAAAAAACAATGGAAATAACACTGGCATTAGGCGGTGGTGGAGCCAAGGGAAACTCTCATATTGGCGTAATTCGCCGCCTCGAAAAAGAAGGATTTATCATTCGTTCCGTGGCAGGGACCAGCTTCGGCGGCATTGTCGCCATTTTCTATGCTGCTGGGTACTCTCCCGATGATATCCAGAAAATATTTGAAGATGTGGATCAAGGTCGCCTTTACGGGCGCGACCCCGAAGACGGCCCGTCTCTGCTTGGGATTTCGGGCGTCCGTAAATTGTTGAATCATGTGGTGGGTGGAAAGACTTTTGATGACTTGCGCATCCCTTGTGCCGTCACTGCGGTGGATGTGAAATCGGGAGACGAGGTCATCATCTCCAAGGGGACGTTGGTGGATGCGCTTCTTTCCACCACTGCGTTGCCAGGGATTTTCCCGGTGCAGCGCATGAACGGCTGGGAATTGGTGGATGGCGGTGTGTTGAATCCCGTCCCTGTTTCGGTGGCGCGCATGTTGTCGCCGAATTTGCCTGTGGTGGCGGTGATACTCAACGACCCGATGGACAAACCCGTGCCCACCTATACGATTCCCATGCCACAGATCCTTCCACGCTCCATTGTGGAGCGGATTTCACGCATGAATTTCGCCCAGTCCCTCGATATTTTCCTGCGCGCAGTGGATGTGAGCAGCCGCGCTGTGGCACATTTCCGTTTGGAATTGGATAAGCCCGATGTCCTTATACGCCCTGCGGTACATCATATCAACCTGTTGGATAAAGTGGTGGTGGCTGATGTAGCCATGCTTGGCGAGCAGGCAACCGAAGAAATGTTGCCACAGATCAAACGGGCGGTTTCATGGCCTGTTCGAATCAGTAAAAGGATTTTTGGAGTAACACAATGAGTCGTGATTTAAAGGAATATGAAAAACAAACGAACAGGCGCCTGATCATCGGCGCTGTGGTTCTGCTGCTTGTCGTTGGGGTTGGCCTGATCTGGTTGATCTATGGTGGCGGCGCGGCTTCGATGGGATTTTTCTGCCTCATGGTCGGGCTCGTTCCCGTTGTTTTGATCGTTGGAATATTTTATGCTGCAGATTGGATCATGAAGAATGCCGGGCGCAAATAGTTCAACCTTGATCACGTTTAACGATTGGACGTTGAGAGTCCGCGAGGCGAATTCCGCTTCGCCGCGGCTGCTTGTGATGCTGCACGGTTTTACGGGCGATGAAAACTCGATGTGGGTTTTCACCCGCAAGATCTCGACAGATTATCACTTGATCGCGCCCCGCGCGCCGCACCCTGCAGACCCAAGCGGATTCTCCTGGCGCCCGCCTCAAGCCTTGACCTTTGGCAGGCCCAGCCTCGAAATGCTGCAACCAGCGGCTGAAGCGCTGATCCGCCTCATTGATGAGTACTCAGCTTCGGTTAAGTTGGATGCGCTGCAATTCGATTTGATGGGATTCAGTCAGGGCGCGGCCATGACCAATGTGGTGGGATTGCTCTATCCGCACAGAGTCCGCAAGATGGGGGTGCTGGCTGGTTTTATGCCCTCCGGGTTGGATGAAAAGATAGAGCAAAAGGTATTGGCTGGAAAAAATATTTTCGTGGCGCATGGCACGCAGGACCAAATGATTCCCATTGACCGTGCCCGCGCTTCAATTGAATTACTTGAGCAGGCTGGCGCACGGGTGATCTATTGTGAAGATGAAGTGGGTCACAAATTGAGCGCGAATTGTCTGGGTGCGCTTGAAAATTACCTGAATGATTAATGATTTCTCACAAGGCTGTTGACGTTGATTTTGTTTGCAGGTATCCTTGCTGAATGTTGGAATGCGGACTTCAGTCCGCTAACTTTGAAAAAAGCGGATTGAAGTCCGCGATCTGATTTTTCTACAAAGGTAAAGATGAAACAAAATTTTTCCCGTCGTGATTTTCTAAAGGTGGCAGGGGTTGGTCTGGGCGCTCTTGCGTTCAAGCCCTACTTTTCTGAAACATATTACGAAAAACTTTATACCCCGAAGCGATTGCCGCAATTTCCTGCTGGGGATATCATCGGCCGCCTTGTGGATCAGACCGATGTGCGAAGCCGTCCGGATAACAACCCGATCCTGAATAATGTGATTGGAGCGATGCCCGCTGATTATTTGATGCCGTGGGGACGTGAGGTCATCGGCAGTGTCATCGGTTTGACGAATCAGAAATATCTTGAAACCCCGCAGGGATATGTATGGGCTTCGCGTGTACAGCCGACAAGAAATTTGCCGAACACTCCAATTACCGAAATGCCAGCGGGACAGCCTGGTTTTTGGGCGGAGGTGACCGTTCCATATGTTGACCTGACCCTCGAGACCCCTCCAATTTCCCCGTGGATTCAAAGCCTGATTCAATATAACTTCCCGCCGCGTGTCTATTATGGGCAGGTGGTTTGGATCGATCAGGTCCGCACCGCGAATGGTTTTGCGGAATATCGTTGGAACGAATCGCCCGGTCATGGATATGGCTTTGGCGATATTTTCTGGTTGGATGGTGCTGGATTGAAAGTCCTCACCGAAACAGACGTTGCCCCGATCAGCCCGGAGATCGACCCGAACGAGAAACGAATCGTCGCAGACCTGACCTATCAGAATCTGTCTTGCTTTGAAGGGAATAACGAAGTTTTCTTCTGTCGTATTTCCAGCGGCGCGAAATTTGATGCCACAGGCGCACTCTCTGAAGAGCGCGCAACCCCGGTGGGTGAGTTGCTGACCCATTGGAAGATCATTTCATTGAACATGAGCGGAGGCGGTTCCGCCTCCGGATATTCCACGCCTGCCGTTCCATGGAGCACGGTCATTCATGGTGATGGCATTGCCATTCACGGCGCTTTCTGGCATAACGATTTCGGCGAAAGGCGCTCGCACGGCTGTATTAATGTGAAACCCGAAGATGCCAAATGGATCTTCCGCTGGTCGTCGCCGTATATTTCCCTTGCGCAATGTGAAGCGCGCATGACCTGGCCCGAGCACGGAACTGTGGTGACCACCAAGGAATTGAAACTGTAATCAAATTCCTCCGTCCTTCGACTGCACCGTACAATAGGTGTGCAGTTTTGCTCAGGACGAAGGATTTATTTTTGAGGTATTAAAAATGGAATTTTCCCAAATTAGTGTTGGGCTTGCCTTTCTCGCGGGATTGGCCTCCTTTCTTTCTCCCTGTGTGTTTTCGCTGGTGCCTGCTTATGTAGGGTATCTGGGCGGACGTGCTGCAGGCGGTGAGAGCAACAGCAAAAACCGCTGGATCACGTTCAGTCATGGGCTTGCTTTTGTGCTGGGATTCAGCACGGTCTTTGTTTTGCTGGGCGTCGCTGCCGCATTTGCAGGCGGCCTGCTTTATGAATTGCGTTTTTGGCTGGCAAAGATCGGCGGCATTGTTGTGATCGTTTTTGGCCTGCATATGATTGGTGTGTTTCACCTTTCTTTTTTGGCGTATGACACCCGCGTTCAACAAGCGCCGGACCCGAAGATGGGTTATTTCTCTTCTGCGTTGATGGGTGTGTTCTTCTCGGCGGGCTGGTCTCCCTGTGTTGGACCTGTGCTTGGCGCAATCCTTACTGTGGTGTTAAATGGCGGCTCGATTTCACAAGGCGCTGTATTGCTCACGTCCTATTCCATCGGCCTTGGAATTCCGTTCCTGGTCGCTGCACTGGGCATCGGCTGGGTGACAAATATTTTGCGGAACTATGCCAAGACCATGCGCTACGTGGAAATTGCCATGGGCGTGATTCTTGTTATTATCGGTGTCATGCTTTTCACTGGTGTATTCGAATTGATCGCGCAGCAGGGACAGTTCTTCTTTTACGATTTTGGACTCTAATTTCAATCCATTCCTGATTTATACTCGGACGGCAGTGGCAGGCTCACTGCCGTCTAAATTAATTAACAGGATCTTTTCATGCTTAATGTAACTCTCTATACCCGCAAGAATTGCAAACTGTGCGACGAAGTGAAAACCGAATTGCAGGAGCTGCAATCGAAATACCCGCATCGCCTGGTTGAAGTGGATATTGAAACCGACTCCGCATTGATCGACAAATACGGGATCGAGATTCCCGTTGTAGAGGTTGGTCCATACACCCTGAAAGCCCCCATCTCTCGCCAGAATTTACAAATGACCCTCGGCGCTGCCTCCGATAGAAAGAATCAATTGGAGCAGGTTGGTGACCCTGATTATCAAATACGTGTCAAGAAAGGAAAGACTGTGACCACTGGAGATCGTGTTTCATTTTGGATCGCAAAACGTTACCTGTTGATCTTGAATTTGTTCATGCTGTTTTATGTGGGCCTGCCGCTTCTCGCGCCGACCTTGATGAAAATGGGTGCGGAACTTCCCGCCAAAGCCATCTATCGAATTTACAGCCCACTCTGCCATCAATTCGGATTCAGGTCATTCTTCCTGTATGGGGAGCAGGCTTTTTATCCGCTGGCAGAGGCGAATGTGGCAGGTGTAAAGACTTTCGAAGAAGTGACGGGAATTGCCCATCTTGATGACCCGTACAGTTTCACTCGTTTTGAAGCGCGTGCCTATGTTGGTGATGAGACGGTCGGTTACAAGGTTGCATTGTGCGAACGCGATGTCGCCATTTACCTCGCCATCCTGCTTTTCGGAATCGTTTTTGGTATCACAGGCCGCCGCATCAAATCATTGCATTGGGTCTTGTGGTTGATCATCGGCATCGCGCCCATCGGCTTCGACGGCTTCTCTCAGCTCTTCAGTCAATTCAACTGGACATGGCTCGCCACAGTCGTTCCGTATCGCGAAAGCACACCGTTCCTGCGTGCGCTCACTGGTGCTCTTTTCGGTTTAGCCACCGCGTGGTTTGCCTATCCCAACATCGAAGAATCCATGGCTGAGACGCGCCAATATTACATCAAGAAATTCGCTGTCAACGAGGCTTCGCAATAATGCCCTTCCACGAAAACGACAGGCTTCGTTACTATCGTTTTGACATTTTTTCCAACGCAGTGACCCAAGCAGTCTTCACCCGCCGCGGCGGGGTCAGCCCTGCACCGTGGCATTCGCTCAACCTAGGCGGATCGGTAGGGGATGACCCTGCGCATGTCGCCGCGAATCGCATCCGTGTTTTTCAAGCCATGGGATGTGAACCCGAATCCATCCACGACGTGTGGCTGGTACACGGAACAGACATTGTCTACGCGGATGCACCGCGTCCGCTCGATCAACCCTCCGCGAAAGCCGATATCATTTTCACCGATAATCCCAATGTCTCACTGTTCATGCGTTTTGGCGATTGTGTGCCGATCCTTTTCCACGACCCGAAGAAAAAAGTCATCGGCATCGCCCATGCAGGTTGGATGGGAACCTTGCGCGGCGTAGTGGGTGCCGCCGTCGAAGGGATGCGCTCCCACTATGGCAGTAATCCCAAAGACATCGTCGCTGGCATCGGCCCCTCCATCGGCGTGGACCATTACGAGGTGGGTGCTGAAGTCGTTGCACAGTTTCAGGAGAAATTTGGCACGGAAGCCGATCAGATGTTGCAAACCAGAAATGGAAGCGCCTATCTGGACCTGTGGGCATCGAATTCAATGCAACTTCAAAAAGCAGGCGTGGATCAGATCCAGGTTTCTGGGGTATGTACCGCCTGTCATCTGGATGACTGGTTTTCACATCGAGCAGAAAAAGGCAAAACGGGTAGATTCGGCGCATTAATGGCGTTGCAGGCTTAGGGCTGAGTCTGAGCGCGTCGAAGGATTGGAAAGATGCGGGTAAAATTAGGGTATGAGTGATTTGGTCGAATCCATCCGTAGTCGATATCTGGAAACGCTTGAAAAGATCGCCGTTGCCGCCCGAAGTGTAGGCCGTGATCCTGAATCCGTCCGCCTGGTTGTAGTTACCAAAGCCCAACCTGTGGAAGTGGTGCGCGCGGTGATCGAAGCGGGTGCGCCGATTTTGGGGGAGAATTATCCCGAAGAAAGTGTAAAGAAAATACAATATTTGGGTCAGTTTTCTGCGGTAGAATGGCATATGATCGGTCATGTGCAAAGCCGCAAGGCGCAGCTCGTGGCTGCGAACTTTAACTTTTTACATTCATTGGATGGTTTAAAGCTGGCTGGCAGGCTTGATCGTTTTTGTGCTGAGGCTGGGCGTGTCCTCCCCACTCTGCTGGAGTTCAATGTGGGCGGTGAAGACAGCAAATCAGGCTGGTCTGCTTGGGATGAGGCGCAATGGCCTGCTCTGTTGGAAGAAATTGCCGCAGTGATCGCTTTGCCCAATTTGCAGATCCGCGGACTGATGACCATGCCGCCGCTCGGCCAAACGGCAGAGTTCTCGCGTCCGTTCTTTCAGAAATTGAAACGGCTGCAGGCTTATCTTTCCTCGCAATTTCCGAACACGGATTTTTCAGAGCTTTCGATGGGGACCAGCTCTGATTATGAGGTGGCCGTACAGGAAGGCGCCACGCTGGTGAGAGTGGGCACAGCCATCGTCGGCCCGCGACAATACAAAACGGAGGTTTGATGGATTTTCAGATTTTGATTTTGTTGATAAGAGTGGTCTCCCAGCTCTTTATTTGGATCGTGATCGCTTCGTCTCTGCTTTCGTTTTTCGTTTCGCCGTATCACCCGGTCCGTGAGGCGCTCGATCGAATTGTGTCTCCTTTTCTTGACCCGATCCGCCGGGTTGTGCCGCTTGCAGGCTCCATGGATTTCAGCCCCCTGGTTTTAATTCTTGCCATCGATTTTATTTCCCGAATATTGATAGCCATCTTGATTTCTTTGAGTTGAGGTGAAACATGTCTAGAAAATACGTTTTACATAGTGGTCAGCGTGGATCTGCTTTGGCGGTGCGTATTACTCCGCGTGCCAGCCGTAACCAGATCGTAGGTGTGCTCAGCGACGGTACTGTGAAGGTGCATCTCGCCTCCGAGCCTGCAGACGAAGTATTGAACGTGGAGTTGGTGGGTTACCTCGCTGAAGTGTTGGGTGTGCCCCGCTCGCGCGTTGAAGTGGTGGCTGGCGAAAATGGCAGGGACAAGCTGGTCTCCATTCTGGATATGGATGTTGAGACAGCGCATCAACGCGTCCTCGCGCATGTTGATTAATTGATAACAGCAGATAAACAAAAGGAAGATGGCTTCTGTGAGCAGAAGTCTTCTTCCTTTTTTGATTCGGTATATGGGTGCGACGCACTCTCTGAGCTAATAATCCCGTTCTACTCTGAAAGCCCATACAATCGACGATAGATGGTATAGATCTCGTAAATGCTGCGGATGTAATTGCGGGTCTCTTCGAAGCGTACCGATTCCAAAAATAGGTCGGGATCGCCATTTGAAAGTTCTTTCCATTCGATCGCATTCCCTGGGCCGCCGTTGTAAGCCGCCAGCGCGGCGTACAGGTCGCCGCCCAACAGGTCTCGATTGTTGCCGAGATAATGAGTCCCAAAAGCGATGCTCACATCAGGTCGGTACAGGTCTTCATCGCTGTAATTGACAGGCCAGCCAAGCTGCGAAACGATCTGCCCGCCCGTGGACGGAATGACCTGCATCAATCCGCGCGCACCTGCACTGGATTTTACAAATCCCTCGAATAAGCTCTCCTGCCGAATTACACTGAAGATGAACAATGGGTCGAATCGATTCGCCTCCGCATCAGGAAGTACCAGGTCGGCATAGTACAAACCGTAGCGCACATGGCCGAAATAAGGCGGCGCCATCATCGATTCAGTGTGTTCATCCAATCCTGCAATGGTAAGCACCTGCCGCCCTGTGAAGATCGCAGAACGATACAACCCAATATCCAGCAAGTAATTCATTAACCGATAGCTGCCCACTGCGTCCATGTTTGTTTCCAGTTCCGCGCGCAGGTTTTCAAATTCAAGGCGGGCATCTTCGTAAATGCCAAGCTCCATCAATTCAGTGCCGCGGATGACGCGCTGGTCACTTGCAAGCGGACCCAGTCCGTTCAGATCAGTTTCCAGCGGAAGGTTGAAGGTGAGGCGTATCCATGAATCGGCATCCTTGCGTTCAGATTCCAGGTTTGGCGCGAGGTTGACCGAGATCGGCGCTTGAAACGGCTGCCGTTCCAATAAAAGGTCGCGTGCGCGTTCGCTGTAATATCCCGCAGGGTCACGATCTTGTGCGGCGCGCCATGCATTGACGGCGGCCTCTCCATCCCCAAGCTGCAGCTGTGCCTTTCCCATCCATAGATAGGCGCGTGCCTGGTCCACTGCCAGCATAGAAAGTGTAAGACTGCGATTGAACGCATCCAGCGCAGGGACCGTGTTGCCGTTACGGTAATGAATGATGCCTGTCAAAAAGGTGGCGGTGGAGGCCTGCTCGGAACCAGGGTATTCATTTGCAACGCGCGCCCAAATTTGAATGGCTTCTTCATACTTGCCGTTGCGTTCATAAATGCGCGCCGCGCTCATCAAATAATCTGCAGAGATCTCACTGCTCGGAACCGCTGCGACAAAATCCAAAAGTGTTTTGATACCCACATTATATGAGCCGAGGTTGTACCATTCGATGAATGCTTTTTCACCCCACGCATCCACCCAACGCGGATGTGTCGGATAGTCCGTGATGAATTTTGAATAATCCAATAATGCCGCGTCGTAATTTCCCAGATCGCGATGCGATTGTGCGCGATAGTAATATGCCGTTCCGTCATTCGTTGGGTTTTCGACGAGGTATTGATTGAATGCCGCAACTGCCACATCATATTGCCCCGCGAAGTAATCCACCAGACCGCGATCCAATTGATTGACTGTGCCGCCCGCATCCAATAAAGCCACCAAACTCAGATAGGAATAATACGAAAGCGGATACTGCTCCACAGCCAGGCGGAATCGATTCAGCGCTTCTTCACTTTGACCGATGGCCTGATACGCCAACCCAGACTCATACGCCACTTGAGCCTTGATGTAATCGTTCGGCGCGCGTGCCGCGATGCCGTCATACAAAGCCAGTGCAGAGTTGTAATCTCCCATGGAGACCTGAGTCGAAGCCACTTTCAAGTCCAATGTGATGTCATCGCCGAGGGCTGGGGCTTGAATGGCGGCCGTGTAGGCGGAAAGCGCGCTCGGATAATCCAGTGCCCCATACAATGCATCGCCGCGCAATTCCTGCACGTACGCATCCAGGTGACCGGGGCGCACCACAAGATAGGACTGCCAGGCATCTGCGGCGGCTTGATAATTTCCCAAACGATAATTTGCCAGCCCCTGCAGGAAATAGGCTTGCCCTAAATTTATGGATTGCGGAAATCCCGTGATCAATGCCTGCGTAGATGCCAGCGTTTCTTCGTAGCGTTCCTCTGCAAAATAGACTCGCGCCTCACCCCATTTTGCAGCAGCCTGCACCAGTGGATCGGGCGAATCGGTCAGCGCGGTTTTGTAATGGATCAACGCGTTTTCATAGTCGCCGTTGAATAGCGCAATATCGCCTTTGTCCACGCGGGCGATGGGCAGCGGGGTTGGTGTGATGGTAGGGGTGGAGGTCGCTTCAGGAGTGGAGGTGACATTCGGGGTCAGCGTCCAGCCGGGGGGGATGGTGGGGAAACCTGGAAGGATGGAACAAGCCGTTATCGCCGTAGCAAGCCAAAGTCCAAGAAAGACGCGCAGGCTTGAGCGGCGGAGATTTGTCGAAGGGCGGATGAATTTCATCCTATTTTTATACTGGTAAAAGACAGGAGCGTCAAGCGGGATAATCCGGGTTTGTGTGTGATATATTAACCGCTGTCACACGGCAGTAAATTTTGCGCGATGGCATATCAAAATAAAAAGAGGAAAAAGTAAAAAAATGAACATACAGCACAAAATTTATCATCTCGGACGGTTGATTTTGTCTGCATTTTTGTTGTTTGCTGTTGCAGCGTGTGGAACCAAACCGCAGGAATCCGCGGCGCATGTGACGTCGACTGGATTCGTGTGCCCCGAACCCAGCCCGCGCGTGGAATTTGAAAGCAAGGAAATCAATATTTTCACATGGACGGAGTACGTGCCTGCCGATATCATCGATTGCTTCGGGCTGGTCTACGGCGTGGATGTGAACGTGGATTATTTTTCGTCGAACGAAGAACTGTATACGAAGATGTCATTTGGCGAGAGCGTGAATCCGTATGACGTGGTTCACCCAAGCGATTACATGATCGATGTTTTGATCCGCGAAGGGCTTTTGCAAAAACTTGACTCGGGCAAACTCGAGAATATGAAGAATCTGGATGGCGGTTTGATAAGCGCCTACGGCAGTACGCTCGATTTTATCGTGCCCTATCAGATGGGAACGCAGGCCATTGTGTATAACAGCGAAACCGTGACCAACCCGCCGACCTCCTGGGCCGATCTGTGGAGCCCTGAATACAAAGGCCGAATCGTCGCTGTGGATGATAACCGTGTGGTCATTGGCATGGCATTGCTCACGCTTGGCTATGACGTCAACACCACCGATGAAGCCCAGCTTGAAGAAGCGAAACAGAAACTCATCGAACTCATGCCGAACATCCGCGTCTTTGACAGTGACAGCCCCAAGACCCCGCTTGTCGCTGGCGATGTGGATCTGGGCATCGTCTGGAATGGCGAGGCATTTTTGGCAAAGCAGGAAAATGCCGCATTTGAGTATGCCTTTCCGAAGGAAGGTTCGATCATCTTCTTCGACGGCATGGGTATTCCGACCAACGCACCGCATCCAGATATCAGCTATGCGTGGTTCAACTACATGATGCAGGGTGATGTCTTCTGGTTGACGCTGGTTGATTACCCATACACCATTCCAAATCAAGCCGCGCTTGATTTTGCAAAGGCGAATCACGCCGAAGTATACGAAGCCTACATGGCTTCGCCCATCACCAACACCCCCGCTGATATTTTCGCACAGGGACATAAAGTGGAAGACCTCGGCAATGCACTTTCACTCTACGATCAGATCTGGACAGAGATCAAGGAATAAGCGCATCCATGTTGAATTTTTCTTCCACGGCAGGTGAAGCCGATCTTCGCCTTGCCATCATCGAATGCGGACGTATTGCTTATGAACGACATTTGGTCACTTCCAATGATGGCAACATTTCCGCACGCATGGAAAATGGAAACATCCTCATCACACCCTCGGGTATTTCCAAAGGCCGTTTGAGCGCCGATGATATGCTCGTTGTCGATCTGGATGGCAATATCATTTCCTCGCGCCCCGATCGCAAGCCATCCTCCGAGACGCCCATGCATCTCGAAGTGTACAAACAAAGAAAGGATGTGCGTGCCGTCCTGCACGCACATCCCATCTTCGCCACCACACTCACGGTTTCGGGCCTTGATTTTCCCGTGGATGTGCTTCCCGAAGTTTTACTCACGCTTGGGAATGTGCCCGTCACCGCGTATGCAACTCCGTCATCGCATGAAGATGCGGCTGTCATCCGCCCGTTCGTCAAAAACCATAACGCGCTTTTGCTTTGCCAGCATGGCAGCCTCACCTATGGAAAAAATCTCGATGAAGCACTGATCCATCTTGAACGCATCGAGCATGTCTCCGAAATTTATTGGCGCGCGAAGATGCTGGGTGAAGTGAAACGGGTTCCGCCCGAAGCGCAGGCAAAACTGATCGAATTGCACGAAAAATATTTCACATAGTTCGCATCATTGAGTAAACAGAAAATCTATATTTCCATTCGTAATTTTCGGTAAAATTTACTTGTTTATTAGACAAGCGATAAAGGATAAATCATGCGTACGGTATTTTGGGAAAACAACGAACTAAAAATGATCGATCAGCGCATTCTGCCCGCGCGTTTCGAGGTCCTTTCTTATCGCGGACACAAGGAAGTTGCACATGCCATTACGGACATGGTGGTGCGCGGCGCGCCCGCCATCGGAGCCGCCGCCGCCTTTGGTCTCGCGCTTGCAGGATATGAATCCGCTTCCACTTCGACCGATGGCCTGATTGCTGATCTAAAGGCATCTGCCGCCGTTTTGAAGGCTTCGCGCCCAACCGCGGTAAACCTTGCCTGGGCCGTGGATCGTTTGATGCGCGTGGCAGAAAAAACTGAAAGATGAAAGAAACGCCGATACTGTGCGCGCGGCCATTTTGACCGAGGCACAAAACCTCGCCGATGAAGATGTGGCGATCAACAAGCGCATGGCCGAACATGGCGCGGCGCTCATCAACGACGGCGATACCATCATCCATCACTGCAACACAGGCGCACTCGCCACCGTAGACTGGGGCACGGCATTGGGCGTCATCCGCACGGCACATGAACAAGGTAAAAAGATTCATGTGCTGGTGGATGAGACTCGTCCGCGTTTGCAGGGTGCGCGCCTCACTGCCTGGGAATTGGAACAGTACGGCATTCCTTATGAGATCATCAGCGATAATATGTCTGGTTATTTTCTCAAGGCAGGCAAGGCTCAAAAAGTATTTTTCGGCGCGGACCGTGTGGCCGCCAATGGCGATGTAGCGAACAAGATCGGTACCTACATGCTCTCGCTCGCTGCGAAAGATAACAATGTCCCTGCTTATGCGGTTGTGCCCACTTCCACAGTAGACTTGTCCCTTGCGCACGGTGGTTTGATTCCCATCGAAGAGCGCAACACCGACGAGGTCCTCGGCATTCAATTTCAGGGCGAGCCGATCGCGCCGAAAAATGCCAAAGCGCGCAACCCAGCTTTCGACGTCACACCGAATCGCCTGCTTAGTGGAATCGTCACTGAAAACGGCGTGGTCTATCCGCCGTTCGATGTCAACTTGAAGAAAGTCGTCAAAGAATAGAAAGGTTTGTTTCATATGTTATTTCAATCGCCCACACCCACTCGTTTTGACTTGAATTTCTCCTTCTTTGGGATTCCCGTGCGCGTCCATCCGTTGTTTTGGGTGATCGCCGTTTTGTTCGGGTCTTCCTCTGGCGGGATCGTGCAGTTGGTGACCTGGGTGGTGGTCGTGTTTGTCTCGATCCTGATCCACGAATTGGGGCATGCGCTGGCGATGCGGCGTTATGGAATTTCGTCGAACATCATCCTGCATTTTTCAGGCGGGTTGACCGTGCCCGAATCCATGCGTTGGGGGAGCGGTTTGGCCAGTGTTGCGCTCACGCCGAATCAGGAGATTTTCATCTCGTTGGCTGGCCCTTTCTCGGGGTTTTTGCTGGCAGCCTTTGCGATCATGGGGACTCTCGTTGTGGGTGGTTCCGTGACGATGGGCACGTTACTTCTGGTACTTCCGGTACCCGTGAATGTTGTCCTGCCATTTGGCGTTGCCGTTCTCAACTCGTTCGTGTTGAACCTGTTATGGGTCAATATCTTTTGGGGCATCTTCAACCTTGTGCCTGTCTATCCCCTTGATGGCGGCCATGTAACTCGATATGTATTGCTCAAAGCGGACCCGTTGAATGGAGTGCGCAAATCGCTTTGGGTTTCGGTGATCGCAGGCATTTCTTTTGCCTTGATCGGTTTCTTCCTGCTGGGCAGCACCTACATGGCGATCCTGTTCGCGTTTCTCGCATTCCAAAGTTATCAAGCATTGCAAGGCAGCGTCGGCGGATATTAAAGGCTGTAATCATTTTTCTGAAAAATTTCTTTACAATCCGCTTGTCCCGTGTTAAACTTTGCCCGCTTTCAGTGCGCTCTCGCGAGAGGGCGCATTTTTCTGCGTAATTTTTCCTTTAGCGAAAAATGGCGCAAATTTTTTTCAAGGAAATAAAGATGGACATTCTTCTCACTGGTTCTGTTGCCTACGATTATTTGATGACCTTCCCAGGTCTTTTCAAGGAACAAATTCTTCCCGAACGTCTGGCCTCGATCAGCCTTTCCTTCCTCGTTGAATCCATGTCGAAGCAGCGCGGCGGCATTGCCCCGAATATTGCGTACACCATGGCTCTGCTCGGCGAAAAACCGCGTGTGATGGCAACCGTCGGCGAGGATTTCGGCGACTATCGCACCTGGCTTGACTCAAAAGGCGTGGATACGACGCTGATGCAAGTGGTGCCTGGATTATTCACTGCCTCGTTCTTTGCGACGACCGATCAGGCCTCTGCTCAAATTGCATCGTTCTACCCCGGAGCAATGGGGCACTCCGCCACCCAATCCATCAAGGAACTGGGCAAGAAGCCCGACCTTGTCATCGTTTCTCCCAGCGCACCCGATGCGATGATGAAATTCCCCGCTGAATGCCGTGAGTTGGGCATCCCTTATTTGTACGATCCCAGCCAGCAGGTGCTGCGCCTCGAAGGGCATGAACTCGCCCGCGACATGGAAGGCGCATATTTCCTCTTCTGCAATGACTATGAGTTTGGTTTGATCTCAAAGAAGACAGGCTGGAGCTTGGATCAGATCCTGGAGCACGTGAAGGTGCTGGTCATCACACGCGGCAAGGATGGCGCTGACCTGTATTCAGATGGTGACTCGGTTCACATCCCAACTGTTCCTGAGGATGAGATCGTCGATCCCACAGGCGTAGGCGATGCCTTCCGCGGCGGATTTCTCGCGGGTTATTCCCACGGCTTCGATTGGAAATTGTGCGGTGAGATCGGTTCCCTTTCTGCCGTATACTGTCTTGAACAGCGCGGCACGCAGAACCATTCCTACACTCCCGCCGAATTTGTAAAACGCTTCCGCCAGCATTTTGACGATGGCGGCAAGTTGGATGTATTCTTAAAGTAAAATATAAGCACGGACTTTAGTCCGTAAGCCTAAAACAATAATGGTGTTGTGGACTGATGTCCGCGATCCGAATAGCACATAAAGGAGCAATATGAATAATTACGATATCAAAGATTTGAATCAAGCCGAAGGTGGCCGTCGCCGCATTGATTGGGCGGAACGCGAAATGCCCGTCCTTCGTTCCATCCGCGAGCGCTTTAAGAAGGAGAAACCCCTCAAGGGTTTGCGCCTTTCCTGCTGTTTGCATGTGACCACCGAAACCGCGAACCTGATGATTACCCTGCAGGAGGGCGGCGCAGACATCGTTCTCACTGCCTCGAACCCGCTTTCCACTCAGGATGATGTAGCCGCCGCTTTGGTGAATCAATACGAAATTCCTGTCTATGCCATCAAGGGCGAAGACAAAGTTACCTACTTCAAGCACATCCGCGCCGCGTTGGAGCATATGCCTCACATGACCCAGGACGATGGCGCTGACCTCGTTTCTTCATTGTTCTTCATCGAAATGGGACGTTTCGAAAAACTCGAGCCTTCCCTCGCTTCATGGGCACAAGGCCTGAGCGAAGCGGAACGCAAGCAGATGCTTAAGAACGTCATTGGCGGTACCGAAGAGACCACCACGGGCGTCATCCGCTTGAAGGCGATGGAAGCTGACAAGGTTTTGAAATTCCCCGTCATCGCAGTGAACGATGCGTTGACCAAGCATCTGTTCGATAATCGCTACGGCACTGGCCAATCCACCGTGGACGGCATCATCCGTGCGACCAACGTATTGCTGGCTGGCAAGAACTTCGTCGTCGCTGGCTACGGCTGGTGCGGACGTGGTCTCGCCTCTCGCGCACGCGGCATGGGCGCTCAGGTCATCGTGACCGAGATCGACCCGATGAAGGCACTCGAAGCGGTCATGGACGGCTATCAGGTCATGCCGATGATGGATGCCTCCAGGATCGGCGACATCTTCTGCACCGTCACAGGCGACTTGAATGTGATCGACAAGAAACACTTTGAAGTGATGAAAGATGGCGCGCTCGTTGCCAACTCCGGTCACTTCAATGTTGAGATCAATATTCCTTCGCTCGCTGACATGAGCGTGGGCGAACCGAATCGTGTCCGCCCGTTCGTTGACCAGTATCTCACCAAGGATGGCCGCAAGATCAACATCCTCGGCGAAGGCCGCCTCATCAACCTCGCTTCCGCCGAAGGCCACCCCGCCTCCGTGATGGACATGTCCTTTGCGAACCAGGCACTCTCCGCCGAATACATGGCGAAGAACGCCGACAAGCTCGAAAAGAAGGTGTACTCCGTCCCGACCGATATTGACAACGAGATCGCCCGCCTCAAGCTCGAATCGATGGGTGTTAGGATCGACATCCTTTCCGATGAGCAGTTGCACTATCTGAATTCCTGGGAAGAAGGCACCTAAGTCAGCTTCGATTTTGGAGTTTCAATTTTGTCCCGCGAAGAAATTCGCGGGGCTTTTTTATTTAATTGTGATGTTCGTCGTGATACCCGGCAGTGTCAATAATGCTACAATGAATTCACGCAAACTTTATAAAAACATGTTCAGGTAATTTGTTTTTTTCACTTTTCTCGGGAGGGAAAATATGAGCAAACTTCACTTGCATCGTGTGTTTGGGGCTTTTTCCGTTTTTGTGTTGATCTCCCTGTCTTGTGGTCTGACTATTGATTTCGGACAGACGGCTCCCACCGCAGCCCCATTTCAATTGCCGACTGGGATCGCCCCGGCAACAGCGGAGATCATACCGACTGCTCAACCGCAGCCGCCGCTTGCAACTGAATCGGTCATTCCCACGCTGGAAACTGATTCAGTTACGACGGAACTTCCCAGCGATCTGGCAGCGGAAGTGCGCAATTATTACGAAATGGGATATCTGCCGTTTCAAAATGGGAAACTGTACGTGCTGGATGATTTTTCGAGATCGTCCCTGCCCTCCAAGATTTTTGACTTTTCGCGGACCGGTCAGGAGGCTCAGGATTTTGCGCTTTGGGCGGATATCGAATTGGATAGCAAAGGTTCCACCACCTATCCAAATTACACCGGGTGCGGGTTTGCCTATCGTGTGCAAAATAACAGCGACGGATACACGGCGATCCTGACCAACAACGCGGTGCGGATGGGGTACTGCAAGAACGGCATGACCCAATGCGAATTGTTCGGCACCACCTTTGGCACCGGGGAGGTGAACGTCCGCAACGGGACGAAGGCGAAATTCCTCTTGACCATCAACAAGGATGTTGCGCATGTGCTTGTGGATGGCGCTCTGGTGGGGCAATATACACTTTTTACAACAAAGCTGTTGGGAATGGGTGAGATCTATTTCGGCGCAGTCTCAGACCTGAATGGCGGTTACTGGTCCAATTGTCAGATTTCGAATGTGCGGGTCTGGGAGTCAATCCCTTGATAATGGATTGAATGATTCTGGCAGTTGTGCGGGCGGGGTACAATAAAGCAGGAGAACAACATGGATAAGATAAAACCATTTGAGGTCATCTCTTCGAAATTCCAGATTTCAAGGGAAAGCGCCAAGTATTTTCTAGGCCGTGTGCAGAAAAGCTTCAAAACCGAAAAGCCGACCCATCAACTGATCCTCGATTTTATGAGCGGACAGAAATTCGATGAACTGCCCATGCCTTATCAGATCGCAAAGGCGATGAATGAGAAGGGTATCTGGGCTTATCCGCTGAATTCGGAGCCGCCTGAATTGGTGGATGATGAGGATCTTTATTAATCTTGGAAAGAAAATTCCCGACATGACAGATTGAATCCAAAAAATAAACCTGCCCCGAGATCAAGATTTCGTGGGCAGGTTTATTTTTAAGAGTAATTTAGAACGCTGAAAATGCAAAGGGTACTGATAATTATTTTGCCGATCAGCGGCTGTCGCTTTTCAGATCGAGCCAATCCATTTCCTGCGGGGTCAATTGCACTTCACTTGCGAGGACATTCGCGTTAAATGTATCAATATTGGTGGAGCCCACCACCGCGAAGATATTCATGGGTTGATTTAATGCGAAGGCCAGCGCAATTTGAGCGGCGGTTAATCCCTTTTCACTTCCGAGGGCTGTTGCTCGATCCAGTCGTTGAAAATTTGGCTCGGATGCATACGTGCTGACGCAGACACGGTCCCATTCACGATCGCCGAAGGTATGGAGATTGTCACGGGTGAAACGCCCTGAGAAGAAACCGCTCGCCAGGGGCGACCATGCGAGAACTGGCAGTTGATTTTCAACATACCATTCTCTGGCTTTGCTGGCTGTAGAACCACTGATGCTGAGACACAGCGGCCACGGTTCTCCGAGCGCCTCTGCGAGGCCATATTGCGGACTGCTCGCCACGAATGGCTCCAGCCCGTTTGCAAGGGCATAAGCATTTGCCGCTTCAATGCGTTGATGTGACCAGTTTGACCCGCCAAATGCAAGGATCTTCCCAGCGCGGCGGTGTTCATTCAAAATATCAATGATCGGTTCCACGGGCTGACTTGGGTCATCTCGATGCAGAAGATACAGATCTACATGATCGGTTTTTAGGCGGACAAGTGAATCGTGCAGGTCGGCGGTGATATCGAAAGGCGTGATGCGCTGACGGTCTGCCGAGGGGGCAGCGCCTTTGGTGATAATGACGATCTTATCGCGCAGGCCGCGTGCCTGAAGCCAGCGCCCAATGATACGTTCGCTGTTGCCGCCGCTGTAGACATGGGCGGTGTCGATGGTGTTGCCGCCTAATGCGTAAACCTTATCGAGAAGCGCGAAGCTTTTGGTTTCATCGAGGTCGCTTCCGATCATCGTTGAGCCTTGCACAACGCGCGCTATGGGTTTATTGAGCCCGGGAATCTTTCCATATTGCATAATGCCTCATCTCTTTTCACACAATCCCTTCCATTCTTCAATGGACAGGGTTTCTGCGCGGCGCATGAAATCAATTCCCGCGGAAGTTAGCAATATCTCGGCGTTTTGCGGCGAGATATGCAAGCCAGCGGAGAGGGAGTTGCGCAATGTTTTTCGCTTTTGGGCAAAACCCGCTTTGATCAGTTTGAAAAAAATATCCAGCAATTCAACAGGGATGAGCGGCTCTTTGTGAATATCGATCCGCAGGATGGCGGAATCCACTTTGGGGGCGGGGTGAAAGGAATTCGCGGGGATCTTTGCAGCGATGCTGGGCGCGCCATAAACTTGCACGCTCAACGCCAGCAGGCTGAGGTCGCCGGGCCTGGCACAGATGCGTTCGGCAACTTCCTTTTGGATGGTCAATACCACACGGCGCGGCTTGGGGTTGCTTTCGAGCAGGTGACGGATGATGGCAGATGTGATGTTGTAAGGGATGTTCGCAACGACAAGGTAATCGGGTTGATCGATGATTTCTGAAATGCTGAGTTCAAGGATGTCGCCGTGGATGACATGGACATTTTGATAAGGCTTGAGAACTGCCCGTAGTGGGGCAAGCAGGTCAGGGTCCAGTTCGACCGCCGTCACTTTTTGGGCAGAGACTGCCAGATACCGAGTCAAACTGCCGAGGCCGGGACCAATCTCAAGGACACAGTCATCCCTTTGAATCTCGGCGGCAAGTGCGATCTTTTCGAGCGCGGATGAGTCTTGTAAAAAATTTTGGCCAAGGCTTTTATCGGCACGCAAATTGAATCGTTTGAGAACGGCGGAGGCATCGAGCGGCGGAATGGAACTGAAATTGCTCATTCGCAGATGATCTCTTCTTCGTCTTCTTCATCGGTGGTGATGGCGTTGGGTTCGGGCCATGTGCCTGCCTGAAAGCGTGAAGTGTAATCACGCAGGACGCTGAAATCCACATCCCAGTAAAAGACATTCTTTTTGAATACGGGATCGTAAATGCGGCTTTCCTTGAATAGCTCCTGGGGGAAGCTAGCGAAGGTGATATTTTCAGGCGGGAGTTTTGTGCCGAGACATGCAAGCTGCCCAAGCTGTTCAGGCGTGAAATCGGTGAGGATGTTATCTTGAAATGAATCGATCAGGTCGGGAATCTTTGTGACGACTTTGGGGCTGGCGAGTTTTTGGCGCAGCGCGCACAGCACGCGGTTTTGATTGCTGGCCCGTTCAAATACGCCTTCTTCACGATTGCGCGCAACCTTGAGCGCCTGGTCGCCATTGAGATGATGCTTGCCGATGGGCAGGCCTGTGTTTTGAGCGGCATTGTCATCGGGCACGTTGAGATCAATCCCCTCCACTGCATTGACGACGTTGACGAAAGTACGCATGTTGACTGCGACATAATGATCCACTTGCGCGCCGAAGTTGAGATTGAGTGTAAGCGAGAGCAGCCCAGGCCCTGCGCTGGGATCGTCCCAATAATGAAAGCCATCGCCGGGCTGACCGTAGAGATAGGCTTGATTTAGTTTTTCGTGGTCCTGCCCATTCAGGTTATCTGAGATGTATGGAATTTCCACCCAAAGATCGCGGGGGAATTCAAGCACTGAAACCTTTGGCGTGACAAAATCGATGCGCACAAGGCGGATCACATCTCCAAGACCGTATTGATAATTGTCTGAGCGTGAGTCTGCCCCAACGGCAACCACGTGCATGACGCTGGTTGTACCGCCGCAGCCTGCGTATGGAGTTGGGGTGGTAAAAGAAAGCGTTGGCACAAGGGTCACCATGCCCACGGGCGAGGTCGCGGCTGGTGTCCATGTTGGTGGCATGGTCTGTGCGGCGATGGGAAGTGATGGCCCAAGCGGCTGGGTTATAAATGCCCGATAGCTTCGGAATGCATAAATTCCTGCCGCGCTGATAAGCACAAGGGCAACAATTGAAAGAACGGCAATGATCTGTTTTTGACTTCGTGTCATGTTTTCTTATTCATCCTGAGCGGAGTGGCGGGTGTTCTTCGGGGAATGTAGTTGAAGGACAAGAGTTTACTTCAAAAAATAGGGGATCTCAGCGGGCGCAGGCGCGAGGAAATATACAGTGACCCAGCCTGTCATATCCTGGATCGCACCGTCATCGAATCCGAGGTCGATCCATTTTGTGCGCGGCACACCGAGCAGCGTTTCGATGATCGGGCCGCCGCCTGTATCGCCGATGGTGGCTGTACCGTATCCGGGGATATACACCCGCATGCCAGCAAGATAGCTGTAGATCGAATAATCCACCGCCACGATGCCGTAGCCTGCCCGCGCTCCACTGGCTGTGCCATAAGAACAACTGCCCGTCCCAGATTCGCATGGCGAGTACACCGTTGCGTACATTTCAACAGCGGTCCAGTATTCGCCTGAAACCCCGGGCAAAGGAGACATTACGATCTGTTCGCCGCTTTTTACAATGCGCGGCTGCGGTTCACGTGCAACGATCTCCTCCTCCAATTGGCGGCTTACTTCCTGCCCGTCTTCATATCGGATTCGCGTACGGGTCATCGTAATACCATTGACACCGGACTGGATCAATTCCTCCTGCCCGAGCGGTACATCGATTGAGCTGACCTTTTGCGTTTCAAATGGGATTGGCTCGAGCGCCACGCTGATGATCTCTTGAACGCGTACCACGCGGATCTGACCATCAACGGGCAGCGCTTCGCCCTCAAGCGGGAAACTGGTATCTAAACCGATGAGCGGAATCCCAGCTTCGGCAAGTGCTCCGCCCACTGTCCTTGCGGCAGAGCGGATATTCACAACGTCCGCGCCAATTTGAACGGTCAGGTCACGCGCGGGTGTGAAGGTCACATTCAATGAGGTTATGATGGGCGTCTCAGCAGGCGGGTCGATCAAATCTGCCGCCCCAAGGACGTAACCCGCCTCGGTCAACGCCTGCCCCACCGTAGGCGCAGAAGTTTGAAGGGTTTGCGTTCCCAGTGGCGTGGTCAGGGTCAGTTCCACCGCACGACGCAGCTGCAACTGGATGGAATCCACGGAGGGCAGCGGCTGATCCATGGGGAACGAAACGCCGTTGACCAAAACGCGGTCTGCTTGTTGTGGAGTAATGCCGTTTTGCGTGAGCAAAACCAGAGGCACCCGTGAATCGGATGCAACGACTTGCACCTGGCCGCCGTCAATGATTGTGATGGATGGGGAAGTGGTTGACTGGCAGGCGCTCAACAACATTGCGAACGAAAGCGCCAGCCATCGCAGGAATTTCATTTGGTAATTATAAACTACCCTCTATCATTGCAGTTTCGCTATCCCATCCACAGTGAAAGAATTGGTAAAACTGCCCATTGAAAATGATTCGGAAAATATGTAAACTAACTTTATCCTAAATACCAGAAAAGGAGATTCGATATGAGAAAGGTTTTCAGCACGATCATGCTTGTGTGTATGTTCATAGTTACTGCTTGTGGTGGGAACAGGCCGTCCACAAAGCTTAAAGTGGATATGGTGGAATTTATCTTCACTCCAGCCGAATTTGTCATCCCCGCCGGGCAGGAAATTACCATCACCGCTGTCAATAATGGAGCGGTGATTCATGAATTCGTCATCATGAATTTCGGTCAAACCATCGGTGATGATTTCGGCGACGAAGATGAGGGCAATATCTATTGGGAGGTCGAGGCGGAACCCGGTAAAACCGTCACCGCAACCTTCACTGCGCCCACCGAGCCAGGCGAGTATCAAGTCGTGTGTGGCACAGAAGGGCATTTTATTGCGGGCATGGTTGGCAAGCTGACCGTTGTTGCACCGTAATCGAATTACATCAAGCAACAACCGCCGAATGATACACATCATTCGGCGGTTGTTTTCGGATACAATCAGCGCATGGATTTGATCACCAGCCTCGCCAATCCGCTTGTTAAACATGCGCGTGCATTGCGCCAAAAGAAAACCCGTACTGAAACGGGTCTCTTTCTCGTGGAAGGCATACATCATGTCGGCGAAGCCATCGAAGCGGATTGGAAAATCGAATCCGTCCTGTATGCGCCAGACTTGTTAACCAGTTCTTTTGCGCGTGAATTGATCTCCCGTCTCAAGATTCCGCCGCAGCCTGTTTCTGTTTCTGTGATGGAATCGCTGGCTGATAAGGAAAACCCGCAGGGCATCATTGCTTTGGTCCATTCGCGCCGCACACAGCTGTCTGAAATAAAAACATTTTCCCGCGCTGTTGCGCTCGTTTCCCCGCAGGACCCGGGCAATGTCGGCACCATCCTGCGAACCATGGATGCGGTCGATGCGGATGTGCTCTTTCTGCTCGAAGGCGGCGTGGAGCTATATCATCCCACCGTTGTCCGCGCCAGCATGGGGACGTTGTTCTGGAAGCCGATTGTTCAAGCTTCCTTCAATGAATTTATCGAATGGTCGCACAAGGGAAAATATCAGCTCATCGGCACATCGGCTAAAGCAGATGTGGATTACAACACCTTTATCCCTCAAACCCCATGGGTTTTAATGTTGGGCAATGAACAAAAAGGACTCACCAGGGAACAATCCTCCGCCTGTGATGTGACCGTCTCCCTGCCCATGAAGGGAAGAGTCAGTTCTTTAAATCTCGCTGTCGCTGCTGGCGTGTTGTTGTATCAATTCGGGGGATAGGACATCATCGTTTTCTTTGATCATTCCTGGCTATAAATAATCTCATTGGGTTCCGGGTCCAGGTTGAACTGTACTGCCTTTATAGTGCTCCATCCCAATAAATAAGCTTTGCAAACACGATGCATGCCGTCCATCACCCAGCCCGCTGAGGACAAAATCACCGGGTGATCGAAATTGGCTTCGTAAATTCGTTTTGCGTGATCAGCCACTCTTCGGCAAGTGGGGTTTTCATCGGGGGCGGCTCCAAACCAGGAAACTTCATCCAGATTTGATATGCTTTCCAACGGCACATCTTTGATGGGCAGTTGGCCTGCTATTTCCCATAACTTTTCGACATCCCAAATTCGTTTAATGCCATCCGTGGTGTTTGTAAATGTTTGCATGCTTCTCCATTTATCCCGTTCGCATTAAGTTCTTATCGAATTGATTCCAGCAACCTGCAGGCTTCGTGCGCCTGGAAATTTCGAATGTCTTTCCATGTAAAAACTGGATAGTATTGGGTAAGTTTAACATAAAAGACGGGCGAGTATTTTCGTCCGTCTTTTATGAGCAAATTTCAAATTGATGTCTATCTGTGAGCATGATCACAGTTCAAGACTTCGGAAACAGTCTCTGCCAAAATGCGGTCAACCACAATGGAGTCGGTGGTGGGCTTGTCGATCTCGAAGCTGCTGACTGGGACCTTCGCAATATCGACCAGCCAATTCGTCGCCAGATCGGGTGAGATCTTACCTGTGTTCAAGACCATATCGAAGGCGTGGATCGAATCCCAGGGTATCTTGTAAAATTCCTCGACGAAGGCTACCCTTGTTTTGTCACTTTTTTTTACCGCTGTTTCCGCCTGTTCGAATGATAGTCCCTGCTGTTCCATGACGCGTCCAACCCGCACAGGGAAGGGCGCCTGCAGACGCACATGGATGACATCTGCAAATCCGCCTAGTACTTCAAATCCGCTGCGTCCGAGGATCACCACATGGCCATGATGTGCGACGGCTTGTATCACCTGATTGAGCATGTTCGCCATGACATCACGCTGCTTTTCCCGCTGCGCATCGAAACGCTCCCAAAACGTAGGCAGGGACGAGAACTCTTTGTCGAATTCCACATACCCATACTGGGTGAGAATGGTACCGATAAATTTTTGATCCACAAAATGATAGTCCAGGGCCTGAGCTACCTTGCGGGCGATGGCATCGCCCTCGCTGCCGAATTCTCTGGAAATGGTGATCACGGACATGATGCGCCTCCATCCTCATCAAACAGGTTTCGAAAATATCGCAAGGTCAGGCTCCCCGTTCAGGTTGTTTCGAGTTGCCGACGGGCAGAGAAATGCCGCGGAACCGATTAAATTATTGCACGAACTTCAGGCTTTTTCAAGAAATGCCCCTGAAAATGGTTTGCGAAAACTTTTAAGCCATATTTGCTCAATATTGAAAGATACGGAATAACATCGACAAACTTTCTGTCCTGATCTGTCTTCAGCAGGTATTTTAGGATCGCCGTACATTCCTGGCCGCTTATTGCAATTGCTTATTCAATTAAATAACAGGCGGTCAGCTGCTATCAGGTTTCATAAGGCGGGAATTTTTGAAAATCGTAATTTTTTCAAGCGTTGAATGCTTTTGTCTGGTTAAGAATTTGTGCTAATCGCGGGTTTTGTTATGGCAATTTAAAGGACCGAGCGTGCTTTATCAAGTGTGTATCTTATCAAATCTAATGTTTGATTTATGGCATCTGTGCTGGCTGGTAGTTGCGGATTATGTCGTCCAATCCAAGCTTGGTCAATTATTCCATGCCAATTCTCACCTTGGGTCTCCTTTACCCAGGCTGATGCTTTGCGTTTTGAAACAATATCACCAAATTCGAGTGTGTAAATTATGCGGCATAGGGAAAGCACCGTGTAGGACTGATATCCTTGATGAACAATCTCGTTTGGGATCGTTAAGGATTTGTGTGGCCCAACCATGTAGGGCTGGCAACATTGCTTGTCGAAGTTCATCAGGTGAGATAGGGTCAATTAATGTAGTTGGATCAGGACCCATTATTACGATGCCGCATTTGCGTAAAATATAGCGATGAATATTCCAGGTTTCATCGTTGTGAACCATTTTAAGACGCTCGCCGAATCCGCGCTCGATATTAGGGAAGTTTGTGTGTTCGGGATCGTGTCGCCGAAGTGCGTGTTTTGAAACGTATGAACCCTCCAAATTAGTAGACCATTGGGTGTCCAGAAGATTAATGCGCTCGTGCATCATTTGCAGTACAGAAAAGGTATCGGCTTCGATTGCGTCATCAGTGACTACGACAAAGTCAATATCGCTATCTTGATCGAAGTCACCATTTGCTAATGACCCTTCCAGATACATGCCTGCTAAACGTCCGTCCAAAATACGTTGCACGTCTTTAAGTAAATCTTGAAGCACGACATTAACTTCTGGTAAATGTGCAAGGATATTATTTTCTTGGCTTGGATTCATGTGGTCAATCCTTTGCGAGTACCCGATGGTTTGCATCCATGGACTTGGTGCTGGGTATCCGTCCGTGGACCGTCACTGGGTTGGGTGAGGACTCTGTTTAGGCGCAGAGAAAACTCGAAGCCAGAAAAATTCTTATAATTGTCGCAGAATCTTCTCCATCGCTTTTCCTTTTGCGAGATCATCGATCAGTTTGTCCAAGTAACGTATGTTTTGCATTAGCGGATTTTCGATTTCTTCCACACGAACACCACACACTATACCTTTTATAAGTGAACGGTTTGGATTCATGGCTGGTGCTTGCGCAAAAAAAGTTTCAAAATCATTTTCCTGTTCGATTTGCTGATGTAATCCCGCCTGGCTATAGCCAGTCAACCAGCAGATGGTCCTATCAACTTCTTCTTTTGTGCGTTTTTTGCGTTCTGCTTTTTGAACGTAAAGTGGATATACATTTGCAAACTTCATTGCAAAGATTCGATTACTAGATTTGTTGTTCACTGCTCAAAACTCCTCATAACTCTTTACAAGTAAACGCCCAACGGTTTGCATTACCTGTGCTGGGGCGGGGATGGCGAAGTCGTCCAGCCAGAAACGGGAAATCTTACCCGTAAGTTGGGCGCTGTGGAAAGCCAGCGGGAGAATCTTCCCAATCTTCCTGTCGTCCGTAGGGAGTCGTATCAAGCAATCTATAAACATCACTTAACGATTCGCAACCTCGTTTGTACGTTGAGTATGTATGAAATATATCATCATCAATACGGAAGAAAACACTTAATCCATGCCTTTCACCACCATCAACTGTAACTTGGAAGTCCTGATTGAAATCAGTGTCAAATGCTGAATACCAGGGACGTTCCCAGCCCATCCGTGTTTTATATGCGAGTAGTTTTTCTAATGGGGCACGCGAGATCATTACAAACTGTGTGTTACGCACTTGCAGTTCGGATAAATCTCCCAGATCGTTTACAAATCCAGTGCAGCCCATGCAACCATCATCCCAAGAAGGGTCGAACATGAAGTGGTACACAATGAGTTGACTACGTCCGTCGAACAAATCGTAAAGGCCGCGTTTTCCTTCTGAACCGTTAAATGTGTATGTTTTTTCGACCTTTACCATGGGCAGTCTGCGACGCTCGGCGCTGACTTGGTCATAATGTTTTGTGAGTTCCTTTTCATGTATAAGCAGTGTTTCCCGAGCTACCAGCCATTCGTCTCTACCTACAATTCGGGGATGTGCAGAATCTTGAGGTGTCATATTTTTATCCTTTCTTGACTCGATTAAGATAAGAGAGATTTTAGAACATGCATTCTATTTAGTCAAGATGGAAGTGTACTAAATCCCTAGTTTTCGGCAACTGCACGGCGGTTTGCGTTACTGGGTACTGGGCGGGCATGGACTCTGTTTGGGAGCAGGGAAAACTCGACGAAGCTAGAGAAATGCTTGAAAACCGCGGAGAATCCCCAGCAGCCCTGAGCTTGCCGAAGGGTTATCCTAGTGCTCGTGCAGGACGCGGTTTTGGGCGCTTTCTGCCTTTTGCAATTTACTTAGAAATGGACTCTCCCCAAGAATGCCAATCAAATATCAATTTTATTTTGTCACGAAGATGGAAAATGTAATAACCACCCCGCAAGCGAAGTGGTTATTACATGGAACTTCCGCGCCGCGCCGCCACCCCTGCCTTGGCTAAAAAAGCATTAAGCCTCATGACCAGGTCGCCACGGCTCGTCTGTGTGCGTGAGCCAGACCAGCTCGGGGTCGAGCGCGAGCACCCGCAACTGGCCTTCGGTGCGCGGCTCGTCGAGTTCGCCGAACCAAACCGCCACGTCACCGCCGACGACGATGGGACGCCCGCCAGTCTCAACGACGACCACCTGCATCCCGTCTGTGTGGCCTGGCGCTGGGACGAGTCGAAGCCCGGGAAGCAGTTCGAACTCGCCGTCGACCGGTACGTACTGCACGCTGGGCGCATCGACCCACTCGCGAATAGTGTAGTCGTCCTTGCTGCGCGCATCGTCGAGCTCCCGACGCTGGACGTAGATCGGCTTGCCAGCGAAGAGGTGATTGCCACCACAGTGGTCGAAGTGCAGGTGTGTGTTGACGACGATGTCAATGCCAGCCAGGTCGAAGTCCTGCTCGCTCAGTGGAAAGAGGCGGGGATCAAGATCAGCCCCCGCCGGGTGCAGTACCGTCATGCCAGTGTCGACCAGCACACGCGCATCGGGATGGTCGATGACGTGCACGTAGACCGGCATCCGCTCGCCCTCGGCGAGCAGGTCAGCAACATGGATTGGCGTGATGGTGATTTTCTTTTTCATGGGTATTCTCCTTTATTGGATAATAGAACGTATATTCTATTATGTCAAGACGAGAAAACCACTTTTTTCGAACTTGGCGAAGCGCCCAACGATTTGCGCCCGTGGACCGTCGCTGGGGCGGGCGTGGACTCTGCTTGGGAGCAGGAAAAACTCAAAGCCAAAATACTCCCAAGGTGGTTTTGCTCTTGGCTTTCAAGACAGTTGCTGCACGCTTTGTTAGGCGCTTTTTACCGACACACCAACTTTTTTCGCTAGTTTGCTCATCCCGACACGTTGACGAATTTCTACTGCAATAATACCTTCATTTGCGTCACTAATGAAGTGGAGACGATTGAACGACATATCTTTGAAATAGAACTCAACAGGCGATAATGGGGCAACTTCTACGCGCGAACCATCATCATATTGTAAAAAGAACAGATTATTCTCACGAGAAATTTGTAACTTGTCTGAAGTGTTGGTTTCGTAAATTCCTTCATATCGCGCCAAAATCTCTGGTTGCAACTCTACAATAGTAGGCTCTTGGTATGGTTCTCCAATGACTAACGCAGAAATTTTGAATACTAAACTCTGAGGACTTTTTCCGCCGTTGTTAGAAAGAACAGCCACAAAAGCATGATCGTCAGGCAATCGAATTGTATGAGACCTGAAACCATGTATTCCGCCACTATGTTCAATAACTCGATGCCCTGCATACTCTGAAATCATCCAGCCAAAACCGTATGCTGTTGGGGAACCATCCAGAAGTTGGTATGAAATATGGGCTTGCTTTAGAGTTTCAAGTTTGAGTAGTTTTTCTGTGTATAACGCTGTATCCCAAAGGGCTAAATCATCTATTGTGGATGCCAATGCGCCTGCCGCATATGGTTGTGTCATGCTGATATAAGCCGCATTGACAAAGCCATTTGTGCTCTTATCGTATCCAGCAACACGTTGCGGAATTATCTGTGATGGGTTGTCGTAATAAGAATGTTCCATGCCCAAAGGCTCAAATATGTTTTGCTGGATAAATTCCCCATAAGTTTGACCAGTTATCTTTTCGACAATGGCTCCCAAGAGAATATATCCTGAATTGTTGTAAGCCCAACGCTTTCCAGGTGCAGACACCATTGGCTGATATTTGAAAAAATCTATCAATTCTTGAACAACGAAATCTTTTCTCCATAAAGGAATCCACTCTGGCATAGATGTATAACTCTTGATACCAGAAGTATGAGTGAGGAGGTGTTTTACCGTTATGAGATAATCGTGAGTGGGGTAATCTGGCAGAAACTTCGTGACTGAATCATCAAGAGATAGTTTGCCTTGTTCAGCCAATATGAGTATAGCGACAGCGGTGAATTGTTTTGTAACTGAACCAATACGGAAAACCATGTCAGGCCCAATTGGCACGCCAAGTTCAAGATTAGCCATGCCGTGACCTTTACGGAAAATGGCTTGACCATTCTTTGCCACAATTACTGCAACTCCAGGTTCACTTGGCTGATAGGCTTCTTGTATTAAAGTATCAATCGCCTGAGTTAAGAGATTGTCAGATTGCATATGTGGTTTCCATTTTGTTTGGATGTATTCTTATTGCCCAGCGCCTAACGGTTTGCGTTACTGGCAGGTGGGTGGGATGGAACTCGGAAGCAGAAAATATCCAAGCCAGAAAACTACTTGAAAATGGCGCACCGTACCCACCTGTCCAGTGCACGCTTTGTTGGGCGTTTTTGACTTTGAAAACATTTAGGTCTATAAATTCTAATGTAGTTTTGGATAAGTGCAAACATAACAAGATGTTCTTGTACCATCATTGGAACTTCCGCAATGCGCGCAAGTCCATCTTTGAGCTTCAACTCTTGCGAGCAAATCTGGACGTACTGTTACTTTTGGGTACGGAGTTCCTATCATCCATTTCCAATGATTGCCACAGATATGACAATAATAACGATAACCCGAAGTAAATTCTTTAGATACTTCTACAGATACCCCATTTCTCTGTTTTTCTTTTCTGCCTAAATGGTCTGAAACTCCAATCCATATTGCGATAACAGCCGCAATAGTAAACAAAATACAGGCAAGCCCAATAGCGATTATGCTGGCGGAAAATAGTGAAACTAACCAGACAATTCCTATACCCATTCCAGTGAAACAACCAAATCCAGTTGCGGTTGAACCACAACCATTAGCCTGAACTTTCTTTTGTTCTTTCTTGCTACCTTTTATTTCTTCTTCAAGACTTACCTTGTTCCGCGGCAACTGGGGGAGGGAAAGAAAAACGCCAGCTCCATTTCCTTGATTATTTTTCAGCCTTTGATAGGTTCTTTTTTTAGGGGGCCCAACTATGAGTTATACGGATTCATTCCTTAAAACATCCCCGTGCGGGGTGTTATACGGACGTAATCCGCATAACAGACTATATATTGCGGCCTGATTGTCTAAACGTAAGCCGCCCAATAAAGAATAAATCGATTATACGCACAGGCGCAAGGCAGGTCAACGTAAGAACCCCAACCTTTCAACCTTCTAACCTGAAACCTGAAACCTGAAACCTGAAACCTGAAACCTGAAACCTGAAACCCGCAAAACAAAAAAGCCCCCTCGTACAGAGAAGGCTCTTTGTTCAGATTCAATTTTCAGTTAAAGAAAGAAGCGGGCTAAAACTCGTCTTCCTCATCATCCAGCCAGTCGTCATCTTCCTCGTCGGCGTCCTCGTCTTCCCACTCTTCAGATTCTTCCTCTTCGTCCCAATCATCATCCTTTGGGGCTACTCCGTCTGCGGCTGAATAGGTATTACAGCCGGTGTCCGGGTCCAGTTCAACTGCTGCGGCGGAGCAGTACCCTTCGTCCACGAACACGCAATCTATGTAGTGACACTTAATACGGGGCATTTACGCTTCCTCCTAAGATTGGGGTTGTCTGATCAGGCGCGCGACGGCAAGGATGAAAATGATGGTCATCGCGACCTGCGAAGTAACACAGAATGGGCAGATGGCTTTGAGCAATGCGATCTCAACATAGATCAGCCAGACGGTAAAAAGAAAACCAGTGAGCGACATGCCAAAGATCATCAACGTGGCATTCTGCTTGAAGAACCGATTGCTATTCTCAAAATAAAGCACGGCAAGGATCGCCAGATAACCGCCGATGCCAAATATCGCAACGGGAATTCCATTCACCTCGGAATACTTGCTGGCGTTCACCGTGTGACAATCACCGGAGCCCAGACACATGCCATCATCCCCGGTAAATTTGTAGATGGTCATATAGATCGAAACCAACAGCCCCAGGATCACAAGCGCAACAGATGCGCGGTACAGCCATTTATCCATTTATCCTCACAAAATTATTGCTTCCACTTCCTGACCAACAGGCACGCATTTTACACCAGCGGGGATAATTAGTAAAGCATCCGCCTGTACCAGCGAGAGCAAATTCCCCGAACCCTGATGCCCCGTCAGAACCGCCGTGTGGATTCCATTTTCGGTGCGGATCCTGGCCCGCAGATAACTTTCACGGCCATCCGACTCGATGACTTCCTCGCATCTTGCCCTAACCGTGAGCCTGCCTCCGTCCAACTGGCCGCCCAGCTTCTCGAGCACGGGGCGCACAAAAACCTCAAACCCCACGAACGCTGAAACAGGGTTGCCCGGCAAACCGATGAACGGCCTGCCGCCATATTCGCCAAACGCAAGCGGCTTGCCCGGGCGCATATTCACCCGCCAAAAATCGAGCCTGCCATTTGATTCGATCACTTCCTTCACGAAGTCAAACGCACCCACGCTCACGCCCGCCGATGAAACGATCAAGTCTACGTTCTCAGCGATTGCTTTTTTCAACAAGCCTTCCACCGATTCACGCGTATCTTTTGCCACACCCAGCCGAATCACTTCCACGCCCGCGTTTTGGATCGCCGCCGCCAGCGCATATGAATTCGAATCGTGGATCTTGCCTTCGGTCAGCGGGGCATCTACTTCGAGCAGTTCATCGCCCGAAGAGAGCAGCGCCACGCGCGGCTTTTTATGCACAGCCACTTTTGCGAAACCGAGCATGGCCAGCAAACCTAGATCCTGCGGCTTGAGCCTGCGCCCCTTTTGCAAAACGACATCCCCCGCCAGCAAGTCCATCCCCCGTGGACGGACGTTTTCGCCCGCCTTCACAATTCTTGAGAACGAAACGGTTTGCGGCGCAACCGTCCCCGCATCGCGCACATGGAAATCCGTATCTTCCACAGGGATGACGGCATCGGCGCCTTTGGGTAGTTGCGCCCCGGTCATAATGCGCGCAGCTTCACCCGCGGTGAGAGTCACCGTCGGCACTGAGCCTGCCGGGATATCAGCGACCACCTTCAAGGTTACGCCCTGAGCGGCGGCGTTCGCAGAGTCTGCTGAGCGGATGGCGAATCCATCCATCGATGAGTTGTCGAAAGGGGGGAGGTCATGCGCCGCAGAAATATCCGCGGCCAGTACGCGATTGGCGCACTCGATCAAAGGAATACTTTCCTGCGGAGTGCTTTGAAAATGTGAGAGGATGCGCTCGCGCGCTTCGGTGACAGAATACATGGCTAAAAGCCACGGCATTATAACGCGATTTGTCGGGAGTTTATACAGAACACGGACACTTTCTTCACTTTTCCCTTACCGCTAAGACCGCAAAGAAAAATCCACTCATCCCCATGAACAAACACAGGATCAAAACCGCATCCCGCCAGAACGCATCTGGGAACAATCGTAAAAGCATCTCGCCTTCAACGATCTTTACAGGAACGAAGACCGCCGTAATGGCAAACACAGTTGCAATTCCAACTGCAATCCACCCGCCGCGTTTTACACCGTGGCGCAATTTCGGGGTCCAATCTCCAGCCCGGGCAAGCAGGCTGAAAATAAAGAGCAACGCCAGCGAAAGAGTCCAAACCGACGACGCAGTTTGCATGGACCGTTTCGCGCCTTCGAGTGCGGCGATTTCCTGCTCAGTGAAAACAGGCGCGCCGTTATCGAGCCTCAGCCTTTGCAGGAATTGCGGTCTTCTGTCATTGCCCATGTATTCAACCGTTTGCGAAGCCCATTGAAACCGCTCTGACCTGCTCAATCCATTCGCCTCAGTCATGTGCGGCAGCGCATATTCCACGCGGATGAAAGCGGGCGTGAGCAAAAGGCGCATCCCAACACCGATCAATGCAATAGGCACGAGGATCGCCGCCAGCCATGCAAGCGAGGATGAAATGAACGGGTGCGTCTCGCGCTGTTCAACGATCCGCTGGGTGCGCAGGGCGATGGTCAACGCGATGGCGTTTAACAGAAAGCCGTAGATCGTGAACGCTGGGTCTGCATTGAAAAGGAAAATCGAGATCGCTCCGCCTGAACTGAGTTGAAGCAGAACGGGCATGAACCATAACGAAGGCCAGTAGAACGCCAGCAGCAACGAGAGCACATCTGCGGGGTAGAAATAACGGTCATGCATCTTCGGCAACAAAAAAGGAATCAGCATCGCCGAAATGAACGCGATGAGAATGATGTACTTGTTATCCAGTTCCGCTTTTGCCTGCCAGGTCGAAACCATCCAGCCGAGGGTCAGCAGAACGGTCAACGCAAGGCCGAGCGGAAGAATGAACGCATACCATTCACGCTGGAAAAGATTATAGATATTTGGCGCGTTCATCGAAAGCATGTTGAACGTATCTGACTGCCTTGCATATACCAGCAGGGCATCGTCGAACGGCCTGCCGAGCAGCACAACGGGCAGAATGGCAATTAAATAAACAAGTGGGATCACGCCCAAATACAACCAGTGGATTTTCTTCCGCAGCACCATCACCCCGAGGAAGGGCAGCAGAAAAACAGCCTGTGCTTTCACCGAGAACGCCGCACCAAATGTCAGCATCGAAAACAGCGGCTTTTCGGTCAACAGAAAATACAAACAAGCCAGCAGGGCGGATGTGTAAATCGAATCAGCCTGACCCCAATAGGCACTGTTCAATACGACGGTCGGAGCGGCAAGGTAGATCGCCGCTGCAAGCATGGATAGATTCCCCTGCGGATATTTCAGCTTGACGATCTTGTAAATGAAATACGCGCCGAGCAGGTCAAAGAAAATGGGAATGAGTTTGATCGCCGTCAGCGGTGGAATGAAATCACGGGTAAGCGTAGCCAGCGCCAGCAAATAGGTGTAGGGCGGCGCATAATTGGAGAAATTCGTCCCCAATGCCTCGCCGATTCCCTTTTGACTCAATTCCTGATACCAACGCAGGTTGTACACGGCCATGTCACGATTCGAGTGGGGAATCGCCAGCACGCGAAAAACCACCGATGCAAGCACCAGTAGAATGATCGTGAGCGTTATGGCGTTCGTTTTTTGCGGCTTCATAAAGGCCTTGTTGAAATATTTACTACAGGAACTGGCATCGAACGCCAGTGCGGATGCGTTTTTCTAAATGGTGGTCGAGTAGTCTCGCAAGCTTTTCGTGAGATGTATCGAGACCACACACATCTAAAAAATAAAATGATAGACCTTCCGTGCGAGGTCAACGAACATCTCTGTCCATACCAATCCAAACGTCATGTAATACATCAGGTACATCCCCGTCGCGCCCATCAAAACAGATAAACCGATCAGGGATTTTTCCACCCAGCGTATTTCTTTGACGGCGCTGGCCAGCAGAATGAAAAGGAAGACGATGAAATCCGTTGTGTAGCGATACCCGAACTGCACCCAGCCTGTGGCGTGATACATCCAAAGCGGGATCAAAATACCGATCATCCCCGCCCAGGCAGGGATGACCAATTCATCACGGCGCTTCGCTCGAAGAATCAGCAAAAAGGCGGGCGTGGTGAGGAAGATGCTCATCCCCAGCGGATTGAAGAATGTGGAGAGTTTTCCAAAGTCGTGACTGATCGGCTCAAGGTAGGAACAGACCGCATTGACATCTGGCAATGGATTGACAGCCATGTTCGGCGCTCCGAAAAGCGACACGTAGATATTGCACGGCATATACTGCAGGTTGAATCCGCCGCTGCGCGCGAAAGTTTGGATCAGCGCATTGGATCCGCGCACATAGCTGTAACCAAAATCCAGCGGATCGCCGAAGCGGAGTTGGTTGTATCCCAGCATGACCGCCACGCTTGCCGCCAGCATCACGCCAAAGGGGATCATCTTTTTTAAAATGGGTTGAATGGCGCGCTCATGCAAAACGACGACCAGCAGGTAGAACAAGGCCGAAAAGATCGTCGGTGGGCGGGCGAGAAAGGCAAGTCCCAGCCACAGACCGGCCAGCCAGGGTTTGTTTTGAATTGCATCCCGCGCATACAGGATCATAAATAACAAAGCCGCAACCTGCGCATTGAACCAGACCGACCCCACGCTCGAAAGCCACCAATGGACCGTGCCAAACGCGAAAAGGGCGGTCAGCCAGATCCGCGTGGACGAATTCTCCACGAGCTTGCACAGCAGGGAATACATCAACGCGGCGTTCACTGCGCCGATCAAAACCCCGAACAGCACATCACTGAATGTTTTTCCGAACAACAACACGAAGGGCAGCGATAATAGCGCAGGTGTGATTCCCCCGGGGACATACCATTTATCCTCGAAGAGGATCAGGTCGTAGGTGCTTTCTGGCAGCACGACCAGATCGGTGTGTCCGCGCAGAAAGGAATAGGCTAGGTAAATATATTGCGGCGTCTTGGATTGCTGGGTGATCTTCACGCCCGCACTCAAGCCATAAACCGCAAAAGCAGAGAGGAACACGAAAAGGACAGCATTGCGCCTTAGGATGTCTGCCAGTTTCATCCGAAAATCAGTGTACATTTAGGTTTGTCTTTTGGGAATCGATTTTTCTACCCTGGGTTGATGCGATGCGCTTCCATCACATTGGGCAGGTTTTCGATGCGGGTGAGAATGCGGCTGAGTTGGGTGAGATCCTTTACTTCAATGACGAGGCGCAAGTCGGCCATGCTGCGGTTGACGTTCACCTTCACATCGGCGATGTTGATATTTTCATCGGCAAGCAGGTTGGAAATATCGCTGACCAATCCCTGGCGGTCATATGCCTTTATCTTGATCGGTACCGGGTAGGTTCTTTCCACGTGACCCCAGCCCACTTGCAGGAGGCGTTCGCGTTCCTTCGTTTGCAGGATCAAAATGTTCGGGCAGTCCTGCCTATGGATGGTCGCACCGCGCCCGCGGGTGATGAATCCTACCACCTGATCGCCGGGCATTGGGTTACAGCAACGCGCCATCGAGGAAAGCATGCCCTTCAATCCAACCACTTCAATTGCGTTCGTGGAAGTGGACGGCGTGGAGGATGGATTGACCTCGAAGATGTCGCTGGCTTCCTCGTGCTGTGAGAATTGTTTGATGATCTTGCTGACCGAAAGATCGCCATTGCCCAGCGAGATGAACATTTCATCGGGCGTCTTGAATTCAAGGTCACGCGCCATCTTTTCAAAGTTAATATCAACTAACCCGAGTCTTTGCAATTCCTTCTCGAGGGTATCGCGGCCTTGCGCGAGATTCTGTTCGTCTTCCTGTTTCTTGAACCAGACCTTGATCTTCGAGCGGGCGCGTTGTGTGCGCACAAGTCCAAGATTTGGATTCAACCAATCGCGGCTGGGTGCGCCCCGTTTTGCGGTGAGGATCTCCACTTGATCGCCCGTCTTCAATTCCTGATACAACGGGACAAGCTTTCCATTTACGCGCGCGCCGCGGCAGCAATGGCCGATGTCGGTGTGGACGTGATAAGCAAAGTCGATCGGGGTGCAGCCAGCGGGCAGGTCAATGATGTCACCGCGCGGCGTGAAGATGTAGACGCGGTCCTGAAACACATCGCTGCGCATGGATTCAACGAATTCGGCGGCATCCTTCACGTCCGAACGCCATTCCATCATCGTACGCAGTGAATTGATGCGCTGTTCGTAATTCTTGTCGGCGTGCTTGGTGCCTTCCTTATATCGCCAGTGCGCGGCAATGCCGTATTCGGCGTTGAGGTGCATTTCACTGGTGCGAATCTGCACTTCAAGCGGACGCTTGTCATCGTAGATCACTGCCGTATGCAGGGATTGATAAAAGTTATCCTTGGGCGCCGCGATGTAATCATCGAACTCGCCGGGGATGGGCCGCCACGTAGTGTGGATGACGCCCAAAGCCGCATAACACGAGGGCATATCTGGCACGATCAAACGTACGGCGCGCACATCGCGCACCATGTCGAAAGGCTTGCCCTTCTTTTGCATTTTCTTGAAGATCGAATAAATGTGTTTCGGCCGCCCGCTGACTTCAGCTCTGATGTTATTCTTTTCAAGCAGCTTGACGAGATTTTCTTTAATCGTCTCAAGTTGGGCTTCACGGTCTGGTCTCTTCTCGGTCAGCAGTTCCGCGATCTCTTTATATTTTTCAGGGTTGACGTAGCGAAAGCCGAGGTCTTCGAGTTCCCACTTGATCTGCCAGATGCCGAGTCGATTTGCGAGCGGGGCAAAAATATCGAGGGTTTCCTGCGCAATGCGTCTGCGTTTGTATTCGGGCATGTGGCCGAGCGTGCGCATGTTGTGCAAACGGTCTGCCAGTTTGATCAAAATGACGCGTACATCATCGCCCATCGCCAGAAATGTCTTGCGTAATGTTTCTGAAACAATGTCTTCCTTGCGGCCAAGCAGGGCGGGCTCGATCGGCTTTTCTTCAACGTTGTTTCCATCCTCATCTTTTTCCGGGTGCTGGTCTCCGCGCGATACACGCGGCAGATGGGTCAACTTCGTTACGCCGTCCACCAAAATTTTTATCGTGTCCCCAAAATCGCGGCGAATATCCGCGAGTGTGATGGGAGTATCTTCCACGGTGTCGTGCAGCAATCCCGCCGCGATCACTTCCGGTGGTACTTTCAAATCCGACAAAATGCTGGCGACTGCGATGCAATGATTGATATACGGCTCACCCGAATTGCGTTTTTGCTCGCGATGCGCCTCCTCCGCCACCCGATACGCGCGTTGAACCAATTCACGGTCCGCGACTGTGAATTGCTCCGGTAATTGCTCGATCAATTTTTCAAGTGGAATGGCTGCGGTTGACGACTTCATGCGCTTTATTGTACTACGCGGATTTAATAAAAAACAGGACCTGCCCGCTTCCCCCTTAACCGAGGCTTGGTCCTGTTTTCTGTTGTTGAATCAGCGATTTTAGAGGGTCTTGATCAAGGCCTGTCGGCTGTTTCGCAAACGGTCTGCGATGATCTCGGCAATGCGCTGCATCACCTTGAAGCCTGCTTCGGGGTATTTCTCTAGCAATTTGATAAAGGGTTGGGCGGGGGTAATGAGCAGTTTTGAATCTTCGTCGCACTCGGCGCTGGAGGTGTAATGATTCGGCGCAACGATGCCCGACCAGCCGAAACTTTGATAGGGGGTGGATACGAACGAAACGGTGAGGCTTTCCGGTCTCGAGGTCAGTTTGACGCGCAGAGCCACACTGCCATGGAGCAGGAAGTGCAGCTTGTCCGCTTTTTCGCCCTCGCGGAAAACGAAGTCGCCCTGCTTCATTTCAACTTCGTCCGAGATGACGGCGATCTCTTCCAAAAGCTGTTGAGGGAGATCCTGGAATAAGCCGAACTGAGATAATACGCTTGCGGTTGTCATGACTGGCCTCCATTTATGAGATTTTGCCCGAGGGCTGATAATGTCAATTTTGCGGGAGCAGGCTTGCGGTCAGGTTTGAAGCGGCAGTACGTTCATCCATATTTATGCTTATAATTGTACAGGATTTTTCGATTATGACAGTCACCAATAATGTCACAAGATTTTTGGATGCGCACAAAGTGAAATATGAAGCGCACGAACTCCCGCCCGAAAAACTCGGCGCGGTGGAGGCGGCTCAGCATATGGGCGTACCGCCCGAACAGGTTTTCAAGACCATCGTTGTCACGCGTGAAAAAAAGAAGCCGCTGCTGACGGTGATCCCCGGTCCACGCGTGGTGGATCTGAAAAAGCTGGCCGCATTTTTGAACGAAAAAAAAGTATTCCTGCCTACCGAGCGCGAGGCCGAGTCGCTGACAGGGTTGCAGGCGGGCGGCATCTCTCCGCTGGCGTTGATCAACAAGGGCTTTCAAGTGGTGATCGATTCTGCCGCCCAAAGCCATGAAAAAATTTATATCTCCGGCGGCCAGCGCGGGTTGGATATTCAACTGCCCGTTACCGATCTTGTGAAGTTAACGAATGCAAAGTTTGGGGATGTAAGTAGGGGCGAATAGAAAAAGTTTTTTAACGCGAAGACGCGAAGTCGCCAGGTTTTAAATTGCCTTTGCGTCTTCGCGCCTTTGTGTTAAAGGTACTGGAAAAAAAATTAATATTTCCCGTAATTCACAGGTTCGCTCAACGCGCTGACCACTTTCAATTGCTCGCGTTTTTCAGCGCCGAGTTTCTGCCAATATTCTTCGCGGTCTTTTACGCCAAACACCCATTCATCCAAATAGGCTTTAACCGAATCCTGCGACTCGCTGATCTTGTCCCATGCGAGGTAGAACTCGTTGTCGCGGTCATAGTAGCCTTGTGAATACGACGGGTGACTCGCGAACGGGACATGGCAAACTGCATCCACGATGTTGGCGGGGATCATCGTACGGTTCGGGTCAGACCTGATGACGGATTCATCCACGATCTCTTCGGCAGTGAGGATGACTTTTTTCGCGGCGAAGGCGGCTTCCTTCTGTTCGCCGATGATGCCCCACAAATGGGCATTGCCGTTCTTATCCGCGCGCTGCACGTGGACAATGGCTACATCTGGATTGAGCGCAGGCACAACGATGACGTCCTTGCCGCCGTACGGGTCGGGAATGCGTTTGATCTGCGGGTTCGATTTTTCGAGGTCAGTTGCGCCGGTCTGGTTCATGGGGAGAAATGGCAGGCCTGCTGCGCCCGCTTGCAGGCGGGTGATCATGCCGAAGTGGGAATACTCTTCCCATTCCAATTCACCTTTTTCAAGAGCCGAACGCACAATACGCAGCGACCCAACCCCCGGGTTGCCCATATACGAAAAGATGACTTTCTTCGCACATCCCGCCGCCACCATTTGATCGTAGATCAGGTCAGGTGTGGCGCGTGCGAGGATGAGATTCTTCCTGCCCTGACGGATGATCTCATGTCCCGCCGCAAATGGGATGAGGTGCGTGAATCCCGCTGCATAAACAATATCTCCATCTTTAACAAATTCGGCGACTGCCTGCTTGAGTGTGGTGAGTTTGGTCATGTTATTTTTTCTTTACCTCTTGTTTTTGCTGTTTTTTATTTTTTGCGTTCTCGCGCCATTTTTTGAAACTTGCGAACCGCCCTGCAGAGGGTGGGGGAGCCATTCCACGCCTGAAATACCAGCCGAACCCAAACATCAGGAGCGAGATAAAGAGATAGTCAAAATCCACCTGGTCGGCAATGTCGGAAGCTACGAAGAGCACAAAAGCTCCGCCGCCGATCACATAGAAGAACATTCCCACGCGGTAGATGAGGGGTTCATCGTCCATGGGGGTATTCTACCAAATGCTGCTTCGGTTGATCGCAGAAAGGAAGGTGCGCTTGAAGGGATACAACACGGGTCCGCCGGGAATGGCTTCTTTCAGCTTTTTACGGACGGTTTCAGTAAATGCTTCCTTTTGTTCGCCCAATTTTTCAAGATAAGGAACCAGCGCCGTGCCGCGAATCCATTCCAGGATCGCATCCGAGTTTTCCAGTACGTGCGGATAGACCTTTTCAAAAACGACGATATCTTGCGCGCCGCATTTGAATAATACTTCTGTGTATCCTTCTATCGTAAGGACAGGGGATTGGCGGTTGAATCCGCCCAATGCGGTTTGGAAGGGTTCTTCTTTTGCGGTCTCGCGGATGAACTGATGAGAAATATGAAAATGATTGGATGGGACCTGTACAGCAAGCTGCCCATCCTTTTTTAATTTGTTGAATAAATTGGGAATCAATTCCTCATGGTTTTCAGACCATTGCAGGGCGGCGTTGCTGAAGATCAGGTCCCAGGTGCCTGTCAATTCGGCCTGGTTGCCGTGCTCAAAGCGAAGCAATGAATTGGCGTGTTGTTTTGCCTTTGCAAGCATTTCCAGCGAGGAGTCGAGGCCGAGGACGTTGCTTTCAGGCAAAGCTTCTGCCAGATGTTTTGTGAGTTCTCCGGTGCCGCAGCCGAGGTCAACGACTTGCAGGCTGGGGCGGATATTGACCAGTTTCAAAAGATCGAAAAAAGGTGCCGACCTTTCTGTTTGGAATTTATGATATTGTTTGGGGTCCCAGGGCATGATGGATACCTATAATTGAAAACCCCTTTCTCGAAAAGTTGAGAAAGGGGTTTGTGATTACGCTTCTTACTTAACGAGTGTGCGGATTTGTTCGTGCATATAAAGCGGGAGATAGTAGTGACCGCCAGCATTTTTGCCGCTGGAGCCAGAACCCTTCCAACCGCCGAAAGGTTGGAAGCCAGGCCATGCGCCTGTGGTCGCGCCCTGCGGACGATTTGCATATGTGACGCCCGCTTCGATCTTGTCGAAGAACCATTCGGTTTCTTCGGGAGAGCCGTAGAAGCCGGCGGTGAGACCATAGTTGACATCGTTGGCGATGCTCATGGCTTCGTCCATGTTCTTGACTCTGCCGATGGTGGTGATGGGCAGGAACATTTCATGCTTCCACAAGCGGTGCGAGAAGGGCAGGTCAACGACGAAGGTGCTTTCGCAGTAATAGCCTTTATCGAACATACCGCCTGTCTTCACGTTGCCGCCGACGAGGAACTTGCCGCCGCCTTGATTGATCTCTTCACAGAAATCCTTGAAATCATTGTAGGACGATTTGTTGACAACGGGGCCGTTGTAAGTGTTGCGGTCGGTGGGGTCACCGATGACGAGTTTGGAAGCGGTTTCCTTCAAACGGCCGACCAAGTCGTCGTAAACAGAATCCTCTATCAGTACGCGCGAAGCGGCGGAGCATTTCTGTCCCTGCAAGCCAAAGGCTGAGCGGATAATGCCGATGGTGGCGCGTTCCAGATCCGCATTCTTCGAAACGACCACGGGATTCTTTCCGCCGAGTTCCAAAATGATCGGGCGCACATAATTGCGCTTGCCGAAATCCTGGAACATTTTCATGCCTACATCGAAGGAACCGGTGAAGGTCACACCGTCCACTTCGGAGCTATCCACAAGTGCCTGGCCAAGTGTGGAGCCGGGACCCGTGACGAAATTGACCACGCCATCGGGGATGCCCGCATCGCGGAAGCAATCCACCAACAGACGCACGATCCACGCGGTGTCGGTGGCGGGTTTGATGACGAGGGTGTTGCCCGCCACAAGTGCAGCGCCTGCAGGTCCGCCAGTTAAGGCGAACGGGAAGTTGAAGGGAGAAACGACAAGCCACACGCCGTAAGGTCGCAGCACAGAGACATTGCGGGCATCGTAGCCAACGAGCGGATCCTTGCCCATTTCAACGATGTAGCCATCGTTCTTTTCCATTTGATAGCAGGAGTAGTAAATAAGATCGGCTGTTTCCTGCACGTCACCCAGAGATTCCATGCGGTTCTTGCCGACCTCAAGCGCCATCGCCGCGCCCAGATCGAAAATACGCTCTTCAATGAGGGAAGCCGCTTTGCGGAGCAGCTCCACGCGCTTCTGCCACGGGGTGCGACTCCACATCGGGAAAGCCTTGCGCGCGGCGGTCAGGGCATCCTGCGCATGTTTGGAATTACCCTTCTGCATTTTCGCCAGCACCCAATCTGTGTTGACGGGGGAATGGTCGTCGAACTTTTCATCGGCTTTTACTTCCTTGCCGTCAATAAGCATGGTGTATTCCTGCCCCATGTTCTTCTTGAGCTTCTCGACGGCTTTATCGAAGCCGGCATGTAACTCTTCAGGGGGGTTGAACATGGTTGCGTATGTAAGTTTAAAATCTGCCATAAGGATCCTCCGAGTGTGGTTTGATAGTCAACGGTTTTGAGTTGACTGACTGTGACCATCATTGAACAGCCAGTCAACGAATGAACTAATGTTAGTATAGCGCAGGCCGATGCAATCGTCAAAGCAAAGGCTGTTTTCGGGTGCGGCTAAGAATTTCATGAGATTTTGTAAGAAGGTGCGGAATTGGGCTATCATAATGAAAATACAAACAGGAGACATTTATTTATGAGACCACACTTCCCAGATTGGATTCAAAGACGCGGTTCGTTCCTGACCGTTGTGCTGGTTGCCATTTTTGTGGCATCAGCCTGCGCCCCGGCAGCGGCGACCAACCCGCCCCCGGCGGCAGAGGCGCCTGCTGCTACTTCTGCACCTGCAGCGGAAGTTATGCCCACTGCCACAGGCGAAGTCGCCGCCCCTGCGCCAACGCAGGCGGTTGCGGAAGTATTGCCCGTCGCCACCTCCCGCGGACCCAACCTCGAGGCCACTGACCCCACTATGGTCAATTTGGCGGCTGGTCAGCTGCAGTTGGTGGAATTCTTCCGCTTCACCTGAGGTACCTGCCGATCCATGGCGCCCATGGTTCATGGGCTCGAAGCAGAGTACTTTGGCAAGATCAAATTTTCATATCTCGACGCTGATGACCCCCGCACTGACGGATTCCAGCGCGCACTCGGTTTCTACTACCAGCCCGAACTTTATTTGTTGGATGCAGACGGAAATGTCTTGAAGAAATTCATCGGCTTGGTATCTCGTGAAGAACTGACCGCAGAGTTCGAGAAATATATCCAATAGGTTTTGATTTACGAAGACTGAAGCAGGTTCGACAATAAATGTCGAACCTGCTTTTTTATAAACTCATGAATTTTCCCTAAATTTTTTAATGCTATAATTTTTTTGTCTCGCAAGATGTTTGTCTTGCGCTTTTTTGTCCAGAATAGAGGCGATATGCGACCTGAAAAACATGTCTTATCCACATTATTTATTTTAACGATGACGTTCCTGTTCAGTGCCTGCAATCTGGGAGTGGTGAATCCCAATGTGGAACTAGACCCAACTCTTTCAAGTGAGATTCCCGTCATTCCAGCAGAGACCTTCTCGCCTGTGCCCACCTTTACAGCGACGCCCATTCCAACGATCGTCCCTACCTTTACCGTAACGCTTTTCAACAGCATCATGCCTACGATCACATCCACCCCGCAGTGGACGGGCTGTCCCGGCATTGTCGTCACTGTGGACGATACCAAAAAGGGAGATATCCTGCACATCCTGCGCTGTGACGATGGGCTGGAATATCAGCTTGGTCCGCTTGCAAAAGGTGTCTTTGCCATTGGCCCGAACAATAAATTTCTCATCTACGTTTCACTGGATGGATTCGTCTACGCTGCAAGAATTGGAGATCGATACCTGAATACCTTGTATAACCTCGGGCGTGAGCATGTCTTTACCGTATTCAATAAAAAGGTCGCTCCCAATTTCCAGATCTCGTTCACTGGCGATGGTCCGATCTACAGGCTTGTCATCCTCGAAAAGAATTATGACCAAAAACGGATGTACGAATTGCCGATAGGGCTTACCCAGTAAATGGATATTGTGATTCGGGGTCTTGTTTTTCTCACTGGGTTTGTTGTTGTCTGCCTGACCGTTTTTTCAGCCCTCTCCACCTTTGTCCTGACACGTGCTGCGCGTAGTCAGTTGAATCGGGTTGTCTTCGGGATCATGCGCAGGATATTTGAATTCATTCTGAAGTTTTTTCCAACCTATGAGCAGCGTGACCAGATCATGGCATACTATTCGCCGCTGAGTTTGATGATGTTGGTGCCGACCTGGTATTTCCTCATCATGTCTGGTTATGCCGCGATGTACTGGTCACTTGGCGTGGGGGATTTGTACGCAGATCTCCGCTTTAGCGGCTCCTCGGTTTTTACGCTTGGTTTTGCCACCTCGGATAGCCCCATCGTCACTTTTCTATCCTTTTCCGAAGCACTGCTCGGCCTGGTGCTGGTGGCATTGTTGATGGCTTACCTGCCAACCATGTATTCCGCTTTCTCGCGGCGCGAACAGGCCGTGAACATGCTCGAAGTGCGCGCAGGGAATCCACCCAATCCCTACGATATGCTTTCACGCTTCCATCGTATTCATGGGCTGGATAAACTTGCCGAGCAGTGGAAAATTTGGGAAATCTGGTTTGCCGATGTGGAAGAGAGTCATACTACATTGCCTGCGCTGGTTTTCTTCCGCTCGCCGCGCTCCGATAATTCGTGGGTTACCTCTGCGGGCGCTGTACTCGATACCGCTGCACTGACCCTGTCCTCGATCGATATTCCAAATGAAATGTCCGCCGCGTTGTGCATCCGTGCGGGGTTCATTGCATTTCGGCGCATCGCTGACTATTTCGATATTTCGCATCCGCAGAATCCCACCTATCCTGAAACACCCATCAGCATTACCCGCGAAGAATATGACGAGGTCATCCGCAAGCTTGAAGCGGCGGGGATTCCCATCAAACCCGACCATGAAAAAGCATGGAAGGATTTCGCAGGCTGGCGTGTTAACTATGATCGTGTGCTTTTGGTTTTATGTACCCTCGTCATGGCTCCACAAACTCCCTGGTCCAGCGACCGTGCACCGAAATTCAAACTACCGCCGTTGTTTATCCCGAAAAAGAAACACAAACATTAAACCAAAAGCGGACTGGCTAATGCCAGTCCGCTTAGATTACTTTTCACTGCTTATGGATTACTATTACCCCTCATACTTCTTCGCATCCGTGATCGCCTTACTCACATTCACGAACGGCAGCAGGATCAAGCCCATGATGAAGAAAAAGATCAAAGACAGGATCGCGTAGCGCAAATTCCCGAAGATCTGATTGGCAAGACCGAACACCAGCGGACCGATCCAGGAGGTGCCGCGTTCGCTGATCTCATAGAAGGAGAAGAATTCCGCTTCCTTGCCGTTGGGGATCATCTGCGCAAAGAGACTGCGGCTGATGGCCTGTGAGCCGCCCATCACGATCGCGATGAAAACGCCGAGGACGAAGAACTGCGCGGTCGCGGTCGGACCTTTTAATCCGCCATAGGCATAGATCACCACGCCAGCCCAGATCACCAGGCTGACAACCACCGATTGCTTCGCGCCGATCCAGCCTGCCAGCTTGCCCCAGAACAAGGCTCCAAAGAATGCCACAAACTGGATCATCAAAATAACGGCGATCAATGTCGATTGTTCAAGTTCCAGCCCGCCCTGAATCAGAGGCGCGGCGGCAAATGTCGAAGCGACGGCGATCACCGTCTGAATTCCATCGTTGTAGAGAAAATACGCGAGCAGGAATTTCAGGGTCTCGGGGAAATGCTTCACTTCGCTGAAGGTTTTGCGAAGCTGTTTGAAACCGATGCTTACATAAGTATCGCCCGCAGGCAATTGCCGCGCCGCATGTCGTGGGCGCAGCCTGCTCCATGTAATGAGAGAAAACCCAAGCCACCAAATGCCAGCCGATGCAAGATTGATTCGCACCGCCAGGTCACCGGGCACGCCAAGGTCTTCGGCAAATGTAAAGAAGGCCAGGTTGAGTGCCAGCAAAATGCCGCCGCCCATATAGCCCATCGCCCAGCCATAGGAAGAAACGCGGTCGGTTTCATCGGGCTGGCAATATCCGGCAGGTACGCGTTATAGAAAACGATTGCCGCGCCAAAAGCAAGATTGGCAACAATAAAAAGCAGACCGCCCAGCCACCACAATCCGCCAGTCACCAGGAACATCAATAATGTTGCAACCGCGCCGATGGTCGCAAACACCTGCATCATGCGTTTTCGCAAATGGGAATAATCCGCGATCGCTCCGAGGATGGGCAGAAATAAAACCTGCATTCCAACAGAAAACGAAATACAGTAGGGGAGAAATGAATCAGGTGCGACTGGGATTCCCAAAAATGAAACATTGGTTGTGCCTGCCGCTTCCGCCGCAGTGCGTGCCAGCGAGGCCACGTACGGCCCAAGAAATACGGTTCCGATGGTCGTGCTGAAAGCCGAGTTTGCCCAGTCATACATTGCCCAGCCGAAAATTTCCCTCCTGTCGTTTACCATAACATTTTCTTTTGCCATAACTCCTCCGTGAGTTAAAAAAGGATGCAAGCAAGAACACAGGCGAGTATAAGGAGTTTCGGTTTCAATGTAAAGAAATATATGTGGATGAAACCCCGTCTCCTGCTTGACCTCGAACCTGCTACGGGCTAAAATGCTGTTCCTACTCTGGAGCATTTACCCATGTTTGAAACCCTCACTGGACGACTCAACCAAATCTTCGACAACCTGCGCCGCCGCGGCAAACTCTCCGAAGCGGATGTGGATGCCGCGATGAAGGAAGTGCGCCTCGCGCTCATCGAAGCGGACGTGCATTTCAGTGTTGTCAAAACCTTTATTGCCCGTGTGCGCGAACGCGCCGTCGGCGCGGAAGTTTCGAAGGCCTTGAATCCCGGTCAACAGGTCATCAAGATCGTCAACGAAGAATTGATCGCATCACTGGGCGAACCTGTCGGATTGAATCTCACTGGCCCGAAACCGCGCGTCATTATGATGGTCGGTTTGCAGGGTGCTGGTAAAACGACTGCCTCCGGCAAACTCGCGCGCTTGATGAAAGCAAAAGGCGAGCGTGTCTTGCTCGTGGCAGGTGACCCGTACCGCCCTGCGGCTGTTCAGCAATTGCAGCAGCTTGGCGAACGGCTGGATGTGGAGGTGGAAGCCGACCTTTCGCTCACGCCGCCGCAGCTCGCGAAGCGCGCCGTAGACAAAGCTGAAAAAGGTGGATTTGGCCTCGTGATCGTGGATACAGCCGGTCGGTCACAGATGGATGCGGATCTGATGGATGAATTGAAAGCCATCGCCGCGAACATCAACCCAGTGGATATCCTGCTCGTGGTCGATTCCATGATCGGTCAGGAGGCCTTGAACATTGCACAAGGCTTCAAGGATGCGATCAACCTTACCGGCCTCATCCTCACCAAAATGGACGGCGACTCACGCGGCGGTGCTGCGATCTCCATCCGCTCGGTGACGGGTGTGCCGATCAAATTCATCGGTACGGGTGAAAAGCTCGACGCGCTCGAAGTGTATGATCCTTCGCGTTTGTCCTCCCGCATTCTTGGTATGGGCGACATGATCGGTCTCATCGAAAAAGCGGAAGCTGCGTTCGATGGCCAGGACATGGAAAAGCAAGCCCAGAAAATGATGAAGGGTGGTTTCTCGCTGGAAGACTGGCTCGACCAAATGAAACAGATGAAGAAAATGGGTCCGCTTTCGCAGATCATGGAGATGCTGCCCGGGCAAATGGGGCAGGCCGCACGCGGCATTGACCCAACTGTGGTTGAAAAATCATTCAAACAATCGGAAGCCATCATCAACTCGATGACGTTGAAAGAGCGCCGCAACCCCGATATTTTGAACGCCTCGCGCCGCCGAAGAATTGCGGCTGGCTCCGGCATGGAAGTGCAGGACGTGAACCGCCTCATCAAGCAATTCCGCGAAGCGCAGAAGATGATGAAGATGTTCCAAAAGACAGGCGGCAAGGGGTTGGGGAAATTGTTTGGGTAGATCGTTTAATTGAAAATGTAGGGACACAGCGCCGCTGTGTCCCTTTTTATTTAAGCGATCAGACGAATTTCTTTATTAATCGAGAAATCAATCTGGAAAACCCAGAGCCTAACCACGGAGGCACGGAAACACTGAGGAAAACCATTAAAAACTCCGTGGCTCTGTGTCTCCGTGGTTTTAATGGGATTGCTTGATCTAATTGTTAATCTACAAAAGTCCGCAACCCGAATAAGGTGGGTTCAACACTACTTCTTCGGCAGACATCTTTGCGGTTCCTGGCCTGTGCCGGTGAAGCCTTGGACTTCGCGACAGACGTTATCCACGCCGAAGAGGGCCTTGAGCGGATAGAACTTGTCGCCGCGCACGGGGGAACCTGCTTGTTCTTCGGTGAAGCGGTCTACGTAATCGAGGTCGGCAATGCTTCTTGGGCCTGCATCTGCAAGGACGCCGTACATGAACTTGTTTTCAGCGACCCACAATTTGAAGGCGAATTGTACAGTGGCATACCTGCCCGCGTTGATGCGGACCCACGCCAGATCAGAATCATTGACCGACCCGAGGCCGCTATCGAAGATGATTTCATCGTAGCCATCACCGGGCAGGGGGGCATCTGATTTTTCGGGGGAGAGGCCGCCGGTGTCGCGATTGCTGTCCTTGGCGACCACCACGCCATCTGTGGACCATTCGGCATTGTAGGGCGGTCTGGCGGCGATGACGTAATCACCGTGACCGTCGGCATCCAGATCCAATTCGACGGCGTAGTTGATTCCGATTTCGTTGTTCGGATTCTTGCCGACGAGTTCAATGGAGACGTAATAGAATTTTTCGTCGTGACTCAGGTTATAGCTGACGATGTCCACATCGGGGATGTAGGTCATATCCTGGGTAAAGGGACGTTCGAAGAGATTGATGTTGTATGAGTCGCCGTAGGGTGCGCGGTTTTCGGCGGCGGTATCCACGGAAACCACATCGTGGACGAGGTCACCTGCTTTGATGTTCGTGGATGGGGTGAGGGAATGGAAAACGGCGATGGTCGGCGTGGGCGGAATCACTGTCGGGGAGGGAATTTCTGTTTCGGTGGGGACAATTGTCGGCGTGGCAGAAGCGGACGCCGCAGGCGTTTCCGTTGGCTGAACGGGAACAGGCGTGGCTTGCTGGGTTGCAGAACCAGGCATGTTACAGGCCAGCACGGACAAAATAAGAATGAAACTGAAGATGGCGGTGGGATTCTTGGTTTTCATGTCTCTCTCCTCGTAGTCCATTTTATCTCTCCCTTGCCAGACGGGCAATCTTCGGGCACAATAGTTCCTGCACCGACTGAAGTCGGTACTACAAAAACATAGAGGAACCATGGACTATTCATCCGCTGAATTAATGATCATTAACGCTGCGCGTTTGCTGCGCGATGGCGATGTTGTTTTTGTGGGGGTGGGGCAGCCGAATTTGGCTTGTAATTTGGCCAAGCGCACACACGCGCCGAATCTGGTGATGGTGTACGAAGCGGGCGTGATCGGCGCGGAGCCTGCCCGTTTGCCGCTTTCCATCGGTGACCCGACCCTCGTGAGCGGTTCGGTTTCGGTGGTGAGCATGTATGATATTTTTGCGAATTATCTCCAGCGCGGCAATGTGGATGTGGGTTTCATGGGCGGCGCGCAAATTGACAAACATGGAAATATCAACGCCACGGTGATCGGCGGATACGATCATCCGAAAGTGCGTTTGCCTGGTTCGGGCGGCTCGCAGGAGATCGCGGCCTGGGCGAATCGCTGTTACATCATGACCCCGCATCAAAAACGCCGCTTCCCCGAAAAAGTGGAATTCATGACCTCGGCTGGATTCATCGGCGGAAAAGGTGACCGCGAAAAGGCGGGCTTGCGCGGCAAAGGCATGGTCGGCGTGGTGACGGATATCGGCATGCTCGAACCCGATGAAACAGGCGAAATGATTCTGACCGCACTGCACCCAGGCAAGACCGTTGAAGATGCCAAAGCCAACACAGGCTGGGATTTGAAAGTCGCGGCGGAAGTTCGTGTCACTGAACCTGTGACCGAAAACGAATTAAGAATCCTGCGCGAAGAACTCGACCCGACGGGAATTTATTTAAAGGGCGGGGGTAGAGGCGGCCGGGGGGCGCCGAGAAACGGGGGGGGGGGGGGGCTCTTGTTTTTTTTGTGTGTCCTTGTGGGGGGGGGGGGGGGGGGAGGGGGGGGGGGTGGGGTGCCCCTCCCCCGCGGGGGGGGGCCCGGGGGGGGGTGGTTGGGTTTTGGGGGGGGCCGCCCCGCGGGGTGTTTGTTTTCGCGGGGGGGGGGGGGCCCCCCCCCCCGGCGAGGGAAATGGGATTGGGGGGGGCACTGGCGGCGCCCCGCTCCTTGGCGGTTGACCGGCTCTGGCGGGGGAAATTTTGCCCGCCCAGGCGGGGCGGCGCCCCCGCCGCCCCCGCCCCCCCCGCCCCGCGGCCACGAACCGCGGGCTTCACCCGCGCGGCAACGGACAGCGGGGCGCCCCGGAAACGGGGGCCACCAGGCCCCGGGGGGGCGGATGTTGGTGTGGAAAAAAGAAAAGAAAAGGGGAAAAATAAAAAAGGGGGGGAAAAAAAAAAAATAAAAGAGAAAAAAAAAGGGGAGGAAAAGAGGGGAAAAGGGAAAAAGGAAAAAAAAAAAAAAAAAAATTGGGGGGGGGGGGGGGGAGGGGGGGGGGGGAGAAAAATTTTTGGTGGAATTTTTTAGGGAGGAGTAAAAAAAAAAAAGGGAAGGGAGGGAAAAGAGAAAAAGGAGAAGGGGGGGGGGGGGAAGGGAAAAAAAAAAAAAAAGGGGGGGGGGGAGGGAAAAAAAAAAGAAAAGGGGGTTTTGGGGGGGGGGGGGGGGGGGGAAAAGGGAAAGCAAAGGGGGGGGGGGGGGGGGGGGGGGGGGGGGGAAGGGAGGAAAAAGGGGGAAGGGTTTGTAAGGGGGGGGGGGAGAGGGAAAAGAGGGGGGGGGGGGGGAAGAGGAGAAAAAAGTTAAAAAAATTAGAGAGGTGTTGGGGGGGGGGGGGGGGGGAGGGGGGGGGGGGGGGGGGGGGGGGGAAAAGAGGAGGGGGAAAAAAAAAGGAAAGGGGGAAAAAAAAGAGGAGGGAAAAAAAAAAAAATTTAAAAAAAAAAAAAAAAAAAAAAAAAAAAAAATTGGGAGGGGGGGGGGGGGGGGGGGGGGGGGGGGGGGGGAAGAAAAAAAAGGGAAAGGGGGGGGGGGGGGGGAGGGAAAGGGAGGGGCCGGGAGGGGGGGGGGGGGGGGGGGGGGGGGGGGGGGGGGGGTAAGGGGGGGGTAAGGGGGGGGGTGGGGGGGGGGGGGGGGGGGGGAGGGGAATACTCTGCCTCACATCCAGCAGGTATAATCGGCGAAATGAAATCTTTGAAAATCAAACTGCCAGTTGGGCAGGCATTCTTTCAGGCTGTCCTCTGGCTGTTGGTATTTTGTGTGGCAATCGAGGCTTTTGCGAGAACCTCCGCTGGCAGGAATTTTTTCCAATACGAATCGTACGGCAGTTCGCATCCGCATTTTGACCCGCAGGTGATTCGCATCAAGGCCCGCGAAGTTCAAGACGGGCAGATCGATTGCATCATCCTCGGCGATTCGCAGGTGCTTTACGGCATTGACCCGACGATCGTGGAGCAGGCCTATTTTGACTCGACGGGGAACACGATTCACTGTCAAAACTTTGGGCTGGGCGGGCTAAAGCCGATCACAGCCTACCCTTTGGCAAAACTGCTCATCAAGAATTTCCATCCAGCCGTCATTGTTTTTGGGACAGACCTGTTCGATTACACCGCCGTGCAGGCGGGGTCAGATGCGAGTATCATGTCCTCGCCGTGGGTGAAATATCAATTGGATGATTTTTCGGCCGATGGCTGGCTCATCGAAAACTCGAATTCCTATCGTTCCTACCTCGGTGCAGATCGGTACCTGCTCAACGGCGAAGAGAACGCGAATCACATCGAAGTCAACGGCCATTCCCTGAAATTCTCCGAAAAGACGAACATGTCCCAGCAGGAGCAGGTGGATTACTTCGATAGTCTGCTGGATCGACCTGAAATTACAGGTGAACAACTCGATGGCTTGCATGAATTGCTGGCCTTGAACAGCGCAGAGACAAAAATCGTCCTGTTCGAAACACCTGTTGACCCCATCTTTTTCACCCTCCAAAAATTCGCCTACAACCGCAAGGTGTACCCCGATTTCCGCAACATGCTGGAAAATGAAGCGGCCTATGTCAACACCGATTTGTGGCTGACACAGGAGACCATTCAGATCCCAACGGATGGCTGGTACGATATTGTCCATTTCAACAAAGTTGGGAGCGAATATTTCAGCCGCCTGCTTGGCGAGCATTTGAGCGGCATTACGTTTAGGGTAACTGGGGTGGTGTGGTGTGGTGTTGGGGGGGGGGGGGGTGGGGGGGCGCCCCCGCGCAGTGAGAACCTTTACGATTGTCCAAGAGACCCTTCGCTGCGCTCAGGGTGACATAATCAATGATTCAAATGACTGACCTTTTTTCAAAACTATCCATCACCTCCAACGGCTTTTTTGTCTTTGTCCTGCTCACGCTTGGGATCTATTATCTCGTCCCCAAAAAAGCGCAGAATTACGTCCTGCTCATCGCCTCGTATCTGTTTTGCTTCACCTGGGATTGGACTTTTGCGACCATCCTCTTTGCTTCGTCCATTGTCAATTATTGGGTCGCGCTGAAACTGGATAAAGCGGAAGATTCCGCCAAGACCCGCTGGGTTTGGATTGGCGTTGCCGCGAATCTGGGCGTTTTGCTGTTTTACAAATACTTCGACCAGACCTCGGTCTATTTTTTCAAAGCCTTGTTACGGATCGGCCTGACAAACGAATTGCTCATCCTTGACCTGCTTCAGCCCATCGGCATTTCGTTTTACACCCTGCAGGCCATTTCGTATTTGGTGGATGTGTATCGCAAGCAAATCCCTGCAAATCATAGTTTTGTGGAAGTCTCGCTGTATCTCGGCTATTTTCCCAAACTGCTGGCGGGTCCCATCGAACGGGCGCAAAATTTCTTCAAGCAATTGCAAGCCGACGTTGAAATTGGAAACGACCAGCTTGTTGAAAGTTTTATCAAGATCTTCGTCGGCCTCGTCCGCAAATTGGTGATCTCTGAAACCATTGTGCGGATGATTCCGCTGGGCGTATTTGCGGCTCCGCAAAAATATTCCATGCCCGATCTGCTTTTCTGGTGGCTGACTTTTGCCTTCGTCATCTACAATGATTTTGCAGGCTACACCAGCATCGCAAGAGGCGTCAGCGGCTTGTTTGGGATTCAGCTTTCACCGAACTTTGAGCAGCCGTTCTTCTCCACCAGCTATATTGACTTTTGGAATCGCTGGCATATTTCCCTTTCCAATTGGCTGCGCGATTATATTTACCTGCCCGTCAGCCGCGCCATGCTGCGCCGCAATCCCAGCGGACGATATTGGCCCAACCTGGTCATCCCGCCGCTGGTCACGATGATCGTCAGCGGCATCTGGCATGGGGCGGCTCCGCATTTCATTTTGTGGGGTGCGCTCAACGGTTTGTTGCAGGGATACGAGCGTGTGCAGAAAATGTTTGCGAAGAAAACGTCTATTCCGCTTCCGCGCTGGAGACAGATTTCCAACATCGTGGTCACATTGTTGATTCTGATTCTGATCAATGCCCCTTTCAAAATGGATTTCACCCAGACGCTGGCATTTTGGAGCGGCCTGTTCAGATGGGGTATCATTCAGACGCTGTCCATTCATCAGATCATCAAACCCATTCTGGCGATTGGCCTGTCCTTTTTCATTGATGTGATGCAGTTGCCAGCCAAAGACGAATTGGGCCTGCTGCGCCTGTCAAAGCCTGCGAAGGTGTTCTTGCTTACGGTTGGGCTTCTGCTTTTGTTCCTGTCCACACGGCAGGCGGCGGTGGCACCATTTATTTATCAGGAGTTTTAACATGGAAGAAAACGAGATCAGATCCAAATTAAGAAAATTCATCTGCACCGAGATCATGAACGATGCTGAATATCCGCTTAAGTATGATGAGCCGCTCATCACCAGCGGGTTGATCGATTCCTTTTCGCTCGCGCAGGTTGGGGTGTTCGTCGAGATCGAGTTTCAAATCTACATCCCCGACCCCGAGTTGACGGTTGACAACATGAACACGATCGATGCCATGGCCGCCAGAATCAAGGAGAAAATGGGATGATCCAAAACCCTGAAGAGGCTGTCAGTCTTGTAGAGGTGGTCCGCTTTTATGCGGATCGAATCGGGAATGAACTGGCCTACATGTACCTTGTTGATGGGGAGGATCAAGAAGCGCCTCTGACCTTCGCCGAGCTTGATCGCCAGTCTCGGGCATTTGCCGCCACTTTGCAGCAGCACACCAAGCCCGGCGACCGTGCGCTTTTGTTGTATCCATCGGGGCTGGAATTCATCGTCGCATTTTTCGGCTGTTTGTATGCAGGCGTCGTCGCTGTGCCGACCATCGTCCCGCACCTGAAACGCGCCACGCCCAGATTTAGATCCATGCTCAGCGATGCGGATGCCGTGGTGGCCTGCACGCAGATGGAATTGTTCGATAAGCTCAAGCTGTTATTTGATGAATATCCCGAGTTCCACGAATTGAACTGGGTGGTCAATGAAAAAGTCGAGCCAGGTATTGAGAAAAGCTGGAAGGAAGTTGAAAACAAAGCCGATGATCTGGCTTTCTTTCAATACACCTCTGGCTCCACCAGCACGCCAAAAGGTGTGATGATCACACACCTCAACCTGACGGAAACTGTCCGTGATTTGCAGCGGGGATCGGCCTTCGATGACAAAAGCATACTTGCTTCCTGGCTGCCGATCTTTCATGATCTTGGTCTGATCTTCGGTTTGCTGATGCCCGTATATTTGGGCAGGCCCAGCTACTTCATGGCCCCGATCGCATTCCTGGAAAGACCTTATCGATGGTTAAAAGCCATCTCAAAACACAAGGCCACTCATTCCGCTGCTCCGAATTTTGCTTACGATCTTTGTGTACAAAAGGTGACGAATGAGGAAAAAGAAACTCTTGACCTTGGTAGTTTGAAGATTATCGGCAATGCCGCGGAACCTGTCAGGTTTGAAACCATGCAGATGTTCAGCGATGCCTTTAAACCTTGTGGCTTTGATTTTAATCTTTTTGCCCCTGCGTATGGGCTGGCAGAGGCCACTGTAAAGGTAAGTGGCAAGTTGTGCGGTCAAAAGATATCTTATTGCATACTGGATTCGGATGCGCTTGCAAAACACAAGCTTGTGTTCCTTCCAGAAGAAAGCCCAAAAAGCTTTATTAGTGTAGGTTGTGGATGGACTTCGATTGGTGCGGATATTCGGATCGTGAATCCGCAAACGAAAGAGCTGTGTGCGCAAGATGAAGTTGGCGAGATTTGGGTGCAAAGCACCAGTGTGGCGCAGGGATATTGGAAACGCCCCGAGGAAACCGAAAAGACATTTCAGGCTTTTATTGCACCAACCAATGATGGTCCTTTCATGCGGACGGGTGACCTTGGGTTTATCTATAACGACCAACTTCACATTACTGGCCGCATCAAGGACATGGTCATTATTCAGGGGCGCAACTTCTATCCGCAGGATATTGAATTGACGATGGAGAAATGTCACGACGCTTTACGTCCCAGCTTTGGCGCGGCGTTTGCGGTGGAATCGAATCAGGTGGATCATCTTGTTGTGGTGCATGAAGTAAAACGCGAATACCGAAAGAGCAACGACTTCGAAGGTATTGCCAATGCCATTCGCATGGCAGTGGCTAAAAATCACGGTCTGCGGGTGCAGGCGGTTGTATTGATCATGCCTTCAACGATCCAAAAGACCACAAGTGGAAAGATTCAAAGAAGTGCAACGAGGGAATCCTTCCTGAAGGGTAATCTTGAAGTTTTGTATGAATGGCGCGCGCCTGGGATTTTTTAGCTGACGTAGTAACGGCTTCAGCCGTTCTTGTGCGGCGACTGAAGTTGCCAATACGGGAAATAAAAAGAACTCGGAACTTTCAAGGTTCCGAGTTCTTTTGTTTATTGTGCCGATTTTGCACAGCGGATGCCGACGTAGGCTCCGTAATATTCAGGGACCAATTTCACCCGTGTATCCACGCGGACGTTTCCGCTGTTGCCGCCGAAGAGATTCCATGCGCCTCCACGTGCGATGCGTTCTTTGGTGGAGTCGGGGTCTTCGCGGCCGTCGGTGGCATCGTACGGGTACAGGTCGTACAGTGTGTTTGTCCATTCCATAACGTTGCCAGCCATTCCATATACACCGTAGACACTTTTCCCCAACTCATGCTGCATTACTGGCGTAGTATCACCTACACAGCCTGCGATGTTCGCGAGATCGCAATCAGGTTTTTCATCGCCCCATGGGTAGAGGCGTTCATCCTCTGCGCCGCGGGCGGCTTTTTCCCATTCAGCTTCGGTGGGCAGGCGCGCGCCTCTCCATTCGCAATAAGCTTTTGCCATTTTCCAATCCACATAGATGACGGGGTATTCCTTGAAGACCGGGTTGGCGAAATAGGTGTTTCGGGTGGCGGTTCCCAGCTGCTGCGGTTTTCTACATTCCACAGCATAGACGCAGGCGTCGTACATTTCATTGGTCACTTCGAACTTGTCGATGTAGAACGCTGCGAGCTCAACTTCGTTGGCAGGTTTCGATCCGACGTCACCGCTGTCATTGCTGCCCATGGTGAATTTCCCGGCGGGGATATAGATCATCGGGATGTTGCGATCGTCTCTTATTTCAGACGGGATGGCTGTTTCTGTCGGAGCGAGAGTTTCCGTTGGGACGGCTGTGACCTCAAGCGTTGCTGTTGGAGGAATGGCTGTGTTCGTGGCAGATGGTACGGCGGTCGGTTGTGAGGTTTGCGTTGGTGCGGCGAGGAAGGGCAGGCCTGTGCCGCCATTGCTGGCATAAATTAATACGCCGATGATGGTGATGACTACGATTGCGCCTAATCCGCCGAGCACTGCAAAAAGGGCGGGAAATGCTTTTTTCGTTTGACCCGTTGACAGGTCGGGTTGAGACGCGTAGTTCTCCATCTTCCCCGTCATTTGTCTGCGGAGTTGTTCGGCTTTGATGGATGTCGCGCTTACTTCCCTTCCCGCCACCAGATTCTGCAATTCGAGGACGAAGGTATGCACATCAGGGTAGCGGTCTTTGGGATCCTTGGCCAGGACTTTAAGCAGGACGGATTCCACGTCCTTTGGCAGATCTGGGATGTATGATTTTGGAAGCGGCAGGGATTCGGTGGCTTGCTTGAGCAGCACACCGGCGGGGGTGTCGGCTGTGAAGGGTCTGCGGCCTGTGATCATTTCGTAGAGCACGACACCCAGTGAATAGAGGTCAGATTGCGGAATGGCTTCGCCTGTCCATTGCTCGGGGGCCATGTAATCGGGTGTGCCGAGGCCTGTTCCGGAGCTGGTGAGATGCGTTGCGTCTTTTTCCTTGTCGCCGAAAAGTTTGACCAGACCGAAATCCGTCAGCATGGGCTGGCCTTTTTCGGTCATCAGGATGTTGGAGGGTTTGACATCGCGATTGATGATGTTGCGGTCGTGGACGTATTCGAGGGCATGGGCGATGGGGAGAATCAATTCCACCGCGGTTCTCCAGGCGATGGGTTTTCCCAGCCGTTCGCGGAGCGTGCCGCCGGGCAGGTAAACCATGACAAGATATGGCGAGCCTTCATGTTCGCCGTAATCAATCACGCCGACGATGTTGGGGTGCGAAAGCCTGCCCAGTGACTTGGCTTCGCGCTCGAAACGTTTGAGCAGCATGTTCATATCGTCGGCGGGGAAAGCGTCACGGCGGATCACTTTTATCGCAACTTCACGCTCAAGGTGGGTGTCATAAGCCTTGTAGACGGTGGCCATACCGCCTTCCCCAAGCAGCTCAAGGATTTGATAGCGCCCAAATGTTTGACCGATCAGCAACGACATGGAGTTTTCCTTAAAGATAAATGTTGGCTGGTTTTGCTCGTTATCTTGTAAAGCAATTCAATTATAAGCGACATCATTTAGAAGTACTACGATTCGAGGACTTTTGTGAAAACGGATGCCATGATTAAATAAAAACTCGGGGTTCCGAGGAATCCCGAGTTCACTAAATCTATGAGGCTATTTTGTCAGCGCGCAGCGGATACCGACATAAGCGCCGAAGTAGACAGCATCCAGTTTGTAGCGCGTGTCGATGCGGATGTTTCCACCTGTGCCGCCGAAAATATGCCAGGACCCGCCGCGAACTGCGCGGAAGCCTGAGGCATCGGGGTCTTCGCGGCCATCTGTGGCGCTGTATGGATAGAACTCGGACAGGCTGCTGGTCCATTCCCAGACGTTGCCAGACATGCCGTAGATTCCATAAGGGCTTTGTCCGCCATCGTATCGATTGACAGGCGCGGTATCGCCGACGCATCCGGAGTGGTTGGCAAAATTGCAGCTAAAGTCGTTGCCCCACGGATAGGCGCGTTCGTCTTCTGTGCCGCGGGCGGCTTTTTCCCATTCGGCTTCGGTGGGCAGGCGGGCATCTCTCCACTCGCAATAGGTTTTGGCCATGGTCCAGTTGACATAGAGAACGGGATAATTCGCGAAAGATGGATTGTTGTAATAGGAAGACCGCGTGGCAGACCCTGGCTTTTCGGGCAGTTTGCACACGCCCGCAGATACGCATGCGGAATACATGTCGTTCGTGACTTCGTATTTATCCATGTAAAAGGTTTCGACGTAGATTTTGCTGGCGGGGCGTTCTTCTGTGTTGCCATCGTCATTGCCCATGGTGAATTCGCCGGCAGGGACGAGGCGCATGGGAATATTCTTCTCGTCTTTGATCTCAACAGGCAGAGAGACTTCGGTGGCTGCTGGCGCTTCGGTTGGCTCGCTGGTGGGCTCGGTTGTCTCGGCGGGGAGGGTCGCTTCGGCGATCTCGGTGGCGGCTTCGGTTGAAATGGTCACTTCTTGTGTGGCGGTGGGTTTTGTTCCGCCGAAAAAGTGGAGCCTGGAATTTAACATCCAGCAGGCTCCGCAGGCGCCGATCAATACGAGGGTGCCGAGAGCGGCAATGAGCAGGGAAGAGGATTTCTTTTTCGGGCTGGCAGGCAGAGGGTTGGCAGGAGGCGTAGCCTTTTTATCCGACCGAACGATCGTTGGTATTGGAGCTTCCTGTTTTTGCTCGGCTTGGATGTTTGGAGTTTTCGCGGCTTCGACTGGAATTTGATCGAGTTTTGGTTTTTCGATCTTGCCCGTCATTTGCTCGCGAAGTTGTTTTGTTTTGATACCGGTTGCGGTGACTTCCCGTCCATCCAGTAAATTTTGTAATTCATTGGCGAAGGCGTGCATGTCGGCGTAGCGGTCGCTGGGTTTTCTGGCGAGTACCTTCATCAGCACCGATTCGACGCTTTGCGGCAGGTCTGGGATGTATTCCTTCGGGAACGGCAGCGGATCGTTGATCTGTTTGAGCAGAATGCCCGCCGGGGTATCGGAGGTGTAGGGCCTGTAGCCGGTGATCATTTCGTAGAGCACGACGCCCAGCGAATACTGGTCGGATGCGGCGGTGGCTTCTCCGATCCATTGCTCGGGAGCCATGTAATCAGGTGTGCCCAGCCCCGCGCCGGATGCGGTCAGATGTGTTGCGCCTTCTTTTTCGAAGATCTTGACCAACCCAAAATCGGTCAGCATGGGCTGGCCTTTTTCGGTCAACAGGATGTTGGATGGTTTGACATCGCGATTGATGATGTTGTGTTCGTGGGTATATTCGAGCGCGCGGGCTACGGGAATGATAAAGCGGACCGCGTCCCGCCAGTACATGGGCTTGCCAAGGCGTTCCTTGAGCGTGCCGCCGGGCAGGTAAACCATCACCAGGTACGGCAATCCTTCGAATTCGCCGTAATCGATCACGCCGACGATGTTGGGCTGAGAAAGCCCAGCCAGCGATTTGGCTTCACGCTCAAAGCGTTTGAGGATCATGTCCAGTTGATCGGGCGGGACAGCTTCAGGCCGAATGAACTTGATGGCCACATCACGTTCGAGGCGCGCATCGTGTGCTTTGAACACCGTTGCCATGCCGCCTTCACCGATGAGTTCGAGAATTTGATAGCGCCCTAAATTTTTTCCGATCAGCCCTGACATAGGTTTTTCCCTTTTCGTGCGGGCTGGTTTGTCAGCCGCAGAGGTTGTTTGAGATGGTGGAACCAGCCCATTGCGCGTTGGCCTTGCTTATTTCATTATATGTCTAATTTATCAGGCAAGTCAATTTGCGCCCATTAAGAATCCATGCCAAAATATCCTGGATTTTGGCTGGATGGCATCGGGTAAAATAATGTCATGATTGAGAGTTTGTTCGGGAGAGATTTCGAGTGAAGTTTTTCCAGTTCCTGTTCCGTGTGGGATTTAGCCTGTTCACTGCATTTGTCGTCACATTTTCCTCGGCGATAATTTTCTTTGGATACTCAGGATATGAGACGGTTCTGGACCGTATTTTCCTCGTCTCTGTGCCCACGCTGGCAATTGCTTTTTTATTATTTGAGGCATTCCCAACCCTTTGGCATTGGCTGCAACAGAGACAAATGACTGTGCTTATTGCGCTGGGTGTGCTGGCGGTCATTGGCGGGGCGGCGGTTGTGCTGCCGATCGCGGTTTCTACCGTCTATTATCTTGGGTGGCTGGCTTTTGCGCTCGCGTTGTATGCCCTGATGCTGCCCGTTGCTCCCTTTATCGAGCGGATGCCCAGCCGTTTTTGGCATTATTTCCTTGGTTTTTTATTGACCCTCATTTTTGTATACGGCGCGGTTGGTTTTCTGGCCGATGCGCTTGGGTCGATCTTCAATATGCTGGTATTTACCGTTGTCTTAACAATTATCGGCAGTGTGTTTGGATATTATCTCGTCCGTCGCGCGATGAACTCGCTGCGTGGCGGATTTTTACGCCAGCCCCTAAATTTGCTTCTCGCGTTTGTGCTTCCTATTTTTCTGCTGGCGATCATTTTCGTAGGGCTGCAATTTCCGCCCATGCTTCTTCGGGAACATCTCATGCTGCCGATGGAATGGTTCGGTTTGTTTCTCTCAGGCGCATTGACTGCGGGAGTCTGGGGATTTGGCGCGCTCGAACAATTCGAGGTACGCGGGTTTCATGAGCGATTGGCGAAAACCAAATTTTTCGAATTCATCAAATCGAATCTGCCTGGCGTCTATGCGGGTGGAATGTTTTTCTTGATCAACCTCGTCATTGCGCGTGCATTGAATCACCCTGCGCTGAGTGTGAACACCGTCCTTTTTGAATCGGATGCGGGACCGTGGCTGTTCATCCTCGGCAGCCCCACTGGTGATGCGTTGAACCGTTCCGTGCATCCGCTGGCGTTGACGACGATCCGTTCATTGGTGCGGGTTTTCGCCATTTTCATGGGTGACCATTGGAATCTCGCACCGATTCTTGTAGTCTCAGCGTTAAGTGGTTTGTGCGTTTTTATGGCATGGATATTCGTGAAGCGTGCGACCGAAAAAAGCAGTTACGCTTTTATCTTTGCCGTGATGCTTGGATCCACAGCCGCGCATCTGTTCTTTGGCTCGCTCACCGATACGTATATATTTGGCGCGACTTCGTTGATCTTCTTCTTTCTCTTGATCCAGGCCAAAGAGACTCGGTTTGGGGTGCTGGTCCCTGCGGGTGTGCTTGTGTTTGGAATTACGGTCACAAATATTGCGCAGGGTGTGATCGGATTGCTCTTCAATAAATTTGGGTTTTGGCGGCTGGTGCGATATTGCGTCATGGTATTTGCCGTTGGTGTTGTGCTGACCGCCTTCACCAGCATGGTCTATCCCCGCTGGCAGACCTTCTTCTTCGTCCCTGCCGACCTGGCCTTCGAGACGAATTTTGTCAAACCTGTCTATGAGTCGCCGACAGAGCGTTTGATCGAGCGTTTCAAGCTTGTCAGTCGTACAATGGTTTTATACGGCGTTACAGGCCCCAAACCTGTAGAAGTCATTGCGAACAAAGACCCCCGTCCCACCATTGACCTCAAGACTTTCGACGCTCCCAATAACGCCTATGCCTCTTATAAGGGATTTGCCAACATCCCGCTCGTTCTATGGCTGGCCCTGCTTGCAGGGGCGCTCCTGATTTTTATGAAATCAATACGTTCATCCGTACATATTCCGCTTATGCTTGGCTTGTTGGGCAGCCTGGCTTTCAATTTCATTTTGCACATGAATTATGGCACGGAGCTGTTTCTCTACGCACTCTATTGGACGTATCTGTTGGTCTTTTTCCTCGCGCTCGCGTTTGCAGATTTTGCTGGCAAAACATGGTTTGAGTCCATTTTGACGGTCTTTGTGCTGGCGCTGATGGCGAATAATATCTGGTTCATTTTTGTTATTTTGCGCGGACTGGCTCCGTTTTTTGCCTCAGTCTAGGCAGGCAGCTTGCAGCAAAGCCGCAAAGATTTTTCATGGGTTTGTCAGGGTAGATCACATACAATGAAAGCATCTTCTGTTCATCACATTCTCTTTGACCTGGGTGGGACCCTCATGCATTCGCGCGGAGATTGGACGCCCATTTTGGAACGTGCCGATCAAGCTCTCGCCGACTCTCTGAATCAACATGATATCGTGCTGGATACGCGGGTCTTTCGCGCGCGCCTGCACGAATATTACGACCAGCGCGACAAGGATTTTCAGGAGACCACGTATCACTTCGTTTTGCGCGAACTGCTCAAGGATTTGGGATATGTCGATGTCGCCGAACCAGTTCTCAGGTCCGCGTTGGATGCGTTGTATTCTGTTACGCAATCCAATTGGATGCTTGAGGACGATGCGCTCGATACCATCCAGAAACTTCGATCCAATCAATATCGACTTGGCATCTTTTCTAATGCGGGCGATGATCGCGATGTTCAGGAACTCATCGAGGATTTCGGCATCCGTTCGTATTTTGATTTCGTGCTCACGTCCGCTTCGAGTTTCTATCGCAAGCCGCATCCGCGCGCGTTTGAGATCGCGCTGGCGCAATGGAGCATTTCACCCGAAGAGGCTGTGATGGTCGGCGATAGTTTGGAGGCCGATATTCAAGGGGCGAAGAACTTGAGTATGAAATCGATCTGGATCACACGCCGCGCACAATTTAAAGCGGATGAAATTCAGCGCTTCAAACCTGACTTTAGTGTGCGCAGTCTCAAGGAGCTTTTGCCCACCCTTGAGCGGATTTCCATTACCCGCATTTGAAACCGTCCACCCCTGACAGAGTACAATTCCCTGATGCAAAATAAATTCCTTCCCTATATCGCGCTTGCGGTGGGTATCAGTGCGCTCAGCCTTTCGGCCATGTTCGTGCGCTGGGCCGATGCGCCCGGGGCTGTCACTGGTTTTTACCGCCTGTTATTTTCCACGATCTTTTTGGCGCCATTGTTCGTTCGCCAGCAAAAAATGCTGGAGCCCATTGATAAAAGATATTATATTTTTCCTCTGCTGGGGGGACTGTTCACTGCCTTCGATTTTGCTTTTTGGAATTCATCCCTGAAATTTACAACCGCCGCCAATGCGACCCTGCTTGGAAACACCTCTCCGCTGTGGGTGGCATTGTTCGCGTTCTTTGTGCTTCGCGAAAGACTGCGCGGCACATTTTGGATCGGGCTCGTGATTGCCTTGACGGGTGCGGTGCTCGTGATGGGGAGTGATTTCTTGAATCATCCCACCCTCGGCCTGGGCGATGTGATGGCCAGCACCGCCGCGATCTTCTACGCTTCTTATCAACTCATCACCCAGCGCGGACGAAAATACATTGATCCGCTTCGCTATACCTGGCTGGTCGGTGTCAGCGCGGTCATTGGCATGTTCATCATGAATCTGGTGCTCGGAAATCAATTGACGGATTATCCCGCCAGGACTTGGGGTATTTTTCTTGCCACAGCCGTCGTTTCGCAGATGATCGGGTATCTGGCGATCACATACGCACTGGGGCATTTGCCTGCTTCGATCGTTTCGCCAACCTTGGTGGGCCAGCCCATTTTGACTGCGGTATTGGCCATTCCATTGCTGGGCGAGATACCGAATACCACTCAGTGGGTGGGCGGTGCGATTGCGCTCGTGGGTATTTATCTCGTCAATCAATCGCATTTACAGGCGCAGGAAGAACTTCCCAACGCATAGTTGGCCTTGAAAATAAACCTGTCCGCTTATATACTGGTGCTGTAAAGCGTGTAACCATCAATATCCAAGGAGAACATCATGCAACTGGATGCCATTATCGAAGTCGCCATTGGACTCGTTTTCGTCTGGCTGGTCATCAGCATCGCCACCATGGAAGCCCAAAACAGGATCGGCACATTTTTAGGCTGGCGTGCCAACTTTCTTGAAAAATCCATTCACAGCATGTTGAAGGATAAGACGCTGGTGGATCGATTTTATGCCCACCCGCTTGTCAGCGAGTTGGCACTCAAAGACAAAAATGGCGATATTGTCAGGGATCGAAAAGGGAATCAGATGCGCACGGATTACATTCCCAACCAGGTGTTTGCCACGGCGGCTTTCGAAGTGATTATGAATGCGGGCAAGGGTGAGAAGGATGTTGCTGTCGAAACCCTATCGATCCCTGAGATGACCGCCAACTTCAAGTCCATGATGGCGAAGAACGAAGTGCTGCCTTACGTTTTTCCGAACATGGAGAAAAGCATGGAAAACATCCAGCGGAATACGCACGAGTTCGAAGGCAAGATGGCTGAGTATCGCAGCAATGTGGAAGGCTGGTTCAACAATGTCATGTCGCAATCCAGCAGCTGGTACAAGATCCGCGCGCAATGGCTTGCGTTTTGGATCGGCCTCTGGCTGGCTGTCTTTCTCAATATCGATACCATCTTCATTGCTCAAAAGCTCTGGCAGGAACCTACGGCGCGAGCCGTGATCGTGGCGCAGGCTCAAGCCGCAGCGCAGACTGAGGCGCCTGTCGATGAAATTTCATTTGCTACTGTAAAAGACCTGAACTTCCCGATCGGGTGGACAACAACGCCTTTGGAGTCGGGCTCCTGCGGTCTTTTGGGTGTGAGGGATTATCGCTTAGTGATCCGCTCTGCAGGGAAATGTCTTTCGGTAACAAGCTTGCCCGCCCTTAACAACGGCTGGGGAATCATCGTCAAATTGTTCGGGTACCTTCTCACGGCCTTTGCCGCTGCCCAGGGCGCACCATTCTGGTTTGACATCCTCCGCAAACTGGTTGGAGTAAAACAACAGACAACGACCACGACGACAACTACATCCAAGTAGCGATGAGCGGGGCACTTTATCCGAATCTGTCCCGTCAAACCTGTAAAATTGATAAATCACAAATTCGTTTCGATGTGTAAAGTGCGGCTTGTGTTTCGTGTAAACTACGGGAAGAATAAAAGACAAGCCAGCTATGGTTAATTGGAGGATTCTATGGAAATCAAGATCACTGCGATGAAGGGACGTGTTCCGGTGCAGGTCATGCACCTGCACGGCGACCTGAATTCGTCTACGTATGAGGCGTTTCAAAGCAAGGCGAATGAATTGATCAAGAATGGCACTCAATATATTCTTATCGACCTGACGCATACTCCCTTTATCAGCAGTGCAGGGTTGCGTGCCATTCATTCCATTTACAATCAGCTTCGCGCTGCAAAACCTGATCGGAATGACGAAGAGATCCGCAAGGGAATTAGCGCTGGCACTTATCGCTCCCCATATATAAAACTGCTGAACCTGTCTTCGGATGCCGAAAAGGCCTTTTCCCTTGGAGGTTTCGACATGTATATCGAAACTCACACCGATCTGTTGAAGGCTGTGTCATCCTTTTAGCCTCTCCTTGTAAAGAGAAAGAGACTGGCGATCACCCATCATGGTGGTCGCCAGTCTCTTTAATTCACCTTCGATCCCTTATCCCATCCTCAAAATTGGGCGAGTCAGGCAGGTGGGGCCGCCCGTGCCTTTGTAGGAAATATCCTTGCCGTCGAAGGTCCACACCTGCGCGCCTGCTTCTTCGAGTCGTTTTTGCGTGACGGGGTTGCCGTTCAACATCACACACTGGCGCGGACCCACCGCCAGCACGTTACAGCCGAGACTATCGTACTCATCGTTGGGCACTTCCACGAATTGAAAGCCGCGTTCCAACAGCCATTCGCGGAAGGGCACAGGCATCAGGCGCGAATGCACGACAGCCAGATCCTTATCCACGATGCTGATGAAAGACAGCAGATGCAAACAATCCTGCGGCCCCGTCCAGTAGGGGAGTTGCACGGGGTAAATTTCATCCACCGAATCGCCGAGCAGTTCGCGCAATTGACGTAATCCCTCCGCATTCGTTCGGAAACCCTGACCGACTGCCAGCGTGCGCTCATCCACCCAGAGCACATCGCCGCCTTCCAACTTTCCACTTCCCTGAATCCGCCCGATGACGGGCACGCCCAATTCCTGCAAATATTTTTCAGCAGCATCGGCCTCAGGTTTGCGCGCCTCCTTGCCCATGCTACAAAGGATCGCACCGCGATTCGAAATCACCAGCGGGTCATGTGCATAGATCGAATCGAGGCTGGTGGTTTCATCCTTGGGCGCATAATGAATCTCGAAATCGAATTGCTCCAGAATGCCGCTAAAACGCTCGTATTCTGCCAGCGAATTTTCGAAATCAGGGCAGCCGAAATACACAAGTTTCTCCCATTGCGTTTCGAGATTCGCCTGCGAAATGAATGCCTCACGCGGATGTTTCAACACCATCCGTCGGATCGGCGCGTACATGGATTGACAGCCAAATGATTTCATTTGAATTCTCCTCCGCACCATTGTGCGACCATGTTCGCCACAACTTTCGTCGCGGTCACCACTTCTTCGAGCGGCACAAACTCATTGACCGCATGCGCCATGCCCACGTCACCGGGGCCGTAATGCGTGGCCGCAATCTTTGCATGATTGGTGAACAGGCGCATGTCTGAGCCGTAAGTCACACCGCGCAGAGTCGGCGCTGAACCTGTCACATGTTCGTGGGCCGCAGTCAGTTGCTGAATCAACGGATGATCGAGCGGGGTTTCACCTGATTCGAATTGACCCTCGAACCATTCCACACGCGGCGGATTTTGACTCAACCACGCATCAGACTCAGCCGCAGCCTGAATCGCCGCTTCGAACATTTTCCGCGCCGTTTCATTCGACTCTCCAGGGAAAACGCCCATGCGTCCCTCTGCCACCACTTCTTCAGGGACGGTGGAATGCCATTCGCCGCCGCGCACTGTGCCGATGTTGATCGGCGCAATGTTGTGCGGATCTTCAAACAGCGGATGCTTGAAATTTGCATGGCGTTCGACATCGAGTTTGTTGATGGCATTCAACAGCAGCGCGAATTTTTCGATGGCGCTTACGCCGTAGGCCTTCATCGCCGCATGGATCGAACGCCCGGGCACGGTCAATCGAAATGTCAGCGCGCCAGATTGCACGGGAGAAATTTCAAGGCGCGTGGGTTCGAGCAGGATCACGGCGTCAGCCGTGTAGCCTTTGACGATGGTCGTCAATGTGCCAATGCCGCCTGATTCTTCGCCGATGACGCTTTCGATCAACACATCGCGCGCAGGTTGATAGCCGAGGCGCTGTAAAACGTCCACGGCAAAGATGCCTGCGCACAAACCCGATTTCATGTCGCATGAGCCGCGCCCGAACATTTTTCCTTCGCGGATGACGCCGCTCCACGGCGAATCCACCCAAAGGGAGAGATCGCCCACTGGAACCACATCCACGTGTCCGTTAAGAATGATCGATTTTCCTTCGCCAGTGTGAGTCCCGGGCCAGCGTCCGATCACGTTGACACGATCTGTCGGCGAGAAGCCGTCATCGCCAAAGGCAGGGTGATCTTTCAGGTCATCGAAATTCGAGGGGACAATTTCCACTTCAAGCCCCAACGCCCGCAATTTTTGCGCGACAAGGTTTTGAACATCATGCTCATGATTCGGCAGGCTGGCGGTTTGCACCATCTTTTGCAGGAAAGCGATCAATTCCTCTCGGGCGGATTCAACAGCTTCTGAAATTTCGGCGGGTGATTTTTTCATTGGGTTTCCTTGTGGTCGGATTGACTACATTATAATCACCCCATGACCGACCTTTTTGACCACGCCATGCAGGAACGCATGAAATCTGAAGCACCGCTTGCCGCACGGATGCGCCCGCGGACACTGGATGAATACATCGGGCAGGAACACATTGTTGGCGAAGGGAAGTTGTTGCAGCGCGCCATCAAAGCCGATAAACTTTTTTCGTCCATCATTTTGTGGGGGCCGCCTGGCACGGGCAAGACCACGTTGGCACAAGTCATTGCGAACAGCACCAAGAGTCACTTTGTGACCATCTCTGCCATTCTGGCGGGCAAGGCCGATCTGCGCGTTGTGATTGATGAAGCGCTCGAACGCCGCAGACTGCACAACGAGCGCACGATCCTTTTTGTGGATGAAGTGCATCGCTGGAACAAGGCCCAGCAGGATGCCCTCCTGCCGCATGTTGAAAATGGAACCTTCACGTTGATCGGCGCAACCACGGAGAATCCATACTTTGAGGTCATCAAAGCCTTGATTTCGCGTTCGCGCGTTTTTCAATTGCGGAATTTGAACCAGACCGAAACGGGGATTCTGCTCGACCGCGCCCTCTCCGACAAGGAACGCGGCTATGGAAACAAGCGCGTCATTCTGGACCCTGATGCCCGTTCCCACTTAATCGAAGTTTCCAGCGGCGACGCACGCAACGCCTTAAATGCCATCGAGCTTGCAGTTGAATCCACGTCACCCGATCAGGATGGCAACATTCACATCACCCTGGATGTGGCACAGGAATCCATTCAACGCCGCGCGGTTTTGTATGATAAAGATGGCGATGCGCATTACGACACCATTTCTGCGTTTATCAAATCGGTGCGCGGAAGCGACCCTGATGCCGCTCTGTATTGGCTGGCAAAAATGATCTACGCAGGTGAAGACCCGAAGTTCATCATCCGCCGTCTGATCATTTTAGCGGGTGAAGATATCGGCCTCGCTGACCCGATGGGGCTGGTCGTGGCTTCTTCTGCGGCTCAGGCTTTTGATTTCATCGGCCTGCCTGAGGGAATCTACCCAATTGCCGAAGCCACGTTGTATCTCGCCACTGCGCCGAAATCCAACAGCGCGGGTGCATATTTCAAAGCAATGAAAAAGATCGAAGAAGAGGGGCAGGTCTCCGTTCCTCGCCATCTCGCGGACGGGAATCGTGATGCCGCCGCGATGGGACATGGAAAGGATTACGTCTATCCCCACGAAAGCGATGGGCATTTCGTCCCACAGCAATATTTGCCGAAACGTTTGCTTGGTACATATTTTTATGCGCCTTCGCAGGAGGGCTATGAGGCGCAAGTCACTGCACGGTTGGAGATGTGGCGCGAAGCCCAGCGCAAGGCGCTGAATATTGAGCGCAGGGAGGACGTCCCTGACATGACCGAGGAAGAGATCAAGGAAATGAAGCGGAAGATCAAGTAGCATGGACGAAATTCGCCCCTGGCTTTACATTGGGAGATATCGAGATACACTGGATAAAGCGTACCTCGATTTTAAGTCGATCCAATCCATTCTTCAGCTTGCCGAGCCAATTCAATATCCAGATATCAATTCCCTGTTTTTGTCTGTGGATGATCTGGATGGCACACCCCATCCACTGATCAGGCAGGGAGTGGATTTTATTCTGGCGGAAAAGGAAAAAGGACACAGGGTGCTTGTGTCCTGTGGAGCGGGCATCAACCGTTCGACCGTCTTTTGCATGGCGGCATTGAAAGAGGTGGAAGGTTTAAGTTTGTTGGATGCGGTCAAGGATATTAAACGCAGACATCCTGATGCGATGCCCAACCAATACGTCTGGGAATCGTTTTGTGAATACTATAATGAACCGACTCCTTATCTCGATGTCATGAGATTATTAATTCAAAAATTCTGATTGGAACCCAAATGCCCCTCTTACTTCTCATCCGTCACGGCGAAAACGAATACGTCAAAACAGGGAAATTGGCAGGACGTCTGCCCGGAGTGCATCTCAATGAACGTGGGCAGAAGCAGGCCCAGGCGTTGGGCGATGCGCTGAAGGATGTGCCGATCAAGGCCATTTATTCAAGTCCGCTTGAAAGGGCGATGGAGACGGCTGCACCGATCGCATCCGCTCGAAAATTGGATATCCTTCAAGAGCCTGACCTGATGGACACGCACATCGGGAAGTGGCAGGGGAAATCATGGCGCGTGCTCAGCCTGACAAAAGCGTGGAAGATCGTGCAAAATGCGCCGTCAAGATTTCGTTTTCCTGAAGGCGAGTCGTTTCCCGAGGCACAATTGCGGCTTGCAAACGTGCTGGAACGGGTTGTTCAAACACATAAGAAGCCGCAGGATATCGTCGCGGTTGTGTTCCATGCCGACCCGATCAAACTGGCCGTTGCTCATTTTCTCGGAATGCCGCTCGATCACTTTCAGCGGCTGGCCTGCGATACAGGTTCGATGACCGTTTTGCACGTGGGCGAATCGGGTGCGCATCTTGTGAAGTTGAATCAACGTCCGCCTTTTGATTTTCTTCCTTCTGATAAGAAAAAATAAAAGCGGCTGATATCATGGCAAATCTGGTGTAGAAAATGGCAACCATACTGGAAACCGAAAGACTTCTTCTCAGGCATCAAGTGATCGAAGATCTCGATGACTTATGGGCACTTTATTGTGACCCTGAGATCACGAAATACATTCCCGATGCGCCGCGTTCCCGCGAAGAGGCGCAGGAGGAATTGGAATGGCACATGCACGGCCATCCCAAACATCCCGAGCTTGGATTGTGGGCAACCATTCACAAGGAAACGGGAAAATTCATTGGCCGCTGCGGCTTGCTCCCGTGGACGATCGATGATGTAAACGAAGTTGAGGTGGCTTACACCATCGCGCGAAATTACTGGGGACAGGGGCTGGGCTCGGAAGCAGCCCAGGCGATCCTGAAATATGGCTTCGAGAAATTACATTTATCACGCATGGTTTGCTTGATCGACCCTGAGAACAAAGCCTCTCAAAAAGTTGCGGAAAAGATGGGTATGGCCTGGGAGAAAACAGTGAATGGCTATGAGGGAGATCATATTCCCTTTTGGATTTATTCGATAAACAGATAGCACGAGAAAGGGTCACGCAATTGCGTGACCCTTTTGTTTACTTCCACAACTTCGATAGCTCATTCAGCGATCTGTAATACGGCTCGATGCTTGGAATGAAATGTGCCTCATTCTTCGCGTGCGGACCCACGCCCGACTGTCCCCACACAACAGCCTGGCCGCCGGGGGCGAATCTGGCACTGGTACCGGGCAGTTTCTTCCCGATGCGCGCTTCCTGACCACCCGAAGCCTGTTTGACTGCTTCGATGAGCGCTTTCAGCGCCGGGTTATTTGGGTCGCAGGCCACGCCGTTTTCCATGACGGAGAATTTTGCTTCCAATCCATTTTCGGCACAATAACTTTCGACCTTCAACCTTAAACCTTCCACGTCATCCTGTGGAATGGGGCGGATCTCCACGCCCAGAATCCCTTCCGCCGCGGTGACGTTGTACACGCCCGGTGTGCCGACATTGATGAAGGGGAACTTGGCTTGTGACTGCCATCCGTCAGGTGATTTCAATGTGAGATGCTTTGCAAATATTTCATTCAACGCAGAGCGCGCGGCAATGAGTTTCTCGCTCAAGTCGCCTGTGCCCGCCACGCCGCTGTGACCTTTCGCACCGTGTGCGATCACGTCAAAACGCATCACGCCGCGATTCTCCACACAGATCTCACCGAAGAGTTCATTTCCTTTTTCACCTGTCCGCTCGCCTGCGATGAACAGCGATGGGGTGAGATTCAATTCCTTCAAAACGTGCGGTGTGCCCCATGCTTCAGCTTCGCCGTTCTCTTCGTTGCCGATCAGCAGTAACGCTATGTTGGGGCGCAGTGAAGCTTCGACCTTCCACATATCCTTCATCCAAACGAGATAGGTCGCAACCACGGTCTTCATATCCGCTGCGCCGCGACCGTGCAGATAGTCGCCTTCAATGCGCGGAATGAACTGTGAATCATCGGGCTCGGGTTCGACCACGTCAAAGTGGCCTGTGAGCAAGATCGGATTCTCTTTTGATGCGCCAGGAAAGGTTGCATAAACAGCAGGATATTTTCCATCGAAGAATTTCACATCCAGACCTGCATTTCGTAAATAATCATCGATCAACGATCCTGCACGATGGACTTCGTCATATCGTTCGTCGGGGCAGGCAGTGACGGATGGAATACGAATCAATTGTTGAGCGAGGTCGAGGATCTCGCTCGTTTTGTCTGGATAGGAAATTTCAACCACAGCCTGCGGGCGCGGGCGGAATAGAATGGGTGTGGTTTGGCGCTCCGCGTGGCGCGCGGCGTCACGTCCACGCTGGAGGAATTCGGCGATCTTGCCTGATTCTTCGCCGAGCAACCCATATTCCGAGGCGATCCGTTCCACATCGCTTTTCACCTGCGCTTCGCGTTCGAAATGTATTTCCTTCAAAATATCCAAAGGCACTTCGTTGCCATCGCCCAATTCGCCCTGCAAACGGGCGCGGAATTTTTCGGCTGTGTTTCGTCCGCCTTCAGACATTTCAACGAGCGGGGTCAAATCTTTCCACATGTTCAATGCCTCGGCCAGCGGCTTGACCTCGGAGAGAGTCCACTTGAGGAAATCGCGCATGGAGATCGGTTTGGCTGTGAGCGGATTTTCGATCTCGGCGCGCAGGCTGAATTTTGCGGCGAGGTTTTCGTTATTGCGCGCGCGGACGATGTCTTCGCGGTCGTAACGGAAACTGCGCGCAAATTGCGGGTCTGAATAAATACGCAGGAGTAAAAGATGTTTGAGCGTGAGGTTGGCGATGTCGATATCCAGGCTGTGCCCGCCATCATCCACGCGGACTTCGACGCGTCCCATGGGCAGGTTGATGCGCGCCATAAGGTTCTGTTTTTCGATCTGTAGCGCCATCTCTTCGGGTGGAGTCGCCTGGCCCACAGCGAACAGGCCACGGGTATAGAGATGCGTCAATTCGTCGCTGGTGGTGGAGATCAATCGTTCAACAGGTTCCGCAAACGAACGCGCGCGCACGGGAGTCCAGTTGTTGTTACCGAAGCGCACGCCGCGCCGTACGAGGTCATAAGAATTTTGAAGATAATCAGAGTACGAGCGATAGAGATCGGGGAGATCCAACTCGCGCGGATTCGGGAAGGTGAGATTGCGGATCGAATCATGCTCGGTGAGGACAACAACCGCGCGTCCATCCTTAACCTGGGCCTGCATCGGCGTCGACGCAGCAGTGGCGATAAAGAGAGAGGCGAAGGCGCGCAAGAGGCGCGTGGCCGTGATGTAAAACTCGGATTTGAATTCATCGAGATGTGTGTCGCCGCGTTCGCTGGCAGAAAGATGCATGAAGTCCCACGCGAAAAGCGGATCAGGTAAAGAGAGGTTGCTGTGAATGCCTGCGGTTGCGAGGGTATCGCCGTACAAGTCAACGCATTTTTCGAGATAGCGGCGTTTGGCAATGCTCCAATTTCCAGGCAAAGAATCGTGGCTGATATCGGTAAGGAATAGAAGATTGCCGTGCCAATAATGCAGACGTTCACCAAAGTTGCTGCCCGCGCGATGCAGCGAGTTGATGAGCGAGGCTTCCATCAGACGCGCTTCGTAGATCGTGCCGCGTGGACTGTAATATGGGCGTGTAGCCCATTCGATCATCCAGTGGAAGACTTCGAGCTGGCTGAATTGCGCCTGCCACGGCGCGATACATTCGGCGCGCAGATAATCCACAAAGGATTGCTGGCTGGGGCCAGCGCCCACAGTGAGCAATGGCCGCAGTTCCTCATCGAGCAGATTCCATTCCTGCTCGAATCCGTTGAGTCCGCTTTGCGGTTTTTCTTTTGCAGCCTGTTCGAGTGCGAGGTGGTATTTTTCGGGAAATTTTTGAGGGGACATAAGCGATTCCTAAATATTAGTGAGAGTGAAAGTTCCGTAACTCGTCAGAAAAATGAAAGAGGAAAGAAGAAAGAAAAGGATTTACCCATCTTTCCTCTTTCCTCTTTTTTGCAGTTATTTCTTCAAACTCTCCAACCCCTCAACCAATCGCTTGAATGCGCCTTCGGTTCTTTCGGCGGGAGTGGCGTAGGAGAAGCGGATCCAGTCGTTGCCGAAGGGGGAGAAGAATGCGCCGGGGACGATGGCTACGCCGTGATTTTCGGCGAGATATTGTCCGAGCGGCTCACTATCAGCCCAGCCCTTGGCTTTGATGAATTCGCCGACATTCATGAAGGCGTAATAGCCTTTGCCGATGATGTGCTGAAAACCCTGTTCTGCGATCAGCTTCTTCAAAACCACGCGGCTGGCATTGGTCGGTTCGATGATGGTCTTCGCGGCTTCGGTAAATCCCATTTCGTAGGCGGCCATGGCGACTGCCAAAGAATAGAACGAAGGAATGACTCCGTGTGAAGCGCGCGCGGTGATGAATTTGATGACGGCTTCATCAGCGATCAGGTGGCAGTTGCGGACGTTCGACCCGCCCAGCGATTTGGTGATGCCATCGAGGAACATGATGCGCTTGCGTTCTTCGGGGGTGAAGAATTTGAGGAAGGAATTCAGATCCATCGGTGATTCGTCGGTGACGTAGTGATACATCCAATCGAAGAGCACGAAGGCCACGCCCGCTTCCAATGCGGCTTTGGCGAGCGAGACCTGCTTTTCAATGGCGATGGTCAGGCCTGTGGGATTATCGGGATTGGTGATGACGATGCCCGCGATCTTTCTGCCCTTGGATTCGGCGAACTTGACGCTCTCGCGAATGGCATCTTCCGAATAAGCCCACCCTTGGGCTGGGTCGCCGGGAGCCCAGAGCACGTTCGCCCCGACGCCGTACGGTCCCCAGTTGTAGGAGATCCACGGAACGCGGGATACCATGATGAGATCGCCCTGACGTCCATGCCCGAGTGAGAGCATCGCGCCGTAGGCCTTGACCAATGCATCACGTCCGCCTGCGGTGCCGAGTACGTTTGCGGGACCCCAACCCGAAGAGGAATCCAATTTCCAATATTGCTCAATGACTGCCTTGCGATATGCGTCGGTGCCGAAAGGCATATCGTAAGCCGTACCATGCTCCAGTTGAAGTTGAAGCGCGCGTTCCAAAATCGCTTTGGGTGTGCCAGGCAGTGACGCGCCTCCGTCGCCTTGGGATGCGTCGAATATTTTCGCGCCTGCGTTCTTTTCCACATAGACCTTCAACGATTTGTTGATGAGGAACATGCGTGAAGGCGGAATATCGGCCATCTGCTTAAGGTGATCGCTGACAGGGATGAGATTCTTTTCGTCAACGGCAAGGACGGGTGTGGCGTTTGAAATGGACATGATAGCTTCTCCTTTGTGAGATTAAGAAAAACGCCCCGATTTTCTCGGGGCGTTTGGTGTACCTAGTGAGTATGAACTTGTTGCTGTTCACCTGACAACCACCAATGCCCCGTCCCTTTATTATTGGTACGAGTGGTATTGGTAGTGGTGTCAACTACAAGTTGGCTGAACATTGCGCGCAAGGATACCACCGCAAAAGGCATGCGTCAAGAAATTACGGCAAGTTGAAAGCCCTGACGAGAAAGACGGCCATCTCGGCACGCGTGACAGAATTCTCCGGACAATAGTTTCCGCCGCCGCACCCGCTGGTGACGCCGTCGCGGGCGAGTTGCTCGATCCAGGGAGCCGCAAAGGAGCCAATAGGCACATCGCTGAAGATAGTACCTGTTGCCGCCGGGGGCATGTAGGTGCTGCCATACTTGCCACGCAGCAGGAAGATCGCCATTTGAGCCCTTGTGATGGTTGCATCTGGACAGTAGTTTCCATCGCCGCAGCCTCCAGTGATGCCCTCTGCTGCAAGTTGCTCGATCCAATCTGCTGCAAACGAGTCGGTAGGTACATCCCCGAAGACTGTTCCACTCGCCGATGGGGGTGTGTAGGTACTGCCATGGAGTCCGCGCAAGATGAAGATCGCCATCTGCGCACGAGTGACGGTGGCATCAGGACAATAATTTGGCGGCGAGGTTGAACATCCGCTTGTAACCCCTGCGTCATACAATCTTTCGATGTAGTCATTTGCCCAATGCGAGACTGGGACATCTCCGAAAACCCAGGTTGTGAGTGTCACCTGATCGATGAAGACTTCATAAGGCGTTTCAGTTGAATTCCCGTCCAACTGCACGGCAACCGCCAATTTATCTGAGACGCCAGATTCGAATGCTGGGGCGATCAAGGGAATATTTAGTTGTTGTTCCAGTCCATCAACAGAAAAATAACTGTAGTGCACCTGACCATTGAGTATGTCACCATTCAAAACCAACGGGTGCCATCGTTCGCCATCAATACTATAGCTGTTACCAAAATCCATCCATTTGCAAGGGTCTGCTGGATTCCAATAAAGCCAATTAGGTGCCCCCGCATCACATGAATTATTCACATTGTTCCATTGCATTGCCCATTCATACCGTACGCCTTGATCCCATTTGCTCATTGAGAATTCAATTGCTTGAACAATGGACGGACCTCCCGCGTTGTTATAGGTCGATGTAGGTCTGTACTGAAATTGCAAACTCAATGAAAAGAAATGGCTGGACGGTTCGGGATTTAGATTTCTGTAACAATGGATATTTGAGTTTGGATCTCCCCCGGTGATGGCACAACGCAATGACTTGCCATCGAGTGATGGATCTGAAACATTATTCAATTCCCAGGTTGGAGTTCCCTGGCCATCGACATCAATATAACCTTCCCACATGGACGCTTCTTCATCCAACCCTGACTGAATAGAAGAAGGTCCATCAGGCAGGGGAAGAGAATAATTAGTTTGACGGGTATCTGTTTGTATTTCAGACGGGGTGGTTGCCATGGCAAGCATGCTCATGGTTAGAGCCATCAATACAATGACTCGGATAAAAAGATTCGATGTATTCATGGCGTTTAATCCTTTCTGAGATCTTTACTTGCTCGCATTGATAATGACATAAATCATTATACTGACCTCACTATTAATTTCAACTTAAGTGCCCCCGAGTTCTCGGGGGCACTCTGTTCTTCTAATTGATAGTATTTTTTTCTAGGGCAGGCTGAAGGCCCTGACCAAAAATACTGCCATTTGATCTCGGGTGACATCGGAGTCGGGGCAGTAGTTTCCTCCGCCGCATCCGCTGGTGATGCCTTCGTTGGCGAGTTGTTCGATCCAATCGGCGGCAAAAGAGCCGACGGGCACATCGGTGAAGATGCCCGTTGCCACGGGCGGAACGTAGCTGGCACCGTGTTCGCCTTTCAACAGGAAGATCGCCATTTGTGCGCGGGTGACGTTGGCATCGGGGCAGTAATTTCCGCCGCCGCATCCGCTGGTGATGCCTTCATTCGCAAACTGCTCGATCCATGCGGCTGCGAAGGCGTCAGCGGGTACATCGCCGAATATCGTACCCGTAGCTGTGGGCGGGATGTAGGCGCTCCCATGCATGCCACGAAGGATGAAGATGGCCATCTGTGCGCGAGTGACAGGCGCAAGCGGACAATACATCATCGGGGAGGTGCTGCATCCGCTGGTGATGCCTGCATTATAGAGTCTTTCGATGTAACTGACCGCCCAATATGTAGATGGTACGTCGGTGAAAATGGACGAGATTGAGCCGCGCCAGCGGTTGTAGAAAATATTAAGCAGGGAAACGAATTCGTTCGTCGCTTTTTGGCTGCCTGCCGCATTGGGGTGATCGTCAGCGGGGGAGGATGGATAATATGATGTATTCATGCCCGCTGTAAAGACATGCTCGATGGCGCCGTTGATGTAGCGGTGATGATTGTCTGGCCCGGTCAATACATTGTAGAAATCAAAGACAGCCACATTGGGCAGTGTATAACCGTTTTCCGTCAGCCAGTCGTTCATCAGCCATTCGTTGAAGGCGCGGGCATTTTCGGCGTAGGTGCCATCCTGCAAAGGCGGTGCGGTGATGACGATGAACAGTTTATCGGGACGGGATGCGAAATATTGCAGAATTTCGTTGTACACATATTTGGCGTGTCCCACCGTCAACCAGCCGTCAGGTGATGGTGGGTCGGTTGGGCTGCCTTCCAACGCAGAATTCGGGAAACAGGATTTGAAAACGATGATCTCGTTCTCGCCGCCGGGGTCGGTCAGGTTGCGGGTGTAGGAGGAGTTTTGTCCGCTTTCGTTGAAGAGAGCGTTCATGTACGTTTCTGTATCTCCGGAACGGAACCACTCGGTCCAATTCGGGATGTCTGTTCGGTCGCCAATGGCATTTGGCCCCCAGCCATAGTTGGTGCCGCTGACAAAATAATTGTTCTGCTCCAGCGTGATGCCGAGGTTTCCGTACCCGTCGGCCAGCCAATTCTCACCCGTGGAATGATGGATGAAGATGAGCTTGACCGTTTGTGCCGGCGGAGTCGGATCGTCTGCATAGAGCGGAGCAGAGACAGGTGCCGCCAGAGTTGGAACAGCACCTGACAAAAAGAATATAACGACAATTAGGATAGTGATTATGCGCGAAAGCGATTTTTTGGTATTCATTTCAACCCTCCCAGGTTGTATATAAACTCAACACATTTTCAATATACAACTTTTAATATGCTGTTCAATAATACCAATGTCACATCTTTTGTTTTTTCGCTTCACAAATTTGTTTGGGCTTGATTCTCAAATCAAAAAACGCCGCGGGGAATCGCGGCGCTTTTTGATTTAGTCGTTGGTTATGGCAGGCTGAAGGCCCTTACAAGGAATACCGCCATCTCAGCGCGTGTCACTGAATTGTCCGGGCAGTAATTTCCACTGCCGCATCCGCTGGTGACGCCTTCGAGAGCCAGTTGTTCGATCCATGCATCGGCGAAGGAACCGAGCGGCACATCGCCAAAGACGGTGCCGGTCGCTGCCGGGGGCGTGTATACACTTCCATGTTCGCCGCGCAGTAGGAAGATCGCCATTTGAGCGCGTGTGATGGTTGCATCGGGACAGTAGTTGCCTCCGCCGCAGCCAGCCGTTACCCCTTCGGCCGCGAGTTGTTCGATCCAATCAGCGGCAAAGGAGCCAACTGGGACATCACCAAATACGGTACCTGATGCAGTGGGTGGGACGTAGGTGCTCCCATGAATGCCGCGCAGAATGAAGATCGCCATTTGTGCCCGCGTTACCGTGGAGTCTGGACAATACATCAGTGGAGAAGTGCTGCATCCACCTGTGATGCCTGCGTTATACAATCGTTCGATGAATTCCCGTGCCCAATATGTGGATGGTACATCCTCGAACAAAGAGCCTGACGATGTGAGCCCGTGCGGCCCTGAGCCTGTAGATGGAGTTGTTGTGTGGCAAACCTGGCACTGGTCTATCGGGCCGTTTTTTCCCTGCAGGATATTGAATTTGATCGCATCGTTCTCTTCACGACTTGGAGCAACTGCATGCGTGCTGTCATGACAGGCTTCGCAGTACAAGCCTCCGTGTTCGGTTGAGAAGCGATAGAGCGGATGATTTTGATCGTATTGTCCGCTGTCGTGGCAGGTGTCACAGCGTGGTTCGTTCAGCCAGGGATCGGGATTATTTTTCACGGTGGACATCCCGCCGTGGCAATCAATGCAGGTCATTCCTTCTTGTGACATCGTGTCGCGTAGACATTTTGTTTGCGGCCCCGGGTGGCAGTTGTAACAGCCATCCAGAGTGTCTGGAGATTCATCTTCATGTTTGTCGTGCATCGCATTGGATAGATTTGGCACTCCCGATTGCCCCGGTGCGCCGAGCGCGTTGGAGGCATGGCATTTTGCGCATAATACCGGGCGGTTTGCCATTAAGTTCGTGCCTTCCTCTTCGTCATGCAACTGCAAAATGTTGGTTTCAACTTTTCCAGTTGGGTTGTCAGGACTACCTTCCCCGCCATCACTGTGGCATTTGTCACAGCGCATTTCCGATGAAACGGGTGTGACTACCCGGGTTCGGGCCAGTTCCGCCCCTGTGACTGAATCTTTTACGATGACCGTGGCAAGCTGATAAGGCTGGCTTGTGGTGGGGGCGCTGTCGCTGAACTCGGTGACCGGGATACCCTCTGCAACATAATGGTCCCCGCTGAAATCCATCGTTCCTGACAGACCTTTCCCTTTCAGGCCAACATTGGGCGGCAAACTAACGCCGAACAGATCCTGCGAGTAGGACCAGAAATTGGTTTTGCCAACCGAGTATGTGTTGTCTTCGTAGAAATATTCCACGGTAACGCCGCTTGTGACCAGGGTGGGCGGGTCACCGGCTTTGATCACTTGAACCCACAAGGTATTGTATGGGGGCAATACCGCGAGATCTGCAAAGTCACGGTTGTAACAATGCATTCCCAGGTCATTCCAGGCCAGGATTTTATACGTCCCCTCCGCGGCATCCACGCTCTCGCGAGTCAGTAACCCTGCTCCGGCCCCGAGCAAAGCGGCGACCAACAGAGCCAGCCCTATGCGAATCAAGAAGCCTTTTGTTTTCATGCTTATCTCCTTATCTTGGCGAAATACATGTATTTTATATACAGTCGTTGCTGTGCATAAAAAGTTACGTCTTGTCAATAATTATGACACATTTCTCCGAATTTTGTTCTCGAGTGGACTCTGAATCTCTGTGATGGCAAAATGACCAAATTTACGCCCTCTTGACAATGAAGATGCTACACGTATATACTGATTTTTGAGCATCGTATCCATCCGCATTTTCAATCAGTTATCGGGGAGTTTTCATATGGAAAACATCAGTGGGTTAGCGGCAGAGATCGTAGTTGCGTTTGTAATTGCTCTGGCAACAGGTGCATTTACTTTCATGGGGTTTTGGCGACAAGCAAAAGCAGACCTCGAACAGGAATACTTGAAACGTTTCAACGATAAGAAGTGGGGTGTTTATACGGAGTTTGCAAAACTGTTGCAGGCCCCTCCCCAAGATATTTTCGAAGATGGTCGCAGACAAGCGGCGGAAACGGCTATTGCCTCGCAGATCGTGTTGATCGGTTCAGATGAGGTCGTGCGCGCATTCCGCGATTGGCGTGAAAGTGCAGCTGTGCATGGAAAAGCCCAGCGTGTGACAGACGAAAAGCTTTTTTGCTTGTCGCAAATATGCGCCGTGATTTGGGGATCAAATACAGCAATCTGGAGGTTGACGATTTGTTGGGGGTGTTGAATCCCTCATTGGGGGATGGGTAAATACCATGTCCGCTGATACCCGTATTTCAAGACAGGCAAAATACTCGATTCTCGGAACTGCCATATTTGTAGGGGCTCTATTTAGCGTGTCCTTTCTCAATGAAATAAAACTTATCTGGCAGTTGATCATTTCCTGGGGGTATGTTTATATTTTGCGTGCGGCCGAAGCGGTGTACGTTTCCCCGGAAGCCAGCCGCGCCAGTTTGATGATTTTTGCCAATGTAACTGTTTTTGTCGTCATATTTTTCATCGTGTTATTTTGGATATCTCCATTTACATTGCCAGTGCGCGGCTTGACGCAGATACAAAACGCGTTTGCCGGCTTGGTCCGTTATACATTGGCTGGGAGAAGCTTGCATGGTCCGGCGATCTTCGTAAAGGAGGGGGAGCCTAGGGTTGAAGAAAACGAATTGAACAGTTTCAAAGCAGGCGTGGCTTTGGTGGATCTATACAGTGCCATTGTTTTGGAACAACAGACCGGGTCCATTGATGCTTTACGGCAGGAGGTACATTTTGAAGCTGAATCTGAAGATGCTGAAACTCAAAGTCCCCGCAAGCTTGGGGTGTGGAAGCAGGTTGCGACTAAGTTAGGAATCGCCGGTAACGATGTCAATGTCACCATCGTGAAGGCATTTGGTCCAGGCGTGGTTTTCACCAAGTCTGGAGAAAAGATCGTGGGTTGGGTGGATCTGAGAAAGCAAAGCAGAGCCGTACAAGGGGTAAAAGCCTGCACCCGGGATGGCATTGAGGTTACGACCAATGTAAACGTAACCTTCACCCTCGGGCAGGCGGAGGAAATTTTACAAGTCACGCGGACTGATGAGGGCTGGCGGGCTTTGCAGTTATCCGGGCCTTCTGTAAGTAATCAAGTTGTGAAATTTCAGCCCGTGGAATTTATCAGCGATCAGGACGCAAAAGAACTTGAGCATGCCTACGCCGAAAACGAATTCGAGTGGAACGATACGGACACTCGTGTCTCGAAGACTGGAGCGGCCTCCCAGTTTATTTTCGATAAAGAGCGGGTGTTCTCTGCCGTGTATTCCCGCGCGCGCAATGTCTCCGATGAGTTTCGACTGATCGATTGGACGGAACTGCCCGGACATGTGGCCGCCGATATTTTTCGGGATTTGCTGGTACATGAAAATTACGATGACCTTTACAAGCCAGACGACCCGAATGATTTTCCGTTGGGTGAATTCAAAAAGAAATTTGGGAAAGTAGTTACCAACCTGGGTGTGTTGGGCTACCAGGTTGTGATGCTGAAGGATGAAACCCCGATCAAGGATGCGCAGGACGTGAATGAGGTCGACTTGAAATTTTCCCGGCCTATGAAATTTAAAGGCGCCGCAGTCCTCAGAGACCGTGGAATTAAGATCCTTGGTGCCGGGTTTGGTGACCTTGTCCCTGTCAATGAAGACGTGCGTGCTCAACTTCTTGAAAACTGGCGTGCCCATTGGCAGCAGGAGGCCCAAAAGACCCTGGCCAGTCATGAGCTGCATGCCATGCGTATCCATAACCATGAGCGTTCGCGGACCCAGCAGGATATGATCTACTCCCTGTCAAGGATCTTCCAGGAGAATCACTATACTGAAGAGGCTCTGGCGCTCCGCCTGTATCAGGCTTTGGAATCGGCAGCAGTCAACCCAGCCACGCAACGATTGCTCCCTGCTGATACGGTTCAGATGCTTTCCAATCTGCGGCACTGGCTCCTGCCAGAAAACAAAAAGACGGATGAATCGAATCCCATTATTGGCGAAGAAGGTGCGCCATGATGATCTTTCGTACCGGTAAAACTCTACTCTTGAGGATTCTTCAAAACTTCCTGTCTGGAGACTTGTTCTGGGCTCGGCTCCGCGGATTGTTCCTGCTTTTTGTGACAGCGGCCGCCTCCATTCTTATCGCGGCCTGGTTTGTGGTTGAGAAACTCACGCTTTGGCGAATTTGGAATGATATTGGCTTCCCACTTGTGGTGATCGCCTTGTTCATTCTTTTGATCGCTTATATCCTTGTCGAAAGATACGAAGAAAAGGCAAAGCCTTTAAAAATACTTTGGTATACGGCAGTGTTTTTTATTGTAGTGGGGCCGCTTTCTTGGGTTGAGTTTACCTATATACAGCCGTTTCTGAACGGCGAGTCCATTTTCCGCTACTTGATCCTCCCTCTGGCGGCATTAATCAGCGCATTTTTGTCAGGGGCGCGATACATTCAGGATATCCACAACATCGGGAGTTATGCACTAGCGGTCTTGTATCTACTCTCGTCCTTTTGCGGAATCAGGTATCCGAAGATCAAAGTGTCGGATAAGTACGTTGCCGGGGTGGGAAAAAATCGTCTGGATCGGATTGGCGGCCCCGGCTACATTTCCATTGGACCCGGAAACGCAATTTTGACGGAAAGGTTGCATGGGCCAGCCGGGGTGTATTCTGCGGGTAAATTCTTTATTTCCCGCTTTGAATCGATCGTGAGTGCCCTCAACCTTGATGATCAGCATGGACTTATCCCGGCAGTATCGGCAGTGACCAAGGACGGGATCATGGTAACGGTAAAAGATGTGCGGTTTCGTTACCGTGTGTGGTCTGACCATCGTGAGACCAATACCGCAGCCGGGCGCAGCCTGACCAACCCATATCCGTTCACTGTTCGGGCAATTCGCAGCTTAACATATAATCGCACCGTATCTACAACGGGACCGAATACTTGGCACGAGATGGTAAAGGGTGTCATTTCTGGAGCGATTTCCGAGTATATTGCAAAACACCAGTTAGACCAGATTACCGCACCCCGATATACCGATGGTAATGCGCGTAAGGAGATCAGTGATCAATTGGGAACCCTAGCCACCCGCGAAAAATTAAAAGATGCAGGCGCCCAGCTTCTATGGTGTGATATCGGGCACTTCGAAGTGGATAATAAGGCTGTTTCTGATCAACGCATTGATACGTGGAAGGCTGGTTGGATAGGCAATGCCGATGTTACACGCGCCTATGGTGAGGCGCAGCGCAATGCCTATCAGGAGATCGGCCATGCCGAGGCACAGGCTGAAATATTGATGAGCATTGTCCATGCCTTTGACGATATTGATCTGGCAAAAGATGAAAAAGACCGCAGTATTCGTAATATTGTTTTAGTACGCACTGCCCAGGTATTGGAGGCGCTTTCAACCACAACAGGTGAGCAAACTCCCGACAAAGACGTGAAAAAGGATGGAAAGAAACCATGATGACGACCGAAGCAAAATCCATCCGCTGGTTGAGATATGTCAGCAGATGGTTGAATAAATTTAATAAGAGCTCATTGAGCGACCCCTCCGCGCTTTTGCTGGATAGATTGAAGAGGGAATGTGATAGGCAGGAAATGAAGAAAGCCTGGGGTATTATCGAAGACCTTAACCGCTTGAGTCAGGCTTCTGAAGGTTTGGAGCCTGCTGAAATTTGTTTGCAGTGCGGGTTGAGTGTTGCGGAGATGGGGAACTTCAAGGAGGCTCAAAGACTCTTCGGCGAGGCATCCACCAAATATACAAACTCATTACACCATCAGGCTGTTGCCTTGTGGATGAAAGGTTGCATGGATTGGCTGTTACCCAACAAGGAAGTGGAAGCCATCAACTCATGGCGCGATGCAGAAAAACGATTCAAGGGGATCCGCGATAAAGAGAGCCAAAAGGCAAGGCTGGATTGGTATGACGTGCGCTGCAAAGAAATGCACGAGGCGCTTCATCAGGCCGCTGAAAAATATCAAATTCCGCCGTTGCCAGCCGAAACGCCCGAAAACAAATCCTTGTTAACAGAGACGGCCACGAATAACGGAGAAGATGCGGAACAGCAAATGCATTCTGACCGCATCGGGCTTTTTTCCATCCGTGAATCCATCAACGCAGGTGACATTGGGCCGAGCGGTATTTTGGAAACGCCGATCGACGGCATGGTGGAAGTGGAACAGGTCTTCATTGAAGACAAACCATTTCGGATCTTGTCTATTGATGGTCACAGCTTTTTTCGAAGCTCAACCCACAGGACGGCGGTCATCAAGGTTTCCGGTGACAGCATGAATCTGGCCAACATCGAAAACGGTGATTATGTGTTGCTTCGGTTTTTGCCAAAGAACACCAGGGAAGTAACCGAGCCTGAAGAGGATGAAGATATTTCGCCGCCAGCAGGCTATAAAAGCGGAGATATTGTCGCTGCTGAGATCATTAGCGATGAGGATGAAGGAATTACCTTGAAAAGAATCCTGGTTCGAAACGGCAGGATCATTCTTCAACCGCAAAGCTTAAACCCAAAGCATATCGAGCGTGAATTCAATGCCTCGGATGAGCGGCTCTTTATTTGCGGCGTCGTGCAGGCCATCTTCAAACCATTATGACCTTGTCTCGTAAATTGACCCTCGAATTTCATTGTCATACCCATGCTTCAAAAGATTCGCTTACCCGTCCCGAAGATTTGGTACGGGTGGCGCGGCGCAAGGGATTGGACCGCCTGGTTATCACCGACCATAATTCCATTGCAGGCGCGCGCGCGGCTCAGCACTGGACCCGGAACTGGTCATCGTGGGTGAGGAGATCATGACGACGAAAGGGGAGATTCTCGCCGCCTTTGTGTTGGAGGAAATTCCTCCTTTCTTAACTCCACAGGAAACGATTAAGCGCTTGAAGGATCAAGGGGCGTTCATCAGCGTATCTCACCCGTTTGACGAGTTGCGCGCGGGCGGTTGGCAGGAAAACGACTTGCTGGAGATCATTCCATTTGTGGATGCCATTGAAGTGTATAACTCACGCTGTATGCTGCCGCGATTTAATCGAAGAGCGCAAGAGTTTGCCGAAAAACACCACCTGGCTGGCACGGTCGGCTCGGATGCGCATGCGGCTTTCGAGGTGGGGCGATCTGTCATTTTGCTGGACCCGTTCACAGGTCCGAATGAGATGCGGAATGTTATTCGCGGAGCAAAGTTTCAGGTGAAATGGTCGCCTTGGTGGTTTCATCTTACGTCGAGAGTTGCATCGATACGGAAGAAATTTAAATCTTGACATGCTGTTTTAGGCATGATAATCTTGCGCTCAGCAGGCCCGAATCGCCTTTGAAAGCGGAAAGGTGAACGGGCTTCAATTTTTTTCTCAGCAGGAGTAAAGAAAGATGTCTGAGCGTTTTGTTGGAACCGTCAAGTGGTTCAATTCGACCAAGGGCTACGGCTTTATTGGTCGGGATGGTGGTGAGGATGTGTTCGTACATTTCACTGCCATTCAGAGCGATGGCTACCGCAAGTTGGAGGCCGAACAGAAGGTGGAATTCTCCATCGAGGATGGCCCCAAAGGCTTGCAGGCGGCGAATGTAGTTCCGCTCTCGTAAGACTAAGCCTGACGGCTCAAGTTTTGCGAACAGGCAGGGTTGCCGTGAGGCAGCCCTGTTTTTATTTTAATGACATTTGTTACTGTCCTGCTTTTCAAGATGGGAATACAATCTCAAGTGCCAAAGCCGTAACTTTTTTGGGGAAAAAGCGACTTGATACAAGGAGGCTTACTTGTCATTCATAAACATTTTCAAAACTGATGCAACGAGGCGTGTGGCACTTTCGGCGGGGCATGTTGTGCCTGATTCTTCCCGCTGTGTGCAATGCGGTATTTGTACCTACAATTGTCCGATTGGGATCGATGTTCGCGCGCATGCCTGGATGGGAGAGGCGATCAAGCACAGCGAATGCTTGACCTGTGGGGAATGCGTGGCTCGTTGTCCGCGTGGGGTGTTGCGTTTTGAGCGCACCGACTTGTTTACGGACGGTGCCAAATGAGATATATCGTGATCGGTTCAGGGGTTGCCGGGGTGGCTGCGATCGAAGCGATCCGTTCAAATGGGAAAGCTGGCGAGATCGTAATGGTGGGCGATGACCCGCACGGGTTCTATTCGCGCCCCGGGCTGGCTTACTTTCTGACGGGCGAATTGCACGACAAAGCTTTGTTTCCCCGCACGCGCGAAGATTATGCGCGACTCAATTTCAAATTTCAAAAGGGACGCGTGACCAAACTGCTTCCAACAGAAAAGGCCATTGCCCTGGATGGAAAAACGTATCTTTCTTACGATAAGCTGCTCATCGCTGTCGGGGCACAGGCCATGCCTTTGGCTGTTCCTGGCGCCAATCTTGAAGGCGTGGTCAAGCTCGACCATTTGGAAGATGCGCGCAGAATCCTGAAATTTGCCAGACGCGGAAAAACCGCTGTGGTGGTGGGCGGCGGCATCACAGCGCTTGAATTGGCGGAGGGGCTGTTATCACGCGGGGTGAAAGTGCATTACCTTTTGCGCGGAGATCGATACTGGAGTAATGTGCTTGATGAATATGAATCGCGCATTATTGAGCGCCGTTTGCAGGAGGAAGGTGTTACTCTGCACTTCCATACGGAACTAGCCGAGATCATGGGGAAAAGCCGTGTGAATGGACTCCGCTTAACAGATGGGCGCACGATGCGCTGTGACATCCTTGCTTATGCCATCGGAATTAAACCACGCGCGGAACTGGCTCGAGATGCGGGTCTTTCAGTTGACCGCGGCATTTTAACGAACGAATATTTACAAACCAACGATGAAAATATTTTTGCCGCTGGCGATGTGGCACAGGTCTTTGACCCAGCCACAGGCAGGTCGGTGATCGACAGTTTGTGGCATCTTGCGCGAGATCAGGGTCATACGGCGGGGTTGAATATGACTGGTGAGCGGCAAACCTATGTCCGCAATACTCCCTTCAATGTGACACGGCTTGCAGGCCTGACCACCACGATCATCGGGTCGGTGGGGCAGGGACACGATGAAGACATCGTCGGCATTGCGCGCGGTGACAGTGAAACGTTTCGGCAATTGCCCGATGCCATTGTGGCGCAAAGCGGATTCGACGTAAACCGTGTCCGCTTGATGGTTGGGGAAAAGACTTTGCTTGGTGCTGTGGTGATGGGTGATCAAACCATTTCCACTCCTTTGCAAAGGATCGTTCGGGATGGAATGGATATTACATCCATGCGCGATAAATTGCTTGCGCGCGATGCAAAGATCGCAGATGTGGTGGTGGATTTTTGGTCCAAATATAAAGCAAATTAAAAAAACAACCTGGATTTGCGGTAAAAATTTTTATAGCCTCAAGGCGGCACCTTGAGTTAAATATATTTTTCGGGAGGGCCGAGGATGCTTCGAAGTAACAAGGAACTCTGGCTGGCGTTTGTGTTTTGTGTGTTGATCACGGGTTTGTATGGGGCGGTTGTGGTTTGGACACGGGAAATCCCCGCGGCGGGGGAATTGTTCGGCCATTCCATTGGCATTGTAGGTTTTGTGCTGATGTTGATGACAGAGCTTCTCTACAGCCTGCGAAAACGAAGCAGGAGTGCTGCGCTTGGACGAATGTCCACATGGCTGCAATTCCATATTTTCACTGGATTGGTGGGGCCATTTATGGTTTTGCTGCATACTTCATGGAAATTTAACGGCCTCGCGGGCGCGACCACGCTGCTGACGGTCATCATCGTATTCAGCGGTTTCATCGGCCGTTATATCTATACTCGGATTCCACGCACCATGGATGGGCTTGAAATAGAAGGTACGCTGTCACAGGAGGCACTCAAGCAGGCGCGGCGGCTGATGTCTCTTTGGCATACGGTGCACATTCCTATCGGTATGGCGTTGTTCATTTCCGCATTTATTCATGTCGGCGCGGCACTTTATTATGCCACGTTTCTGCGATAGGAGGGGATCATGCAAAGTAATAATCGTCTCGGATGTTTTACAGGAACGGGGATTTTCGCCGCTCTGATAACCATTGTTGTATTTTTCGGGTTTGAGTTTTTTAGCGGAAATCAAATGTTCACCGCTGGCGCACTAAATGCCGTGGCAGATGAAGAAGTGTTGGGCGGTGTTAATTCGCATGCACAGATCACGGAATGTTCGGCTTGCCATGCCGAGCCGTGGAGCGCCGAGAAAATGGCAGATCGCTGTGCGAAGTGTCACACGGATATCGCCGCGCAGATGTTCGATGTGGCACAACTACACGGCGCGATCATGCAAAAGAATAACACGCTGGCCTGTCGTGATTGTCACCCTGAACATCGTGGCGCAACGGCTTCATTGACCGAGATGGGGGAGAACACCTTCCCGCATGAGGCGCTGGGATATTCATTGGAAGGGCATCAGCAAAAGGCGACGGGCGAGGCGTTCGTCTGCAAGGATTGCCATGGTGAGGATGTGACAACCTTCGCATCCGACTCCTGCGACAGCTGCCACCGTCAAATGGATATTGTCTTCACCCAAACACATGTCCTGTCTTTCGGGACGGATTGTCTGGCCTGCCATGATGGCATCGACCGTTACGGCGACAACTTCAATCATAATCAATTCCCGTTTCAATTAACTGGCGAACATGCCGAAGCCAACTGCACAGCGTGTCATCTCGATGCCCGCAGCATCGTGGATCTGCAGTCTGCGCCGCAGGATTGTTTCTCCTGTCATCGCGGAGACGATCCGCATGCGGGCACCTATGGTAATGAATGTGGTGTCTGCCATTCATCAGAAGGCTGGCTTCCCGCGAAATTTGACCATAATTTATCCGCCTTTAAACTAGAAGGTGAACACAATGAGGTAGCCTGCGAAAAGTGCCATGTGAATAACGTCTTCAAGGGTACGCCCAGCGACTGTTACTCCTGTCATCAGCAGGATGACGAGCACAATGGCCGTTTTGGAACCCAGTGTGAAACCTGTCATACACCGAAGAACTGGGAGAGCGCAAACTTTGACCATAACCTAACCGCCTTCAAGTTGGAGGGTGGGCACAGGGAAGTGCGCTGCGAACGCTGTCATGTGAATAATGTGTTCAAGGGTACGCCGACTGATTGTTATTCCTGCCATCAACAGGATGACGAGCACAACGGTAAGTTCGGCACAGATTGTGCATCCTGCCATAACACGAGTGACTGGGATGATGCTAACTTTGATCACAGCCGCACCAACTTCCCGTTGACGGGCGGGCATTCAGGAGTGGATTGCGAGCAATGCCATAAAGGTGACTCATTTACGGGTTTATCGAATGAGTGTGTGTCATGCCATGCCGACCCAACTTTCCATGCAGGCGTGTTTGGAAACAATTGCGCCACTTGCCATACCATCTTTGCATGGACACCTGCCGGATTTAATATTCAACACCCCGAGCCAATTGCTGAGGAAGGCGGGAATGGTGTGTTCCATGGCGGCGCTTCCTGTCGTCAATGTCATCCTTCCACTGTGCAGGAGGCCACATGTACAGCCTGTCACGATGGAAATGATTTTGAAGGCGGTGAAGGCGACGACGACGATTAATGTAAAAAAGCCCTGCAAAATTTGCAGGGCTTTTTTGATTCTATTTTTTCTTTGGTGAGTCCGGCACGTATTCGCGTGGTTCCAACATCCCCCAGCGGCTTGCGCCGAGATAAAGAATATCGAGCACGAGGTCTTCATAGCGAATGCCTTCAGCTTTGGCTTGCAAGCACAGGTCGCTGTAATCGGGGGTTAGGCCAGGCAGGGTGTTGATCTCCATGACGCGCGGATTGCCATCTTCATCGAGGCGGATGTCAGTACGAGAGACGTCCAATGTGTTCAGGAGTTGGTGCGCGCGCAAGGCGTAATACTTCAATTTCTTTTCCAACTCAGGTTCGATCTCTGCGGGGCAGAAATAACCGGGGGATCCATCTGCGCCCACGTCTTTTGATTTCGCTTCAAGACCATAAACCCACGGAGTCACGGAACGGGTGCTGTCCAATTCGAGGACGGGGAAACGATGGAAGCCATCTTTTTCATACCATTCGGGGTGGCGGGAATATAGTTTTGAATCGGCTCGGCCTAAAATACCAACGGTGAATTCGCGGCCGGGCAAAAAGGTTTCCACAAGCGCAGGTTGTTGATAGACATTGACAATATATTGGGCGCGCTCGCGTAATTCCTTCTCGTTGTTGACGATGGCTTTCATGTCCACGCCCATGCCTGTGCCTTCACGGGCTGGCTTGACGAAGAGCGGAAACTTTAGTTCAGGGCGCAAGGGCTCATCGCCGACATTGAATTCCTGGAATGGGGCAACGGGCAGGCGGCGGTCACGCCAGATGCGTTTGGTTAATGTTTTGTCGAGGGAAATTCCGTTCGCGAGAACGCGAGAACCCGTGTATGGGATGCCGAGCATTTCCAGCAAGGCAGGCACCTGTGCTTCACGCGCATCGCCCCCAAGACCTTCGGCGATGTTGAAGCAAATATCAGGCTGAACTTCGCGGAGGGCGTAGGGCAGGTCTCTGTCAGCCTGGATAAAGATAGTTGTGTGGCCATCAGTTTCGAGCGCGGCGCGAAGCGAGTCAATTGTCTCAATATGATCGAAATCGGCGAAGGCGTCCGGCGGCACCCCTTCGGGTTTTTGCTGATTGTCATCCTTGATGTTTGCCAGAACGGCAACCTTCCAGTAGCGCTTCATACGGCGACTGGGAGGTTTTCCTTCTTCGCGATTTGGGGTTTCAGACATCTTTTCTCCTTTGTTCATTGAAGATGTGATAATCCAGATTAGTTTGGGCAATAATAGCGCAAGCTGTGTAGATGACAAGGGTCAGAAACATTTCTTAAGGTAACAGGTTGATTGCAACTAGACAATCATTCCCCTTTCAGGTATCATTGTCGCGCTTGTACTCTTACTCACGAAGGGGTGTGGGGCGGGGAAACGGGCGAAAATTACACATATACCCGGATAACGCCCTTATCCGGGTTCTTGTCCTAATAAGAATCTTGGTGGAGGCTACCTAATGTCAGACTTGATCAAGCAAATCACAGGCGATTTGCAAAAACAAATTGAAGGTTTTAAGCCTGAGCTTAACGTCAGCGATATCGGCGTTGTGCTTGAAGCGGGTGATGGTATTGCCCGCGTGCAGGGTCTTGCGAATGTAAAAGCGCAGGAACTTGTGCAGTTTTCCAACGGCGTGATGGGCACCGCGTTCAACCTTGAAAGTGAATCGGTTGGCGTGATCATCATGGGTGAGTACGATGAGATTTCTGAAGGCATGACCGTGCGCGGTACTGGTCGTATTGCTTCCGTCCCTGTGGGCGATGCAATGATCGGCCGCGTTGTGAATGCTCTGGGCGAACCGATCGATGGCAAAGGCCCAATCGCTACGACTGGCTTTCGCCCGATCGAACGCATTGCTCCGGGTGTGGTTTATCGTCAGGATGTGGATACCCCGGTACAGACTGGTATCAAGTCCATTGATGCGATGATCCCCGTGGGGCGTGGTCAGCGTGAATTGATCATCGGCGACCGCCAGACGGGCAAGACCGCCGTTGCGATCGATGCGATCATCAACCAAAAGGGCAAGGATCTTATTTGTATCTATGTGGCAATCGGTCAGAAGAAAGCCGCTGTTGCCCGCACACTGGGTATTCTCGAACGCGCTGGTGCGATGGATCATACAATCATCGTTGTCGCTGCCGCGGATGAATCAGCTGCGTTGCAGTACATCGCTCCGTACTCCGGCACTGCCATCGGTGAAGAATTCATGGAAAGCGGCCGCGATGCTCTGATCATTTATGATGATCTTTCCAAACATGCATGGGCATACCGTCAGGTATCCTTGTTGCTGCGCCGCCCTCCTGGCCGTGAAGCTTACCCTGGTGATGTGTTCTATCTGCATTCCCGCTTGCTGGAGCGTTCCGCCCGCCTTGCCAACAAATATGTTATTGTCAAAAAGGATTTTTCAGGAGCCACGGCTTCCGAAAAGGATGGCGTGAACGGCGTGGTTTATACTGGTCCAGTCTCGAAAGATGAAGCCGAAGAAGCCCGCAAGCATATGAGTGATGCAGACAATCACAAGATCAGCAAAGTGACCGGTACAGGTGGTTCACTCACTTCCCTTCCGATCATCGAAACGCTGCTTGGTGATATTTCTGCCTATGTTCCCACGAACGTGATTTCAATTACAGATGGACAGATATTCCTTGAGAGTAACTTGTTCAATGCAGGTATTCGCCCTGCGGTGAACGTAGGCGTATCCGTATCCCGCGTGGGTGGTGACGCCCAGATCAAGGCGATGAGACAGGTTGCGGGTCGCTTGCGCCTCGACATGGCTGCTTATCGTGAATTGGCGGCATTCGCGTTGATGGCTTCCGATCTCGACAAGTCCACACAGCAGCAACTCAGCCGTGGTCAGCGTATGCAGGAAATCCTCAAGCAGCCTCAATACCAGCCCTCTGAAGTTGAGAATCAGGTCATGGTCATTTTCGCTGGCACCAACGGTTATGCCGATGGCGTTCCACTGGAGAAGATGGCACAGTGGCAGGCTGAATTGATCCGCTTCATGGAAACTTCCTATCCCGAAATCGGCAAGGATATTGTCAACAAGAAATCCATTACCGATGACAACCGCGCTGCACTCGCCAAAGCGCTCGATGCATTCCGCGCGGGCTGGCAAGCCTAGACCATCCGATTAAAGACCAAGGACTAAAGGACTAACCTATGGCTTCCGCTCGTGAGATGCGACTCAGAATAAAGAGTGTCAAGAACATTTCGCAGGTCACGCGCGCTTTGGAAACAGTGAGTGCGAGCAAGGTCCGCAAGGCAATCAATGCGGTCACTGCTACGCGTTCCTATGCAACAAAAGCATGGCAGGTTTTGAGACATGTTGCGGAGCAACCCGGCCGCGACAGCCTGCATCCGCTTTTGGCGCATCGTAAATCGGTGAATAATACACTGGTGGTTGTAGTAACAGGTGACCGCGGTCTCGCGGGTGCCTACAATTCCAATGTGATCCGCTTTACTTCCCAGCGCTTTGACTCGAATCCTGTTCCAGTAAAATATATCGCCGTCGGCCGCAAAGGCCGCGACCTGATGATCCGCCGTGGTAAGAATGTGATTGCTGATTTCAGCAATCTTCCCGCCGCGCCAAGTTTTGCCGACGTTTCCGCCATTGGCCGCCTTGCGGTTGAAGAATTCAACAGTGGCGCTGTGGATGAGGTCTATCTCGTTTACACTGACTTCGTCAATATGGGACGTCAAATCGCGACGGTTAAGAAACTCCTGCCGCTCGACCTCGAAGGCGAAGGCCTTGTTGAAGATTTTGGAAACAAATCCACGGGCCCTGCTGCGGCGTATGAGTATGAACCTGATATGCGTGAGATCCTCGATGAGATCATTCCGCGCTTTACCGCTTTGCAGGTCTATCAGGCTGTTTTGGAATCACAGGCCAGCGAACATGCGGCTCGTATGATTGCCATGCGTAACGCCACCGATAATGCCAAAGAACTGGTCGGCGCTTTGCAACTGGCATACAACAAAGTTCGTCAGCAAGGCATCACGAACGATATCTTAGACATTGTGGGCGGCGCAGAAGCGCTGGCTGCGAAATAACTGGAGGAAATCATGGCAAAATCAACAGGCCGTGTTGTGCAAATTCTTGGTGGTGTGGTGGATGTTGAATTCTCCGAAGGAAACATCCCCGATCTTTTCGAAGCGATCACTGTAGAGCGCGAAGGAAAATCACCACTCGTTCTTGAAGTACAAAAACATTTGGGTCATAGCTGGGTGCGCACCGTATCCATGGACTCGACCGATGGTCTTCAGCGCGGAATTCCCGCTGTCGCCACTGGCGCACCGATCATGGTTCCGGTAGGACCTTCCACCCTTGGCCGTATTTTCAACGTGCTTGGCCAGCCTGTGGATGAAAAAGGCCCTGTCAATGCCGCTACTTATTATCCCATTCACCGCCCTGCGCCTTCTTTCGAAGAACAGTCTACTCGTGTGGAAGTTTTCGAAACTGGCGTAAAAGTCGTGGACTTGATCGCTCCGTTCACCAAAGGTGGTAAGACAGGCATCTTCGGCGGCGCGGGTACTGGCAAGACCGTTATCATCATGGAACTTATCCGTTCCGTTGCGACCGAACATGAAGGCAATTCTGTTTTTGCAGGCGTGGGTGAACGAACCCGTGAAGGTACGCAGTTGTATCGTGAAATGCTCGAATCCGGTGTTATGAAAGACACCGTCATGGTGTATGGCCAGATGAATGAGCCTTCCGGCGTGCGTCTTCGTGTAGCTCTTTCCGCGCTTTCAATGGCCGAATATTTCCGCGATCAGGGCAAGGATGTGTTGCTCTTTGTGGATAACATCTTCCGCTTCTCCATGTCTGGTTCCGAAGTGTCCGCGTTGCTCGGCCGTATGCCCTCCGCTGTAGGTTACCAGCCGACTCTCGCGACCGAAATGGGTGAATTACAGGAACGCATTACCTCCACCCGTACCGGTTCCATCACGTCCATGCAGGCCGTATACGTGCCCGCGGATGACTATTCCGATCCCGCTCCTGTGGCGACCTTTACCCACTTGGATGCGACCATTGCGCTCGAACGCTCCATCGTGGAAAAGGGTATTTACCCTGCCGTGGATCCGCTCGCTTCCACCTCCCGTATTCTTGATCCCAACATCGTGGGAGAGGAACACTACCGAACAGCGCGTGAAGTTCAGCGTATCTTACAGCGTTACAAAGACTTGCAGGACATCATCGCCATTCTCGGTATCGATGAACTCTCCGAAGATGACAAACTCATCGTAGCCCGCGCCCGCAAGATCGAACGTTTCTTCTCACAGCCGTTCTATGTGGCTGAACGCTTTACAGGCATCCCCGGGCGTTATGTGCCACTTAAAGACACCGTCCGCGGTTTCCGTGAGATTCTTGATGGCAAATGCGACGACCTTCCCGAGCAGGCCTTTATGATGGCTGGTACCATCGAAGACGTGCGCGAACGCGCTGAGAAACTCGCGAACTCTTAATCAGTGTCAGGTGTTTAGGCGGCAGGCATTTGCCTGCCGCATGACACTGGAGAATTCCTATGACCATTCGTTGTGAAATTGTCTCTCAAGACCGTACTGTGTTTACAGGCGATGTGGACATTGTCGTCCTACCTGGTGCGGGCGGTGAGATGGGGGTGCTTCCCAAACACGCGCCCGTCCTCACCACCTTGAAGTATGGACTTATCAAGGTTCGCAAAGGCGGTAAAGAGGAGGTCTTTACGGTTGCAGGTGGTGTTGCTGAAGTGCAGCCCGACATCGTGACCGTCCTTGCCGATGCGGCTGAAAATGTTGATGAGATCGATGAAGCCCGTGCCGATGCTGCGCGCAAACGCGCGGAGGAAGCGCTTAAGAAGGGCGTACCAGCTGATAACGATGCCTATCTTGCCATGGAGGCTGCATTACGCAAGTCTAACCTGCGCCTGGATGCGGTACGCCGTTATCGTAAGAATTCACGTTCACCCTATTCGTCGGAACAATAAATATAGTGGCACTCTTTTCCAAAGACCTTGGCATTGATCTGGGGACCATGTTCACCCGCATTGCCGATAGCGCGCAAGTGCTGTTGGAAGAACCAACCATCGTCGCCATTGAGGTGGACGACCAGAAAATGGTTGCTGTTGGCATGGAAGCCCGCGATATGTTTGGCAAGGTCCCGGAGAGCATAGAAGTTGCCCGTCCGCTTCGCAACGGTGTGATCGCTGATTATGAGATTAGTGAGACCTTACTTCAGTACCTGTTGCAGCGCGTAAGCGGCTCAATGCGCATTTTCCGTCCGCGTGTGATGATCTCCGTCCCATACGGCGTAACCAGCGTTGAACGGCGTGCTGTTTACGAAGCTGTGATGGAAGCGGGGAGCCGTGAAGCGTTCCTGATTCAGCAGCCCTTGGCGGCCGCCATTGGCATTGATTTGCCGATCAATTCGCCATCAGGCAATATGTTGATCAGCCTCGGCGGCGGTTGCACCGAGACGGCTGTAATGGCCATGTACGGCATTGTCGCAGCGGATACGCTCCGTGCTGGGGGCATGGACTTAGACGAAGCCATTGTCAATTATGTGCGCCGCAAATACGGCGTAGTGATTGGACAGGCGACTGCCGAGCAATTGAAGATCCGTATTGGTGCGGCGGTGCCGCAGGATACCGAAAACAGCATGGAAGTGCAGGGACAGGATCAGGTCACAGGCCTGCCCAGACCCGTCACTTTGACCACAGGCGAAATCGTGGAAGCCTTGCAGGAACCATTGAAGCAGATCGTCGAATCAGGACGGAAAGTGCTGGAAAAGACCCCGCCTGAGCTGGTTTCCGATATTATCGACCGCGGTGTGGCTTTATGCGGCGGCGGCGCGCTCCTGCGCGGCGTAGACAAGTTGTTGACCAAGTCCTTGGGCATCCCAGCTTATCTGGTGGATAACCCGCTGACATGTGTGGTGCAAGGCGCAGTCAAGAGTTTTGGAATGTTGAATGTGATCCGCAGAAACCTGCCGCAGGTGTAAAAATGAGAATGGCTCCCCAATTGGGGAGCCATTTTTTTTATTTGCGATCTGGCTCAGGCTTTTTTTCCGATCAGCCCGATAATGATCAATGCGATGCTGAGACCGCCAACTGTACCCGAGGCGGAACCGACGGTTTCCATCATGGCTACGGGGTCGAGCGATGTGGGGGCGATGGTTAACATGAAGAAATAAAATCCAATGGCAAGAATAAGTAGAAAAACCGCAAAGCCGACCAATCTCCAATTTCTTTTTCGCATCTTTGTAAAACTCCTTTTTAATTTAATAATTTTTTACTGCCTGTTCGATTTTACCCAATCCTGCACGAACTGGTAATGGAAATTTGCCTATTCCTTCCAGCCCGCATAGACTGCAAAACGGAAGTGTTGAAAGAATGTACCAGTGTTTTTGAAACCGATTTCGCTGAGCCATGAAACCTGATCTGAAAGCATTGCACACTTGTCGAACTTCATGCGCTCCTGCGCGGCGCGGATCTCATTCTCGTCACTGCCGAGGGCGCGCGCACCGTTGAGATGCATGTCGTCAAACAGTTGTTCCTGCCATTCGTTAATGCCTAGAATTTGTTCAGCATTGATAAACACCCCGCCAGGTAGTAGAGATTTATGGATGCGTCTGAAAAGATTGCGCTTGTCTCCGTCTGTGAGGTGATGGATCGCCAGCGATGAAATAACCGCATGGAATTTTATGGACGGTAGAGGCTCAGTCATTTGCTGAATGAAAACCTGAGGGTTGTATTCCGCGAGTCTTTGTTGCGCTTTTGCTAGCATTTCAGGCGATTCATCCAGCAGATGTAGAGAAGCAGGGCCGATTTTATTGAGCACGAACTCACTAAGCAGGCCCGTCCCCGCACCGAGATCGAGAATGGCAGGAGATGAAACCTTGATCGAGCGTGCAGCGAGTTCCGCAGCGGTGGAATAGAACAGGTCATAGCAGGGGATGAGGCGGCGGCGTGAAAGGTCGTATTCAGAGGCGTTCCAAATTTTGCTCATAGCGGGCGATTGTATCTTCAATTCACTTTTTTGAAAACAAACAGGCGGTCCGTTTCCGAACCGCCTGCATTTGTTTGTGAACAAACTTTACTGCCCTGCTTTATCTACTTCGATCTGTAGCGCCGCTTTGATGGTTTCAAAATCCAATCCCTTTTCAGCGCAGTAATCCTTGACCTTTGTCAGCGGATTGGGCATGGGCATGCCCATGATCTGCTCAATAACCTCCTGACTCACGCCCCAATCCAAAATTTCCTGGAAGGATGTCTTGCCTTTAACGAGTCTTTCAGTGGATGCTTCGGTCGTGACTGCACTTTGGGTGGCTTCTGCTTCGGGTGCTGACTCTGCCGTTTGGGCAGGATCAACCTCGGGTGAGTCTGACGCGGCGGCGGGGTTCGGGACGGTATGAGATTCCAGATAAGCCGATTGTTCTGCAGTGAGATTTCTGTTTTTGAGCAGGTCCGCCGCATTTTGTGGAAGGTACATGTCGGTGCTGATGTCGATTGGCAAACCGTTGTAGAAAGCGACGAACAATCTCACAGATGCAGTGCCAACTTCAAACTCGCTTTCAGCATAGATGGTTTCGAGTTCCTTTGCGGCGAAGGTGGCGGGATTTTCCGTTTGAATATTGAAGGCTTGGGCCAGCACAACGGCAGGAATGCCAAAATTCTTTTCTACATCGCCGAAGGTGTAAGATCCGCGGATGTCGGCGGGATTGGCCTGCCCCGCAAATTCTCCTTCGGTATAGGTGGCGGCGACTTTGGTACTCTCGGTCTGCCACCAGCCCATGGCGGTGCTGAGGGAAATGCCGCCGAGAAGGATGATGAGAATGATCGCGGCAAGCGGTTTGGATGTGAGATTCATTTTACGGCTCCTGTGGTGAAGACGACTGTTTTTGCAACAGGGCAGATGGCTTCGGATGTGCATTCAAGGCATGAGATGCACTGATGATCGCGCACGGTCTTGACCGTATCCACGGCGATATTCATCGGGCACATGATGGAGCAGGCGCCGTCGGCTTTGCAGGTGGATTCAGCGCGTTTGATCTGGAAGACACGGAAAAGGTTGGTGATGCCGAGTACTGCGCCGTATGGACAGGCATACTTGCACCATGGGCGTTCAATGAAGAGCGAGAGTACGAGCGTGGCGCCGAGGATGATCAAGCCGCCGATGGCGACTTCGGTGCTCCAGAAGTTGAAGAGGGCGAAGTAAGGGTCGTATTCGGCGAAGATGAGCGTTCCGCTGGTGGCGGTAACGTACACCACCCAGGCTAATACGATGTAACGCGCATAGCGCAGGACAGAATCGAGTTTGGCGGGGATGAAGTGGTTGTATTTCCGCTTGAAGAATTTATGACCCAGTTTGGCGACCCATTCCTGTACGGTGCCGAGCGGGCAGACCCATCCACAAAAGACGGGACCGAAAAGGAAGGCCAGCACAAAACCGATAATCATGAGAACAAAGGCCGATTCGTGTATTTTCTGCACGAAGGTTCCAACGGTGGCATATTGATAGATGGTAACCACACCGCCAAATGGACAGAGTGCATGCAGGGATGCGGTTGAAAGGAAAGGAATGCCGCCACCGTTCTCCACAAGTGTGTGGTTGACAGAGATAAGTGCAATAAGCAGGAAGAAAAACCATTGCACGATTTTTCGGATCCAAATGCTGCGAGGGCGGAAAAGGCGTTTACCGAACAATTTCATCATAATCTCCTTGTGTACTTTATATAGGGCAAAGTGTAAATAATTTGTGTTTAGGCTTTACAAAGGAAATGTGAAGAATTGGTAAAGCGTTTGTGGCGAGTTGTGTCACGCCTGGATAATAAAAAACGCCGCGAGGGTTATCTCGCGGCGTGGTATCTGTCAGATTAATTTGTTTTTATAGATAGTATGTCATTCTCTGTAAATGCGTGGATGGGTCGATGTATTGGACCTTTACGCTGGGAGGTACATTCAGGTTGATCGGAGCGTAGTTGAGAATGGCTTTGACGCCCGCCTGCACGAGTTTATCTGTCACACCCTGTGCGGCTTGCGCAGGGACTGTGAGCATGGCCATTTTGATTCCTGCAGATTTCAATCGTTCGACCATTTTTTCGGTATCTTCAATAATGAAGCCGTTGATCTTTTCTCCGACCTTTTCCTTGTCGTTATCAAAAACCATGACAATGTGAAAGCCGCGGTTGGTGAAGCCCTGATAGCGGGCGAGCGCGTGTCCCATATCCCCTGCGCCGATAAGCGCTACTTCCCAAATACGGTCCACTTTGAGGATCTCACGCAATTTGTCGAGCAGGTAGGCAATAGAGTAGCCTGTACCCTGTTTGCCAAAATCGCCAAATTGTGAAATGTCCTTGCGGATCTGGGCGGCGGATATGCCTACATGTTCCCCGAGCTCCTGTGATGAAGTTGTCTTGAGTCCATTATCTGCCATGCGTTGTAAAGCGCGCAGGTAAATGGGGAGGCGACCTACGATAATATCAGGTATTTTTTCAGCTTTCATGTATGCCCTCGCATTTGTGAAATTCGCCATAACTCTACCATAAAATAATGTTTTGTACAATTCCACACAAGTACCGTACAAACGAAAAAGCGACAGCTTGGTTATGGATCTGTCGCTTTTTCGTTTACTTTTGCCAGGATTGCAGTTGCTCTGATTTTGGAGCGCCCTTTCGCCCAATCACTTTGTAGACGTTCACAGGCTTGGTTTTTCCCTTTACAGTGACCGCATCTGCAAACTCTGTGTCGAATTCATCTTTGATCTGTTGATAGGTGCTTTCACTGATAAGGATCGGCCAGGCGTAGGTTTTTGTGAGGTCTTGCAGGCGGGAGGCGAGGTTTGCATTGTCGCCGATTACTGTGTAGTTGATGCGCTGTGCCGAGCCAAGCAACCCTACAAATACATCGCCCGAATTGATGCCAATGCCCATCTCGATCTGGGTGGGGCGGCCGTCCTTTTCCCATTGCTGTTTCAATTCTTCCAGTGCAATTCGCATATCCAGTGAGGCGCGCAGGGCGCGGATGGCATGATCCTTGAATGGGACAGGTTCCCCAAAGAATGCGATGATGGCATCGCCTTCGTACTTGTCTACGGTGCCGCCGTGCTTGTAGATCACCTTCGACATGGCTTCCAGATATGGGTTGAGCAAGGCCACCACGTCTTCAGGCGCGAGCTTTTCCGAGAGCGTTGTGAATCCGCGAATATCTGAAAAGATAATGCTGATGTCGGAGCGTTTGTTGAGTGAGTTCAGGTCCTGCGTTGACATCATTTGGTCAACCATCTCGGGCGAAATGAAACGGCTGAACAGATTGCGGACGCGACGCTTCTCCAATTCCTGCGAGACTGCCTGTTCCAGTGTGGGCAGCACGATTCCCAAAAAGAGCATGACCTGCGGTACCACGAATGGCAGGATGTAACGTTGGCGCAAAAACAAAATAATCCCACCGATCGCGTAGCCGCCCATCACCAAAATCAAGCGACACGATCGTCATTGTGGGGCGGTTGGAGCGTGAAATGAACGCTGCCACTAATGCCGCAGCGATGGTCATTGCCAATGCCACCCAGGGCGGCGCTTCGGTAAGGTATTGACCCGTGATCAAAGTGTCAATGGTGCTGGCCACGATCTCTACACCCGCTGTTGGGATCTGGGTCGAAAAGGGTGTGGGGTACATGTCTTGCAAAGTGACCGTCGTTGCACCGATCAAAACGATCTTGCCGCGAAATGCATCTGGATTTTCTTCAAGCGTGATTCCATCATGGACGTCTGCCGCGCGATAAGTCGTGTAAGTTTGAGACGGCCCTGCAAAATTGACCAGTACCTGCTTGCCACGCAGCGGCACAGCCTGACCGTTGAACTGGATACTCGTATCCGTGGGCTGGGTCGGTGGTTCGACATCGAGATAAAGTCTCGCAACCTCGAATGCCCAGTGATAGTAGATTTTGTCTTTATAAATGTCATATGCCTGCACACTGCGGACAATTGCATCTTCATCGCGGGTAAATGCTGTGATTCCGTTTGCATCCAGAGCATTTTTATATGCGGGTTGGGCTTGCAGCAGAGTGGAGATCGAAAAAGTGTCAACGGGGCTTTCGAATATTTGAACCACGCCGACAGCGGCAGGTGCATTTTCGAGCGCCTTGGCGAATGCCAGATCGTTTGCAGGGTCTTCATCGGGTTCGGAAAGGAAAATATCCACACCAATCACTTTGCCGCCGCCCTGATTGACCTGATTTGCGATCTCGGCAAAATATGACCTGGGCCACGGCCATTGATATCCCGTCCAATTGAAGGAGAAATCATCGATTTCCACGATCACGATATTATCGGAGGGCTCCTGTGCTCCCCGCAGACGCATCAGCACATCCCGTGTGGAATATTCGATACGTTCAACAGGTGTAGTGATGTTGGGCAGGAGCGCCGCGATCTGGATCAGCAACAGCGCGACGACCGTTCCCAGCAGCAAAACAAGGCGCAAATTGAAAGGCTTTGGCTCATTTTCCATTTTTTGTTTTCCTCACGATTATGGAGAAACCGTCTCGCAGGAAATTGGTTGATTATAGAGAACTTCACACGTCACCCATGCTTTGTCGAACTTTATCAAAACATTGATGTCTCCAAGGGTCTCATCGAAATTGCCAACCATGAGATAGCGGGCTGCGGTCATTTCCTCTTCCACGGCCACGAATGCTCTGGCGTGTAGTTCCCGTGCAAGGATCGGATCAACGTCTTCGTTTCCCTTGTTATCCAGCACAAATTGAGTTGTCTTATCGAGGGCAATGATGGCGCTTCTAAACTGGGCGTTGATCAAGCTGTCTGTAATGACGCCGCCGACACTGATCACAAGCATGCCGAACAGGAGCGGGGCGATCTTCCCGAAAAACGATATGGAAAACACCGCAGGCTCGGTGACGGGAATCTGCGCAATACCCACGATCACGGTGAAGGGCAATATCCAAACCAATGCCACTCCGAAGCGAGAGGCAAACTCGATGTCACCGTTATAGTTCAGCAGCGTACTCAACTGCGGGTCGAATTTTGAAGCGATCATCGGTGCGATCTGCAAAGGCAATGCAACGGTGAGCCATGCAAAGAACACTGCGCCCATCAACCAAAATAAAATGCCCACAAAACTGCTTTCCATGCGTGCGGTCAGCCAGCCGATGATGCCGCCGACAATTCCGCACAGGACTGCGCCTGTGATCAGCACATTCCACGGAAAATATGCATGCGCCTGACTCAGCGAGTAGCCGTCCCAACCCCAGGAGGAACCCGCAAAGGCAATTCCTGCCATGGTGCCGTAGATCATTCCGAAGATGCGCTTGCTCCGAATGATATCGGGGCGCGCGCTCATGGTGTCGATGCTTGGTAAACTTTTCATTGTCAATGAATATCCTCTATGGTCAAAATGTAATCTGTGCTTCGAAGCTCGCTTGTGCTTGTTTCGAGAATTCGCAAAAAGTAAATCCCGTTCGGTGTGATGGATGCGAATTGACCTTCTCCGCATCCGTGTGAAAAGCTGTTCACATTTTTTCCGTCGTTCCACAATTCCAGCGCTAGTGTATCACTGGTGCAAATCACTTGAATTACGACACCGTTACCAGTTGTCGTGAATTGTACCCAATCCTCCGTGTCTCCAGCGGGCGCAGAGACATTTCCCTGAACCTGTACGGCCTGCGAGCCTGTTGGGGAGAAGCGTGCCACTGTCAGCGGCGCTTGCATGGAATCTCCATCCTGCATGGCTGGTGGGATGGAGGTTGAGACCGCATCTATAGGAACTGCCGTTTCACTAACAGTTCCTCCGATGACGGGCACAGCATCCAAATTTTCAGCTTGCAGGAATTTGACCGTCACCCAGCCCTTTAGATCTTCCACGCCTGCCACTTCGATTTGTACCCATGCGCCGCTTGTATCTTTGCCCGTGATAAGCACGGCATCTTTTGGACTCAACACAGCGAGTGACTCAAAGTCTGCGCCTGGGCCGCTGCGGATATTTATATTTTCGAGGACAAGCCCGCTCACTCCCGACCCGCTGCCTGCGAGGCCTCCAACCGGCAGAATCTGCCCCGTGTCATTTACCTGCACATATTCCGCCCGTACCCAGCCATTCCCACTCGCTGACCCTGTGTAGACGATCTGATACCAGCTTCCACTCGCATCCTTGCCGATAACCTGTACCTGCTCAAAAGCGCCGACCATGCCCAGCGATGCGCTCGCAGTGGATGTCCCTGCGCGGACATTCAGTTGCGTATTTGTCGTCCCTTCGATGGGGGAGTTGGTTGGAATGGCTGTGGGTGGAAATGGGGTTTGTGTTGACTGTGGTACCGCCGTGGGCGGCAAGGTTGAGGTAACAAAATCGGGTGCTGCTGTGGGACTGCTGTTGTCAGCAATTTTCACACTGCAGCCTGCGCATACGAGCATTGCAGAGATAAAAAGGAAAATATTTCTGTGAGCCACGATAAGGTGTCCAGAAGATCAAATAGCACGCCCTCACCTGATAAATCCCACTGCGTGCAAAAAAACAGGCGCCCCCGCGCAGACTCGAACTGCGCTCTTCGGCTCCGGAGGCCGACACTCTGTCCACTGAGCTACGGGGGCGGGCGAGAGAAATTTTACCATAGCGATTACCCCCTCTCCTTTCGAGAGAGGGTCTTACCTCAAAACGCGATCTCTCCGATCTGTTCGAAATTGATATCGAATAATTCCTCGGCTTCGGTTTCCAGTTCTGCATCAGCGGCGTCACCTGCGCGGATGCCGCGGTTGCAATACGATCTATAGGGGCAGTAATTGCATTTCGATGTGTCATCAGTTTTCGGGAAGTCTGACGCGGTCTTTATTTCATCCGAAATTTTTGTAAGTGCATCCCAATCGCGTTTGAATTGATCCGCTTTGTAAGCAAATCGAGCGGGGTCGTTGGGAAAATCTGCAAACCAGTAGATCATTTCGATCTGTTCAGGTGCAAAAGATTTGCCGCCGTTCAAATGCGCGCCAGCCTGTACGAGCAGGGCGCGATATACCCGCGTCTGCCAGCGGACATTGAGCCAGTCACTCTTCGGGCGTTTACGATAAGTCTTCCAATCGTAGATGACTACCCGGTCACCGCTCACCGCGATGAGATCATATTTTGCAACGAGACGAAACTTCCCGAGCGGTGCAGAGAGTGTGGTCTCGGCATATAACTTCGACTGATCTCTGAGACCCATTAGGTCTTTTGCGCTCAAATAATTTTCCCACCATCGCTGCAGGTTGGGTGTGTTTGCAAGTTTGCCGACCTGCTCCGCGGGGATGCCGATAAGATGCTGCTGCACAAGACGATGAAAATATTCGCCTTCCTGTTGATGTTTTTCGTTTTCAAGCGCGGGCTCGGTTTCAATGGCGGGATAAGCCAGATGTTGAAGATAACGCAATTCGAATCGGCGCGGACAATCGTGATAATCCTGGAGCGAGGATTGGCTGAGGGTGTTGAGTTGATCGGACATGACTATATTTTGCCACAGTTTTCAGTTATAATCGCGAACATGATTTACGATTTCAGTTCAGGCAAGTCTCCTCTTGTGATCGGTGTGCGTGGCTTCATTTTCGCAGGACCTTATCGAATCGCGCCTGTACGCTGAAAGATCTCGTCAACTCTTCAACGCCGCAGGTTGCCCTGCGGCGTTTTTTATTTCCAACAGCGTAGGGCGGCCTGCCATCCTACAATAAATGGAAAATATCATGATCCAACTTCAACTCGCAAATATCACTCTTGTCCTCGGCGCAAAACGCATCTTTGAAAATCTCAATTGGGAGATTCAAAATGGCCAGAAAATCGGTCTCATCGGTGCGAATGGCGCGGGGAAATCCTCCCTCTTCAAATTAATCGAAGGGGAACATTCACCCGAATTGGGCGGATCGATCACCCGCGCCCGCCTCATTACAACGGGATACCTGTCACAACAACCCGAGCTTGATCTTACGCTGACGGCGCTTGACGCCGCGCTTGCAGGCAACCCGCGTGTGGCAGAAGTCCATGCTGAGTTGGAGCGCGTGGAAACCAGTTTAGGTGATGCCGATATCTATGGCAATGAGCGCAAACTTCAGCACGCGCTTGAATTGCAGCATAAACTCATCGAGGAATACCACGCCCTCGGCGGTGACTCATATCCCGCGCGCGTGCGCAGCCTTCTGCTTGGGCTGGGACTCGCTGAAAGCGAGCTGAACAAGCCTTTGTCCGTTTTGAGCGGAGGGCAGAAGAAACTGGTTGGGCTGGCGCGCCTGCTTTTGGTCCGCCCCGATATTTTATTGTTGGATGAACCCGATAATCATCTCGACCTGCCTGGCAAGATGTTCCTTGAAAAACTCATCCGCGAATATGAAGGGACGGTTGTTTTGATCTCGCATGACCGCTATTTGCTGGATGCCGCTGTGACGCACATCGCCGAATTGGAAGATGGCAAACTGACTGTCTTCGAAGGCGATTATTCCTCCTTCATCGCAGACAAGGAAATGCGCATGGCACGGCAGGAGGAACTTTTCCGCGCGCAACAGCATGAGATCACCCGTATGCAAATTGCCATCAAACGTTTTGCCATTTGGGGCAAGATCTACGACAACGAAAAATTCGCCGCCAAAGCCAAGACCATGCAAAAACGGCTCGATAAAATGGATAAGATCGAAAAGCCTGTTCTTGATCGCAAACGCATGGAATTACGTCTCAACGGCTGGCGCGGCTCGAACAAAGTGCTCGAACTTGCCGAGGTTTCAAAATCCTTTGGCTCGAAGCAGGTATTTTCGAATCTCAATGAAACCATCTGGCATGGCGAACGTGTAGGGCTGATCGGTCCGAACGGCGCAGGAAAGTCTGTGCTGTTGCGCATGATTCTCGGTAAAGAGATGCCCGATACGGGCGAAATCAAGATCGGCCCAAGTATTTCCATTGGGCACTATGCTCAGGAGCATGAAACTCTCGATTTCAATCAGACCGTTGTGGATGCTGTCCGCTATGCAGGTGAGATGAGCGAATCGCGGGCAACAGCGTTTCTTTTGCGTTATTTATTCACATATAAGCAGGTCTCGCAAAAGATCGGCGAACTCTCGGGCGGTGAACGCAGCCGCCTGCAATTGGCGTTGGTCGTCCTCTCTGGTGCGAATTTCCTGCTTCTTGATGAGCCTACCAACAACCTTGATATCGCCTCTGCTGAAGTTTTAGAGCAGGCGCTTGAAGATTTCGAAGGCACGGTGCTGGTTATCTCGCACGACCGTTATTTTCTCGACCGTACTGTAGAAAGATTGCTGGTCATTGAAAATGGTCAACTGGGCGAGTATCAAGGCGGATATAGCGATTACCTTGAAGTGAAGGGGAAATAGAATCGGATCATCTTTCTCCGCCCTACTTGCTCCATGCGCCGTTCTCAGCGCATGGAGCATCTTATTTGTAGAGTAGAAATAAAGCAAAAGCGCCTTCCTTCGCCCCTTTGGGGGACTTAATCTTCACCAACTCATACGATACAATCGGGCGAAACAAAAACAAAGGAGAGAGTGACATGAACCGAAGAGACTTCTTAAAAGTAGCTGGATTGGGCGTTGCCGCCTCGGCGCTCGCCGCCTGTGCGGAACCCGCCCCGGCTGCAGGGAATGCTGCCGCCGAAGACCTGCCTGTGCTCGACTGGCAGATGGCGACCAGTTGGAGCACAGGCTTGGACATTTTGTTCGGTGCGACGCAGAAATTTGCTGAGCGTGTCAAAGCATTGACGGGCGGCAAGTTCACCATCACGCCGCGCGCGGGTGGTGAGTTGGCAAAAGCCACCGAAGTACTGGACGTGGTATCGTCGGGCGCAGTGCCGATCGGTCACACGGCTTCTTATTATTACATTGGCAAAAGCTGGGTGATGGCCTTTGGCACCAGTCTGCCGTTTGGCTTGACCGCGTCTCAGCAAAATGCGTGGCTCTACAATGGCGGCGGACTTGAATTATTACAGGAGTTTTACGCAAAGAAATTCAATGTGATTCAATTCCCCGCTGGCAATACGAGCACACAAATGGGCGGTTGGTTTCGCAAAGAGATCAACACTCTCGCCGACCTGCAGGGATTGAAAATGCGCATCCCCGGACTGGGCGGACAGGTGATGTCGGCTTTGGGTGTGCAGGTGCAGAATATCCCCGGCGGCGAAATTTTCCAGGCATTGGAAACAGGCGCGATTGATGCGGCGGAATGGGTGGGTCCGTATGATGATGAAAAACTCGGCTTACACAAAGCTACAGGCTTTTATTATTTCCCGGGCTGGTGGGAGCCAGGTCCATCACTTGAATTGCAGATCAATCTGGATGAGTGGAACAAACTCCCTGCCTTGTATCAGGAAGCGATTAAAGCCGCGAGCTATGAAGCTAATGTAGCCATGGCGGCACACTACGATGCGGTCAATGGGGAAGCGTTGGAGCGTTTGCTGGCGGGTGGGGTGAAATTGTCGGCTTACAGCGATGAGATCATGCGGGCCGCGCAGGAAAAGGCTTTTGAACTCTATGATGCCAAGTCTGTGGAAGATGCCGAATTCAAGGCGATTTATGAAAAATGGATGGAATTCCGCGCCCGAATTCAAAAATGGAGTTTCACGAATGAATTTGCCTTGCTGAAATTTATGGCGGGGTAGAGATTGGTAAATAGTAAATCGTAATTCAACTGGCACAAAAGTGAAAATGCTTTTGTGCCAGTTTTGTTTTATGGCAGGCTTTTTGCAGAGAGATCGATCAGCCAGGTGACGGTTTGGGGGAAGATGATGACGATGATGAGTGCCAGCACTTGCAAAGCCATGAAGGGCAGCGCGCCTTTGTGAATATCAGAAGTGGGCACTTCTTTGGGGGCGGTGGTTTGCAGGTAAAACAACGAAAATCCTACAGGCGGGGAGATGAATGCAGTTTGCAGATTGATGGCGAAGACGATTGCCAGCCAGGCCATGTCAATACCGAGCGCGTGTGCGGCAGGGACAAAAAGTGGCATGGCAATGAAACAGATTTCGACAAACTCGAGAAAGACACCCAATAAAAAGATGGCAATATTGGCCACGATAATAAATCCCCAGAATCCGCCGGGCAGGTTGACCAGTAGCTCGGTGATGAGGCGTTGTCCGCCGAGGCCGTCGAAGACGAGGCTGAAAAAGGTGGAGCAGAACAGAATCGTGATGACGAGTGCGGTCAACCGCGCAGTGGACATGGCGGCATCTTGAATGAGTTTCATGGTGAGGCGCTTGTTCATCAACGCCAGCAGGCAGGCTCCAACCGCTCCCACGCTGCCTGCTTCGGTGGGTGAGGCCAGCCCAAAGAAGATGCTTCCTAAAACGGAAAACACCAACAACCCTGGCGGAATAATAACGCGCATGGATTTTCGGAGCAAGTCTGCTCCAGTGACGGAAAATGCTTCGGGCGGCAGAGCAGGCGCGAGGTCGGGTTTGATGCGGGTGATGATGATGACGTATAAAGCATATAGCGAAGATAATAACAATCCAGGGATCACTGCCCCGAGGAACAAATCCCCAACAGGCACACCGATCTGATCACTTAATACGACCAGCACCAGACTGGGTGGAATCATTTGCGCAAGTGTGCCCGAGGCAGTGATGACGCCCGTAGCGAGTTGTTTATCGTAGCCGTGGCGCAGCATGGTGGGAAGGGCGAGCATGCCCATCATGATGATGGTTGCGGCGACGACGCCCGTTGTGGCGGCGAGAAGTGTGCCAACCAGGATGACCGCCAACGCGAGCCCGCCTCTGACCCTACCCATGAGCCTGCCGACTGTTTCGAGAAGTTCTTCAGCCAACCCCGACCTTTCGAAAACCGCGCCCATGAAAATGAAAAATGGAATCGCCAGCAGCGTGAAATCGGACATGGTGCCAAACCAGCGGCTTGGCAGAAGCTTGAGCAGATTGAGGTCGAATGCGCCGAGGGCATAGCCGATGCCGCCGAAAAGGATCGCCGTTGCGGCGAAAGAATATCCGACGGGGTATCCGCTCATGATGAAGATAAAAAAGCCGACGAACATAACGATGGCAAGCCATTCAAAGTGGGTCATGGAAAGGTCCGTAATTGGAAAATTGTGATTAATTTTCCTGGATGACTTTTACGTTCTTGATGATCTCTGAGAAGGTTTGCATCAAAAGCATTCCAAAGCCGACGAGGATCATGCTTTTGATGGGCGCGCGCGGCAGACCGTCGGGGTCGGGGGAGAGTTCCCAGGTGCCGAATGTGCCGTCGGGTAATCGTCCCCACGATTGCAGTACGGGATGCGTCGTAACGTATAAGCCGATGACGCAAAACGTAATGAGGAAAAGTGAGTGACCGATCAAATCCACCCATGCTTTTGTTTTCGGAGACCAGTTTGTGTAGAGAAAATCCACGCGGACGTTCTCACCGTGTTTAAGAATATAGGCAAAGCCCAGCAGGAATGTGAGCGAGAATAAATACCATTGCAGTTCGATCAGCATGTTCGATGTGAACTTGATGCCGAGAAATCTGCCAAGATAACGCGCGATCACGTTATAGAAGCCGATGGCTATCGTCAGTAGAACGCAGAAGGCGGAAGCTTTGCCAAAATATTCGGTGATGTCGTCGATCCGTTGGGAGAATTTGAGGAGCGTTTGCATGGCTATCCTTTGGCGAAGATGCCAAATCATAGCATAAAAATTTGTACATCCGAAAATCGCAGGCTTTTTTGTTGCAGGGGCTTATGCTATACTCGGTAATATATTTCACAAACCAGTTGCAAAAGGGAGTCTGCCATGCCAAAAAACATCGTATTGACCCTGACGGGCAGGGATAGGATCGGGCTTGTTGACCATGTCACCAGTTTGGTGGTGAAACGCGGCGGCAACGTGGGAGCCAGCCGCATGGCGCACCTCGGCGGGGAATTTGCCATGCTGATGCTCATTGCCTTGCCTGAAAGCGAAATAGGCGTCATTGACCAGGATTTTCAGCCACTGCGCAGTGAGGGATATCAAGTTTCCATTGTCCAGACCGAAGATTCGAAGAAGTACGAGGGTTGGCTGCCGTATGAGATCGAAGTGACGGGCGCTGACCACGAAGGCATCATCCACGATATTGCTCATTACCTTGCTTCACGCGGGATCAATATCGAGAATATGGATACAAGCTCCAACCCCGCGCCGATGAGCGGGACGCCGCTATTCACAATGAAAGGCGTGGTCCTTGCTCCGCCGAAGTTGAATTTCCATGCCTGGAGCGATGAGCTGGAAGAGATCGGCGATAAATTGAACGTGAATGTGACTGTAGGATTGGTGAAATAAATTAAATCAGTAAAAGAGGCGGATGGCAGCCAATGCCATCCGCCTCTTTCTTTTTATCTTTTCGTTTTCCATCTACTCGTATCGAAACCTCATTACACCAACTGTGAAAAATATCGCCGCAAAACCAAGCAAAACGCCCGCCTCAGGGAGGATTTGCATGAGACCGCCGTTGCGCAAGATCAAATCCAAAAGACCTTGCATGGCCCAGGTGGTTGGCAGGATCTTGACAATGTTCTGAACCAAAGCGGGGAATAACTCCAGCGGATACCAACAGCCGCCCAGCAGCGACATCACCATGCCCATCATTATGCTCAGTCCGCTGGCTTGACCTTCCGTTTTGATGAAGGTTCCCATCGTGGTTCCGATGGCGCCAGCCGCGAGGGCCGCGCTGGTGAGAAGGACGAAGAGCGCCAGCGGCTCACGTCCCCAATTTAGGTCAAGCGCGAACATGCCGAACAGAATAAGCAGGGACATTTGAATTAACGCCATCACCACCTGCCCTGAGATGGTACCAAGCAAAAAGGTAGCTTTGCTGGTCGGCGTGGTGAGGATGCGGCGCAGAGTCCCTTGCTCGCGTTCATAGGCGAATAAAGCCGAGATGCCGAAAAGCGGAATGAACACCCAGGTGATCAACTGTCCCGCAGATTGATTTGCGCGCGGGTCATACTCAACGTCGTCGGGCGTGTTGCCTTCAACGATGGTGACTCTTTCAGGTGCATCCTCTTGAATGGATTTTGCCAATTGCAGCGCTTCATTGAAGTAAGCCTGCTCATCTTCGAGCGATTCAAATGTCCCGCGAGATTTGGCTTCTTCCACAGCTGTATTTGCTGCATTGACCGCACTGCTAACCCGCCGAATGGCGGTTTGTACGGCACGCTCTGCAACTGAGGCATTCAGGTTATTGGGCTGCTGACGGAAATCCAATTGAGCGGTTCCATCTTGAATCGATTTCAAATCCAACCCAGCGGGGATGATCAAGACCACGGTGGCGCGGCGCGCATCGAATTCACTTTCGGCTTCTTCGAGCGACAATACTTCAGGATTCACCGCAGAGGACCTGTCCAATTCGGCGACGATCTCTTGTGAAATCGGGGTGTTCGCCTGGTCTACGACAACGAGGCGAATGCGATTGTCATCATCTCCTGATGGGGTTCCACCTGCCAGCAGCAACGTAAAGATTATGGGCAGAATGATGAAGAATATCAACTCCGCTGAAGTTGCAAAGCGGATAACAGCGTCCTTCCATGCGATGGCGAAAATCTTTTTCATTTCTGCACCAAATTCTTTTTGCCGAAGAGCACGACCGAGGTCAGGAACAAGATAATGCCCATCGTCAACAGGGCAGTGATCGGCGCGAAAAGATCGGCGAGCGTCCCGCCGAGTCCCAGGGTGGTAAATCCATCCAATGCCCAGGCGTTGGGGGTGATCTTGCTAAAGGTCTGCACGGCGAGCGGCATTTGTTCGAGGCTGATGAAACTGCCTCCCAGAATCCCAAAGATCAACATGATGGCCGAGCCAACATTGGCCACCTGCGCGGTCGTGCGTGCAAGCGCGGTGATGAGCATGCCCCAGCCCGTTGCCGCAAACACCGCGGCAAACACGAGCATGACTACACCAAAGCCATCGCCCCATTTCAGTTGAAAGAGAAGAGTTGTCGCGCCGATGAGAATGAGCATTTGCGCCGCGCCCGTGAGGAAGATGCCAAACACTTTACCTCCAAGGATCTGCATGGAATTCGTTGGTGTAACCAGCATGCGCGGCAATGTGCCTTGTGCTTTTTCAGCGAGAATGGAACGCCCGCCATGGCTGACGGTGTACATCAAAAACATCAACGCCATGCCAGGCGCAAGATAAGCGAGGATGTCGAACTGCACCGCTTCGCCGTCTGCGGTGGTGGAGTTGAGTTTAATTGCCAGCGTGTCAACGTTGGGCGAATTTTGCAAACGCTGCCCCATTTCGATCCCAGCCTGCTCTGCTTGTTCGGGTGTGATGCGGCCGCTGAGAATCATTTGCAAAATGGAAGTTTGTGCACTCACTTGGCCTTCCTCCACGCGGCTGATGAATTCATCCACAATGGATTTGATAATGCCCGCGCTGGTGGGCCGTGATGGGTTGGCGTACACTTCGATCTGTATCGCCTCGGGCTCATTGCCATTTGCGAAATCTGCCTGGGATGGAATGATGCTATTTGTGAATCCTTCCGGGATGATGATGGCAGCGGCGGATTTGTCTTCGTCTACCGATTGACGTGCCGCTTCGGGGCTGGACCCTGAAACTGGTTCGACCAATTCGGCAAGGTCCTGCGAACTGAATAGATCTTCCAGTGCGTTCCCCAATTCCTTTTTATCTAAATTAACAATGATTACGGGAATATCAGAAATTCCGCTGCTATTCCCGCTGAAACGCCCGGTGACGAGTCCCAGCCCGAGCGTGAGCGCGAACGGTGCGGCGAGCATGAAGATCAACGCGGCGCGGTCGCGGAAGGCGAGCCGCAGGTCTTTGATACCGATGATAAATGTTTTGAGCATGAATACTCCGTTTTGACGGTGGACAATGGACCGTTTTGTTCGGTCTGTGGTTTATCGTCAATCTCGCAGTGCGCGTCCCGTCAGATGCAAAAACACAGCTTCCAGATTCGGCTCGCGGATATCAATGGAGTGGATCTTGATTCCGCGCTCGTTGGCTTTGGTCACCACAGCGGCAAGCACATCTTTTGCGGAAGGCGTGATGACTGATATCTCAGTGTTGACTACATTGGCCTCAAGCACTTCCTTGATATCTCGAAATGCCTTTGCCAACGCTTCTGGGTCGTCATTTTCGCTGATGTGCAAAATGAGGGTCTCCGTTTCGCCGACCTGTTTGGTCAGTTCTTTTTGGGTGCCGATGGCAATAAGTTGGCCATGGTCAATGATGCCCACTCGGTCAGAAAGTTCTTCGGCCTCTTCCATGTAATGCGTGGTGTAGAGCACAGTCATGCCCTGTTTGTTCAAATCCTTCACCGTATCCAGAATCGCGCGGCGGGATTGTGGGTCAATGCCTACGGTGGGTTCGTCCATGAAGAGCAGCCTGGGTTTGTGGAGCAATCCAACGCCGATGTTGACGCGGCGTTTCATCCCGCCTGAGTAGGTTTTGACGCGGTCCTTCGCTTTGTCGGTCAGGCCGATCTGCCCCAGCACTTCATCCACGCGGCTGGCAAGGGACTTGCCGCTTAACCCGTACATTTGCCCCCAAAAGATGAGATTTTCTTTCGCAGTCAGGTCTTCATACAGGGCGAGGTCTTGCGGCACCACACCGATGATGTTGCGAACGCCCATTGGGTCTTTACTGATGGAATGCCCGCCGATGGTGGCATCTCCTGAAGTGGGCGTGTATAAAGTGGAGAGCATCGAGATGGTGGTCGTTTTCCCTGCACCGTTGGGGCCGAGCAGGCTGAAGATTTCACCCTCTGCGATTTCAAATGAAACGCCTTTTACGGCTTGAAAATCGCCGTAGTTTTTGACGAGGTTTTTTACTTCGAGAATATTAGGCATGATGCCTCCTGAAAACAAAGTAGAACAGCAAGGTAAGCTTCTTAATCGATTCTATTGTAACGTTTAAGCACTTCTCGCACTCCATCGTGCGGCAATGCCTTGGCATCCACTTCGTTGTGACCTTTCATGTCTTTCGCGGCAACCATGGCATTGATAATGGCTTCTTCGGTCGCGTATGCCGTTGCAGAGAGAATCGGGTCGATGTTGTTGTTCGATAAAGCCTGAATATCTGATACACCCATTTCACCCTCATGCGCGGCCTGTGGGTTGGCGGTGGAAAAGGCCAGAAAAATATCGCCAGAACCGTTACCGCCCAAACTGCCTGTCCGCGCCATGCCGATGGTGGCGCGTTTTGCCAGGCGTTTCAGTTGATGCGGCAGCACAGGCGCATCGGTTGCGACAATGACGATCAATGAACCGTCATCCTGCTTGAATGGATTTTCTCCGTTCGTGAATGGCGCACCGTCTTTGAAATATTGTCCCATGGGCGTTCCTGCAATCGTCAGTTGATAGCGCCTGCCGAAGTTGGCCTGCACCAGTACACCCACTGTCCAGCCGCCAAGTTTTGCAGGCAGTTTGCGTGAGGACGTGCCCGTTCCACCCTTGAATTCGTAGCACAGCATCCCCGTTCCGCCGCCCACGTTGCCTTCTTCGATCGCGCCGCCTTTTGAGGAATCCAAGGCTTGCATCACGTGCTTTTCATTTACATGAAACCCGTTCATATCGTTCAGCCAACCGTCAGCGGTTTCTGCAACCACGGGGCAGGACCACTTCTGATATAAGGCGTCGTTTTTTACCTGCCATGCCACAATGGCATCGCGCACAACACCGACGCTGTGGGTATTTGTAATCCCGATCGGGCCTTCGAGCATACCGCCTTCTTCGATCCATGCTGCGCCTGTCATCTCACCGTTTCCGTTAAACGAATGGACACCTGCGTAAACAGGGGTATGGTCTTTATTTCCGCGCGGGTGGATGATGGTCACACCTGTCCGCGCGGAAGGGCCTTCGATCACAGTGGTATATCCAACGGTCACGTTTGAAACGTCTGTGATCGCGTTATTTTCTCCTGTGGCTCCCTCAAACGGAATCCCCAGATCCCTTGCTCGTGGTTTTGTCATACATTCTCCTTTGCGATTTTTACCAGTTGCCTGGTGATGCTTTCCATGATCTCGTCGGGTACGCCATCCATTGCCTGGCTTTGAACGCGGGTGTCGATCTCATCGTTGACATAATCCACGACGATGAATTCGTCAGCGAGAGCGATCTCTGTTGAAAACCAATCCAGTTTGCAGATGGATGCGATGCGCTTCGTGATTTCCCGCAGCCTGCCCAGGCGATGCTGAGACTCATCCTGCGCCGTGACATGGGAGTAGATGTGTGTTTCTGTATCCCACCAGCATGGGTGGGTCTCGCCATTGGCATAAAAGACGCGGAACCATGCGGGCGTGTCATCGAGGATGCGCGGCGTGACGTGCGCCTGAATTAAATATTTCTGTTCGGGGAATTCCATGCGCGCATGCAGTATCTGTTCTATTGAATTTGCGCCGATAATGACTCCCTCGCCGCCGCCGCCATTCGAGGGCTTGATGACAAAATTTTCGCCCAGCGGCGTGAGGTCGATTTGCGGAATGACAGGTTGTTCGAGAAATGGCGCCAGCAGAATTGTGTAGGGCGTGTGCAGCCCGGCGTTAATCAACTCGAGGTGCATGGTGGCTTTGTCCTCAGACCACGCGGATACCTCGGCGGGATTGATGCGACGTACGCCAAATTCCCGTGCCCAGCGGGGAATCGGGTCAAAGATCGCCTCTCCCTGCCCGCGATGGAGCAGGGTTTTAAAGGTGGTCACACCCTTGTACAAAGCTGTGATGGATTCGAGCAGGTTGTCGGGCTTGATCTGCCAGAACGAGATGCCTTCTTCAATACAGGCTCGTTCCACCATTCCAACAAAGACATCGTCATATTCCCAATACCAGGGCAGACATAAATCGTAGCGCATAGAGAGGGAATTATAAGGGGTTGTTTCTGGCTTGTCGAAGGACATTCGACTTTTTACCTTTGGTCTTTTAACCGCATATTTCACTGGTAAAATGAGCGCATTAATTCTCGAAAAGGACAAACTAAATGAGCAAAGATACAGTGCAGGACGGTCTGGTTGTTTCGATGGACTACAAATTAACCGTGGATGGCGACGTGTTGGATTCGTCCGACCAGGCGGGTCCCTTGCAATTTCTTGTGGGCTATGGGAATATCATCCCAGGCCTTGAGAAGGAAATGATGGGGATGAAGATCGGCGACAGCAAGGATGTGGTGGTTCAGCCCGAGGATGGCTACGGTGAATTTGACGAAGAGGCCTTCATGGATGTGCCCCGCAGCGAATTCCCCGGTGATATGCAGCTTGAAGAAGGCATGGAGTTGCACGTGACGGATGAGGATGGGAATCATCAGGCCGCCTACGTTGCCAGCTTTGATAAGGAATCTGTCCGCCTTGATTTCAATCACCCGCTGGCAGGCGCGGAATTATCCTTCTATGTGAAGGTGGTTGCGCTGCGCGATCCTACGGAAGAAGAGCTGGATCATGGTCATGTTCACGAAGAAGGACACGATCACCACTAAGTCGGTTGAGATAAAAACGCTGAAGCCTAGGCTTCAGCGTTTTTGTATGCTTCCTTTTTGCCTGCTTTTTGCATGATGATGACCTGCCTGATGCCAAACCCGATGATCACCAACCCCAATACCAAACCGCCAAAGTTTGACAGGAAATCGTTGACCAATTCCCATTGACTGCCGAACATGTAGCCCAGGCCGCCATACAACAGAATCCAAACTGATTCACCTGCGATATCGTAGGCCATGAAGTGTGAGAATTTGTATCCACTGCCGCCTGCGATCAGGTTTGTGGGAATGGCAACGGCGGTAATGAGCCAGCGTGTCAGGAAGATCGTCAAGCCTGCATGCTGTTGGAAGGAGTTCTTCGCATTGAGCCAGAGGGTTGAATTCTCAAAACGTTTTTGAGCCCAGTCTTTTGCGTAATGTCCTATGCTGAAACTGAGGGTGTCTCCGGCAAGTGCGCCCACGAGCCCGATAACGGCTGTGGTGGCCCAGGGGAGAATTCCCTGCTGGCTGAAGGCGCCTGCTGCAATGACCACAACCGACGCGCCAACGGGAAATCCCAGCGCGCCGAGGAAGAGGATCAACCCGACGAGTGGCGTGCCGAAATTAATAACTTGTGTAAGAAAAAATTCAGACATGATGAACTGCTAAGGCGCTGCCGGTGGTGTGGGACCAGTTGGCGGCTGGGGAAGATTCGTTTGTACGGTCGCCTTAATCAGATCGAGGACGTATCCATCCTGATCTGGGAAATATTCCTCGTTTATATCCTTGAGGCTTTTTTCGAAATTCGAATTCGGAGAAATATCCAGTGCTTCAAAGAGGATTCTTTCAGGGACAGCGTAGGTATGTGAAATAAATTTAACGGTCATCCAATCACGGATCAGTTCGACATCGGTTTCCACTTCACCGCGGGGAGGAGGACGATGACCGTCGAATTTCCTGAAGGCACGTGCGACACGCATTCCAAAGAAAGCGGTAAACAGTACGCCGAGAATGATGAGTCCAATAACCAGCGCTTTTTGTTTTGGATTCGTATTTGCCGCCATGGATGATTAATCCTTCCACTCCAGTTCAAAACTGCCGATGAAAACCGTATCGCCTTCTTCGATGCCTGCCTCGCGCAGGGCGTTATCCACGCCGAGCCTTTCCAAAAGTTTTTGGAAGCGGCGCAGGGAGCCATCGTGTTCAAAATAGGTCATCTTTGCGGAACGCTCGATGGCGACGCCTGTGACACGCCAGTTTCCGTCGTCTTCACGCGTGACCTCGAATACATTCGGGTCGACATCGGGTTTGTACACGGGCAGCGTTTCTTCCACTTCTTCAATGGGCATATCAGCCAGTTTTTGGTGCGCGGCGATCAGGATATCGCGGGTGTTCGTACGCGCCATGGCGGAGAGGGTGAATAACTCGATCTTCTTCTTTTTGAAACTGGCCTTGATGGTTTTCAATCGTTCCTGCACATCGGGCTGATCGATTTTGTTCAGAGCCACAATCTGCGGTTTCTTGGCAAGGTTGGGGTCAAAGAGCGCCAGCTCATTGTTGATCTGCGTAAAGTCTGCAAGCGGATCTTCAGACTGCCCATCAATCATATGAATGAGCACGCGTGTGCGTTGAATGTGACGTAAAAAGTCGTGGCCCAAGCCTGCGCCTTCTGCGGCACCTTCGATCAAACCCGGGATGTCCGCCATTACGACGGTTGTATCCTCGTCGATCTTTGCCACGCCGAGGTTGGGTTCAAGCGTGGTGAATGGATAATCGCCGATCTTCGGCTTTGCATTGGTGAGCGCCGCAAGCAGGGTGGATTTTCCCGCATTAGGCAGGCCAATGATTCCAATATCGGCAATAAGTTTGAGTTCGAGACGGATCATTTTTTCTTCGTGCGGTTCGCCCCGTTCCGCTGTGCGCGGCGCCTGATTACGCGATGTGGCGTAATGCTGGTTGCCGAGTCCGCCGCGGCCGCCTTTGCATACCTGAAGCTGCTGGCCCGGCGTCGTGAGGTCGCCAAGTAGATCGCCTGTTTCGGCATCATACAGGATCGTGCCGGGAGGGACATAAATGATGAGGTCCTTGCCGCCGCGACCCGTCATTTGCGAGCCGCCCCCATTTTTCCCTGGGTCTGCGGCGAACTTCTCGTTCGGTCGAAATGCAGAAAGAGTATTAAGTGTGGCCTTCACTTCAAAAATGACATTACCGCCTCTACCGCCGTCGCCGCCATCGGGACCGCCCAGCGGGACAAATTTCTCGCGGCGGAAATGTACCATGCCATCGCCGCCCTTGCCTGATTTTACGTGGATTGTTACGTGATCTATAAACATGCTCCTATTATAACGGGTGGACTGGCTGGAACGGGTCTGGCTTGCATAAACCCTGTAAACGGACGAATTTCCTCTTTTCCCGGGAAAGTGTGGAAAAACACTGCCTAAAACTGTTATGTCCTTACAATGATATTTCGGTGTGATGTGATGATAATCAGGGACAGTAAGAGGATGCAGTTCTGTATGCCCCAACCAAGAGACGATCCATGGAAAATAAACCAGTAATTTTAGTAGTAGACGATGAACCCGCCATTCGCATGGGGCTGGCCGCCACGATCGAACGACATGGCTATGGTGTTGTGACCGCTGTGAATGGCAGTGATGCCATTGTCAAGGCGAAGAAATCTCCGCCTGTGCTGATTGTCTCGGATGTGATGATGCCCATTGTGAATGGCTTTGAAATGAAAAAGCAAATGAGCACAGACCCGCAGCTGGCGTCCATTCCCTTTATTTTTCTTACGGCGCGCACGGCCAGTGAGGACCGTGTGGCGGGCATCCGCGGAGGGGCGGATGATTATGTAACAAAACCATTCGTAACGGAGGAATTAATGGCGCGTATAGAAGCAGTTTTGCGCCGTGTTCAAACTGAACAGGCACGTGGTCGCGAGCAGGTGCAACAGGCCGCAAACGAGGAAATGGACAAACTCCGCAGGGAGATCCTGCAGAATTTTCGCCATGAATTGCGTACACCGCTCAGCAACGTGATCATGTCGCTGGAGATGGCGGTTAATACAAAATACGAAGATCCCGATGAACAGGCGGAATTTATCCATATCGCGCTTTCCAGTGTCGACCGCTTGGATGCGCTTGTTGCGGATATCATTTTGTTATCGGATCTGGATCAGCACGATCTTAACGCAACCCGACAGCTGATCGATGTTGAACATCATATTCTCGCCCCGATCCAAAAGCGGCTTCACCGCTACCCGATCAAAAGGATCAATTTCGTTTATGACATCAAACTGGCGAACCCTGTCAAGGCTCCGCGCCGTGAATTTTCACAGGCAATTGCACACCTTGCTGACAACGCTTTCAAATTTAGCCCGGAACATGGGCAGGTGAGTCTAAAAGTCCGCTCCGGCGAGAACGGCGGCGCGACGATCACGATTCAAGACGAAGGCATTGGGATTCCAGTTGCCTTGCGCGAAAAAGTGTTCGAGCGCTTCTATCAAGTCAGCAAAGGCGACCAGCGCGAATTCCAGGGACTTGGTGTTGGGCTCACGGTTGCCCGGGCGGTTTTCTCCAGATTGGGCGGCGAAGTAAAGATTGTAGATTCTGAAAAAGGATGTTGTGTGGTGGCCACTCTGCCAGACATGCGGCCAGAAGACATTGAATATGGATGAAAAAACCGTTCCTCTCAGCAGGCTTCCTGTTGATGTGAAAGTGCATCTCGCAGGGAGAAACAAGCTGGGAGCGGATCTCGATTATCGTGCGCTATTTGAGCAGACGGGGGAGTGTGTATTCATCATTGGCCTTGATTTCAGGATCATCACTGCCAACCGCCAGGCTTTAAAGTTGCTTGGCTATGAAGAGCACCAATTAATGGGTCTTCCTGTGGAAGAGATCATGCTGCTCGAAGATTCCCAGGGACGGGAGGCGTTTCTCGAAAAGCGTTTGAATCTGTCTGAACATACCCTTCGAAAGAAGGGCGGCTCAATGCTGCCTGTTGAATTAAGCATCTCGGTGGTTCACAACGAGCATGAAATGCCCGCCTATATTCAAATGCTGGCGCGCGATATTTCAGACCGCAAACAATCCGAAGTTAATTTAAAACGGCATATGCTTTCGCTTTCCGTCATCGGCGAGGCATCGGCTGGGCTTTTCCGCTCGTCGAACATTGAGACAAAAATTCCCGAGGTGTTGGAGTCGCTGGGATACGCCGTAGATGTGTTTTGCTGTGCATTATTCGATATCACCTCAACCTCCATGAAGGTGCAATTTCAGTGGAAGAGTTTCGATGCTGCCAGTTTTGACGTGTTTTCAGCCCTTGAGCCTTTCCTCGATTCGATTGCCGAAAATCCAAAAAGTGTGTTTTCTGTAACCGATGTAAAACTTCAGAATCCAGAAATTCCCTCTGTATCCATTCTCGTGATTCCTGTTCAGGGCACGCTGGGGTCGTGGGGATTTCTGGCCCTCTTTGATAAGGAGACCCATCTCTCCTGGCTGACCGCCGAGTTTGATACTGTGCAGACGACAGTTAACTTGATCGGAGCTGCGCTGGAACGTCTGCATTACGAGAAGACCATTCGCCTGAGCGAGATGCGCAACCGTATCATTGTTGATGCCCTGCCCGATCTGCTCTTGCGCACAGACCTGACTGGTCAAATATTGGATTACAACGCGCATCCCAGCCACCCGCTGTACGCGCCGCGCGAATCGGTGGTTGGAAAAAGGCTCGACCAACTTTGGCCTGCCGATGTTGTGCGCATGATCATCGAAACGGATGACCAGGATGCCTTTCTCTCTTCTCATTGGGTGTACGGATTCAACCTGCCTAATCACGAGCAAACCTTCGAAGCGCGCCTGCATCCCATCAGCGCGGAAGAGGCATTGATCATCGTGCGCGATATTTCCGAGCAGGCGCGGCTCGACCAAATGAAATCTGATTTTATCAATCGCGCCTCGCATGAATTGCGTACCCCGTTGACCGCCGCCATTATGATGACTGAATTATTACAGCAAGGCGGTACGGAAGAGCAGGTAAGTGAATACTGGCACACGCTCACCAGTGAATTGAACCGCCAGAAAAACCTGATCAATGAATTGCTGATCGCAGGACGTTTGGAAAGCGGAAAGATGAAACTGGATGCCGTTCCTATGGACCTGCTGCCCATCCTTCATGAATCGGTACGGGCAGTCAAATCAATTGCAAGGATGCGCAATATCACCATTGAATTAAAAGTTGATTCCGAATTGTGCACGATATTCGGTGATACGGGCGGACTGTCGCAGGTCTTCATCAATCTCATCAATAACGCTGTGAAATTTTCACCCGAAGGCAGCACTGTCGATGTGGTGGCAACTCAGAGCGGCGCGGAGCGTGAAGCGCGTATTTCCATCACAGATCATGGGCCGG
>JADKEA010000003.1 GCA_016718275.1 Candidatus Villigracilis affinis
TGATGGGCATTCTCCGCCATCACGACGATGAACATTACGACCCCCAAAACAGTGTTGCCGTCATGGACGTCTGCATGCATGCGGGGTTCGGCCCCATTCGCGGAAGCCAAAGCACTGCCTCCCTCGTTGTGCTTCTGGATGGCAACACCCCGCTCATTTACGCCACTGGCACATCCGCCCCCTGCACCAGCATTTTCAAACCGATGTGGATGGACACCGCTTCCTCTCTTAACCTTGGGCCTGCTCCCGCTTCGAAATACGACTCGGCATCGACATATTGGGCTCATGAACGTTTGCACCGCGCTACATTACTGAATTACCCCGAACGCATCAAAACCTACGCTGGCGACCGCGATGAACTTGAAAAGAAATTCATCCAGGAATCGCGCAGACTTGCCAAAGCCTCCGCAAAGGAACGCGCGGAATTCTTGGTACAATGCTTCGATGAAGCCGCACAAGCCGAAGCAGACTGGCTCAAGCGTGTGGAAGCTATTCCTGCTCGAAAGAAAGCCCTGCACTCGATTGCATGGAATACATTCAATAAAAAATCAGAAATGCCGCCTGTTCACTAAGTGCTTTGGAGGGGAGTTGTCTACTCCATGAAAATTGACCTGCTCAATTGTCCCGCCTGCGGTTCACCCGTGGATGTTAAGTTCAATCCAAATCAGCCATTTCGCTGCCCTGCCTGCGGTTCGGCTATTGTCCTGACCAATTGGACAAAAAGCGGAAAGATCATCTGTTCCAGTTGCAATACACTCAACTCTGAATTCAATAAATATTGCGATGCCTGCGATGCTTTGTTGCAGGCTGGGTGCCCCATGTGCTATACCCAAAACAGCCTCACCGACCTGCATTGCAAGAACTGTGGCATTGACCTGCAAAAGGCATGGAGACGGCAACAATCATGGCTTGCTCAAAGGGAAAAACATGCCAGCGAACGGAAACAGGCGCTGGAAAAGGCCGAACAGGAACACAAAGATTATTTGAACAGATTGTTGCTGAAATTGAACGAACCCGAAAACCATCCTGAAGCCATTGCAGGAATACGCATTTTTGGAAAAGAAGCGGTTGAGTCCCTGATTCAACTGCTGACCAGTGAAGACCCTGATGCCCGTTATGGTGCCGCGCAAATTCTTGGTGATATCGGAGATGAGCGGGCAATACCATGCCTGCTTTCGGCCCTTGGCGATAAGGAAATCCCCGTCCGCTTTTGGGTTGTGGATGCGCTGGGAAAGTTTGGCGACAAGGGAACGATCAACGCCATTGCTGCCATGCTGCAGGATGATAGCGAGGTTGTCAGAAACATGGCAAAGAACGTGTTGATTCAGATGGGTAGTCCCGAAGCGTTGAAGAAGCTGCAGAAGGAAAGCAGACCCAAATGGTGGTTCCCGTTTTCGTGATCGAATGTGTTCCCATTGTTATTTTTTTATATCCAGCCCGGTGATCCTTGAAACTGCGCGGTGCAGAAGCATGGTGGGAAGCAGAAGAATCACATGCACGGTAACGCTTAACCCGAACAGGGTTGCGACTGTACCGAGAAAATCGTTCAACGATGGAGCCAGATTTTCAAGCATCCATGTGCCTGCACCGGCGAAGGTAGCCAGGGTAAACAGCACCGCTGTCCACAGACCGAGCGGGAGCCAGGCGTGGCGGTCTGATTCAGAGGGCATCATGGTACTGGAAACCACGAACACGAGATAGAACCACAGGAAGAAATCATTCACCTGCGGCAGATAACCCACCGCCGTCCAAAACAACTCAATTTGACCGTTTGCAAGCAAATCCATAAGTATGCCAAACCCGAGGCGATTTAGCCCTGCATAGGCGATGAAGAGCGAGCCTGCGATCAGAGGCGCCAACCCGATCAACGAATCGCGGACCACGTCCGTTTCTTCGGTTTCCACATAGCCCATTTGCAGGCGGCCATTCGGCAGGGCGGCTGGGATGAGCGAAAAATTTCCTGTCCGCACCCGCAGTAGTTTTGCCATAAGAAAATGGCTTAACTCATGCAGGAATATACCGGGGAAAAAAAGAACCGAGAACAAACCAATGGTCAATTGCGAGTTGCGGGTAAGAATGATCAGAACCGCTTGAATCTCACGATGTAAAAGCCGCTGGAGAAATACCAGCGGCAGGATTAACAGAATGAATAGCAGAAAGCCAGTGAAGGGCATGGAGGGAAAAGGATGTGAAAGAGGAAGGGAAAATTCCTTGATCTTTTGTTTTTAGGCCTCTGTGCTTGCGGCGGCCTTTGTGATCGCCACGAATTCATCAATCTTCAGGCTGGCGCCGCCGACGAGTGCGCCATCGATATCGGGCTGGCTGAAGAATTCATCGGCATTCGCGGAAGTGACCGATCCGCCGTATAACACGCGGATGGCTTGCGCGGTTTCGTTTCCAAACAATTCTGCGAGCGCAGGGCGGATGACATCTTTGACAACGTCGTTCGCTTCAGGTCCGTTGGAGGCTTTGCCTGTGCCAATGGCCCAGACGGGTTCGTAAGCTACGATCATGCGTGGGGCATAGGCGGGAGCTACGTCCCTGAGACTCTGGCTCGTTTGAGCAGAGACAATTTCACGGGTAAGTTTGGATTCGTACTGTTCCAAAGTCTCGCCGACGCAAACGATCGGCACCAAATCCATGGCTTGGGCGGCGAGTAGTTTCCGATTCACGGTCTGGTCGGTTTCTCCAAAATAGGAACGCCGCTCTGAGTGACCGAGGATGACGTATCCGCATAATTCCGCGACCATGGCGGGAGAAACTTCGCCGGTGAAGGCGCCTTTTTCCTCCCAGTGCATGTTCTGTGCGCCAAGGCCGATGCCCGAGCCTTCAAGCAAAGCGGAGGCGGCCATGAGTGACATGAACGGCGGACAGATAACCTTTTCCACGCCTTCGATCTTGCGCAGTTTCATGCTCATTGTGAATACCAGGTCGCGTGTTTCTGCGATGGTTTTGTTCATTTTCCAATTGCCAGCTACGAGTGGTTTTCGCATTGTGTTTTTTCCTTATTGCATTGTGAGAAGATAGTTGTTTGCCATGAAGACGATCCATTCTGGCATGTTGGGATTGGTTGTAATTGAAAGCAGGATGGCTTTTGTTTCCGTGGGGTTTCCATCCTTCATGGCGATTTCGGCTTTGAGCAGGGTAATTTCTGGCAGGTTTTGATCGATCTTTTCCGCTTCTGATAAATAGGTTTTTGCATCTGTCAGACTGCCGTTGTAGAGTGCGTAACGACTGCGTGCCACAGCGGCGATGAGCGGGTCGATGGTTTCGATCTGTTCGAATTGGAGAACAAGCGGCATATCCTTATGGTCAGATGCTTTGTAAACTGCCTGATGCATTTCCGCTCGAACATCAAACGGTACCTGCTGATTTCCATAGCTAAAACAAAGCCGAACATAAACAGCGGCTGACGCCACCCAGGCCTCGCGTTGTTTGAAACCTTCAGCGGCTTGTTGAAGAAATTCCTTGTTATCAGGGCCAGCGAGTGTCAGGGCTTCTTTCATCGAATCTGTTGATTGGCGTACCTGTTTTGCTTCCCAGTAGGCGAAGGCAAGTTGAAGGTGCGCATTGGGGTCCTGTGGATTTTTTACAACCGCGTCCTTCGCGGCTGTGATCTCAGGCGTTGTGCCTTGCGGGTTAAGGGGAGGAAGCCCGTTGCCGGGGCCACCATTTCCTGGGTTTTGTGCGGGCAATGTCGGCGGTACAACTTGGGTGGCTGCAGGGAGCCCAGCGGCCAAAGTGGGTGCTTCAGAATTTGCCTGATTAGACAAGCGCGTGGCGCGATTGCTGTTGCGGATCGCGAGGAAGGCAACGATGAGGCAGAGAAAGCCAACCACGCCGACGCCGACCCATATCCACGCGAAACCTTTCTTTTTGGCGGGCTCTTTTTCTGATGGTTTTTCCGCCACGGCGGTTGGCATGCCTGGTTTGGATGTAGTCTGCTCAACCTGCTTCCGCAAATTTGTGGATTGTATGGCGATGGCTGTACCCTGCATGGGAACGCCAGCTTCTGTCCACGCGTCTTTGAATGCCTGAACCAATTCCTCGGCTGTTTCGTAGCGGTCAATGCGGTCTTTTGCAAGCGCCTTTAATAACACCCTTTGAACAGGTTCTGGTACGCTTGGATTTACTTTTCTTGGCAGGGGCAGAGGGGTATAGATATGGTCGTGAATGATCGAGAAGGGAGTATCCGCACTGAATGGGACCTGCCCCACGACCATTTCATAAAGCATCACGCCGAAAGAATAAATGTCAGTACCAGAGTCGAGGTCTTTCTTACCCATGGCCTGCTCGGGCGAAATGTACTGCGGTGTTCCCATGATCGAATCAGATGACATGGTCGATTCGCCAGCCTGCGCGATGCGGGCGAGGCCGAAATCAGCCAGATAGATCATTCCATCCGCGGCGATCATTACATTGGATGGTTTTACATCGCGATGAAGGATGCCCTGTCTGTGTGCGTATGCCAGGGCATAGCCGATGGAATTCACCACACTCTCGATCTCTGTCGAGGTCAACGGGCCTTTGTTCAAACGCGCCTTGAGCGTATCGCCCTCGATGTATTTCATCACCAAATAAGGACGCGCTTCGTGTTCGGAATAATCGTAAATGGGAACGATGTTCGGGTGTTCCAGCTTTGCGACCACCCGTGCTTCACGTTGAAAACGGGAGATAAAGGACTGGTCCTGATTAAACGCCGGGTGCAAAACTTTTAAAGCCACATAACGGTCAAGCGAGGCATGGTAGGCTTTGAAAACCGTAGCCATACCGCCCTGCCCAAGTTGTTCAAGAATCCGATATGGACCGACGTTTTCACCGATGTTGAAGGACATACACTATCTCCGATTGCATTTTTTTAGATTATAGCCGAGTGTCATTAATTTAGGTTGCGCCCATGTAAATTGTTTGTAAACTGATGTAGAACATAGTTTCATTTGCGTTTTATGAAGAAGTAGGCCGCGTATAAAAGCGTCCAAATTGCCAGCATCGCTTGAGTCTGAAGGGTAAACGATGCATCAGGCAAAATCTTATTGATGATATAAGGAGCAGCAAACGTGACAAGAACAAACCTCACAATTCTGGCGGGGATGCTGACCAGCAAAAAGAAAACTATGTCTGTGACCTGATGAGCATAACTTGCGTAGATTTTATAAGGTATGCCTGAAATCGGCCCGAATAACATGGCCAGAATTCCCGATGTTTTCAAATCGGACATTACTTTTTGAGTATCTTTTATGCGAATTGCCGGTATCGTATGCAGAACTTCGGTTACTTTCTCAATGTTAGCTTGGCCCCAATAAAACATAATTGCGCCGCCTGCCATTGCGCCAGCCAGAGCATACAAGCAGGCGACCATGCCATCAGGTACGCCCTGCAGAGCAATGATGCTCAGCCCGACATCTGGAACTATAAAAAATAGGGTTGCTTCAGCGAAGCCCCAGAAGAAAGAAATGATGTTTCCAGTCATTTTGCCTCGTTATGGATAAAGTGCCCCAAAGTAACGGATCATATGAAAAAAGAGCGGAGCTGCAATGATGAGGCTGTCGATTCTATCGAGAATTCCGCCGTGGCCGGGAATCAGAGTTCCCATGTCTTTGATTTTCAAATCCCGCTTGATCAGGCTGATCGTCAGATCGCCCAATTGACTCCCGATGCCCATGATGAGGCCCGTTAGAACAAGCTGCAACGTGCCAAATTTTGGAAAGGTCGCTTGGAAAAGCCAGGGGAGACACAGTGAAACAACAAGCGCGCCGATGGCTCCTTCCACGGTTTTGTTCGGACTGATATTCTCGCGCAATTTATGTTTACCGAAAAATTTTCCAAAATTGTATGCAGAGATATCAGCGATCTGCGTCGCAAAAACCAGGTAAAGGACGTAATTGGCGGCATACGAAGAATCCATCAAAAAACTGATGTGGCCAAACATCCAGCCGAAATAAATGAACCCCATTACCCCAAGAGCAATCCCTTTCAATTGCCCTTCCGGACGATTTTGCAGGATGGGCATCAAAACAATAAGCCCTACCGCATAAACAGGCAGAGCCATGAACATTCCGTATGCACCAAAATATCCGGTGGGCGGGTTGCGAATCAAGGCAAGGACGCACACAGAAATAATTCCCAGATAAACAATGTTGGCGATCCATTGATTTCGGTCTGGTTGGGTGGCACGCGAAAATTCAATGTAACTAAAAATGGAGAGTAACGTCACTCCGAGAATGAAAACCACCCTGCCTAAGAGTAGAAACACAAGAAAGAAGGGAATCATTATCAGCCACCCACGGTATATTTTCCACACGGAAGATACATCCCTGTGGAATAGTTTATCCAATGCAAACAGGATTAACCCGGCTGTGACCAGCAGCCCGCCGATCAGGCTGAGATAAAGTTTGACGATTTCGCTATCCATTATGACTCTGTACTGTGATGACAATGAGCCTCACCCTTCTAAGGAAAGTGAGGACACTGCCAGAAATGATGATAAGAAGTCCCCATGACAATAGATTTGAGATTCCCCATGCATCTGGTAAAATTGTGGACGCAAAATGCTTCGTGTTCGGAATAATCGTAAATGGGAACGATGTTCGGATTGTTCCAGCTTTGCGACCACCCGTGCTTCACGTTGAAAACGGGAGATAAAGGACTGCAATGGATTAAATGGCGTGTGCAAAAATTTAAAGCCACATAATAAAGGAGGCATAGTAGGCTTTGAAAACCGTAGCCATACCGCCCTGCCCAAGTTGTTCAGAATCGGAATGGACCGACGTTTTCACCGATGTTGAAGGACATACACTATCTCCGATTGCATTTTTTTAGATTATAGCCGAGTGTGATTAATTTAGGTTGCACCCATGTAAATTGTTTGTAAACTGATATGTAAAGCGGGCGGATGATTTTCATCCGCCCGCTTATTTGACTCGTATTTATTTGTCGAGCAATGCTGCCACGCCGGGCAACTCTTTTCCTTCAAGGAATTCCAGCGATGCACCGCCGCCTGTGGAAACATGCGTCATCTGCTTTGCAACGCCAGCCTTCTTGACCGCGCTGGCCGAGTCGCCGCCGCCGATGACTGTGATGGCTTTGGATTCAGCCAACATGCGCGCAAGGGCGAATGTGCCTTCGGCAAATTTTGGCATTTCGAAGACGCCAACGGGTCCATTCCAAACGATTAATTTGGCTCCGTCTAAAGTAGCCTGATACAAGCTGACGGTTTTCGGCCCTACATCCAGCATGCGCCAGCCTGCGGGAATTTTGTCCACATCCACGGTTTGGGTATTGGCTTCGGCATCGAACTTGTCTGCGATGATGGCATCCACGGGCAAGACGAGTTTATCGCCGAGTTTGCCGAGCAACGTCTTTGCGGTTTCAAGCGCTTCTGCTTCGACGAGACTATCCTGCATGTTCAGTCCCTTTGCAGAGAGGAAGGTGTTTGCCATGCCGCCGCCGATGATGAGCTTGTCACATTTTGAGGCAAGGGTTTCAACGACCAGGATCTTATCGCTGATCTTCGCGCCGCCGAGAATGGCAATGTAGGGATGTTCGGGGTTGGCAACCGCGCGCCCGAGATATTCGAGTTCCTGCTCCATCAAAAAGCCAGAAACGGCAGGCAGGAAACGTGCGATCCCTTCGGTGGAGGAGTGGGCGCGATGAGCGGAGCCAAATGCATCGTTGACGTATACGTCGCCTAAAGCGGCCATCTGCTTGGCAAGGTCGAGATCGTTCTTTTCCTCGCCTTTGTGGAAGCGTGTGTTTTCGAGCATCAGCACTTCACCTGCCTTCAATTCTTTGGCCATCTTTTCAACTTCGGGACCAACACAATCGGGCGCCATTTTGACAGGAGTCCCTAACAGGGCTGCCAATGCCTCTGAAGCAGCACGCAGGCTAAACTCAGGGTCTGGACCGCCTTTTGGTCGCCCGAGATGACTCATCAAAAGCAATGATGCGCCCTGTTCCAAAACATATTTGATGGTCGGCAGTGCGGCTTTGATGCGTTTATCGTCGGTGACTTTGCCATCTGCCATTGGTACGTTGAAGTCGACACGCATGAGAACGCGTTTATTTTTTAGATCAATGTCTTTGACTGTCTTCTTATTCATAATTGCTCCAAATTTTGTAAACATGAAAACAGGTACACAGGTCTGAAAGCGACTTGTGTACCTGTCTGCTTGTCTACGTATTTACTCCTACAGGCTCTTCGCCATCATCGCGACGAGGTCGGCAGTGCGGCAGGCATAACCCCATTCGTTGTCATACCAGGCTACAACTTTGATCATGTTGCCAAGCACGAGGGTATCCATGGCGCTGAAGACGCTGGAGAATGTGGTGCCGCGCAAATCGGTGGAAACGAGCGGCTCATCGGTGACATCGAGAATGCCCTTCATCGAACCATTGGCATACTCAAGCATCGCAGCGCGGATCTCTTCGATGGAGGCTTCCTTGTTTAAGATGGCAGTGAAGTCAACGACTGAAACTGTAGGGGTGGGCACGCGGAAAGCCATGCCGCCAAATTTACCCTTGAGTTCAGGAATGACCAAACCAACGGCCTTTGCTGCGCCAGTCGAAGAAGGGACAATGTTCTGTGCAGCACCGCGGGCATCACGCAGGTCTTTTGCACCGACATCCTGTAATTTCTGTGAGCCTGTGTAGGCATGGACTGTGGTGAGCAGACCCCGTTCAATTCCAAACTTGTCATTAAGCACTTTAGCTACTGGCGCAAGGCCATTGGTGGTGCAGGATGCGTTGGAAACAATGTTGTGTTTCTTGGCATCATATTTATCGTCGTTCACGCCCAGAACAATGGTGATGTCTTCGTTCTTGGCGGGCGCTGAAATAATCACTTTTTTCGCGCCGCCTGATTCGATATGAACCTTTGCCTTGGTGGCATCGGTGAAGAAGCCAGTGGATTCGATGACAATATCCACGCCCATTTCAGCCCATTTGATCGCAGCGGGGTCTTTCTCTGCTGTGACTTTGACTGTCTTGCCGTCGACGACCAAATTGCCATCTTTGACTTCAACACTCTTGTCAAAATTTCCATAGGTCGAATCATGCTTGAGCAGGTGCGCATTTGTCGCAGGGTCGAACAAGTCATTGACTGCCACTACTTCAAGTTCTGGATAACGAGCCTTCAAAGTGCGAAAGGCGAGGCGTCCGATACGGCCGAAGCCATTAATACCAACTTTTACTGACATGAGAAAATCCTCCAATTTGGTTTGTTTGCAACAGAGGACACGTGACAACTTAATTTGTGCCTGCTCTGGTATGAGCTTTCATACAACCTGAATTTTACTTCTTTAAGCAAAATTTGTGAATTTTCGTACGTCCATAATTAATAGGACGAATGTAATCGTTTACCTTTTCGAAAATAAGCCTTTGGCTAGATCAATGGCCCAGTCTTTTCGGAGTAAATCTGTATGATTTCCCTTGCCAGTTTCTCCGAATCATGTCGCCATGGGTGGTCATCGTCCACTAGGTCGGTGCAATAGGTTCGCGCGTCAGACAGGATCTTTTCATCGGCCTGTACCCATTTTGAGTCCGGGCTGATCGTGCCACGGTAATTGTCATTACAAAGAATGATATCGAATAGGTCTTCACCCACGTGCCCTTCAAGTGCACGGACGTGGTCGAAGCAGGTGTAAGAATCCGTCTCGCCGGATTGGGTAGCGATGTTGCACACATACATCTTGATGGCGCGGCTGGCATGCATGGCGGCCAGTAGATCATTGACGAGCAGGTTGGGCAAAAGGCTTGTGTAAAGGCTGCCTGGTCCAACCACAATCACATCTGCATTGAGAATGGCCTTGATGACGGGTGGAAATGCAGGGGCATCATCGGGCTCGAGCCATACACGACGAACCCTGCCAGCCATTGTCGGAATTTTGCTTTCACCTTCCACTCGGATTTCGTTCAATGAGTGCGGCAGTTCCATGCTTGCGACCAGTTTTACATCATGCAATGTGGAGGGAAGTACGCGTCCGTTTACCGAAAGCACGCGACCTGATTCAGCCACCGCTTCCTCGAAGCTGCCTGTGATATCAGCCATGGCTGTAATGAAAAGGTTTCCAAAGGAATGCCCCTCCAGTCCAGCAGAGCCGCTGAAACGATATTGAAAAAGCTGCGTGAGCATGGCTTCGTCGTTGGAAAGCGCGGCAAGGCAGTTACGTATATCCCCTGGTGGAAGGATGCCGTGACTTTCGCGAAGCCTTCCCGAGGAACCACCATCATCTGCAACCGTGACCACAGCAGTGAGATTCCTTGTGTGAACTTTTAATCCGCGCAATAAGGTGGCGAGTCCATGCCCGCCGCCGACAGTGACGATGCGCGGGCCGCGTTCGCGGCGGCGAAATTCTGTGAGCTGGTCGAACACATCGGATCCGGGGCGGATAAATGGTTTTAACAGGGAACGGTTGAGCTGCAAGATACCGTAAATAACAATACCGATTCCCAATCCACCAAAAATGACGGCACGCCAAATGCGTGGGATGAAACGCAGGGAGGCATAAGAAAGAAATGTGAGCAGGATCGGGTTTTCTGAATCAGTGCGATACAGGTCGATTAGTATGACGGCGAGACCCAGTCCCAGCATTGTGATGCCGATCAAGACCAGAGTAAACCATCGTTTCACACCCAGCCCTGGCCGCAACCAGCGGGGAATATCGCGCAACGCCTGCCAAAGACCTGCAAGAAAATTTTTTCGCATAAAAAAGATGATAGCAGGGTTGAATATATGAGTCAAACCCTCTAAGAAGGGAGATTTTTTACTCCTTTTTGTGTTGCCGCTTTTATAGGCGGTTGAGTGCCTGCTTAAGCTCCATACGGTATAATTGCCCTGCATATTTACAATATAATGCCAAAAAAGATGCGGAATTGGGGGATGACTCGGGGCAGCCTGACGCGCTGACTGAGTTGAAACTTGGGAAATAATGTCGTTGAGAGGAGTGCTCTTTCCAAATTGCAATTTTCCATCGTGTTGGGGATTGCCTGGTTTGAGTGCGCCTAAAAAACGGCTTAATTGAAACAAGGAGAATGTATGACAAAACCTAATTTACCCGGGCCGAAAGCCAAGGCAATGATCGAACGGGATCGGAAGGTGATCTCACCTTCCTACCCGCGTGGATATCCATTTGTGATGGATCACGGAAAAGGCAGTGAAGTATGGGACGTGGACGGCAATCGCTTTTTGGATTTTATGGGCGGTATTGCAGTAGTTTCCACTGGATATTCGCATCCGAAAGTGGTGAAGGCCATTCAGGAACAGGCCGAAAAGTTCATTCATATTTCATCGGATTTCTATCACGAAAATTGGATTCAGCTTGGCGAGAAACTGAGTGAGATCGCGCCGTTCAAGGAAGATGCGTTGACCTTTATGACCAATTCGGGGACCGAAGCTGTGGAAACCGCCATTAAGCTGGCGCGATATCACACCAAACGTACGAATTTCATTGGTTTCACGGGTGCCTTTCATGGGCGCACGATGGGTGCGGTGACGTTCACGGCGAGCAAGGCAAAATATCATGGCGGGTTTTATCCGTTGATGAATGGCGTAACACATGCGCCATTTCCGAATCCATACCGCCCAGTGTTGGAGCGTCGCAAAGGTGAGGATTACGGCGAGGCGGTCGTGCGCTACATCGAAGAGGAAATCCTCAATCAGATTCTTCCGCCCAAGGACGTAGCAGGAATTTTGGTGGAAACGATTCAGGGTGAAGGCGGGTACATCGTCCCGCCGGAAGGTTTTTACCCTGCATTGCGAAAATTGTGTGACAAGCATGGCATCCTGATGATTCTGGATGAAGTGCAGTGCGGCATGGGGCGTACAGGGAAGTGGTGGGCAATAGAGCACTTTGGCGTGGAACCGGATATGATCACCTCAGCCAAGGGTATTGCTTCGGGTATGCCGCTCGGTGCATGCATTGCTCGCAAGTCTGTGATGGATTGGGAGATCGGCACTCACGGGAATACATACGGTGGCAATCCCATTTCATGCGCGGCTTCGCTTGCGACAATTGACCTCATCGAAAAAGAGTTCATGAAGAATGCCGAAGTGGTTGGTCAGTACGCGCTGGATGCGCTGGAAGAGATCAAGACGCGCCATCCCAGCATTGGAGATGTCCGTGGAAAAGGTTTAATGATCGGTGTTGAATTCGTGAAGGATCGTGAAACGAAGGAACCCGATCACGACCTGACCGAGCGCGTGGTAGACCTCGGCTTTGAGCGCGGATTGTTGATGCTTTCCTGTGGCAAGAGTGTGATCCGCATTGCGCCTCCGCTTTCGATCAGCAAGTCTGAAATGGATGAAGGTTTGAGGATCTTCGAGGAAGCGTTGACTGTAGCTGAAAAAGGTTAGAAGTAAAACAGATCGAGTTAAATTAAAAACTTCCGGGCTGACAAGCCCGGAAGTTTTTTGCTGCTAAATCTATCTGCCGCCTCTGGCTTCTTTCGTTTGCTTATCGGTAGTGGTGCTGACCAATATGGCGCGCACAGCAGTACGGCGGGAATATGTGTTCGTCGCTTTGTCGTAAGTCTTGCATGTGATCAAGGTAATCCAGGAATCTTCCTCGTGTTTGAGGATGGATACGTTGTCTGGGCTGACCGTGCGGGTTTCGCGAACCTCATAGGTGTAGACCGTTCCATAGGCGTGGACAATGATCTTGTCGCCCCATTGCAGATTGCCAAGCATGGCAAACGGGCCGGGTCTGCCGTTGGGCAGTGTGATATGACCGGTCAAGGCGCTGTTGCCCTGCCAACCCGGGAAGGCTGTTCCGTTCAACCAGCCTGCTTCATTCCACAGCCAGGAGACATCCCACTCATCTTCCACCAAGGGAACGCCCACGATCGGCATATTCACGCCGATGCTTGGAATCTCCACCCAAACGTCAGTGTTTGTGTAGGCCTTATTGGCAGGCTGAGCTGGCAGGGTGGTGATGATATTCGGAGCGAAGCCTGTAGCAGGGAGGCTGGTCGGCAGATCCTCCACATCCTCAACAGGCTCTTCCAAGGTCGGCGGGTTGATCCAGACGTTATCGCCGATCTGGTAAATGTTGACGAGATCCTCAGGATCGTACCAACGTTCGGTGGATGTGTCGTTGTAATCAGAGAGGCGCGGCGGTTTGCCGTTGATGAAATCAATCGGAAGGGAGGTCCATGCCACCGATGCGCTATTCATGACACTGGTCTTGGTGCCGTCGTAACGGGCAAAGAAGGTGACAGTGGCATTTTGCCCAAGCGGGAGGACATCCCACGAGAATTGAAGCGTGTTACCGTTCGGAATGTTACATGGGTCGGGTTGGACGCTTGGAACAACACCGCTGTAGGTGATCGGCGTACAAGCCACATATTCGAGGCCCTTCGGCAGGATATCGGTCACCACCACATCGAAGGCATCAGTGAGGCTTAGGGAAGTGTGGGTGATGAAGAGGGTGAATTTAATGGATGTGCCAGCCGTTACGGTGGTTGGGTCGGCGTCCTTTTCGATATCAATATCGGGTTCAAGGATTATGACTTCCGGTGCACTCGTGGTGAATGAACCGCCATCCCAAGTGAGGGTGACGCTGTTATTCAGCTTGTCATATTCCTGGTTCTCGATGATGTCAAGCACGATGGCACGGTAGGTGATGACAAGGGCTGTCGGGGTTGTAGAGGCGGGGATGTTGCCGATGTTGAATTGCGCCTGACGACCCGCATTGGCCGGATTCGAGGGGGAGTCGATTGCAGAAACGGTTGGCGGGCAGACGATGCTGGTGATGTCTGTTCCACCAAGGGTGACTGATACACAGTCTACGAAGGCGAGGCCTTTATCCATGCGATCAGTGACGACCACGTTGTTGTATGGTAGTCCGGCGGGCAGGGTCATGGTGACTTTGTAGGTTACGATTTCGCCGATTGCTACATCGTTTCCGCTGGTGAAGGTTTCGCTGGTGCCGGTGATGACCTTGGAAAGACCTGTGTCTGCAACAGTGACGGTGGCAGTATCTGTGTCTGTGACAACCACTCTACCCGGATCCGTGCCGGTGACTGTGGCAATGTTGATGGTGGTTACGGTCAGTGTTGTCGTACAGGTGTAGTTCCAGATTTCCGTGGTTTCGAGGATGTTGTTTGTGTTGAGATCACCGCTAACATAAAGCACAGGTGAGCATTTGTCATCTGTCACGATAACGGATGACAGCGGAGTCTTGCCGATGTTGGTGACTACATATGAATATGTAACACTATCACCAGGATTGACTACTGTGACGCTCGGGGTTTTCACGATCTGGATGGCAGATGACGTTGGTGGAGGTGTTGTTTGCTGGACGAAGCCAAAGTCCACGGTGCGGTTGGATTGATTATCGGCCGCTTCACCAGCTTCAGGGTTGACCGTCGGGTTGGTTTCGCCGGTGGGTTCACTGGCTCCCGGTCCAAGTGTGACCGGGTTACTGCGGATGTTGCTGCCGGAAATAACCACGCCGTTGTCATCATCGTCATTGGTGTCGGTGTCCGGGTCGCCCGCATCCACCGTGCTGTTATAGCCTGTCGGCGGGATGACTTCAACAATATAGGTGTCGGCTCTGAGACCGTCAAAACGATAAAAGCCGCCACCAGAAGTGTTCATGGTTGCGATGGCTGCGCCGTCCGGTGTGCCGTTGTCATCTGAGTCGCGATAGAGGCGAACTGTGACGTTGTCAATACCGGGTTCAGTGCCATTGCGGAGGCCGTCATTGGCGGTGCCGCCCCCCGCGCCATCATCCATCCAGACACGATTGCCAAGACTGTAGCCTGTAACAAAGCCGAAATCTACAGTGCGATTGGAGTGGTCATCGGTTGCCTCACCTGCTTCGGGGTTGATGGCAGGGTTGGTTTCGCCGGTGGGTTCGCTGGCTCCGGGCCCAAGGGTAACCGGGTTGCTGCGCATGTTGGCGCCGGAAACGATCACGCCATTGTCGTCATCGTCATCCACATCGATGTCGGAGTCACCGGCGTCGACTGTGCTGGTGGTTCCCGCTGGGGTGACAACTTCGACGATGTAAGTGTCGGCAATCAGATCGTCGAAGCGATAGAAGCCACCGCCGGAAGTTGTGGTGGTATTAATGGCCGCGCCATCGGGTGTGCTGTTGTTGTCTGAGTCGCGATAAAGGTTGACTGCCACACCGTCAATGCCGGGCTCGGTTCCGTTGCGGACGCCATCGTTGGCTGTGCCGCCGCCTGTGCCGTCGTCCATCCAGACACGGTTGCCGAGAGAGTAGGGGATGAAGTAGAAGCCGAAGTCTACGGTGCGGTTGGATTGACTATCAACCGATTCGCCCGTTTCAGGATTGGTTACAGGGTTGTTCTCGCCAGTAGGTTCGACAGCGCCCGGTCCAAGTGTGACGGGGTTGCTGCGGACACTGCTGCCGGAGATTACCACGCCGTTGTCATCGTCGTCATCTACGTCGGTGTCAGGGTCGCCAGCGTCCACTGTGCTGCTGGTGTAACCTGTCGGGGCGATGACTTCAACGATGTAAGTGTCAGCTGTCAGGTTATCGAAGCGATAGAATCCGCCGCCAGCAGTTGTGGTTGTGGCAATGGCTGCGCCGTCCGGTGTGCTGTTGTTATCTGAGTCGCGGTATAGGTTGACCGTGACACCATTGATACCGGGTTCACCGCCGTTGCGGAGGCCGTCATTGGCAGTACCGCCGCCCGAGCCTGTGTCAGCCCAAACGCGGTTGCCGAGGCTGTAGGATGTAATAAAGCCGAAGTCTACGGTACGGTTGGAGTGATCGTCTGTTGCTTCGCCAACCTCGGGATTGATGGCTGGATTGGTTTCACCAGTGGGCTCGCTGTTTCCAGGTCCGAGTGTGACCGGGTTGCTGCGAACATTTGCGCCGACGATGACCACGCCATTGTCATCATCATCGTCCACATCGGTGTCGGGGTCACCGGCGTCGACCGTGCTGGTGGTTCCCGTTGGGATAACAACTTCAACGATGTAAGTATCAGCCCGCAGGTTATCGAAGCGATAGAATCCGCCACCCGCTGTGTTCATGGTTGCGATCACGGCACCATCGGGTGTGCCGTTGTTATCTGAGTCGCGATATAGGTTGACCGTTACGCCATCAATTCCAGGTTCGGTGCCGTTGCGGATGCCATCGCTAGCGGTGCCACCGCCTGTGCCATTGTCCATCCAGACGCGGTTGCCGAGAGAATAGGGGATGAAGTAGAAGCCGAAGTCCACGGTGCGGTTGGATTGATTGTCAACCGCTTCGCCCGCCTCTGGGTTGACGGCCGGATTGGTTTCACCGGTGGGTTCGACAGCGCCCGGTCCAAGTGTGACGGGGTTGCTGCGGACACTGCTGCCGGAGATGACCACGCCGTTGTCATCGTCGTCATCTACGTCGGCGTCGGGGTCGCCAGCGTCCACTGTGCTGCTGGTGTAACCCGTCGGGGCGATGACTTCAACGATGTAAGTATCAGCTGTCAGGTTGTCGAAGCGATAGAATCCGCCGCCTGCAGTTGTGGTTGTGGCAATGGCTGCGCCATCGGGTGTGTTGTTGTTATCTGAGTCGCGGTACAGGTTGACGGTAACACCATCGATACCAGGTTCGGTGCCATTGCGGAGACCGTCGTTGGCAGTGCCGCCGCCTACACCTGTATCTTCCCAAACGCGATTACCGAGGCTAGTAGGATGTAATAAAGCCGAAGTCCACGGTACGATTGGATCGGTTATCTGCGGCTTCGCCTGCTTCGGGATTTGTGGCTGGGTTATTTTCGCCGGTAGGCTCTGTGTTTCCGGGTCCAAGAGTGACAGGGTTGCTGCGGACATTCGCACCTACGATGACTACACCGTTATCGTCGTCATCATCGACATCAGTGTCGGGGTCGCCAGCATCCACGGTACTGGTGGTTCCAGCCGGGGTAACAACTTCAACGATGTAGGTATCAGCCCGCAGGTTGTCGAAACGATAGAATCCGCCACCCGCTGTGTTCATGGTTGCGATGGCTGCACCATCGGGTGTGCCGTTGTTATCTGAGTCACGGTATAGATTAACTGTTACGCCATCAATTCCAGGTTCGGTGCCGTTGCGCACGCCATCGTTGGCGGTGCCGCCGCCTGTGCCGTCGTCCATCCAGACTCGGTTGCCAAGACTATAGGCAGTGACGAAGCCGAAGTCGACAGTGCGGTTGGATTGATTATCATTTGCTTCGCCAGCTTCTGGATTAGTGGCCGGGTTATTTTCGCCGGTGGGTTCAGCTGTCCCCGGTCCAAGCGTGACGGGGTTGCTGCGAATATTTGCTCCGGAGATCACCACGCCGTTATCATCGTCATCACCTGCGTCGGTATCCGGGTCGCCCGCATCCACAGTGCTGGTGTAACCTGCGGGTGGAACAACTTCAACGATGTAGGTGTCGGCACGCAGGCCATCGAAGCGATAGAAACCGCCGCCTGCTGTATTCATGGTTGCGATTGCCGCACCATCGGGTGTGCCGTTGTCGTCTGAGTCACGGTAAAGTTGACCGTGACGCCGTCAATGCCGGGTTCGGTACCGTTGCGGAGGCCGTCACTGGCTGTGCCGCCGCCTGCGCCGTTGTCATCCCAAACGCGATTGCCGAGACTGTAGGAAGTGATAAAGCCGAAGTCCACGGTGCGGTTGGAGCGATTGTCCACTGCCTCGCCGGGTTCTGGATTGGTGGCTGGATTGGTTTCACCGGTGGGTTCGCTGTTTCCGGGTCCGAGTGTGACGGGGTTACTGCGAATATTGGCACCAGAGATCACTACGCCGTTATCATCGTCATCATCCACGTCGGCGTCAGGGTCGCCAGCGTCGATTGTGCTAGTGTAACCTGCAGGGGGAACGACTTCGACGATATAGGTATCGGCACGCAGGCCATCGAAGCGATAGAAACCACCGCCCGCTGTATTCATGGTTGCGATTGCCGCGCCATCGGGTGTGCCGTTGTCATCTGAGTCACGATAGAGATTGACGGTGACACCGTCAAGGCCGGGTTCGGTGCCGTTGCGGAGGCCGTCACTGGCTGTGCCGCCGCCTGCACCATTGTCGTCCCAGACGCGGTTGCCAAGACTGTAGGAAGTAACGAAGCCAAAGTCTACGGTGCGGTTGGACTGATTGTCCACGGCTTCGCCTGCTTCGGGGTTGGTGGCAGGGTTGGTTTCGCCCGTGGGTTCGTTGGCAGTCGGTCCAAGTGTGACCGGGTTGCTGCGGACGTTGACACCGGAGATGACCACGCCATTGTCGTCATCGTCATCCACATCGGCGTCGGCGTCACCCGCATCCACGGAGCTGCTGGAGAATCCTGCCGGGGTGACCACTTCAACGATGTAGGTATCAGCTTTCAGGTTGTCGAAGCGATAGAATCCGCCACCTGCTGTGTTCATGGTCGCAATCGCTGCGCCATCGGGTGTGCCGTTGTCGTCTGAGTCACGGTAAAGATTGACCGTTACGCCGTCAATGCCGGGTTCGGTGCCATTGCGAACACCGTCGTCGGCTGTACCGCCGCCCGCGCCGTTATCTTCCCAAACACGGTTACCGAGGCTGAAGCCAGTGACAATGAGTGTATCTTCGGCTGGCTCTGTGTTGGTATAACCCTGTGTGTTTGTAAGTGTGTTTATTGGAATTGTATTGGTGTAACTGCCCGGAACATCGCTGGTGACAGGCACCACGAGCGTACAAGACGAATTGGGTCCGAGGGTTCCGCCGATCAATTCAATAAGTTGCGTTCCCGCCATGGCGGTCAATGAACCGGTGCTACAGTTATTGATTGCCGCAGGTGCGGCGGCAATGTTCAGCCCAACTGGCAAGTTATCGACCAAGCCTACCTGAGTCAGGGTGAGGCCGGTGGTGTTGTTGATGGTGATCGTGAGTGTTGAGACACCGCCCGAACCTGCAATGATGACGCCGGGTGAAAATGCCTTGCCTACACTGGCACCTGCAAGATTAGACAGTGAAGCCTCTACTGGCATGGCATTGGTGGCGCCTTGCAGGGTGGTTACTGAGCCTGCGGGAATACGATTGGTGATATTTCCATTGACCGTCAATGTTGCACGTAAGGTCAATGTGCATGTCGCTCCGGCAGCGAGGGAGCCGCCGCTGAATGAGAAGGATGTGTCACCTGGGTTGCCAGTGAGAGTCCCTCCGCAGGTGCCCACATTGAGGCTGACCGGATTGGCGAGGACCATGCCTGAACCCAGAAGGGTCATGTCATCGGTGAAGGCGATACCCGTCAGAGCGACGGTTGCGCTTGGGTTGTCGAGAATCACCCTTAATTCAGAAGATGCACCACCGTAAACAAGATTTGGGTCAAATTCCTTATTGATAACCAGGCTCAAGGCTGTGGTTTGAAGCGTAGCAGTCGCATTGATCGGAGCAAAGATCGTGGTTCCACTTCCCTGCACCTGTCCGCTGATATTGGTATTGGTGATCGTATTGGTTCGCGTTCCGGTGTTGGATTGCGCACGGACATTAACTTCGATGGTGCAGATGCCCGGGACGCCTCCATTCTGCGGTGGAACTGTACCTCCAGTAAGAGAGACAGTCGATGCCCCGGCTACGGGCGCGAATGTGCCTCCGCAATCGGTAAATCCATTCGGCGTGGGTGCAACACGCACAGCGTTGCCGCCGCTGCCCATGCTGGCGAGGTCATCAAGCACGGACAGGCCGGTAATGGGAAGTGCATTGGTGTTTTGAATCGTTATTCTCAGCCTGGTGATTCCACTGGGGACGACCAGGTTGGGGCTGAAAAGCTTGGATACTGAAAGGTCGCTGGGCTGGGTTACGTTCAGAACGGCAGTGATGTCTGCGGCTGGGTCACGGTTTTCCGTGTTTGAAATGTTCGCCGGGGTGATTCTATTTGTGACTGCTCCGGCGGTGTTGCTCGTCACATAGACTTCGATGCGGCACAATTGTCCGGCGTTGATCGTGCCGCCGGCCCAGGTGATGATATTTGTGCCAGTAGTGGCGGTAAGCGTTCCACCAATACAATTAGCCGTCTTTGAGGCAGGGGTCGAATTGGTGATGGTCAAACCGATCAACGAGAGGTCGTCTGTGACCGAGAAATTGGTCAGATTTGTATCGAGGGGGGCGGTCAGGTCAATACGTAGACGCGTGTTTTGCCCCGGGTCGATGGTGGCGGGCGAAAATGATTTGGCACCGATCAAGCCCACGCCCACGGCGTAGGCTGAAATGGTTGCCGTAGAATTTGGAAAATTTGTAAGGGTTGGGTGGTCGGGTGAAGCCAATGTACCCGAGGCGATCGTATTGGTAACATTGCTGGCGGCAGCTGTAGCAGTCACTTGAACTGTGATCAGACATTCACCCGGTGCTCCAACACTTCCACCGGGAACCGTCAGGCCGGAAATGCTGATATTTGAACTGCCTGCAGCCGCAGTAACGCTTCCTACGCAGGAGTTTGTTACGCCGGGTGTAGGGGCTACCACAAAGGGAGCGGGCAGGGCATCAAGCGCCGCGCCATTGTTCGTTACATTGGTATACGCTGATGCAGTTGGGTTTTGGATTCGGATGGTCAGTGTCGTCGTTCCGCCGACCTGGAAGCTGGTGGGGGAAAATGATTTGGTAATCCTGATAGGTTGAATGTTCAATTGAGCAGTAGCTGCGGCGGGATTTGTCACACCCTGATCGCTTTGAATTGCGGGGGCTCCCGGACCAGCAGGGATCACATTTGAATACTGGTCCGCTAAGCCGGTGACATCCACTGCCACCACACAGTTGACGCTCGGTGTGACCGTGGCATTTGTGAGCGCGATCTGGGTTCCGCCCGGGTTGGCTGTCAGCGAGTAACCGCCGCAACCCGTTATGGTTGCATTGACCGGGGTTGCGAGGATAAGCTGATTTCCAAAACGTGTACCCACAGGCAGGTTATCCGTGTAGGAAACTCCGCTCAGGTTTGTCGTAGTATCGTTATTGTTGAGAGTGATGGTCAACCGGCTGGTTTGGCCCACGAAAATATTTGTCGAAGAGTATGATTTGGTCAGTGTGGGGGGCGTAACTGTGGAGACAACCAGCGTGGCGCTTGCCGGGGTTGTATTGGTAATATCAACGATGGTTCCGCCATCATTGCCTTTGGCATTCAAACCGTTTACCAAACCCGTGCCGATGGTGTTGATCAAGTTCCCGGGTGTGATGGAGCTTACAGCAACCTCCACGTAACACTGGCCCGGCGTCGGTCCTGACTGGGCTGGAACCGTCCCGCCACTCAAGGAAAAGGTTGTCTGGCCTGGCACTGCGGTCACTGCCCCGCCGCAGGTGTTGGATACCAGACCGGGAGACACGAGATACATCCCAGGCTGGACGCCAACAAGGTTATCCGTCCAACCGGCATTTGTTAATTGGAACGAATTTGGGTTGTAGATATACACCCTTAGGATGGATGTTTCACCCGGGTCGATCTGGATCGGAGTAAATTCCTTGTTGATCTCTGCTGGGAATGACAGGGCCAGAACAGGAGAGGCCGATGACATTATTAGTGAAATTGACAGGATTAATGACGAGAAAAACAGCTTAACTGATTTGACCATTTGATTATCCTCTTACAAAAAATAACTACGGGAAACAGACTTTCAAAAAAGTAATTAAATATATAAAAGCATGGGCGCAAGTCTTTTATCTCAGCATCCATCCTTAAGTACTATTAATTTCCCTATCATTTTACAACTATGTTAACTTCCGTGCAATATTATTGCCCTTCAATATTGAAAGAAATTATCGTGCGTATTTGTACAAACTTTGTTGGTTTTTGCCTTTCAACGCCCGCGTGATAAAATAAAAACGATGTCCATTATTCCGTCCATGCTTCCTGATTTTCGCGTTCGTCAACGGGATTATTTGCTTGAGATTTCGCGCCTGCTTACTGAGGAACTTGACCTTGAAAAGCTGCTTGCGCGCATTTTACGGGTCTCGATTGAAATGCTGGCCGGGCAGGCGGGACTTATCGCACTCAAACAACCCGACGGCTGGCGCGTCAGCGCGGCACATGGCATCGCCCCGGCATTTCTCTCCTACTTAACCCCGCTTCTTGCCGAGGAAAAGGTCCGCGAGTTGGACGTGCGTGAACTCAACCGCATGTTGAAGGAATTGACCTACACCGCCAGTATGGGGCTGCTCAACGGCACAGGCCTGCCCCTCGCCGCGCACGGACAAGTCATCGGCGTGATCTTTATCTTCCGTAATTACGCGGATCTTTTCACACCCAATGATAGAACCCTGCTGCAATCCTTCGCAGATCAGGCCGCGATCGCTGTGTTCAATGCCCAGCTTTATGGGCAGGTTTCCTATGAAAAGCAAAGACTGGCCGCATTGCTCGAATCTGCCGCGGATGGCATTTTGATTCTGGATGCCAACCTCGATATCGAAAGATGCAACGGCGCATTCGAAAAACTCTTTGGGCAAACCCGTGAAGAGATCACAGGCAAGAACCATTCCAGTATTATTAAATGGAAGAAAGAACCACAGGGCAGAACGCTCGAGGAATCCGTTGCCGGGAATTGGCCATTGACTCCAAATGCCACTTTATATGTAGAAGGCGACCTCGCAAGACCTGCGCCTCCGCCGCTTCCGGTGGGGATCACATACGCACCATTGCTTTCTGAAGAAGGCAAGCTTCGCAATGTCATTCTCAGCGTGCGTGATATTTCGCATTTCCGCACGGCCGATGAAATTAAAGCCACGTTCATTTCCATCGTCAGCCATGAGTTGCGGACGCCTGTCGCATTGATCAAAGGCTACGCGTCCACACTGCGGCGTGATGACGCGAAATGGGACAAGCACACCATCAGCGATTCGCTGGCAGTCATCGAAGAAGAGGCGGACCGTTTATCGAAGATGATCGATGACCTGCTGGATGCTTCGCGGTTGCAGGCGGGTGGTCTCAGCTTGAATCATGCCGATGTCGCCATACCCAGCCTTGCGTTAAGGGTGAGCGAGCGGTTTGCATCACAATCTCCAAAACACCGAATTATTACGGATTTCCCCGCGAATTTCCCAGTCATCCTCGGCGATGAAAATCGGTTGGAGCAAGTGGTTTCGAATCTAGTTTCCAATTCTTTGAAATATGCACCGAATGGTGAGATCAAGATCAGCGGTTCTGTGCGGCCCGAGCAGGTTATCATTTGTGTGAGCGATGAAGGGCCGGGGATAGAAGCCAAAGACCTGCCGCATATCTTCGATCGTTTTTATCGCTCAACCAATGCCGTAAAGCAGACAAAGGGTGCGGGGCTGGGGCTTTATCTCACACGCGCCATCGTAGAAGCGCACGGCGGGCGCATTTGGGCTGACGCTTCGACGGGCGCATCTGGTGCAAGAATTTGTTTTTCCCTCCCACGGTAGGTGGCGGTGTCCCTACGACCTAATGGTAAAATCAAAAATATAATCATATTAAAAGGATAACCTATGGCCTCCATTCCTCCTCGCAGCAAAATTGACAAAAAGTATAAGTGGAATTCCGAAAGCGTTTTTCCCAACGATAAAGCCTGGGAAAAGGAAGTTGAAAAGATCATCGCTGATATTCCAAGTGTGAAAAAATATCAGGGAACTCTGGGTGAAAGCGCGGCGGTTCTTCTAAAAGGTTTCAAGGCTTTTGAAGACCTTGTAGTGCGTGCGCAGAAAGCCTTCATGTATGCCAGCTTTGCCTATTCGGTTGACACCACCGATCAAAAAGCCGCGGGCATGCGCGCCAAGGCTGGCGGCATGTACGGGCAGGTGGCCTCTGTGGTTTCATTCCTTCAGCCTGAATTGCTTGAGATCGGAAAAGCCAAACTCGATAAATTCATTCAACAGGAAGCGAAGCTCGGCGCTTATAAGTTTTATATTGAGAATCTCTTCCGCAAGCAGGCGCACGTCCGTTCGGCGGAAGTGGAGGAAGTGCTTGGCATGGTGAGCGAGCCGCTCGGCGGTTTTTATAACTCCACCAGCATGTTGACCAATGCCGACTTCAAATTCAAGTCTATTAAAGACAGCAAGGGCAATACGCTGGATGTGGTGCAGGGAAATTACGACACACAGTTGATGGGCCTCGCTGACCGCAAGGCACGTAAAGCCGCTTACACCAATTACATGGATAAATATGTGGAGCACAAGAATACACTGGCGAGCAATCTGGCTCATAACATTCAAGCCAACGTGTTCAATATGCGCGTGCGCAAGCATGAGACCACGCTGGATGCATCGCTGTTCGACCTCAATATCAGCACCGATGTGTTCTACAACCTGATCAATACCTTCAAAAAGAACATTCCCGTCTGGCATCGCTATTTCAATATTCGCCGCAAGGCGCTTGGCTTGAAGAAATTTGCCTACTACGATATCTGGGCTCCCATCGAAAAGAAGAAAGTGAAAATTCCATACGACAAAGCCGTGGATTTGATCTGCGAAGGCCTCGCTCCGCTTGGCAAGGAGTATGTGAGTATTGTCCGCCGTGCCTGCACCACCGAACGTTGGGTGGATGTGTATCCGAATCAAGGCAAGGGGCATGGTGCATTTTCTTCAGGCGCATATGGAACGCATCCGTTTATCATGATGAGCTACACCGATGAAATGGTGAGCATGAGCACGCTTGCACATGAACTCGGTCACTCGATGCACACCTACTTCACGAACAAGACCCAGCCTTTCATCAACACCGATTATTCGCTCTTCGTCGCTGAGGTTGCTTCCAATTTCAATCAAGCCCTGTTGCGTGGACATTTGCTCAACACTGTGAAGGATAAGAATTTCCAGATCGCATTGATCCTCGAAGCGGTGGGCAGTAACATGTTCCGCTACTTTTTCCAGATGCCAACCCTTGCCCGTTTTGAGTTGGAGACTCACCAGCGCGCCGAACGCGGCGAACCGTTGACCGCCGATTCTATGATCGACCTGATGGCTGATCTGTTTGCCGAGGGATTTGGTCCGCACTTTGACATGGACCGCGAACGCGTCGGTATGACTTGGAGCACGTTCCCGCATCTCTTCGCGGATTATTACGTCTATGCCTATGCCACGGGCATTTCTGGCGCACATGCGCTCGCTGGACGCATTTTGCGCGGCGAACCGAATGCCGTGGAAAATTATCTTGGCTTCCTCAAATCTGGTAATTCTGACTATTCCCTCAACGTTCTTAAGAAGGGCGGTGTTGACCTGACCACTCCCAAACCCGTCGAAGAAACCTTTGCCGTGATGGAAGGTTATATCGACCGCCTGGAAGAATTGTTGGGATAATAAAAAGCAGGTGACAGTCACTTCTAAAGTGACTGTCACCTTTAATCCAAATCGTAAATCGGAAATCTGATGCCCCAAACCACCATTTCATGTCCCCGTTGTAAACAAATGATTCCCGCGAACGTCGAGCAGTTGTTCGATGTGACGCACGAACCCGCCTCCAAGCAGCGCCTGTTGAGCGGACAGTCCAACCATGCCCGCTGTCAGTATTGTGGTTATGAAGGCCGCCTTGCAACACCCGTCGTATATCACGATAACGAAAAAGAACTGCTGCTGACCTTCTTCCCGTTTGAATTGGGTTTACCCGTCAACGAGCAGGAAAAAATGATCGGACCCTTGATCAAGCAGGTGATGGATCGTCTTCCGCCTGAAAAACGAAAAGGCTATTTACTTAGTCCGCAGGCCAACCTGACCTATGAATCGATGATCGAGACCATTCTCAACAAGGATGGAATTTCATCTGAGATGATCAAGACTCAGCAGGACCGCGTCATGCTGATCGAGAAGCTGATCCGCATGACCTCGGCAGATGCGCGCCTTGAGTTGATCAAGCAAAACGAAGCCGCCATCGATGAACAATTCTTCTCCCTGTTCAGCCGCATCGCGCAGAACGCCATGCAAAGCGGACAGGAATCCATTGCGCGGGCATTGATCGACCTGCAAAAACAATTGCTGGACGAAACCGCGTTTGGCCGTCAGCTGAAGGAATCTGTCGCGGAGCTTGAAGCCGCTCAAAAGGTCCTGCAGGATGCGGGGCAAAGCCTTACCCGCGAAACCCTGCTTGATTTCGTCCTCGAATCGCAGACTGATTCCCGTATCCGCGCTTATGTTTCGCTTGCGCGCGGCGGCATGGATTATGTCTTCTTCCAAAATCTTTCGGACAAAATCGAAAAGGCCTCTGGCGATGAAAAGGTACGGCTGGAAGGCATCCGCGAAAAACTGCTGGGATTTGTCGGCGATGTGGATAAGCAGATTGAAGCGCGCTTCAAACAGGCGCAGGACTTTGTTGAGTCGCTGCTGGCACAGGATGACATTGAAAAGGTCACACAAGAAAATATCGATAACTTCACCCAGGATTCTGTGGAAGTAGTCAATCAATTGCTGCGACAAGCTTCCGAGAAAAATGATTATGCCCGCATGGGTAAACTACAAAAAATGGTGCAGGTCTTGCAGGCTGCCAGTGCACCCCCGCCAGAGATCGCATTCATTGAGCAATTGCTCCAGGCTCCTGATGAAGCCGCTGTGGATGCGATGCTTGCGCAGAACGATGCCATGGTCAACCAGCAATTTGTGGATGCATTGAGCGGCCTTGTTGCCCAGATGGATTCGCAAGGCGCGGAAAACCTCGAAGCCAAGGCAATGAGCGAAAAACTCACCGAGATTTACAGAGTTGCGTTGAAGCGAGTGATGAAAAAGAATATGGGATAGGGAAGGGGAGTAAGAGGAAAGAAGTGAGAAGAGGCGGTCGCATCATGTGACCGCCTCTTCTCTTTTCGGAGTGCGGACTTCGGTCCGCGTTTTAGTTTTGTAGTTGAATGCTGATCGCGGTGTATTTTGAGCCGCCACGCATTCTACCGATAAACCCAAAGATGGCAAACATGGCGCCATACTTTTTCTTCATCAATGTTGTCGCATGCTTGACCGCTTCGGACGATTCGTCTGTTTGGGCGTATGCTTGTGACCATTCACCGATGGGTTCACCTGAGCCTGTGCATGGCGCGATACGAATCTTGCCGTCCCTGCGAATCCGCCTGGCTTTGCCAGATCCAGCCTGGGTCCAGACAAGAAGCGTTTCTCCATCCTGCACAAACCAGACCGGGGTTTTGACGGCTTGTCCGTTTTTGCGGAAGGATTCGATGCTGAGATATTGTTGTTTTTCGAATTGCTTGAGTTTCATGGGAGACCTTTGTAGTTGTTGAATTTCCAGTCACTGAACCGCTGCCTGCCGATGTTGGAAAGCAGAAGGGTCATGCCGAATGTGATGAGGATGTTGGTGATGAAAAAGAAAACCACCTCTTCGAGCGGAAGGATGCCGAAGAATAAAATGCCCGTGGTCTGTGCTTTTGAAATGGACCAGGTTGTATCTTTGAGCGCGATAATGTCCATCAGCGAGAGATAGGTGCCAGGAATGAGGATGCTCAAGAATACCAGTTTGCGGTGATGCCAGAGGATGTCGGCACCGTAGAGTAGTTGCGGCAGGATGGCGGGAAGCGCCCAGAAAAGTGTGATGGAGAGATAGGTGATGGGCTCGTTTGCACTGAAGAAGAGTGCTGTGAAGGTGACCCAAACAACGAACAGGATCAGCGCTGAGATGATTCGGATCGGTGTTGAAGATTGGAAGCCAGTCGGATCCGAAATCCTTCGCGCGAGGAACCACCACCACAGTCCGGAGAGAATCGTTTCAAGCACGAAGAAAGTATATTCTTCGATGGGGACATAACCGAAAACGATGCCTGTGACGAGGTCTGGGTTGTAAAACCATACACCCGTGGCGACGAGATAGTTATCCCACGGCGTGGTGTAGCTGACTGCCAGCAGAATGTGGACGAGGATTGCAACCCAAACCGCGCGGCCATTGTTGAAACCGAGGGCGGGTCGTTTGTTTTTATTGTCCCACCAGGTGATTGCAAGGAAGACGAAGATGGGGATGACGAGAAAACGTAGGAGGAAGCCGAAGTAAGTCATGGTGGAAGGATTAGAAATTAGGGGGTATGCGTAGCACTTTCATCATCACGCCTGGACGCGGTTCGAGGGTCGCACCCATATGCGCGTGGATTTTGTCTGCGTTCATTGGCTCAAATGAAAAGGTTTGTAACAGTCTGGCCATCACGATCCGCGCTTCGGCTTGACCAAAGGCCGCGCCGATGCATGCACGCGGACCGCCGCCAAAGGGGATGTAACTCATCGGCGGGGTCTTTCGTCCGTGGGCGAAACGTTCGGGGCAGAAATCGTCGGCGTTCTCCCAAACAGATGGGTCGCGGTGGGTGAGGTAGATGGAATAAAACATCCTTTCGCCAGCAGGGACTGTGCCTTCTGCAAATTCCATGTTCTCTGCCACGCGGCGATTGCCAATATGAATGGGCGGATACAGCCGCAAACTTTCCTTGATGACGTGGTCAAGCAGTGGTGACCTGTCTTTTGAGTTCACTTCTGAAACGACATGCGCATGTGTTTCAGGGTGCTGACCTAGCAGGGCAAAGATCCATGCCAACAGGGCAGTGGATGTGTCGTGCCCGGCGATCATCATCGTCAACATTTGGTCACGGATTACCTTGTCCGTTAAGCCCGCGTCAATTAAATGCTGTAACAGGTCTTGGTGTGTTTCTTTCGTCTTTCTTCTTTCATCAATGATCTCAAACAAATAGTCATCCAACTCGCGCAACGGCTTGCGGAACCCGAAACGCGGAATGTTTCGCCAGATGATCCACGCGCCCGGAGAGATGAAATCGATCGCTTTGAGGATCGGATTCCAGATGCGCGGCAAGTCTTTCCAGACATCTTTACTGAACAAGGTTTGCATGATGATGAGCAGGGCGATCTTGCGACTTTCGACGAGCATATCCACTGTATCGCCGTTTTTCCATTGTGAAGTGACCCGGTCGGTCTGTCCGATCATCATTTGCGTATAGCCAGAGAGGTTCGACGGGTGCAACGGCGGTTCCATGAGTTCACGATAGCGGTCATGTTCCTCGCCATCGGTGATGAGTACACCGCGCCCCAGCAGATCGGTCACGGGGTCGGTATTGCGCCAAAGGAGTTTGTCCCGTTCGGTCACAAGCACTTTGCGGGCCGCCTCCGGACCGAAGACAACATAGGGACGAAAGCCTGGAAGCGGAATTTGAAAGAAGCGCCCGACATGTTGGGCCATCACTTTTAATGGGCCAAGAGGCGATCTTGTTTCGAAGAGCGCGCGCATTGCGGCGCGCCCGAGTTCAGGTGTGATTTTTGAATTCATGGTTGAAGGTTTGAAATATCCTTGGTCATGTAAAGAACGAGATCGTCATCCACGATAACGTTTTCACCGTATTTGAGATGATGGCCTTTTTTGTAAAGTCCACGCCCATCAGGGATGTAGCCGCGGCGGGCATACATGCGTTGGGCTGATCCATAATCAGTGGTCAGTCCCACGCCGATCCCCGCGATCGGGCTGACTTTGGCAACTTCGGCTTCCGCCAGATCCATTAACTGCGTGCCGATTCCACGCCTGCGGAATTTCGGCAAAACATTGAAGTCGCTGATCTCGGGAATGTTCTTTTCAACGAAAGGCGCATAATCTGGAAAGCCCACCCAGATGGTGAGATAACCCGCGAATTCCCCGCCGACGAAAGCGACAATGACAATGCGGTCACCGAGAAATTGCTCAACTAAATAACCTTCGTATTGATGGGCGGGTTTATTCCAGCCAAGTTCTTGAAAAGCCTGCACGATTTCTGGGATATCGTTTTCTCCCATTTGTCGAAATGTAACTTCAAGTTTTTCCATTTGCATTCCATCGTTCTTTCGACTCGCCGTATGCCGTAAGGGTTCGATTCTTATCGCGTGTGATGATCGGCCTCTCAGGATAACCACTTACTTTGATTTCTTTTTCCCACGGCGCGTGAATTTCCTTTGCGTTCAATCCGCGCAGTTCATGGACCCATTTGCGAATGTAATCGCCGTGCGGGTCGAATTTCGCGCTTTGCAGAACGGGGTTGAAGATTCTGAAATAAGGCGCGGCGTCGGTGCCAGTGCCTGCCGTCCATTGCCAGCCGCCGTTGTTCGCGGCGGGGTCGCCATCGAGCAGATTTTCCATGAACCATGCTTCGCCCCAGCGCCAGTCGATCAACAGATCCTTCACTAAGAACGAAGCTACGATCATGCGAGCGCGGTTGTGCATCCAGCCCGTTTCTTTCAACTGACGCATTGCTGCATCCACAATGGGCACACCCGTTTTGCCTTCTTTCCATTTTTCGAATTCATCAGAGTCATTTCGCCACGGGATACTTGCCAACGCTGCATTAAATGCCCGATGACTGACATATGGAAAATGATACAAGATCTGGATATAGAACTCACGCCAGATCAATTCGTTCAACCAGATTTCAGCGCCTCGGGACTCCGCCGAAGCCTGTCTTGCCGTGCTGACAGCTTGTCTCAGCCCGAGCATTCCAAACCGCAGGTACGGCGAAAGCGATGACGTGCCATCCAGATCCATGCGGTTGCGGGTCTCGTCGTAGGAATGGATTCGTTTGTAGGCAAAGTCTTCAAGCCGCACGAGCGCTTCCTGCTCGCCTGCAGGGAAAAGCGGATTCACACTGAAAGCGGGAATTAATTCTGATGAGATCCCAACAGGTGTGGAGATCGATTTTGGCGCGGGAACAACCTCAATTTTATTTAATTGCGCCTTCCATGTTTTGGAATAAGGCGTGTAAATCGTGTACGGTTTGCCATCCTGCTTGAGCACATCGTTTGGATGATGGACAGTTTGTCCATGAAGCAATTTCAGAGGCAGTTCGTTTCCGATGCGTGAGTCGCGTTTGCGGGCGTAGGGTGTGAAATCCTCTTCGGCGAAGATCGCTTCTGCTTTTGTTTGCTGGAGCAGTTGCCGCAGTATTTCAACGGGTTTACCTGTGCGGAGGACAAGATAAGAGCCGCGCTGTTTCAAATCCTGGTCGAGGGCGTGCAGGCCTTCGTAGAGGAAACTTCGTCGGCGCGGAGATTGAGAGGAAAATGCCGGGTCGAGGATAAAGACTGGGATGACGTCACCAGCCCTCAGCGCGGAGTGAAGCGCAATATTATCCGTCAGCCTTAAGTCGCGGCGAATCCACCAGATCGAAGTCATGCGAATTGACGCTCCATATTTTTTCCGTTGATCTTGAGTCTGATGCTGTTGTTACGGTCGATATCAAGTTTGCCTGTGTTGCCCGTGTTGTCACTGAAATTGAGGAAGCCGTACGCGCGGATGCGGGTGCGGCCAATGAGCGAGAGCGCAAGTTCGCTGGTGAGAACCCCTGTGAGTTCGGCGGTGTACGCACCCGATGTGAAATTGAATTTGGATGGGGCGGGCATGCCGAGTCCGCGCAGGCCGACCGTGGTGCCAGTGATCTCTTCGCTGCCTGAGAAAATATCGCCATTGGGCATGGTGGCTGTATAAGTGATAAGGTAATGCGGCGAAGTGGATATCAGTTTTGCGGTGACATTCGCGCCTGTGAGCGGGTCTGGCTCGGATATCTCCGCGCCTGTGGAGTTGAATTGCGGCTGGTAATAGGCGCGTCCAAAAGAGGTCGATGAGGTGACGGCATACATGGCAATGTTAGCCAGCGCCTGTTCGGTTTTCCCCGCCGCAATAAGCTCGGGGATGGACATCAACCAACGGGTCTTGTGCATGCGGCGTACCACGTAGCCGAGCAGGGTGATGCCTGCAGGGGGTAACTCGTAGCGGGTGATGTTTTCGGGCATGGTCAACTCCTGAACCATTATTAACCACAAAGGTTTCAAGCTTTGAATTATTTTGTATCTTTTGCCTGTGACACTTTGTGGTTGATTTATTAATCCGATGCGGGAACGGGCGCGGCTTTGCTTTGCTTCAACGTGGCGACGATGGGGTGGTTATAGATCATGATGAAGACATAAATGCTGACGCCGACCATGACAACCGCACCAAATGCACCAGGCGCCCATGTGCCGATCTGTTGCAGTAGAACGCCGCCCAAAAGCGGGGCAATGATGCGTGTGGAGCTTTCCACTGCGGCAGACAACCCAAGGATGCCGCCGACTTCCTGCGGAGCAACGGCTTTGGTGAGTGTGCTGGAAAGCAAGGTGTTGAGCAGGCCGCCTGATAAGGCGGTGGGAGTCATGATGATATACAGCCACAGCACCGATGGAGCCAGCGCCCAACCCAGCAGGGAAATTCCCATCAAGACGACGGAGGCTGTGATGAGTACATCTTCACGGAAGCGGCTGGTGAGACGGCCAACGAGGAATCCCTGCACGATGACTGAGAGCACGCCGACATAGGTTAGGACAAAGCCCGTGTCGCGCGCAGTGAGGTTGAATTTAGCCAACGCATACAAAGAGAATATCGTTTGGAAGATCGCAAAGGCGAGGCCAAAGAAGAAGCGGGTGATGAGCAGGGAACCAGTGAACGGGCGCTGGAACGCAACCAGCAAAGCGTTCAAAGTAACGGCGGGCCGTTTTTCGTTCATTTGGCTGCGTTTTTCTTCGGTGAGTGATTCAGGCAGCCAGGCATAAATGAGAATGAGATTGATGAATGAGATTGCCGCTGCGGCAAAGGCGGGCACAGCGTAACCCCATTGGCTGAGCAATCCGCCGGTGACGGGGCCGATGATGAAGCCGAGGCCGAAGGCTGCGCCGATCATACCCAAACCTTTTGAGCGGCTCTTCTCGTCGGTCACATCGGATATGTAGGCCTGAGCCACGCTCAAATTTCCGCCTGTTAAGCCATCCAAAATACGGCTGGCGAAGAGCATCCACAAGGCATTGGCGAAGCCGAGCAGCAAAAAACCAAGGAAGGTCCCGAAGACGCTGAGCAGCAAAACGGGGCGGCGACCGAAACGGTCAGAGAGGCGGCCGAGAATCGGTGCGCCGATCAATTGCATTACCGCGTACGAAGCGATCAAAATCCCCGTGGTGGTTTCATTGGCTTTGAAAGTCTCTGCGTAATAAGGCAGAAGCGGCAAGATCAGACTGAATCCGAGCAGGTCGATAAATACGACGAGGATGATCGAGAAGAGACGTTTGTTATTCATAATTTCCTTTTACGTTGCAAGCAATTCTTTATTCATGTTCTCCAGCAATTCGAGGATTTCCTCGTTTGCTGGAATATCGCGCGCGTCATGCCCATAATGGACGAAGCGCGCGATCCCATTTTTATCAATAGTTACCTGGGCGGGCATGCGTCCAAACTTGAAGAGATTGACCTCCTGCCCGTAGCGTTTCAAGACCGTATGGCCGGGGTCAGGCAGTCCGATGAAAGGCAGGGAATTGCTGCTCCAATACAACGAAAATGCGAGGCCGTTTTCGGGGCCGACCACCACGATCACGGTATCTTGTGCTGTGAATTTGTCATAATCCTGGCGCAACTGCGCCATGTGCCGTCGGCAGTAGGGTCAGAAAAAGCCGCGATTGAAAACCAGAAGGACATTCTTCTTTGTTTGGAAATCTGTGAGGTTAATTTCGTTTCCGTTGAAATCGGTCAGCGTGAAATTTGGTGCGGGCTTATTGAGTTCGGCGCGGCTCATACAGGGATCACCAGGATGACTCCGAAAATGATTTCAACCACAAGACTGATGACATTGGATTGAGTAACGGATTTATCCACGAACAAGGAAATGCCGCGCACCACCGCAATGCCGAGGTAGGCAATGCCGAGCATGGCATATGCCACAGGCGAATTAAGAAATAGGGGCGCGGCGCCAAGGGCGATGAAGAATCCGCCCAGCACAGCGCGGATCTCGGTAATGCCGCGTCCACCTTCGGGACGGAGGCCCGTAAACCCCGTAACTGACTCTGGCTTGAAGAGTGAAACCAACCCAGTGAGGATGGTGGCGATTGCTGCGATGATTTGCAAAATTTGAACGATCATTGTTTTCCTGAATTTAATAGACTTGATATTTATGAAGCCGTGATCGCTGTAGATGAAAATTACAAGCGGGGAATTAATACGGGCGTGTTCTTTTTGTAGGTTTCGTAATCTTCCTGCCCGCCCCATTTTTGGTCGGCCTTTTTCTCGAGCAGGGGAACGCCGCTGACGCGTGTCAGGAGCAGGGTGACGAACAGAGGAGAGATCAGCGCAAACCATTGCCAGCCTTGCAGAACAGGCAGGGCGATCACTGCAATGCCCAGCCAAAGGACGATCTCACCAAAATAATTTGGGTGACGCGATCGAGCCCACAAGCCTGTCTGAATGAATTTGCCTTTATTTGCAGGATCCGCGTTGAAGCGGCTTTTTTGAGAATCAGCCACAACCTCGAATACAAATCCGAAAACCCAGATCAGAAGGCCGATGATGGCAAATGCATCCAATTCTTTTCTGTTGCTTGTCGTAATGGCGACCAGCGCGGCGGCCATGGTGAACGTCACCCATAAGCCTTGAATGGTCCAAACGTTTAGGAAGCGGATAAAGGATGGTTTGATTTCATCAAAACGGTCATCCTTGCCTGCTTTTTTAATTCGGCCGAACAGGAAGCTGCCCAGACGAACCGCCCAGATGATCACAAGCGCCGCGAGAAGGATCGACCTGCCATCAACGCCTGCACTGAAAAGGATCGCGATGACAATGACCGAAATGTATGTGAGGCTGCCGGTCAGGTCGAAGAATTTTTCAGTCTGCATCAAATAAGCAGGGATAAAGACCAGCCACTGGATGAGAAAGGCCAGCCCAACTGACAAGGCAAATAATGGAACTCCAGCAATCAAAGCTCCGCCCTGACTGCCCGCCAAGGCGACCAGAATGCCGATCAATATCAAAATGGGAAATGCGATAAGCGCGTTGCGATCTGTTGTCTTCATGAATGGTTTCCTTTTTTGGCTCTCCCGTTTCTGACGGGATTGAACTACAAAGAGAATCTTTTTGCCGCGAATTACATGGATTTTCGCGAATTTGATTTTGAAATTCGCGGCTAAGGTCTTCCGCTGTCCCGGTAAAAACGGGAGAGCATCTTTTTTTAATTTTGGCGGTGCAGGATTAAAACCCGCGTTTCTGACCTTGCCACGGGGCTGGGGTGTCGTTAAGGAATTCTTCCACACTGGGGCCGCGCAACTGGGCGAGACGCCATGTGCCGTATAAATAACTCAACGCCAATAACAGGATCGTGGCGGGCCAGCCAGTGATGAAGTTGACCATGGTCAATGAATTGACATCTGCATTTTGAAAAAATAAAAACTGTAATAGCAGGCGGGCGGCAAAGAAAACTGCCCATGCGAAAGTCACTTCGCTGTATGCAGGCATCACCAGTGCATGCCAGTACCAGTCGAGCGGCCAGCGGCGAGCTAGGTAACTGCTCCATGCCATCATGGGGCGGCGAATGACCAGACTTAAGACCGTCAACAGCAGAGTCATGCTTCCACTGACGAGCCCGGGCAGAAAGAATCCCTCTGACCTTCCAAGGAACCAGGCGATGCCGATGGCGGCCACCACACTACCCACACCGGCCAGAGCGTAAACCAATGATTGTCTGCGAATGACTCGAATAACTGCAAAGATGATGGAAACGATCAGCGCGCTCCACATTGCGGCTTGAAAATTGACCAGACCGTTGACCATCAAAAAGATGATCGGCGGAAGGATCGCATCCAGGAAGGAGTTGCGCCCTGTTAAGACCGTTTGCAACTCTTCGAGGAGCTCACGCCCTTTGCCAGGCTGGGGAATGATCTTTTCAGGCATGCTTCCCGAGCCAGAACTTGCGCCAATCATTGCCGCTGTTTTGCAATGCGATGAAGGCATAGAGACTGCCAGCGAAGAAGCCGAGGGTCATCATGGCTACCGTCCACAGGATGGCGACAGGCAGGGACTTTTCACGATAGATGATCCATGCCGAGAAGAGGGTGAAGCCAGTGTACAAGTCTACGAGGGAGACAATGCCCCACGGCATGGATGCCAATTGGCTGCCTTCGCCGAAAAAATCTCCAATGGTGAATCCGTAGATGAGTACTGCGGTCATGGCAAGCATGCCAAGAATGGAAATGAGTTTTGCAATTTTCATGAACTTATTCCTTTGAAATGCAGGCAAACCCCAGTGCGCCGATGCCGAGATGTGCGCCAAGCACCGGTGTGATCTGCACAATTGAAACTTCGCCGTTTGGCAGGAAGGCGTGTATATTTTCGCGTAACGCTTCGGCTTCCTCTTGAACACCGGCATGCAGGATCGCCAGTTTTTCGTAGGGCGCGTATTCTTCCAGCCAGGAAAGCAGGCGTTCGGTTGCGCGCTTTTGGGTGCGGGTGCGATGGGCGGTGGCTTTTCCCATGTGCATATGAAGCAGGGGTTTGACTTGCAATAGCTCACCGAATTTCGCAATGGCAAAATTCATTCGTCCGCTGCGGCGCAGATATTCGAGTGTTTTTAGAGAGGCAAAGACGTAGGTGCGTTTCATCACTTCCTGCAGGGTTGAAATGATCTCTTCGACCTTTTTCCCGGCTTTGGCCATGATCGCCGCTTTTTCAACGAGAAAACCTGTCCCGAGGCTGAGCTGGCTTGAATCGAGCACTGTGACGGGGATGCGGGTGAATTGCAGGGCGGCAATGCGTGCCGAATTGATCGTTGCACTTAACGTCTCCGAGATGTGAATGGACAGGATGGCTTGTGCGCCTTCGTCAGCGAGGCGGTTGAAAACCCTGGTAAATACATCAGGCCCGGGCGCGGCGGTTTTCGGTGACGGGGAGTAGCTAGGTAATTGGGTGTAGAACTCGCTGCGGGTGAGGTCAACACCATCCAAAAAGGTTTGGTCGCCCACATTGATATTCAACGGAATTACGGTAATGGATTGTTGATCTGTAATTTCTTCAGGTAGGTCACAAGTGCTGTCAGTAACGATGCGGACGCTCATGTTATTCCTTCTCCTGGTCTTGTGGTGCAATGGGTGGCGACACTTGCGTGGGAAACATGTGATGCAAAAGCGAGATGATCTGGAAGGCGGCATTGGGTTCGAAGGTGTAGAAGCCTTCATAGAAGCGCTGACCTTCTTCCGGGTCAATTTCTTCAGCGAGCAGGGTGGCATAAATGCCCGGACCATAGGCCACAACGAACCAGTATTTTTCGAGCGGCGTTCCACTGGTATCGATGCCTGTTGTGCGCGCAAGTTGTGGAAGCGGCGCATCTGAAACACCGTAAAGCCACAGGCCTTTGGACGCTTCGGCTACTTTTGTATATTGTCCCAATTGTGCGTTGATACGGGAGAAATATTGAAACGAAACATGTGTGTCTGCACCGCCGAGGGTATTGATGACAGAGTCTTCGATCATGTGGCTGATCTCGATCATGCTTTTCACGGAAAAGATATAACGAAAATTGGCGTGTTGCAGATCCTGCTGCTTAAGACGGTTGATATAACCCTCGGTTCGCGGGGGAAATAAAGGCAGGAGTTTGTGGTAGAAAGCTGAAAGCGTATCTTGTTTTGTCATGGTTGGTTTTGCCTAGCCTGGTCATTTAACCAAATTTTGATCGGCGAGCCCTGACCGTTGATGTGCTTATCCACGGCGCGGGAATAGTTTTCCATAAAGTCAGCCAATTCCTTTTGCGGGCGCTGGTGTGATTGCATCAAGACCTTCAGCCATTCCAATTCGGCGTTGACATGTTCGATATTTCCAAGCTGCAGGGCGGCGGCGATGTTATCGCCGAGGAAGTGGATGCCAGTATCGATCCCTTCGGATACGATGGGTGGAATCATTTCCTTGATGGTGCTTTCGATGTGCAGACGTTTGGCGTTGAAGAATTCAAGCGCAACCTGATATTCATTCGTCATGCTTTTTGCCTGCACTTTGGGCGAATTGCCTTTTAGAAGCGTTTCCACTTTTTCGATGGCAGAGTCCACGCTGTTGCCGAGGTAATGACCTGGGATATGGTCTTTGATGCCCGGATGCAAGTTGAAAATGCGTCCGCCGTAGCCAACGGGAATCTTCATTTCTGTGAGAGAGTGGGCTGTGGCGTGCAATGCCGCTGCCGTGATAAGTGTCTGCGCGACGAGGACGACTATGTTGGCGTGAACTGCTGAAACGGTTTCGGCGAATCTTTCCGCGGGGACATTTGCTCCCAGATAAATGACTCGGAATCCACGCCGACGAAGGAGCAGGCAGAGCAGCAGGGGAGTGAATGTGTGCCACTCGTTGGGCGGGCATCCTACCAGCACGGTCTGTTTGAGGGTCGGGGCGGGGGATGCGCTGAGTAATGCGTCGAGTCGGCGCATTGCCAGACCTGATGCGAAATGTTCCTGCTGAACCGAAGCATTGTTTGAATACCAAAGCCCGCCGATCTCGGCCATGCCCTTTTGCAGTACTTCTGTGCAAATGACTTCCACCGGGAACATGGAAAATCCCTGGTTCAAAACCTGTTCGGCGGTCGATTCACTAAAGTTCAGGCAGGCCTCGATCCATTGCGAACGCAGGGAATCGAGGCTGGTATCGGATGAAAGGTAAATGGCAGGAGTCCCCAACGGGGCGATGACTGTCGAAGGCGCAAAACCAGCCAGCGGGTCTGCACCAGATGCGTTGTGTTCGTTCCACAAATCCACTGCGCGGGAGATCGAAAGTCCTTCCGATTGCCTTCCCATCAGCCATTTGATCGTCTCGATATCGTATTGCGAATACAAGCGATGCCCGCCCGCCGTGCGTTGAGGCATGGGGATACCGTACCTGCGTTCCCAGGCGCGCAGGGTATCTGCGGCGATGCCTGTTTCCTGCAGGACGACTTTCAAGTTGAAGGCGGGGTTCTTGCTAATAGACATGGTTGGACTCCGGTGACAAATTGGTGGACTGGTTGCAAAGGTTTTGCACGGTTATTGTACCGCTTATTAACCTTCCGCAGCAGCCTGTTCCAATTTGTACCCTTCCACCTGCAAGCCTTTGTACTCTTTGAGAATTCTCTCAGTTGTCAGGCGGGCTGAAAGCAGAACGATGGGCAGACCTGTGCCGGGGTGTGTAGATGCGCCTGCGAAGTACAGGTTCTTGTATTTTTTGTGGCGATTGTGCGGACGCAGATACCCGACCTGCCAGAAATTGTGACTGAGGCCAAACGCCGAGCCGTTGACGAGATTGAAACGTTCCTTCCATGTCTTGGGCTGGTACACGATCTCGAACTTGAGATGCGCTTCGAGATCTGCGGCATCCATTTCCGTGGCGAGGCGGTCGAGAACATAACGGCGGGCACGCGCAACCATTGCATCCCAATCCTGTGCGGAGCGGGCATCGAGATGGCCGACGGGGACAAGCACATACAGCGTGTCTTGACCTTCAGGCGCAGCGGCTGGGTCGGTGCGTTTGGGTGCATGCACGTAGAATGACGGCACTTCGGGAAGGGTGTGTTCATTGAAGATCTTCTCGAACGAGGCTTTGTATTCACCGCCGAGGAAGACGTTGTGATGCGCGATCTGTGAATATTCCTTGTCCACACCCCAATAGAACATGATGGTGGAGCAGGTATACAGTTTTTCGTTGATAAGTTTCTTTGCTTCGGCGCGGTCGGGCAGAAGCTGGTCGTAAATGTAGGGCAGGTCAGCATTGCCGACGAAGATATCGGCGGTCAATTCGCGGCCATCTTCCAGTGTTAAACCTGCCACTTTCGAACCTTCAACCTTCAACTTCTTCACTGGCGCATCGTAGATGAATTTCACGCCCAGTTTTTCAGCGACCGTGGTCAATGCCTGAATGCCGGCATACATGCCGCCCATCGGATACCAGACACCTTCTGCAAGTTCGGTGTACTGGAGCAGGGAGTATGTGGCGGGCGCATCATAGGGGCTGAGACCCAGATACATATTTTGAAAGGTGAATGCAGCCTTGAGTCTTTCATCCTTGAAGAATCGGCCTGTATTGGTGTAATGCTTGCCCAGTGCCTTAAGCTGGAAGATCAAAGGCAGGTTGGACAGGCTGAAATATTCGAAGATGTTGTAAAAGTTGCGCCCGACGAATTTTTCGAGCGAGATCTTGTAGTGCTTGCTGCCTTCAGCAATGTAATTCAGGAAACCAGTAAAGGCGGTCTTTTCCACTTTTTCGAGCTGAGTTTGCATATCGCCGATGTTCGAGGTCAATTCCAGTTGCAGCCCATCATCAAAGCGGACTTTGTAGGTGGGGTCGATGCGGCGCAAGTCGAGATGATCACTCATCTTTTCGCCGAGCGAGGCAAAAGTTTCCTCCCAGACCTCAGGCATGAGGAACAAGGTGGGGCCGATATCGAAGCGGTGGCCGTCTTTGACGATCTGGTTACAACGTCCGCCGGGGGTGTCATTTTTTTCCACGACGGTAACATCGTAGCCATTTTTCGCGAGGCGGGCGGCAGTGGCAATTCCGCCAATTCCTGCGCCGATCACTACTGCGGTCTGTTTTCGCATAATTATCTCCTTGGTTTCAGAAAACTTCTTAGGTTATTATATTCTTTGTCTAGTATTTGTCAAGGTTTTTAGGAAAAATACTTTGCAAAACCTTGACAATATAGACAAATCCTGTAAAATAACTGCATTGGAACGTTTTTTAGGCCTAAAGAGAAACTGAACAGGAGAAAACATGCAAGCACAAGCAAACTGGGAAAACCAATTGATCGCCCTCGCCGGGCATTTCCCGCATACTTCTGCCCACCCTTTCTTTTCATACTGGGCTGGAGATGCCCAATTGCAGGCCGCCTATAAAAAGGCCGCAAAGATCACCAGCGAACACTCCAAATCCTTTTATCTGGCTTCCGGGCTTCTTCCAGAAGAAAAACGCTCCGCTGCCCGCGCACTGTACGCTTTTTGCCGCACCGTGGATGATATTGTGGATGAAGTCGAATTGAAAAAGGATCGCGACTTTGAACTCGACTACTGGCGGAATATCGTTCAAAATGCCGCTTCCACCTCGACCGATGACCTGGTCGCCTCCGCCTGGGCAGATACCCTTACCCGATACCATATTCCGCATCACTACGCCCTGCAGTTGATCGACGGCGTGGCGCGTGATCTTTCCCAAACCCGCTATCAAACCTTTGATGACCTCGCCACCTATTGCTATGGCGTCGCCTCCACGGTGGGATTGATGAGTATGTATATCGTCGGCTTCAAGAGTCATGATGCCGTGCCTTATGCCATCAAACTCGGTGTGGCATTGCAAATGACCAACATCCTGCGCGATGTGGGGGAGGATTACCGCAACGGCCGAATCTACCTTCCCCGTGAAGAACTTGTCTTTTATGGCATCCAGGAATCTGATATTGCCGCAGGCAGGGTCACAGACAGGTGGCGCCAGTTCATGAAATTCCAGATCGAACGCACTCGTCAGTTGTACAAGGAATCCTGGGAGGGTGTCAAAATGCTCGAGCGCGAAGGACAACTCGCCATCGGTGCGGCATCCACTTTTTACTGTGGCATTTTGGAAGATATAGAAAAACACGATTACAACGTATTTAATCGTCGTGCCAGCCTTTCTGCATTGGGCAAAATCAGCCGCATCCCAAGCTTGTGGTTGAGGGTTCGCTCGCTTTAATTTATTTTGCTTGTTTGTTGCACTTCCCGAATCGTCTCTGGTAATTTGCCAGGGACGATTTTTGATATACTTGCCTCGTGAGAAAAATAGCATTTATTCTTTTCCTTTTTCTGGCTGCCTGCTCGGGAACTTTAGAATCGACCGTGGAGAATACAATGGGAATTCGTTATCTGGCTCTGGGTGATTCGTACACAATTGGCGAGAGCGTTGCAGAAAACAAACGCTGGCCGAACCAACTGGCTGCCATGCTGTCTGAGCAGGGAATTCAAACTGATGTCACCATCATCGCCCGCACAGGCTGGACGGTTGACGAACTTTGGGAAGGAGTCCAGGCCAATCCACCTGATGGGACCTATGACCTTGTCACATTGTTGATCGGGGTCAACGACCAGTATCGTGGATATCCGCTGGATGGTTATCGGGAAGATTTCCGCTTTATGCTTGGCAAGGCCATTGAATATGCAGGGGGAGACCCGCAGCGTGTGGTTGTATTGTCCATTCCCGATTGGGGTTTCACTCCCTTTGCTGCCAGCCGTGAAACCGAACCGATCAGCCTGCAAATTGACGAATTTAACGCGGTCAATCTCGAAGAAACCAAATCGGCTGGGGCGCACTATGTAGACGTCACCATCATTTCCCGTATGGCGATGGATGACTTTGAATTAATAGCCTCAGATCGTTTGCACCCATCGGGCAAAATGTATTCCCTGTGGGCGGAGAAAGTTTTTCCGACGGTCATTGAAATAATCAAATAAGAAGTAAAATCCAATCGTTGAGGAACACTATGCCAAAAATAAAAGCTGTCAATCATGTTGCGGTCGTCGTGGACGACATGGATAAATCACTCTTGTTCTGGCGCGATGCGCTCGGAATCGAATTGCACGAACTGCGCGATGTCCCTGCCGAAAAATCACAGGTGGCCTTTTTGCCCGTCGCTGGCGCAGAAGTGGAACTGGTCATGCCTACCTCTGAGGACTCGGGTATTGCCAAATACCTGGCCAAGCGTGGGCCTGGCATGCATCACCTATGCCTCGAAGTGGATGACATCGAAGGGATGATGTCACAGTTGAAAGCGAAGAACATCCGCCTCATCAATGAGGAACCGCGCACAGCCGTGGATGGAAAGAAATATGCCTTCATTCACCCCGAGTCCACAGGCGGGGTGTTGGTTGAGTTGTATCAAATCTAATTTTCGAATACTCGAGTCTGAAATGCAGGAACACCGCGCTACGTTCCTGCATTTTCATTAAGTGTGTAATCTGGAATGGTTCAAACGAAATGATACTGGATAATATCGAACCCATATTGCAGGATGAATGCGGCCTGGTGAAGGATCGCCCGATCATTGTCGGAGTCTCGGGAGGACCCGATAGTTTATGCTTGATGGAAACATTGAGGCAGGCGGGCTATTCCATTATCATCGCGCACTTCAATCATCAGCTTCGCCCCGAAGCCGGGCAGGATGCGCATATGGTGGAGAAGATCGCCTCCCGTTTGATGCTGGGCTGCATCATCGACGGCGCCGATGTGCGTGCTTATGCCGACCAGCAAAAACTTTCGCTTGAAGAAGCGGCCCGCAACATGCGTTACCATTTCATGTTCAGGCTGGCGCGTGAGCGAAACGCTCAGGCCGTGGCAGTAGGTCACACAGCCGATGACCAGGTGGAAACCATCCTCATGCATTTTCTGAGAGGCAGTGGCATTTCGGGGTTGAAGGGCATGTCGCATCGTTCGATCATCAAGACTTTTGATCCTTCGATTCCCATTGTGCGGCCTTTATTGAACACCTGGCGAGAAGAAACGACAGTTTATTGCGCGGCCAATGGCTTGCGTCCGCATTACGATTCAAGCAACGATTCGATCAACTTTCAACGCAATCGGATTCGTCATCTCCTGATTCCCAGCCTTGAAAGTTACAACCCGAAATTCCGTGACGCTGTGTTGCGCATGTCGCAATCGCTCAAGAGCGATTATTCCCTTTTGATGGAGACCCTCGAGGATGCCTGGCAGGATGTGGTGACCAGCGTGGAAGAGGATGCGATTGCATTCGACGCAGAGCTGCTCTCCAATCGCTCGCTCGGACTCCAACGGAACTTGATCAAACATGCCATGCAGATTCTCCGCCCGAAACTGGATGTGAACTTTTCCGCGCTGGAGCGCGCAACAAACCTGATCAAAGACCACGCCCACTCATCCAGCGTGGACTTGAAAGGCGGCCTGCGTATGTTCCGTGAGGCGGGCGTTGTGTATGTCTGTACCTTGAATTCGAAATTGTCCTTCAATCTCTGGCCGCAAATGCCGAGCACGACACCCATCTCCGTTACGGTTCCCGGGCAGGTTGATCTCGCAGGCGGCTGGAAGATGAACTGCGAACGCTGGCATATCCCCACACTGGTTAAAGAGCAGGCTGAACGAAACGAAGACCCATTCCAGATTTGGTTGGATGCGGAAAGGGTTCCAGAGTCACTTGAATTGCGGGTGCGTCATCAGGGCGATCATTTTGAACCGCTTGGTCTGGAGGGACACTCCCAAAAGATTACCGATTTCTTTGTGAATGAGAAGATGCCGCAGCGGGCAAGAGACCACTGGCCTCTGCTGTGCGCAGGTGACCAGATCATCTGGGTGCCTGGCTATCGCCCTGCGCATTCTTACCGCCTGACCCAATCGACAAAGACTGCTGTGTATTTTTCGATCTCGGGCCCGCCCGAGAAAAATATAGAATAAAAAATTCCCGCCTTGAAAGCGGGAATTTTATTTTTTACTTTATTTCACCATTCAACTGCTTGATCTTGATGAATAACTCGCGCCACTGGATCTTGGAGACCCCGAGTTTTTGGCGGATGCTATCCGCCTCGATGCCTGCTTGATAATCACGCAGGGCGCATGTCCAGCGGCACATATCGAAGGAGAGGTGCTTGGTGAGGCCTGCTTCTGCGCCGATATCCTCTAATAGATATTCCAACCTGCGCGGAGACCATGCGAAGACCTGGTCAACGGGTTGATATTGTGCGAGATATTCCTTGTACGCGTCGATCCAATCTTCGGTAAGCTGTATTTTGCGTTCCTTGTAGCGGTTGGCCGGGCTGGCATATCGGATAAAGACATGCGGTCCGTTCTTGGCTTCGAGGTCAATGTGATTGATATGGATGCCAAGGCATTCACTTTTCTTAATGCCTGTTGTAAGCAGCAGATATACAAGCGTATAAGAGCGGGCATCTGGTTTGGCAGATCGTCGGTGGCGGTCTGCGGCAAGCAGGACGGCTTCGTATTCCTGATCGGTCAGCACCTGTGGAAGCGGACTGATGGCCGAGCGTTGCAGTACTTTTTCGGCGGGGTCCAAGACCAGCGAACCATGTTGATGCAGCCAGCGGAAGAATGACTTGATCGAAGTGATGCGCCGTGACAAAGTCTTTGGGCTGCATGGGATTCCGCGCTCTTTTTCCATCCATGTGAAGAAGCGGTTGAGGTCTTCAGTGGTAATGGAGCCGATGGTTTGGTCTGGGGCGAGGAATTGGGTGAGCAGACGAACATCTGAAAGAAATGCCTTGACCGTGTTGGTGGAGCGTCCCTGGTCGTACATGAACATTTCCCAGCCATTGATGGCGGCAGGGAGCAGGGTCTTGGCTGAAATATGTGCTGAATCGGGTGTTTTTGCCATTGGTCTTCCTTGCGCTCTAGCGCATAGTCTTTTCGTATAGTTTAGCGAATATGGGAGAGGTTGTCAACGGGGGAAGTTGAATCTGTAATGTAGCTTTAAGCAAGGGATTTGGCGTTGTTTAGGTTGAGTTGTGGCGCGCAAACCATGTTTAGTGCGATAGATCCTGGGGTTGAAAGCAGGCTTCGTAGTCATAGCCGAGCACGACGCGGTATTGCACTGTGCTGTTTGCGTCGGGTAGGGAAATTACATTTGCAGAATACAGGTTGAGGGCTGTGATGATCGTCTCTCTTTGAGCAGGATCCTGCCCGGGAGTGAAATCCACGATCACCGAGTTGGCATAGTCGCGGCGGTCGGCATTCGAAATAATGGTTTGGTAGCCCGCGTAATTCAGGCGCGACGCGGCGAGGGCATCCAGTGTGTCGGTGGGGGAACCGTTTTGCACCTCGACAGTAACCGATTCACGCTGGGCGGCAAAGGTGGAAAGGGTGGTGGCTTCAATGAGCATTTGACTGAGCTCGGCTTCATTTGGCAGCAAAACCGCTGCGCCAGCAGGTGTGGTCCACGAGCTGACGTAGGGCGGACGAATGAAGTAGCCGCGAATATTGGCGTTTGTAAAGTTGACGGCGTAAGGCGACATAAGCAGCATGTCGGCAAGGCTCATGTCGGTGATAACCGTACTCGAAAAATCGTTGTAGAGCTGCGGGATCTTGCTGAAGGTATCCGTTTGCAGCGCTTTTTGGAAAATATAGCGCAATACTTCCTGCTGACGGCGGCCTCGGTCAAAATCAGATGACTTGGAACGGGAGCGTGCATACCAAAGCGCGAGGTCGCCATCCATATGAACCTGACCGGGGCCGACGGTGTAAAGCCACCAGTTGTTTTCATCGTAAATGTCGAGAGTCGGTTCGATCAAGCGCCAGTCGGTATAGGCGCAGGCAACAGGGACTTCGATGCCGCCAAGGGTATCCACAATGCGGCGGAAGCCGTCGAATTCCACCATGGCCGTGTGGTCGATACGGATGCCAAGATTGTATGTGACTGTGTCTTTTAGCAAGCCCGGGCCACCGCCTACGTAGCCGCCGATCTCTCCGCTTTGATAAGCGGTATTGATGCGCTGCATCCCGACGGTTGGAATGTAGATCCACAGATCGCGCGGGATCGAAATGAGCGAGACCTGTCCCTCCTTGGGCCAGACGATGGCAATAACCAGCGTGTCGGTACGATAGGAGGAACCGGGACGTTTATCCGAGCCGATGAGCAGGAAGTTGATCGTCTCGTTATCGGTGAGCGGAGGTAAAGCAGTTGGAGTGACATCAACAATTTCAACAATTGGCGGGGCAGCTACGGTTGGAAAAAGCTGATTAAAATCCACGGTTGCGGTGGAGTCTGAAGGCGGCGAAGATGTGGGGGACGGCGTTTCGGTGGGCAGAATCACGGTGGGAGGTACAGGCGTGACTGTATCCGCGGGGACCGATAATACTGATGCCTGCGTGGGCGTATTGAGTGATGGTTGAAACGGTGTGGGGGTGGGGGATGGATTTGGCGCGGATGTAATTAATATAAATGGCAGAGGTGCTGGTTCCACCACTTGGGCAGGCGCCCCACATGCAGAAGACAAAATCGAAAGGAGTATGAGCGACAAAAAAAAGGAATAGGGTTTCATCTATGAGGGCGCTTTTCCGACAGGATGCAACAAATATACCACCCGCCGGGCGGGCGCGAACCTTAATTCATTTTGCCGATCATGGCGGGAATGGTGTGGGGCTGGCTGTCAACGTAGGTAAATTTGTCGACGTTGCTGTGGCAGGAACTGTAGGTGTGGGTGTCGCTGTGGGCGGTATGGGCGTGATTGTGAGCACAGTTGTAGCTGTGTAAGGCAGGGCAGTTTCTGTCAGTAACTGAGTCGGGGCCGTGGTCACGGTGCTGCCTGGCAATGGAGTTGGGAAGGGCGTACGTGTGGCGACATTTGGAACCCACAATACCTCGCCCGTACGGATCAAGTCGGTGCTCAGGCAGTTGACACTCTTCAATAAGCCAGCCGTTGAATAGTGGTTTAACGCGATCGCATAAATGGTATCACCCGCCTTGACGATATAAGAATTTATCCAGCCAGAAGCGCCCTTAACGCAGGCAGGAACAGTGCTTGTCATCACGGCAGGCGCATACAAAATGGAACCTGCTACGAGATTATCGCTGATCAAACAATTTCCAACGCGAAGCGATTCCTTGGTAGTGCGATATTGCTGGGCAATGCCATCCAGGGTCTGACCAGCCTGAACGATCACCTGACTCCAGCCAGCGGGGGGCAGGCACGAGACCGGCGGCGGCGGGGTGGATGTCGATGTAGGGGCTGGGCTGGGAGTGGGAGATTCGGGGCCTGCGGTCTGGGTGATCGTAGGGACCAATGTAAACGTGGCGGTCAGCGGAGCGGGCGAAGGAAATAAAAAGTTTGTGGGGGTGGGAGCGGCCTGCGGCACAAATTCCACAAGCGAAATGGATAATGCCCCGACCGTCAAACCGATCGAGATCAGGGCTACCACCAGCGCGTTTCTGAGATCGCGCATGCCTTGCATTATTTCTTTCCTTTAGGCTTGGTTTTGGATTTACTTTCTGCACCGCCGGCAATGGGCAGCAACACACTGAATGTCGAACCTGTGTCCTGTTCGCTTTCCACCCAGATGCGGCCATGCTGGGCCTCGGTGAGGGTCTTTGCGATGGAAAGGCCGACGCCCGTATCGCCGACGCCTTGGATCAAAACGTTGTCCGCACGATAAAGGCGGGTGAACACACGCGGCAATTCATTTGCTGGAATTCCACCGCCGCTGTCTGTCACCTGGATGAGGATGAATTCGGTATTTTCCTCGCTTCGTGTCTGGACCTTGAGCCTGACCGTGCCTTCGAACGGAGTCGCCGCCCCTGCATTTTGCAGCAGGTGAATGAGTATCTGTTGCAAAGCCTCGCGGTCAGCATGGATCGGCGAAAGTGTCTTCGGTAATTCGAGGTGCATGGAAATATTCTTTTCACGCACCTGCGTACTGGTGTAAGACATGGCATTGTCGATGATCGCATTCAAATCCACGGCTTCGGGGTTGAGATCGTTCAACTCCGCTTCCAATGTTGTGATCTGGATCATGTCATCGGTCAAGCTGCGGATGCGTTCCGTCGAAGCCTTAACGCGTTCCACGAACTTGCGCTGCAACGCGCCCAGAATGCCCACCGATTCGCCCAACAGCAGGTCGGTATATCCGACGATGGATGACAAAGGCTGGCGCAATTCCTGCGCAATGGAAGCGACGACTTCCGCCTGTTCCGTGCTTTTGACGGCCACATGACCTTTTTCCAACTCGCGAGTCTTCATGTTAGCTTCCATGAGTTGGTTCTGCAAATAAGCGACTTCCTGCAGGGTGGTCCTCAATTCCTGCTCGATCTGGGTTGCGGAATATGAACCTGGCTGCAGGCTCTTGCCTGAACGCAGTTCGCCGTTTTCAAGTTGTAACTGCTCAATGATACGCTGAGATTCTTCCTGTGCTTGAAGCAGGGAAGCCATTTCCACAGAGCCAGCCTTTTGTACTTCGGCTTGCGCTTTCTCCAGTTCATCGGTTAGTTCGCGCACACGGCGTTCCAGATCGGCAACCTGTAAAAGCGCTTCACTGCTTTGCGCTTCCATTTTGTTGACCTTCTGGCTGCGCTTGATGATCGGTACGAGCGATGTGGCGATATTGGAGAGATAAGCTTGGTCTTCGGCTGTCCAGGTGCGGTCGGAATAGGGAGAGAGTAAAAGAATTCCACCCAGAGATTCCTTTTCTGGCGTCAGGATCGGCACACTCAAAAGATGACCAGGGTTGGTCAGCCCGAGAATATCGCTCAAGCCTTTAATATCGGCCGAGGTGCTGCTCGAAGGCATTCGCAACGGGCGTCCACGCTGCAGTGAATTTGCCAGCATGGGGATCGAACCTTTGTTGAGCGAGCCGCCGTCCAGTGTGTCTTCGCGGATCAAGTCATAACCGCCTGCGATGGCGAGTTGATTGTTACTGTCGTTCAGATAGATCATAAAGCACAGATCAGAAAGCATGGTCTGTGCAATTGCGCGTGTAATGGCCTGACTTACTTTTGTTGGATTCGTCTCAGCCGCCAGCGCAAGCATGGCGTGGAAGGTCTTCGGGTCCGTGCTGTAGCGTCTGCGTTCCCCAAGATCATCCTGTTTCTGCGCCGCCTGTCTTGTGGAGGATTCATTGACAGATTGGGTGGAAGAGAAACGCTGTGGCAGTGTCAGCAGAATCGGATATGCCACCATATAAGCGAGTCGGACAATGCCCGAGTAATTTCCATCGCTTGCCACAAGCAAATGTCCCACATGACCAAGAGCACCGATTCCCAACAAGACAATTCCATACCACATGCCGTCTGGCTTGCGGACGAATAAAATGGAAATCCCGATCAGCGCAGCAAGGATGGAGCCGATCTGCCAGAACAAATCGTCGGCAGTCTGGTTATAGGTCACTGTTGTGATCTGCGGCTGCCAGGTGAGCAAACTTAGTCCAAGCGCCGTAAGCACCAACAGACTCAATAAAACCGCCGCAGCATCTGCGGGGCGGCTGGGTTCAGGAAAGGCGTAAACCCATGTGATCCAGATAATTCCAAAAACGATGAAGGCCCGATCCATGGGGGGCAGGATCGCATTTGGGTCGATCAAATCCTGCCAGCCAAGTCCGCTGAACACGAACATGATCACTTGTGCGGCAAGCAAAACACCGAGCCCGACCAGGGCCCGTCTTGCTTGTGGATACTCACTTGCCCGCCAATGATTGAACGCCGATTGAAGCGCACTGGCCACGGCAAACACCAGCACAACATAATAGACCAGGTTGCCTGGTGATATGGTTAGTAATTCAAGGATTTGACTGATAAATGGGCTCATTTCAACTTTATTATACTGCCAGTTCAAAAAAATATGGTTCGCTCACGTATAATTACCATTACAATGCTGAATAAAAAGATCGTCATTCCCGTTGCGATTGCAGCGGTTCTCGCCGCCATTTTTTTGCCGATCCTGTTCACAGGTCAAAATGCGCTGAAACGCGCCGATGCCGAATTTGCCGCGCAAAATTATGCCGAATCCGCGAAATCCTACGAACGGGCGGCGCGCTTCCTTTTCTGGCGTGAAGACCTGTGGGAAAAAGCGGGAATTGCAGCGGCGAAAAACGAAAATCCAACCCAAGCCATCGATCTTTTTGCGCACGCATCCACACTCTCTGAAGAAGGTTGGGTATGGTTGGGGTCATCGTATTTGTCGTTGGGCGAGCTTGATTCGGCGGCCACGGCATTTCAGGCGGGTTTGAAAAATCATAATTCGCCCATGTTGTATGGTCTGCTGGCTTTCACCTATCGTCAGCAAAAAAATTGGGAGGCCGAACGCAGCGCATTGGAATCTCAATTGCTGTTGGATATAAATGGGGGAGATGTCTACGCCCGATACAGACTCGGCCTCTTGTTGAGTGTTTTAGAGCCCGAACAGGCTCTTTCCAATTTAATGCTCGCTTCCTCCCTTAACCCTGAGTTTGATCCCGCAGTGCAGACATTGCGCACCGCCTTGAATTTATCTGCCACACAACCCGACGCCTCCCAGCAAATGGTCACCATGGGCCGTGCCCTCGGGCTCGTGCAAGAGTGGGAATTAGCCATGACTGCATTTGAGAAAGCCATTTCCATTGACGCCGAGAATGCCGAGGCGTGGGCGTGGCTCGGCGAAGCAAAACAGCAGATCGGTCAAGGTGGGATCGTGGAATTGGATCAGGCAGTCGCGTTGGATCATACATCCGTCATTGTCCGCGCTTTGCGTGGATTGTATTGGCGGCGTCAGGAAAAATATTCGCAGATGCTGGCCGAGTATTTGCTGGCCGCCGAATACGACCCAACCAACCCCACTTGGCAGGCAGAGATCGGCAACGCACACATCAAACGTGGCGACCTTGTCTCTGCATTTACGGCATATCAACAAGCCGCCGAACTCGCACCGAATGACCCGACCTATTGGCGTTTGCTGGCGGTCTTTTGCGCCGAAAATACTGTGCACTTGGAAGATGTAGGGTTGCCCGCTGCAGAAAAAGCCGTCGAACTTGCACCGAACGACCCGCTTGCCCTGGATGCATTGGGTTGGTCTTATCTTGCTTCGGGCAGGTTTGCCAATGCCGAAAATGTCTTCATGGATTTGATCGCGCGTTTCCCCGATCATTTGCAGGCCCATATTCACCTTGCCCTCACTTATCTTTCGATGGGTAATCGAGAAGCCGCTTTTGAAAAATTGAATTTCGTAAAAAACACCGACCCTGCAGGTCAATACGGCCAGGAAGCTGGGCGGCTGCTTCAACAATATTTTCCGTAAAAAACATTCAGTCGAGGCCAAGCCTCGACTGAATGTTTAATGGTATTTGCATTGAGTGTAATTGAAGTATTGCTATAAAACACCCTTCGACTGCGCCGCGAAGAACATGCGACTCTGTTCAGGTGGGTAAGTTATTTTTTTCTTTCCACTTTCACCAACTCAGATTCGACGAAGGGTTCACGGGTTTCGAAGTTGAAGCGTTTGAAAACTTCGGGGTACATGGCTACGATCTGTTCGCGGGTAAAGCCCATGCTTTCGTACGAGTAGGCGTGGTCGCTGTTGAAGGTGAGGGTTTCTTTCACGGCCTGGTCAATGATAACGGGCAGGCCAGGTTTATCAGGATAGCCGAACTGTTCATAGAACGCGCGGATGACGGTCTCCGGGCGCTGGATCAGGTCATCGTATTTCATGATCAGGTGTCGGGGAGATGGATGCGCATCCAGATATTGAAGCGGGTGACTGTACCAGTGTTGGGTCATGTCCACGATCTCGTCGATGTAAAAGAATCCTTCGCCTGGATCGGTGAATTGCCGCCTTGCGTAATTGATCCACGAAATGGTGGAGGGGAGCATATCCAGCGGATTACGGGCGAGATAAATGATGCGCGCTTCGGGGAAGAATTCGGCGAGCGTTTCGATCTTTGCACTGAAAGCGGGATTCTTCGCTACGAAATATTTTTTGCCGTTCGCATACATGTGCCGCTGAATCATGGAGCGGTAGAAGGTCATGATACGTTTTTTGTGTGCGGGGCTGAGCGCTTCATCGAAATGCTGATAATTGGGCATCTCATCCATGAAAGGGAAGAGGAAAGTGACGAAGTAGCCGTCCCAGATATGCAGGTGGATGTTCTCGTCCTCTTCGGGTTGGAAGAAGGAGATGGGATGAATCTTGATCTTGCCGAGGGTGGCGGCATCGAATTTATAGAGCAGTTTGTGTAGTGTGCCGCTGAGGTATTTGTTATCGAGCCTTGCGATGAGCTGCGTGAATTTCTTTTGTGTAACAGAGGGGGTGAGATAAATATCCCACGTGGTCAGGCTGGTGAAGGTTTCCGTATCCCTTGAGAGCAGACGATGCAAAAAGGTCGATCCGCTGCGGAGGTTGCCGAGGATGAAAAGCGGTTTTTCGATGGGATGGTTTTTGTAAGCGGGGAAGAGGATGTCATCGAGCGCAAAGCAGAACCAGTGTACCAGTCCGCCGATGGGCCAGACGAGATAGAAAAGGGCGAGGAAAATGATTCTTTTTCGGGTGAGGCGGGCTGTGGTGTTTTTTGAGTCGAAGAATGATCGATAGAAGGTGCGCCAAAACAGGCGGAAGTTATATTTCATTCAGGGCGAGATCCTTGCATGTGATAAGTACATTCAAAAAGGCCGATGGCCTTTGAGTATTCTATCACCAATTATTGAGGCGGGTTGTCCTGAATTTGGCAATAAGATTCGAAAGTTTTTGGCTGGGGTCGGGGGGGGGGGGGGGGGGGGGGGGGGGGGGGGGGGGGGGGGGGGGGGGGGGGGGGGGGGGGGTGGGGGGGGGGGGGTGGGGGGGGGGGGTTGTAGATGGGAGTTGTATTGGAGTTTTAATTGGACGGTGTTTTTTGTAAATACCTGACATTAATTCTCGAAACGCCAAATCATTCATGGAGGACTTATCGAGTCTGGCTGGGGGAAAATCTCTTTCAAGGATACACTTTACCAATCCCGATTCTGATAATCTTCCCAATCGCAGTCACCATCTTTATCTACATCACAATGAGTGCCATCCAGTGTGGACATGTAATCAATCTCATTCTGCGGGGCATCGATGTGTTTTAGCACTTCCAGTTGATAGCCGTTACAGAAGCGCTCGATCTCCACGCCGCTGTACACCTCGGCTGGGACAGGCTCGCCCGGGGTGCTCATTTTGGTAGCGGGTGTAGAGTTCTGAGTGGGTGGCGTCGTGCGCAATTGTAGAGGCGTACCAGGTCACGCTGTAAAACGCAGTGGCGTTGCCTACTTCGTAGCGCGGCGGAATCTCCCAGGCCCACATGCCGCTGTGTTGTCCCTGCTCGATGATGCCGACATAGGTCTGTATTTTGGTGAAGGCTTCGGGGTCTTTTTCTTCCAGCAATGCCAGCGCAGCGCGGGTTTGTGTAATGAATTCGGGGTCCCCTTTAAGGGTGATGTTCCCGTAGACCAGCGGATTGTCGTTCGTGCCAGTTGGTATCGCTGCCACGGTTTGCGTAGCAGGCGTGGATATTCCCACACACGCAATGCTGAATAACAGCAGGGTCAACAAAACGAAAATGGGACGTTTCATCAGAATCATTATCCCTCCAATCTCTGTGGTGGGTCATGACAACTTAATCCCAAAACATCCTGCTTATGAGTAGTACAATTCCCTCATCTTTGAGAATAAACTTTGGAGGTAGCCATGAGTGAATTGGATTATCAAACCGTGCAGGATTATCTCGTGTCCCTTGTTCCGCCGCGTGAAGCGGAATTGCTGGAGATGGAGGCCTACGCCGAGAAAAACGATTTCCCTATTATTGGTCCCGCGTGTGGATATTATTGCTACCAACTCGCGCGGATGGTCAACGCGAAGTCCGTATTTGAGTTGGGGTCGGGCTACGGATATTCCACGGCCTGGTTTGCGAAGGCGCTTGTGGAAACTGGCGGCGGTGTTGTGCATCACACTGTTTGGGATGAGGAACTGTCAAATCGGGCACGCAGGCACCTCGTTAAGATGGGATTCGCTGACCTTGTCCAGTTCCATATGGCGGAGGCGGTCGAGACCCTTCGTCAAACTGATGGCCCGTTCGACATCATCTTTAACGATATTGACAAGCACGCCTATCCTGAGTCACTGCCTGTGATCAAAGAGAAATTGCGCAGCGGTGGATTGCTCATTATCGATAATATGCTCTGGCACGGACGTATTTTCGACAAAAAGGACGTTTCGCCTGCAACGCTCGGCGTGCATGAGTTCACCAAACAAATTACGTCAGATAGCGACTGGATCGTCTCGCTCACGCCGATGCGTGATGGGATGATCGTCGCATATAAAAAGTAAGGACACGGCGTTAGCGTGTCCGCATTTTAAATCATGGACGCAGTAACACCGCGCTCCAACAAAAGGATACATGACAAACTTCAACATCATTCCCGATCGAAGAAAAAATTTCAACCGCACGAAATGGACCTGGTACAAAAAAGACATTCTGCCCATGTGGGTGGCCGATATGGATTTCCCCGCGCCGAAACCGATCCTGGATGCGCTGCACAAGGCGGTGGATCATGGTGTGCTGGGATATGAAATTCCTGGTCTTGTCTTACAGGAAACCGTCGCCGCTCGCATGGAGCGTTTGTATTCATGGAAGGTGAAACCCGAATCGGTGCTGACTGTGACAGGCATTGTCAGTGGATTCACGGTCGCCGCCCGTGCATTTTGCTCGCCTAAAAAAGGCGTGGCGATTCAGACTCCCGTGTACAACGAATTCCATCAGGTGAAAAATAATGTCGGGATTCCGCAGCTTGATATTCCGTTCGTGAAAAATGTGGAAGGCAATCTCATCAGCTACGAGATCGATTGGGATCTGTTCGAGAAGCGGGTAAAAAAAGCGGGAATCTTCCTGTTGTGCAATCCGCATAACCCGCTGGGGATTATTTTCTCACGCAAGGAACTCACCCGCATGGCGGAAATTTGCATCCGCAACAAGGTGTTGATCGTTTCAGATGAGATCCATTCTGAAGTGTTGTTGGATGGAAATACATTTACCCCTATGGCTAAGATATCGTCTGAGGTTGCACAGAACACGATCACACTGGTAGCCCCGTCCAAGACTTTTAATGTGCCCGGGCTGTTCTGCGGATTTGCGATCATTCCAAACAAGGAATTGCGCGAACGCTACGAAGCCGAAAGGAGCCATTTAAGCATGCATGTGGCGAGCATGGGGCTGCACGCCGCAAGGGCTGCTTTCTCAGGAAAATGCGATCCCTGGCTGGCTGAATTGCAAGAATACCTGACCGCAAACCGCAATTTTATGTTGGAATATGTCACCCGCTACATGCCCGGCGTTCGCACGACGGTTCCCGCGGCAACTTATCTCGGCTGGCTGGATTTCACCCAGACAGATATCGAAGGTTCACCCTACGAATTTTTCAAAGACAAAGCCAGGGTCGCGCTCAGTGAGGGGAAGATCTTTGGAAATGAAGGCGCTGGACATGTACGCTTGAATTTCGGCACGTCACGAAATACCCTCGAGCAGGGATTGGAAAGAATGCGGAAGGCATTATCCGCACTTTAAACAAAAAGACGGGCAGGGAATACCTGCCCGTCGACATTCTTTATTTCTGTTGTATAGGAAAGGCGCGAATTTGCAACCGTTATATCGTTAGGGGAACGTCTGGTGTTCAAGTTGGATCTTGAACCAGGTCAAAGCATTTCGACCTTTCCATTTTCAAATAGTTCAGGTGGTATATCTATCGCGACCTCCTTTCTTGTTTATGCTGATAGCATACAACAAGACGAGACCCGATACATTAAAAAATCCTGTTATTTTTGAAAGAAGTCGCGTAGATTAATATCAGTCTTGGGAGTCCAATATTTCATTTCCATGTGTATTGGATAAAGCGGAAGCAAGTTTGCTCCGTAACCTTTCCCTGCATGCTGGGTCATCAGCCTGCGTGCGCGGCTCAGAGTTTCGCGATCCATCGTTAATGGAAGCGTTAGGATCTCTTCAACAGGTTCGGGGAATTTCCCCGCTGTGATCTTCTTGAGTGTGTTGAATTGATATTGCCATGCGTCCAGTTCGCCATAAATGGAGAGCGCGGTGCGCCATCCCTGCTGCAGGTGTCTGATCTCGTGAATGAGCAGCACCCATGCATTGGGATTGGCAAGTGACGACTCGGGGGAAAAGTAAACCGAATTCAAGTAGGCATGCTTTGTGATCGTCCAAAATGCGCCTACGCTTTTTCGTGCAGGTTTAATTCCGATCGTAATTTTGTTCGTGCGAATATATTTCACAGCGTCCTTCCCCTCGCTGCAACAATTAGATATCGTTTCCAGAAACTTTTCACGCCATTCAAACTTGTCCATGTTCATTTCAAAGCTTTGTCGATCAAGCCTCGCAGGTATCCCACCACAGGCGCCATGCCTGAGTCTGGCAGGCTGATGTCGTTCAGTTGAATTGTCAAAGTTGAATCGCTTCCCTGTATTTCCAAGTCATATACAAAGCAATCGGCGCAGACCATTCCTTCGGGTCCGCTGGGGGAGATGTATTCAGAGGTTGAGATCACTTCCACCAACTTCGCGAGTTCATTGGCTCCCAACTCGCCAGAGAAGGTCTGGCTTGCGCGCTCGTCTGTCACAGTGTATTTTCCGTCAGCGGATACTTCAACCGAGCGCAACAAGCCCATGATGCCACCCGAATGTGTCATCTTGATTTTCCAGTCGCCGCTTAGGATGGGCAGGCTGGTGGAGGTGGGGTGTCTCTGTCTCTGCGTTGGGATAAGCGGCAGTAGATTGAGCACAGCCCATAAGAAGCAAAATAATAAAAAGGGAACCGATAAAATATTTTCGTAACATTCTTCTCTCCTTGGCGGCGCAATAAAAACGTCTTTTTATCTGTAATGATTTGAAGAAATTGTTTGTCTATCAGACGAGCGATACTATACTTTGTTCCCCCGATTTTCGATAGTTCCTGATAGTGCAATGCGGTAGAATTTGATATATGAGAAAAATAGCCGTCCTTGGAATTGGTCAAACCAAAATAGATGAACATTGGGAAAATCCCTGCGCGAGATCGCGGGTGATGCCGCCTTTGCCGCCATGCAGGATGCCGTGTGGAAAAAGTCGATGCGCTTTTTGTGGGCAACATGCTTTCGCCTCTCATTAATGGTCAAAATCAACTCGGCGCCTACCTTGCGGATTGGATCGGATTGTGGAAACAGGAAGCCGTAAAGATCGAAGCGGCCTGCGGATCAGGGGCCGCCGCGTTTCGTGCCGCGCTGATGGCTGTTGCCTCCGGTGACATAGAATCGGCGCTGGTAGTGGGTGTCGAAAAGATGACCGACAAGGCTGGCCGCGATGTCACCGCCGCCCTGGCCACCGCCGCCGATGCAGATTATGAAGTGGAACAAGGCATTTCCTTTGTGGGAATCAATGCGTTGGTCATGCGCCGCTACATGCACGAATTCGGTTGGAAACACGAAGACTTCGCCCAATTTTCGATCAATGCCCATGCTAATGCCATGCATAATCCATATGCGCGTTTGCATGAAAAAATATCCGTGGAGAAGTTCGAGAAATCCTCCATGGTGGCAACGCCCATCAATTTGCTGGATGCCTCCCCGATCGGAGATGGCGCAGCGGCAATGGTGATCGTCCCTGCGGATAAAGTGATGAGAAAACCGCGCGTTGTTGTCGCAGCTTCGGCTGTGGCGACGGATACGATCGCGGTCCACTCACGCAAAGACCCCATGTTTTTGCAGGCTGCGTATGCTTCATCAAAACATGCTTACGAAATGGCTGGTGTCACTCCGAAAGATATTGATGTGTTTGAACTTCATGATGCATTCTCAATCATGGCAGCGCTTTCGTTGGAAGCCAGCGGATTTGCAGAAAGGGGTCAGGGGGTGAAACTTGCCCTCGATAACGAGATCAGCCCCAAGGGTCGTGTGCCCGTCTGCACTCGCGGCGGATTGAAAGCCCGTGGACATCCAGTTGGCGCAACGGGTGTTTATCAACTTGTGGAGGTTGTCCAGCAATTGCGCGGCGAGTGTGGACAAACCCAGGTAGCCGATGCAAAGATCGGCATGGCGCAAAATATTGGCGGCTCAGGGGCCACCATTCTGACTCATATTTTGAGGAATGATACTTAAGTCCGATTGATTCCTTCCTTGTATTGGTATATACTGATTTCGCCTTATTGTTTCTTTGATTATTGTTAAGGAGGCTTACAATGGAAACGGAACAACGTAATCTGGCGCGAAGGAATTTTTCCTACTATATGCGTGTCAAGGAAGAGTCCAGTGGAAAAGTGATCGGACACATTGCGGATATCAGCACGGGTGGATTTCGAATTGACAGCACCCAGAGCATTCCGCTCAATGTGGATCTTCGTCTTTACATCGATCAAATTGGCGAGATATCGAACAAAACATATATCCTTCTCAAAGCCCGCCCAATGTGGTGCAGGCCTGATCAATTCGATCCCAACATGTTTAATATTGGCTTTAAGCTAATCGATATTACTCCTGTTGACCGTGAGGTATATCTGAAAATGTATGATACTTATGGAGATAAGACGCCTCCAAAGACAGGTGAATTGAAATTTCCACCTGAGTGAGTTTGGATTAAAAAAGAAACCCTGTGAGAGCGGGGTTTCTTTTTTAATCCTTTGGCGGGAGCAATGGAAAGCGTGTAAAATTAACCCATGAGAAATTTCCTGCGCTGGTTGATTCCCTTTGTTTTAAATTCATTTACTAAAATTAAGATCAGCGGGTATGAAAACCTTCCTGAAAAAGGAGGGTTTGTCATTGCTGTCAATCATCTCGGCTTTTTAGATGCCCCTATGGCATATTATGCGCTGGATAACTGGAATCTATTTATCCCCGTTGCCGAGAAATGGGAGGAGAATCCGCTTTGGCGATTTTTGGGGAAACATCTTAATTTCATCTTTATCGACCGATTCAACCCGGACTTGAAAGCCATGCGTGAAATCTGGAATCGGATGGCTGACGGGCAGACCCTGGTAATTGCTCCCGAAGGTACGCGTGCCCGCGATGAAAAGATGGCGCAGGGCAGGCCTGGCGTAGCCTATCTTGCCTCCAAAAAAGGGTGGCAGATCGTGCCGGTCGCGATCGCAGGGACAGAGGATCGCATTGTGCTATCCAACCTAAAACGATTTCGCCGCACGGAGATCCACCTGACTGCGGGCAAGCCATTTACACTGCCGCCATTCCCTAGGGAAAACCGTGACGAAATTTTGCAAGAATATGCCGATGAAGTCATGTGCCGCATCGCGGCGATGCTGCCAGAAAAGAACCGCGGCTATTATGCCGAACATCCAAAACTAAAGGAATTGCTAAGCGGTACAATAAACCCATGAAATTTAAAACTCTTCGCTCCATTGTCCGCTTTGTTATGAACATCATTGCCGATGTGGAGGTGGTTGGGCTGGAAAAACTTCCGCAGGGAAATGTTTTGATCGCAGCCAACCACTTGGGCCGCCTCGATACAGCTGTTTTGTTATATATCCTTGACCGCGAGGATATCATTATGGCCGTGGCCGAGAAGTACAAGGACCATCCGATCTTTGGTGCGATCGGCCGTGCAGCAAATGCCATCTGGCTTAATCGTTTCGAGGCGGATTTCGCAGCATTGCGTGAAATTTTGGCACGTATGCAAAAAGGCGGTTTGATGGTCATTGCCCCTGAAGGGACACGTTCAAAGACCGCATCCATGCAGGAAGGAAAACTTGGCGTTGCCTTTTTGGCAAGCAAGAGCGGATACCCCGTCATACCCGTTGCGCTTACGGGAACAGAAGATAGCGGTGTGGTAGCCAACTTGAAACGCTTGCGTCGTTCGAAGATAAAGGTCGTGGCTGGAGATGCGTTTCAAATTGAGATCCCCAAGGGCAGTGGTCGCGAACAAGCCATGCGCGAAGCCACAGATGAGATCATGTGTCGCATCGCTGTAGAGTTGCCAGAAAGTTACCGTGGCTTTTACTCCGGGCATCCAAGATTGAATGAGCTTCTGCAAAATAAAAAAGCAAAACAATAATCATGAGACTCTCCTCTTTTTGGAGAGTTTTTTTATCTGAAAAAGGGAATATGAAACCAATAATGCGATCTTTTCAAACTGAAGAAGACTACTGGCGCATCCGTCAATTTCTGCGCCAGGTGTCCCTGCTCAATGACCGCCATGATTTTTCCTGGTCTCTTTTACGCTGGGATTACTGGCGCTGGCATGTCAACGAAAATATTTTTCACTTCAACTTACAGGACGTGATCACGCCTTGGGAGGAGAATGGGCAGATCGTCGCAGTACTCAACCCCGATGGTAGTGGCGAAGCGTTTTTTCAAATCCATCCCGCTTTTAAGAACGATGGGCTACTCTCCGAGATGTTGAATGTCGCCGAGCAAAAACTTCCCAACCTCAAAGAAGATGGGAAGAAGGAATTGATCGTATGGGTGAATGCGGCTGACGAATCGACGAAACAACTTTTTGCACAACGTGGATATTCCCGCTCGAAGTTTTTAGCCGAACATATGCGCCGCCGTTTCTTCACCCAGCCGATACCTGATTCTGTTTCTCAAAACGGATACGCCGTTCGAGCCTTGGGTGACGAGAGCGAATTACCCGCACGCAGTTGGCTTTCGTGGAAGGTTTTTCATCCCGATGAGCCCGATGACAAGTATCAAGGCTGGGAATGGTACAGAAATGTTCAGCGTGTTCCTATTTATCGCCGCGACCTTGATATCGTGGCTGTTGCGCCCGATGGAGAACTTGCCGCATTCTGTACGGTCTGGTTCGACGACATTACAAGGACTGCGGTCTTTGAACCTGTAGGTACACATCCCAATCACCAAAAACGCGGACTTGGAAAAATGGTCATGAGTGAAGGGTTGCGCCGCGCGCACAAACTTGGCGCAACCCTTGCAACGGTCAGTTCTTATTCACCTGCTGCGTATGCGTTGTATGATTCGATGGGTTTCAAGGAATTTGATCTGCTCGAACCGTGGGTCAAAGAATGGTAGGCTGGTCAAAATTAAGCAAAAAGCCGACTTCCAATGAGTTTCCTCATTTTCAGTCGGCTTTTTGCCACTTGCTCAAGTGCGGTCCCGACGGGATTCGAACCCGCGATCTCGGCCTTGACAGGGCCGCATGTTAGGCCGCTACACCACGGGACCAATTAGTTAAGCGGGCGATAGTTTACCATGAGGGTATGGCGATGTCAATACGCTCCGCCAGTATAAAGTGCCGGGTCTGTAGGGGTCAGACCAGTCCGATCATGGACGTAGACCCAATCTCCAACCGTTGCCCAATTAAAGAGCCAATGTGAATCGCCGACAGATAGATTGATACACCCGTGAGATTGAGGATACCCAAAACGTGTGCGCCAGTAGGCGCCATGTAGTGCGCGTGCTCCGTCAAAGTACATAGTCCATGGAACGTTATCGAGATAATAGAAATCTGTCATATCGTTGTTTCGCATTGTTTCGGTTTCTTTTTTCTCGAAGATCTGGAAAATCCCAGGGCGTGTCCAAAATGGTTCAAGCCCGCTGGCGATGACGGTGGCGAAGATGAGTTGATTATTTTCGTAGACAGCGAGAGTCTGCTCAGCGAGGTCAACATCGATCCAGCGATTGGCTGTGACCCCTTGTGGGATGGTTGTGTTTACGATGACACGCGCCACTTTGCGGCCTTCCAGCCACTGATCGGGACCGATCATGTACCATTCTTCGTTGTCCATGATCTGTGTGTTATAGATGGTTACAACTTCAAAAGGCATGACCTGACGACCAGTTTGTGCTGCATTGTAGCCTGGAGATTTCATGATAGGGAGAAGTTCAAACGCCCAGCCGAAGGAGTTTTTTGGCGTCGAAGTGAAGACAAGCCCTTGAAAACTTGAGATTTCACCGACGCGCGCCTTTACCAGGAATCCAGCCTCCATTTGGCATCAAATAGTACACGCCGTTTTGCTCTACACGATCGATATAGGAAACGTAAACGAAGCCTGGGGGAAATTGCTGTCCGCCAGGGCCTTTTTCGCCAGGTGCGCCATAGATCGGCACGTAGTCTTCGTCAAGGTGGAAATAAAAATAGGGGAGCTGAGTCAGGCTCGGGTCAGGTTTTGAAGCGGGGAGTGGTCGAGGTGGTATTGTAATCCCGAGGCGTGCAAGCTCGGTCAAGTAGGCAGAAGGTCCAAAAGGTTGGCAATTGTCGGGTTCTGAGAGGTAAACGCCGGGTTCACACACGATCCCGCCGCTTTCTGGCTCAGCGGGTGGCGTTTGCTCCTGTGCGTATGCAGATTGTGACATTGCAAGGAAGATATATGAGATAAAAAGGAGTTTGCCAATTTGCTTCATGACAGGAAATTATAGCATGTGTAGTTTGCTGTTTTGTAAGGATGTAAGTTGCTGAACTTGACACAATGAATGCCATGTTCTAAAATAGTGCCACTATTATATTGAAGTCGGCATCCCACACAATTGGGTGTTCGCTCCCTGTAGGAGGGCTGTTTGTCTAAAAATCGTTCGCAACAAATGGTAGATCGCCTGCGAGAATTGCAGGCTTCATCACCTGATATTGAAGCATCGGCAGTGGTTAGTGTTGATGGCCTGAGTATTGCATCTGCTCTTCCGCAAGGTGTTGAAGAGGATCGTGTCTCTGCCATGTCTGCGGCCATGCTTTCATTGGGTGAGCGTATTGCAAGTGAGCTAGGACGTGGTTCCCTCGAGCAGGTTTACATTAAAGGCTTGAAGGGGTATGTTGTTTTGATGTCTGTCGGTGATGAAGCTGTCCTCACTGCACTGGCACGCGAACAGGCCAAACTTGGCCTGATCTTCCTTGATATGCGACGCGCCGCCGAAGATCTGGCGAAGTTGATTTAGTGGAGTTGTTATATGGCCCCCTTGCAAAAAAGCGGATTGTATTACCCCAATAAGTTTGGCATGATCACCATCAAGTCTTTGGAAGAAGTGATGGGCAAGAATGGTTTGAACGCCATTTTGAATTTAGCAGGCATGAATAACTATATCGAGAATTACCCTCCGGATAACCTGGATAAGGGTTTCGATTTTGCTGAACTTTCGGCGATCGGCTCTGCTTTGGAGGAGATGTATGGCCCACGCGGTGGACGTGGTTTAGCCCTTCGAGCTGGACGTGCCACTTTTTCAGACGCATTGCGCAATTTTGGTGCTTTGGCCGGTGCAGCGGATTTAGCCTTTGTAGTACTTCCGCTTCAATCCAAGCTGAGAATTGGTCTGCCCGCTTTTGCAAAAATTTTCAGCCAATTAAGCGACCAGCAAACCACTGTTGAAGAGAAAGATTCGGAATGGATATGGACAATCCATAAGTGCCCATGTTGTTGGGGGCGTACAGGCGCGGATAAACCCGTTTGTTTCATTTCGGCTGGATTGTTGCAAGAAAGCCTCAAGTGGGTTTCCTGGTGGCAATGAATTCCGTGTCAATGAATCCAAGTGTGTTGCAATCGGTGACACTGTTTGTGAGTTCATCGTTCAAAAAGAACCAATTTCATAACTCATAGTGAAGGTCTGGCGTGACAGACATTAAGTCCAAAATTCTCATCATTGAAGACGACCTTGACGTGGCTGAAATGCTGAACGCCTATTTCCGCGTTCAAGGCTATGACGTGTTTACCGTTAATTGGGGTGAAGACGGAGTCCGTTCCTGCCAAACCATCCATCCAGACCTTGTGATTCTTGATATCCGCCTTCCTGATATTGATGGATATGAAGTAGCCCGTCGCCTGCGTGGTGACCGCCGTACCTCTGAAGTCCCCATTATCTTCTTAACTGAAAAACGTGACCGTTCAGATCGCCTACAAGGGCTGGAGATTGGCGCGGACGATTACATTACCAAGCCTTTCGACGTTCAGGAATTACGCCTGCGCGTGCGCAATGCGCTCAAGCGTGTCAGTCAGGGTTCGTTGACCAACCCGGTGACTGGCCTGCCCGAAGGCGCCTTGGTGGATGAAAAACTCTCGGAAGTGGTCGGTAAGGACGGCATTGCTGCGTTATTTGTCTCCATCGAGAATATGGATTCCTTCCGCGAGGCTTATGGGTTTGTCGCGTCGGATGATGTGTTGCGCGCGATCAGTTTGATGATCGTGAACACGATGCGGGAAACCAGCCGCCCTGAAGATTTTCTAGGTCACGTAACCACAACTGATTTTATTCTCGTCATTCCGCCCTCTAACCTGGCAGCCTTGAGCGAAAAGCTTCGTGCCCGCCTTGAGCAGTCTGTGGAGTATTTCTACCCGATCAAAGACCGCGAGCAAATGGTCAATAGCAAGAACCGGCTTGGGGTGAAACTGGCTGAGCTCTCGTCGCTAAAAGACAAATTTGCCGATGCAAATCAAGTCAAAGCGGAGCTTGTTCGGCTTAAGAAATAGGAGTTTGTTTGCGTATTACAGTCGTAACACCCACGTATAACGAAGCGGAGAACCTGCCCAAACTGGTCTCCGCTTTATTTTCTCTCCCGCTTGATATCAATGTTCTGGTAGTGGATGATAACAGTCCCGATGGTACTGGCCGTGTAGCGGATGAATTGGTCTCGAAATATCCCGGCCGTATTGAAGTGCTTCATCGTCCCGGCAAGATGGGATTGCGCTCGGCCTATTTGAACGGCTTTCAAAAAGTAATGGATGGAAGCGTCGACGCAATTGTTCAAATGGATGCGGATTTTTCACACGATCCCTCGGCACTATTGGATATGGCAAGCTTGTTGCAGGTCAATGACGTTGTTCTGGGTTCCCGTTACGTAAAAGGAGGCTCAGTAGACGAGCGCTGGCCTTTATGGCGCAGAAGCCTTTCCGCTTTTGGTAATTATTATGCCCGCACCATTCTGGGATTGCCTTTGCATGATGTAACCACGGGGTACCGAATGTGGCGTCGCGAGACGTTGCAGCAGGTCCCGTTTGAGCGTATTCAATCCAATGGATATGTGTTTCTAGTGGAAATGGCTTATCTTGCGCATTGCCTCGAATTTAAGATCGGGGAGGCTCCGATTTATTTTGCTGATCGTCGTTGGGGAAAATCAAAGATGTCGATCAAGATCCAGATGGAGGCGGCGTTTCGCATCTGGCAGGTTTGGTGGCATTATCGTGATCTGAGAAAAGCAGGCAGGTCGGCGCGATTGTAGCTACTGTAAGCCTAAATTTGAATCCCCGTTATTATCTTACGAACATCACAGGACCTTCCTGTTCGACAACTTCCTTAAGCGGCAGAATAACTGTAAAGGTGCTTCCTTTGCCTGCCTCGCTTGTCAACTCGATTTTCCCGTTCATGATAGAAGTCAACTTTGCGACAATGGATAGGCCAAGACCAAAACCGCTTTGTTTGGAGTTTTCCATGCTGTTTATCTGTTCGAATGCTTGAAAAACGCGTTTTTGTGCTTCCGGGGGAATGCCAATACCAGGTATCCATAACCTGTACGGCCCATTCATCGTCATTTTTAACAATGAATCGAACTGTGACTGAACCTTTGTCGGTAAACTTGACAGCATTGTGCACAAGATTCATCACGATCTGTCTTAACCAAAACTGATCCCCGACAAGTTTTCTGGGAAGGGTGGGGTCAATGAATTGTACAAGGGTCAGCCCTTTTTTGCGGGCATGGAAATTTAGGGTAGAGAGTAACGGGCCGATAACTTCTTCCACATTAAAGGGATATTCCCGCAGGACAACCCTTCCTGTTTCGATCTGTGCCTGACCGACCAGATTGTTAATGAATGACAATAATTGGTTGGCACCATCAAGGATCTCGGATGTGGCTTTTACCTGCTCATTGCTCATGGGGCCGAATGAGCCATCTTCCAGCATCTCAGCATAGCCGATGATCGCTCCCAGAGGCGAGCGCAGATCATGGCCCAGATTGGCCAGTAACTGACTCTTCAAGCGGCTCGCTTCCATCAGTTGTTCCTGAGCTTTTTTTTGTTCTGTGATGTTGCTGATGAGGATGATGTGCCCGTCACGTCCAACATGCTGCTCCAGGATGGGCGTGACTCGCAGTTTGAAAGTTAAAGTCTCGCCTGCAAGGTTGATAAAAATTTCCTGGTGGATGTCACCTTGGGGATCATTTCCCTTCCATTTTTTCCAATCAGGGAAGAGGGATGCGACCTCACTGCCTAACAAATTTCCGTATTGCTGGAAAATTTGCGCCCCCATTGGATTAATATCAACAACCCGATCCTTGTGATCCAGAACGATCACCCCGTCTTTCATTGCTTTGAAAACGGAATCATGCGCTACGGGAAGCATGTCCATAAAGCGGTAACGCAGGAAACTGATGGAAAGTGCAATGGCTGAGAAGGTAAGGGCGATGGGGGTGATGTCAATGCCAGGAAAAGGATACCAGCCCATTACATAGACCAGATTCGCCATCCATGGAAATGACATCCCTATCAGCATGATGCTTGATTGGATGCGATACAGGCTCTGTCCGCGAAAGGCAACCTGGAAAAATATCACTGTGACAGATATGAGTAGAATATATTGAATGGCAACAACGAAATAAAATAGAATCCCGTGTGTCAACTGCAACGGGCCGAATGCAAGATTGTCGGTAAATTGAATGTCAGTCCAGATTTGATGGTGCCAATCATTGGTAAGTGCGGCGACAAATCCAACGCTTGCCAAAATTGCCAGCCATGCTTTTCGTATAGAGGTCAGCCATGCCCCACGGCCGCTATAGTTGATCGTAAAAATGAACATGCCGAGCGCTACATAGGAGATTCCAAAATACTGCAGTTTCCCCCAGAAGATTTTTTCAGCCATATCCAAACGAACAATTTCCATCACATAGGCTAGGGACCATTCCACGGCGCAAAGGATGGCTAGGATTAATCCATATGCACCCGGTAGGGAACGAAAGTTCCATACCCGAAGCAGTAATAGGAATCCGATGAAACTGCTTGCCAGCAGGACAGAGATATGTGCGACGTAATATGGATGTACTCCCATAATAAAGCCAATTTTACTGGGTAAATGTAGAATCTGTGCATTTCAAGTTAATTGGGATATTTTGGCGAGCTGGCCCATCAAGATACGTGCAAACAGACCGCCCCTTCTTTGCGTGCCCTACCCAAAAACATCACAATCTGATAATATACATCTCGCACGCCGAACCACTGATTTCAAGCCCTCGGCCCTCCCGTCGGGGGTTTTTGTGTGTCTTACCTCGGTCTGACAAACCACTCGCAATGGAAAATTCAAAATTGCCCATTTCATTCATTCCTTGCCTGCCTACCTCATAAACCAATAAAGAGACCCTATGCTTATCGAACGAACTGACATCCGTAACATCGCCATTATCGCTCACGTCGATCATGGCAAGACCACCCTTGTAGATGGATTGCTTGGTCAATCGCATACTTTCCGTGAACACCAACACGTTGAAGAGCGCGTGATGGATTCAAATGACCTCGAGCGCGAGCGTGGCATCACAATCCTTGCCAAGAACACCGCCATTTCCCTCATTGACCCCAGTGGCAAGACCATTAAAGTCAATATTGTGGATACACCGGGACACGCTGATTTCGGCGGCGAAGTGGAGCGCGTGATGAATATGGTGGATGGCGTCCTCCTGCTTGTCGATGCAGCGGAAGGCCCCATGCCTCAGACACGTTTTGTATTGAAGAAAGCTCTCGAGCTCGGACATAAAGCCGTTGTCGTAATCAACAAAGTAGATCGAAAAGATGCTGAACCCGCGCGCGTGCTCAATGAAACATTTGACTTGTTCATCGAGCTTGGTGCGTCTGAAGAACAGGCGGATTTCCCCGTCGTGTATGCTCAAGCGACTGCAGGAAAAGCGGGTCTTACCCCTGAACTGGGGGCTGATCTGCAGCCTTTGTTTGATGTGATCCTCAAGCATATTCCTGCTCCCAAAGTGGATGTGGATGCACCTTTGCAGTTGCTTGTCACTATGCTTGGTTATGATGACTATCGCGGCGTGACCGCCATTGGCCGCGTCTTTGCGGGTACGATCAAAGCGGGGCAGAAGCTGGCCCGCATGAAGCTGGATGGATCCATCCTGCCTGAAAGTGCACGTTACCTGTATTCCTTCAAAGGCTTGAACAAAGTTGAGATCGATGAAGTAAAAGCAGGCGATATTATTTCCCTGGCTGGCCTTGAAGGTATTGCCATCGGCGAGACATTAGCTGACCCCGCCAGCCCTGTGGCTTTGCCCACCATTAAAGTTGAAGAACCTACCGTTCGCATGACTTTTGGTGTGAATACCTCTCCCTTCACAGGCAAGGAAGGGACTTGGAGTACCTCCCGAAAACTGCGTGAGCGCTTATACGATGAACTTCGCACAAACGTTTCTCTGCGTGTGGACGACACTGATTCCGCCGAGAACTTTTTGGTCTCGGGCCGCGGTGAATTGCACTTGGGAATTTTGATTGAAACCATGCGCCGTGAAGGATACGAATTCCAGGTTTCAAGGCCTGAGGTCATTTTCCACAAGGCAGATGATGGGGCATTGCTTGAGCCGTATGAAGAAGTCCATGTTGAGACCAGCAATGAAACCGTCGGCGTTGTCGTGGAAATGCTTGGGAGCCGCCGAGGCAAAATGATGGAGATGCATGATGCAGGTCAGGGTATGACGCGCATTGTTTACATTGTCCCGACCCGCGGTTTGCTTGGCTTCCGTTATCAGTTCCTTACATCCACCCGTGGTGAAGGCGTTATGCACACGATCTTCAATGGCTATGATGAAATGGCTGGCCCGATCTCTTCCAGAACAAAAGGCTCGATCGTGGCGTGGGAAGCAGGTACGACTACAGCGTATGCGCTGAAGGCTGCCGAAGAGCGCGGACAATTATTCGTCGGTCCCGGCGTGGCTGTTTATGAAGGTATGGTCGTTGGCGAAAATGCCCGCGGCGGCGACCTTTCAGTAAACGTTTGTAAGAAGAAGCATTTGACCAATATGCGCGCTTCAGGCGGCGATATGGAAATCCGCCTGACACCTCCGCGCTCAATGAGTTTGGACGAAGCGATCGAATACCTTTCGGATGATGAATTGCTTGAAGTAACCCCGGAGTCATACCGCATTCGTAAACGTCTGCTTTCCACGGACGAACGCGGCAAGCAGACGAAGAAGACAAAAGAACAGTTCGGAGAAGAATAAATGCAATACGCCGACATGAAAATGTCGGCGTATTATTTTAAGTAGGAATGACTTACGGACAGGTGATGGTTGCTGTTACGCTGTCGGAACTGCCAGCCTCGTTGTAGGCCTGAATCTGATAAGCCACGCTTTCACCGGGGTTGAGGTCGATCGTTTCTGCGTAATACTTTGTGTTTGGAGCCAGTTCGGCCACCTTTTCTCCATCTCTCACGATTCGGTAACCTGATTCGTTTTCGGCATTGTCATTCCATGAGAGTGTGATATCGGCCTTGCCCAGACCATAACAGAAGAACGTCCAACCGTTCTTGGGGAAGGTTGCGGCTTCGGGACCGCCGCCTTCAGGTGTGGGCGGCGCAGTTACAGTGGGGATTGCGGCGAAACTGCCGACTGGTGTTGTGAATTCTCCCGATAGCCAGCAATCACCATCCTTTGTGTTGACGACCCAATAATTCGGTGGGAAGAAACCGACAATCTTCACCGATTCTGCTGGCAGGATCTGGGTGATGCGTTCGAAATTGGTGCCCGGGCCGCTGCGACAATTGACCACATCTCCGACGCTTGCCATGGGTTGGGAAAATGTCGGTGTAGCGGCAACGATCGTTCCGTCAGCCACGGTTGGAGAAGCCAGCACCTGCGGATTGCCTGCTGCGGTTGGGCTGGCAAGCGGTGTAGAGATCACTGCTTGTACGGTCAATGCGGCGGCAGTGGCAATTTCCTGATCCGAAGGCCCTGTTGTTGTGGAGGGCATTGTACAGGCCGAAATGAAAATTCCCACCGCAAGACACAGCCCCATAATTTTTTTCATAATTCTCCTCGTTATTTTATTTTTTTATGGGCACGTCCGCCGATGCGGAAGAATTGCACGCGTCCATTTTCGTCGCGAATGAAATCGCCGATGCCGTTTTTCATCGGCTCGTCCAGCATCAGGGTCTGATCTTTTTCGAAGAAGGCAACCCGCATGGGCGGCATGGCGGGTCCGGGCGGGCTGTCGGGCGTAGGAAAGCCGCCGAGGGGATATGCTGATAAATAAGTTCACCATTTTTGAGTTTCAGGTCAAACGCTTCGGTGCCGATTCGATACGAGCCGACATACTCTTTTAGTTCACTTGCATTAACCTTGATCGGCTTTGGCAGTGTCGGCTTGATGCCGAAATAAACTTCGAGCGCAAGGCTCACGAGATTGTTGTTCAGCACACCGCCGTTATCGTTGTTGGTAAGCAGGGCCAGCGCAAAATCCTTTTCAGGAATGAATACAAACATGGCCTGCTGTCCATTGGTGGCACCACCGTGACTGTAACGGGTGAGCGGGCCTGATTTGTTGATGAACCAGGTGATGCCCATCTGTCCGCGCCCGCCTGCGCTGATCTGCGGCACACGCATTGCCTCCAGCGATCTGCGTTTGATGATGCGATTTCCGTTCCCCATGTGGAAGCGCGCATAAGCCAGCAAGTCCTTCACGGTGCTGACCACGCCGCCCACGCCGTTGCCTGCCCGCCCAATGGCCCACGGACGCGAGACGAAGGTCTTTTTGTTTTCGTTGTAATGTCCCATTGCAAAACGGTATGTGATGAGCAGGTCACTTGGGAAAAAGAAACTCATCTTCAGTCCCAGCGGGTCAAGCAGAATTTCCTGCGCAGCCTGTTCGTAAGGCTTGCCCGTCACCACTTCGATCAGGCGCGAGGCGATATTGAAGCCCGTGTTGTTGTAGGACCAAATTTTTCCGAGCGGTATCACCTGCGGAAGATGCTCAATGTCCTTCACCATCTTTGCCAGCGCATCATCACCGTTACCGAAATCGTTGAAATAATCACCGACCCAGCCGCCCGCATGCGTGAGCAAATGGCGCACGGTGACCTGCTTTTCGACGGCTTTGTCGCTCAGTTTCAAATCCTTAATGTAAGTGCGCACAGGCGCATCGAGGTTGACTTTGCCCTGTTCCGCCAATTGCATGATGAGGGTGCCCGTGAAGGTTTTGCTGATGGAGCCGACTTGAAACAGCGTATCTGACGTAACTGGAAGCGGATTCTCGACACTGGTAATTCCGAACCCGTCAGAGTGTTCCCTGCCTTTATGCCATACTCCGATGGCAACGCCGGTATGGACAGCCGCTTCATCTCAGCGACGACTTTTGCGAAAGCTTGCGGAAGTTTTTATCCTTGATGTGTGCTGTGCTCAAATTCATTTTATTCTCCGTCACCTTCCAGCCAGGTGGACATGTATTCGGGCTTTTCCATTTCGGTGGCCTGCTTTGTGAGATTCAGCGGATGGAAGGTATCCACCATCACTGCGAGTTCCTGCGTTTCTGATTTGCCAATACTGGCTTCGGTCATGCCAGGCTGCGGGCCGTGCGGAAGCCCGAACGGATGCAGGCTGATGTCACTGCGGTCGATGCCTTTGCGGCTCATGAAATTTCCCTCGGCATAATATAGCACTTCGTCAGATTGGATGTTGGAGTGATTGTACGGCGCGGGGATGCCTTCGGGGTGGTAATCGAACAGGCGTGGGACGAATGAGCACACGACAAAATTGTGTGCGTCGAAGGTCTGGTGAATGGGTGGTGGCATGTGCAGGCGGCCTGTGATGGGTTCGAAATCTTCGATGTTGAAGATCCACGGGTAGAGATAGCCGTCCCAGCCGATGACATCGAAGGGATGATGATCGAGCACATGACGCGATAACCTGTCGCGCACTTTCACGCGCACTTCAAAATCTCCGCGCTCGGTGTGGGTTTCCAATTCTTCAGGAGGCGGATGTCGCGTTCACAGTAGGGGGCATGTTCAAGCAGTTGACCGTAATTGTTGCGATAGCGTTTTGGCGGCTCGATCTGGCTGGGATTTTCGATGGTGAAGAATTTGCATTCCTCGCTCAATTCCATTTGCCAGGTGACGCCAAAAGGAATAACGATGTAATCGCCTTTGCGAAACGGAAGATTTCCGAATTGGCTTTTGAGTGTGCCGCTGCCATCGTGCACCCACCAGGTCTCATAGGCTTGTGAGTTGCGATAAAAATAGCCCATGCTGTCTTTTGCACGCGAAACGCCGAGGATGACGTCGTTATTGCCGAGGAGTGGAATCCTTGCCGAAACAGGATCAGGCCCGAGCGGAGTCTGATCCGTGCGAAAGGCGCGGTGACGGATCGGGCCGAAGTCCACATATTCGGGTTTGGCGCTGCCGAGGTCTTCCGTCATCTTCACACGGGGGGGAAGAAAATGGTGATAGAGAATGGATTGGATGGACGAAAATCCCTCCAGCCCCATCACTTCTTCGCGATACAGTTTTCCATCGGCTTTTTTGAATTGCGTATGGCGTTTGTGTGGAACTTTACCAAGCTTGTGATAGAAGGGCATGGTTTCTCCTTTAATGGGTAATCAATAAATATTTTTAAAGCATGACGTAGGTGTTGGGCCCCTTGAGCCTGGATTGCTTCAAGGCTTCTTCTGCTTTTTGCAGGATTTCCTCAGCAGACATTTCAGGGCCGCCGTTGTGAGCGGTTACCCCAATATGAAGCGAGAAGGCGATTGAGCCGTTGGGGACATCGAATTTATTTCGATAGACCGATAGCAATCTCTCACAGACAGCGCGAGCGCCGTGTTCATTGGAACTGGGCAGCAGCACCCTGAACGACTTGCCGTACGTGGAAGGAATATCCACCGAGCGGAGATGCGAATTCAACGCGGCAGCGAAGACAGCAGGCGCTGCCGCCAGCAAATCGGCATTTAGGGCGATGGGATCCATTTCTATGTGAAGTAATGCCAGTGGAGATGGATACCGCTTTGAGCGGGTGACTTCATAGCCAAACAGGATCTCGAATACATCGCTGGTGTAAATATCCTCGCTGCGTGGAAGTGTTTTTCGCATGTGTCTCTCCATTTCTTATGGATCCTGTGGCTGATAGATCACGACACTTTCCTGTTCATTCGGATCGTTGCGCGCAACGACGGCAACGACTTCTTCGGTTTCACTCAAGTTGATGGGCTGGTGCGGCACATTGGGTGGAATGAAAAGAAAATCACCCGCTTCATTGATGCTGGATTTTTCAAGATTGTCGCCATATTTTGTCTCTGCACGGCCTTTGATGATGTAGATGGTGGTTTCGTAGCCGTTGTGATAATGCGCCACCGCCTTTCCGCCAGGCGGAATAATGACAAGGTGCATGCACAAATGTTTTGTCCCTGCAGATTGGGCGGAGATGCCCTCAAAGTTCGGCAACTGCTGTTTTGAAATGAAGGACTCTTTCGGGCGGACGGTGATGATCTTGTTCTGTTCCAACTTGTAAATCTCCTTTTGAAACAAAGTGATTGGCCGCGAATTTTGTGAAATGGCAGGTCTATTGAATGGTGATCGACTGAATCAACGCATCCAGTTGGGTGAGCGTTGGCGTGAAGACATCGGGCGCGGTTTGGTCGAGCTTGCTCACGACCGCGGCATAGTAGCTGTCATCGGGCATTTCCGTGGTGAGTGGAATGCCGTCTGACGGCACCACGGATTGTGGGTTGTCATCGGGTGCGAGAAAGGGTGCGTTCACGGGCAGAATAGCAACGATATAAAATCGGCCGTCGCTGGTGAGTCCCTGGAAATTATAGAACATCTCCTTGTTGTTCACAGTGGCGGGGTATTGCGCATATTGCGTCAAGAATATGACCCCGCTGCCGCTTTGAAAGGAGATCAACTGCATCTTTGCAGTGAAGACCTTCGCGGCATTGAAGGCTGTGATGCCCGGCAGCGCATCCTTGGTTAGCGGCACGGCTGGGCTTGCAAGAATGGCGCGTAGTTTCTGAATGTTCTGGGCGGCAGAGTCGTTGATGGCTTCATACTCCGCCACGGGATAAACATAGATATTCGGCTCGAAAAACTTTCCTTGAAGCGGATAGCCTGTCAGCGTGAATTTTGTGTGTGCGGGTGCAGAGGCCATCGCAGGGCCATCTGTAATAATGGCCTCTGGCAGTGATTCCACATTGGCTGATGTGCCAAGCCCAACCGGAATGACGAACTTGACCGAATTGGCAGAAACGAGCGCGCCCTCTGGCGCGGCAGGAGTATCAACGGGTGGTGCGGCGGAGGTCATTGCCACCAGTGTTTCGGCAACAACCGTTTCCACGCCGGGTTGTGCAGGTGCAGGGGCGCCGCAGGCCGCCAATAGGAAAACAGCAAGTACGATTCCAATCCACTTCTTTGTCATTTTGATTTTTCTCCGATGATGTTTTTTAGTATTCCGATTTCTTCGATCTCCAATTCAACCACGTCACCTTCATTCAACCATGGGCCCTGGCCTTTGGTCAATTCCAACAGGCAGCCTGTGCCAACGGTTCCCGAGCCGATCACGTCACCCGCCCGTAATTCGCACGTATCTGAAGCTCTGGCAATGATCTCGCCGAACGACCAGAAAATATCCTTTAAATTTGCGCGGGACATTTCTACGCCGTTGACTTTCGCGGTCATCGTGAGGTCGTACACGCCCGGGCGATTCGCCGTCCGATCGGCAAGCGCTTCGCTCGTCACGATCACGGGTCCCAAAGACGAGGCAAAGTCCTTCCCCTTGGCAGGGCCCAGCCCGATTCGCAATTCCTCGCGCTGCACATCGCGGGCCGACCAATCATTGAAGATGGTGTAGCCAAAGATGTGAGCGGGGGCATCTTCTGGTTTGATGTCACATCCGCTTTTGCCGATGATGACGGCGATCTCCAATTCGAAATCCAATGCCGATGTGTAGCGCGGATAGGGAATCACTTCGTCTGGCCCAAAGATGGTGTGCGGATTGGTGTAATAAAAGGCGGGGAACTTGTACCACTCTTGCGGCACATCCCGTCCGCGGTTTTGACTGGCGGTTCTCACATGCTGTTCGAAGGCGTACGCATCGCGCAGGTTGGTCGGCTGGATGGGTGCAAGGAACTGAACTTCGGCAAGCGCGAACGATTCCTGCGAAGCTAGGCGTGCGGCTTCTTCAGCTCCATGCGTGATGACGGCATGCATGTCTGTGAGTGGCAGCGGGTAGACTCTGCCGTTCGAGATAAGAGCAGGTTTCGGCGCAGCGTGAGGCGTGTTGATGGTGGCGAAGATCATGGCAGAGAGTATGAAAGTCGAAGGTCAATGGTCATCTGACTTTCAACCATCAACCTTCGACTTTTGACTTATAAATTGCCGCGGCGCTGTTGTTCCAGTTCAAGCGATTCGAACAGAGCCTTGAAGTTGCCTTTTCCAAATCCCTGTGCGCCATGCCTTTGGATGATCTCGATGAACATGGTGGGGCGGTCTTGAATGGGGCGTGTGAAGATTTGCAGGAGATAGCCTTCATCGTCCTTGTCGACGAGGATGCCGAGTTCCTGAATGGTTTTGTAATCTTCCTTGATCGAGCCAACTCGGTCGGGGAGCGCTTCGTAATAGGTATCAGGCACGCGTAGGAATTCAACGCCGTTTTTGCGGAGCTGGTCCACAGTGGAGAGGATGTCGCCTGTAATGATGGCGAGATGCTGTGCGCCGGGGGTTAGGTAGTAATCGAGGTATTCCTCGATCTGGCTTTTGCGTTTGCCTTCAGCAGGTTCGTTGATGGGGAATTTGACGCGGCCATTTCCATTTTGCATGACCTTTGACATCAGCGCGGAATATTCGGTGGAGATGTCTTTGTCGTCGAAATGCATTAGTTGGCGGAAGCCCATTACCTGATGATAAAAATTGACCCACTGATTCATTTTGCCAAGCTGCACATTGCCAACAATGTGGTCAATGGCGGCGAGACCAGTGGATTGGGTTTCCTTGTCTTTGATGGGGCGGTAAGTGGGGGCGAAGACGCCTTTGTAATCGGCGCGATCCACGAAAGTGTGTAAGGTTTCACCATACGTATAAATAGCGGATGTGCGAAAAATGCCGTGGTCATCTTTTTCCTCGCGTGGAGCCCAAGCCGATTTTGCGCCGCGGGAGGTTGTGGCTTTCCATGCCTTTTCCACATCGTCCACTTCCATGGCGATGACTTTGACACCGTCGCCATGCACCATGTGGTGTGAAGCGAGCGGGCTGGATGGGCTGTAAGCCGCTGAGACGACGAGCCGCGCCTGTCCGGATTCGAGCACGTATGAGGCGTACTCTCGGTTGCCTGTCTCAAGGCCGGAGTAGGCTACGGGCTTGAAACCAAAGGCTTTCCACCAGTAATACATGGCGTGCTTGGCGTTGCCGACATAAAAGTGAACATGGTCAATGGACTTGATTTGCAGGAAATCTGCTTCTTCTGTCATGGGGCGGGACTCTTCAGTTGTTTTTGTTGCCATAGATTCTCCTTTGGGTTTGGTTTATTACTTATCGCAAAAACTTTCCAGATGTCTGACATCGCTGGAAATTATGCGATTCTGTATGGATGATTTTACGATAAAGGCCATTTGTGTGCAATAAAACAAAAGACCTAAAGGGTGACTTTAGGTCTTTTGCGGGTCGGTATTTCGAATTCAGGCGGTGATAGTTTCCCCCGCCTTCAAATCTTTGATGAGGAACGGCATAGATAGAGAAGATTGGAAGCCCCCCAAGGGGGTCATGGCGAGTGACGAAGAAGACGACAGCCATTAAATGTTTGTCCAAATAAAGACCCTTGAAAGTTGCAGGGGCGCCCTGACCACGGTCATATAAATTGGGAATGATCGACGTCATCCCCAATAAGCCCACGCAGTTTAATGCGCGATCAGGAAGATAGCATAAAAGGGGTTGGTTCTGACGTTGTCCCAAGGTTAACGACAAAAAGCAATGACGATGCGGTCAGCATCTGGTGAGCCCAAAGTTCAACCGCCCAAATAAAGACCTTTTGAAATATTGTGTCACCCGGAGGGTTGTGTTAAACGCGTGGGAAGTTGCGGAACTTTTATGAGGCGGTCACCTGCTTTGCCTTCCAATCCTTGATGAGAAACGGTACATACAGCAGGAAGAAGATCGCGAATCCAATGGCTTCCAGTTCGATGATATACCATGGCCACGGGGCCAGCATATCCAGCAGGGTGGGGAACTCGGGTTTGCCCGCCACAAAAAGATAATTACTGCCGATGGCGAGATTCAGGAAGAAAATGATGACCATGTAGATATTTGTCCAAACGAAAATTCGTTTGAAGGATTGCAGGGTGGGGCGGAATCCCTCCACCACGGTCATATAGATGGCGATGCCGATCAACAATCCATGCGCGATGAAGGTCTGCATAATGCGAAAATGTGGGAAGTTGTACGCGGCGGCGTCGGCCGGTGTCAACACGGCCTGCATGGCTCCGCCAAGCCCCAGAAAGTACACCATTTCGTAGATGCTGTAATTCTTTGTCACCAGCATGTAGGCCGAGGCCCAGATTATCACACTGCACATGTGCAGCGGCAGCATGGTCTGAATGTTCCAAATTCCCCAATATACAGACCAGACATGCAGAGCCGATTCGTTGACCACGATCAAGACCGCCAGAATCCAACGAACGACCTTCTTTTCCTTTTCCCCCCACACCTTGCGAAAATATAAAAACGAAAAGCAGAACAGGGTAATGATGGCCAGAGCGGTTAAATGCTCCCGTCCGAAAAGCTTAATCGGCTCCCCTGCATAGATCAATGAAAAATACTGTCCCATGTCAACTCCCTTTCTCGTGGCTCGTCTGCCTTGCGTATTTTTACCACAAGATATAAACTTCGACGCCCGTAAATTAAAGCATCTTTAAAGTGATTCTACGAAAGACGGGATGCGAATATAATTTCACGACATACAGTGCGCCTGCCGCCGTCCCCGACAGCCCAGGCGCCGCCTCGAGCAGAAGTGCAAGAGGCTCAATCTAACCATGCTGGAGGATTTTTTATGAAACAACGAAACCTGTACATCATATTGGCTGTCATTGTGTTGGGGGTCGCCGCGGTGGCCTACTTTGCTTCGAACTCAAAAAGCGCAGCACCTGCTCAATTGACCGAAGAAGTCAAACTCGCCGAAGTGCCCGTGACCGAGATCGCCATCTCCGGGCCCGCATCCACGCCCGAAGCAGAATTATCCGGGCTGGCTTGGTACGGCGAAAACCTCATCTTATTGCCGCAGTATCCGAATCTCTTCGATGAGAGCGGCGATGGTCAATTGTTTTACCTGCCGAAGGCCGAACTTAGCCTCTACATCGGCGGTGCACGCGGAGCCGCCCTTGAACCGCGTCCCATCAAACTGATCGCCCCAGACCTCACCGATCAGATCCGCAACTATCAGGGCTTTGAATCGATTGGCTTTTCAGGCGACCGTGTCTTTATGACCATCGAAGCTGGCGAAGGCAAGGATATGATGGGCTACATCATCTCCGGGACTATCAGCCCCGATCTTTCCACGCTGACACTTGATACCACGAAACTGACAGAGATCCCCCCGCAGGCAAAATCTGAAAACCACTCAGACGAATCCATTTTGGTAATGGAAGATAAGATTCTGACCTTTTACGAAGTCAATGGCGAAGCGATCGTTTCAGACCCTGTTGTTCATGTATTCGATTTTGACTTGAATCTCACAGGCACACTTCCCCTGGAGAATCTCGAATACCGCCTGACCGACACCGCCATAGGAGTTGGAAACAACATCTGGGGCATCAATTATTTCTTCCCCGGTGATGAAGACCTGATGCCAGCGAGTGACCCGATTCTGGAGAGATTCGGCACAGGTGAAACCCATGCCCAATTCCCACAGGTGGAGCGGTTGATCAGATATCAATATTCCGATTCGGGAATCACATTGGTTACGAACAAAAAACCCCTCTACCTTACATTGACTGAGGACATTCGTAACTGGGAAGGCCTGGTTTCCCTGGATACGATTGGCTTCATTATGGTGACCGATAAATTCCCAAGAACGATCCTGGCATTCGTGCCGCTTCCAAGATAAGTATAAAATACCCCGACACAACAAGAGAGAGTGACGGCTTTGGTCGTTACTCTCTCTTGTTATATAAACCCAACATGATGTTCAAGAATTTTCACTGCCTTGATTAACCATGCCATCGATAAATAATTTCCAGACGGGGAAGGCATCCTCATCCCAGATCTTGTGCATGATCTCGAACGCATTATCTTCTTTCCAGCCCAGCCCAAGTATTCTATACATGGCAATAAATGCGCTGGCGCGGAAATTCGCCTCGCAGTGCACATGGATGACCTTGTCTTTATGCTCTTCCATTGCATCCATGAATTTATCCAGCCCGTCTTTGGTGGGCGTGCCCCAGTTGATGGGAATGTTGATGTACTCGATGCCCATGGAATTCACAAGCTGACCTTCGTTTGGAATCGCATTGGGCACATCATGCGGCGCGAGATTGATCACAACCTGCACGCCGTGCTTTGGCGCTTCGCTCAATTGCTCGGCGGTTGGCATTCCGCTTGAAGAGAGGCTTTCAGAATATCGGAGAAAATTGTAAATTTGATCGAACATCATTTCACCTGTGTAATTTTTCCTTCGGTCATTTTTTGCAGGTCAGCTATTGTTAATTCGAAAATGGCGTTGGGCGTACCTGCTGCCGCCCAGACCATCTTGTATTGCAGAAAATCTTCATCAAGATAAGTTTCCATCTTTTCGTTGTGACCGATGGGTGGAACACCGCCGATGGCGTAGCCCGTCACTGTTCTGACAAAATCGGCATCCGCGCGGCTGATGGATTCGCCCGCGTACCCGCTGATGCGTTTTTCGTCCACGCGATTTACGCCGCTGGTGAGGACCAGGATCGGTTTGCCGCTGGTCTTGCCGCGAAAGATGAGCGATTTGACGATCTGTCCCAGTTCACAGCCAGCGCGGTCGGCGGCTTCCTGCGCCGTGCGCGTGGACTCGGCATGTTCGATCACGGTGTAATTGTAACCAAGCGAGTTAAGAAGGGCTTGAATCTTTTGTGCAGAGGGGGAAAGTTGGATCATCCGCCAATTATAATTGCCTCATGCCTACACAAGAAGAAATCTACAAAACCGAAGGGGATAAATACGAGGCGCTGATTGCCCGCGAGGATTATCAGGGAAATATTTTGAGATCCCTGCGCGAGATCACGCCCCTTGAAAACCGTCTCGTCCTTGACCTTGGAGCGGGTACTGGACGACTGGCCTGTATGCTCGCCCCGCATGTTTCTCACGTCCGTGCGTTTGATATTTCGGAGGAGATGTTGAGGGTGTGCCGTGAGAAATTCCTCGCCAGCGGACTTGTCAACTGGCAGGTGGATGTGGCCGACCATCGTCAACTGCCTGTGGAAGACGCCTCTGCCGACTTGGTGGTCTCTGGTTGGAGCGTGGCCTATCTCGCTGTGTGGAATCCCGATTCGTGGCGGGTTGAGTTGGAAAAATGGTTGGACGAAATGAAACGCGTCTTAAGACCGAACAGCTTCATTGTTCTGTTTGAATCGCTGGGCACGGGGAATGAGTCTCCGATTAAGTTGGAGCATCTCAAAGATTATTATCCCTGGTTGGAGGAGGTCGGATTCCAGTATAAATGGATCCGCACCGATTACAAATTTGATTCACTCGAAGAAGCCGAATTTCTCTCCCGCTTTTTCTTCGGCGACGAGTTGGGCGACAAGGTAAAACAGAATCACTGGGTGATCCTGCCTGAATGCACAGGCGTGTGGTGGAAGAAAATATAAGGATGAATTGTGAAGGATGAAGGATGAAAAAAGAGTGCCGCAACATTTGCGTTGTTGCGGCACTCTTTTTTCTTTGTGTTCTCCAACACTTGGACCTGGTAATTTTTTATCCCTGCACTTTGAATTTGTTCTTTGCCGCCATCACTAACCCAGTCAGAATCAATAAAATGCTCGCGCCTGCGAAGAACCATTTGACTGTGGTTAGTAAAACCAGAATCCACGCAAGGATGGCAGGTTGGGTGGGGAAGATCGATAGCAAAACGACGATGACAATATTTTCAAGCAAATCAAAAAACCATGCGCCGAGTGGGGCAATGTTGTATTTGCGCATCGGGCTATTGGACGCAAATCCGCGCTGGAACAACCATGAGATGAACAACCCGAAGAAGAACAGATAAACGATTGGGTAAATGATGTCCACGGTCAATTCCACGTTGCGGTAGAACGGACGGCCGTATTCGCCGTATCTCTCGATCATGGCGAATATCTTTTCAGGCGTTGCGAACAACATCAAGTCGAGCGGTTGAATCCCGCCCTGTCCACCCTGCATCATGCCCTGAATGAGCGGCAGAAGAAAACCCGCAAAGAATCCATCCAGTATGAATAGAACGAAAATGAGCCAGCCTTTTGCCCATTTGTAAAACCGATCTGAAAAATTTCCTAACATTGTTCCTCCGTGAATAAAGTTTGAATCAAAAACACGCCGCCTGCGTTGTGGTGACGTGTTTTGGGTCATACTTAAGTCCTTACTTCATCAGGGCCGCGCCCCCGAGCAGGGCATCTTCTACGCGCTGTTTGTGTTGGCCGTGCATTGGCAGGCCTTCCATTTCCTCCAGCGAATAGTAGCCGAAGGCGGTGGTCTCGTTGCTCAATCCCAATTCGCCTTCGATGATCTCCGCTTCGAAACTGAGGACGACAAAGAAGGCTTTGTTCCCGTCTGAGTAAATGACCAATTGATCTGGGTTGCTATACACACCGATCAAGCGTGTCGCGCGAACCTTCAAACCCGTCTCTTCCCAAACCTCGCGTTCGCAGGCTTCGGCCGCACTTTCCCCAGACTCCAACGCGCCGCCAGGCACGCACCAGCGGCCATTGTCTGTGCGCTGGGTAAGCAATACCTTTTTGCGGTCTTTATCGAAAATGACTGCACTGCATCCAACTCGTAGTTGACCTTCCTTGCCCAACCGTGGGCCATATAAAACCTGTGTCATGGTGATTCACCTTGTGTAAATGATTTTTGAACTCGATGGGTTGTGGGTGTAAATTTTAGCCGAGTAATCTGTGCGGTGCAATCTGATTAATTACCGCGAATCATGCCAAAAGCACCAAGTTTTATTTTGTTTTTTGCGATCTTGGCGGTCTTTGTAATAAAAAAATCTCTGAGGTTTCCTCAGAGATTTTTTTATTATTTGATGAATGTTCCGTTGCGCAATTCCTGAATGGTCTGTTGAATTTCTTCGACCGTATTCATCACGAACGGCCCGTAGGGGACGATGGGTTCCTTGAACGGCGCGCCTGCGATGAGCATGAACTGCACGCCATTGCTTGCGGCGTCGCTTTTCACCTCGATCTGGTCGCCATCATCGTTGAAGACGACCATGCTGACCGATTCAACAACCTCGCCCGAAAACTCGCCCACGCCTTCGAATACATAAGCCAATGCGGTATGTCCGCTGGGGATGGGGTAGGTGAATGTCGCGCCAGGTGCCAGTTTCACATCCATATAAAGAGGCGAAGCGGCGATCTCGGTTACAGGGCCGCGAACGCCATCTACTTCTCCAGCGACGAGTCGAATCGTTGCGCCGTCTTTTTCAACGACGGGAATGGTGGACGAATTTACTTCTTGATAGCGGGGCTGCCCCATCTTTTGCGCAGCGGGCAGGTTCACCCAAAGCTGAAAGCCGTAGATGTTTCCACTGGAGCCGCGTTTCGGCATTTCTTCGTGCAGAATGCCGCGTCCGCTGGTCATCCACTGCACATCGCCGGGGCCGATGGTGCCTGCGTTGCCGAGGCTGTCACGGTGATTGACGGAGCCGTCTAAAATATAAGTAACGGTTTCAATGCCGCGATGCGGGTGCATGGGAAATCCGCGAATAGGCCCTTCGAGAGGATTGTTAAAGGCGAAATGGTCGAAGAGCAAAAATGGGTCATATTCATTGCTCGCACGCGGAGAAACGGAGCGGCGCAATAATACGCCCGCGCCCTCCACGACAAGCTGTGGTTCAATCATTTGGGAAATGGTTCTGTTGGTCATGTGAGTTGGACGATTTGAGAACGGCAGGTATTACGAAACGATTTTTTCAAGAATAATGGCAACACTCTTTGTATATTTCTCATTCTCATGCGTGACGTCTAACTTAAGGACTTTTTTCTCAGGGATAGATGCCAGCCATTCACTGACATATTCTTCGAGCAGGTCTGCATCTTCACTCGACGCGATATTGATCCTGTTTCGAGAGGCAAGCCTTGCGCTGATGGTTTGGGAGTCCGCGCTCAAGGCGATGATCAAGTCTGGAGGCGGGAGCAGGCTGCGGGTGTGGGTATAGAAGCGGCGACACAGGTCATATTCGGCATCGTTGAGTAATCCGCGGGTGTGGAAGAGGCGCGTGAATCCGTGGAAGTCGAGATCGAAGCCGCCATCCATTAATGCGGGTGTATCGCCCTGGCGAAATTCATATTCCTGTTCGGCGCGATAGAGCAGGTAATCCATTTGATTCGCGAGCGCGTACTTTGAATCTTTTTTGAAGAGTGACTGAAAGGGCCGTTCGTTGTGCTGTTCGTAGGCGAGTGCGAATTTTTGTTTGCTGCACAAGGCGCGCGCCAGCGTGGTTTTGCCCACACCACTTGCGCCGACGATGACAATGAGTTTGTTCATGGAATCCTATTGATTGCAAAAGGCGGGTGCATCGAAGAAGTTGACTTGGGTGATAAACCAACCCGTGGATAATTTCTGGATCGTAATGGTCTGCGGTAGAAGGCGCGGGTCGGTGCTTTGAATGAGCGCGCCATCGGCACGGCGGTAGATATTGGTGCTCCACACTTCGCAGGTATCCACTTCGATATTGGTTTCATTGATGACACGGATGTCGTTGATGTAGCTGTTGTAATAATCGATTTCAGAGATCTGGGCAAAGCCTTGCTGATTCAAAGAGGCGATGTCTTTATCGAGCGTTGCGAAGATATCGCCTGCCATGATGGAAGATGCGATGTTCGCGTCTCCGCGGCGATAGGCTTCGACTTGCAGCTCGATGGCTTTCGTAATAAATTCGCTGACTTCGGCGGATAGTTCTGGGGAAATGCCTGGCGTCTGGTCTGGGAAAAATGGATCGCTGCCCTGCGCCACTTCCTGCCCATCTTTGATGCCGTCGTTATCCATATCGGCATCAAGCGGATTCATGCGGTAGATGATTTCCACGCCATCGCTGAGGCCGTCTGCATCGCTATCGGGGTTGTTGGGGTCGGTGCCTGTGCGCAGGGATTCGTCCGTGTCAGAGATGCCGTCACCGTCGCTGTCTTGATTCGCGCTGGGCGGTGGCGTTGCGCCCTGCGGCGGCGCTTCGGGAGATTCGGCGGGTTGTGCTGCCAGCCCATACAAGGATTGAACGCCTGCAATATCATCGTTCCCGAGAAATCGATGCGGACCTGAGTAGGACGGATACATGAGCGCATTGGGATCGTTGCTGTGGTCAAGGCCGAGGTTATGTCCGATCTCGTGTGCAGCCACGGTGAGCAGGTCCACGTTTTGCGTGTTGCTGTCCACCCATCTTTCGGCGTCGTCGAAATGAAGAAAGATCTGCCGTTCCTGATACGGATTCGGATAGGAGGCGTGTGCGAGTACATCGCCGGGGCCGTCGAAGGGATCTCCATCGCCATGTTCGGCTTCTGCCCACCCGATGACAATGTCTGCCTGAGCAGGATCAGATACCTCGTTAAAGGTGAGCGGGGTTTCATCCGCCCAAAGTTGGAATGCGGCGCGAATGAGATCACGTTCGATGGTTCCGTTTATTTTTGCGGTTCCATTGGCAAAGTAAAAGGCGAGGTTTGTCTTTCCCCATTGTGAAATGGCGCGGAAACGCGCGGCGGGCTCGTCTTCTTCACCGGCGTTGGGGAGGTTATCGTAACGGTAAATTAAGTTGGCTTCGGGAGTAGGCGTGAGCGAGGAGCAAGCCAGCAATGCCAAAAAGATAACGATCGTTGCGAATGTGTTATGCCTGATAAAAGAATGACGCATGACTGACTCCTCCGATTTTTATTGCCGATAATTGTGCCCTCTTATAGCACAGTGGGACAGGCATTACAAGTACACGCTTTAGGGAATTATTTCTGCGTTACAATTATGATGCTTATAATGTTGATTGGAGAATTTGAATGAAAGAACCAATTATTGTGAAATCTGATGACCCGATCTTGAATACATTAAAATTCAAACCGTATCGCAATGTGGTGCAACGGCGCGTCATTCCTTTTATTCCGGGAGAAGGCCAACCGCAAACGATGGAGGTCATCACCCCTTGGGGGGCACATTTAATGGCAAAAAAAGGTGACTTGCTGGTTGGAGAGTTGAATGCGCCAGACGATATGTGGCCTGTGACTCCTGAAATATTTGATGCTTCTTATATGATGATTGGGCCGGGACGATGTGTGAAACGGGCCGTTACCTTGCTGGTGCCGCTCACCGACCTGACCAATGGAGACCCAGATCAACCCGTGACCATTCATACCCTCGAAGGTGTGGACACAGTGCGGGCTGGCGACTTTTTACTGGCGAAAGGGGTGAGGGGTGAGATCTGGCCCTACCCGAAGGAGAAGGCCGCTGAAATTATGAGACCCGCCGATTGATCGGCGGGTCTTTTTGTTTTGACGGAATGTGTTGGATCTATTTTTTAGAATCGGAAAGTTTGTGCACCTTGGTTGCATTTGACTTGGACTTTCCGCTTTCATGTTCGTCCATCAATCGGCCGAGTACGTTATCAATCATGCTGTGCAGGTATTTGGAAGTGTTGATCTGTTCGATGGAGCCGCCTGTATCGCGCATCAATTCGATCATGTGATGTACAAGCCGCGCGTCGAGGTCTTTGGGTTTGTCGCCGTGGGCATTCCACAAGGCGATGAGATGTACTTTGTCGATGCCTTTTCCAAGGGAGGAGTACAGGGCCCAGCGGTTGTTGCGCTCGTAGGGATCATCGCCATCTTTTGGCAGGCCGACGTGTTCGATTTGGTACATTTCATCTACGAGTGGATGATTTCGGATTTTGTGGAAACGATCCACCCAACTATCGCCAGCCGGGGAAACAAATTTACGAATGTAGGCTGATTCTGGCAGCGGCAGAAAGGCCTTGACCTTGACGCCTTTTTCGACGCAAACTTCTGCAAAGAGAATTTCACTTCCAGCGGAGAGCCCACCAACGAAGGCACGGTCATCGGGGCTGATCTTGAATTTCTCCAATTTTTTGATGATTTCCTGGCGGATTTCATTTTCGCGTTCGGCGGGGAAGGTCTTTTTCTCTTTGGCGGGGTAGTCAACCATATAGCCGGTAAACAGGAAGGCGCGCGCATCGGTCTTTGCCTTTTTAGACTTGCCCTTTTTGCCCGTGGTTTGCGGGGCTTCGTCTCCGCTTGTTCGCGCGATCTCGTCTTTGAGTGTATCAATGCCCGCCTGCACAAATTCTTCACGCAGACCAAGCGCCTTGAGGATTTCCAATTGTCCCAGTGAAGAATTCAGGTAGAAAAGGTTGCGACGGGAGGCAGTGATCGCTTTGCGATAGGCGCGTGACACGCTGGATATGTTGTCTGCTGTGAGGACTCTTAATTCGGCGAGCGAAATTAACGTCCAATAATCTGCCCTATCATCCTCTGCCATTGCTTCGAGACCAAAGATAAGCGTACCGCGCAACTCGTCAAGGTTCTCGCGGATGCGGGTAATATCTGGGTCGGGATCTTCTTTGTCGTCAAATTTATCGGCAAGATATACGGCAAGGGTCGAAAATGTGAGCGCATTGATACCGGGGTAATTATTATTCAAATCCATGTGGAAGCCCCTCAGATAGATATCTATGGCTCTGATCAACCAATGATAACTATCAAAGGCATACTTCATGCGTTTGTTTTTATCGGTGATATTCTTCCATGAATCGGCCCACATTTCCTTGTAAATTCTGCCCAGATATGCGATCGCCTCGCTGTCGTTTGGAAAGTCATTAAGCAGACTTTCGATCTTTACAATTGCATCGTCCACGCGGCCCATGCGGTTCAGGTTAAAGGCCTCCTGACGCCGAAAATTCAGGTTGCCTGAATTAACTTCCAATCCCTTGCGGTATTGCGCCAGAGCAAGTTCATTGCGTCCCATATCGGAAAGCGCCCTGCCTGCTTCACCAATTGCCTCTTCTTTAATGAGCGGGTTTTGGATTTCCTCGGTGAGCAAAAGGATATCGCCGATGCGTTTCTGTCGCTGGGCAACGGTGACCTTATCCCTCCATTCATTGTATTCACGCCAAAAGCCGGTAGCCAGCGGGGTGCGTAAAGCGGTGCGCTCCGGTTCTCTTAGCCCGGTTAGCAGGTTGAAGATCGGGCTGTGAATTGCGTCGCGGTCTGATGCCCAGGTATCCCTGGCCATGCGCGCAATGGCTTTAATATCAGGTTTTATAAAAGCCTGATCTGGCACACCTTCGGGCGTAATGTGATACGGCAGGGTGCGGACGTTGAAAATATCGAACGGCATGTAGGCGCGCCCGGCTTGAATGTGTACAACGCCGCGTTTGCGAAAGGCGTGTCGGATGCCAAGCTCGTAATACACATTAGCGTTGTCGATGCTTAGATCGCACAGACAAAGATCGGCGAGCAATAATTCCTGAAACATGTCTGTCAGGATGTCACCTGATGATGTTTCCTCATCAGCCCGGAATGGTTCGAAACCAGCTTCTTCCAACGCAGGCTTGATTAATTCCTTGTAGATTGCATTAAAGTTGTAAATCGACCCGTCACCGCCTTTTTTGATTCCGAATGGCATGACCACAAACGCATGCGGGCGTATTTCGGGACGTACCAAATGCGGTTTTTCTGCCGATTCTGCCATCGCGGTCAATGTTGGACCTGTGGCAGGATCCTTTTTGGCAGGCTGGGTTGCCACGATGGGTGTGGCGGGCGCGGGTGTTGTTGCAGGTTCAGGATTCTGCTCGGAGGGCTGCTGGTTGTTACTATTGGCGTCCGTTGCCGCATTTTGAGATGTAGTAGTAGGGGTGTCGGTCATCTTTTTCCTCGGAAATAATTAACCCTTGGCATCAGTTGATTTTGGATAGCGAGACATGAGGTCATTGAGCACACTCATGGGCGTATTGGAGCCGATTTCCACACCAGCAAATTCATCGCGAATTGCCTGTAGTGAAGAGAATAGCCCGATGCGTTCGGTAATGTTTTCGACTGCTTCTTGAACAGCTTCCTGCATGGCGGCAAGTTCGGCTTGCACAAGGTCGGAGGATGCTTCTTCAGCGAGTGTGCCGAGCGTGGTTTTGTAAGTCTCTGTAAGCGTTTGCTCGGAATCGAGCATACTCTCACGGGTATGATCCACTACCGCGTCAGCGATTGCGCCTCTAAAGCGGCGGTCAGATTCGCGCTGTTCCTTGATCACACGGTTGACGAGGCTGGCTTCCTCTTCAAGATCAGAGTCGCGCAAGGCTTCCTGCATCGCTTTGATGTATTCGACATTTTGCGACCAGAGGATGTCTTCAGTGGAGCGGACTGTCTTGTAGAACTCCGTCTGGTCTCGTTCTTCGCCTTCAAGGTTCTTCCAGTGATCGGAAAGGATGTTCAACTCAAGCACGACCTTGCTGTAATTGCGAACGACAGAATCGAGGCTGCGTAATTCCTGCCAACCGATGAATGCCGCTGAAAATGCGGCGGCCAAGGCAACCCACATGGTGAGAGGCTGACCGAGAGCTGCAAACAAGGCACCCAGACCGCCAGCGGCCAGAATATATACTTTCAAGCGCGTGCGTTCTTTTTGCCTTCTATTGATTTCCTTGATATGCCAGCTCAATTGATTTTCGAGTCTGAAGAGGAAATACTCATCTCCGTTCAGATCGTTAAAGCCGGGATCGTAATCTGGATATTTGGGATCAAAACGCGGAGACGGGGGAATCGGACCTTTGTAGGGTTTTAAGATCATTTCACCATTCATGCCGCGAAACACCGAACGTTGGATTTCTCCCAATCTTTCCTCGAGCCACATGCGGCGGGTGGGAGTGTTTTTCAAAATAGTGCGATAGGCGTAGATCTCTTTTAGTATTTCCTCTGCGCCTGCGCGTGTCACCAGCCAGTCACCGCTTGAGTAGAACTGGCTAACGTAAGCAGCAAGGATGGAGGCCGCGATGGGGGTGAAGATAAAAATGAATTTTAAGACCCAAGCCGCCAATGGATTAAGACTCTCGGCGTATAGCTGCGTGAGTATGGCGAACAAGGTTGTGAGGATGCCCAACGCGGCGATCCATCTTCGCAGGCGAAGATGAGCTTTTGACCGCTCGGTGGCCATGGCATCCAACTGGGCGAAACGGGTCCAGGCAACTTCCAGAATAGGTGTGGCTTGCTGAGTCTGATTTTCCATACTGGCTTCTCCAATGGTTCTAGTTTCCATCTGCAAGGTTTGGACAGATGGGGCGATATTCTTCATCAAAGAACAAGAGTCCCCAAATACTCTGGTTAAAATTGTGAGTCATGCGTGCGCAGGCGCTTTCGATCAAGCTTTCGCGCACGATGTGAGGAATGGATGGGACATTCCACAGCGGAACTGTTTTGCGTGAGGCGGTGGCGAGTTGGGCGCCATCCGGGGTGAATGAAATGCTGGTCACCTTGTCTGCGTGGGGGAGGCGGGCAATTTCTTGATTCAGCCCGATATCGAACAGGTATACATAGCCGGTGCTATCGCCTACTGCCAGTTGTTTGTCATCGGGGCTGAATTCCATCGAGAGCGCTTCACCGTTCACGGAATATTCGCCATCCATTCGGTTGAAAGAACCGTCGGCAGCGTTCCACAGAAATATGGTTGTTTCGGAACTGCCCGTGGCAAGCAAATTTCCATCATTGCTGAATTGGACGGATTTGATCCTGCCAATTTGAGGAAGCGTGGCAATCTGGGATGCGGCGGCTAGGTCCCAAACGATGCTGTAGTTGTTTTCCTCGACCCCTGCCGCCAAATATTTTCCGTTGGGTGAAACCGCAAGAGAAAGGATGACGTCATCAGTCACAAGTGTGTTGACCTTTTCGCCGTTTGTCACGTCCCAGATGTTGATGATGCCCTGCTGATCGGCTGTGATTACTTGTCTGCTATCCGGTGTGAATACGACTGCGTCGATCACTTGCTTGTCGTGGGTAAGGAAGAATTTTGTTGTTCCTTCTGCGTTGACCAATACAACCCGATTGTAGTCTGCGACGTTTTCGTCGTTTTCAACGGCTGCAACCCATTGCGAATCGGGGCTGATTACCATGTCGCCGGTCAGACCATTTGTCGTATGAACGACCTTGCGGTCATCCAGTGCATTCCCTGATTCGTCCAGATTGACGCGCCAAATGTTTCTGTCATCGGAATTGACCGCCAGCCACTTGCCGTCTGGCGAGAAATGCGCTTCGTTTACAAACTCTGGGAATTGCAGGATTCCCTTGCGGGCCTTAAGCTGCGAAATATCCCAAAGGGTGACGTTGCCGTCATTATCGCCAATGATCATGCGTGTGGAATCTCTATTGAAGCGGATGGAAGAACCGATGCCATCCAACGGGATTTGCATGACCTCCGTCCCGGAGGCGGAATCCCAAATGCGCAGGGTCTTGTCATAGCCAGTCGTGGCGATCCATTGACCATCTCTGCTGACACGCACCTTTTGTACGAAATTGGCGTGCGCCATGCGCAGTCTTTCCTGACCTGTGGCCGTATCGATCACTCGGACAGTGTTATCGTCGGACACGGTTACGAACCAGGAACTGTCGGGGCCAAAGGTGACATCTTCCACCCAATCGCCGTGTGTGATGGAATATTTTTGTCCGCCAGCTCGTGATTGTGCGCCGCGCGCGGTGCTGTCCTGACCTACGCTGATCACCCAATTGCCATCCGGGCTGAATTCAATATCGATGATCTCGCCATTGTGCTTCGGTCCGCTGACAGATTGATTTCCCATGACCGCCCAAATGGTCACATTCCCCTTGGATGTGGCGATTGCCATGTAGGAGCCTGAGTCATCGAAATCTATGGTTTTGACTTCGCCGGCCTGCGTGATGAACAACGCCTCGGTCATGTCGGTCATATCAATCATACTGATGGCATTGCTTCTGCCGACGCCCAGCCAACGTCCGCCGGGGTGTGGGCTCAAATCCCAGATGGTTCCTTCGAACTTCATGGATTTGATCTGCTCGCCGGTATCTGCATTCCAAAATGTAAGAACGCCTTTTTCAGTGCCTGTAGCCAGGATTTCGCCGTCTTCGCTGAATGAGGTATCGTACACGATGCCGTCGTGTTGTGTGCAGAAGAGTTGAGTGCCGTCTTCCATGCTGAATACGCAGGCTTTTCCGTCAGAATCAGAGGTGACAAATTTGCTCTGGTCTGGGCTGGTTTGGATGGTCCAAATGCGGGCTTCCAGGTTCACCTGGTTGATCGGGATGGGAAGCAGGGTGATATTGTGACGCAGAATATTTTCAGCATCTTCCAGACCCGGTAATTGCTGAAGCGCATTCACCGCCAGCAGGGTGCTGGTGTCCAGTTCACCGACCCTGTCTTGATAGATCTTCGCTTCGGCTGCGCTGCGCTGGGCTTTTGCCTTTTGAGCATTTTCTTCAGCGATGACCGTTTGTTGCTCCGCAATAACTTTTTGTTCCTCGGCGATAGCTTTCTGTTCTTCGGCGATGGCCTGCTGGGCGGCACGTGCCTGCTCTTTTTTCAACGCCTCTTGCTCGCTTGCGAGCGCTAGGTTGCGCTGACGTAATGCAAATATCCCGAAAAATATACTGAGGATCAGCATGGCGCCCACGCCAATCGTTAGATTGCGCTGACGCTGGATCGCCACTTTGCGGCTTGTGCTGATGTATTCCGCTTGAATGGAGTTTACAGAGCGGTTTGGGCCGGTAGTGGAAGCTGTCATCCAGCGTTCACCGTCTTCCAGGTCACTTCCCTGTAGCAGGTAACTTCTATTGCGTTGTTTGAGTTCCCACTCGCTGGCGCGCTGTAACAGGCGCGTATGCTGCTGGACCCAACCCAGGTCGGTTTGAATGGCCTCGACTAGTTTGGGGATCGTTGCCTTGAAATCATCCTTTTTAGTACGCAGATACACCCAATTGGTGGAGGCCAGCTTGGGATGCATCTTTTGTCTTTTCTCAGGTTCGCGATACAGAACCGGAATGATCTTTTTATTGCTGGCAATGCCAAGTTCCAGTTCCTGCAGGCAGACTTTAGATTTGAGCGAATCGGGGCTGATCACGAATACGAAAGCATCACCGCCTTCGATCGCTGCGGTGATCCTGGCCATCCAGTCAGATGCCAGCTCGATGCCTTCCCAATCCACCCAGGCATCCACGCCCAGTGCATCAAGGGCATCATTCAATTTTCGCACAAAGAGTTTGTCTTTGCGCGAATATGAAATGAAGATATTGGTCTTCCGCGAGCTTTCTTCCATGATCTCTTCTTGGGCTAGAAGGCGACGAACCAGGCTGCAACGTAACCTTCATTCGTTGCATCTTTTACTTTGATCCACTGATCGTTCTTGCCGACCTTCGCTTCTCCGCCCGCTTCGGTGATGGTGAATTCGGTATTGATCGGCACACGTTTGATCAGGGTAGCATCGCTTACGACAGGTTGATTGCGCAGGGAGACCATTTCAACAGTAGTCTTGACCTTTTTCGAACCAGCTGCTGCGGGTGTGGTGGCTGCGGCCTGTGCCGTGGAGCCTCCCGCATATTTGACATACCATGCGGCTACGTAGCCTTCCTTTTTATCCGCGCCGCGCACTTTGAGCCATTGGTTTTGTACACCAACCTTCGAGATGGCAGTATTTGCGGCTTCGAGGCAGATCAACTGTTCAGTGGTGGGGACACGTCGAATCAATGTATCTGGTGAAATCACAGGTTGAGAGCGGAAGGATAATTCTTCTGTGGGGAAAAGCGCGAGCGCGCCAGCGGGAACCGGTGCCGGGGCAGCTCCTGGTGTCGGAGCAGAAGCAGGCGTCGAGGTTGTAGAAGAAACGGGTTTTCCTTTTTGTTCAGAAACATACCACGCAGCCACATATCCCTGATCGCCTTTCGGGTCTTGTACCTGAATCCACTGACCCTGCACGCCGATCTTTGATTTGGCTTTGGCCTTGTCTTCAAGACAGATCAATTCGGTTCCCATCAACATGCGCTTCCACAAATATCCGCTAACGGATGGCTCGGAACGCAATGATAGATCGTCCTCGCCCGCATAGATGAGATATTTTTCAGCAGGGACAGGCACCTTGGTAACCTTGGGTGGCTCGGGCGGTGTGCTGCTGTATGAATCGAACCAAAGCACCGCACTGATCTCCGAAGATAATTTCGCGCCATTGTATTTGTAACGTGTGGTGAGCAGGACTTCTTTGTCGGGGCCGTCGCCGCTGTATTTATATGGATCATACAACACGTAGTCATCCCCTTTTTTCTCTTTTACTAAAACAAAATGTGTTTGCAAACCAGCCTGCTTGTTCCAATCCACTTGCAAGATCACAGGCTTGCCCGCTGCCACTGCCGCATCAATTTGTGCCAGCGGCGCAGGGTAGGCTTCGCAGGGCTGCATATCGCGGTAGGCGCAATTGGGCCACACATAGGGGAGGAAGCTCGGCATAAACAGAGCCCCATCGAACCCGCCAGCAGCTTTGAATTTTTCATTGGCGGTTACCGGGGTCTCGTTATAACCAATTCCATTGAGCATCATCGTTACGGATGTAAGCAAACAGCCCCATCCGCCAATGGTTTCCTTGGAATTTCCGAGAGGAGTTGACTTCCACGTTTCGTCGTTCTGGTAAAGATTCTTGGTAACGAACATCGGCTTGCCTCCTGCATCAGCTAAATTGTAGAAATTTGATTGTCGGCAATTTTACTCCATTTCGATTCGTCATGGAGTTGTAATTTTGTTAGGTCTTCAGTGGATGAAAACCCGCTTCGCCCCCAAAACTGATGTCTGGCAGCCCTTAATGGGCAGTTTCTCCCCCTTAGAGTGGACTCATTAAAAACCGATTTCTAATATTGTTGGAGCCACCATTCCGCACTTGGAATGCCGCTGGCAATGACCAGTTCCATCAATTTTTCCGTGTCGAAATACACCCTGCGAAGGTCAACATCCAGGTAATTCTCATTCTGGCTGATGATCGTATATTCTGCCCACGGCAGCAAGCGTGGTGCGTTGCCAGGTGAAAAGGCGAACATGAAAGAATTTCCTACGCTGCCGGAGTTCAAGATAAGCTTATCCCCATGCCGCCGATACATTTGGATGTGCGAATGCCCACCAATGAAAACCGTGGCTTGCTGTCCCTCAAAATATTTATCCAACACTTCCGGCGGAGTTGTCGCCTGAATAATATCGGTGGGCGAAAGGGGAGACCCATGAAAGCAGAGGATATTTACGCCGTTGGGCAGATTGACTTCGTGTGTGCTTTTAAAAGATTCGATGAAATCGAGATCTTCTTTTGTCAATTTTTCCCTGCACCAATACAGGTCGGGAATAAGATGCTCAGTGATCTCGAATTTTTCGGCTTCCTCGGGGTCAAGAATGGCAGAATCATGATTCCCTTTGATAATGACACAGTTCAATTCCCGCAGCGTCTCCAAAACCTCCCTGGGTTGAGGGCCGAGGCTGACTGTATCGCCAAGACAGATGATCTCATCAATATTTTGTAATTTAATATCATTAAGAACCGCCTGAAGCGCGGTGAAGTTTCCATGAATGTCCGAGATAAATGCAATTCGCATCGCTAACCTTCCACTATTGTACACGAACAGGTGATAATCCTTACCGATTTGGGTGGAAATAGAACTTATGGGTGATGAATTGTTTTTGAGAATTCTGACGCCGATAACCCTTTAATATCAATTATCCGTGAAAAATGGAGCATAATTGAATTTCTTCATGGTTTTGACATTTTTCATTTGAAGACGAAAGACCGTAATTGTGAGTTGACCGCCATCCCATTCCTGTGACATAATAGCTGGAAATTTGCTCCGCCAGCTACAACAAACTTTCAATTGGAGAAATCATGGCGAACCAAAAATGGTGCGTGATTAACAAGGCTACCCTTTGTAAATTCCCAAAGGGTGAAGTGATTACTGAAATCTATATCGGGTCATTGGTTGAACCCACAGGACGTCAGGAAGATGTGCTCATGCTGGGCAAGGATGGCCAGACTTATAGCACGATATGGGTGGAATGCATTTATCGGAATGCACTGGGCTCACATGTAGGCTGGGTGCGTGACGAATTTTTTGACGACTACGTGGAGAAATTCCCTCCGCCTGTAGTGGAAATTCCCGCTGCATCTGAAGATCAGACTGGCGTTTTCCCCTATGCAACGAAAAATCCAAACGACCCTGCGCAATACCTTGTGCTTGGGAAAAACAACAAAGGTGAAGAGCAGATCAAATACAATCTGTGCGGAGAATTTTGCGTTGCCTTTGTAATGGGGGTTGGAATAAAACAGTTCCTGAAAGATTGGGAGAACGCCCCGGGTAGCTTATACAAATGGTCCCTGGGCGGTGACAGCGACAAGACCTCTGATGTTTCCCTCATCAAGAATATGTTGAGCGGCTACTCATACAGTGTGGCGAATGGAAATGTCATTGACTTTGCCGTCACGCTGATCGGCCCTGCCTTCGAGGATAAGACCTTAAGCCCGGGTAGATTCCAAAAAATGCTTAAAACACATTCCCTGCTCGCGCAGGTCGTCATCAATAAAAATACAGGCAAGCTGATCCCAAACAACGCAGCCAAACGTGTGAATGGTGGGATCAATCATTGGATCGTTCTTGAAAGCGCAACGCCAAACGGCACTGATGGCGGGCGTGTTGAAATTTACAATCCATACAACAACCAGCGTCAGGAATACAGCTACGATTATTTCATCAGCTCATTTGGCGGAGGGACTTATACAGGCTGTTGGATTCAACGTAGACAGGAAGTGGTCGCTGCTGCGTTCATGGGAGAAGCCGCTTCTTTGAAGAAATGGTGTATCGCTCCCGGAACTTTCCGACAGGCTCCGGATGGCGTAGGCGTGCTCAGTTTTTTGAAAGGCGTCGTGATGGAAGCATCGGGCGTGACCGAAGTCAAAAGCGGCAAGAGTTGGTCACAGGTCAAATATAAAGGCAGGATGGGCTGGGTACGCAATTCCGTTTTGGAGGATTTCGAGGATCGATTTTCGACTCCTGAAGTTGTCATCCCGCATCCCACTCCCGATGAAGATGACGCGGAACAATATATGTTCCTGCCCGGCGAGGATGGTAAAAAACGCAACATGTGCGGACAGTTATGCGCCTCCTTTATTATGAAGATCGATATCGAGAGTTTCGTGCAAGACTGGAAGGTCAAGGCAAAGCCGTATTATCAAGTTTCCATCGCGGGCAAAGCGGATAATGGAACAGGAATCGATTCACTGGAAACCATGTTCAGAGTTTCTCCCTATAATGCCGTGCCCGGTGATGTCTTTCGTTTTGAAGGTGGCATGAAGGATCCCGTGACAGGCGTTCTAATCGTCTCAGCGGGCAGGATGAAGAAAGTGCTCGAAACCCACTACCTGGTAGCTGGTGTGCGAATTCGACAAAGCGACAAACTGACAGGCAGACTAAGCGGACAGGGTATCGGTCACTGGGTGGTGGTGGATAAAATTTTCCCCAATGGAAAGAACAGCGGCAATGGCGGCTGGGTCGAGATCTACAATCCCTACCCGAATCGCCGCCAGGAATATGCTTATGACGAGTTCATGCAGTCATTTGCAGGGACAATGGGTCTTTGGGTACGAAGAAAATAATTATTTCAGTTACTGGACGGAAAATCACCACGCCACATTTCGATGCGGCGAAACGATTCCACATATCCCATTTGATAATACGCAAGCAGGTGCGGATCATTAACCTGAATATTCTCGATGTGAGTATCCAGACGCGGATATTGGGAATGCAAATGAGTAAACAGAGCGTAGGCGACCGTAGCTGGGTCGCCTGCTTCTGTTTTAATGGCGAAACGGGTGAGTAGGAATTTTTCGCGCTGATATACCAGCCAGCCGCGGCTGCCATCCATCAGCGTGATGCTCAAGCCCGAAACCTCATGGGCGTTGATCAACGATTCAGATTGATTGGTCCAGGGTTGGGTGCCGCGATCATGACCGACCAGCACTAGTGACTCGGTGCGGTCCATGCGTTGGGCATCCGCCACGATTGGGGCAATGGGAGGAATCAACGGGGAGCGCCGCATCACCAAAAGCTCTCCGATCTCACGGAATCCATATTTCAAAAAAAGCTGATGGGCTGGCGTGTTGTTCTTGATCACTTCGAGCATGACAAAATCAAGGTTGAGTTTTGCCGCATCCTTGATCAGGCCACCCACTAATGCACTGCCGATTCCATTACGGCGTGTATTTGGAATAACACCGAGACGCGTGAGCCAGACACGGTTTTTGCGAATACCCAACATGGCCACCCCGAGCATCTGCCCATCGCGTGTCGCGGCCACCAGCGAATGATCCAGATCGACATCGTAGATGCGCACGTACTCAGCAAGGCGCGCCGCATTCATTGGCATGGGAATCATGTAATCGACGCGCGTTTGGTTGTAAATGGCTGTGAGTTCGTCGTAGTTGAATCGACTTGCAGGAATCAATTGGATGGAGTCATTCGGATCTGTGTTTTGCATTTATTTGGCTTTGAGAAATGAATTGATCCTGGCGACGAAATCGGCAACCCGCGTGATGGGTTTGCTGATGTATCCGCTGAAACCATAGCTTTTCACCATCTCTTTTGCGTTTTCTTCGGGCCAGGCCGAGAGCGCAATGATGGGTGTGTTTGCAAGTTCGGGTTTTTCGCGCAGCCATCCTGCCAGCGTCTGACCATCATAATCAGGCAGACCAAGATCGAGCAGAATCAGATCGGGAATATTATCCAGCGCGAATTGCAGGCCAGTTTCTGCATCGGATGCGTGGATGATCTTGTGGTCGGTACCAGAGAGCGCCCGCAACACAAGCTCAAAATTATCATGGATGTCTTCAACGACCAGTATCTTGGCCATGGCGTCACGCTCACTTTTCTTGGATCATGTACTTGATAGGTTCCAGCCAGTTGACTATAGCATAGTCAACTGGCGAATTGTGGACAAGTGGAGAATGTAATAAAGAATGGCACTTTCTGTAGATGGTTTAGCTCATTTTGCGCCACTCCAAAAATTGGACTGTGGCTTTTGTAATTGGTGTATAAGGAATGGGTGAAGCCGAAAAAGAAAAGCTCTGCAAATAGCATAGGGCAAGGGGTTACCACTTCTCGTGGTGAATGTAATCCTGGTCGGCTTTGCGTCCGCGCTTGAGGGATGGAGAGGGTCGGTCGGGTGCTCGGTAGCCAACGGCGATAACGCCGACGGGTGTCACTTCTTCGGGGATGGATAGCAGAGTGCGAAGTGCTTTTAGATCTTTGGAGCCAACAAGGGCGCTGACCAGACCTTCGTCAATGCTGGCGAGCAGGGCGATCATCACGGCACAGCCGATATCCATGAACCAGTAGGGCACAGGCCAGACGATCTCGTTGCCTTTGTCGTCCACCTTGTCCGCTTCCTGATAACGGCGGTGATACGCCAGCTCACTTGTACAGGGAATCAACAGCACAGGCGCTTTCGAGATGAATGGGTCGAATCCGCTTTTGACATATTCGCTCTCCTCGCAGGTGTCGGCGATGGCTTTTCTCATTTCAGGCTGGGTGACCACGATGAAGGATTGTCCCTGTGTGAAGCCTGCGCTCGGTGCGTGGCGTGTGAGTTCGAGAATGCGCTCGATGATCTCAGGCGATACAGGTTTATCTGCAAAATTGCGGACCATGCGGCGTTTGAAGACAGTGTCTTTGAGTTCCATGTTTTCTCCATTATTGATTTGCGATGCGCCATTATAGCAAAGCGTAGTATCCATCGAAAGATGGATGGGAAAATCCATCTACAGAGAGATGACCGATCGTAGCAGCCTGCCTATACTTTCATCATTCTCATCTGGCTTACGGAGACTTTATGCCTAAAACAAAATTTGATTTTCTGACCCTGATTGCCATTTCAGCTTTTCCTTTGACTCATCCGCTCGAAAAATCTTTGAGCGGACGCGAGATCGAAGTGCTTTCCCTCGCCGCGCGCGGAGACTCCAATAAGGAGATCGCTGCCAAACTGCATATCACCGAAGCGACGGTCAAATCTCATTTCGTGCATATTTTCAATAAACTTAACGTCACCAACAGAACCGCCGCCGTGACAATGGCGTTGGAGAAAAAGATGATTCGGTTGGAATAAAAAACTTTCAATGTGGGATGATATATTTTTCCAAACTCGTAATCAAGCGCTTCATATCAATATGAAAATCGGGGTCAGACCGAATCTGGATCCCATTTTTGCCGCTTAATTTTTCAAGGCTTGGCGGCAATTTTTCTTTTGACGGCATTGCTGCTCCACGTACCAACAATGGAATGACGGGGATTTCACCAGCCAGCGCCGATTCGATTTCGATTCGCACAAAATCATTTGGCTCATCGAGCCGTGTCTTTCCTGCATCGTTCATCTCCAGCCATTTTTCCCCGATCACGGCAAGCAGGGCGCCAGATTTGCCGATTGCTTCGATAATATATTTTCCAAAATCAGAACCCAGCGGAATTGAATACACGTCTTTGAAAACGTACTGCGCCCCAAAATGTTTTACAAGTTGGTCATAAATGCGCCCGACCACATCAGCGCTGTCTTTTCTGCGATAGGAAATGAAGATGCCGCCCGAAGCAACTTCATTTGATGGCGGGGATTCTGATTCTCCGCTTCGTTGGTCAATGTTGACGGTTTCGGCGTTGACCACCTGGTTTATGGATTTTGCATTTATATTGACTTTCATGGCTTCCTTTCAGGAGATGCTGTTCTTTTGAGTCTTAGCTGGAAGCAGGCCCGTCTGCGGTCTGTAAAATCTTTATTTCCTCTCCTATGATCAGGCGGTCGATTTTTTCGGCGTTGATCGAGTATTTTCCTTCGCGGTCACGATAGTCGGTAATGTCAAATCCCATCGAATCGAACGTGTCGAGAATAGTTCTGCTGATCTGCTGGTAGAGCGTTTTGATCGAAGCAAGCGCCTCTGTGCTGCCGAAGAAATCGTTCGTAAAGGTCAGTGAATAATCCTCCCGCCAATTTCCGAGCGGGGTTAATCTTCCTGGCCATGTTGTGGTTACTGCCATCAACTCCTTAAGTTCCTTTGAGAACTTTTTCTGTTCGTCCTCTGTTTCGATCGGATCGAGCTTTTTGATCTCCCCATAATGCATTTTGTTTGATTGGAATTTTTTGCTTGATTGTTTGATGCTTTGTTTTAGCAGGCTTGTTTTTTGCGCTGAATTTTGAAACTCCAACAACGATGTGGATTGTGTCGTGGCGCTGATGGGTGCATCTTCCTGCTCCCTGCGATGCTGGAGCAATCTTTCCTGAAAATAGTCGTTTCTGTGTATCAGCGGCCCGATTGTCGTTAATGCGATCTGACAGGATATCGAATTGCCCGCCATAAATGGTCGCACAAAGAAGTTTGCCACGGTATCGTGTTCAGGGAAAAACGATTGAACGACAAAATACCAGCGTGCCGAAGCTCTGCTGTCTATTGAGTTCAGGTTTTTCAGGGTGTGCATATCTGCCCAAAGGTGCGGAGACTTGTCCTTATTTAACCATGCGCTATCCATGGATAGGCTGTCTCCATGGATGGCAATCAGATTGCCACAATACACTTCTTTTAGCGGGAATTCCGCGATCTTTCTGTGAATGTTTTCCTGAACTTTTTCGATGATCTCGTGGATCGAACCGCCAGGTGTTGTTTGTTCTTTTGGCCTGCAGACGAACACGTTCTGCGCCTGAAGCCACCCATATCCTGGAAAAGGATGCAGGCTGTTTGTGATGACTATGATTGGGATTTTCTTTCCTCCTATGATTCCATCCCCGATCTCTTTTAACTTGAACTCATTCTCGATCTTGCGGTCAATATTTGAGTCTGGTTTTGCGGTCCAATTCCCTGCAACCAGCTGGGCAATTGCCCTCGCGCGGATATCTGACACATTTTTCGGGAGTATCTTTAAATTTCCATACGATATGTATGTGAGAAATGCCAGGCCGCCCATGAAGAGGGCTAAAATGCCAAGCTGGGTTGTCCAACCAAGGAGGAGAAAGACAAAGATGGCAGTCAACACTCCGAAAGCTATGCTTTTCTGTAAAACACTTTTGTGAACTTTATATGATGACGATTTTATTTCCCCGATCACCTGCCAGATGATCTTTACCAAAAGTTTGTAGTCGAATAATACATAGTGGCCCAGACTATTGAAGGGTGGCGCATATGGTTTTGGGATCGATTCGATTAGCGGGAAGTCACATTCAGAGATGATGGAAGCTGCGATGTGATAAGTCAGATGCTTTGTGACATTCTGACGTAGTTGGCCGGGACAATCAGCCGCCGCATGGTCCGCAATCAGTCTTTCGGGTATCGTTGCGCTCATTTTGCACTTCCATTTTTTATTTTCACTATACAGGAAAAAAATTGGAAAAGCAAGTTAGGCTCGCGGCCCGGCGGATGACTGTCCCTTCTTTTATATTGATTATTTAGCCAGATGCCCGCCGCTCTCGGCCTGATCAAGCACAGCCAGAATCGTTCGGACCAATTCGCGCGCCGCGGATTCGCTCAACTCCACGGCGACACGGGCGGAAGGGCCTTGGGCTTCATTGACGAAGTCAATGTTCAGAGCGTGTTCGTAAGGTGCATCGAAGGGATGGTCGTAGGATACATTTGCTTGTTGCAGAGGGAACCAGCCTTGGGTGCCTTTTCCACTTCCGTCAATTTTTACTTTTTCAACGATCATTGTACACATGATTGAGATTCCTTTTTGTCTTTAAGTAACTCAAGTTTCTAATTTAGGCTTTTATCGCAAAGTCGCTAAGACGCCAAGATTTAATATTTTTTCCTTTGCGCCTCTGCGCCTTTGCGTTAAAGTTTGTGCAAATTTTGCGAAGCGGCAACTTCGATTAAGTAGTTGGTTGATAACAATTTCACAACCTGTAGCTCAAGGCGGCGTCCCCGCCGAGGACGGCGGCTTGAGCATGGGGATTGAACGTAAATATTTTTACGCCAGATGCTTTTCGAGAAAGGCAAAGGTCTTCTTCCAACCATCCACGGCTTGTTCCTGGCGGTAGTTGGGACGGTCGTAGTAAAAGAAGCCATGACCCGCATTCGGGTACATGTGGAATTCGTAATCCTTGCCGTGCTTTTTCAACTCGGCTTCGTGGATATTCACTTGTTCGGGTGTGGGGCTGGAATCATCTTCGCCGAATAACCCGAAAATCGGGCAGGACAGGTCTTTGGTGTAATCGAGCGGGGAGACGGGGAAGTTTGCATTGAGTTGGTCGGGGGTCATCACCACACGTCCGCCCCAGCAATCGACAATTGCGTCGAAGCCTTTTGTGCGGCAGGCGGCGAGGTAGGCGTGACGCCCGCCAGAGCAGGTGCCGAAGATGCCGACCTTTCCGTTGACATTTGCCAGCCCGCGAAGATGTTCCATTGCGCCTGTGAGATCGCCGACGACTTGATCATCGGGCACGCCTCCATCTGCGCGGACTTTTGCTGCGACATCTTCGGGAGTTCCGTGTCCCGAGCGGAAGTATAGATTTGGGGAGATGGTCACGTAACCGTGATGGGCAAACTTGAAGGTGGCTTCGCGATACCACTGGTCCCAGCCTGGCATGTGGTGCACCAGCACCATCGCAGGGAAGGGGCCTTTGCCAAGCGGTTTTGCAAGATATGCGTTGATCTGGTCGCCGTTCGCGCCTGTCATCGTGACGGTTTCAGCCAGCACGCCTTCGTACATGTCGGTTGTGTACATGTGGAATCTCTCCTTTTGAATTGGTAAATTGGCGCGATTGTACTACGCTGTGCCTTTAACTGTCGGCGCTGGGAATGCTGGTTGTGGGCTGGCAGATGTCGGTTAGGGGCGAAGCGGGGTGATATCCGCATCAGGCTTGAAATGGGTTCTGAATCGCGCTACAGTAAGGTTGTAAAAGATGTCCCTCAGAAAGGAGTCGAGTTATGGAAATTGCAGTTGGAAGAGTAACTCATTACTTTGATCATCTCAGCGTTGCGGTTTTGGCGCTCAATGAAAATCTGAAAATTGGGGACAAGATCCACATTGTCGGGCACAGCACAGATTTGATCCAGCGGGTTTCATCCATGCAGATCGAACATCATTCGGTGGTTTGGGTGAAGCCAGGGGATCACGTAGCGCTCAAGGTCATCGAGCCCGTTCACGAACACGATGTTGTTTTCAGGATCGTCGAAGAAGTTTTGGAGCCGATTGCCTGATCTCGAAATACAAATAAACAGAGCGGATTTCCATGGAATGGCTCCGCTCTGTTTTCGCGTACTTGTTTTAGATTACACGAGTATAAAAATTATGCCTACCACGGTGATTGGATCATGTCGTATTCGACCTGTGGAGAGGCGAGGGAGTCATTCCAGATCTTCATGTATTCATCGGCCAGTTCGGGCCTGTAGAATGAATGCAGGATTTCTTCGATGTTATAGATGCCGTCTGCAACGACGGGGTCCATGAGAAAGATGTAGGTATAGGTACCATCCTTGTTCGGCAGGCTTGGATGTAAAACGCGTACCTTGTTATACGTTTCTGGGTGGATGTGGGCAAGGGCAGGCTTGAGGATCTCATGCAGAAAATGAACATATTCCCCGCATTTATCGGCCTTGACATGATTCAGCAATACCCAAACGTCCTCTCCCTGATGGGCGCGGATGGTCTCGCGTTCCCTTGGATCAACATAGGCGAAAGTCATGGCTGCCTCCTTTTAAAAATACTATAGCACGCTCAGGAGGCGGATTCAATGCTTTTTGTATTTACCCTGCAGGGAAGGGCAGAACGTAAAACAGCATAACGAAGAAGAAGGTCGCATTGCCCGCCAGCACACACAGATGCCAGATCTCATGATTGCCGAAATACGGCGGGAATGGATTCGGTTTTCCGTTGGCAAAGATCAGTGCGCCGACCGTGTAGAAAAGCCCGCCTGTGATGAGCAGGGAGATGGCCCCCATGCCGAGTTGGTTGTAAATGGGGCCGATGAGGAAGACGATGATCCAACCCATGAGCAGGAAACTGATGTTCGACATCAGCACGGAGATCTTTGCGAAGAAGATGGATTTGAGGGTGATGAAGAAAACCGCCAGACTCCAGATGATTCCGAACAACGCCCAGCCTGTGGCGCCGCTGAAAATGGTCAGGCAGAAAGGGGTATATGTGCCTGCAATGAGGATGTAGATGGCGTTATGGTCGAGGATGCCGAAGATGCGCAGGTATTTTCCGAAAAGCAGAAAGAAATGCAGCAGACAGCTAAATAGAAACGAGAGGAATAGGCTGACGCCGTAAATGGCGAACCCCACCACGTGGATGGGTTTGTCCGCGATGGCCGCCAGTGAGACGAGCACGGTCAGCGCGGAAATGGAAAGGATCGCGCCGATGAGATGGCTGATGGAATTGAAATATTCGTTGCTGTCTGGTGCGGAGATGAGCGGGTCGAGAAGCGGCTTTTGTACGGTCATGGTGCGGGGGTATATCCTTTAATCGTAATTTCCTGCGGGTTGACTTCGATGTCGATTACATCGCCATATTGGATGCCTTCGATCTCATAAGTGATGACCTCAATCAGCGATGGATTTTGAAAATGGGTCTTCTTGGTTTCGGGGTGCGGATAATACACCCAGCCCGTATATTCCTTTCCCTGAAACCTGACCTTGCAACGCGAGAATGAAAATGTTTCGGGTGGGTGCAGGTCGGTCCACTCGACGAGGGGAAAGGTGAACTCAGGTTTGGTCATCTCGAACTCTAACGGTGCGATGGAAATATTAAGCGTTCCGTTGAAATATGAGGAGAGATCAAGTCCGAGCGATTTGAAGTACGGTTTCTGTTTTTCCAGCGAGCTGTACGGATAATCTTTGGACGGGCGCGAGGCCACTTGATGTCCGCGCATGAGGGTGCCGGGGAGGAGTGTCCAATTCATGAGCGAGAGTATACCGTAATGCCAATTTGTATAAACGCGTTGTGTTGCCTATCTATATTCAATATGCGACTTTTAATGTGGAGGCGAAAATATCTAAGGCGATAAGGACGTTGTTCATTCGCCTCTATTTCCATACACATCTACGAGGAGATTAGCCCAGAATATTTTCTGGGAGTATGTAAAAAACGAATTCTATTAGTTTTTCGTCAATAAAATTATTGCGTGATGGCACAGCGGAAACCGACACTGAAATCTTCGGAGTATTCAGGATCTTGGAATCCGCGGATCGCGGAAGGGAGAAAGTCAATGTCCAATATAAAGTTATTGTTTCCTCGAAGACCGCGTGCGCCGCTGGCGGACAGGTCCTCGCGGCCGTCATTGGCCTGATAGGGTAGTTCCTTTTCCAGGCTCGAAACCCATTCTGAAACATTTGCTGCCATATCCAGTACACCGTAAGGACTAACGTCGCCCAAAGCGCTGCCGACTTTAGATGTGGGATTCTTGAACGCATCTTCCGCATTTTTTGGGAAATTCAACATATCGGGGGTTGGGTCATTGTTCCCCCATGGGTAGATACGCGCGTCTGTTCCACGAGCAGCTTTTTCCCATTCTGCCTCAGTGGGCAGGCGGCGACCCGCCCATTCGCAGTAAGCTTTCGCTTGATACCAGGAAATGTAAATGACAGGGTAGTCATCATATTCAGGATTTTGGAAATATTCTGTGCGCATCAAAGCGCTGGCATCCGATGGCGGTTCACACCCCCCTGCATCCACGCAGGCTGCATAGAATTTATTGGTTATTTCAGTCTGGTCCATCCAGAATGCTTCAAGATAAACTGTGTGAATGAGATTTTTTTCCCAGTCAAAGACAGCCTCGCGGCCCATTGTGAATTCTCCGGCGGGCACATAGACCAACGTCATGCCGTCCTCGCCTGTCATGGTTGAACCAATTGTAAGTTCCGGGGTTGGGGTGAGAGGTATTGGAGTAGCTGTTGGTATTTTGGTTGGCGTGCTGGGTGGCTTACTTGTTGGTACATCTGTGACTGGTATTTCTGTAGTTTGTGCCCCACCACAGGATACTAGAGCAATCATGGATATGAGAATCCAACATAATGATTGTAAGAGAGCTTTCATGGTATTTCCTTTCTTTTGACACAACTCCTCTTGATAGCATTTGGAAAATCCAAATTAAAATTCTAATGTGGTGTTTCTCACAATCACTATACTTAGTTTGATTCCTGATTTCAATAGGTTGAAATATTTGATAAACATGAGCGAATTAGTGCTTATACCCGTGAAATTCCCTTAGTTCATATCTTCGGGACACTTGTTAATCAAAAATATCTCGAGATACTCATAAGTAAAAACTGTAGACAACCGTATCTGTCAGAATTTCCTCCCTCCCCAAAATTCAATGTGGCCTGTATAATCCCAGCCATGAAACAAAACCTCAAGCAAACCACAGCAACTCAAGCCGCCGCCGCTACATGCGCATTCTGGAAACCTGTCACGGCTTGAGACTGAATGAAGATTTCAAAGTCCCGAACCCACAGGTTCGGGACTTTTTATTTGCTGGCATTCCCAAATTCATCACTTGGTATAATTCGCCAGCCATTTCAAACTTTCGGAGCTACTCATGAGCAAAAAACTAACAGGCAACCAGATCCGCCAGGACTTCATCGATTTCTTTGTCGAGCACGGACATACCGCCGTGCCGTCCATGTCACTCGTGCCGGGTGGAGATGCTACGCTTCTCTTCACAAACTCGGGCATGGTGCAATTCAAAGATGTCTTCATCGGCACCGACACCAAACCCTACAAACGCGCCGTGGATTCTCAAAAATGTATGCGCGTGGCAGGCAAGCACAACGACCTCGAAGATGTAGGCCGTGACGACACGCATCACACCTTCTTTGAAATGCTCGGCAACTGGTCATTTGGCGATTACTACAAAAAGGAAGCCATCGCCTGGTCGTGGCAATTGCTCACCGAAGTGTGGGGACTTCCCAAAGATAAACTCTACGCCACCTGCTTCAAAGATGACAAGGGCAACGTCCCACAGGATGATGAAGCCGCCGACATCTGGAAACAGCAACCCGGCTTCGACCCCGAGCATGTCCTCTTCTTCGGGCGCAAGGAAAACTTCTGGCAAATGGCTGAGTTCGGTCCCTGCGGTCCGTGCTCCGAAATTCACATTGACCTCGGCGAAGAGCGCGACAACCTGCGCGGCACAGACCACGTCTGCGGCGTGAACGGCGAATGCACGCGCTACCTCGAACTGTGGAACAACGTTTTCATTCAATACAATCTCTTTGAAGATGGCCGCCTCGAACCATTGCCCGCCAAGCATGTGGATACCGGCATGGGCTTCGAGCGCATCGTCTCCGTTTTGCAAGGCGTCGACTCCAACTACAAGACCGACCTCTTCACCGGCTCGCTCGAAGTGCTGCGCTCGCTCACCGGCCACACCGAAAAAGAAATGCTCGCCGACTTCACGCCCTATCGCGTCATCTGCGACCATGTCCGCTCTGCCGCCTTCCTCATCGCCGATGGCGTTGTCCCTGGCAACGCAGGCCGCAACTACGTCACCCGCATGATCATCCGCCGCGGCGCGCGCTTCGGCACGAAGATCGGTTTGAATGAACCTTTCCTCGCCAAAGTTGCCGAAGCGGTGATTGCGGAATACGGCGATTTTATCCCGAACTCGAAAAGAATAAGGCGACCATTTTAGATAACCTGACCCGAGAGGAAGTCCGCTTCGCTCGTACCGTTGAAGCTGGTACTGCTCACTTACAGAATCACCTCGATGACATTCGCGCATCAAACAAAACCTCGCTCGATGGACATATCGCCTTCGACTTGTATGCGACCTACGGCTTGCCCTTCGAAATCAGCCGTGACATCGCCCGCGAACAGGGCCTCGACATTGACGAAGCAGGTTTCACTACTGCAAAAGAAGTCCACGCCAAAGCCTCTGGCGGCGGCAAAGCCATGGGCAAACTCGGCGGCGAAGATTCTGAATACTTCGCGAACATCTTCAAAGACCTGCAATCAAAAAACAAACTCGGCGCGGCTGGTGTTGAGTATGACCCATACAACAGCCCGCGTGTGGAAGGCGAAGTCCTCGCCTTGGTCGTCAACGGCGAATCAGTTTCCTCTGCTTCTCTTGATGATGTCGTCGAAGTCATCCTGCCCAAGACAGGTTTCTACATTGAGTCTGGTGGTCAGGTCAATGACGAAGGTTACATTCGCGGCAATGATTGGGAAATAGAAGTGACTTCCGTCCCGCCGCGCCGCGGCTGGAACCATCGCCCACATCGGACAGGTCATCTCTGGTCAGCCAAAAGTGGGCGACAAAGCCGTCGCCGAAGTGGACACCGTCCGCCGCCACAACATCATGCGCAATCACACCGCCACGCATCTGCTGCACAAGGCGCTGCATGAAATCCTCGGCGACCATGCCCGTCAGGCAGGCTCACTTGTCTCACCCAAATACCTGCGCTTCGACTTCACCCAACCTGACGGCATGACCCCCGAACAAATTGAACGCGTCGAGAAAATGGTCAACGAAGCGATTGCGGCAGATATGCCCGTACTCAAAGTGACCAAGTCTCTCGACGAAGCCAAAAAAGAAGGCGCGATGGCGCTCTTCGGTGAAAAATATGGTGAGACAGTCCGCACCGTTTCCATTTTGGACTCAGACGCTTTGCTTGCAGAAAACGTAGAAGCCAAATACTCCTACGAACTCTGCGGCGGAACACACATCGACCGCACATCTGACATCGGCGCATTCATCATCGTCAGTGAAGGTTCCGCAGCGGCGGGTATTCGCCGCATTGAAGCGGTCACTGGCCGTGGCGCGTACGAACTCATCAACAAGCGCTTCAAGACCTTGAAGCAAACGGCATCTATCTTGAAATCCAGTGTAGATGAAGTACCGCACAAAGTAGAAAGTGGACAAAGGAAATTGCCGAACTGAAGAAGCAACTTTCTGAACTCCGCGCACAGTCTGCCCTTTCAACTTTCAACGTTCAACTTGCCAACGTTCAAACCGTCAAAGACGCAAATGTTCTCGCGGTTGAAATCCCCGACTCGAACGTGGATACCCTGCGTATGCTGGCCGACAAGTTCCGCGAGAAATATCCCAAAGCGGGAGCGGCTGTCCTCGTAACAGGAGCAACTGTCATCGCGGTGGTGACCGAAGACCTCGTCAAGCGCGGACTCAAGGCTGGCGATCTCATCACCGGCATCGGCGGCAAAGGCGGCGGGCGTCCCAATTTGGCACAAGGCAGCCTTACTGCAGATATCAACGATGCGTTGAGTAAATTGTCAAAAGTCGTGGAAGAGAAATTGAAGTAGGAAAAAGGGACACAGTATCCGCTGTGTCCCTTTTTTGTTTTAATTCAAAAGTACAAAGATGGCAATGATCACCAATTGTGCCATTGGGTAGTAACTGGCATTATCAAATAACTTTGCGGCGAGGCGGCCTTCCTTGCTTTTGTAGAGTTCATATCCTGCCTTGAAGAGCAGGTAGCCGCCTGCCAGTGCGCTGGCAAGCCGATACGGCCAACCTAAATTGAGGGGCGAAACGAGCGGCAGGAACATGCTGATTATGATCGTCATTCCCAGTGTGAGTAGGACGATCAATCCCGCTTTTTGTGTCCCCAATTGTAGGGGAATGGTTTTAGCGTTGACGCGCTGGTCTTCCACCGTATCGTTCCAGTCGGCTGGGACGTTTTGTCCGCCGATTTCCCAAAAGAAAACCCATGCGAGAATCAGCAGAACAGGTTGAAGCGATGGATGCGGATCCACGACGTAAATAGCGGCGATTGGCCCGCTGGATTTGACCAACCCGCTGACGAAGGTCCGCAAATAGGTGACTTTGAGCAGCAGGCAGTAAATTACTTCTAAAATGGCGGCGGCGATTAAGATGACAACGATTGCAGGGTTAAGCATGTAAGAACCCACGAGCGCCAAGGCAAACCAGCCGAAAAACCAAAGCAAACCGCTGCGGTAGGGGAGTATGTTCTGTGCCAACGGGTAGCGCATATCAGACGACTCAACAGAATAGCCGGCGTTAATGCCGCCGACGAATTTCTCCTTGTCCATTGCAATGCCGACGAGATCATTAAGGGCATAGATTGCTGTATATGCAGCAAAGGCGGTGAACAGTGACACTAAAATGGTTTGCCATTGGGGAAAATCTCCCAGCCATAGCAAAGCGACGAAACCAGGCATGGCCAGGTCCAATACTCCGTGTGTGGTTCGAGATAGTGCGAAGAAACGTTTCATACTCGTAGCTCCATGCGGGTCAATTCTTTTTGGTGAAGTGTGCCATGTAATTTACATCCTCTTTATCTGCAGCAACTTTAAACTTGCGAGTGAAGGGGTTGTACATCAGGCTGGCGAGGCGCACAAATTCCAACCCGGCTTCGCGGTTCCAATTTTTTAGCTCGATTGGGCGAATGAGTTTTGAATAGGTATGTGTACCGCGCGGCAAAAGGCGCAAAATATATTCGCCGCCCACAATGGCAAACAGGAAACCTTTGGGTGTGCGGTTGATGGTGGAGAAGAAGGCAAGGCCACCCGGCTTTAGCGCCTGTGCGCATGCCGCAATTACCTTGCTCGGCTCCGGCACATGCTCAAGCATTTCCATACATACCACCACGTCATACGTCCCGGCCTCTTTTTGCGCAAGGTCTTCGACTCTTTCATAACGATATTCGATGTTCAGTCCCTGCTGTTGCGAATGCTGGCGGGCGACTTGAAGAGACGCATCGGACAAGTCCAGGCCTGTTACCTGTGCCCCGGCTTTTGCCAACGCCTCGGAGAGGATTCCGCCTCCGCACCCCACGTCCAATATTTTGGGGTTCGGTGTATTGATCTTTTCCATAATGAAGTTTGTGCGCAGCGGGTTGATGGTATGGAGGGTGCCCATCTCGCCTTTGGGATCCCACCAGATTTGGGATACCCTGTCGAACTTGTCTATTTCTTTGTTGTCGGCATTTTCAAATGTGGTCATATTTCACAGCAATCCAATCTTCCAAATTTTTAACAGCGGATTCGATCTCATCCGCGTTTATATCGTTTACAAAAACACAGTTTCCTATGCCGTTTGGCATGGGGACGCGCTGCAACCCGTTGCGGTGGTAGGTGCGCTCCGTCAGAGATTGCCAGAGCAGGCTCGGGTCGAGGATCGAAGCGTTCAGTTCGATTCCCAAATCATTGATCAGGCGGAAGATGCGGCTGGTTTCTTCATCGCACAACAAGTCCCGCGCATTGGCAATCAGCGTGGAGATGACAATGTCGAGCAAGACCGCCTCGCCGTGGAACAGATGTGCCTCGTGGCGGGTTTCCAGTCCATAACTAAAAGTGTGCCCGAAATCCACTTTGCGTGCCAGATCTTCTTCGAATAAATTTGGCTGTAATTCTTCCAGCATTCCGCTGATTGCGCGGTCGAGGATCACATCGCCTTCTTCATTTTGGAAATGGACTTCAACGCTTTGCGCTCCCTGTTCTTCCAGCAGACAAAACAATCCAGCATCTTTGATGATGGCGAGTTTGATAATTTCGCATACCCCGTTCAGGATATGGCGTTTGGGCAGAGTCTTTAAGAGGGATTTATCCAGCAAAACCTTCTGCGGTGGATGAAACGCTCCCAGCCGATTCTTGCTTCCGTTGAAGTTGATCCCGGTCTTGATGCCTATCGAAGCGTCAACATATCCCATTAAGGTTGTCGGCACTTTGATATGCGGAACACCGCGGCGGTAACTGCTGGCTACAAAGCCGACCACATCGGTGAGAACGCCGCCACCAATGGCAATGATCGGCTCATCCCTGCGGTGGATGGGAAAGGAATCCAGCTCCCGTAGAATGGACAGATAATGCTCCACGGTCTTGTTCTCTTCGCCGCCAGGAAAAGCAATGATCTTTGCCTCGATGTGGTGATGCGAAAAATAATTCCGTATTTCGGCGGAATAATGTTTTTCCACATTGCTGTCCACTACGACAAAGCGGCGGGCATCTTCGATTCTCCCCGCAGATAGCAGCGCCCAATTCTGTGGATGGAATAGATTTGAGGTGTTGATTACCTCATATTCAATTGTATGTTGATAAGTGACGTGTCTTGTGACCATTCTGTCTCATGCCACCTGCTGCCAATTGGACCTGGCTTCCAGCACTCTTTTTGCAAGCTGCTGGGCAAGCTCCAGGCTGTGATTTTTGTAATTGCCACACTGCGCGATGTTGGCGTATGGCACTTCGCTGGCAGTCAGGACATCGTTTAGAATTTTTTCGTATACGTCGAAAATGGCTTTGGCATGGCCTTCATTAAATAGGACGAGGTAAAAGCCGGTCTGACAGCCCATCAGGCCGATGGAAATGAAATTCTGCGGCATATATTTTTGAAAACCCCACAACAGAAAATGCTCGAAGGAATGCATTTCCGTGGTAGATAGGAAGATTGAATTGGGTTGATTGATACGCAGGTCCACTGCGTATACCACATCGCCTGCTGGTCCCTGGGTAAATGAGCGCAGTTTTACGTGCGGCGCTTTCAAAATGCGGTGATCCAATTCCCCGACTGTATCGGCCTCCCAACCGAGTTGCATAACGTCTATCATAACTTTCTCCTGTAACTGAATAAATAGCTTGGTGACAGCCACTCAGCGACTGTCACAGTTTTATACAAATTGCGACAAATGTCTGTAACTGTCATTTAACGCCTTTTCCCATGACTGAACATGGTGATACAACTCAACAGATGCATATCCGGAAAAGCCGTTATCAGTCAACGCTTTGAAGCTGGCTGCAAAATCCATTGTCCCTTCGCCGGAATTTCATGAAAATGAACAATGCCTGTCAGGGTATTTGCCACCATTTTGTCCATCAATAATTTTCCGTCTTTATTTTTTGTACTTCTTAAATAAATGATGATGGGTCTTGCCCGTTCCAGCACATCGTATGTCAGCCCCGGCACGGAGATGAGATAAACGAATATTTCGCTCTCAAATGGGGATTGACCTGTATACAACCCGTTATAGTCTACAAAGGCGGGTGGCGTGAAGATGTTCACCGCGCCCAAGATGGACTCGATCCGTTTCTTCTGTTTTGCATCAGGGATTTCATCGTGGAAATAAATAGGATGATCGGGGTCAACCAGCAGGTAGTCTGCAAACTCGGGGAAGTAGATAAGATATTTGGCGAAGTTCAAATCCATCTTGAGATCGTCCGTCATTTTGACCAGCTTCAGGTTGTAGCCCTCCTGTGAATCGGAGACGTGCAGGAATTTCGCGTACGGGGCAGCCTTGCCCAGCGTTTCGAGATAATTCTGTTCCGAACAATAATTGTGATTCAGATCAAGATGTAGTTGGAAACGCGGCGAATTGATTTCATTGACAAGGCTCATGCCCTGTTCCAGTGTCTCAATGTACATACCCGGTTCCGGCTCGATCAATAGGGTAATGTCTTCGTCATCTCTAACAGTTTTCAAGCATTGATGGATACTATCCACCAGAAGTTCACGCGGATTAACTGAGGGATTGCTCACATGCTCATCGCGGATGAAGCCGCTTCCAAAGGTGACGAGGGAAACGTCCAGCTTTCGAGCGACTTCAATCCCGCGACGGACGAGGTCGATGCGGCGCTTCCTGCCTGCCAAATCGGGTGTCATCAGGGAAGGTTCATGCGGTCTGGATGGTGTAAAAAAATGGGATGCGGTTGATACACAGGCAGCTTTCACATCCAGGCTGTCGAGCTGCTTTTTGACTTTTGCGAGATATTCGTCGGTAATATCAAACGGATTGAACTGATCTCGATGAAAGGAAAGTTCGATGCCCGGATACCGCGCCTTGTCCACTTCTTTGATCGAATCCAGAAAATTCAGGTTGGTTAGCCCAAATGTACTGTAACTAAGCTTGATCATTGTTGCTCCAAAAAACTATTGTATTCCTTGGTGTTTTGTTTCTGGCTGGTTTTATATTAAATATCTGACCGTCTGGCAACTTGCAATTCTACCATGCCGTTATATGTCATCTGACAGACGAAGGCCTTAGCCCAATGACCATTGGTACCATTAAAACATACGGTGGGTGCATAGGCTTGTCCGATAATGAAGGGGAGCGCCAGCAGGATTCCACTCTGAATTAGAAATTTGTATTTCATATTTTATTCCCCGATCTTAATTAATGAAAAATAAATTTTTGTAGAAGAGGAGTGTGCGTTTTAGACCAATAGGAGGAACCTGTTGAAAATAAACAACACAGGAATGAGTGCGAAACTCGTTTCTGTGTTGTTTATTCAAATCGATGAAAGTGGATTTATCCCAATCCTTGTTTTAGTTATGATCCGCGATCAACGGTGTGATGTATTTTTCGAGCATGGTCATGGTGACTTCGCCTGTCCATGCATAGCGGACGGTGCCAGTGCGGTCGATCACGTAGGAGTTGGGGAGACTCCCGTTGCGAATGGCGTTGATCGATGCGCTCTCAGGGTCGAGCCAGATGGGAAAGGTCAGCCCAAGGCTGTCTGCGAATTCGGTGACCGCATCTTTTGCATCACCTGCCTCCACGGCAATGACCGTGAAGCCTTCGGCGGAGTGGGTATCATGATATTGCTTCAGGATGGGCATCTCTGCCTTGCAGGGCGGGCACCACGTAGCCCAATTGTTGACCAGGACAATGCTGCCCTGATAATCAGCCAGCGATTGCGTATCACCATTGATACTTTCCAGCACAAGTTGCGGCGCGGGGAAATTCACTTCCGCAGGTACGATGGATAATTCCTGTACGGCAGGCAGGCTTGTCTTTCCACCGCTGCCTAACAACCATAGAAAGAAGGCGATCCCAAACAGGATCAGCCCAACACCCGTGAGCGTGGATGTAGAGTTCTTTTTTCGTTTACTGGGATATTTATGTTTGTTTGTGTTTGTCATATCTGGCCTGCAAAGATTTGAAAGCGACAGTTACCTTTCAGGCGGCTGTCGCTTTCAAAATTAATGACTGAGTGCTGACTGAATCTCTGCCAGCAATTGTTGTTCGGGATACGCGCCAACGACGATTCCCTGCCCGGAGTTGATCACGGTTTGGGGTACGCCCTGTACGCTGAAACGCTGTGTCAATTCGGGAAATTCCATTGCATCGACTGCCTCCGCGTGGATCATGGCGGGGTTTTCCATGGCGATCTGGTGTGCGAGCAACACGGCTCGCGGACAATGCGGTCAGGTAGGGGTGACGAAGACCTGTAAATGCAGAGGCTTTGTCAGGGATTTGAGAAATTCCCGTGTCGCCGTGCCCAGTCCGGAGTCCCGTTTGGAGGCGAAGAGAATATCGTTGATCAGGGTGCTGAATTCATATCCAGAAGGAATGCCTGAGAATTGGATTCCGAGGTCGATGACTTTATCCCCATCCCTGCCTGCAATGACGATCACTGGGGCTTTATCCACCCTGTATTGGGTTGCCAAGGCCGCATCGTCGTTAAGGTCATGAATGGAAAGATTCACCCGTTCGTCTATTTCGCTGATCTCGCGGACCAGCTTTTCTGTTTCATCGCAATATTCGCAGTTTTCCCTGCTCCCGAAGAAGAGGATCTGCACTGGGTTGGAGATCCCGGCAAAAGCCTGCCGAATCTGTCCAACGATCTGTTCGTTCAATAGTTTTTCCATGTTTTGCTCCAATGGATGGTTTGGGTGTTTCACTACCCTCTTTGGATGCACATCTTGCCGAAAAGTTGCATGCAATTCTTTGATATACTTTCGGTGCAACTTTTCAGGATAAACTTCATCCAATGAGTATTACAACGACACCCGAGATTTCTATTGATGCCCTGCGTGCGGGAGACCGTGCCGAGTTTGCGCGCATGGTGGATGTTCACTCCGCCCTGATCTATCGGCTGGGTTTGAAAATGCTCGGTAACCCGCAGGATGCCGAGGATGTTCTTCAAAATACGTTTTTGAATGCGCTTATGCACCTCTCTTCTTTTGAGGGTCGCTCGAGCGTTTCCACGTGGTTGTATCGCATCGCTTCCAACGAAGCCTTGATGATGCTCCGCAAAAAACAACCTGTCAGCATCGAAGATATGCAGGCCGAAGATTCAGAGGACGGGCTCATCCCTGCGATATTCACAGATTGGAGCGCCCTGCCTGAAAGTGAATTACTCGCTGGCGAGAGCAAAAGCGCGATCGATGCCGCCATTGCAAGACTGCCGGAGCAATTGAAGATCGTCTTTATTCTGCGCGATATCGAAGGCGTTTCGATCAAGGAAACCGCAGAGATACTTTCTCTGACAGAAACCAATGTGAAGACCCGTTTGCTGCGTGCCCGTATGGCTCTTCGTGAACAGTTATCGGTGTATTATGGCGAGCGTATGCCTCGAAAGGAAAAAAATGACTGACCATCTCCACGACAACTGTAAAGCCTTGCTTGGCTCCCTTTCTGAATACATTGACGGTGAATTGCCGTCCGACCTATGCAGAGAGATCGAAAAGCACCTTGAGGGCTGTGATAACTGCCGAGTCGTTTTAAATACAACAAAGCGGACAATTGACCTTGTGCATATCACCCCCGAAGAACAGACCGTGCCCGACGACGTGCGCGAACGCCTTTTCAAACGCCTCAAACTGGACGATTACCTGAATCCACAGCCCTAGGCATTTTCTACGCCTCATCATTGCAGATCGGGGTTTCAGCCTTATTCCCTCAATACAATCCCGCCAAAGCCATTCAAGCGAATGGCTTTTTCTTTTGCTGTATCTCTGCTTGATAAAGTAAAGATACATTCCGAGAACTCAATTTGGATTTCTTTTTCAAGACCATCGAAATTCAACAGAATGATCAGGCTTTCATCTGCACTTTTTCGTTTGTATCCCAGAACTCCATTGGGCAGACCGTTCAATATTTCCTGTGAACCTTCCTGCAGAGACGTTTCCTGGTTGCGGATCCTCATCAAGCCCCGAATGGTGTTCAATAAAGAAGCCTTGTCCTGATTTTCTTTTTCCACGTTTATTTTCTGGTAATTTCCATGCACAGGCAGCCATGTCTTTTCAGCGGACGAGAAGCCTGCATTCTTTGCTTCACCCCATTGCATCGGCGTGCGGACTTCGTCGCGGTTGATGAGCAAGCCAAGTAAATCAAAGATGAAGCGTGGAATGAGTTTGAATTTGTGGGGGATCGGGTCTAGCGCAGAGCCGAAAGGCTGCTTTAAATCGGTCATGCCGATCTCTTCGCCGTAATACATGCACGGCACACCGCGGACAGTGAGTTGCAGCATGGCTAGCAGTTTTGCCTTGCGAAGATCATCTCCAAGCCTGTGAATGCTTCGGTGTCTGTCGTGATTGCTGAAGACATACACGGGCATGAACGGGTCGGGAAAATGCGCTTCGATGCGCTCGATCAACTTTCTGAAATAATCCGCGCTGAATTGGAAGCTGAGCATTTCGAAGTCAAAGACCAGCCCCAGCCCGTTGTTGACCTCATTCCCAAGGAATTTGCGGATGATGGATCTATCTCCGCTCACTTCGCCGAGCAGGATTTTTTCGCCGAATTCGTCACACACACTGCGGAGTTCCTTCGCGAATTCGAAACTCTCTGGCTGATTCAGGTTGTATTTCGCTTCTTGAAAGAATCCAGAGGGGTCATCTTCAGTGGGCAGAAGTTTGAACGAGAATGGATTGTTCCGAAATTCGGCATCTTTGTATATGACGTTGAAAATATCCAGTCGAAAACCGTCCACGCCTTTGTTTAGCCAAAAGCGGACTGTGTCGAACATGGCCATTTTGACTTCGGGATTGCGATAGTTCAGGTCAGGCTGGAAAGGGGAGGAAGCTCGACCAGAAATACTGTCTGCGCTCGGCGGAGTAATGCCAGCCATTACCACCCGTCATGCTTTGCCAATTATTGGGCTTGTCTCGCCAGATATACCAATCTGCTTTGGGATTGTCTCGTGAAGAGCACGATTCCTTGAACCACGGATGCTCAATGGAGGTATGGTTCATCACCATGTCAAAGACGATTTTCATGCCACGCTCGTGAACTTCTTCGATGAGTTGTTCAGCATCGTCCATGCTACCGTATTCGGGGGCGATTTCAGTGTAGCTGCTGATGTCGTAACCCGTATCAGCTTGCGGCGAGGAAAAGAACGGGGAGATCCACAGCGTTTCGAATCCCAGTTCGTGCAAGTAATCCAGTTTTTGGATAATGCCTTTTAAGTCCCCGATCCCATCGCCGTTTGTATCATAAAACGAACGCGGGTAGATTTGATAGATGCTTGTTTTGTGATACCAGGGTATTGACATGTTTGTATTTTATCAACTCATAGTTGAGAAATGTTCTCGAATTAATCGGTTTATGAAAAGATATGACTTTTGACATTATTTATAGGTATGTGCTTGTGCTATATTGATCATGACCCACTCACTGGAGGAAGATAAAAATGAATAATCGTGTTTTATTCAGCATGCTGGTTGTAAGTGTCTTGACCATGGCGTGTGCTTTGTTGTTTCCAGCGCCTGCGCCGACTGCGACCGCCGTTATTCCACCCACGATCCCGCCTGCAACTGCAACTTTGGCCCCGACGGCAACAATTATCCCGACAGATACGCCGATCCCTTTGCCAACGCCAACCCTCATCATCGTTCCGCAGCAATGGAACGGCACGTACGCTCAGGCTGGGATCGGCAAGCTGAGAATCACCATCATTCTCGATAAGCTCAAGGGAAATACATTCACAGGCAAAATGCTTTGGACGGGGACGGACAATTTCAGAGGTGCAATGACTGCGATCAGCGGGGAATTTGTAACTGATTTTGGCGATGCGGAGGAACAGGCCCTATGGGGCAATCATCCAGACTATAAAAATGGAGATCGGAGCGGTACCTGGATCAAATGGACAGAAACTACATTTTTGAATGGCGGCGGCTATACTTTGGGCGGCTGGTACTACGGGCACATTCAGGATGGGGATTCGATGACAGGTATTTATTACTTGAACGAGAAGGTTGCCTCATTTGCCAGTAGCGATTTTTGGGAGCTCGAAAAAGTTAAGTAGAAAAAATCGCTTCAGGAAACCTGAAGCGATTTGCTGTTTACTGCATTTCAAAAGGCAAAATCTGGATTGAGACCATTTTGAGTTTGTGGGTTTTCATTTCCTGCGAATCCATGTGCATAGGCGTGTAATTCATCCACCGATTCGATCAGCACATCTGCAAATTCCACCAGATCTCTTGCTGATGAGACGCCTGAAAGCACGCCTACGACCATGCCTGCCCCAGCAGAGCGCGCCATTTTCAAATCTGCCGTGGTGTCTCCTACAACCATTACCCGAGCAGGATCGATCTTCATTCTTTCACAAATGGTCAAGACCATATCAGGCGCAGGCTTTGCCTTGATTCCGTCGTCTGCACAGACCATGGTTGCAATGTATTCTTCAATATCGAATGCCTCGATCATTGCCTGAGTGGGAGCGCGGTCATCGGTGGTGGCAATGCCGATCAGAATTCCCTTGCCATGCAGTTGACCGAAGAGCGCCCGCGTGTCTGTGAATTGTTTTGCGAGGATCACAGGGTCGGGAATGCACCAGCCCGCTTCGACCGCCTTTTCGGCTGCCGCTTCACTTAGACCGAGAGATTGCATTACTTCGACCGTCAAGCGGTACAACTGTGACATGGGGGTGGCCGCCAGTTTTCCATGTGCCAGCACTTTTTTGTGATCGTCATCGTAGCCCATGGCGAGACATAAAGGCTCGCGGACATTCAGCCCACTGACGAGATGCAGCTGCTCCGCCAGATAGACGACCCATCCGCCCCACATGGCGTCAAAGTCGATGAGCGTACCGTCCTTGTCGAAAATAATGGCCTGTGCCTTGAAGTGTTTCAGATCATTCATTCAATTCATCCTGTTCATAATAAGATGACAGTCACATTCGCAAAGCGGGTGACTGTCATCTGGTTTAACTGTCAGTTTAACGAGCGCTATTGTACATGGATTTCAAGTTTTAGTGTCCTGTTCCCTGGGTTCCTATCAAAACTATCAGTTGACTTTTGGACTCGATTCATGCAACAATGGCTCATGTCGTTTTGGTGGGGGAACTTTCCCCCTTGGCGATACGTCCATTCAATATCACAAAACTGGCGATCAGGTGGGACAGCCTTATATGGAAAGGAGGGCTTATGACTTAATAGGTATCTCTGAAGCACAGCGGGACGCCGCCTGCTGGTCTTCTTTATTGTCTGTATTGAAAAATAAAAAAAACTAAATAGGAGAAGAAAAATGAAACCCTTACGCAAAGCCATCGGCTTTAGTGTTCTACTGTTGCTGCTGTTTATGTCCGCCTGTGGCGGCGGTGCGCCAGCGGCTACCGAAGCCCCGTCATCGCAAGACTATTCCTACGAGTCGCCCGCTGCAACCGAGGCACCAGCAATGGAAGAACCTGCCGCGGAAGCGCCTGCTTCCAGCCCGCAACAACAGAACGGGCAACAACCCCCATCGAACAACGAACCATATGATATGTTCTTCGAAGACTATGGTGTCAATCCATCCATAGATACCGAAGATGACAACCTTTCCACCTTTGCGTTGGATGTGGATACGGGTTCGTATACTGTCATGCGTAATTATTTGCAGGATGGAAATCTTCCGCCCCAGGATTCTGTGCGTGTGGAAGAATACGTCAATTACTTTGATCACGGCTACGCATTGCCTCCGCCGCATCAGGCTTTTGGAATTTCCATTGATGGCGGTCCCTCGCCTTTTACCGAAACCGAACGCTACGATATGCTGCGCATCGGCATTCAAGGCTACGAAGTGGCCGATGAAGACCGCAAAGATGCTGCGCTGACGTTCGTGATCGACGTCTCTGGTTCGATGGATATGGACAACCGCCTCGGCCTGGTCAAACGTTCGCTGGAATTGCTCGTCGAACAATTGCATCGAAATGACACGGTCAGCATTGTCGTCTATGGATCGGAAGCCCGCGTCGTTCTTGAGCCGACGCCTGGTTCTGATTCTGGACGGATTCTCGACGCGATTTACAGTCTTCAACCCGAAGGGGCCACCAACGCGGAGGCGGGTCTGCGCCTCGGCTACGGCATGGCCATGGAAGCCTTTAATCGCGATGGGATCAATCGGGTGATCCTATGTTCAGATGGCGTGGCAAATGTCGGGTTGACCGGACCCGATGCCATTCTCGGAGAAGTCAGTCACTACGTGGAAGAAGGCATTACGCTCACCACCATCGGTTTCGGCATGGACAATTACAACGATACCCTCATGGAACAACTCGCCGATAACGGCGATGGTTTCTACGCCTACGTAGACGATGTGGACGAGGCCCGCAAATTGTTCATTGACGAAATCACGGGCACCCTGCAAACCATCGCATTGGATGCGAAAGTGCAGGTCGATTTCAATCCGCAGGTCGTGATGCGTTACCGCCTTGTCGGGTACGAAAATCGCGCCGTGGCCGATGACGAATTCCGCGATAACACGGTGGATGCAGGCGAGATCGGTGCGGGGCATTCCGTCACAGCTTTGTATGAGGTCAAGCTGTATCCAGAGGCACGCGGCAGGATCGCCACGGTCCTTATGCGTTGGGAAGATCCCGACACGCATCAAGTCGTTGAGATATCAAAGGATTACGACACCAGCCAGATCTCCTCGGATTTCCGCGAGACCGACCCATACTTCCAGCGCGCGGTTGTTGTGGCTGAGTTTGCTGAAATCTTGAAAGGCAGCTACTGGGCCGAGGAAAGCTCCATGGATGATGTCTACGACGAAGCCCGCCGCATTGCTGATTATCTTTACCGCGATGATGTGATGGATGAATTCGTTGACCTGGTCCGTGAAGCGAGGCGGTTGCTGGATTAAGCGATAATCTTCGCTTCTCAACTCAACGCTTCGGCTTCGTTCGCGAAAAACGCTCAGCGCGATGCAGGTGAATTAATAAAAAAACAAGTGACAGTTGAAGACAACTGTCACTTGTTTACATATTTACCTGTCTACTTGCTTATTTCAACTTCCAGTTCTGCACACCCCAACTCATGCTGCCCCAGGTATTGAGCGTATAACCAGTCAGGTTGTCTGCAATGCCGTAGTTATCCTGGAAAAGGTAGAGATACACCTGCGGCAGTTCATCGAGTACGGCCTGCCCTACCTTGCAGTAGGCATCCTTGCGGGTTTGAGAATCGAAGCTGGTTCCTGCGGCTTCCAAAGCAGCATCTACTTCAGAGTTGACCCAGCGGAAGTAATTTCCGCCTGTGGGGTTCTCGGCAGTAGGGATGCGTGAGGAATGATACGCATCGAAGTTGTAACCCTGCGGCTCGGTGGTGAATCCGCGGTCGAAGATCAGCATGTCGTAATCGCCCACGGCGCGCGGAGAGTTATCTTCAAAGGTGCCAAAGATGATCGAGAAGTCGTAATTCTGAATGCGGGCTTCGATACCCACGGCCTTCAAATTTTCAACGATGAATTCCTCGGTGAGTTGCAGCGGATCGAAAGCCGTATACCCTTGCAGTTCGAGAGAGAGGCGCGTTCCATCTTCCGCATATTTCGCACCCTTCGCCACGCGGATTCCGTCATCGCCCATCACCCAGCCAGCTTCATCCAGTAATTTATTGGCGGCTTCAACATCATATCCGTTTTGGCGCGGTAGTTCACACTTGTACCAGCCATATGCAAACGGGTTGGTCGAATCGCCGACACTGCCCTTCAAAACATCCTGCTGCAATGACTGATAATTAATGGCATGGGCAATCGCCTGACGCACGCGAATATCACCCAAAATCGGGTGTGGCGCAGAGGCGGTCGGGTCGCCGTCGAACGGCGCGCTCAGGTTGAAATCGATCGCCATGTTCCAAATGCCAGGGATGAGATATTGCTGGGCTTTGCCGGTCAGCAGGGTATCGTAATCAGCCTTGAACTCACCGGGCCACAATTGCATCTGGGCCTCGCCGTTCAACATCATCGCGGTTTGCGCGGCAGGTTCAGGCACGATCTCAAAAACGATTTCATCGAGATAGGGCTTGCCCGCTTCGTAATAATTCGGGTTGCGTGTAAAGCTCAGGCTCTTGCCCGATTCCCAACTGCTCAAAACAAATGGGCCTGCAACTACAGGTTTGCGATTCCATTCCCAGCTTGCCATTTCTTCGGGCTTGCCCGTGGCATGGCGCGGAAACAATCCATACGCAAATTGATCAAGATAACCCGGGTATGCTTCCGAGTATGTCAGGACAATGGTTGTGTCATCGGGCGTTTCAGTTTTGGTGATCAAATCAAAACCGCTTGTGCCGACCAATGCGCCTGAATTCGGGTTGGAGAGAACTTCCACGGTGAATTTGACATCATCCGAAGTCAACGCCTCGCCGTCTGACCATTTCAAACCTTCCTTGAGTTTCCACGTTACTGTCAAGTAATCGCTCGAAAGGCCGCCATTTTCGGTCGTCGGAATTTCCTGCGCCAGCGTCGGGACGAAGTTTCCCGTCTCATCGATGGTGACTAGCCCGGTCATCGAAGTTGCATCCGCCGCTTGACGTACGATCGCAGCATCGGCCAGATAATAATTCAATGTGGTCGGTTCTTCAGGCAGGATGAGGACAGCGGTTCCGCCTCCGCTTGAGGCTGGTTCTGTTGCTGGGGCATTTCCTCCCCCGGAACATGCGCTCAGCACGAGTCCCAAAATGACAAGCAGGGTGAACATTTTTATTTTCATTCTCTCTTCTCCTTTTATTTTTCTGAATGGATCACATACGGATCAAACGCATCGCGCAGGCCATCGCCGATGTAGTTGATCGCCATAACGGTGATAAAGATCATAAAGCCTGGAAAAAACCCCAGCCACGGCGCGCGGAAAATTTGATTCTGCGCTGTGGAAAGGATGCTGCCCCACGTAGGCGTGGGGGGCTGTACGCCGAATCCCAAATAGCTTAATCCTGATTCGGTGATGATCGCCGAAGCCATTTGCAATGTGCCACTGACCAGGATCGGTCCCACACAATTCGGCAGGATATGCTGGACGATGATACGGAAATTGCTCCCGCCCAATGCGCGTGATGCGGTCACGAATTCCTTTTCGCGCAGTACCAGAAAAAGTCCGCGCACGAGGCGGGCGGGCCACATCCACGAAAGCGCGGCGATGATGATGATCACCACGAAGATGCTGTTTTGTAAAATGAACAGTTGTTGTTCCCGCAAAAACGCGCCAAGGATGATCAGCACGAAGATGGTGGGGAAGGTCAAAAAGGCGTCGGTCACGCGCATTAAAGTGGAATCCAGCCAGCCGCCGAAATATCCGCTCAACGCGCCGACAGTGATGCCCAGGAAAATAGACAACACCGTGGAAAGCAATCCCACAGCCAAAGATACACGCCCGCCATACATGATGCGCGAAAGTACATCGCGCCCGAGTTCATCGGTTCCGAACCAGTTCGCGGCATTTGGCTTGGCGAAGCTATTGGTCGGATTCTGTTCAGTGGGGCTATATGAATTCAACCCGGCAAAGACCGAAAAAAGCACAAGGACCAACAACACACCAATGGCGATCCCAGCCAGTTTATGCTTGAAAAATCGCCGCAGGACGATGCGTCCCATGCTTTGTTCGCGGGGGAGGGGGGCATCACTCATATTTCACCTGCGGGTCGAGCCAGCCATAGGCCAGGTCAGCGAGGATATTGCAGACGATGATCAACACGGCGGTGATCATGACCACACCCAACAACACGGGATAATCCCGTCCCTTGGCGGCATCCCAAAACAGACGCCCCATGCCCGGCCACGAGAAGATCGTCTCCACGAAAAGCGCACCTGCAAACAGGCTGGGCAGGTCAAGCGCGATCAAAGTCACCAGCGGCAGGATAGCATTTCGCAAGGCATGCTTGTAATAGACCACGTTATCTTTCAACCCTTTGGCCCGCGCCGTGCGGACGTAATCCTCGTGCAACACATCCAGCATACTTGAGCGTAGAAAACGCGAATACCACGCGATCCAGCCCAAACTCAGCGCGGTGACAGGTAAAACCAGATGCCAGATCGTATCGAGCAATTCACCTTCCTTGCCGCGCGCATTCATCCCGCCGACGGGAAACAATGGCTCGCCTGTGAATGGATTTTTCAAAGCCACATAAAACACCACGATCAATCCCAGCCCCAACCAATACACAGGAATGGATTGCCCGATGAAGGTCACAGTGGTCATGGTGTAATCAAACAACGAATACGGCTTTCGCGCCGATAATATTCCGATTGGAATGGCGACCATTAAAGTGATCAGGAATGCCACACCGACCAATAAAAGCGTATTCGGGATGCGTTCGCCGATCATTTCAGAAACGGGGCGGCGGAACTTGATCGATTCACCCAGGTTACCGTTAAACATATCGCCCAGCCAGCGCCCGTATTGAACAGGGAGAGGATCGTTCAAACCAAGCTTTTCTTCCAACACTTCGATCTGTTCCTTCGAGATGTTCGGGTTTCGGCGTGCGGCAGTCAACGGCCCACCTGGTGCGCTGCGCACCAAAAAAAACAGCAGGATGCTGATAATGAATAGGATTGGAATGGTTTGCAGGATTCGCCGTAAGGCGTAGGTTTGCATGATTAGGCCTCGAAAACGATTTTTCCGTCCACGATGGTCATGGTTGGTTTGGCGGTCAGGATTTCTTTTGGATCCAGTGCAAACAGGTCGTGTGAGAACAAGACCACGTCGGCCAGATAGCCTTCCTTGATCTGTCCCTTTTCATTTTCCTTGAATTCGGCATAGGCCGCATCGCGGGTGTAGCCGATGATGAGTTCTTCCAGCGAAAGGGTTTGGTCGGGGTCAGTGGGATTCCATTTTTCGCGGTTCAGCCCCACATGCAGGTTGATCATTGGGTCATAGGGAGCCACAGGCCAGTCACTTCCAAAGGCGATGTTATTGCCTGCTTCTTTCATATTGCGCCATGCAAATGATAATGGCCAGCGTTTTTCCCCGACGCGCGTCGGCCACACATCGCCCTCAGACATGCTGAATGGCGCATGGCTGGTCTGCATGGATGGAAGCACGCCGAGTTGTGTGAAACGCGGAATATCATCGGGATGGATGACCTCGATGTGCTCGACGCGATGACGACTATCACGCTTCCCGTTTGACCTTTGAACTGCCTCGTACCCATCGAGCACTCGTCTCACCGCGCCATCTCCGCAGCAATGGACAAAGATCTGCAAGCCCATTTTGTCGCACAACGCCGCCATGCGGGTGAAATGCTCAAGGGAGTAAATGCCATCGGGCTTTGCCTCGGGGTCATCCGCGTACGGATCCACGTTCAAGGCGGTATACGATTCCCAGACGCCATCCATGAAGAATTTTGCCGCACCGCCGCGTGCAAATTCACCCTGGATTTTCATCATTTCGGCGGCTTCCTTCAGCATTTCTTCCGTGGTTTCGGGCTTGACCCAGTACGGCACATACACGCGCAGATTCAATTCGCCTGTGTCTTCAAGCGCGGCGTAGAACATCATCTCTTCCATCTCGCCGTTCATATTGTGGACGCTGGTGACGCCTGTCGCATTGATCTTCTTGATGGTACTGATGAGCAATTCACGTTTGCGGGCTTCGCTGGGCTCGGGAATCAGGTCTGAGACCATGTTCATGGCGGTTTCACGCAATTCGCCTGTCGCCATCCCATTCTCATCGCGGACGATCACGCCATTGCCGGGCGCATCCACACCGGGTTGTAAAATGCCTGCCATTTCCAATGCCTTTGTATTTGCCCATGAAGTGTGACCATCATATGCATTAATATACACGGGCCTGTCTGGAATGATCTTGTCCAGTTCGTCACGACCAGAAATAATGTTGTACTTAATTCCGCGTCCTTCCACCCATTCGCTGGTCTTGTTTTCCTTTTCAAAGGATTGCAGGGTGGCTTGCAGATCATCAAAGCCTTTTACTTCGTATAATTGCGCGCCGCCCATCGAAATGGAACCCCATAATAAATGAAAGTGCGAGTCGATGAACCCGGGGGTGATGGTATGTCCCATTCCATCGATGACTCGTGTGGAGGTGTCCTTGTATTGCCCTACATCTTCATTCGCACCTACAAAAACAATACGATTGCCTTTTATAGCCAGCGCTTCCGCGTGCGGCTTGTTTGCATCGCTGGTAAAAATATTTGCGTTCTCAATGATCAGATCTGCCTTGATGGACATTCTTCTCTCCTTAATATCTCGATTAATTGCTTCGAATATACATTAACTAAGGGGCAGATGCAAGTAGTTTATAATCACGTCCATTATGGTTAAGAAAAAAGTTGTTGTCGCCATGTCTGGCGGCGTGGATTCTTCGGTGGCGGCGGCCCTGCTCAAACAGCAGGGCTATGATGTCACAGGCATGATGCTGCGCCTGTGGTCTGAGCCTGGCAAGGAGGATTCGAATCGCTGCTGCACGCCTGATTCCATGGCGCAGGCGCGACGCGTGGCAGGCATTCTCGACATTCCCTTTTATGTGATCGATGCGAAGGATGTTTTCCGAGAAACAGTGGTGCAATATTTTCTCGATGGCTACGAGCGCGGCGAAACGCCCAATCCCTGTTTGATGTGCAACCGTCAGATCCGCTGGACGTTTTTGCTTAATCACGCGCTGGCCCTAGGCGCGGAATTCATGGCGACAGGCCATTATGTCAGACGAAAGACTGGGGATGACGGACAGATTGAGTTGCTTCGCGCAGTGGATCACTCGAAGGATCAATCCTATGTTTTGCATGTCTTGAAACAGGAGCAGCTTGCTCATGCGCTTTTTCCAGTGGGGGAGTATCCCAAGCCCGAGATTCGGCGCATCGCCGCGGACTTTGGCCTGCCTACTGCTTCGAGAGCAGACTCTCAAGACTTGTGTTTCCTGGCAGGCGAAGATTATCGTAATTTTTTACAGCGCAATGCCGCTGAAATGTTAAAGCCTGGCAAAATCGAAACCGCGGAAGGCAAAGTGATCGGCGAACATAACGGACTGGCAAACTACACCATCGGTCAGCGCAAGGGACTCGGCGTGGCCTCGCCTGTGCCGTTGTATGTGATGACGAAGCGCGCCGCGAGCAATACGCTCATCGTCGGTGAAGCGCATGAATTGGGCTCTACTGAATTGACCGTTCGCGATGTCAACTGGTTGAACGGTGAAGCGCCGAGCGAACCCTTCCGCGCAGATGTAAAGACTCGCTACACGGCGAAAGAGGTCCCGGCGCTGGTCAGCCCATTGAATGGGGATCAGGCTTCGGTTAAGTTCGATGCGCCCGTGCGGGACGCCACAGCAGGTCAGGCGGCAGTTTTCTATCAAGGTGAGTTGATGCTTGGCGGCGGAATCATCGTCCAATAGAATTTGCGCGTAGTCACAATAAGTGATCAGTTAGGTATTGAGAAAATAATTAATGGCGGAGAACGCAATGACACTTCCCACGATCATCTTTGGTTTGGTGGTTGCCATGCTTTATGGGGCGCTCTATCATTTTATACGCGGCGGAGGCGGCTGGCGTTTGCTGTTATTTTTTGGATTGAGCATTCTCGGTTTTGCGTTTGGGCAGTTGATCGGTATGTGGCAGGGTTGGGCGTTCCTGATGCTCGGTTCGTTGAATTTGGGTATGGGTAGTGTGGGCAGTCTGCTGGTGCTGGTGGCTGGCGAGTGGCTGAGCAGGATCGATGTCAAAAAAGAAAGCGGTGTATAATCCCCGCCCGTTAAAAACGGCGCTCAAGGTCTCCAGACTTTGAACTCCGATATCTATCGAAAGAGAGAATAAAAAATGGAATTTCTAAAAAGCATAATTGACCTCTTCCTGCATTTGGATGAGTACCTGGCCAAGATCATCTCAGATTATGGCACATGGACGTATGGCATCTTGTTCGTCGTGATCTTTGTGGAAACGGGCTTGGTAATCATGCCGATCCTGCCTGGTGATTCGCTGCTCTTTGCGGCGGGCACGTTTGCAGCGCTTGGCGCGTTGAACATATGGTATGTTGTCGGCTTGTTGATCGTGGCGGCTGTGTTGGGTGATGCGGTGAACTATTCCATCGGTCATTATCTGGGCGAACGCGCCTACAACATCAAGTGGATCAAGCGTGAATACCTCGACAAGACCCATGCGTTCTTTGAGAAGCACGGCGGCAAGGCCATCTTCCTTGCGCGTTTTGTGCCCATCGTGCGCACCTTTGCGCCGTTCGTGGCGGGCATTGGCAAAATGTCTTATGCGTATTTTGCCACCTACAATATTGTTGGCGGTATCTCGTGGGTTTTGATCTTCACATTGATGGGTTTCTTCTTTGGAAACATTCCCTTTGTGAAAGAGAATTTCGAGCTGGTGATCATCGCCATCATCCTTGTTTCTGTGGTGCCGATGTTCTATGAGTGGTGGAAAGCCCGCAAGGAAGCGAAGAAATAATTTTGAAATCGTGTGTGCCGCGCCATCTGTTTGGCGCGGCACACTTTTTATGATGAAATACGCTGCGGTTCTTTTTACGATTTTTATTGTTCTTGTTATCATCCTTGCAGACCGCGGATTGCTGGGTCCGCTTCATTTTATTTATGATTTTCCATACGGCGACAAGGCGGGACACTTCATCCTGTACGGACTCCTGAACTTTTTCATCACTCTCGCATCCATACGTTCGCTTCTTCGCTTTGACCCGAAACGGGTGGCGCTTTCAATTGGTCTGATCCTCGCCCTGCTCATCGGTGCGGAGGAGTATTCGCAGAAGTTCTTTGCGAACCGTACGTTTGACCTGATCGATCTGCTGGCCGGTTATATTGGTCTGGTTGCCGGGGGATGGGCGGCATTGAAAATAAAAAGACCCTAAAGGTTTTCAAAACCTTTAGGGTCTTTGCTTTTATTCGTTTATGGTTTCAAGATCAAATGACCTTCTGCGTCACCGATGATGGAGTCTTGATTCCACCACATGGGGTAATACTGAATGCCTGCCCACATGGGAGCCATGTCCGCATAATGCGGATGATAGGCATGACCCGATTCACCCGTGGTGTGGACGGTGACCGAGTTGTTTAATTCACCCAGATCCACGATCATGCGCATGGAGGGCAGCCAGTTGGTTTCGTAGCCATCCTTCACCGACCAGCCCGTGGCGTTGACAATGGCTTCGCCGCCGCTCGTGGGGAAGGGTCCGCGATTGAAGAGGTCTTCGATGAGGAACACGCCCGATTCACCAAGGGTGCTGTTGCGGAAGGTGGAGGCATGCATGTCGCCCCATTTCCATTTGGACATGTCCTTGCCGAAGATGTCCTGCAATTCTGCCACACCTTCGGGGAAGGATTTCTTAATCATGTGTTCCATGGTTTCGGTGATGTCGGTGGTGGTCTTGTCATCCCAGAACGGATCATTGGGGTTTTCTGCCATATGGCGCATGACTTCGTTCCAACGTGAGCCGCCGTCGGGATAATATCTTTCCTCAGGCATGTCATCGTTGAAGGTGTTTTTGAGGAGGGCGCGCCAGAATGCGTTGAATACTGCGGCGGAGGTTGAATCTGCACGGTCTTGATAGTCCCAATTCTTTAGCGTATCAAGCGCGGGGGTAAATTCAGATGCGACTCCCACTTTCTGCAGAAGCGGTACGAAGACAGGTGCGTTTGCGTCGAAAGAGTCACCGTGCATTTGTTGAATGTAGGCGATGTCGATCTTGCCCGGGGCGCTGGTGATCATTTCAACGATGCGGTTGGCGCGGAAACCATAATCCCAATCGGCTGAAATGAAGTATGGATAGTCGCGTGGATGTACCTGATTGTTGGCAGTGACGATGTAGCCTTCTTCGGGGTTGAGGGTGTAGGGAAGTTCTTCAAACGGAAGAAAGCCCTGCCACTCGTATTCATCCGTCCAGCCTGGGACAGGCAGTGTGCCATCGCCTTTCTTGCGAATGGGGATATCGCCCGGCATTTGATAGCCGATGTTGCCTTCGATATCGGCATAGATGAGGTTTTGCGCGGGCACGTGGAATCCGCTTGCGGCTTTGCGGAATTCCTCCCAGTTGCGCGCCCTATCGAAGCCCCAAATGGCTTCGAATGGCGTGGAGGGAATCAGCGCCGTCCACGCAAGTGCGATGGCATATTGTTCGGGCAGTTCACTGCTGACGCGGTCTTTGAAGGGGACGAATTCGGTATCTTCAGGATCGCCCACATCTTTGAGCGGACCATATTGATCTGAGATGACAGGTCCGTGGCGTGTGCTGCGCACGGTGATGGTCTGTGTTGTTCCGTCTGACATTTTGATGACTTCTTCGCGTGTGTCGAAATCAACCCAGGTGCCGTTCACATCGTATTGATTCGGGTTTTCAGGATTGATGCGTTCGATGTACAAATCCATCACATCGGGGCCGACGTTGGTGAAGCCCCAAGCGATATCGGCGTTGTGACCGATGATGACACCGGGCACACCCGCAAATGAAAAGCCCGCCACTTCGAAGGGACACGCCGCGCTTTTTTCAACGCAATGCAACCCGATCTGAAACCATATGGAAGGCATTTGAATGCCGAGGTGCGGATCGTTGGCAAGCAATGGCATGCCCGTTTCAGAGAGTTCGCCAGAGACCGCCCATGAATTCGAGCCGATGCCATCATTCCACGGGCCGAGGAAGGAATCGAGCAGGGCTACATTTTCTGAAATATTTTCAAACGGCACTTGTGAATAATCGAGAGCCGCTTCGCTTCCTGCGTTTGCGGTTACTCCGCCTTCGCCAATGTTGTTGACGATGACAGGATGATCTTCAGGATAGGCAGGGAAAAGCTGGGCCACTTGTTCAGGCGTCAGTGTTTTCAACAAAACTGCGCGTTCGATCTCTTCGCCCATATTGCCGCGCAGATCCCAGGCCATGGCCTTGCCCCAAGTGAGGCTGTGGATGGGAGTCCACGCTTCGATCTCGTAATCGGGGCTGAGCAGTCCTAAAACGGCATATTCGAGGCTGAGGGCTGTATCTGAATGATCTTTGAGATAGGCATTCACACCTTCGGTGTATGCTTCGAGAATTGCTCTTGAATCTGCGTCGAGTTGTGCCCATTCGGTTTCGGCGGTTTGCTTCCAGCCAAGTGTGCGTAGGAAGGCGTCGGTTTCGGCCTGTCCGCTGCCGAACATTTCGGAGAGACGGCCTGAGCCGATGTGCCGCCATGAGTCCATCTGCCAGAAACGATCCTGCGCGTGGACATACCCCTGCGCGAAGAACAGGTCATGCGGTGTGGACGCATACACATGCGGAATGCCCATCTGATCGCGGTAAATATCTACCTGACCGTCCAATCCGCTCACGGTGATCTCTCCATCAATTTGCGGAAAAGACTTTGGCGCAACCGTGTTGGGTAAATAACTCTTGAAATAGAACGCGCCTCCTGCGCCCGCAATAAGCGCAAGGATAACGATCCCAATAAATATCCGCCCAATGAACTTGCCTGCTTTTTTCATACTTCCTCCGAGTTGGAAAAATTTGATGGATTATAGCCACCTGTGAATGGATTGCATAGCACGGAAACTTCGAATGGTAGAATTTATCACATGCGATCTGAAATGAAACCCCGTCATGTAGATGAAAATGAGTGGACTTGGACAATCCTCGGGCTGGCGCTCCTCTTTGGGATTTTCGTGCGCTTCATCCCTGGACCTTTGGCTGGGCTGCCCATCAATGACGGCGGGATGTTCGCTGTGATGATTCGCGACTTAAAAGCAAATCAATTTGCGCTCCCCGTTTTCACATCGTACAACCACGCGGAAATTCCTTTTGCGTATCCGCCGTTGGGGCTTTATCTGGGTGGATTTTTCGAGTTGCTCGGTCTCTCTGAATTTCAAATGCTGATCTGGTTACCCGCTTTTCTGACCATTGCAACGGTTCCACTGTTTTATTTGCTGGCATTGGAATTGTTGGGGAATCGTCCGCGTGCAGCAGTGGCGACTGTCTTTTTTGCATTGGCTCCGGGTAATTACGTCTGGTATCTCATGGGTGGCGGGTTGACGCGCGCATTGGGCGCTGTGTTCTTCATCCTGGGTTTGTATTTTGTCCATCGCGCCTATCATGAATCCGATTGGCGTTTGGTGATTTACGCCATCCTTTGTTGTGCGTTGACGATTTTGAGTCACCCGCAGGCTGCTTGGTTGCTGGTCATTGGCTGCGCGGTCTTTTGGCTCTTTAGCGGAATTTCGCCAAGGCTTTTTCGTACCCCTGTTTTGATCGCTTCTGGAACTCTGCTTTTGACGATGCCATGGTGGGCGATGGTCATTTCGCGGCATGGGGCGGATGTATTTTTGTCCGCCAGCCAATCCGGTGATCTGAATGTTTCGGTATCTGCCTTGATCACCAGCCTGTTGGCACGCCAGACCATTCTTCCGTTTGCAACGTTGTTCTGGCTGTTGGGTCTGCCTTGGGCGATCTACAAACGCAGATACGACCTTCTCGTTTGGGGTTTTCTTCCTTACTTTATTGACCAGCGCAGTTCTCCGCTGGCTTCCGTCTTTTTGTACCCCATGCTGGCGGCGTATGGATTAATGGACGTGGTTCCTGCATTCTTCAACTGGTTCCGCACTCGAAAATGGATTATTGAACCAGATGAAGTGTTGTTCAATCGGCGGGGATTATCCATGGGGTTGTTGGGGATCGTTTTTTATTTATCGCTTGAATGTTTTGTCCATGCGTATGTGATTCGCAACCTCACCCTGCCATATCCCTCCCAGGATATGATGGCATGGGTTAGACAGAACACACCGCCCGAAAGCAAATTTATTATTTTGACGGGGCAGGAAGAGGTGATGACCGATCCCGTTCAAGAGTGGTTCCCTGCGTTGGCAGATCGTCACTCCGAAACCACCTTACAAGGGATGGAATGGGCTTTGCAGGGAGAATTTAATACCCGCTGGGCGCAACTGACGGTACTTCAAGCCTGCCGAGACATGAGTTGCCTCAATGCATGGACGAAAACGATGGACATGCAATTCACACATGTGGTCGTGGATTTGTCCAAGATTCCCGTGGATATGTTCCTGTCGGCAGGGTATTCCGTGATCTTCGATAATGGACGATATGCGGTTTTGAAATAGACAAGAAATAAAAAAGCCGCAGAAGTCTATGACTTCTGCGGCTTTTAGTTCCTTTAAAAGATTATTTGATCGTCCCCAACATGCGCGGAAACCAATACCAAAGAATATCGGCGGTGGGTTTGCTGTGAATGGATGCAGATTTGTCCTGCAAGGCTGCGGGCGGGTAATACCCGCGGCTGACAAAGCCTGAAATCCAAGGGCGCGCATTGACCGTGGCGAGCATGGCTTCGTAAATATCTGCCTGGGTTTGCAGGCTCAAGATTGCAGAGCTGATATCGGCATTGGGTCTGTTCAATTCAGTCCAATCGAGGCAGCCACCCTGTCCATTTGGCACACATCCATTGGCGGAACCTGCAGCAGATGGATAGGCGATGGCGAGAATGAGCGGCTTGTTCAACAGCGATACAAGTGTCGCAACTTCGTTATCGAGCAAACGTCCCGCTTCGTTGGCGTAATCCAATTTGGTTGCACTTGGGTTTGACGATAAGGAGGCAGACCAGAGCAGGTAAATGCCATCCACATCACGCAGGAAATCGAGGGGAACTTCGATCGCGGCTTTTGTAAATGGCAATCCCCACAAGACCTGACCCTTGAAATGGGTCCGCACTTCGGCGATGATCGACCTCCATTGTGCATCTGCATCCGCAGGGACATTGGATGGAGTCCCGTCTGCCAGCTTTCCATTGGGCAGGGCCGGGGCGATCCAGTCACCGCCGAGGATGAGGGTCTGTGCGCCGGTCTGTGTCGCGAGGTCAGCGTAGTTGACCGCGAACGTGCGATAGCGCGCAAACCATGATTGCCACCAAACTGCATCCTTGGGCGCATCTTTCCAGAAGTTCGTGCTGAGTGAGGTCGGGCCATTTAGAGTTTCAAAATTCGGTGTGGGGAAGAGCGAGACGTTCAGCCCCAATGCGCGGGCTTGCGAGATCATGATGGCCGAGTCGATCCACAACGGGTCTGTTCCAGGGACAGGTGCAAAGCCCAAGGGGGAGACTCTGGAGAATGTCCAACTTGGGGTCAGGATGACCATATTGGCCCCGATGGCCTGCGTATTGGCAAATCCCTGCGGCGCATAGAACGACCAGTTGGGATGGTAGGTGGCTTGGAATTCCACACCGGCGATAAACCCGCCAGCGCGCGGCACAATGTTTGCGCCGACCAGCGAAATGGGTTCAGGGTTTTCGTACCACTTCCATGTGTTCACTGTATCTTGAATATCCTGTCCAATAACGCTGGTGGAAACTTGTCTGCCAGTAGGAGCAGAGCCGACTGTTTGAGCATCGTCTGCACTGCCACATTGACCGTTGCGGCAATAGCGATATGAAAAAGAGCCGAGGATATTAAGCGGGCCGTATAACTTGTAGGTCCAACGGTTGTTGCCGAGCGGCCACATTGGGATCGGTTCCATCCATCCGAAGGTATTGAACTGAATGTAGATAATATCACCGGGCGGCGTCACAGAGGGGACAGTGACCTCGAACAGAATCGGTGAGTCGCCGAATGACCAGGTTTCAACACTATCTTGAATCGAAAGATCCTGGGCGGGGACGACGAATTCACGCAGCACCCATTGACCATCCGATTTGTGTTCTGCATTCCAGTAGCCGTCACCCAACGTGTATTTATATTGAATATGTGTGCCAACTGGCAGGGCCATGGTTGCCGAATAACGACCGTCCGCTTGAAGGTTCAAGATGGGCATGCGGTCTGGGTTGGTGCTGACGCCGCCCTGAAGGTCTGCAAAGGTATTTCCCAATTGCAGAATATTCCCTGCAATGCGAACGGGCACACCGGGCACAGTCGATTCTGGTACGACAACCGAGAAGGTCACATTTACCAACGGCATCGGCTTTACACGAAGATTCACAACCGTTGCGTTATTTTCAGCGACCATCGCACCTTGTTGGAAAGGTTGATACAAACCATCAGGGCTGTACACAAGCAGGGTCTGTGTGCCGGTAGGCAGCCCCACGAGTTCGAAACGTCCGCTGGAATCGGTGAACTGTTGCACCCCCGCCGCAGTGACAAGCATATTGGCAAGCGGCGAGCCTGTATCCGTATTGAAAACCTGCCCAAGGATCGAACCGATCGGGCGCACATAAGAACGGTCACCCCAGTCGGAAATGACATCCTGTATTTCGCTGGGGCCTGCCACATAAAACATTCGATAGCGGATCTCTGAACCCAGGCTGGTATCTTCCAACACCTGTGCGGCGCCGCGGCGAATGTAACGATATTTCACAACCGAGTTAAAGGGCAGTGGTAGCACCGCCGTGTAAGTCAGCGAGTCGCGGGCGCTCATCGGGTATTGCAAACTGCTGAACGCAAGACCGGTCACTTCGTCCATGACCGCGATGACGAGGGTTTCATTGGCTTGAAGCGGCTCAGGCAGAATCACCACAAAATTGGTCTGTGCCATTGCCTGTGGTGTGGCAGAAGGTACTGCAACCCCGGGTGTTTGTGTGGATGTGCCTGTTGTAAATGGATTTTCTAACAGTGAAAATGTGCACGCCTGCCCGACAATGGCAAGCATGAGCACCACGACGATCATGCGGCGTGATAGGGTTGACGGCTTTTTCATTCTCTCTCCTGGATAAAAAAACGCTTCGCGCTTAACTTTGGCCTGTCTCCGCTTCATCGGCATGGGTCTGCTCTTCGAGATTGTTGCGCTTTCGCCCGGCGTAGGCGATGTAGCTGAGGCCAATACTGATGAAATACAAGAGGATCATTGGAGCCATGACCAGTCCCTGATTGACCGGATCAATAGTCGGCGTGACCATGGCGGCCACAATGGCGATGACCACAATAGCCAGGCGCCATTGCTGGGCAAGGATCTGCGGTTTGATAATGCCGATCGCAGACAGCACATAAATGATCAGTGGGAATTCAAAAGAAACACCGATCCAGAACATCAAACCGATCACGAACGAGAAATAAGATTCCGGGCGCAGCTCGGTCTTGACGCCCATGAAGCTTTCAAGAAATGGCAGCGCGGCGGGCAGCATCAGAAAGAATGTAAAGGCGGCTCCGCTTAAGAATAGAATGGCTGCCATGGGAATTCCCGCCAGCCCCATTTTACGTTCGCGCGGACGAAGCCCCGGCGCGGCAAACCACCAGAATTCAAACGCGATGTATGGGATGGCCAGCGCAATTCCGCACATGAGTGCCACGCGCATGAAAACACCGATGGTCTCGGTGACTTCGATTGCCTTCAAATTATCCAAACCGCCGACGGGGATGGCGAGGAATTCAATGACTTTATTCGTGAATAGAAAGGAAACGCATACCATGATCACCAGTGAAATCACTGCACGCAATAAATGCGTGCGGAGCGCCTCCACCTGCTCCCAGAGCATCTGACGGGTATCTGAACTGGTGATGAGGTCGGCAAAGACCTCCGTCAGAGGATGTTCTTCAGGTTCGGTGTTCAGGAATTGGTTGAATTGACGAATCTTCCGAAATGGGAAGGCAATGATGTTGAAGACAAGGCGAAACGGAAAGGTGATGACCTTCCACACGCCGAAAAGAAAATTACGCATTTTGTTCGGGGTCGCCTTCTTTTTCTTTTACTACTTTGGCTGCGGAACTGGGAGGGGCAATCTTGTTAGATGGGAAATCCGAAGGAACAGCCTGAGGATGTGGCGACCTGCCTGGGGTGTTGGACCAGTTTCGGGCGGGGTCGGTGGCGCTGTTTATATCGTTCCCGACCTTATTTAATTCCTCATTCGCCTCGCGGATCAATTTGTTGGGCAGGGTCCGCAATTCGCGCGAGGTTTGCTGAAAGATCTTCCAGCCATCGGAGGTGATGATATTGCGCAGCCATTTGCCGATGGTCTTGCCCGCTTTTTTGCATATCCTTTGGACCAAGGATAATGATCGCAATGATCACGATGAAAAGCAATTCAGATGTGCCAATTCCCAGGATTTCCATTTTATGATTCCAACTTTGTCTCGTGGGCGATTCTGTTTTTGATGACCTGCTGGATCTCGTTGACGTTTTCGGCGAGCGTGCCCAGCACACCGTTGATGAAACGCGGCGCAGAGTCGGAGCCAAATAGTTTTGCCAGTTCCACCGCTTCGTTGATCGCAACCTTGACGGGGGTTTCCCGATAGACGGCAAATTCCCAGAAGGCAATGCGCAGGATGTTGCGGTCAATGGCCGCAATTTGATCCAGCGGCCATTCGGGGGCATACTTTGCGATCAATTGGTCGAGATCGTGGGTAAGGGGAAGAACGCCAAAAATGATCTGCCTTGAAAATTCGGCAAGATCTGCTGCAAGCGGTGCTTCATCCAGGCGTGTTCTTAACACGTCACCGGGCAGGTGCTTTTCCGCCATATCTGTTTCGTAAAAGTACTTGCAGAGCAATGGAGCGCGCTCTGGTTCGGGGTTTCATGCTTTCAGGCCTCATTATCCTCGTAATCGATATCTTCAATGTGAATATTTACCTGGCCGACATCCATGCCGACCATTTCCTGGATGGCGCGTGCCACGCTTTGTTGAACGTTGCGGCTGACCTCACGGATGTTGACATCTGCCTTGAGGACAAGATGCAGGTCGGCAAAAACAGTGTTGTCTTCCGTTTCAATACGGATGCCGTCGCCTGCTCCGCGTTTGAAGAGGCGGTTGACTCCCCCGGAGATGGGTGCAAGCCTGCTTACGCCGGGCACTTCCAGCGCGGCAAGGCGGGCAATGGTGGTGAGCACATCCGGTGATACGGTCGTTTTGCCTTGTGTGTTTGTTTCTGTCATGAGTACTCCTTGTGTGTAACTTCGCCTTGAGTGGAGTGTGGTCTTTGAGGAACGAAGTCGAAGGGCGAAATCAATGGATTACATCATCGCCATGCCGCCATCCACACCCAGCACCTGGCCGGTGATATAGGCGGCTTCGTCTGAAGCGAGGAATGAAACGGCGTATGCGATCTCTTCGGGTTTACCTTTGCGTCCCAACGGAACCATTTTGAGCGCGGCTGCGAGGGTTTCAGGGGTCATGGCGTCGAGGATTTCCGTATCCACAAAGCCCGGCGCAATAGCGTTGACGGTGATGTTACGGGTGGCTACTTCGCGGGCGAGGGCTTTTGTGAATGCGATCTGTCCGCCTTTGGAGGCCGAGTAGTTCGTTTGCCCGGGGTTGCCCATTTGCCCCGCAACGGAAGCCATGTTGATGATGCGGCCGACGCGCTTGCGCATCATATGTTTGACAGCGGCCTTTGAACAATTGAAGGTGCTTTTCAGGTTCGTGTTGATGACTGCGTCCCAGTCACTTTCGGGCATCATCATGATCAACTGGTCGCGGGTGATGCCGGCGTTGTTGACGAGAATACTCAAGTCACCGAAGGTTTCCACAGTGAATTTGACCAACGCTTCGGCTTGCTTGAAGTCGGATACATCCGCCTGATGTGCGGCGGCTTTCCCGCCTGCGGATTGGATCTGTTTGACCACTTCTTCAGCCGATTCGGGAGATTTGTTGTAATTGACCACAACAGCCGCACCGCGTGCTGCGAATTCGAGGGCAATGGCGCGCCCGATTCCGCGTGAGCCGCCGGTGACAAGCGCTACTTTGTTTTCCAATGATAAGGTGGGTGACATCAGTTGACTCCTGTGTTGAAATTATACATCATGTGCAATAACCCACTGTCTCCTGTTTGGGAACGGCGCTTTTTGTCATTGTCCGGGGAGCGAGTAGAAATCGAAGTCGAATAAATGCAGGAAGCCAAATTGCGAATACAGCGCTGCACCTGCCTTGCTGGCCGTCAATGCCACAATGCGGCTTTCTGAGACGGAGGCTTCGGCGAGCAGGCGGGTGAGGATGGCCTTGCCATAGCCTTTGCGATGTTGATTTGGCAGTGTGGCCATGACGTAAATACCGGGAATGCCTGCACCTTCGATCATTGCGCCGATGGACATAGGGTCTGATTCACTTTCCCCTGCCAGAAACAGACGGGCGGGGCTGGAGTCATCGAGCCAATCGGAGGGCATATCTTCGAAATAGGTCATGGCCTGACCTTCGGCAAAACGAAATGCCAGCCTGCGGATTTTGCTTGCGGCTTGCAGATCCGCGATGGAATTGGCGCGCCAGACGCGGATGTCTTTGCTGTGAGCGGGAAATGATGTTTCATCCTGCCTGTTCGGCGCGATCATGGCGGGAAGGGGTGGGGAGTCATATTGCAGGCCGCACTTTTCCAATATCTGGCCGATAGCTGGCGGTGACGGTTTTGTGTTCAGCCACCAATACCAGGGGACGTTTCGTTTCGCGAAGAAATCAATAACGGCTCTGACTTCCTCCTCGACCTCTTCTGTGCTGGTGCCCGCGGGAAAATCACAACCGAGGGCGAGGTTTAGCAGGGGAATTTTGAATCCAGTGGATGATGCTTTGACGCCTTTTCCATTGAACCTTGCCGCCTGCGGACTGCGCGATGAAAGCCATGCCTGCACGGTCAGTGTGTGCAGGTCTGTGGCTTGAATCAGTTCATTGCGCGGCATTCCGAATTGCGCAATAAGCGTTTCGTCAGATGGGATGGGTCGCATGTTTAGTTCAGGTGGATCATTCTCTGCGGCGAATTCCGAAGGCCAGCCCTGCGCCGCCGCCCAATGCAAGAATCGCCGCCCAGAGGAAGGCATCCTGCCAGAAGCGGATGGGGAAGAGACGAATGAGGGTATCTGAATAATAGAAGAGCCAGGAATCGCCTTCGAAGAAAATGGCGTGGAAGAGGGCGAAGAATTCCCAGAACACATCGGGATTGGTGGTGATGCCGATGCCAGCGATGAGACCGAGGGCCACGGCGAGGCCGATCATCCACATGCCGCCGCGGCGCAGACCGTTGAGGTAGTCGGGCATCCATCCGCTGCGCTGGGCGAGAATGGCAAGCAGGATGAGGATGCCGAGCGAGAGGTACCAAACCCGCAGCGCGCCGATGACAACGTTCTTCACATCGGCCATGTGGCTGAGTTCGCGCTCGTTGTAAAGCGGGGCGCCATTTTCGAATTGAAGGTCGCCGAGGTAGGAGATATCCGCACTGTTGACGAGATATTCCACCGCGTAGGGCGCCCATTGCAGGCGTTCCTCTTGTGTCATGCCATATTCGTCAACGGGGAAGTAGGGCATACGATATTCGACGTTGAAGTAGATGGGTGAAAGTAAAATGCGCAATGCCGTGCCGATGAGGGCGATGGGGGTGAGTAGAGAGACGAGATAGGAAAAGAAGGATGATTTCATTATTGTAAAAATTCCAGACCGCCCTGCAAAACGAAGCTCACGACCATGTCATTGACGATCCATTCGATGGGGGCGAGGTCATCGGTAAAGACGGTTGTTGTAGTATAGCCTTCGGTGAGATTGGTATAGGTGGCTGCCATGGTGTTGAGGAGTAACGGCTCAACAGATACATCAGAAGACAGGGCAACAAAATTGGCGGCGAAGTCTTCGCGGGTGGTGGGCTGTTTGGTGGCGAAGATCATCGTGTTGAGCGAGCCTGGGATGTCCATGATGTGGATGGATGCAAATTGGGTGGCGATCGTGGTGGCGAGGCCATCGATCAGGCGACGATCTCCGGGGACCGAACCCACGTTGATGGTCAGCACCCCGTCATCGGTCAGGTGGGAGGCGATGATCTCGAAGAATTCCTGCGTGGTCATGTGCGGGGGAATGTACGGCGGGCGGTAGGCATCCACGGCGACGATGTCATATTTATATGGACTGCGTTCAAGGTTCAAGCGCCCATCGCCGATGTAGATATTTAGATTCGGCAGGTTCAATCCGAAATATTTTTGTCCGACCTCCACGATCTTTCCATCGAGTTCAAAACCATCGATGGGGATATCGCCATACACGGCTGTGGCCTGACGCGCCGCTGTGCCTGCCGCAAGGCCGACGATGGCCATGCGTTCGACATCCTGCGGTTTGCGGTTCGCGTAAAAGAATGGGCCGACCATAAACTGTTCCCACGGGCCGTTGTATTGCAGCGTGTCGGGATGATAGATCGAATGTACACCCTGCCCATCGTTGAGTCGCAGCAATGTGAAACCGTTGATCTCCTGTACTTGAATGTAGTTATAAGCCGACTCGGTTTCGTACACCTGACCCTTGTTGCTTTTGAGCGCCTGACCCGCCGAAAGAATGGCAACGAGCGCAAGCACGACGGGCATCCAGATCAGCTTGAGCATTTCATTTTTGCTGGCGAATTTTCCAAGACCTGCCAGCGCAACGCAAAGCAAAAACAAACCGAAGACCAAAAATGTTTTGGTTGTGCCGATGGTTGGGATGGTGACGAGCGTGGGTAGGAAGGTGCCGATGAATGAGCCGAGCGTGGAGATGGCATAGATCTGCCCTGAAATTTGCCCTGCCTTTGAAGTGTCATCCACAGAGAGGCGGATGGCAAACGGCGAGATCGCGCCAAGCAATGTGATGGGCACACTGAACAGAATCAACACGGCGATGAACGACCCTGCCATGATGCCGACGCTGAGCGCATCGAACGCGGTCGAAGCCGCCCTGAGAACTGGTCCAGCGATATAGGGAACGAGGCCAATTGTGAATGCTCCCCATGCAAGAATGCGATACATCGCGGCGGGAGTCGGGTTTGCATCGGCCCATTTGCCGCCGAGGAAATACCCCGCGGTGAGATAGATGAGAATCAGCCCGATGATGCTGGCCCAAACGAGGTTGCTCGTGCCGAACACGTTGCCGATCAAACGGCCTGCGGCCAACTCGGCGGCGAGTGTGGTCATGCCAGAGACGAAAACAGTGAATAGAAGGTATTTTTTCATTGATCTTCCATGAAATAGGATGGGGCGGATTATAAATGATGAATGATGAAGGATGGATGAGGAAAGAGGCGGGAAGAAGAAAGAAGAAATCCCCGTTTGTGGAGTTGTTCTGTGGGTGGAAATTCTTCGCAGAGGCAATGATTTCAATACTTCACGAAAAATTTTCGTAGTAGCGATCTCAGTCGCTTTTTAGCCGAATGACCAAAGAATCTTCCGGTGCAAAAATACAAAACCTCAACGCAAAGACGCTAGGACGCAAAAAATGTAGCTTTTGCCCCAAAAGCGCGAAAAGGCGAGGTGTCTTTATAAGATCCTGGCGCCTTTGCGTTAAAAAAATATCCTTTGGCAGTGGTCTTACCAAAACCATTACTACGTTTTCGTAATTTACAGACTGTAGATATTGAGACTACCCAACGTGCGACTCTTTTTTACTAAACCACAGGCTTTTCCATCTTCTTCTCAAGGTAGGCGTCTCCAAAGTCGACGAATAACTCAACCCAGAGCGGCAAATGATCGGACATTTTAAAGGTGCGCCATTGTTTGTATTCGTTAAACGTTTTATTCGGCAGATAGGTCTTCCAATCGGCATCGCGGTATACGTGATCGAAAAATGGAAATGTGCCCGCTCTAGCCAGCCCGAGCTGCTTTTCGACATCGCGCGCCAGAAAGGCGATCTGATCGAATGGTTTATCCCTGTTGGAATTCGTGTATGTGCCTTTAAGCGATGCTGGAACATGGAATTGTTCTTTTTCGATCGCCAGAAAGGTTTCATCATGGAGGGAGAAGACGTTGAAGTCTCCCAATAGGATGGAGTTGCCAGACCAGGCATCTTTGGACTGCATTCGTTTCTTTAGCAATTTGAGAACGGTCTGCGCTTCCTTGAGCCGCTGCGGATCATCGGCTTTGTCTTCGCCATAATAAAAATGCTGGGTGCATAACGTAAACTTAAACCAGCCCGCTTTAAAACCAGCAATGTAGGGTGTGCGCGAGAAAGCGAAATCGGACTTTAGGACTCCGCCATCCTTTTTCATTTCAGGAACCAGTTCACCGGCCATGCCCCCAAAGGAGATCTTTCGAGTGTCGTAAATATAGGCATGACGTTCGTTATTCCCCTGCGTGCCGAGTGTGACATCTGAAACGATGTATTTCCACCAACTGCCGAGAATTTGTAAAAGTTTATCGAGGGCATCGAGATCGTCGCGCACTTCCTGAACGGCGATAATATCAAAGCGTGACATGATCTCAGCGATATAAAAGAGCGGTTCCTCCTCCCGTCCGCCAGACTTGGTTCCGCCAAACTCGCGAATATTCCAAGTGGCGAGCAGCAGGGTGGGGTCGACTGTTTTGGAAGGGATCACCTTGTCCAACTCGAACTTGAGCAATAGCAGTTTTTCGGCGGTGCGCCTGCCTTCAACGGTTTTGCTGTCAATACTTTTGTAATCTGGCATGGTAATGTATCCTCCATCGGTAAGTGGGTAAGGATTGATAACACCTGAACAAGTATATCCTTTTCACCTCCCCCGTTTCAATAGTTCTCTTGCTTACATAAGCCATCGAACTTTTATCTATGTAACTCTGTATCTCTGCGGTTTTGTTTTCAGACTATTGTATGAGGGTTACTCGAACAGCGGAGCCATCTCCAAGCGTTGACTGAGGCCCTGCATCTGTTCATCGGTGGGGCGAGAGGTGAAGCGATGGGCGGCTTCGAAGATGCGCGGCAACAGATTGATATCGCCTGCGGTGTTGAGGAAGACCTGCGGATTTCCGAAGACCCAATGCATGGCAAGGTCGATATCGGCCTGTTCTTCGAGCGGACGATACCAGGTGGTGCGATTTTGCTGCACATCTTTCCACGGGGAGCGGGTGATGCCTTTGATGGTTTGCACGGCGATATTCCGCTCTTTGCAAACCGCAAGCACTTTGTTGAAGTTTTCGGCATAGCGCGGATTTTGCATCATGATATGGCTGTACGGCAGCAGCACGGAATCAAAATCGAATTGCGCCAGTGAGCGCAGATGGAATTCGGGCACAGGCACGCCGTGACCTGTCACCCCAATGAAGCGGACCAGCCCCTCGTCACGCGCTTGAACGACGGCTTCGATGACGCCGCCTTCGCCGAAGGCTGTGACCCAATCCGCTTCTTCGTGCAATGCGTGGAGTTGGATCATGTCCACTTGAGGAACATGCAGCAGGTCGAGCGAGCGGCGGATCTGGTCGTAGGCAGCCTGCTTTGTGCGCTGATCCGTTTTGGTGGCGAGGAAGAACGGTTTGCCGTGGCGGCGAATCCAATCGCCCAGCACTTCTTCGGCTTTGCCATAGCTGGCGGCTGTATCCACATGGTTGACGCCGTTTTGCAGAATGAGGTCCATTGTGGCATCGACATCTTTTTGCGGGGTGTCCCAAAACGCCGCCGCGCCAAAAATAGTCCGCGTGCTTTCGTGGCCTGTGCGGCCAAAGGGGAGGGGGGGGGGA
>JADKEA010000004.1 GCA_016718275.1 Candidatus Villigracilis affinis
CAACGTGCCGACGTGGAATTACTGATGGTGCATGTCTACGGCAAAGTGCGGATGGAGGAAGGGGACGAGTTTTCGCCCCTGCTTAGGCGTTTGGTGGGGCATCACGAAGCGCATTCAGACTATCGGCTCGAGTCCCTGCCGCAGGATTTTGTGAAAAAGGAAATGAACGGCACCGTCGGCTTCGCGGTGGATGTGACCCGTATCGACGCGGGCTATAAGCTCAGTCAGAATCGCAACGACGAAGATCACGCGAATATCATCCACGAGTTGGAAGGGCGGGGAGATGTGAATTCAGTAGAGGTGGCGAATGGGATGAGGGGGAGAGAGCAAGAATAAGAGTAGTGAGGAGTAAAACCACATCTCATATGGTGGTCGAGGCCTGCCGATCTTTGAAAGGCGTATCGAGACCACATGCCTAAACTACATTATCAAAATGCGTCACTACAGGTGTTAAACCTAGTTTGCCTTCCACGGCGATCACGTCAATTTGCCAGTGGTCAATTTCATGCTCAGCGCAGTAATGCTGGGCCGCGTGGAGCATGTGCTCGCGCTTCCGCGCTGTGATCTGTGCTTCGGGGAAAAAATTCGCGCTGGAGGTCAGAGTCTTCACTTCGACGAAGATCGTCACATCCCCTTCCCTAACGACAATGTCAATTTCACCATACGGCGTGCGAATATTTCTGGCGGCGACTCACGTCCATGCGCGGCGAGCCACTCCGGCGATACCTTCGCCCCATGCACCGATCTCCTGATTGTGATTCGTCATTGCGTGATCCGATCCAGCAGTTTGCGCAGGCGTATCGACCAATGTGATTTACGCGGATGCGACTCGCGCACCAGTTTTTCATAATGTTTGAGCATGATGTCAGTGGTCCGCTCGATGGCGTAGGCCGAAGATGCCTTTCGCGCTGAGTCGCTGAGTTGGGCACGCAGGTTCGGGTCAAGGCAGAGGCGGGTGAGTTTGGCGGTAAACGCTGGCAGGTCATGAGTCGCAAGCAGGCCCGTTACTCCATCCACCACCGTATCCCCAACTCCCACCGAATGAATTCCCATCACGGGCAGTCCCGCGCCCATGGCCTCGATCACCGAAAGCGGATGCACCTCTGTAACCGATGCAGTGACAAAGGCATTACACATGGCAAGATAGGCTGGAAGTTTTTCGTAATCGACTCTGCCCACCCTGCGGACGCTGCGGGTGAGATCCATCTCTTCGATGAGGCTGCGGATCTCTTCTTCGTAGGGCTGGATGCCGCTTCCAATAAGCAGTAGTTGTGCGTTGGGGATGGCTTGCGCAACCCTGCGAATGATCTGAGAAGAAAGGGGAGATTCTTTCCAGCGCGATGCGCCCGCATACACCAGCAGAATATCATCGGGCTTGTAGCCAAGCTCAGCGCGTGAAAGCGGACTGGCGTTTGGAAATTCTTCAAATCCACGCCATTGGGCACCACCAACATTTCCATCCACATTGAGTTGACGCAGTACCTTTCCATCCCCGCCGACGGTGCAACCACCAAGTCAACCGCATTGCAGAAGGAGGGCAGGTAGGCTTGCAAAATTCCCTGGCTCATTTCTTCGGGCATGATCGGCAGGTAGGTCTGCGTGTACAGGTCGTAGCGTGTGTGACTTGGTGTACGATTAAAGCTCCAACAACGGCAATAGCGCAGCGCCAGCCTTCCGTTTAAGAAGGGGATGATGCACATGCACCCACGTCCATGGTTTGCAGCAATTGCTTTGCCTCCCGCGAGTAGCGCATGGACAAAAAATCCAGAATCCGAGAGCGGCACGCCGCGGCTGTAGATCACGCGGTTCCCGGTTTTATGATCCAGATCACCAAAGTGAAGACGCACACTTCGTGCCCCGCCAGTTCGAGATATTTTTTATTGACCTCGACATAGTTCAGTGATGCCGCTGACCGTAGGGTTTGTAACTATCCACCATCATTCCGATTCGCATGTGGTATGCTACGTCATCGAAGATTGAATGTCAAGGATAAATACTAGCGTGATAAAATCATTTTATGAGCCAAATGATAGCGAAATTGATTTTGCGAAATAAAGTGTACGAAGTAAAGGCTGGCATGGCGCTGGTGGATGCTTTGAAGAAGAGCGATATCGTCCCTGAATCGGTCATTGCCACGCGCGATGGCGAGTTGATCACCGACGACGAAATTTTGCGTCCCGGCGATGAGATTAAACTGATCGCAGTGATCTCTGGCGGATGAGATGAAATGTAAAAAATGTGGTGAAAAAAGCCTCGGTCCACATGCGCCAGCATAAACTGGCCTTGTGCAAGGAGCACTACCTCGAGTGGATTCCCGAGCAGACCGAGCGCTTCATCAAAAAATATGAAATGTTCCACCGCGAGGAGAAAATCCTCGTGGCGGTTTCAGGCGGCAAGGATTCGCTCTCGTTGTGGGATATCCTCGTGCGCCTCGGTTATCAAGTGGATGGTTTATATCTCGGCCTCGGCATTGATGGCGGTATTAACTACTCGCACGAATCCCAGCGGTTGACCGAGGAATTCGCCCAGCGTAACAATCTCAAACTTCACGTGGTGGATGTTGAAAAGGAATACGGCCAGTCCATACCCATGCTGGCGCAAAGCAGTCACCGTGGATACGGGAAGCCCTGCGCCGTGTGCGGGCTCGCCAAACGCCACGAAATGAATCGCGTGGCGCGTGACCTCGGCTACGATGTCCTCGCCACAGGTCACAACCTGGATGATGAAGCCGCCGTTCTATTTGGCAATACCCTGCACTGGGCCAGTGACTATCTTCTGCGACAGGGTCCCGTCCTGCCCTGGCACGGATGGACTCTCTCGCAAGGTCAAGCCGCTGTCGTTTCTATGAACGCGAAATGACAGCCTACGCCATCATGCGCGGCATTGAACATATTTATGAAGAATGTCCCTTTGCTGAAGGGTCGTAGTCCATTTTTACAAGGATCCCTGAATCTGCTGGAAACTGCGCGCCCCGCGCAAAGCTGATCTTTATTTGAGTTTTTGGAAGCCAAGAAAAGGGGAATTTATTCATCGAAAAGAATGAATCGCTCAGGCATGTCCATGCCTGCCCCAAGTGTGGACAACCCACGACGACCCCCCGATTTTTGTTCGTTTTGCAGAATGATCGAAAAGCCGCGGCGGAAGTGGAGTAGGGTTATCTTAATACTGTAACGATCAAGCCGATCAAAAAACAAACCCAGTGCGGTGTAAGCTGCGAGTTGTTCCTGCGGGAGCAATGAGAAAGCTGGAATGTCAAAGCCTGAGCGGCCCGATGTGACATGATCGGGTGTGTCCTTTTTGCCGAGCAAGGCTTCACGCAGTTCGATCACATCCTTCGGACGGTCATCAGGGTGCAGCGACATGGCCCACAGGATGGCTTTTTCCACGCGGCTGCTGAGGGTAGGATTGATATCTCGAGGCGGTGTCAGGCTGCGGCTATTGAGGAAGCGTTTTCTAGCTTCGGTGGGCGGCTCGTTCGTTACCAAGTGATACAACGTGGCACCGAACGAAAAGATGTCCGCGCGAATATCCGTGTGCGAATCGTCGCCGCCGTATTGTTCCAGCGGCGTGTAAAGGGCGGTACCCTGTCCCTGAATAATGGTGATGGTCACTTCATTGGGGGCGAGGATCTTCACGAGGCCGAAATCTACAAGTTTGATTAACCCGCTTGGGGTGATCTTCAGGTTGCTTGGCTTCTGATGTCGCGATGAATGATCGGCGGGTCTTGCTGGTGGAGATAATTCAGCGCATCCGAGATCTGCACAGCCCAGCGCAATACTTCGTTTTCAGAGAGGAAGGTTTTGTTGCGGCGCGCATCCAGCATGCGCTCGCGCAGGTCCTTGCCTGGCACGTAATCCATCACCAGATAATCGCGCGGACCATCGGAGAAGAAGTCCGAAACCTTGGCAGGTTCGGGTGGTCGAGGCGCGCAAGGACAGAAGCCTCGCGAAAGAATTGTTCGCGTGCCTGTTCTAAAACTGAGGTGGAGGGTGCGATTGTGCTCAACTTCCTTAAGAGCGCATAATCTGCCTTCAAGACGATTGTCTTCGGCAAGATAAATACTGCCTGTACCGCCCTGTCCGATCTGTTCACGGATCATATAGCGGTCACGCAGAACCTCCCCATTCTGAAGCGACTGGGGCAAAACTTCTCCTTTTGGAATGTGCGATCTGTGTTTACATCAAGGTCATGGCAGAGCGATGATTTCGGCGTCTATCGTCCGCGTATATCAAGACCATAAAAGAATGATTTCAAGTATCCACAGAATTACACTTTTCTGCTATATTATAAACGTCTTTGTTGTTATGTAGTACTGTGCATACATTGCAATCTGGGATCGATGGAGTGCGATCAGGCGCAGGATTTTATTTTTTGCAGGATGCGATAATTGAGGTAATTATGGCACATGAAGATGAATTTCCAATTCTTGTGGCTCAGGAAGGCCCGCTGAAAGGACAGCGTTGGTCGTTGAGCCATGGATTGATGGTCGGGCGCGACCCCACCTGCGATATCAACGTGCAGGACCGCCCAGGTCTCGCGCTTTCATGCACGCATCACACCTACTACAGAAGGTGTGACTGTTGAAGACCTGGGCAGCAAGAATGGAACGAATCACAATGGTGTCGAGTTGACCGGGCCTGTCATGCTGCAAGACGGTGATTTGTTGGGAATTGCCATTGCCCAGCAGTTCCTTTTCCTCACCTCCGATGCCACCATGCCGCTCGCCGAAGGTGGTATTCGCCCAGGCCGCCTGATGATGGATAACAAATCCCGCCGTGTTTGGGTGAACCAACAACAGGTCACGCCGCCGCTTTCCGCACAACAATTCAAGTTGTTATGGCTGTTATATGAAAATCAGGGACAGGTGATCAGCCGCGCTGATCTCGTTGCCACGGTGTGGGGCGAAGACCAAATGGCAGGAGTCTCCGATCAGGCATTGGATGCGCTCATCCGACGTTTGCGTGACCGTCTCGCCTCGCTCGACCCAACTCATCAATATATTGACCCGTACGCGGTCATGGCGTACGTTTAGATAACCCCTCCACAGGTGGATAAAAGATCATGGACGTTCAATCAGAAAATTACTCGCTCGTATTCTCTCTACAACCCGCATTGCAGCGCTCGGCACAATACGTGATGAGGAGCCGCGTGTCTCGATGGTGGCTTTTATCGCCGCTCTCGATTACTCGGCGTTTTATGTTCACGTCAGCCGCCTCGCCCAACACACAGTGGATATGCAAAAGAACAAGCAGGTCAGCCTGCTCATCGCCGAAACGGACGATGGTCGCGCTGATCCGCAAACACTTGCGCGCCTGTCCATCCGTGCCTCGGCTGAATTCATGGAAAATGGTGAACCTGGTTATGCCCCCGTGAAGAAAATGTATATCGAGACTTTCCCTGAATCAGAGCAGTTGTTCCAGCTGGCTGATTTCGGTTTGTGGCGTATCAAGCCGAAAGGCGCACGATACGTCGCTGGGTTTGCGAAAGCCTTCAACCTCACGCCCGAAACGCTTCAGAAGGTTTCTCAAAAATAATTCGTTCACATCCCGCATTCGCTTGCGGGAGTTTTTATTTAATCAGGAGAAATCATGGAATCATTAAAACTGCTCGCCGTTTTTGCACATCCAGATGACGAATCGATGGGAATGGGTGGTACGTTGGCAAAGTACTCTGCTGAAGGAGTGGATACACACCTTGTCTGCGCTTCACGCGGCGAGGTGGGTTGGTTTGGCCCCGAGGAGCAGAATCCAGGCCCGGAAAGACTCGGCCAACTCCGCGAAAAGGAATTATCCAACGCCGTCAAAGAACTTGGCATGAAAAGCCTGCACTTCCTTGATTACATTGACGGCAGTGTTGATAAGGCCGTCCACACCGAGGCCATCGGCAGAATCGTCACGTACATTCGCCGAATCAAGCCGCAGGTCGTTGTGACTTTTCCTCCCGATGGAAATTATGGCCATCCCGACCATATCGCAGTGGGGCAGTTCACCTCCGCCGCTATCGTTTGCGCAGCAGACTCTAGCTATCAGGATGCAGAGAATTTGCCCGCTCACCGTGTTTTGAAACTGTATTACATGGTGGATGGCGAAAACTTCATCAACCTCATTGCGCCTTTCATGGGGGACATGACCTTCCCTGTAGACGACCAGGTCCGCGGAGAGATCGCCTGGAAGGAATGGATGGTCACCACGCGCATCGAAATGTCCTCGCATTGCAATGCTGCCTGGAGAGCCATTCAATGTCATCAGAGCCAATTGCCAACCCTGGGTGCGCTCGCAGAAATGGATGCCGATGCCGCAGCATCCGTTCTTGCCATGCAGGGCACGTTTTATCGTGTATTCAGTTTGGTCAACGGCGGCAGGGAAATTGAAGCGGATTTGTTCGAAGGATTGCGATAGTCAGATCAAAAAAGAAGAAAGAGGAAAGAAGTTTCTTTCCTCTTTCTTCTTTTGTTCGAATACTTCACGATCTTCCATGCTGCGGGCAAAGCCACGGCAGCTGCCAGCAACGAGCGTTTCGTTCCAGACCTCGTTCTGCCAGCAGACCGATGATATAAGCTGCAGCGATAAAGCCGATCAAATATCCGCCTGTCGCGCCGATGACGACGCTTAGTCCATGTGCGCCGCCAGCAAAGAAGGGCAGACCGATGATCCCTTCAGCAAGATACAGCGCAAGCGATAATGCGCCGCGTTTCGATCCCAGCGCCGCGCCGATGATCAATACGCCGAAGGTTTGACCTGTGATCGGTACAGGCGTGAACGGCAGGGGAATTTCAACCTGCGCCAATGCAGCAACGAACAAGGATCCGAAAACAATAAGAAACAGATCACGAATCCATGTTGCTGTGCGGGGAAAATAACGGACGGAAAGTGTGGGGGCAAGAGTTGTCATATAAGGTTTCCTTTTTCTGGATTATAGTTTATCGAGCGCAGACAGAGTGTCATGCATTTAGCCTTACTCATTGAGTAGAAAGACACCTAATTTGAGCGGCGTATTATTACCTTTGTTTGCGGGGAAAATCAAGTAAAATAACAAAGTATATTCATTTCCCATTTTTGTTTCAATTCAACCCTGACCTCGCATGAAGATTTTCTTCAGTCAAGCACAAGAGTTTCCCGAAAACACCTCCCAGATCGCTGCGGAGAGTTATTTTCGCGAGCAGGACTCCAGCGGCTTGATCGAGAAACAGCTCAATACAGGTAAATCTGCCGTTCTGCTTTTTTCAAATGGTTCGCCTAATGCTGCTTATCTGGTCGAAAACGGACGGGGTACTCCGTCTTCCATGAGTGAGTTCGCTTCCCTACGTGATGAAGTCACCCTCATCCGTGCCATTGAACTGCCAGACATTGCTGGGCGCTTGACACTGCTGGCGCTTGAATCCCAAATTGCCAATGAATTCAAGATCACCGATCCAAAATCCTGGACATCGCAAGTTGCACAATGGAAACAGGAACAGTGGAGCGGCTTGGCCGAAGTAACTTCCGACAAACTGCAAGGCTTTGTGCTTTTTTGGCAGGGCGAGCTGCAAAAATCAGATAGTATCTTTTCTACTGCCGATGGATTCGTTTCCGAAATCCCCGGTATGGAAAATGGTGGGGATTTCTTGTGGGAAGTCACCACTTATTCGCCCACACCAGCCACACAGGGATATCAATGCGCGGTGCTGCGACTCGGTGCAATGAACTGGAGCCGTAAGATCCTGGACCGTTATCAACAATTGGTTGGGCAGAAATTACTGCAAACCATGGACCGCGAGTTGAATCGTCAGATCCAACCCTGGCGCTGGCACATCGCCTTGAATGACAGCAACATGCTGGACGCGCACTTTTTCCCGTATTTGATGGATGCAGCCCATGCCTATCGCGCTTTGTTCATGGCAATGGGCGCGCAAATGAACTTTGTGATTGGCGGCAACCTCACCCTGCGTTTATTGAGCGAGACCTTCGAACAGATCCATCCCGATGAACGTGCCATCTTAAAATCCCAGCGGTTGATTCCTGCCGCATTTTCGGAATGAACCTTATGAGTGAAACATCCAATCAAACCGCTAATAGGATTTCCCCCAGGAAAGTTTTGCAGCTCTGCAGGGCAGGCTCTGCAATTCTTTTGATCCTGGTCATTTGGACCTACTATGCTGAACCGCTTGCCGAAGCAGTTTCCCCGTTTTGGAATGACAAACTTCTTGATATCCTCATTCTGATTCCCGCAATTGGCGCGGCGATCGCAGGCACACTGGTCATGCGCCAGTTTGGTGCTGGCGAACAGCCTCATCGTGTTTGGCAGGCTTTTGCCATTGGGTTGTGGTTTTGGGTCGGTGGGGAAATTAGCGGGATCGTGTACGACGCGATCTACATCGACACGCCTTATCCTGATTTTCGATTGGTGGATATATTCTGGCTGCTTGGATATTTTTATCTTGGGCTTTCTCTTTATTATCAAGCCAGGCTGGTGTACGGAGCACAGAAACGAAAAGGCAGGCTCCTGTATATGGGGCTGGTTGGGCTGGCATTTTTAGTTGCCGCCGGGCTTACCCAATTGGCATCAAAGGCTGGCTTGGGTGGTGAATCCGCCTGGGTCATTTTATTCATTACGGTTCTATACCCGGTGTTCGACTTGACCGAAGGCACGATCGCCATCTGGCTCTCCTTTCTCTTCGGGCGCGGACAATGGAGTCGCCCCTGGTGGGGTCTCATTCTCTTTGCGCTTGCTGACAGCGTCAACACTTTTTACTGGCTTGGCGGTTATGATCTCATTCCTGCCGCGGCCCAGTCTGCAATGGATTTCGTCTCATTGGCGGCCTATCCCGCAAGCTACATGGTTGCGGGGCTGGCGCTTCTCTCGAATTACTTTATTTTGCAATACGGGGCTGAAAGTGGTTTGTTGGAAACGGCGAGAAAAAATAACCCTGCGTGAGATGTAACTTTTGTCACTTGACTTGTCGCTGGTAAAGACTAGACTTAAGAATAACAGTTCGGTGGAAATGATTTATTGTTGAAATCATCGGGCGCTTGTTTATTGAAAACTCCGACCGCCTGCACGCAGCCCGCATTTTCGGCTGCATAATTTGTTGGCCATTTTTAGTGTCCAGAAGATAGAGAATGATTTTGAAAAGATCTCCTCTGAAAGACAAGATCAGCAAGGATAGGGACAGGATAGAATTTCAAAGACTTTTTGGAGATCACCCTGCTCCTGTTTGGGTTCATAACCGGGAAACATTTGCCTTTCTCGCAGTGAATCACGCGTTGAATTCCCTGCTGGGATATTCCCCATCCGACTTCGAAAAACTTACCCTTGAAGATATTTTTCCTGCAGAGGAAATACCGCCTCTTTACGCCGACCTGAAGCAGGCTCGCCATATTGGGCATTATCCACGCGAATGGCATCTTCGTACTAAAAACGGACAATTGATCAGCATCACCCTGACTTTTAGTTCGATTGACCACGATGGACATGAGGCCTCTCTCGTAATCGTTCATGTCAGGCAGGATCAGACTATGGAGAGCCGCATTTTTGGGGCGCGGCTGCGGATTAGCGAATTTGCCCACTCCCATTCACTGGATGATTTACTTCAGAAAACATTAGATGAGGCCGAGCTGCTAACCCAAAGCAATATCGGCTTTTTCCACTTTGTTGAAAAAGATCAAACGACCCTTTCATTGCAGAATTGGTCGACCCATACGCTGAAAAGCATGTGTACTGCCGATGGAAAGTGGTCTCATTACCCGATTGACGAGGCGGGCGTGTGGGTGGATTGTGTCCGTCAGAATGGGCCGGTGATTTACAATGATTACCCCAGCCTGACACATCGCAAGGGAATGCCGCCGGGCCATGCACTTGTCTCACGTTTGTTGACCATTCCTGTCATGCGCGGCGGCGTGGCAGTCGCTATTCTGGGGTGGGGAACAAGCCCGATGAATATACCGAATCCGATGTGGCCACTGTGAACTTGCTCGCCGACCTGGCGTGGGATATCGCCGAAGGCAAACGTGCGGAAAATGAATTACGCCAAAGTGAGGGACGTCTGAGGCAGTTGTTCGACAAAATATCCAGCATTGCGGTTCAAGGATACGGTCCCGATGGAACGGTACGTTTGTGGAATCAAGCCAGTGAGAAAATTTATGGCTATACAAAAGAAGAGGCATTGGGGAGAAATTTAGTCGACCTGATCATCCCTCCCGAAATAAAGGCAGCGGTAAAGGCAGATATTCAACAAATGATCGAATCCGGGCAGGGACATCCATCAGAGGAGTTATCCCTGATGCGCAAGGATGGTTCGAGGGTATCCGTTTATTCAAATCACACCGTCATCGAAACCTTCGGCGTGGGCAAGGAATTGTATTGCATCGATATCGACCTGTCCGAACGAAAGTTGTTCGAGGATGCCCTGCGCGACAGCGAAGAAAAATACCGCCAGCTCTTTGAAGCAGAATCCGATGCGATCTTCCTGATCGACAACGAAACCGGGCATATCTATGAGGTAAATTCAGCCGCATCCAGGATCTATGGATATTCACGCGAAGAACTGCTGAGTCTGCGTAACGTTGACCTTTCTGCAGAGCCAGACCATACACGTAAAGCCATGCAGGAACAGGTTATAAAAATCCCAACACGCTGGCATCGAAAAAAGGACGGCACCGTGTTTCCAGTGGAGATCAGTGCGAGCCACCTTACATGGAAGGGACGCCCGATCCACATTGCTGCGATACGCGACATTACAGAACGTAAAAAGACAGAAGACGCCTTGCAGGAATCAGAGGTGCAATACCGCCTTATGTTCCAAAATAACCCACATCCCATGTGGGTGTACGACCTCGAAACCCTTATGTTCCTTGAGGTCAACGATGCAGCCATCACACACTACGGATATTCCCGTGAAGAATTTCTGCAAATGACCATCATGGACATTCGCCCGATGGAAGAAGTGGATTCCTTGCAGAAGCACTTAATGAATACTGATTTACAGGATTTCAGAGCGGGTGTTTGGAAACATTGTAAAAAAGACGGCACACTGATCGATGTCGAGATCACACGCCACGACACTGTGTTCAATGGCAGGTTGGCACGGCTGATTTTGGTCAACGATGTTACAGAACGGAGAAAAGCCGACAATGCGCTGCGCGAAAACGAGTTGCGATATCGCATTGTCGCCAACAACACGGCTGATTGGGAATTCTGGCAGGCTCCGGACGGCAAGTTTATTTATTCCTCGCCCTCCTGCAAGGAGGTAACAGGCCATACCGCTGAGGAGTTTTTCGATGATGATGGTCTGTTGGTGCGGATCATTCACCCCGATGACCTGGTCAAATTCATCAGCCACAGGCATTTCTTACTGACAGCAAAAATGGTCGGCGAGATCGAGTTCCGCATCATCCTTCCAGATGGCTGGGTGCATTGGATCGGCCATGTCTGTCAGCCGGTCTTTGACGACCAAAACCGCTATCTCGGCGTTCGCGGCAGCAACCGCAATATCACCGCCCGCAAACAAGCCGAAAGGGAATTGCAGCGTGCCAAGGAATCGCTCGAAGAAGTTAACCACACCCTGCTGGTCGCCATCGAGCGCGAACAGCGCATCTCGCGGATTGACAGCTTGACAGAAGTTTACAATCGCCGCTATTTCTTCGAGATCGCCGCACACGAGTGCTCGGTGGCTGAACGCTACAAGCAGCCCCTGTCGTTGATCATGTTCGATATTGATAACTTCAAAAAATTCAACGACCGGTATGGACATCAAGTGGGCGATGAGATCTTGAAAAATATCACACAGATCGCACGCGAGCAATTAAGGTCAGCCGATATTCTTGGACGTTATGGCGGCGAGGAATTTACCATCCTGCTGCCGAACAGCAATGCCCAGGAATCGTTCATCGTCGCAGAGAGAATTCGGGATAAAGTCGGCGCATACAAGCTCGATATCGGAAGCGGGCGGGTCAGTGTTACCATCAGTGTCGGTGTTGCCGAATATCATCCGGAGGCTCAGGCTTTGGACGATCTCCTGCGAAATGCCGACAAAGCCATGTATGCCGCGAAAGAATCAGGACGGAATTGCGTATCCGTATATCCAGCGATCGATACGGTATAATCGCAAAAAGGAATTCAACGATTTAAAATATAAAGTTCAAAGTGCAGATTGCTGAGTGTGGAATCGAAGTCCCTTGGTTCGTAAGAATGGGGTCATGCATTGCAACATCCACCCGAAAGAAAACAGGATGGCGTCAAAAAAAACATCTTTGCGTTCCCAAAATGGTTTTAGGAATAAGGTTGATGAGGCCCTGCAGCTTGCCTTGAAATTTTCCCCATCGCCCATGTGGATCCTTGATCGCGAGAGCCTGGCCTTTCTCGAGATCAATAAAGCCGCGCAAACGCAGTTGGGTTACGGGGCTGCCAAACTAAAGGGGATGACGATCGTTGATATTTTTCCTGAAGATGAAAAAATGCGCCTCTTTCCGAACCCGAAGCGGGTCGGTCGTATCGGGCTTTTTTCTGGCAAATGGCATATCCTCCCCAAAAACGGACAATTTCTCAGCGTTACACTCACCTCCCGCCCATTGACATACAAAGGCGGCAAAGCCCTGTTGATCACAGTCTCGCAGTTGACCCCGGCGGAAGCTGTGTCTCCCGTTGAAGGTAATCACGATGATGAAAAAATGCGCTATCTTGCCTTCGTCATGAACAGGATCTCCAGTGCGGTCATTTCCACAGATCCAACTTTGCGGATCACCCAATGGAACAAAGCCGCAGAAAGCCTTTATGGATGGAAGGAGGCGGAAGTCATCGGTCAATTGATCGATGAAATTTGCCAGACTGAATTCAACGCAGAACAGCAGACCCAGGCGCATTCCACTCTTCTGACGGAAAGACGCTGGCATGGTGAACTGAAACAGCACCACCGCAATGGACGGGAAATATGGGTATCTGCTTCTGTCACATTGCTTGACGATGCCGATGGCAGATTTATTGGCGGTGTGACGATCAATCACGACATCACGGAAAGAAAGCTGATGGAGGATGACCTGCGCCGTACAAAGCGTGACATGGAAGAGGTCAACCTGGTTCTGCAAAATGCCTTTGAGCGTGAACAACTGGCATCCCGCACCGATGCTCTCACCGGGGTTTTCAATCGACGCTATTTTTTCGAATTCATCGAATATGAAGTTGCCCTGTCAAAACGTTATCGAAATCCGTTTTCCCTCATTATGTTCGATGTAGATCATCTGAAACTGGTAAATGACACAGCCGGGCATCAGGCAGGGGACGAAGTGCTTAAGCAGGTGGCACACCTCGTTCATATGGAATTGCGCAACGTGGATATTCTGGCCCGCTATGGCGGCGATGAATTCGTCATCCTGCTCCCAAACAGCAGCCGTCAAGACGCGCTGATCCTTGCCGAGCGGATCCGTGAACAGGTCGTAGCCGCCAACTTGAAGATCGAAGGGGATATTCCACGGGTTACCATCAGCATCGGAATTGCCGACTTTCATGCAGGAATCGAAAATTCAGCAGAATTGATCCGACATGCAGATGAGGCCTTGTATTCCGCCAAACAGTCAGGGCGGAATTGTATTGCGGTCTGCCCTTCCAATTAATATTCCATTTTGGATATTCATCACTGAAATGGGAAGCGGGCAACTTAGTATTGCTTGCTCAATTTGTATTCCAACGATTGCTTCACCACAGGCCATTCCAAATTAATAATGGAAAATACAACGGTGTCGCGGTAAACCCCGTTTGCAGATTTGGTGTGATTCCTCAGCACGCCATCCTGTTTCGCTCCCAGCCGTGCGATCGCCGCACGCGACTTGTGGTTGTGCCAGTGGGTGCGGAATTCCACCGCGATGGCTTCCAGTTTCTCGAAGGCGTGAGTGAGGAGCAGATACTTGCACTCGGTGTTGACCGCCGAACGCTGATAGCTTTCCGCGTACCAGGTGTAGCCGATCTCCAGCCGCTGGTTGACCTCGTCCACGTTGCAGTAGCGGGTGCTGCCGATAATCTTGTTCGTCGCCTTCTCGCGGACGACAAACGCCATCCAGCCCGCATTCTCACGCAACTCCAACGCAGAGCGGATATAAGCCTCCGCCGTTTCTGGTGATGGAATGGAAGTGAACCACAGTTTCCAAAGCTCTCCATCCAACACGGCTTCTTTGATCCCATCCAGATGGTCAAGAGAAAGGGGAGGTTCTAAATCCAAATAGGGTTCACAGTGAGGGTAACAGGTTGAATCGAGTTTTCACATAAATGCCCTTTGTCTTTTGATTGCAAGTCGGAAATAGTGGGCCAGCCCCCCGGCCGGCGGGTTCTGCCCCCCTTTTTCCCCGGGGCCCGGCGTTTTGCCCCGGCTGGTTTTTCGTTTTTGGGGCCGGGTTGTTGGCGCGTTGATTTTATCGCCCGGCCTTCGATATTGCGCCTGCTATAATTCCCGCACTATGAACTGGCACAAAACCACCATCGAAATCGCCACATCGGGCAAGGGACTGCGAGACATCACTCCAACCATCCGCGCGCAATTGAAAGAGTGGGAGGTTCATGAAGGTATGTGCTTTTTGTTTTTACAGCACACCAGCGCCTCTCTCATCATCAGCGAAAACTGGGACCCGACCGCCCGCGCCGACCTGGAGACCTTCATGGAGCGCCTCGTCCCCGAACGGGATAGTTGGTACACCCACGATCTGGAAGGCCCCGATGATGCGACCTCCCATATTCGCTCCATGCTGACCGATTCCAGCCTCACCATTCCGGTGGATGATGGTGACCTTTCGCTGGGCACCTGGCAGGGAATTTACATCTTCGAGCACCGCGCCCGTCCGCACAGGCGGAAGTTGTTAATGCGGGTGTTATCGGTTGAATAACAGAAACGGCTTGCCAAAAACAAGCCGTTTCTGTTTTGCCTTACCCTTCTTCAATATAAAAGCGGATTCGGTTCAAGGTCGTCCACTCCGTGGAGCCGTCGTCGAATTCGACCTCGACTTTTTCACCGTCTGTACTTAGTACGGTCACATCATAGTACTGGTCATCCTTTGCTGATTTGCACTCCACCTCTTCATCTGCCGCCGTGGCATATTCTTCAAGGTAGTCCGCTTGTGTCCACTCTTCCTCGCCCGTATCAAAGCGGATGTAGATATCTTCCTCTTCAATGCTCAAGATGGTGGCGGGGTAAAAATAATCATCATCGTCCCAGTACGCAAATACACGATCGCCTATGTCCCAATATTCCATTTTATGTCCTTTTTGTGAGTTGTTTGTTTCAAAGATTATAACAAAGAGAAATTAAATAATTAGGAAGCCGAATGACTTTTGCCACCCGACTTCCTAATCTTAAATTTCTATTCCCTAATCTCTTACTTCTTCTTCCCAAACTTCTTCATCAACACGTCCTGCAAGGTCGGTTGACCGATCTCCTGCAGTTCGTAGCGCACACGCTGGTGCGGCTTCGTGATCTTCATCACGCGGGAGAGATCAATCGGTGTGCCGATGATAACGAGGTCAACATCCGAGGCGTTGATGGTTTCTTCGAGGTCTTTGGTCTGCGCGTCACCGTAGCCCATGGCAGGAAGGATCGGGCCAGTCTTCGGGTACTTGGCGTAGGTTGCGGCGATTGACTTCACAGCAAACGGACGTGGGTCAACGATTTCTTTTGCGCCGAATCTGCGGGCGGCGATGTAACCAGCGCCGTAGGCCATCTCACCGTGAGTGAGGGTCGGGCCGTCTTCGATCACCAAAACGCGCTTGCCCTGAATTGCATCAGGATCATCCACGAAGAGGGGAGAAGCGGCTTCGATCTGGATCGCATTCGGGTTCAGCTTGCGGAGGTTCTCACGCAGCTTGATCACGTTCTCAGCATCGGCAGTGTCCACCTTGTTGATGACGAACACATCCGCCATGCGCACGTTGGTCTCGCCTGGGTAGTAAGTTGACTCATGTCCAGTGCGGTGCGGGTCAGCGACGACGATCTGCAAGTCAGGTACATAGAACGGGAAGTCGTTGTTGCCGCCGTCCCACAAAATAATATCCGCTTCGGCTTCAGCCTGACGAATGATCTTTTCGTAATCCACGCCCGCGTAAATGATCACGCCGCAATCGATGTGAGGCTCATATTCCTCGCGCTCTTCAATGGTGCAATCAAACTCATCGAGGTCGTCATAACTTGCGTAGCGCTGAACTTCCTGCGCAACGAGATTTCCATAAGGCATCGGGTGACGAATGGCCGCGACTTTGTATCCCATCTCTTTGAGAAGTAAAGCCACGCGCCTCGTTGTCTGACTTTTGCCTGATCCCGTCCGAACGGCACTGATCGACACGACAGGCTTGGTGCTCTTGATCTGAGTGTGATGCGTGCCCATGATGCGGAAGTCTGCACCTGCGGCATTGACCATGCTGGCTTTGTGCATCACATATTCGTGCGGCACATCACTGTAGGAAAACACAACCTGTTCCACGTTGTACTTCTTGATCAGGTCGAGCAATTCCTCTTCAGCGTGAATCGGAATCCCCTTCGGGTATTGCGCACCCGCCAACTCAGTTGGGTACACGCGGCCTTCGATGTCTGGAATTTGAGTCGCTGTGAAGGCGACCACTTCGTAATCCTTGTTCCCGCGGAAGAAGGTGTTGAAATTGTGGAAGTCGCGGCCTGCGGCTCCCATGATGAGGGTTTTGATTGGCATAGGAATCTCCTATCTTACTCACCGCACTGGGGACGCGTCCTGTTTTGCGGGGCAGTGTCCGAAGCAACCCGGGGTGGGTTTTGAGTTGTTTCGTTTTTACCCAATGCGGTCTTTATAAGTGGATTAAACAGGAAAACAGGTCAAAAGCATAGATAACTTTCAGCCTGTTTTTGACATGACAGTTTTCAGACCAATTTGTCCCTTTTTTGACCGCAAGCCCGTTTAACTTCTGGAATGCATTCACAACTTCCGCCTCATGAGAGAAAGGAATTGCATGATAGGATTTGGCGAAAACCGAAAAACGAGAACAATGGAACGACAAGACGATAACCCTGCTTTAATCTCTGCCGCGCTGGAAGACCCAGCCGCATTTGGAATGCTGTATGACCGCTATGTACAGCATATCTACCGCTACGCTTACAGCCGCGTGGAAAACACCCGCGTTGCAGAAGACATCACATCGCAGACATTTATGGCGGCATACGAGTCACTGGGGAGGTATCGCGAGCGGGGATACTTTTCAGCCTGGCTGTTCCGAATCGCTCAAAGCGAGATCAATAATCATTTTCGTAGGAGCAGGCGCGAGGTCGGGTTGGATGCGACGAAGCGGCTTGCCGAAGCGGATGATGCGCTTGGTTCGGTCATCCAGGATGAGGAGTTGGGACGTCTCCAATTCCTCATCAAAAAATTAGATAACGATGAGCGGGAGTTGATCCGCTTGCGATATGTGGCGGAACTGTCTTTTGCTGAAATGGCAGACTTGCTTGGAAAGCGCGAAGATGCCGTGAAGAAGTCGGTTTATCGCTTGCTGGAGCGGTTGAAAGGACAGATGGAGTAGATATGAACGACTTTAATCCCTCTCCCGAATTTGAAGAGAAGGTTCGCAAAGCGGTGGATGTGCCGAGTGCGAAACCTGAATTTGTAAACAAATTACGCAATGAGCTGGCGAGGAGGCCAGTGAAAATGAAACCTCGATTTATATTGAAACCTGTTTGGGCGTTTGCCTTTGTGATCGTTGCTCTGACATTGATCGCAAGCGCGCCTGCGGCAGTGAATGCTTTGAAAAAATTATTTGGTTATGTGCCAGGCGTGGGTTTGGTGGAGAACAGTAGTGGTTTGCGGATGTTGGCAGAACCTGCTTCGTTGACACGTGATGGCGTGACGCTGACGATCACGAACGTGTTCGTTTACCAAGACCGCGTGGAGTTGATCTATAGCGTGCAGGGCATTGCCTCCGAAAATGATGGAACGCAAGCAGAAGATGGCATATCCAATCCTACTGCTTTCTGCGGTGGTGTAAATCCGGGTGAGTTCATGATCACAGACGGCGATGCGCGCTTACGACTGCCGGATGGAACGATTCTCGAGCGTGATTACACGGGGAAATATCCACAGAATATTTTTGCGATGCAGCCTGTGTATGAAGCCGCCATCCCTGCGGATGTAACCGAGATGACCTTTGTGCTCAAATGTATCCCGTGGGCGCGGCTGGGCGCCACCCCTGAAAATTGGGAATTGCCATTCAGTCTTGTGACCGTGCCAGCTGGAACCATTGTAGGTGAACCAGTCATCGAAGTGACTCAACCTGTGGATGAAGAACCTCGCTTCTTCATCCACAGCCGAGCCTGTTTCTTCTCCCAAAGTGACAATGATCCTTGAGCGGATCGTTCCCACCGATTCCAATACGGTATTGTACGTGCACTTCAACATGGAAAACGCCGACCCTTCGCTGATTTCCATCATGCCGCAAAGCGCCTACGTCATCGACTCGCTGGGACAGAAAATTCCACTGCGTGGAGGTTTTATCTGGCAGCCATTTGAACACAAAGTTGGAAACGCTTTTGAGTTCGTGACCGAATCCAAGCCCGCCGATGGTCCCTTGACCATAATAGTGGATCAGGCAATTGCCTATTACATGCCGCTCTACACAGACCCGCCTCAAGCCACATCTGAGGAATTGTCTTTCACTTTTGATGCGGGCGAGAATCCACAAAGAGGCCAGATTTGGGATTTGAATAAAATATTCACCATTGCAGGTTATGAATTCGAGATTACCTCTGCTCAAGCTGTGACCTTCTCTGACATTGAAACTCCTTCCTTCATAGATGGTTCACAAGGCTATGACTACGGTTATCAATTTGCCGTCGAATCAGACCCCTCCCTCGGCTTGAGCGTGGAAATGGATATTCATGCCGATAAGTGCTGGCTGTCGGATGTAAAGACAATATCTCCTTCTCCGCTGCTCTATACCCAACTATGCAGAGACGAATACCCGAAAGGGTTGGTCACCGTGACGGTCCGCGAGATGTCTGTGACTTTGGAAGATGATCTGCAAGTAGAGTGGATACCTTAGATTAGCTGAAATAAAAACCAGGTCGCGCTTAGTCCGTGACCTGGTTTTTTCGCCTCACTGGTGCTGTCAAACAGTGGACGGCGCCATAACCGTCTACTAATTTCGTCAGCTCTGCATATTTTACAGTGAAGCCGCGCTTCTCCAATTCCGCATTCACACGCGGGTTGGAAGATAGCGCGGCGATCACTCTTTTATCTCCCAAATTCAATAAATTCGTGGCGAAGTTTTTCTGTTCGGCTTCGTTCACTTCGAAGATTTCGATCTCGCGGGAGCGCAAAAACTCGCGGAAACTTCCCAGCTTTTCGGTGATGATACGTCCCTTTTCCTGTGTGACCAGCACGGCATCGCGTTGGTCCATTTCGTAGGTGTAGGCCATTACCAGATCAGGCGCGAGCGGAATCCAGAACATATCCAAATGCATCACTTGCATGTGTTCGCTGGTAGGGCTGATGAAGAAATTGCTTTCCTCCTCCTGCCGTTTGTTGACCACCGCGATCAGTTGGATATTTTTCTCTTTTAGCGAATCGCCGATCTGGCGGCAGACTTCTTTCACCGCGCTCAAACTTGTCCGCGCGCCGACGCCGATGAAACAGCACCCATCGAACATGGCAATATCACCGCCTTCAATGGTCCCTTCGCGGATGTCGGTGATGGCGGAACCGAAACCGAGGGCATGGAGTGCGTCTTTGAAAATGCGGACTTCGGGTTTGCGAATGTTCCAACGCAGGGACGAAAGCACCACACGATCACCTATGACTTGTGACTGGTCACGCCCATAAAAGATATTCGACATCGGCCAGGGTTTTGACAGGCTTAATAAATAATTCAGTCGAAGCGCGCCCTGTTCACCGTATTGGGAAATATCCTGTTCGAGGATCATATCCATGTCGCGATTGACCTCGTTGTACACATCCTCGGGTGTGATTTCAAAGAGACTGTCTTTGGTGAGGTCGTTTTGTTTGGCGTGGCGGTAAATGTCAAAGTACGAATCGGCCCGTTGGCGCAGGGCCAGCTTCAGGTCATGAATGGAAGCGGGGAGCGAGGGAATGAATCTATCCTGGAGCAGTTCCGCAGTCGCATCCTTCGCGCGGACGATCTTGATCCCCTCATTTTTGATCAGCGCCGACATGCAGGCAAATTCGCCGCGTGCTCTTGGTACTTCATAATAACTGCGGAACAAACTGCGCGATTGCGGAAGCAGTTGACCGAGCAGGGCTTCGATGCCAGGCTCGCCCCATACCAAGACTTCCTCTAATGGATGTGTTTCATCGAGTATATGTGCATTCATTTTTCACCAATAAAAAAACAGACCAAACATAAAAGGTTCAGTCTGTTTTCGTGTGTTCTACATCACGTCGGGAGCTTGAATATCCAGCAGGTGGAGCGCATTTGCAAGGGTTTGCTTTGCGGCAGCGACCAGTCGCAGGCGGGCGTTCCGTGTGTTTTCATCTTCGGTCTGCATGACGTTTACCGCATGATAAAACGAGTGGAAGGTGTTCGCCAGTTCGTAGGTATACGATGCCATCACCAGCGGACGATATTCCTCAGCCGCCTGTTGTACGGCCTGCGGGAAGCGGGATATCTGCTCAATGAGTTCAATCTCGTTTTTAGTGAGGTCGTAGTTGAAAATTGGCAGGTGATCAGGTTGGAAGGTTTGCGAACCTGCTTTTTTCAAGATCGAATTTGCCCTCACGTGAGCGTTCTGAATGTACGGACCTGTGCGTCCATCAAATGACAATGCTTCGTTGATATCGAAGACGATGTCTTTGTTATTATCTACTGAAAGCATCGAGTAAACCAATGCGCCCAGCCCGATCTGTGAAGCGATCTTTTCCCGCTCACTCGCGGGAATGTCTGCGCTTCTTTCGGTTTCGAGCGAAAGTACACGCTTTACGGCTTCATCGGCTACATCTTTGAAAAGTACAACACGTCCGCGCCGTGCAGACATGGCGCCTTCTGGCAGGCTGATGAAACCATAGCCCAGGTGATAGCATTTCTCGGCCTGCGGAAAGCCCCACAGTTTGAGAATGGCAAAGGCCTGCTGAAAGTGCATTGACTGGCGCACATCCACAACATAGATGGATCGGTCAACGTGATATTGCTCGAACTTTACTTTTGCCAGCGCGAGGTCTTTGGTGAGGTAAAGGGTGGTGCCGTCGCTGCGCAGAATGACATTTGTGCGGTATTTTTCCTTGGTCAGCCCGAGCTTTTCGTCGATCTTCACGATGACAGCGCCGCCTTGCGGGCGTTCATCGGTGGCGATATCCTTCGCGATCAGTTCGTCAACGATGGCTTTGGATGGTTCGTCCACTTCGCTTTCGTAGAACCAAACATCCATTTTGACATCAAGCATTTGCAGCACGTCGCGCAGTTCTTCCAAACTCCACTCGCGAGTCTCGTGCCATAATTTCCGCACATAATCATCCCCTGCATCCCATTTGCGATACATCTCGCGGCGTTCGGTTTCGTAACCTTCGCGCTTTGCAGTTTCTTCGGGAGTCTCGTTATCCTTCTTTTCAAGCAGGGACGTGGCTTCTACATAAAGTTTTGCCAGCCATTGTCCGCGCTCGTGAATGCCCGCAGGCTCCTGGCCTTTATAAAACTTTTCGTAGATCCACATCACGGTGATGACGCCAAGCCCAAGGTCGCCGGGGTATGCGGCACGGATCGTTTCAAAGCCTGCATATTCAACCAGCCGTGCAAGCGATTCGCCCAATACGGTATTCCGCGCATGCCCAATGTGGAAGGAATGGTGGGTGTTTGGCTGGGCATATTCCACCATCACTTTTTCCGATTTCTTTGCGCCGCGGCCAAAATCCTCGCCTGAGTTGATCACTTCATCCACAACGCGGCGGGCGTAATCGGATGTCTTGAAGTAGACATTGAGATAACCTTTGACCGCTTCGATATGACTGATGCCGTCCACGCTTCCCAACTGCGCCTTGACCTGCTCGGCAATTTCCTGAGCCTTTTGCGGCACTGGAAGTTTGTTCCCTTTGCCGAGTTTCGCTTCGTTGGCGGCCGTCTGGAAAAATGACGTGGCAAAACCCCACTCGCCCGAAAAGGGGATGGGCTGCCATTTGAGTTCTGCCAGCGCAATATCATTGGCTTTGCAGAAAGCTTTGATTTTTCTTCGATGAGTTGTTGTTCTTTTGTAAACATTGGTTGGATTATAGACGCCATCCCCAAATTTAGGGGAGAAATTGAGGTAACAAAAACGGGAGCGCCGGTTGAGAGGCGTTCCCGTTTTACGTTCTTTGGAAGAAAGGACTACTTCTTTTTCTTTGCGACAGCTTCTTCGGTCTTGGGAGGAGCTGAAAGAAATGCGGCAAGTCGCTTCATCAAGCGGCCCTTGCGGCGGGACGCATTGTTCGGGTGGATTACGCCTTTTTGGGCAGCCTTATCAAGCGCGCTAATCGCAAGCATCACGGCTTCTTTTGTCTCGGGATCGTTCTCTGCAAAAGAGCCGCGGGCGGCAGTGATAGCGGTACGGGCTGCGCCACGGAAAGTACGGTTGTGAATGCGACGCTTTTCATTTTGACGATTGCGTTTGATTTGTGAAATAATGTTAGCCAAGGTTATTCTCCAGATGTTGCTTCTTCTTTTTTGACAGCGCCGTATTTTACATTAGTGAGGTGTATTTGTCCAGTACTTTGACCGAAAACTCCTGCCGTTTTACGGGGTGCCGGTGGGGGTGACAGGCTGGGCATTGATCGGCGTAAAGGTGACTGTCGGCAGAAGCGTGCCAGGTCCCGGGGTGATCGGGGTGCTTGTAGGCGGGCGTGTGGCGGTTGGGGTGACGATGTTGACAGGGATCAACAGCAAGTCGCCGACCTTAATTGCGTTTGGATCGGTGATATTGTTCTCTTTGATAATCTCATCAATGGTGCTGTTAAAGAGCGCCGCAATACTCCCCAGCGAGTCGCCGGATTGCACCACATATTCCAGCTTGGTGCCAGGCGCTATGTTGGCCGGTATGGATGTGGCGGTTGGCAGTGGCATCCCCGGGTAGGGCAAAACGATGGATTGTCCCGGCAGAATGTTTTGCGTAGCCGGATCCACTCCGATGGGGAAGCCCGAGTCGGCAATTCCGCCATAGGGATTGAGAAGCAGGATCAAAGCGATGCCGTCATCTCCCAAGCTGAATTTTTCAACAATGGAGAACAGGGAATCGCCAGCCTCTACCGTATAGTTGAAAATTGTGGAAAAAGTCGCCGTTGGAGTAATGGTAGGCGTCTCAGTGGCGGTTGCTGTGGAGGTTGGAGTGGATGTGCTGGTTGGTGTGAAGGTCATGGTTGGGGTGGGCGTTTCAGTTGCGAAGATCGCGTCGAGAGGTTTGCTCGGCCCCGTCAGCCAGACAACCAAAAGGATAATTCCGCCCAGCACCAACAGGCCGGCGGCGATATAGATGATATTTGGGCCGTTGCGCCTGCGCTTACGAAGCAGGCTGATGGTGCCCGGGTTTGGAGATGATGAAATAGGGGGTCTGTTGTTCATGAATTGTTCCTTTTTATAAAGCGCCTTCTGTCATGTCGAGTTCCCATTGGCACAATATAAAATAATTCTACCTGAAAACAGGAATCACGTAATGAGGAAACAAACAGACGGGTAAACAGGCTGTGCTATTGCCTGTTTACCCGTCTGCTGCATGGCTGTTATCTCATGTGCGCTTTTAGATATTTCCCTGTGTAAGAATCTTTTACTTTCATCACCTGTTCGGGCGTACCCTCGGCGATCAACTCGCCGCCGCGGTCTCCGCCTTCAGGACCGAGGTCTACCAGCCAGTCGGCGATCTTGATAATATCGAGATTGTGCTCGATGATCACGACCGAATTGCCTGTATCCACGAGTCTTTGCAGAACTTCGATCAGCTTATGCACATCTGCTGTGTGCAAACCAACAGAGGGCTCGTCCAGTACATACAGTGTGCGCCCTGTTGCCCTGCGCGAGAGTTCTTTCGAAAGTTTCACGCGCTGTGCTTCACCACCCGAAAGTGTCGTTGCGGGCTGACCGACACGTACATAGCCAAGCCCCACTTCCTGCAGTAGTTTCAGCTTGCTTTGCATCGGCGGATAATTCTTGAATTCTTCGAGCGCATGATCGACAGTCATATCAAGGATGTCGGAGATGCTGTATTTGTCGTGGAAAAGCACTTGCAGGGTTTCGCGGTTGAAACGTTTGCCGTGGCAGACATCACAGGGTACGTATACATCGGGCAGGAATTGCATTTCGATGCGCAATTCGCCCTGTCCCTGACAAGCCTCACAGCGCCCGCCATGTACGTTGAAAGAGAAACGCCCGGGTTTGTAACCGCGGATCTTGCTCTCTGGCAGCTCCGCAAACAGCTTGCGGATTTCATCGAATAACCCGGTGTATGTCCCCGGATTCGAGCGTGGTGTGCGCCCGATAGGCGACTGGTCAATGTTGATGATCTTATCGAGGTGCTCAATACCCTCAATGCGCTCATGTTCTCCCGCGCTTGTGCGGGCCAGCATCAGCTTCGCCGCCAGCGAGTTATATAGGATGTCGCTCATCAAAGTGGATTTGCCCGAGCCTGACACCCCGGTGATACAAACCATCTTTCCCAAGGGGATCGAGACATCAATGCCCTTCAAGTTGTTCGCCGTTGCATTGACAACTTTCAGCACCTTGCCACTTCCTTCGCGCCTCTTTTTCGGGACCTCGATCCGCTTACGCCCCGAGAGGTAGGCTCCTGTCAATGACTTTGGGTGCGCCAAAATCTGTTTCGGCGTGCCTTCTGCAATGACCTCGCCGCCATGCTCGCCAGCCGCAGGGCCAAGGTCAATGATCCAATCTGCTTCGCGGATGGTTTCGTCATCATGTTCAACGACCAAAACTGTGTTGCCGAGATCGCGCAGGCCTTTCAGTGTCTCCAATAATCTCGCATTGTCGCGCGGATGCAGCCCGATGGAAGGTTCATCTAAAACATACAAAACGCCGACGAGCCTTGAGCCAACCTGGGTTGCAAGACGAATGCGTTGTGCCTCGCCGCCCGATAGCGTGGCAGCGGAACGATTCAAGGTCAAATAATCCAGACCGACATTGACGAGGAAGTTCAAGCGTTCATGGATCTCTTTGATGACTCTTTCAGCGATGGCTTTTTGTTTTGAAGTCAACGGTGAAGATTTTCCTGCGATCTTTTTAGCCCATTCAAGAGTTTTCAGCACAGGCCAGGAATTTGCTTCCACAATATTCACACCATCCACAGTGACGGCCAGCGCGGCGGGGTTTAGTCTTTTACCGCCACAGGTGGGGCAGGGGCGATCCGACATGAATTCGCTGATCTTCTCGCGGATCCACTCGGAATTGGTTTCGCGGTAACGTCGTTCGAGGTTTGTGATCACGCCTTCGAAGGCGCGGGTAAATTTAAATTCATTGCCGTTTGAGTTTTTGTAACTCATCTGGATCTGCTTTTCGCCGGTGCCGTACAGGACGATCTTCATCTGTTCTTTTGTCAACTCGCGCACCGGCTTGTTGAGGTCAATCTTGTAGGCGCGGGCGGCGGCTTCAAGTCCCTGCCAGTAGTAGCCGCCTTCTTCTTTAGGTCCACTCCACTCCATGCTGGAGATCGCTCCCTCGTTCAGTGACCGGTCCGGGTCCGGAATGATGCGTTCCGGGTCAATTTCCAGTTTCGAGCCGAGTCCCTGACAATCCTGACAGGCGCCTTGCGGCGTGTTGAAGGAGAAGGTGCGTGGTTCGATCTCAGAAATGCTGACGCCGTGCTCGGGGCAGGCAAGGTGTTCCGAGAATTGAATGTCTTCGCTTTTGTCTACGAGGCTGACGGTGATGTAGCCTTCGCCGAATTTCAGCGCGGTTTCCACTGAATCGGTCAGGCGGGTGCGCGCGGATTTTCTTTCCTCTTTGTCGCCTTCCTGTGAAATGACGAGACGGTCGACAACGGCTTCGATGGTGTGTTGTTTGTAGCGGTCGAGTTCGATTTCGTCGTCGAGGGAATGAGCGACCCCGTCTACGCGGGCACGGGTGAAGCCTGCCTTGCGAATCTCCTCGAAGACAGCTTGATACGTACCCTTGCGTGCGCGTACCAACGGAGAAAGAATTAAGACACGCGAGCCTTCAGGAAGTTTCTCGATCTTGTCCACGATCTCCTGTGCCGATTGCTTGACCACTTCACGTCCGCAGACCGGGCAGTGCGGAATGCCTGCGCGCGCAAATAGCAGACGCATGTAGTCATAGATCTCGGTAACCGTACCCACTGTCGAGCGGGGATTGTGCGAAGTCGATTTCTGGTCGATGGAAACAGCAGGGGACAGGCCGTCGATGTAATCCACATCAGGTTTGTCCATCTGACCGATGAACTGGCGCGCATATGCGGATAGTGACTCAACATAGCGACGCTGGCCTTCTGCAAAGATCGTATCGAACGCAAGTGATGATTTGCCGGAGCCCGACAAGCCTGTGATCACCACAAACTTATCGCGCGGAATTTCCACCGTGATGTTTTTTAAGTTGTGGACTCGGGCGCCCACGACGCGAATGACATTTGCTGACATAGTTCTCCTTGGATGGGAAACAATTGTAGCACAAATGTTTTATTTTTTGCATATTTTTTTCGCCCTTCATCCTTTATCGTTCAACCTTATATTTCGCGTTATACTCAGTGCAACTTCTCAAATCCGGCGGTGTTATTTTAGTAAACCCGCCGGTAAGGTTTTAAACTTGCCGGACATGGAATACAACGAAGAAGAGATTCTCCAACACGCATCGCAGGGTGACCGTGATTCTTTTGGTCAGCTGTATGCGCATTATGTGGAGCGCATCTTCAATTATGTGTATTATCGGACTGGGAATACTCACGACGCTGAGGATCTCACTGCCCGTGTATTTCAGCGGGCAATGAAGCACATCGTGAACTACACCGACCGAGGTGTCCCTTTTTCAGCCTGGTTGTATCGCATTGCCCACAATCTTGTGGCGAACTGGCATCGTGACCGCAGCCGCAAGCAGGAAATTCCATTGGATGACCTGCCGATCCTGCCGACCAAGGGCGATCACCCGGAGAGGAACCTCGTTCGTTCACAGGAACAGGATGTGCTGTTGAAGATGATCCGCACTTTGCCTGCCGAGCGGCAGAATTTGTTGATTTTGAAGTTTGTCGAGAATATGTCCAACGCCGAGATTGGCGCAATCATGGGAAGAAGTGAAGGCGCAGTCAAGAGTCTTTATCATCGTACGCTTCTTGCTCTGCGTGATCAATTGGAAGATCAAAATCTTAATCTTGAAGGAGAGTAATCCATGTTGAGAATTGTGACTGACGGCGCAGCAGACATCCTCCCGGAATGGGCGCAGGAATTTGGCATCGATGTTATTCCTGTGAATATACTTTTTGGGGAAAAATCATATCTTCAAGGCACCGAATTGGACAATGAAGGTTTTTACAAATTGGTGGATGAAACCAAACGCATTCCAAAAACATCCCAGCCTTCACCGCATCAATTCGTGGAGTTTTATCGTAAGATCGCCGAAAAAGGCGACACGATCCTTTCCATCCATATCACGGCCAAGTTATCCGGTACTTATGCTTCCGCTATTGCCGCTGCGGAGGAATTAAAGGATGAATTCAAGGTTATTCCCGTTGACTCGGCGGTTGGTTCGCTGGGCATCGGCTTGATGTGCCGCGAGGCCCGCAAGCTGGAACGCGCCGGCAAAAGCATTGACGAGATCGTCAAATATCTCGAGGATGTCAAATATAAGATTCGAGTCATTCTTACCCTTGATACATTGGAATATGCAAAGATGTCTGGCCGCGTGAAGACCTTACAGGCGGCGCTGGCCTCCCTTCTCAATGTAAAACCGATCGCGATCCTGCGGAACGGCGATTTGAACATGGCCGAAAGAGTGCGTACCCGCAAGGCAGCACTTGACCGTGTGATCGAGATCGCAAAAGAAGAGTTTGGAAAAGATCCAGTTTACCTTGCTGTTGTACATGCCCGCGACCTTAAGTCTGGCGAAGGGTTGTTGAATGACGCCAAGGCTCACTTCAATCACAAGGAAACATTGATCAGCGAACTGTCCATTTCCATTGCCGCAAATCTCGGGCCTGGCACGGTTGGGTTGATCCTGTATCCCACTAAATAGGTACAAATGGCGAAACGTAAGCAGACTCATACCCCTGAAGAAGATATCCAATTCCTCGAAGCGCATCTGGCTGGGACCTTGAGGCCGATCTCGCCTCCGAAGGAACTTGTCCAGCGTTTGGGCGCGCGCATCCGCATGCCCAGCCGCAGCGAAATCACTTTGCGCTTCACAGACTGGCGCAGGGTGTTTCTGATATTCGGTGGTGTGGTTTCGGGGATGCTCGTGCTCGTCACCGTTGCGCGCGCATTGTATTATCTGGCTGGGCGCAAGATGTAGTTGGAAAAGAATTCGTTTGGGTACATAAAAATTGGAGGCGTTCAAGCCTCCAATTTTTTAATTGCTCAGCAACCAGTTGCTTAATTTGCGCGCTTCGGCGATCAAATCTGCATCGACGGGGAGGGTGAATTCTTCAGTGACGCGCACTGTCAAATTGTCAGCGGCCAGTTTCAGGTCGGGGGGAAGATTCGTGTCATCCTTAAGCAGATTCAACAGATCGTAGGCGCTCATGCTTGGGATCTTGTTCCCTTTGCGGGTGAGATAATCCCGAATGGCGATGCCAGCCGCGCGGCGGGCACAGACTCGCGCCTGTCCTTCATTTTTGTTGATGCGGGCTTGCTGGGCCTTTTCGAATTCTTTTTGCAATTGGGCGGTTACAGTATCCATGCTGAAAATTATAATCCACGTCTTAACCATAAGGCTATAATTGCAGGACCTGACCTCAAAGGAGAAAAAATGAAGTCTACGTTGTTTCGAATATTTGGAATGTTGATCATGGCAAGCCTCGTGCTTTCAGCCTGTGCTCCGAAAGCCGCGCCGACGGCAGTGGATGCACTGTTGCCAGCATCTTCCCAGCCTTATCAGCTTACTGGTACGTATACCGTGACCAATGATTTTGTGCTTACAACCTATTATGTGGAAAATGCCGTTGCTTTGATCGACATGCACGGATTTGTCCTGCGCGACCTCGAATGGGAAATTCCCGTCGATTCACAAACGCTCGGATTTATGACCTTCGATGCAGATGCCCTTGGCGGCACTTATGAATTGAGTCTGCCAGCCAGGCCGCTGGGTGAATTCAATGACGTGGATAACGATGGCAGTGCGGATGCGGGCGTGCAAATTTTCTCTGTGGCGTATTCGCCCAATGTGTATGGCGGCCCGTTCGCAGAAGGGGATGACCGTTCCCGCGGCTGGCCTTCCTATCTTGCCTCTGTGAAAACCGACTCCGAAAACAAGGATGAAGTCATTGGCGGAAAACTCGTGGTCTGGGCCGAGGATGCCGACCAGCAATTCCCAACAGGCTTCGGCGAAGATGGTTTGCTCTTTACTGCCGACGATCCCATCGGTGCGATTCCCGAAGGATATTCGATCGTGGATCTCGACCAAAGCCCCTTTTCAGTTTCGCAGGATCAGATTGAAGATTTGACTCTTTACGAACCTCAGGATATTGCCGTGAAGGATTATTCGGCCATGTCCTACACCGAATCGTTCAACAGGATGTTCGAGACGATCCGCAAGGAATATGCCTTCGCCGACATTGAAGGTGAGGCTCCCGATTGGGATGCCTTGTACGCCGAATTGAAACCAAGAGTGGAACAAGCTGAAAAGGATGGCGACCCGAATGCCTTCTATCTGGCTTTGCGTGATTTCACCTGGGCATTCAATGACGGCCATGTGAGCATCAGTGGCGGCGATTATTTCCAGCGGGATTTTGCAACTGCGATCTCCGGTGGGTACGGTTTCGCCATTCGTGAATTGGACGATGGACGTGTGATCGTTATTTTCGTCGTGGAAGGTGGACCCGCTCAAGCGGCTGGCATTCAAGTTGGCGCGGAGGTGACTGAGTTCAACGGCCAGCCGATCGGCGATGCGATTTCTGCGGCGCAGACCTATTCCAACCAGTCATCCGATTTTGCGATCCGATATCAGAAATCGCGTTATTTACTGCGTGCCCTGCCTGGCACAGAGGCGTCGGTCAAGTTTGCAAATGCCGATGGCATTCCGCAGTTGGTCAATTTGGTCGCGATCGAGGAACGTCAGAGCTTTAGCCGCACATCGCTGTATTTCGGTGTGGATACCAGTTCGCTGCTGCCTGTGGATTCCAAGATCATCCCTGTCAACAATGAAAATGTCGGTTACATCCGCATCAACAGCAATTACGATGACCTCAATCTCGTGATCCGCCTTTTTGAACGCGCGCTCAAACAATTCGAAGCCAATACCGTGGCAGGCATCGTGATCGATATGCGCTTCAACAATGGCGGCGCTCCGCTTGGGCTGGCTGGTTTCTTTACCGATCAGGAAATCCTTTTAGGTCAATTGGAATATTACAGCGACAAGACCGGTAAATTCGAACCTGAAGGCTTGCGTCAGAAATTTCTGCCCAATCAAAATCAATATCGTTTTGAAAAGATGGTGCTGCTTGTCGGCCCTGCCTGTTTCAGCGCCTGCGAGATCGAGGCCTATGGTTTCAGCCAGGTGCCAGGCATGATCGTCGTCGGCCTCACCCCAACCAGTGGCGTCGAAGCCGAGACCGCGCGCGGCACCTTCAATTTGCCAGATGGATTCAGCGTGACGGTTCCAACTGGACGCTTTGTTCTACCCGATGGAACCATCTTCCTCGAAGGGCAGGGGGTTCAGCCCACACTGCGCATCCCCGTTGACGAGAAAACTGCTACGGCTATCGAAGACATTGTCCTGCAGGCAGGCATTGACGCAGTGCTGCAGCCGCTCGGAGCAGGCGTCACGCCGAGTGCCGCGCCGAAGGTCGCCTCGCCATCAGAAGCCGAAGCCGCGCTTTCTTCGGGCGCTCCATTTCTCGAAGACCTTGCCCGCGAAAGCTACGACCCTGCTGTAACCTTTGCCCAACCTGGCACAGCGACATATTCCGTTTCAATGACGGATCCGCAGCCCGTTGTTTGGGGCTATTCATGGTGTGCCGCTGATGCAGCCATGATCGCATCCAACTTTGAGAATATCGAACTGAAATTTGTGCTGGATGGCAAGAATGTACCTGCTGATTCATTCGCCACTTTTGAAATTGAAACAGGCGGAAAAGTCTGCCGTCTCGTGTATACCTCCCTCAGCGAGTGGACCGCTGGTGAGCATCACCTTTCCACGACTGCTGTATTTACCTCCGCGATCAACGACGGCACATCCAATTTCGAACCCGGCGATTACATTATCGAATATACAGTCTATGTAAAACCGTAAATTGTAGTAATGACTTCAGTCGTTCTCTCGAATTTACAATCTTTTTACAACCGTGCCATACACGCATAACCCGCTCACCCTAGAATTTCATCTGTAACCTGAAAGGAGGCTTACGATGAAAAACATATTCAAGAAAACAATTTTGGTGGCAATGGTCGCCGCCCTCGCTTTCGCCGCGTTTCCCTTTGCAAATGCCTTTGCCTTGAGCGCGAATCCCGAGGGTGAAGTGAGCAACGAAAAGCTGGAGCAGATGTGGGCGCGCCAATTGCAGGTCTACGAACGGCTGGGCAAGGCTTTTGATGACGACGACGAACACCTCTCCAAATTGCAGGAGCGGATCGATAAGGCCGCCGCAAACGGCAAGGATGTTGCTGCCCTGCAAGCGGCACTCGATGCCTATGAAGCCGCACTGAAAAGCGCCCGCCCAGCCTATGAAAGCATCAACGGGGTCGTCAGTTCCCATCAAGGCTTCGACGCAAATGGCAAAGTGACCGATGCTGAGAAGGCAAAAGCCACAGTGCAGGAGATGCGCACCAAAATGCAAGAGGTCAAGTCTTCGATGAATGGTACGTTCAAGGCTTTGCGTGAGGCAATGAAAGCCTTCCGCGAAGCGAACAAACCCGCCGAAGGCACCACCACCGAACGCGATTCGTAATGATTTCTTTGATGGGTGGTGTGAGGCACACTCACACCACCCTGATTTGTTTTATAGAGGGTAAATAATGGCCTCTTTTTATAGATCAGCCTGTAAAGCCAATTCTGTATTAAAATCATCGGGTTCGATCATTCGCTGATAATGCGAAATGAAATTTTCACAAAGAGGTTATTTATGAGAAAGAAAGTTATCCACACAGAAAAGGCTCCAAAGGCGATTGGTCCATACTCACAGGCCATTCGTACAGAATCGTTTATCTTCACTGCCGGGCAGATCGGTCTCGACCCAACCACAGGGGAGTTGGTTGCAGGCGCGGTGGAAGAGCAGACGCGTCAGGCTCTAAATAATTTGCGCAATGTCATTGAAGCCGCTGGCTCCAGCATGGATAATGTGGTCAAGACCACGGTCTTTTTGAAAGACATGGCCGATTTCCCGAAGATGAATTCCATTTATGCGGAATACTTCGGCGAGAATCCGCCTGCGCGCAGTACCGTGGCAGTGGCGGGTTTGCCCAAGGGCGGCCTGGTCGAAGTTGAAGCTGTTGTGATCGCGATGTAACATGTCCTCCGAACTCATCCTGCTTGTTGACGACGAACCATCCATTATTCAACTCTCGCGCATGTATTTCGAGCGGGATGGTTTTCGTGTACAGGAGGTTGGGGACGGTGAAGCCGCGCTCGAGGCAGTTACAAAGTATCGTCCCGCATTGATCGTGTTGGATGTGATGCTGCCCAAGCTGGACGGTTTTGAAGTCTGTCGCTCCTTGCGCATAAAAGGCGACCAGACGCCCATCATCATGCTCACCGCGCGGGATGAAGATATCGATAAAATTCTCGGCCTCGAACTCGGTGCGGATGATTACCTCACCAAACCATTTAATCCGCGTGAATTGATCGCGCGTGTCAAAGCGATCCTGCGCAGGAGCGATGGCAAAAAACAAGCGGATGGAAAACCGCTTCATCGCGGCGACCTGACCATTGATCCTGCCTCCCGTGAAGTTTCCGTCGCCTCACAGACCCTCGATCTGCGTACGCAGGAATTTGACCTTTTGCTTACTTTGGCAGAGCAGCCCGGCCGTGTCTTCACCCGCGAGCAATTGCTTCAACTTGCGTGGGGATTCGATTTCTACGGCCAGACCCGCACAGTGGATGTTCACATTGCGCATCTTCGAAAAAAGCTGGAAGGCTCCACTGTGAAAATAGAAACGGTCACAGGTGTTGGATACAAGCTGGTCACGTAACCATCCATGTTTTCCTCGCTGCGTTCCCGTCTTTGGTTGAGCTATGCACTTCTTATCGTCACGGCATTGGGTGTCGTGGCGATAATTCTGTTTTCATACCTTATTACCAATCCATTGTTATATCGCCAGACCCTGGAGCGGCTGCGTGCCGTGCAGGGTGTTGTACTGGAAAATTCACGGACATCGAATTCCCAGCCCATTTCCATTTCAGCGCAAAAAGCATCGTTAATTTTCGATGTGCGGGTGATCCTGTATTCACAGGATAAGCAAACGACCCTGGATACATACTCAGGTAAAGAAGCCGCATTGCCGTTTCCTGAAAAGAGAGTGTTTGCCCGCGATGTGCCGTTGATCCGCGACGCGAACGGCAAGGCCTGGCTGTATTCGATCGAACTTCTTCCTGATAAAACGTATCTGCTCGTTGCTTCCCCACGTCCGAAATTTTCCATTTCAAATGTGTTCACCGATGATTTTCTCCCGCTCATTCTGCGAAGCGGACTATTCGCGTTACTCCTGTCGTTGGTGGTGGCTTTCTTCTTTGCGCGTTGGATCGCCGACCCATTGCAGCGGGTGGTGACCACGGCACGTGAAATGCCGTCAGCGGATGTGAAGCCTGTCGATATCCGCGGCCCGCACGAGGTCCAGGAATTGACGCGGGCGTTCAATGCGATGATGATGCGCACACAGGCGAGTCAAAGGTCGCAGCGTGATTTTGTCGCCAATGTCTCCCATGAATTGAAGACGCCGCTCACATCCATTCAGGGATTTGCGCAGGCGATCCTGGATGGTACAGCGGATTCAGATGAAGCTCGCCAGAAGGCTGCGCAGGTGATCTATGATGAATCGGGGCGCATGCATCGCATGGTGCTGGACCTGCTCGATCTGGCGCGGCTCGATTCGGGCACGGCGGATATTACGATGTCTCCCGTGAAAATGACTGCTCTGCTGAATGCGGTTGCAGAAAAATTTTCTCCGCAATTGCAGCGGACAGGCGTACAGATTAAGGTGGAAGGCGCTGAGAACCTGCCTGCTGTCACTGCCGATGGCGACCGACTCGCGCAAGTCTTCACCAATCTGGTGGATAATGCACTCAAGTTCACACCGCAAGGCGGTTCGATTTTGCTGCACGTATCTGTTGTAAATGGAGAAATGCGAGTCGCGGTCTCAGACACGGGTATGGGTATCTCTGCTGAAGTGCAGAAACATATTTTCGAGCGTTTCTATCAAGCGGACCCTGCCCGCAAGGGCGGAGAGAAGCATGGCGCGGGGCTGGGGCTGGCAATCGCAAGTGAGATCGTACAGGCGCATGGTGGTAGAATAAGCGTCCGCAGTAGGCAGGGGGAGGGTGCCACCTTTGAGGTGTTCCTGCCGCTGGGCAAAAAATAAACGCTCATTTGGGATCTACTCCTTAAAATGCCACCCTTTGTCTCGATCATTGTCCCCTGCTATAACGAAGAATCCACCATTCGTCATTTACTTGATGCCGTCCTCGCGCAGACCTATCCGCGCGCGCAGATGGAACTGATCATTTCAGATGGAATGTCCACCGATAACACACGGTCCGTGATCGAGTCGTTTCAAAAGGAACACGCTGATCTGGAGATACGGGTGGTGGATAATACGGTGAAGGCAATTCCTTCGGCGCTGAATCAGGCCATTCGTCAGGGGCGAGGCGATGTTTTCGTCCGCCTTGATGCACATTCCATGCCGATCCCCGAATATGTGGAGCGGTGTGTGGCTGCGCATGAAGCGGGAAAAGGAGAGAATATCGGCGGCGTGTGGGAGATTCGCCCGGGCGCGGATACCCTGATCGCGAAGTCAATCTCGTTTGCGGCGGCGCATCCGCTGGGTGTGGGCGATGCAATGTATCGGCTCAATGCGAAAGCGGGCGCGGTGGATACGGTGCCATTTGGTTCGTTTCGCCGCACGCTGATCGAGAAGATCGGTGCTTTTGATGAAACCCTGCTGGCGAATGAAGATTACGAATTCAACACACGCGTGCGCGAATCGGGCGGGACAGTCTGGCTTGACCCTACGATCCGTTCAGTGTATTTTTCGAGAAGCACGCTCGGCAGGCTTGCGGCGCAATACTGGCGTTACGGTTTTTGGAAGTTGAAAATGCTCAAGCGTTATCCGCATACATTGCGCTGGAGACAGGCGCTTCCACCGTTGTTTGTATTGTCCGTGATCGTTTTTATTGTGTTATCCTTGTTTTTTGGGCTTGCGCGTTATGCCCTTGCCGCCCAATTGGCGATCTATTTTTTTGTCCTTGGCCTGGCTGGTTTGAAACTGGCAGTTGAAAAACGAAATGGTTTTCTGTTTTTCGGTCTGCCGCTTGCCATAACGACCATGCACCTTTCATGGGGTGCAGGTTTTTTGTGGAGTTTTATTTCAAGTCCCGCTTCGGCTCGTAATCATGGCTGATATTATTAGACCCCCCCTTCGATTAAGACCCAGCGAACAGCGTACGATTCTGTTGGCGGGAGATCTTGTCGCATCTGTCGGTGCGATGTTTGCGGCTTTGTTCACCTGGTATCAATTTTCGCTTGTGCGCGAGGTCGCGCGGTTGGTCGAGCGTGGATTTTCCGAATCCCGAGCTGAGCGTCTGGCTGCGACCATTATCGAGCTGAAGATCCCCGTTTGGTTTTATCTCCTTCCGCTTGTCTGGCTTTTGCTGATGGTGGATTCGTATGAGACGCATACCGCCGCAAGCTGGAGAAAAACCCTGCGTGGAATTGCTGTTGCGCCGATCGTCGGGCTGTTGGGATACTCACTGCTTTTTACATTTAATCAAGACCCTGAGTCGCTTCCGCGTATCGGCGTGGGTGCATTCCTCATTTTCGCATCCATCCTAACCCTGGCCTGGCGCGCCATCTATATACGACTCTACACCTCATCAGGGTTGATGCGCCGTGTGCTCATCGTGGGTGCCGGCAAGGCGGGGCATTCACTGGCAGATATTTACCGCAAGTTCAGCCCGCCGCCGTTCATTTTGATTGGCTACATTGACGATGACCTGCGCAAGCAAGCCAAGTCCTATCATGGCTTTGCGGTGCTGGGGAGCAGCCAGAAACTGCTCGAAATGATAGAAACCCATCGTATTTCAGATATTGTGGTCGCCATCAACGGCGAGATCAAAGGGGAGACGTTTCAAACCATTTTGGATGCGCAGGAACAGGGTGTGGAAGTGACACGCATGCCCATCATGTATGAAGAGATGACCCAGCGTGTGCCCGTCGAACATCTTGAATCAGATTGGGTCATCCGCTCGTTCGTGGATCAGGTCCGCGTGAGCGGGGTGTACGAATTGTTCAAGCGCCTGATGGATATTTTTGGCGGACTGCTGGGATTGTTGATCTTTGCGATTATTTTTCCATTCACGGCAATTGCCATTGTCGTGGAAAGCGGATTTCCCATTTTCTATTCACAGGAAAGACTTGGCAAGGGTGGTAGATTATTCAGGATTTATAAATTCCGCTCCATGATGCAAGACGCCGAAGCGGATGGCGAGGCACGGCCTGCAACTGTTAATGATCCACGCGTAACCCGTGTGGGTAATTTTTTGCGCCGTACCCGCCTCGATGAAATGCCACAATTCCTGAGCGTGTTGACGGGTGAAATGAGTCTCGTCGGTCCGCGTGCAGAACGCCCCGAGTTGGTGGCGCAATTCCAAAAGCAGATCCCCTTTTACCGCGCGCGTTTGCTGGTAAAACCAGGGCTCACTGGCTGGGCACAGATCAATTATGGCTACGTGGCCAGCGTAAAAGAGACTGTGGTCAAGCTCGAATATGATTTGTATTACATCAAGCACCGCACACTGAACATGGATTTCAACATCGTGTTGCGGACCATCGGAACCGTATTAAGAAGAACAGGAAGGTAAAAATGAATTATTTGGTAACAGGCGGCGCAGGTTTTATCGGCTCTCACATTGTACAGGCTCTGCTAAAGCAGGGAGATAAAGTCCGCGTATTGGATAACTTCTCCTCAGGTAAACGTGATAATTTGAAGGGTCTCGACGTCGAGATCATCGAAGGTGATCTGCGTGATGCTTCCCAAGTGGCGGAAGCCGTGCGCGGCATGGATATCATTTTTCACGAGGCGGCCTTCGTTTCTGTTCCTGAGTCAATGGAAAAACCACAGGAATGTTTCGATGTGAACGTGACCGGCACTTCCATCCTTTTTGAAGCGGCACGCAAGGCGGGCGTCAAACGTGCCGTGATCGCATCCAGTGCGGCTGTGTACGGCGATTCGACCGCCATGCCGCTTGTGGAAGATACTCCTTTAAAACAGCTTTCACCTTACGCCACTTCCAAGCGCGTAGATGAAAAGTACGCGCAATTATTTACCGATTATTTTGGCTTTGAAGTGGCTGCACTCCGCTATTTCAATGTCTACGGTCCGCGCCAGCGACCTGATTCCATGTATGCCGCCGCCGTTCCGATCTTTATCCGCCGCATGTTGGATAACAAACCCATCACCATCTATGGTGATGGCGGCCAAAGCCGTGACCTGGTCAACGTGCGCGATGTAGTGCAGGCCAACCTGCTCGCATCCCAGCATCCAGCCGCACCTGGACAGATCTTCAACGTCTGTACCGGTGTGGAAACCCGCCTGCTCGACCTGCTTGATATTCTCTACGAACTCTTCCCGAATGCGCCTAAACATGTCCATGCTGAGCCTCGCGCTGGCGACATTTACCGCTCCATCGGTACCCCGAAGAAGATCATGGAAACTCTCGGTTTCAAACCACAAGTCACACTGGCGGATGGGCTTTATGAAGCCGTGGAAGAAATGCGCGGGGCGTAGAGAAATAGAGTAATAGGTAAAAAGTAAAAGGCAAAGTGTAGTCAGCTTCTCACCTTTTACTTCTCGCCCTTCATCCCTCATCCTTTTCCCCATGTCTTCCCGTCCTCATATTCGCAACCGCTTCGTCTTAATTGGCGACCTTGCCCTCATCATCGTTTCGGTGCTGGGCAGTTTTGCGTTGCGTCTGGATGTGAGCGAGTTGCCTTTTTATTTTCCCGCTGCGTTGTTGATGTGCGTGGTGGCTCTGCTGGTCAAAGTCCCAGTTTATTTTTCCTTCGGCCTCTATCGTCGATTGTGGGTTTATGCCAGCACCAGCGAGCTGCGACTCATCACCGTAGCTGTGACTGCCGCGTCAGTGCTCACTTCGGGAGTCATGCTTTTGTTCAGCAGCATCGGCTTCATCCAGCCTGGCATGCCTCGTTCCGCTCTCGGCATTGATTGGCTCTTCTCGCTCGTTCTCATCGGCGGCTCGCGGTTTGCTTTGCGAATCCTCGCCGAGCAATCGTCGGCTTCGCGCGCCGCGCTTCGTGAGAACAGGCGCGCACTCATCATCGGCGCAGGCGACGCAGGCGCGCTGGTTGTGCGTGAATTGCAAAAATCGTCCCAGTTGAATCTTTTCCCTGTCGGCTTTTTGGATGACGACCCCGCCAAACAGAATCACCAGATCTACGGTGTGTCTGTGATCGGAAAGGTCAGCAAACTTCCTGAAGTCCTCGAAAATCAACGTATCGACGAAGTCATCATCGCCATTCCGTCCGCGCCTGGCAAGATCATCCGCGCAGTTAATGACGCCTGCCGCAAAAAAGGAATCCTTTCGCGCACCATGCCCGGTATTTACGAATTGCTCGGCGGCAAGGTCAGCGTTAATCGCCTGCGCGAAGTGGATATCACCGATCTCCTCCGCCGCGACCATGTCCGCGTGAATGATGAACAAGTGGGGCAGGCGCTCGAAGGCAAGTGCGTGCTGGTCACTGGCGCGGGCGGTTCCATTGGCCGCGAGTTGTGCCGCCAGATCGCGCGCCGTAACCCTTCACAGCTGATTCTGCTCGGTCATGGCGAAAACAGCATCTTCGAGATCTTGCTCGAATTGCAAAACGATTATTCCGCGCTGAAATTGATTCCCATCATTGCCGATATCCGTAACGAACAGCGGCTTGATTCTGTTTTTGCACAGCACCATCCGCAGGTTGTTTTTCACGCCGCCGCACACAAGCATGTCCCATTGATGGAAGCCAATCCTGTTGAGGCAATCACCAACAATGTGCTTGGCACACGCAATGTTGTTCAAGCTGCGCTCGATCACAACGTCGAGCGGTTCGTGTTGATCTCCACCGATAAAGCCGTGCATCCCTCCAGCATTTATGGCGCAACCAAACGCCTTGCTGAGGCCATCGTCCTCGACGCCGCGCACAAGCCTGCCCGTGCAGACGGTACCAAAGAGAACAAACGCGCCTTCACCGTGGTCCGCTTTGGCAATGTGCTGGGCAGTCGCGGCAGCATCATTCCCATTTTCAAAAATCAGATCGCCAATGGCGGCCCCATCACCATTACGCATCCTGACATGTTCCGTTTTTTCATGACCATCCCCGAAGCCGTATATCTCGTTTTGCAGGCTTCATCCATGAACAACGGCGGCGAAGTCTTCGTCCTCAATATGGGTGAACCCGTCCGCATTCTCGATCTCGCCGAAGACCTGATCAAACTTTCGGGACTCGAACCGCAAAAAGATATCGAGATCGCCTTCACGGGCATCCGCCCCGGCGAAAAACTTACCGAAGAACTTTGGGATGAAGGCACCTCTCTCATTCAGACTTCGCACCCCGATATTTTTCGACTCGACCAAGACGCCGCATCCTCTCTTAACCTTGACCTGACTCAGGCCATCGAGCAGTTATCCACCCTCAGCCTCTCTGCTGACGCGCAATCCATCGCCAAACTTCTCGATCAACTGATCCCCGGCTCCACCATTTTCAACGCCCCGCACGACTACCTCGAAGTCTGATATGCCCGAAGTCACCCTCTCCGCTTGGAATCAATTCATAGCCGAACATCCAGACGCGCATCTATTGCAGATGGGCGAATGGGGTGAACTCAAAAATGATTTTGGATGGAAACCCGTCCGCCTCCTTCTTGACCGTGAAACGGGTGCCCAGATCCTCTTCCGCCGCCTGCCTCTGGGGTTGACTCTCGGCTACATGCCGAAACCAGTTGATAGTGGACGGTTGATGGTTGACAAGTGAATCGTTTTGGCGTGAAGTAGATTCGATCTGCAAAAAGAATCACGCCATCTTCCTGAAAATCGAACCCGATACATGGGAAGAAACTTTCCAACCTTCCAACCTTCAAGCTTTCAAACTTTCCCCCCACAACATCCAACCCCCGCGCACGATCACTATTGACATTAAAGATAGTGAAGAAACCATTCTCGCACGCATGAAACCCAAATGCCGTTACAACATCCGCCTTGCCGAGAAAAAGGGCATCACCGTCCGCGCATGGGACGATATTCCCGCCTTCCACGAAATGATGACCGTCACAGGCGGGCGCGATAACTTTGGCGTGCATTCAAAGGAATATTATCAACGTGCCTATGAGTTGTTCCATCAAAAAGGAACCTGCGAATTGCTCGTCGCGGAATTCGAAGGCAAACCGCTGGCTTCCCTGATGGTTTTCTCCAATGCGAAACGTGCCTGGTATGTGTATGGCGCCTCGAACGATCAGGAGCGCAACCGCATGCCCACTTATCTTTTGCAGTGGGAAGCCATCCGCTGGGCGAAAGCGCGCGGCTGTGACGAATATGATTTGTGGGGCGTCCCTGACGAAAACGAGGAAACCCTCGAAGCCAATTTCGAAACCCGTCACGATGGGTTGTGGGGTGTCTACCGTTTCAAGCGCGGATTTGGTGGTCAACTCAAACGCGCCGCCCAAGCCGTGGACAGAGTGTACAATCCGCTGTTGTATTGGGCATATGTGAAGTACATAGGAAATAGAGAGTAGTGAATAGTAATTTTTGGAATCAGATCATTTCCACTCTTCCCAACCCGCACTTCCTCCAAACCTATGAATGGGGGCAGGTGAAGGCGAAATATGGGTGGGTGCCGATCTACGCTGTTTGGACAGAGGATGGAAAGTGGAAAGTGGAAAGCGATCCGCAAGCACTTTCCACTTTCCACTCACCAGTTGTAGCCGCCTGCCTTATTCTCAAACGCACCGTCCTCAACCGCGGATTTGCTGCGCGGCTGTCTGTGCTGTACGCGCCGAAAGGTCCGCTCATGGATTGGGATAATGTGCCTCTGCGTACTCGTGTGTTGAACGACTTGCAATCCTTTGCGAAGAAACAAGGCGCGATCTTCCTGAAAATTGACCCTGATGTTGTCCTCGGGCGCGGAGTCCCTCACAGCGAAGGGGATGTTCTCGATAACGGCGGCCAGACCGTTATGTCCGAATTGACGCGCAGAGGGTGGGGAATTTCGTCGGAGCAGATCCAATTCCAAAATACGGTCTTGATCGATCTATCCGCATCGGAAGATGAAATGCTCATGCGTATGAAGCCGAAGACTCGCTACAATGTGCGCCTCGCAGAGAAGAAGGGCGTCACGGTGCGGGCTGGCAAGCTGGATGAGTTGGGGATGCTGTATCGCATGTACGCCGAGACGAGTGTGCGCGATGGATTTGTGATCCGCGATGAAAATTATTATCTGACGGTTTGGAAATTGTTCATGGAGAATCATTCGTCTGCAGCGCAGGGCACGCAGCCTTTTGCCATCCCGCTCGTTGCCGAAGTTGACGGTGTTCCTGTTGCGGCGATCTTCCTGTTTATGTTCGCGGGGCGGGCGTATTATGTGTATGGCATGTCGCGCAATTTGCACCGCGAGAAAATGCCGACCTATCTTTTACAATGGGAGGCCATGAAGCGCGCGAAGGCGGCGGGTTGTTCTCTGTATGACTTGTGGGGCGCGCCCGAGGTGTTTGACGAGAGCGATTCGATGTGGGGCGTGTATCGCTTCAAGGAAGGCCTCGGCGGTGAAGTGGTGCGGACGCTCGGCGCGTATGACTTTGCTCCGAACAAACTTTGGTACAAACTCTATGCAGATATCATGCCGCGTGTGCTGGATGTGATGCGTTCCAGAGGAAAAGAGAAAACGAAGCAGGGACTGGAATAGAATCTGCGAATTGCTAATTGTTTGGAGGCATAATGACTGAGACGGATTACACCGAAGAAGTGCTTGCGATCATAAAAGTGGCGACGGAAGTACACCGCGTGTTGGGTTCAGGGTTTTTGGAAGCAGCTTATCAGGAGGCGATGGAGATCGAGGCTGACTTCATGGACGTTCCCTTTGTTCCGCAGCAAAACCTGCAGGTTCAATACAAACAGCATCGCCTGAAAAAGAAATACGTCGCAGATATGATCTGCTTTGACAAAATCGTTGTCGAATTCAAGGTTCTGGATAAATTGACCGACAAGGAAGAATCCCAGATGCTTCACTATCTGAAAACTTCTGGCTACAAAGTTGGTGTGCTGATCAACTTCGGCAGTCATCCCGAACTTGAGTGGAAACAATTTGTGGATGCCTAAAGGAGTCCAATGAAAACCATTCCCCGATTGAATTTTGCCCATCTCCCCACACCGATCGAAGACCTTCCGCGTTTGACGCAGGCGCTCGGTGGTCCGCGCATCCTCGTCAAGCGCGATGACCAAACGGGGCTGGCTTTTGGCGGGAACAAGACCCGCAAGCTGGAATTCCTAGTTGCGGAGGCGCAGGAGCAGGGCGCAACGATGCTGATCTCTGCGGGCGCGATCCAATCGAATCATTGCCGACAGACCGTGGCTGCCGCCGCCCGTTTTGGTTTTGACTGCACGCTGGTGTTGACAGGCGAAAAACCGAAACAAGCTTCCGCGAATTTTCTGCTTGACCAACTCTTCGGCGCGGAGATCGTCACCGTGGAAGACCGCAAAGACCGCGACCGTATTTTGCAGGAGACCTTTGACAAAGCCGTTGCCGCTGGGAAGCGGCCATATCTCGTGCCTTACGGTGGATCAAGCCCCACGGGCGCAATGGGCTATACCTTCGCGATGGAAGAATTCATGAACCAGAACAGGAAAGTGGATTGGATCGTGTTCGGCACGTCCTCGGGCGGAACGCATGCTGGGCTTGTGCTGGGACAGCGTGTGTTTGGCTTCAAAGGGATGGTGCTGGGAATCAGCATTGACGAGCCTGAGGCGCAGATCAAGGCACATGTCTCTGAGTTGGCTACGCAGGCAAGTGAAAAACTCAGCGAACAGATTCAGTTTACGAGTGACGATGTTCTGGTAAATGAAAATTATTGTCAGGCAGGCTATGGTGTTTTCGGAGAAGGGGAGCGCGAGGCGATTAAATTATTTGCCAGCACCGAAGGCCTGCTGCTGGACCCCGTCTACACAGGCCGCGCCGCCGCTGGAATGATCGATCTGATTCGCAAGGGATTTTTCAAAAAGGATGAAACCATCCTGTTCTGGCACACAGGCGGCCAGCCCGCGCTGTTTGCGGATAAATATTCTCAAGACGTTATTCGAGAATAAAGAGTAGAGAAATAATAAAGGCAGTCGCCATGGAAGGCGGCTGCCTCTTTTTTACTTCTGACTATTCTCTACTCTCTATATTATTCCACACACACCCTCGTCAACGAACTGCCTGCATCCAGTTCACAGCCTTCGGGGTTGATCTGCTCGCGCAAGTAATCGTCGTAGAGTTTGCTCATCGTTACCAATTCCCAGTTGTTTTCTTTCAACCACGGAAACACCTGCACGCTGGATGTGTAATCCTGTGTGCGGATGTGCATTTGCACAATGTCGCCGCCTTTGCCTTTTTGAATCGCGCGGGTGACGATATCGGGCTCACCGCCGCCGCCGATGGAGAACATCGCCGCCACCAGTCCGCGCTCCTGACAGAGCACATCCATGGTGTAGCTGATGATGTCATAAGGCGGGCGCACGAAGCGCACCGTGTATTCCATGCCAAGCACCTGATTCAATGCTGCGTGCCATTTGTCGTAATCCATCAACGCGGTGGCAGGTGACATGACGCCGAGGTTGACATGGTCGAAGGTGTGATAGCCGATCTCGTGTCCCTTTTCGACGAGGCGCTTCCAGATACCCGCATCCTGCTCTTCCAAATTGAGCAGTTTCGACCCGACGGGAAAGAACGTCACCTTGAAATCGGGGAATTCATTCAGCAATTCTTCAAGGTCCTGCATTTTGTTCAGCAAATAGCAATCGTCATAAGTGAATGCCATGCGTTTGAACCTGCGGCTGCCGTTCCAGACGAGCGGCGCGGTGAAATTGGGTTCATCCTCCTGCGCAGGGATGAACTTGCTTGCTGAGACGCCGAGCAAAGCCGCGCCGCCGAGCTTCAAAAAGTCTCTGCGTGAAATGCTAGTCATGCGAAGCATTCATCCATACCTTGCGGCCTAAAGTCACAAAAGCGATTCCGACCCAGGCAATGTTCAAGCCTGCCGATGGGTAGGCACGCAAATAAAACGTGTTGATGATCAGGAACGTGCCCGCGATGATATTCAAGCCCTGATACCACCACGAATCGCCCTCCACCTTTTTGGCGGAGATCAATCCGTAGGCGATGAGATATAAAATTGTCCCAGCCCAGCCGAGAATATCGATAAAAGTTTTTTCCATGTTTCCATTCATTCGGTGCACTCTTGCATGCTATTCCAAAACTTCCACGCTCATGCCAACCCTAACCACGCCTTCATTCAACGGGATGATATTCATGCCGAAGATGACGCCCAGTTCCTGCTTGCGGTAGGTGCTTAAGGTCTTGAGCGGTTCCTTGCTTTTGGCGAGGGTGTCTTTGTCGATGGTCGTCACCATACAGCGGGCACAGGGCTTCACGAGCGCCATCTCCACGCCGCCGATGCGGATGCGCTTCCAGGTCTCTTCTGCGAACGGGTCACAGCCTTTGACCACAATGTTCGGGCGGAAGCGATTCATCGGGACTGCTGAGTCAAGCCGCGAGTTTAAGTCCAGAAGCGATTCTTCAGAGATGATCAGGATCGGGTAGCCGTCGGCAAATCCAGTGTGGTCATCGGCGTTGATGGCATAGGCTGGATTTAGTTTTCTTTTGAAACCATCCGCCACATGCGCGAGCCGCACCGAAACACCGAGCCAGTCTGAAAGCCACTGCGCAGATTCGTCGCCCTGATCGATGGCGCTCACGTCTTTGCTTTTCCAGATGTTGACGGAGGTCGGCGTGCCTGTGCTTTGAATTCCAAATTGCAGCGAATCAAAATTCGGCGCAGAGAGCGTGACCATGCCGTTTTTTACAGCGGGCGTCACCAGCGCCAGGCGCGGATACTCGCGCTGGGTGAGAAATTCACCCGCAGGTGTGACCACCATCATGCGGCGGTCGTTGGCAAGCCCCATGCGCTCAACCTGCGATTCGGCAACATCGAATCCGCGGCAGGCTTTGATGGGGTAATACGTGAGATTGGAGAGTTGGATCATGCGCGCAATTTTACTCGAACATCCACAGCCACCGCGCCTTTGGCCAGCACGCGCAACGGGTTGATCTCGATCTCGTCCACGGTTTCATGATCCATCGCGAGATGCGAAAGTTTGATGAGGACATCGATGGCAGACTCTTCGTCAACGGCTGGAATGCTGCGAAAGCCTTTCAGCTTTCTACCTGCCCAGGTTTTGCGGATCATGCTCCGCGCCTCGGCCTGATTCAGCGGTGCTAAAGCAAACGCCACATCTTTGAGACCTTCCACCTCGATGCCGCCTGAGCCGAACATCATCAACGGCCCAAACAGCGGATCGCGCACCATGCCAATGATGACTTCCTGCCCCTCGGGAACCTGCCGTTGCAAATGGACTCCGTCAATCTGCGCCGCTGGCATGGCGGATTTAATTCGCTCTGTCATTTGCGTGTAGGCACTTAAAAGCGTTTGGGCATCTGTGAGGTTGAGCAGCACACCGCCCACATCGGATTTGTGCAAAATATCGGGCGAGGCGATCTTCATCACGAGCGGATAGCCGAGTTCATCTGCAATGGCGGTGACTTCGTTTTCGTCACGCGCGAGTTTGATGGGAATGGTTTGGATTCCGTATGCGGTGAGCAGTTCGTCAAGATCTGCCAAAGATGCCACGGAGATTCTTTTTTGAGTCTCTGTGCTCTCCGCGTGCTCTGTGGTGAGATGTTTTGCCCGCCTGGCAAGCGCCCCCAATGCCGAAGCGGCTCTTTCTGGAAAAGGATACGTTGGAATGTTTGCACGTTGAAATGTTTTTCTGGCTTCTTCAACCAGGGTGGAGCCCATCAACGCGATCACAACGGGTTTTTCAAATTTACTGATTACCTCAATCATTGCTTTTGCCACTTCTTCGGTTTTGTACATTGGCGGCGGAGGCAGGATGACGAGCACGCCATCTACGTTTTCATCTTGCAGGAGAAGATTCAGGCAGGTGGCGTAGGCATCGGGAGAGGCGGAGGCGAGCATATCTACAGGGTTGTGGACACTGGCAGAGGGGGGCAGGTAGTTCGTCAAAGCCTTCAGCGTGGACTCTGTCAATTGAGACAGGAGCAGGCCGTTCGTTTCGAGTGAATCGGCGGCGATGACGCCGGGTCCGCCTGCATTGGTCAAGATCGCCATGCGCTTCCCGCGCGGCAATGGACAATTTTCCAAGGCCCGCGCCCAGTCGAACATTTGCTCGGCGGTATCGGCGCGGAGGATGCCTGCTTTGGCAAAGGCGGCATCGAAGGCGGCTTCGGAGCCAGCCAGTGCGCCCGTGTGAGAGGCCGCGGCTTTTTGTCCCGCTTCGAAGCGGCCGACCTTCAACGCGATGACGGGTTTGTGTTTGGTGACCTCGCTTGCGGCTTGCACGAATTTCACGCCGTCTGAAACGCTTTCCATGTACAACGCGATGACTTTGGTGTGCTCATCTTTTGCGACTTCGGGCAGCACATCGGTCTCGTTGACATCGGCCTGATTGCCGAGGCTGACGATCTGCGAAAAGCCGAAGCCCTGTTCGCGCGCCCAATCAATAATGGCGGCGCAAAACGCGCCCGAGTGCGAGACAAAAGCAATGCCGCCCTGTGCAGGCATGGGCGGCTGGAGAAAAGTTGTGTCGAGCGGAAGATGGGTATCGAGGGTGCCGATGCAGTTGGGGCCGAGCAAACGAACGCCGTGTTTGCGGGCGAGTTCCACGCATTGCGCTTCGAGCGCGGCACCTTCTGCGCCGACTTCACGAAAACCCGATGAAACAATGATGGCGGCTTTGATTCCGCGTTTGGCGCAATCTTCGATCGTCTGCGGCGTGGACTGGGTTGGGACGATGAGAATCGCAAGGTCCACGGGGTCGGGAACATCATCGAGATTCGTATACAGCGGACGGTCAAATAACGCGCCGCTTTTCTGACTCACAAAATGGATCGCGCCGCGATATCCGCTTTGAATCAAATTGCGCGCCACGCCATATCCCAATTTTTCTGGTGATGTGGATGCGCCGATGACGACGACGCCTTTGGGGGAGAAGAACGGGGTGATGGATGATGTCATGTTTATGTTTCGTTTTGTTCTTTCAATGAATCCCAAATCACGGTTAGGACTGAATCTGTGTTGTTCATTACTTCATGATTCCAAAAGCGGAGAATTCGATAGCCTTTTGATTTCAGGAAAACACTTCTTTCTTCATCGTATTCTTTTTGTTCAAGGTGCTGACTTCCATCCAATTCGATGATGAGTTTCTTTCGGGGTGCACAGAAGTCAACGATGTAGTTGCCAATGGCATGCTGGTTTCTAAAATGGACATCACCCATTCTGTGTGCTCGCAGGTGTGCCCAGAGTTTACTCTCTGGTTCGGTCATTTCGCGGTGAAGTCTTTTTGCGCGCGCGAAGATTTTTGGTGTGGTGCGTTTATGCATTGGGCTTTGACCCCCTCTGCCCTCGCGGGCATCTCCCCCAATTGAAGTGCACAATTGGGGGAGGAAAAACCGAGTGATGGGAGAAAATTAAAGTGTTCATAAATACAGTATGTTCACCTTCCCCCATTCATGGTTTTGAATGGGGGAAGGTCGGGATGGGGGTCACAGCCCTCCGCAGTTACACATCCCTTCCTTCCACCGCAGCGCGGACATCTTTCAGAATATTATCCTCATCACACTTGACCAACTCATCAAACAACCTCAGCACGGACTTGACCACCCCCGCATGTGGCGCAATCTTCCGTGCCGCGCGGAAGGTTTGAATCGCATCGTCCGTAGGGGCGACCCATTGGGTCGCCCCTACAATGGCAATCCCACACAACGCCAACCCCTTCGCATCCAGCGCGGAATAATACTCCGCCGTCTTGGACAGGATCTCATCCGCCTGCCCAATGGACTTGGCAAAAGCCTCTTGCGCGGTTTCCCTTTCCCCTTGCCGCAAAGCGATGATTCCGTGCAGGGCGGTTGCATTGTGATTGTTTTGTGGCACATCATATTGAAGCGCGGCTTCGATGGTGGCGCGGGCATTGACCAAATCATTTTGGAAAAGATAAGCCCTGCCAAACCAACCACCTACAATGTGAAATGCAAAATTTCATCAGCAATTTGAATTGCTTGTAAATTTCTTTGGCTTCTTGATACTCATTTCTTCTTAAGTCCACTTCTGCATTTTGCAAGACTTTTGCATACTGGTCTTCCGGTCACGATCTTGATTGCCTTCCTGTTCCAATAATTCGGGCCTTAGGCGTTTAAGCAACTATTTAGCTCAATCGACCAATTCCTTCTTCTGCGGTATTTAGGTTTCTCGCGGTGGCAATGACCAATGCCTGTTCGTAGAATTCAATGGTTCCGCTTTTTCGCCAAGTTCGAATAACGATTTCCCAGATTGCCAAGAGAGAGTCCCTTCGCCATTTCGATGCCTATTTCACGAGCAATAACCAATGCTTGCTCCAAACTCAATGCTTTGATCGTCACCAACGCATAGCATCCAAGGTTACGAGGCACCTCCTTCATGATTTCGTTTGCTTGCTTCTTTGGCACTTGCGTAGCCTGCTCAATAGATTTGGCTTCTTGAATTCTCAATAAGCGATTCCAACTGTCCGGAATTCCAACCGAAATTCTATTTTTAAAGCTAAGACTAATTCAATGTTGCCTGTTTGCACTTTCTTTATTCGTAATGTCAATCATCAATGATCGATAATGTCCCCACAGGAGCAGGTAATCAAAATCAATGTCGGTCAACACACTTGCGGCAGTATCATAATCGCCAGCTTCACAGCGCAATTCAAATTCCGCCAGTTGCGCGGCGAGGTCATCCAGTTTTTTCCATTCCGCGCGCGGCTTGCGGGCTTGCGCGAAGTAATCCGCGGCGCGGTTGAGCAGGTCGTGTTGGGTAAAGAGAGAAAGGCATTTGAAGTTGGAGATTATTCTTCTTGGTTTTCCTTTGTGACCTTTGTGTCCTTCGTGGTTAAATCTTTTTCAGGAATAATGCTGAAAGCATATTCCTTGTCCGCAGGATGTAAATAATATCGTCCAGCCTCGCGGCGGGCGAAGTGCATATACACCAAACGATTCAGCACCAGCGCGCTGTCAATGCTTGGCAAATGCGGCTGCAACAGGTAATCAATCGCGGCGGGGCTGACGGGTCGGTTATAGACAGCCAGCGCCTGCATCACTTTTTGCGCGCTCGGGTCAAGGCGGTTGAAGGCTTCGCCCACCAGTTTCTGCACCACTTCATCGGGCAGGCTGATCTCGAGCAGTTCTTCGAGCGTGGTGTAACGGTCAACCGACAGGATGGCATACAACGCTTCCAACGCGCGCGGGTAGCCGCGTGTCTTTTCGCGGGCTTTATTCAGCAACGCATCAGGCGCGGACTTGAGTCCCACGCGTCCGTCCGCGTCCATTTCACGCAGGACGTTTTCCGCGTAAGGCGATTCGAGTCCTTCATCCAAACTCAGGTGATGCTGCCTGCCTGGCTCGCTGATCGCCAGGTCACGCGGCGCGATGCGGGTGGTGATGACCGCTTTCACGGCATGGTGCTGTCCGCCGAGCAGGGCGTTCAGCGCCTCGCTCAATTCGCTGTCACGCAGGCTCAGGCTTTCGGGGTCGATCAGGGTTTCAAAGTTATCCAACAGCAGGATCACACGCCCGCTGGGGAAGGCATCCAACAGCGCGCGCATTTTATCGCCTGTGGATGTCTGCGGGTTCTTATAGATTCCCTCCAGCCGCTCGGCGTCATCTTTAGGCAGGAGTTTGCTCAAGTCCGCGAAGACGTTCGCAAAGTTGACCCTGTGACTGCCCGTCTCGCTCAAATAGACGATCCCGTCAACTTTCATCTCGCCGAGGTCATCGGGAAGCTCGCCTCTTTCCAACGCCTTGAGCAGGCGGCAGACCATTGCAGTTTTTCCCACCCCCGCGCGTCCCACGATGGTCATCAAGCGCTGCGAGTCGTTATTGAGGAAGTCCGTGATTTGTTTTGTCTCGATCAACCGATCCTGAAAATAATTCGGCGCGATCCCTGGCGGCGGATTGATAAAGCGCGTGGATGTTTTCCCCGCCACAGGTTTCTCAGGCTGACGCTCGCGCTCGAGTCCGCTTTGGATGTTCTTCTCGGTCTTCTCTTCCGCCGCTTTGGGATTCCTAACGATCTCTTCCTGACGTTTGATCTGGCTCTTCAATTCTTCGAGTTCTGCTTTAATCGAAGTCTCTTCACATCTCTTGGCGCGGCGCAAATCACGCTCGGCATCGGCAAGACGGTCTTTATATTGATTGTAAAATTCCTTCGGGTGAGTCCATTTCACGCAAGAATTTGCGCAGTTTTGCCAAGCCCATGTTCAAATCCCCGCGAAAAATCAATCCATTGACGATTCCAAAACGGAAATGGCTGTTCAACATTTTGAAGGCATCGAATGGGGATGACTGGCTTTTTTGAATTTCAGCGCCCAAGTCCATTCATCCTTGCACACTGAACCTTCGCGGTGCTGTCTTCGGTCATCACGAACAACATGCATTTGCAGGACGAATCCATCCACAATCTCATCGTCCCAATCTCTGGCAGGTGTCAATATCTCGTTTATCAAACCAAGACTCGTGAACGGATGTTCGCCGCCTTCCAACTCGTTTGCAAGTTTGCGCGCAAATTCAAGTGCATCTGCCGTTGAATAACTGATAAAGCAATGTCCGTCGGTCATAGGGCGCTCCCCGAAAGTTGAAAGATGACGATGCAGCGATTATATCCTGTTGGTAACGTCAGCATGAGTCTGTAATTCTTATTCTTCGTCGTCTTCCTTTGGCAAAATATCATCAAAAGATTTGAGAAGTTCGCGTGCCTGCTCGAACTTCTCTATGGGGACAAAAATTTGGATGCGTACCAGCGGAACGGCGTAGGAAGTATATGAAACGGATTCCTCGATGAGTTCCACATCAATTCCTTCCGCTTCCAGGAAACTTTCAATAACATCTGCTTCTGCGCGGCTGTTTGCCTCACCGATCTTTTCGTATTTCAGCTTGTCCATTTGTTATTCTCCTTTGTGGAACAACTGATGAAACAATGTCCGTCGGTCACGGAGTCCCTCATTTTCGAATCGCTTACAGTTGAATGTGATGCGGCAATTATACCCACCTCATGCTGAAAATCGGTTGTTAAAGACAAACCCTCCACGGGTTGCCCGTAGAGGGTTTGTAAATTACAGACCCAGCCTTCTTTGCATGTCTTCCACTGCGTCCTTGGCTTCTGCGAGGCTTCCACCTTTGTTCCTGCGATAGATCTGGATGGCCTCGATCAGGGTTCTGCTCTTCAAGGCTTCGATCACCTGTGGGTCGTCACCTGCGCGGCGATCCGCTTCAAAGGTGACGTTGAGATGCCGATAAAGAAATTCCACCTGCGCCTCCAGCCTGACGACGCGCTGCCTGAGTAATGCGATTTCTTCTTGTTCTAAAGATGGCATGGTTTACCTCCGCAAAATGATTTTTGTGGATTATAGCTGCGGGCGTTGTTCGTTGTATCACGCATGGGTACTACGCATGGAATTGTGTGGATTTTGTAAATCTGTAAGAATACGACAACCTTTCTCATCTTTACCTAAAATAAGGCACTTATATTGAAAGTATCGTGTACGTCCAGCCACTTTATACAGGAACTGTGCATGAACGAATCGTCTGCTTCAAAAATGGATGTATGGAAAGGGCGCATGAGGGAGGTCATTGCGCGTCTGCGGCGCGGGTTGCCTTTTGCCTCGGGGGTTTTCGGTGCTTTGCTTGTCCTCTTTTTCTACAATTTGCTGATCGTAAAACCCAATCAACTGACCGTGGAAGATGTCAACGCTTCGGTGGCGATGGTCATGGCTTCGGCCACGCCTGCTTCCGCGTATTCCGCGCAGGTGTATCAGATCATTCAACCATCCCTGATCCTGATTCAGGTGGAGGAAAAGCATAAGGACGCCAAATCAGATTTCGGGTTGGGAAGCGGCGTCGTGGTCGATTCGTTTGGCAACATCCTCACCAGTCTGCATGTCGTGAAGGATGCCAGCGTCATCATGGTCACCTTCGCCGATGGCACGCAGTCGCAGGCCGCGATCGTGTCTGAAATGCCCGAGCGCGATATTGCGGTACTGCAGGCTTACGACACGCCGCTTTCGGTGGTGCCTGCCGTGCTGGGCAATCCCAATTCCATGAATGTGGGCGACGAGGCCTTTGTGGTGGGCAACCCCTTCGGTTTATACAGCTCGATGAGCTCGGGTGTGATCTCTGGATTTGACCGAGTCTTTCGGATGGAAGGAACTGGATTGGAAATCCCAGGCATGATCCAAATTGACGCAGCGGTCAACCCTGGGAACTCGGGCGGGCCTCTGTTGAATCGAAATGGTCATGTCATTGGCATTATCACAGGCATCGTCAACCCCACCGATGAAAGCTTTTTTGTCGGCATCGGTTTCGCTGTGCCGATCACCGTCGCTGTTGGCGGCATGGGCTCGCCGCCGTATTAGTTGCTGTCTTATGTCACTCTGAGGGAGCGTTCTTCGCGACCGAAGAGTCTCCCGCCTACGGTAGAGATCCTCACCGCACTGGCGCGCGGCGCAAGTGTCGCTTCGCTCAGGATGACATGAGCTTATTTAAAAAGGAGAACAAGCATGGAACAAACCTCAAACCGTGAAAACAAACTCCCAATGGAACGTGTGTTGTACGAAGTAAAAAAGATCATCGTGGGACAAGATCACTTGCTCGAGCGCATGATCGTCGCCCTGCTCGCACGCGGACATATCCTCGTGGAAGGCGTGCCGGGCCTGGCGAAGACGATGGCGATCAAGACCCTTGCTGATTCAATTGGCGGCGAATTCAAACGCATTCAATTCACACCAGACCTTGTCCCTGCGGATTTGATCGGTACGCGCATTTACAACCAAAAGAGCGGCGAGTTCAATACCTCGCTTGGGCCTGTGTTTACGAATTTATTGTTAGCCGATGAAATTAACCGTGCGCCTGCCAAAGTGCAAAGCGCCCTGCTTGAAGTAATGCAGGAAAAGCAAGTCACCATTGGCCGCGAGACTCACAAAGTCCCGAACCCGTTTTTAGTGTTGGCAACTCAAAACCCGATCGAAACCGAAGGCACGTACGCGCTCCCCGAAGCGCAAGTGGATCGCTTCATGCTCAAGGTCTTGGTTGGCTATCCCAGCCCCACGGAAGAATTTGTCATTGTCGAAAGAATGACAGGCGCATGGACGGAAGTCCAAAAGGTTTTGACCACTGACCAGTTGGTTGAATTGCAAAAGAAGACCGATCAGGTATATGTTGACCCTGCGCTCATTGAATATGCGGTCAAAATGGTTGGGGCCACGCGCAATCCAAAGGATGTTGGCTTGGGCGATATTCAACACTACATCATGTTTGGTGCCAGCCCGCGTGCATCCATCAATTTGATTCTCACTGCCAAGGCTCTCGCCTTCGTGCGCGGACGCGCTTACGTCCTCCCGCAGGATGTGCTCGACATGGCAATGGATGTCATCCGTCACAGGCTTGTGCTTTCGTACGAAGCGCTTTCCGACAACATCAGCAGCGACGACATTTTGAAGAAGATCTTCGACCGCATTCCGCTCCCTGTGGTGCCATTGCATGAACACTTCAACGTCCACGCCAACGCCTGAGCGCATTCTGCATCGGCTTGATTGGCAGGTCATCCGCAGGTTGGATGGACTTCTGCAAGGCGATTACCGCAGTCTCTTCCGCGGCTTCGGCGTGGATTTTGCCGACCTGCGCGAATATCAGCCTGAGGATGACATCCGCTACATTGACTGGAACGTCAGCGCGCGCATGAACACGCCGTACGTCCGTCAATACATGGAAGACCGCGAAGTCATTGCGTGGTTCCTGCTGGATCTGAGTCCCTCGGTGGATTTTGGCACGCTGCAAAATCAGAAGCGCAATGTGCTCATTGATTTTGTCGCTACTCTTGCAAGGCTATTAACCCGTCACGGGAATCGCGTCGGGGCGATGATGTTTGGGAGCGCAATCCAGCGCACAGTCCCAGCAAGAAGCGGGCGGCTGCAAGTGCTGCGCATCATCAACGATTTGTTAAATCAGCCGCGTCTCAATCATTCATCCATGACCGATCTTGGCGCATTGCTCAAAGGCGGTTTGCATTCCATCAAAAAGCGTTCGCTTGTTTTTGTGGTGTCCGATTTCATCAGCACGCCTGGCTGGGAGCGCACGTTGAATCTGTTGAGCCAGCATCACGAAGTTATCGCCATCCGTTTATGGGATCCGCGCGAAATGGACTTGCCCGACATCGGGCCAATTGTGATGGAAGACGCCGAGACGGGTGAGCAGTTGTACGTGGACACGCACGATAAAAATTCCGCAAGCGATTCCGTGAAGCCGCGCAACAGCGTGAACTTGCGTTGAATGATTCTTTCAAACGTGCCGGTGTCGATGTTCTTCCGCTTTCCACCGAAGAAGATATGATCCATGCCATCGTGCGCTTTGTGATGATGCGGCGTCAACGCAGAAGGTAACCATGTCTTTTATCTGGCCCATATCGCTTTTTTCTTTGTTTGCGGTTCCGCTGCTGGTCTTGTTGTATCTGCGCATGCAAAACCGCCGCAAACAATTTGCCGTGCGCTACGGCAGTTTGGGGTTGGTGCAGCAAGCCGCCAACGGACGCGCGCTCGGTTCGCGCCGTCATCTTCCAGCCATTCTTTTTCTGCTCGGGCTGACCATTTTATTTTTTGCGCTCGCTCGCCCGCAAATGCCCGTGAGCCTGCCGCAAGTGGAAGGCATCGTCATCCTTGCCTTTGATGTTTCGGGCAGCATGTCTGCAACAGATTTTGAACCCACGCGCATGGAAGCCGCAAAAGAAGTGGGGCGCGAGTTTGTGAAGCGTCAGCCGAGCACAGTGAAGGTCGGCATTGTTTCATTCAGCGATAACGGCTTTTCAATGCAGCTTCCCACGAACGATCAGGAAGCCATTCTCTCATCCATTGACCGACTGCGTCCCGAACGCGGCACATCGCTTGCAAATGGGATCATCATCTCTTTGAATACGATTGCCAACGCGACGGGACAACCGCCCATCCTCGGCATGGATGTCCCACTGCCAGACGCCTCTTCTCCCGCGCCCACGCCTGCTCCTGTTTCGGACGCAGATGACTCCGCTGTGATCGTTCTCATCACCGATGGCGAAAATAACATGAATCCCGACCCGCTCGAAGCCGCCCAATTCGCCGCAGACCGTGGAGTCCGCATCCACACCATTGGAGTTGGCAGCAGTGCAGGAGTTCAGCTTGAGGTCAACGGTTTTTCTGTCTTCACTCAATTGGACGAAGCCACCTTGCAGCAAATTGCCGAGATCGCATCGGAGGCTGACATGGAATTGCTCTGGCCTGGATTCCTTTACTTACTGGCACTGATTCCCATACTAGTGCTTGTTTACATTTTCATCTTGCGCCGCAGGCGACCATACGCCGTGCGTTTTTCGAGTCTGTCCCTTGTGCGCGAAGCCGTTGGAAAACAATCGCAAGTACGGCGTCATCTTCCGTTCGTGTTATTCCTGCTCGCCATGTCCAGCCTTGTCGTGGCAATGGGACGTCCCATCACAACCGTCACGTTGCCCGCTGCGAATGCAACCATCATCCTGGCTTTGGATGTTTCGAGAAGTATGTGTTCTACGGATATTTCGCCAAATCGTTTGGAGGCAGCCAAAGACGCTGCATTGGATTTTATTGAAGCACAGGAGGATAATGTCCAAATTGGGATTGTCGCATTTGCAGGCTACGCCGTTGTTATTCAAGAACCCACCACCGATAGAGCTTTGCTGGATAATGCGATTCAAAATGTCACCACTGCGCGCAGAACAGCCATCGGCTCGGGCTTGTTGAAATCTCTCGAGGCGCTTTCTGAAATGGATGACAACCTGCCGAGTCCATTTGCAGGCGTGGAACCTGAACCCATGCCCGAGGGAGAGTATGCTCCTTATATGGTCATCTTGTTAACAGATGGGGTCAATACCACTGGGCCTGACCCTGTCTTCGCTGCAGAATTTGCAAAAACGCGCGGCGTCAGAGTCTATACGATCGGCTTTGGAACAGATCGTGAAGACTCACCCATGAATTGTGGAGGCTTTCAAGGTGGCGGCAACCCGAATGATCCCAATCAGTCTTTCTTTGGGGGTGGCGGGGGCGGAGGTGGTGGAGGCGGCGGTTTCCGCAGAGGAATTGATGAAGAGACCTTGAAACAAGTTGCCGAAATGACTGGCGGAGAATATTTCGCTGCATCCAGCACGGATGAACTTCAAGACATATTTAGAAATCTGCCTGTTCAATTAATGACCATCACTGAAACGACAGAGATCAGCGTGATCTTTGCTGCGATTGGAACGATGTTTGTTCTGCTTGCCATTGTCCTTGCGATGCTCTGGCATCCGATCCCTTGAGTGAATGAAAAAATCCTCCGAGTTATGCACTCGGAGGATTTTTTATCTATGCTAATCCAACTTCCTTGTTGAACTCAACGATCAATTCATCAATTTCGTTGGCCTGCTTTTGGACACTGGTCCAGTAGTCAGGTTGATACCATTGATTTTGGATTTCTTCATAGGTCTTGCCTTGCTGCTCGACCCATGTGTAGTATTTCAAGTTGTGGACTCTACGGCGCTCGGGGTAGGTGAGCTCGATCATGTTGTCAATAGATTCGCCGTGCAGGTAGCGGGCGAAATCTGCGGCGGCATCCTTCTCGCTGTATTCGCCGAATTCCTGATGCATTTCATGCAGGCGGGAGCGATACAGTTCCATTGAGTCGGTCAACATGGTGATCATGATGTCGTTCTCGTCCATCTCGTAATACTTGGCGGTCTTGATGCAGGAGAGGATATTGGAAATGCCAGAGAAACCAAGCAGGTCGAGGTTGGCAATAACGGATTCGGGTACGCCCTTCTCAGCGAGGTAGGCGCGTCCGTTTTCTTCGTTGAAGAGGCGGGAGATGTTGACCACGGCATTATCGTCAATAGCGGTGACAAGGTCTGTGTTCTTGGTATTGTGAACCCAGGGCACATGCTTGTCGCCGATGCCTTCGATGCGATGTGCGCCGAAGCCGTTTTCCAAAAGTGTGGGGCATTGCAGGGCTTCGCTCGCTACGATCTTGCTATCGGGGAAAAGCTGCTTCATGTAATCGCCGCTGGCAATGGTGCCAGCCGAGCCTGTAGCAGATGCGATACCGCGGAAGCGTCCGTTCTTGCCTGCAACCGCTTTGAAGACTTCTTCCATGGCGTGGCCTGTTACTTCATAGTGCCAGAGGTAATTACCAAATTCTTCGAATTGATTGAAGATCATCAAGTCCTGACCTGAGTTCGCCAGTTCCTTGCATTTATCGAAAATTTCTTTTACATTGGATTCGGAGCCTGGAGTTTTGATGGTTTCGCCAGCAACTTGGGCAAGCCATTCAAATCTTTCCTTTGACATGCCTTCGGGCAAAATGGCGATCGATTCACAGCCGAGCAGGGCAGAGTCATACGCGCCGCCGCGGCAGTAATTTCCAGTGGAGGGCCAGACTGCTTTTTGGGTGGTCGGGTCAAATTGACCTGTGACCAGTCTCGGCACGAGGCAGGAAAACGCCGCGCCGACTTTGTGTGCGCCGGTGGGGAACCACTTGCCAACGACAGCAATGATGCGCGCCTTGACTCCCGTCAGCGAAGATGGAAGCTCAATGTAATTGACGCCGCCATAGGTCCCGCCTGAGGCGGTGGGTTGGTTGTGCCAGTTGATGCGGAAGAGGTTGCGGGGGTGAATATCCCAGAGCCCGATCTTCGTCAATTCCTCCTTAACTTTCGCAGGAATTTTGGAAGGGTCTTTCATTTGGGCATAGGTGGGGATGATGATGTTGCGCTCTTTTGCGCGTTGAATGGCGCGGGCGCGGCGATCTTTGTGCAGAGTCAGGTCAATGGTTGTCATTTTATACTCCTGATTGTAGTTGTCAGACAACTTTGATTATAGCGCACAAGTGAGTTCAATACAACAATTTTTATCCATGACAGATTTCTTGTTTTGGGAGAACGTATGTCCTGATGTTTATTAGCCTGATTTCAATCGGTGATGGCTTGGTACAAACAGGTGATGTTGGATATGGTTGTAATGTCTATAATCTGGTTTGAAAAAATTTGATTCGATGTTCGATGGCTATTAATGAAAGAAGGACGATATGAGTAATGTCAAAACGACTGCAATTTCGGGCTGTGTGATCTGGTTCTTGTTGATCACAATAATAAGTAGTTGTGTAATGCCTGTCTTCTTTGTTGTTGGAAGTGTCAGTTCTTTCAGTGAGTTTGCCATTAAGACGACAGGCGGGTGGTTATGCCCAGCAGGATCGACGCCCGAAAGTTATTCGTACGCGACAACGACAGCGGATGAATTTGGAAATCGACAGCCGAGCACAGCCTATGAATTACACTGTGTGGACTCAAGTGGAAATGTGGTGAAGACCGACCCTGTGTTCTATGCCTTTCTTTGGATCGGTATCTGGGCGTTGATCGGTGCGGTCGTTTCGGGTGTTCTCACATTTATTTTTGCCGTACCCGGCGGCATGTTGGTGACGAAATTGTTAAACAAGTTGAAGCGGCCGTCTACAAATATCAATTCCAATAATTACCCGAAGTTTGATTGAAGTTTTAGGAAAATGAAAGTGCCAGAATGCTAAACACTGCATTCTGGCACTTTTGTGTTAAGAGGATTGTGCTTTACCCAATTCCCAGCATCTTGCTGACAACGGAGAGCAGAATACCACCCGCGATCACACTTCCGAGTTGACCTGCTGTATTTGCACCCATCGCATGCATGAGGATGAAATTATTCGGGTCTTCATCGTTGGCGGTTTTTGCAGCGAGGCGCCCTGCCATTGGGAAGGCGGAAATCCCAGCCGCGCCGATAAGCGGATTGATCTTCCCGCCGCTGAGCACTGACATGAGTTTTCCGAACAGCAGACCTGCAACGGTATCCAACGCAAAAGCGAACAGGCCGAGGATCATGATCTTGCCCGTGTCGAGATTGAGGAAACTGGCTGCGCTCATCGTGGATCCGATCGCCAGACCCAAAAACAATGTGGCGATGTTGATGATCTCATTCTCGGCGGCCTTGCTGAGTCTATCCACTACGCCAGACATTTTGAGCAGATTTCCGAGCATGAGCATGGAAATCAACGGCGTGGCCTCGGGCACAAGCAATCCGACAACAATGGTCAGCACAACTGGGAAGAAGATCAATGTCTTCTTTGAGATCGGTTTTGGCGCATATTCCATTCGGATCATGCGCTCTTTTTTTGTTGTGAGCAGCCGCATCAATGGCGGCTGAATAATGGGAATCAAGCTCATATACGAATAAGCCGCCACGGCAATGGGCGCGAGCAATTCGGGCGCGAGTTTGGTCGCGACAAAAATGGAGGTGGGTCCGTCAATTGCGCCGATGACGCCGATGGATGCCGCTTGATTCAGGGGAAAGCCCAGGGCGATTGCCAATATCAACGTGCCGAAAATGCCGAATTGCCCTGCCGCGCCGAGCAGAACCATGCGCGGCTGTGCGAGCAGCGGTGAAAAATCGATCATCGCGCCCACGCCGATGAAGATCAGCAAAGGGAACAATTCTGTTTTGATGCCCGCGTCGTATAAAACCTTCGTCATGCCTTCGGCGGCGGTCATGCCTGCCAGCGGAATATTTGCCAGCAAACATCCAAAACCGATCGGCAGCAGCAGCACAGGTTCGATCTCTTTGAAGACCGCGAGATACACTAAAACCAGCGCGGCAAAGATCATCACACCATTGCCAATCGTGAAATGCGAAAAGCCTTTCAATAGCTCAGGGAGCAGTGAAGCTAGATCCATGAAGCCTCGCCTATATCTGCAAACTTCACGAGCGCCTGTTTGTGCGCCACGCTTTGCCCGGCGCTCACCAACACTTCACTCACCATGCCGCTGTACACTGAGCGGATGCTGTTCTTCATCTTCATGGCTTCGATAATCACCAGCACCTGCCCTGTTTCCACTTTTTCGCCAGGTTTTACAAAGACTTCGATGATCGTTCCAGGCAGCGGGGCGGTCAGTACATTGCCACTTAATGCAGGATTGGGAGAAGTTGACCTGACTGGGGTAGGATTCGGATTAAAGGCCTTTCTCTCCGTTTTCTCGCTCGGGTCTTTTCTTGTTTCGGCCTGACCAGCGTTCTCGGGCATGATCTCAAACCGTTCACCGTCCACATGCGCGATGACCGGGCGTGTGTTGATGTTTTCAATTTCAACTTCGTAAACTTGATTGTTGACCGTGATTTTATATTTCATAATTTCATCTTTCCCCTCTCTTTTTGGGAGAGGGCAGGGTGAGGGTTAATGTCTTCTAAAATTACCTTTTTCAGAGCGTTGACTGGTCCGCATGCCCAACTGCCAGGCAGAGACAATGGCCGTGGGCGGCTCGAGCAATGGATGCGCCGAAGATAATTCCTGCTCGGCGAGCGCCAATGCCACAGCCAGTGCGGCGGCCTGGGCTTTGAATCCGCTTGTTGAAACAAGAGCAGGCTCGGGCGAGTCAGATGCGTCTGCCTGTGCGGTGGAGTCTGTTTCAGTCGCCGATTCTTTTTCTGCGGTGAAGCGTGTCAGCAAGATCATCATCAGCCACAACAAAAGGATCGCACCGAAAACGAGTCCCATGCCAAGGGCGGTGATTTGGAGAGATTGGATTAATGCATCATTCATGTTTATTTCCATTTGACGGCGGACGATTGCCACGGTCTACGGTTTATTGTCCACTGGGACTGGGATGTTCCCATGTTTGCGCGGCGGTGCGGGCGCGTATTTATCGCGGAGCGCAGACAGGGTGGCGATGAGCTTCGGACGGCTTTCGCGCGGCTCGATGATATCGTCCACGTAGCCTGTGGAAGCGGCGTAATATGGATTATTGAATTTCTCGCGGTATTCATTCGCAAGTTTTTTGCGTTCCGCGGCTGGATCATTTGCGGTTTCGATTTGCTTCTTGAACAAAATATTCGCTGCGCCTTCCGCGCCCAACACTGCGATCTCAGCCGAAGGCCACGCATACGTGACATCGGTGCCGAGATACTTGCTGGACATGACGACATATGCGCCGCCATACGCTTTGCGGGTGATGATACAGATCTTCGGCACAGTGGCTTCTGAATACGCATACAAAAGTTTCGCACCGTGACGAATGATGCCGCCATGTTCCTGCGCGATGCCAGGCAGGAAGCCAGGCGAGTCAACAAAGGTGACAAGCGGAATATTGAAACAGTCGCACATGCGCACGAAGCGGGTCATTTTATCGGCGGCGTCAATATCGATCACACCCGCCATGATGGCAGGTTCCTGACCGACGATGCCCACGCTGTGTCCGCCGATGCGGGCGAGGCCTACAATGGCATTTCGCGCCCAATCGGGTTGGATTTCCAGGAACGAGCCTTGGTCGATGATCTTTTCGATGACCTGATGCATCACATATGGCTCAGTGGCTTCGAGCGGAATCATGTGATTCAATTCTTCATCCATACGGGCGAGTTCATCGGTCGTTGGGGTGAACGGCGGATTTTCCACGTTGTTCGAAGGCAGATACGAAAGAAAATGCCGTGCCATTTCGAGCGCTGCTTTTTCACTGTGCACACTCAAGTGCGCCACACCGCTTACCGAGGTATGCACGCCCGAGCCGCCCAACGATTCTGCATCGATCACTTCACCAGTCACAGCTTTGATGACTTCGGGGCCCGTCAAGAACATGAAGGATTGTTTTTCAACCATGATGACAAGATCGGTGAGGGCAGGCGAGTAGGCCGCACCGCCCGCGCAAGGTCCAAGCATCACGCTGACTTGCGGCACCACGCCCGAGTATTGCGCGTTGCGTCGGAAAATTTCCGCATAGCCGCCCATCGAACGCACGCCTTCCTGAATGCGCGCGCCGCCTGAGTCGATCAACGAAATGAACGGCACGCCATTGCGTACCGCCAGATCCATTACGCGGCAAATTTTATGCGATTGCATTTCGCTGAGCGTGCCGCCGTAAATTGTAAAATCCTGTGAATATAAGTAAACAGTCCGCCCGTTGATCTGTCCATAACCTGTGATGACGCCGTCGCCGTAAAACTTTTCCTTCAGCAAATCCATCTCATCGCCTTGATGTGTGATGAATGGCTCGATCTCATTGAATGTGCCCGGGTCAAGCAGCGCAATCACACGCTCCCGCGCCGTCATTTTACCTTTGGCTTTTTGTTTGGCAATTCGCTCTTCGCCGCCGCCTTCCAAAGCCTTGGCGCGCATCTTTCTCAATTCCAAAATTCTGGGATCTTCTTGTGTCATATTTCATCCTTTTGGTGATAAATTTCACAATTGGAAGTATAGCATGAGATGATTTAACTGCCAGTGATGGATTACATACATAAAATAGGATAATCCGCCTGCCCTTGATTCTGATTATTGATTTGGTTCTCTCAACATATTCAGCGCAAACGCGACGGCTTGCTCGAAAGCCATGGTTGCGCCTTCGGCGTATGTGGTTTTGTAGGGTTCATCAGTTAAATTGTTTTTGCAGGACTCTTTTGTCCGCTCGCATTCGGTGAAGATGTCATCTGCCATTCCTTTGTATACGACGGGATAGAGTGTTTCGACTGCGCCGAACAATCGTGTGGAATTGGCGAACTCCCCCAATCTTTCATTCAGGAACGCAATTTCCAACATCGTGCCAAATATCTGGCGGCGTTCTTCCACTTCATGCGCTTTGGAGAGAATCTCAGCGTAAATTTTTCGTGCATGATCATAGTTTCCCTGTATACGGGCGAGGTGACCCAGACGGCGCAGTGCAAATGCTATGCCGTTTTTCTCACCCAGATCCCTGTTCATTTGCAAAAGTTCTTCGAACCTGTTTTTTGCCTGTTCGTAATCGTTGGTGAGGTACGCCAGATGTCCCAATTCCCGCGTGCAGGAGACAAGCATATCTGGATACCTGCTTTCGCGAGCCAGCCTCATGGATTCATCGTAAAAATCTTTTGCGCGGGCATAGTTGTGAGTCTTTATCTCCTCGTGCCCCAACAGGAGCAATGAAAAACCAATCCCTTCTTTGTCCTCCGTCTTGCGCGACATTGCAAGTGCCTGGAGAAGAAGGTTTTTCACTTCTTCGTGTTTACCTTCAGCGTTGGCAAGGGTTGAAAACCCGTTCAGTAAAACATACCGGAGTCCCCATTGGTTTTGGGTTTCCTCGAATAGTGTGTAGCTTTCAGTATAAAACTGTCTGGATTTAACTAAATCCGCTTGATCACGGAATTCATCGCCGAGCGTAATGAGAGGAACGGCCAGGCCTGCTTTGTCTCCTAGTAAACGATACAGTGCTACACTTTCCATCGCATGAGCGATTGATTTCTGGTGATAGACCAATTCGGATGCCAGCCAGCCCGCTTCGGCAAGCAATTTTGCGCGCAGGGACGTTTTTCCAGAGACAAGCTCCAATGCGCGCTGAGTCCATTCATAGCCTTCAAGCCAATGACCGCGTCGATCCCAGAACCACCAGAGTTTTGCGATTAATTCCGCGCCTGATTCCATTCCGTTCTCCAACGACCATTCCAATGCGGCATAAAAGTTACCGAGCTCATCCTCCAGCTTGTCAAGCCATGTCAGCTGTGCAGGACCATATTGGATATGCGGCTCAACCTCAGTCGCAAGTTTGAAAAAATAATCAAAATGTTTTTTGCGGATTTCTTCGCCTTGTCCCGTTTCCATCAGTTTTTCGCGTGCATACTGGCGGACGGTTTCCAGAATTCGATAGCGTGACTGGGCAGGATGTTTGTCCAACGCAACAAGGGATTTATCCACGAGACGGGTAAGCAGGTCGAGCACATCGTATGGAGAAATCCCCACGAGATCTTCGTCGCTGCAAACTTGTTCCGCAGATTGCAGTGTACAGCCGCCTGAAAAAACGGCCAGTCTGCGCAACAAGGCCTGTTCATTTTTCGATAGCAGTTCATAACTCCAATCGATCAAGGCGCGCAGGGTTTGTTGACGCGGCAGGGCTGTGCGCGACCCGCCTGTTAGCAGGCGGAAACGATCGTTGAGCCGGGTTGCAATTTCTTCCACGTTCAACATCCGAATGCGTGCGGCGGCCAACTCGATTGCCAGTGGAATGCCGTCCAACCGATGACAGATCTGCGCGATTGCTTGCGCGTTTTGATCGGTTATTGTGAAGTCAGATTGGACAGGTCTGGCGCGGTCAACGAACAGGCTCACAGATTCGTACTGAGAAAGTTGCCCAACATCTGGCAAGTGTTTAATATCGGGCAGGGTCAAAGACGGCACGCGCAAAACTTGTTCGCCGCGCACTCCCAATGCTTCGCGGCTTGATGCCAGGATTTTTACGTTGGGTGCGCCTGTCAATATTGACTCAGCTAATCGTGCGCTGGAGTCAATGAGATGTTCGCAATTATCGAACACCAACAAAGAAGTTTTTTCATGAAGAAAGTCAATCAGGGTTTGTAGAGTGGTCTTGCCGGATTGGGGTTGCATTCCCGCCGCTGAAAGAATAGCTTGCGGAATCAAGTCCGGGTCGGTGAGCGGTGCCAATTCTGCGAACCAGATTCCGCCTGGAAATTGATCGAGCAAATCCGCTGCAACCTGAAGTGAGAGGCGTGTCTTTCCCGTGCCGCCTGATCCTGTTAATGTCACTAGGCGGTGTTCGGCAATGGATTGTTTGGTTTCAGCTATTTCTTTTTCGCGGCCGATAAAGTTCGTGAGTTGAACAGGGAGGTTGTTTCTTGTTGTGATTTCAGGGACATGAGCCGCAATTAATTTTGCGGAAACTTCATCGGCTTTCTTCAAAACTTGCAGAACTTCTTTCGCAGAGGCGGGTCTGTCTTCAGGATGCTTGCTCAGCAGTCGAAGGATGATTTCATCCGCCCAGGCAGGGATCTGCGGATTGTGTTCACTGGGAGGGGCGACAGTCCCATTCAGGTGTTGAGCAATGACGGCGCTGACCGTGCCTTGAAACGGCGAGGTGCCCGCAAAGACCTCATACATAATTACACCCAAAGCATACAGGTCAGAGCGTTCATTTGCGGTCTGGCCTTGAATTAACTCAGGTGCTAAATATGCAAATGTTCCAACAAGCGCACCCTCTTCGGTAAGCCGTTCGCCATCCACGGTTCGCGCGAGGCCGAAGTCCATTAATTTCAAGGCTTGTGATTCCGTGATGATAATATTTTCCAATTTCAAATCGCGGTGAATGACGCCTTTTGCATGCGCATGATCGAGCGCGCTACAGATTTGCACGGTGATCGTCAGGGAATCTATTATTGATGTTGTTTGATGGCCGCGTAAGGTTTTGCCTTCCAGGAATTCCATTACGATGAAAGGCTCGCTGTTCACTTCTCCCGCATCGAATACAGAGACGATGTTTGGGTGGTTCAATTGAGCCGTGGCACGCGCTTCCGACAGCAATCGAGCCCTGCCCGAAGTGCCCAGACCTGCCGCGTTCAGAAATTTGATCGCGACAATACGATGGAGCAGATTGTCATGGGCTTTATACACCACGCCCATGCCGCCTTTACCGGCCTCCGCTTCGACTTCATAGCGATTGAGCAGGGTCTGTCCGATCATCATGTCTACACTGTTATTGTATATCAGTTTGACGGGAATTTATCCTTTCAACAACACAATATCCCTTTGCGGTTCGTGGAAATATTCCGCGCCGTTTTTTGTCATGACCACATCTTCTTCGAGGCCGAGGTAGCCATACCCATTCACAGGTAAGCCAGGTTCGATGGTGAAGACCTGGCCGATTTCCAATTTTTGATTGGGTGAGTCGCCGTATTTCTCCCACAGCGGACCCAGTAATGCACCGCCGTCGTGTGCCACACGACCGAGTTGATGTCCGAGGGCGTATTTGTAATCGGGGTAGCCTGCATCGGCGACGATCTCGCGTGAGATGGTGTCAATGACGTTGCCAGCCACCCCGGGTTTCATTGCCTCGCGTGATTTCTCAATTGCGGTGCGGATGGTGATAAATCCGCGCTGGATTTCAATGGGAGCTTCGGTTTCGCCTTCGCGCAGCACATAGGCAATGCGTTGAATATCGGAGCAGTAGCCTTCGTACTTCACACCAAAATCAAAATGGACGAGATGTCCGTGCTCGATCTTGATGTCGGTGGGTCCGTTGTGCCCGACAGGGGAATTCGGCCCTGAGTTGACTGCGGGACAATTTTCAGCAGGCCAGGCGAGATCCACGTTGTAATCTCTGGCGAGTTTATGCATATATGCGCCGACTTCGATCTCGGTCATGCCGACTTTGATGAAATCAAAGGTTTTGGCGAAAATTTCCTCGGTGATCTCGATGGCTTTTTTGACACGCGCCTGCTCGGTGGGAGTCTTGCGTCCACGCATGGCGGAGATGACAGGTTCGGCGCTGATGAGTCGGTCGGCGTAGGGCGTGCCTGCGAGATATTCCTTGAGGAATTCATACATGGCGTGAGTCAATCCGTCCGCGTGGACATTGTTTCGGGATGTGTTAACCGCGATACGGTCAGGGTTGAGGCGGGTGATTGTCTCCTTCAACAATGCGCTGACGGCGGTGTCGTATCCGAGAATCTCGTCGAAGACATCCAGCCTTTGCAGGGATTCTTTTTCGAGGTTGCCGATGATGGCGATCTTTTCACCTTTGCGGGTGAGGATGAGTGCGGAGGGCCAGGTGAGGTCGTTTTCGCCGATGAGAAAATCGAGGACGGGGTCACGTACGCCGCTGGTTTCTCGGACGAAGGTCAACCACATATCGGTCTGTTGTTCTTTGAGGATTTCAATGGCTTGATTTACTTTTTCTTTTATGAGGGACATGGGGGCTCCGTGGGAAAGGATGAATTTTGAATTATGAAGGATGAAGGAAAACCGAATTGTTATCCTTCATCCTTCATCTTTCTTGTTTGATGCGTGCGCGGATCTTTCACGAGAAAAATGAGAACTCCGATCATGGCTATGGAGAGGATGATGGAAATTGAAAACGTCGGGATGAAGCCAGCCGCATCCACGATCCAGCCGCCGAGCAGGGGGGCGAGGATCGTGGCAGGGGCAGTGAGGGTTTGCGAGAGGCCGATGTACAGCGGGCGTTCGGCTTCGGTGCCGAAGTCCACGGTCATGGCCATGCCGATTGTCCAAATGGAAACGTTGGCGAGACCTGTGAGCAGGAAGATGGGATAGAACCATAAAATGGACGTTGCCAACCATGCAAGGATGGCGCTTGCCAGTGCGGCTGTCGCTCCGATGATGAGCATGGAGCGATGTCCCCATTTGTCGCCGAGCCAGCCCATCCCTGCATTGGCGATGGTTTGAGCGATGGTGAGTGTAGCGGTGAGAAAGCCTGCTGTAATGGCATCCATATTGAAGCGGCGCAGGGCGTAAATGATGTAGAACGAGAATCCCATTGTGGCAAATTGGGAAATGAATCGCGCCACCAGAAACCAGTTGAAATTGAAATCTTTTTTGAGGATCTTTTTTGAATCATCCCAGAAATGGGTTTTTTCTTCAGGGATGACCTTCTCAGTATCTTCGGGTTCACGCGTGAGCGCGAGCGCGAACCATGACGTAGTGAAGAAAATGCTTGCGATGAAGAAGCAGGCCGCAAAGTCCAGCGGTGAATCGAGATAATCCAAAAGGTAGCCTGCGGCCACAGCCGATCCGCTGATGAAGAGGTTTGCGAGCCCAGCCTGGAATCCAAAGAACGTGCCGCGGTTTTCAGGCGGAATGATCTTCGAGATCATGCTGGTCCACGAGTTGGCGGTAAATCCGCCGCCGAGTCCCTGCCAGGTCAATAAAATAAATGTAATCACAAGCCCGGCTTGCTGACCGATAATGGGAAGCAACAGCGCGACAATGCCAAAACCCAAAAACGGGATACGTTCATGAATGGTCATCATCATCACGCTGGGTTTGTAGCGTCTCAAACGGGAAACATAGCTGGCGGTGAAAAGCTGCGGCAATTGCCAGCCGACAGAGTGAATGGCGGGAACGAGGCCGATCAGCAGGGCGGAGTTGGTCATGGATGCGACGAAGAGTGGCAGCACCGTGCCGAAGGAGGCGAAGCCGAGTGCCACGCCAAACATTGCGCCATCCCAAAGATTGACTTTGACGTTGTATTTCAGATCCGCGCGGACTTGTTTTTCAAGTTGGGTGAGGGAGAGCATGAGTATGATTTTACCCGATGCAGTTTGACCATTGACAGATTTTGTTTTTTGAGTAAAATAAAAACGAACGTTCGTTCATTTCTGTTTTCGAAGGAAACTATGCCAGCAAAATTGAAGGAAACACCAAAGAAGGGTGAAATTACCCGCCTTGCCATTGAAGACGCCGCTGTGGAATTGTTCATGGAGCACGGCTACCATGCCACATCCATGCGCCAGATCGCCGAGCATACCGGGCTGGCACTGGGTGGTATCTACAACCATTTTTCCAGTAAAGAGGAGATCTTTCAGGGCATTATTATCGATAAACATCCATATAAAAAGATATTGCCATTGATCCTGGAAGCGCAGGGAGATACCGCCGAGGATTTCCTGAGAAATGCGATGCGGATCGCCATCACCGAACTTAACAAGGAACCCTATTACATCAAGTTAATGATGATCGAGTTCGTCGAGTTCAATGGGGTGCATGGAGCGGCCATGTTGAAGGAGGTGGCGCCGAAAGTGCTGCCCGTTTTTGAGCAGATCGTGAAAGTGCGAAAAAACCTGCGCGTGACCAACCCCGCGATGCTGATGCGTTCCTTCTTTGGACTGGTGATTTCTTATTTCATTACAGAACTGGTCGTCTCCAAATCGATCATCAGCAATTTCATGCCTAAAAACTCCATGGATGTTTACGTGGATATATTTTTACATGGCATTTTAAAGCCAGAAAACTAGGAAAACTTATGTTCAATTCCCGCATCTCTTCCATCATCCGCAAGGAGTTTTTACAGCTCTTTCGCGACCCGCGCACACTCGCCCTGGCGGTGGTCATCCCGATCGTGCAGTTGTTCCTGTTGGGGTATGCCGCCACCTCCGATGTGCGTAATATTTCCATGGCGGTCTGGGACCAAAGCAAGTCGCCAGAATCGCGCAACCTTTTGGATGCCTTCCGCGCCGCCGATTATTTCACCATCGATTATTTTGTCGAATCGCAGGAGGAATATCAAAAGCTGATCGAATCCGGCGATGCGCGCGTCGCGCTTGTCATCCCCGCCGATTATTCGCGCAAGTATTTTGAAAGCAACGCGCAAGTCTTAATGGTCTTGGATGGCTCCGATGCAAGTATCGGCTCCACGGCTTTGTCTACGGCGCGGCTTGTCGGTCAATCCTATGGGACGAAAATTCTCGGTGAACAGGCCTCGTTGAGCGGGCGCTCTGCCCCTTCCGCCCCTGTCGAAGTCCGCACGCAGGTCTGGTACAACCCCGATCTCAATTCCGCCTATTTCATGATCCCGGGCGTGATCGGCATGATTCTTTCCTTTATCACCACCATCCTTACCGCCACGGCCATCGTGCGTGAACGCGAACGCGGCACCATTGAACAACTTATTGTCACGCCCATTCGTTCATGGGAATTGGTGCTTGGAAAATTGCTGCCCTACGTCATCCTCGCATTCGTGGAAACCTTTGAGATCATCATTATTGGGCGCTACTGGTTTGGCGTGCCCGTGCGCGGCAGCCTCGCGCTGATCGTTTTCACGTCAGGCCTGTTTCTCATGTCCAGCCTTGGCATTGGTTTGTTCGCGTCCACCGTCGCGAATACACAGCAGGAAGCCATGCTGACCGTGATGATGTACAACCTGCCAAGCATTTTTCTCTCGGGCTTTTTCTTCCCGTTGGAGGCCATGCCCAAATTTCTACAATGGGTATCCTACGCCATTCCGCTTCGCTATTATCTCGTCGTCATTCGCTCGCTCCTGTTGAAAGGCGTCGGCATCGAAGCCATTCAACGTGAAGTTATCGCGCTTGCCATTTTTGGCATTGTCATTATGGGCGCCGCTGCGCTCCGCTTCCGCAAGAGACTTGATTAATTAACCATATCTGTCCCGAGTGCAACCGAAGGACTTACCAAATAGGAGACTTAAATGAATCATAAATTACCCCGCCCCGTTATTGCGATCGTTGTCATTGCCGTTATCGCCGCGCTTTATTTCGGGCTTGCCAATCTCAACACCGATGGCAACGGCGAACTCACCGCTTCAGGTTCCATCGAAGCCACCATCGTGAATATCTCACCTGAACTTGCTGGAAAGGTCATTGGTGTGGATGTCGAAGAAGGCGCATTGGTGAACGCGGATGATCCGCTTCTTCACCTGGACCCAAGCCTGCTGACTGCCCAACGGGCAGTGGCCGCCTCCCAGCTTGACTCTGCCAATGCCGCCCTGGCCTCCGCGCAGACCAAATTTGACCAAACCCTGCAGGCTGCCCTTTCCGCGCAGGATGCCCAGCGTGCAAAAGACCTGCGGATTTCCGCACCCGATGAATTCAATCAGCCTTTATGGTTCATCGACCAATCAGATCAAATCACTTCCGCACAAACAGAAGTGGATGCGTCCAAGGTTGCCCTTGATGAAGCAGTTGCCAACCTGGAAAAAGTCATCTCCGATTTGGGCAATGCGCAGTATCTCGATGCCGAAAAGCGCCTCTCCGAAGCACGCGCCGCTTTCCTGATCGCAGATAAAGTTAAAGTGCAGGCTGAAAATGCAGTTGAAGCAGGCGCTGTTCAAGACGCCGCCTACGATTACTATAACGATGTCCTCGATGTACTGGAACGCGCGCAAGATGATTTCAATGCACTCACCAACACAGAAGCAGAAGATGATATCAAATACGCCCGCGGACAAGTAGTCATTGCCCAGCAGCGCTATGATGCGGCCTACACCCGCTTGCTTTCCTTGCAGACAGGCACAGATTCCCCCGTCGTGATCTCGGCAAAGAATGCGCTCGATCAAGCTCATGCCGCTGTCAAACAGTCGCAAGCCAACCTTGACCTGCTCGATGCGCAAATTGCCAAACTCGATATTTACGCCGTCATGGATGGCGTCATTCTTTCCCGCAACGTGGAGCCTGGTGAATTTGTCCAACCTGGCGCGGTGGCCCTCACCATGGCTGACCTCACCAATCTGACGATCACCGTTTATGTCCCCGAAGATCGTTATGGACAAATCAGTTTGGGTCAGACCGCCGAAGTCCGCGTGGATTCCTTCCCGGGGTTGACATTCACCGCCACCGTCGTTCACATTGCAGATCAGGCAGAATTCACCCCGCGCAATGTCCAAACTGTGGAAGGACGAAGTTCCACTTTCTATGCCATCAAATTGCAAGTATCAGACCCTGATGGCAAATTGAAGATCGGCATGCCTGCGGATGTGGTGTTCAAATAACAAAATTTATTTTTAGAGAAAGAATTAGGAAAACATCATGAACATCTACGAAAAATTTAAAATGAATGGATATTTTTCCAATTATGCAGCCATCATAACCGTTATTGGAGGAATATACCTGCATCTCACCAGCCTGTTTATTGGCCGTGAGCTTCTTAAAGAACATATCCTTACGCCTGCGTTCGATATGGTGTTTGCCATCCCGATGGCATATGCAGGGATCATAGGCTGGCTTTCGTGGAATAAGGTTGTCTTTGATAAAGGTTGGAAGAAGTTCTTCTACGGCTTTATCATGACCTACTTTACGGTCAGTATTCCGCTCCATGTTCAGACGTACCTGACGCAAAGCACCGGCTACATCGATGCATTCCCAGCCTGGTATAGCTACCCGATTCTTGTTTTGATGGTGCTGATCCTTGTTTTTATGTGGAACATCCGCTATAAAAATATGGCTTTGCCAGGGGAGGCATGAGTCATGGACCGTTTTCGGAAGTTGGTTTTGATCGCCAATGCCTTATACCTTGGCTTGACAGGTTTTATTCAGATGATATTCGAACTGTTGAGCCACTACCGCGGGATGGGTCCGTTGAGTGGAATATTTACAGGCACCCCTTACACGATTGGTTTCTTTGAAGCACATGGATTTGCTGTGTTGACAGCGGTCCTGGTTTTTGGTGTGATGCTTAAAGATTTAAAACCTCAATGGCATTTGTATTTGGCGCTGGTCTGCCTTTTGCTTGGTGGTGCGAACCTGTTGTTTTGGGATAGCTTTGCAAAAGTCGGGTTGGTTACAGCAGGCTACGTTGCCACCTCGCTGCATATTTTATTTTTTGGATTGCAGACCTTTAGCTTTATGAAAACTCGTAAAGAATAAATGATCAATTGGTTTGGAAAGGTCGCAAATGAGCGATTACCTGGTTCAAGCAACTAATTTACATAAATCTTTTGGCTATACCGATGCCGTGGATGGGGTTTCCCTGCAGATCAAGGCTGGCGAGATTTACGGACTCGTCGGCTCGGATGGTGCGGGAAAAACTACCACCATGCGGCTACTGGTTGGGGCGTTATTGCCTACGCAAGGTGAGATTAGTATTTGCGGCTATGACGTTGGAAAACAGGCTGAGCAGGCGCGCTCGATGATTGGCTATCTCTCACAAAGATTTTCCATGTACGAAGATTTGACCGTGTTGGAAAACATTCGCTTCTTTGCCGAGATACGCGGGCTGTCTTCAACTGAATGGCTGCCGCGTTCGATGGAGATCCTTGAGTTCGTCGGTCTCGAAAAATTCAAAGATCGCCGCGCGGGCCAGCTTTCAGGCGGTATGAAGCAAAAACTTGGCCTGGCTTCTGCGCTGGTTACACGTCCGCGATTGTTGTTATTGGATGAACCCACCACAGGCGTTGACCCTGTGACTCGTCAGGATTTTTGGCAGTTGGTGATTAAATTAGTGTCAGCGCGTGAGGGTGATGGCGTTAGTGTCATCATCTCCACTCCCTACATGGATGAAGCTTCGCGCTGTCATCGTGTTGGATTTATGAAAATGGGCAGGATCATCGCAGAAGATTCACCGTCGAATCTGCGTGCGCGGTTGAATGGCCGCGTCCTTGAGTTGCGCGGGAGCCCCATCAATACCCTTCGCCATGTCGCGCATCAGGATGCGGGTGTGGAAGATGTCGCTGCGTTTGGCGATAAATTGCACGTTCGCGTTCTCGAAGGCCAGGCCGATCTCATCATGAAGCGTTTACCGGAAGAGATCAAATCTGCTGGCGGAACGCTTACAGATTTGCGTGCCATCCCTTCCACGTTGGAAGATGTCTTTATTGCCTTATCGGAGTCGAATCATGACTGAGCCAGTAATTACGGTTGAAAACCTTACGCGCCGCTTTGGCGATTTTGTTGCGGTGGATCACATTAATTTTGATGTACAGGCGGGTGAAGTGGTTGGCTATCTTGGACCGAACGGTTCAGGTAAAACCACCACCATCCGCATGCTATTGGGTTTGCTCGAACCCAGTGATGGCAAGGCCACTGTCCTTGGCTACGATGTTTTCAAGGAAAGCGAACAGATCCGCATGCGTGTTGGATATATGTCGCAAAAATTTGCGATCTATGATGATTTGACAACACTGGAAAATTTGACCTTCTACGGTGGTGTGTACGGGATCACGGACAAAGCCCGCATCCTGCATACCCTTGAGCTGGTCGGTCTTAAAGGGCATGAACACACCCTGACAAGGGATATGTCCACAGGCTGGCGTCAGCGGTTATCGCTTGGCATTGCCCTTGTCCACGAACCGAAATTGTTGTTCCTCGATGAACCCACCTCGGGTGTGGACCCAACCGCCCGCCGCGCATTTTGGGATTTGATCTATGAATTAGCCGAAGGCGGTGTGACGATCCTTGTCACCACGCATTATATGGATGAAGCTGAATACTGCGAGAGAGTGGGTGTGATGCGCGATGGTAAATTGCTGGCGATGGATACGCCGACAAACCTGAAACGATCGATCATCACAGGGGATGTCTGGGAGGTGTACGTCTATCCGCTCGAGAATGGATTGGAAATCCTGACCACCATGCCGGGCGTGGAACGCGTCGGGTTGGCGGGTGATCATTTGCGTGTGATCAGCTCACAGGTCGAAAAGGAAGCGATGCAAGGCTTGTTAGGGGAAAAAGGTTTGAGCGTGGAGAAAATCGAAAGAGGCGAGCCAACTCTGGAGGATGTCTTCCTCTCATTGGCTCGATGATTGTAGGGACACGGCGCGCCGTGTCCCTACTGATTTATTGCTCGGGGGTGACGATGGCCATGATCAGGTAGGCCACCAGCATGCCGCCGTTCAAGGTGAAGAAACCAAGCACGAACAACAAGCGCACAACGGTGGGGTCCATGTTGAGATAATCTGCAAGGCCTGCGCACACGCCCGCGATCATGCGGTTGGATTTGCTTCGGGTGAGGGTTTTGACTTCGTTCATTTTTACTCCTTTCGTTTGTCTATTTGGTTTACGCAGGCATTCGAAAAGAGTTGCAAATTAAATGGACGAAAAATGTTGGACGCGATTCCTGCCCTTGTTTTTGGCCTGATACAGCGCCTGATCCGATTGTTCGATGAGCTTCTCCAAAACTTCATCCGCAGACTCGAGGTCGCTTGAAAAACTGTAGGTGCTGATCCCAAGGCTGGCCGTGATCTTGTGACCCGAAGTCATATCCTTTTCAAGCGAGGATCGAATGCGTTCCGCGACTTCGCTGGCCTGGCGCGGGGTGCAGTTTGGCATGATGATGAAAAATTCCTCACCGCCATATCGTACAAGGATGTCGTTTTCCCTTATGTGGTTTTGGGCGATGTAGGCAAGTTCTTTTAATAGCTGGTCGCCTGTCTGATGCCCGTAGCTATCGTTGAATATTTTGAAATTATCCACATCCAGCATGATCGTGGAGACGCTTCTGTTTTGCCTTTTGCATTCCTCCGCGATCTTTGGAAAAAGCTCTTCCATGGTACGGCGGTTGTAAGCCTGGGTAAGCGGGTCCCGCTGGGCAAGTTGAGCGAGACGCAGATTTTCCCTTTCAAGATTCAGGGCGAGTTCGGCAGTGGTGATCTTTTCTGTAATATCAAGAATGGAGCAGGCGACATACAGTTCATTTTGCTCGTGCAGTGGATTCAATGCGATATCGACCCGAATTTCCATTCCATTTTTCTTTAGACCTTTTAGGTTGTACTGTGAACCCATCGGGCGGTTGACCGGATTGGACTGATATTCCCCGCGGTGGATCTTGTGCTTTTTTCTTAATCGTGCCGGTATCAACTCTTCAATGGACTTTCCCTGTAACTCCCCCGCCTCATACCCAAACATGGATTCTGCCAGCTGGTTGGCGTGAATAATCGCGCCGTTGGTGTCAATAATCATCACGGCCACCGGCGCTGCGTTCGCGACCATGATGTACGGAACGACCTGACCTTCCTTTAGCCTGCTGATCGCATATAAATGTTCGCTTTTTTTATTTCCACTGAGGTTTGCGATAAAGGTTTTGTACGAACCGTCTTTGCAAAGAAACCTGTATTCCAGCGCAAAGACGGGGTGACCGGCCTTGACGGTTTGGAGTGCTGTACGGGCTTTTGCGTGATCGTCGGGATGGATCAGATCCCAGTAGGAAGTCGCTTTCAACTCATCCACGCTCCAGCCTGTAATGGCTGTGTAGACGCTGTTGGCGTGAACGATTTTCCCATTTGCATCCGCAATGGTCATGGGATCGGTGGAGAGGTTGAAAAAATTCTCGAATTCGTTCATGTACCTGTAAAGTTGAAATATGAAAACAATATATTAAAGCGGCATTGAGTAGGGAAGCATAAACTCCTGTGGGAGGATTTCTGTTGAGCTTTGTACTTTACTGATGTCAGTGTACTTGATTTTTTCCAAAATAATAAGAGTGGACTGGACGGTATCCTCGACAACGCGTGTCATGCTTGGTTCATTTAGATAGGGGTAGGGACGTTCGATAAACCATTCCGGATCTGGCTCGCTGTAAAATTTGCGGATATGCGCGTACTGCTGGTGCAAAGCTTTTTCCTGAATGAACGGCAGATAAGATGGCGGGCTTGGCGTTTTATGGATGACCTGCCAGAACAGGCCTTCGGGGTGTGCTTGGTTGTAAAGTTGGTCGAGCCCATACCAGTCATCTTTGACGAGATTTACAGCTTTTTGTTTATCCTGCTCGAATAATTCATGAAAGGCGGCCTTCGTCGTCGAAGCGATATATTTCATCCAGAGGATGTCGCAGATGAGATGGGTGAAATACCCGAAACGGAAACTGTATTTTTGCGGGTCTTCCTGCGGATCAAGACCTGCTAGATATTCACGGTAATAAACGAGGTCGCGGATCATATCTTCGCCCTCGCCTTTTTGCAGGAAATGGGTCACTTCTTTGGGCGGATCGAATTCCGTCCATGTTTCGTTGGGAATGCCTGAATCGGGGGCTAGGTTCCCAAAGGCGAACAGGGTTTTATCCAGTTCAGGGAAGTGAAGAAGTAATTTTTCCGCGATGCGCAGATGGCAGATCCATGTGCCCATTATTTATGTTTTCTCGCTTCGAAATAATTCGCCCCCGCCGCGTAAAACAGGAAGACGCCCAACATGATGAAAATGGCGGCTTGCAGTCCCAGCCATTTCAATTGCCACAATCCGAAGCCTGCGAATGCGGCACCGACAAGCCCATAAAAGATCGCATTTCGCATGTAACCCGAAGCCACACGTTTGGATTGGAATAGATTGCGCGCGGTGAGCTGCTCCAGTTGATGGACTTCGTCTTCGTGGCGGCCTTTGCAGGCGAGCACATCGTCAACAACGGCGGCACATTCAGAGCAAAGTCCACGCTGGCAGTATTTACAAAGTCCAATGGCGGGATGGTCGGGATGATAGAAGCAGTTCATTTTGCTGTTATTTCCTCTTTTTTGCTGGTTTATTATTTTTATTGTGCTTTTGGAATTGCCCAAAATGTTGTTACGGAACTTTGGCCAAATAAGGTTGAGTTAATGATAATTATTTTCCCATCAGGGGTAAAAGCAGTCTTGTGAGTATAGAAATCAAAAGTTCCTGCAAGTTCAGGGATGTCCATCTTTTTTATTCTTTTTTCGGTTTTTATATCCCAAATTTCAATGCTTTTCCTGACAACTACGACTAACAGACTGTTGTCTGGCGATATCGAAAATGCAGGTGCTGAATCTGAATATTGCGACCCGAAGGACGAGATCTCATCAAAAGTGAGACTGTCATAGATTCCTATCTTGCAATCCTGAGTTAATGTCGCGATTCGGCTTCCGTCTGATGTCAATGCGAAGGGTAAGGTTGTGTTACAGCCTGTTTTATTAAGCTGTTGATCTAATTTGTAATTCGAAATGACCTTTTTCTCAAGGACATCAAAAATGGTCAATGACAGATTCCCAAAAGCATTTATTTGAGGCGGTCCGTCATTTTTACTTATGACGATCTTTGCGCCATCGGCTGAAAACCGTATATCTGTGACTGCACCATTGGAAAGCCCGATTCTTTCCAGTTGATCTCCAGTTTGGCCATCCCACAAAGTTAATGAGTTGTAATTTGCCCCTGCTATGATCGAGTCATCCGGGCTGAACTTGAATTGAAAACCAAGGTTTGTCAGATTGTAAGCGGTAATCTGGTTGTCAACTGTTGGGATGAAGTTCCCATCGGGAGTAGTAAAGATCTGTAACTGTCCATTATTTTCCTGGATCCCTATGGTTCGATTGTTTGAAACCACGGCGTTTGAAGGCGGCAAACTGGCATAATCTGACTGTGATATTTCATCCCATAACGGCGTTGCATTTTGATGCCGGGTGTAATTTAAAGAGCTTGAGGGAAAGACGGGTAGATTTGCATCTGCCACTGCCTTTCCTGTGTTTGTTTCCACAGGAATCTTCCCAACGCATCCCACACTACGATTTCCTTGTCGTTTATGAGGAAGCCATTCAGGTAACTGCGGTCAAGGCTTTGATTGGATTCTCCGGTAATGAAGTTGAAAGTTTTTCCGCCTTCATGACTGCTTGCTGCAAACGAATCAGAACTTATGGCGATCGGACTATATGCCCCGGCGATTGAGTTGACCTGTTTGCCTGTGGCAGTTTCGTATATGTCTGTAATGAAGGGCGGGAAATTTGAGCTGATGGCAAAATAGGTTTGGTCTGACGACAGAGCTGTAACAGCTTGGGCCCCGTAGCCTTCAATGTCAATTTTGGCCTTGGTTCTTAAGTTGAAAACGGTTTTGTAAGTGGTCAATATGCCGTTACTAAATGTAAAATCGCGCCCTATGAATTCCTGTACGGAGTACACCTGATTTTCAGATGAATTCCAGAAGTAGTTTTTGTCGGAAGCTGAAACAACGACCCATTCACCATGGTTTAACACGGAAATTGTCGAATAAAAATTCGATATGCCCGCATCGAAGAATCCATTGACTTCTCCGCTGGCCATATTGTAAAGAAAAGTTTGTCCAGAATAAGAAATGGCAACTTCTCCGCTATCGGGCAAGAAACCCACTCCCTGGGCTCCCTTTGTTTCTCCAATCGCATTTTGGCTTTTAGTTTTTGTGTCGTAGATAATAACCTGCCCCTTTTGAGTAACTGCGGCATACCTTCCATCTGGTGAGATCGCAGAAATGGCGGAATCAGAATCCCTGTCAAAGATTCTTTGGCAAGTGTTCAGCCCGTAGATGATGATTTTATGCTTCCCATTGGGACCCAGGTCCCCATGAATTGAAAATGTATTCTGCTCCAAATGGAAGTTTGTGTAGAAGAAATTCCCTCTATATTCTGATAACTTGATTTTGCACACCTCTTCCCCGGTTTCTGTATTCCAGATAAAAATGGTGGGTGTCCAAAATTCAGCTTTGACTCCAGGATAGGCTCTGGCGAAAAGCCTTCCATCTTCAGAGATTGTGTCATCAGTGCTAAAAATAGACATATTCATCCTGATAAAAGGATGCGGCGATAGCGTTGGCATGTCGTACGTTTGCAGGCCAGATTCAAACCATATAGCCAGTTTGCTTTTGTCAGCTGTAAGATACGTTGAGATCGGGGAATTATCAAAAAAAGCAACTTCTTCCAGGGTTTCGGCGTTTTCCACCGTAATGGGCACAAGCTCAGGTATTGGGCTAAAACGATCGGAGATGGGGGAATCTACTTTTGCGGTAGAAGATGGCAGTACTACGGTTGCATTGCTTGATGACTCGGGAGTACAGCTGCTTATCAAAACTGCAATTAGCACAATTAACTCGAATCTGTTTTTCATTTTGAATTCTCTTCTGTTGCTTTTGTGAGATTTTTTGCGAGTGAAATTATAGCGCAATTACTGGATGCCTTAGCACAGTTTTCATTTTGTCGGGTGACGCTTTGCGCGGATCGCTGAGATAGATCTCATGGTGCCTGCCATTGGGGCCGACATTGTCTTTCAGTCCATTGACGGCCATGAATTCTTTCATCCGCTCGATGGTGGCAGGCTCGGTGGCGTATGGGCCGACGTGCATGGTTTGCACACACAGGCCTTCCTCGAAGTGAGCAAGTCGTATCTTCGAAAGCATATCACTATCGCCTTTCTTCCTGCGGACTTGTTCGCGGGCTTCCTCAAAAACTTCGGCTGTAATGACTTCGGGCTGCATGATCATCAACGTGTAAGTCCAGTTGTCTTTTATAGTAATGTCGAAGAATCCATCCTCCACGCCCCACAACCCTTCCAGCGCCATCACGGGATAATCAATGGCGTTCGTCTTGCGCTTTTTGAGCATGAACTTGAGTGTGTAAGACATACTGTACATTGCCTGTGTGGCCTCTGCAAACACTGGAGATTTGCCAGGCTCGGAGCCTTTTTCGATTGCACCATCGATCATGGCGAATTGCAGGCTGGGGACTTGAAGCGCTTCGATCTTCTTTGCCGACGGCTGATACAGGTGCTTGAATTGTTTCTTCAAATCGAGAGTTTTCATGGTTTCTCCTTATTATTTGCTTTTCATCGCCTTGCGGATCAATGTGCGCGCCCAGCGGTAGTGACTGCTTGTGCAAGAGACGAAATATGCCGCAAGTAGATTGTTGTTTGTCCATTTGTAGACCTTTCGCGTAAATAATTCCTTTTCGGGAATGCCTTCAATGGTTTTGATGACCTTTTTGTAGGAAGCCTTGAAATCCTTTTGGATATCTGCCAGCTTCCTCTCACGATGCTTGAGGTAAATGGCATGGTTGAGTTGTGGAAGTTGTCCCCAGTTGTATTCCTCGGATGGCACGGCTGGAGTTTTGCCTTTCACTCCCGCCGCATACCAAGCCATGACCATTTGCTCCCATTCCATGAGGTGACTCAAAACATCTTTGGCGGCCCACTCGCCGATCATATTGGGTTGGGTCATTTGTTCGGGTGTCAGTGTGCTGAGTAATTCCTCCAGGGCGGTTCTTTCTTTGTGCGCATCTTCGAGAATTTGGTCTTTGGTGGTTGGTTTTGGCATAAAGATCTCCTTTTGAAATCAATTACTTTGATTGTATGAATTCGCTGTCGCCTGTGCCCATTCCCGAACCATGTCTTGCAATTCCTGCGGCTCCAACACCTTGGCCCAATGAGCGAAACTCATTGCCATGGATGCCAGCCAGGGCAGATCGGGCGCGGTGAGGGTGACATCCATGCTGCCATCTGAATTCTCGGCAACCGATTCCCACATGGATGGATTTGCTTTCACCATGTAGGCCGCTTCAGGAACAAAGCGCAATTGTGCGCGGATGCTGGGCTGGTTCTTGAATTCGTTTTCCAAATACGTATGGATATCGAAATTAGCGGGCGTCTCAAATAGTTTTTCAAGGACTGTCAATTTTTGGATGCGATCCACTCGGAAAGTGCGCGGCGCATTGCGCAGATGGCAATATCCAACGAGATACCACCAGCCTGCACGAAACACCAATGCGTAGGGATCAATCTTGCGCTTTTCGGCTTTTGTATTGGCTTGCCCCTGATAGGTCAGATTGACTTGTTTGAATTCGCGTGCGGCAGAACGAAGTTTTTCCATGACGGGTGAGAGGCTGGCAAGATCGGCGCGATACAAACTGGTGGTTACGAGAGAACGTCGCGCCCAGTGGATTTCATCGCGTTGTTCGTTCGGTAGAATATTTTCGATCTTTGCCATCGCGCTTTGAGCTGCGTCTTTATATAACTTTCCCCAGGTTTCACTGATGAGATTGGTTCCCAAATAAACCGCGACTGCTTCTTCAACGGAGAAAATCAGCGGCGGAAGTTTATACCCGCGTACGAGTGAAAAACCGCCGTAGGGTCCGCGCTCGGCGTAGACGGGGATGCCCATTTCATCTAGCATGGCAAAGTAGCGATGCAGGGTGCGCACCGAAACGCCAAGCCTGTTTGCAAGGTCGCTGGCTTTCTGGTTGGGCTGGTTCTGCAAAGTCAGGATAAGTGTGATCAAGCGGGTGGCAACATTGGACATGGTTTGTTCCTGCATAAAAAGTATAAAGCGGATATATGTCAAATTATGACATATATCCGCCTCGTAGATTATTTCAATTTTCCCGCTTATTCCCCGCGATGGATGACGTCCCTTCCGTATTTTTCCTGGAGTTGGTCGACCACTTCCTGCAATTTACGAGACTTCTCGCTTCCTGCGTCCCACAAACTGAGTTGGCGTACTGGAGCACCGATTCCGCTGACACCGACTCCGATCAACCGAACAGCCTGATTCGGCTTGCGGACAGTTTTCATCAGCTTGACAGCAGTGCGGAATATCTCATCATCGTTATCTGTGGATGTGGGCAATGTTGTTTGTCTTGTCAACGTGGTGAAATCAGACCAGCGGATTTTCAATTTGACCGTTTTTCCAGCGAGATCATTTTTGCGAAGTTGCCGCGCCACTTCCTTGGATTGTTCGCGCAGGGTCTTTTCAAGGGTCTTGTCGTCGCGTACATCTACATTGAATGTGGTTTCCTGGCTGATGGATTTGGTTTCGTATTCGGTGACAATGGGGCGGTTATCGATGCCGTGCGCGTGACGCCAGAGATCGCGTCCGTTTTCGCCGAAGAGGTTGACGAGTTCCTTTTCGGGCCAGTTGGCAATATCACCGATGGTACGGATGCCAAGCTCGGTCAGACGCGCGGATGTTTTTGGTCCCACACCCCAAAGCATGTCTGCGGGCAGGGGGGCTAGAAATTTCGCTTCATCGCCAGCAGGTACGATGGTTAATCCAAACGGTGGTTCATTCTTTTTCTTGCTCGATTTTTTGCCGACCTCGGTGGCGATCTTCGCCACGAGTTTGTTGGATGCGATTCCGATCGAGCTGGGTAAATGCAATTCGTTTTTGATACCCGTTTGCAGGTCCAGTGCGATGCGTGCGGGGGTTTCGCGAATGTCTGAGATGTCGAGAAATGCTTCGTCGATGGAGATTTGTTCAACGAGGGGAGTCAGATTCCGCAGTTTGTCCATTACCTTTTCGGAATATTCCCCGTACAGTTTGTGACGCCCTGGAATGATGATGAGATTGCCGCATAAACGAATGGCGCGCGACATGGGCATGGCGCTGCGAATCCCCAATGCGCGTGCCGCATATGAGCAGGAAGCCACGACTCCGCGTTCATCGGGTCTGCCTCCTACTGCAAATGGCTTGCCACGCAATGTGGGGTTTTGTGTTTCTTCCACGGAGCAATAGAATGCATCAAGGTCCAAATGGAGAATTATGCGAGACATGAACAGGATTATAGTGTAAGGGATGGCGGCAGCGGTAGGAAAAATGGTTATGAAATTGCTTTGTTAATATATTGAACATTCTCATGAGTAAAGTTATACTAGAGATGGCGTATAGTCAAATGGAACATTTCTAAGAATTTAACGTCATTATTTAAGCTTTTGCTTATACGGAGGAAGAAATGAAATTTACATCCAAATTTGCCACTGTGTTACTGCTGGTTGCATTGATGATCTCTTCTGTGCCATCGGCTGCTGTACAGTCGGCGCAGGCGGCGTCCTGTTACTGGGCGCAATTCATCGCCGACGTAACCATTCCCGATGGGACGAGTTTTGCCCCGGGCGCTGCATTCAAGAAAACATGGCGCTTGAAGAATATCGGCACCTGTGCATGGAATGCCGCTGATGTCTCGCTGATTCATGACAGCGGCGAGAAAATGGGCGTGCCCGCTACAGTTGCCTTGCCGACCACCGTGAATCCCGGCCAGACAGTGGACATCACTGTTGACATGGTTGCGCCGAGCGCGGCTGGTCATTACTTTGGCTATTTCAAATTCAAGAGCGCGCAGGGCGGCGTGTTTGGCATTGGTTCGACCGCGAATAAATCGTTCTGGGTTGAGATCAATGTGACTTCGTCCTCTACTGCTGGATATGACTTCACCGCAAACGCCACATCTGCGGTCTGGTCCAGCGGTGCTGGTACTTTGACCTTCCCCGGCACCGATGGCAGTGCGAACGGCTTCGCTTTGAAACTGGACAAGCCAAAATTCGAAAACGGGATTGAATCTGCGCAAGCGGGTTTGCTGTTCGTTCCGAACAATGTGAACAATGGCTATATTCAGGCGAGCTACCCTGCATTCAAAGTGCAAAGCGGTGACCGCTTTCAGGCAACCATTGGTTGTGAATATGGCGCGACCAATTGTTATGTTGCCTATCGCCTCGATTACCAGATCGGTTCCGGTGCAGTTAAAACCTTCTGGACCTTCCGCGAAAGATATGAAGGCCTGACCTATAACGCCAACCTCAATTTGAGTTCACTGGCCGGACAGGATGTGAAATTCATCCTCGTTATTTCTGCTTATGGTTCACAGACTGGTGACCGTGCGCTGTGGGGCAACCCCATCATTGCGCGTGCAGGCGGAACGACCGGGCCCACCAACACCCCGTCTCCCACTGTAACAGGCACTCTGCCTTCACCCACACCTACAAAGACTGTTACCCCGGGTCCAGCTTCCTGTGACCGCGCGCAGTTCATCAAAGACGTGACCGTGCCTGATGGCACAGCCTTTGCACCGGGAATTGGTTTCTCCAAGACCTGGCGCATCAAGAACGTCGGCACATGCACGTGGACAAATTACAGCCTGATCTTCGACTCTGGCGAAAAGATGGGCGGACCTGATTCTGCGATTATCCCCACTTCGGTGGCGCCCGGCCAAACTGTGGATATCACCATTCAGTTGACATCCCCAACCACGGCAGGGACATACCGCGGCTATTGGAAACTCAAGAATAGTACTGGGGCTGCATTTGGTATTGGCTCTGCCGGAACGAAATCCTTCTGGGTTGAGATCAAGGTCTCAGGCACTGGCATTGTCCCCAGTACGACTGTGGCACCAGTGACACCCGGCACACCGGTGACTCCTGCTACACCTATTGCCGGCACAAGCTATGACTTTGTCGCCAACGTCTGCACTGCGACCTGGTACAGCGGTGCTGGCACATTACCCTGCCCCGGAACAGATGGGGATGCAAAAGGCTTTGTGTTGATCACCAGCCCGTCCAAGCTTGAGAACGGCACCAACGACAGCCGCTCGGGTTTGCTCACCTTTCCGCAGAATATCAACAACGGCTACATTCAGGGTATCTATCCTTCCTATAAAGTAAAGGCTGGCGATAAATTCCGTGCCACCATCAATTGCGAAAATGGAGCAACATCCTGCTACGTGGTCTTTCGTTTGGATTACTCCGTTTCCGGTAGTTCCTCTGTTCAGACTTTCTGGGCATTTGTGGAACGCTATGAAGGTCAGTATTACTCCGCCGACATCGACCTCACCCCGCTGGCTGGTCAGGATCTGAAATTCATCCTCACTGTTTTATCCACTGGCTCAGCGACAGGCGATCGCGCCCTTTGGGTGGCCCCGCTTATTTATAATTCAGCATCGGGTTCGGCGGCAACAGCTGTTCCGCCTTCAGCTACTTTTACAGTCACATCGACGGTAATTGCAACGATCTCCGCTACGGCGACGACCCCGTCGCCGACTGTAACGGTTACTCCGGGCACCCCAACTGTCACACCGACCTTTACGGTAACACCCCCGACCACCACACCGACCTTTACGGTGACACCTCCAACTGCCACGCCCACTACACCTTCTCCATAGTATTTCTAAATTCAAAAAGTTCCCGCTGCCGTACGGCAGCGGGAACTTTTGTTTTCCATGATCGTTAACTTTTCAGGTAAACCCTTAACTTTTTGGGAGATCGAATGAATCGCTTTTTTCTGGCTACTTTGATTTTTGTACTTGCGGCATGTTCTGCAAACACACCGACCGTACCTGCGGACGCTTCCTATTTTGAAATTACGCCCGCTCCTGCAAATCTCGATATTAACTCGACCTCCGAACAAATTCAGCGGGCGTTGTGGGAAAGTGCTTCAAAATGGACCACCCTTCAAATGGATGGTTCTGTCACCTGGTATCTGCCCGATGGTTCGACGCAACTTGTACGCGAGCAGGTTTGGATGGACCCGATCAGGAGCAGATTCAAAACAGAAGTGACTGGGGTGACCAATACTTCTCAAAAAGTTTTGAAACTGATCGACGGGACGAATATTTATGATGCTGATCTGACTTTGGGTCAGGTGCAGACATTTCCGATCCCTGATTTTATTCGCGTGGGACAGTACATCCCTCCGCTGGTGGAAGGGGAGGCGCATCCGAATCCGATTTGGGGTCAACTTGGAACGCCGCTTTCCCTATTGGCGTTCGCTTCTGATTTTTCGCAAAACGGCGGGGTCTTCAAGCCGATTTCCATCGAGACGATCGCTGGCCGCGAAGCCCTGGTCGTTGAGTGGACTTATTCTGGTAATGTCTTTTCATCTCTGAAAATGTGGGTGGATGCTCAAACGGGAATTCTCTTGAAATTGCAGGAATTCAATAAAAACGGCTCAGGTCAATTGGAAGGGGAGCGGGTTGTGGAGCACATCTCTTTTGATGTGACTTTTGACGATTCGGTGTTTATGCTGCCTGCGGGCTTACAGCAGGCGGGTTTGCCGAATGCCGAAGCGGGGTCAGTGCCTGTTGTAACTGAATCAGTTCCCCCGTCGGCAGAGGATGCGGGTGAGTTGTATTTCTTCCTCCAACCACGGCAGGTGGGACAATCCATTCAGCTCGCGCGCGTTTCAGGCGTCTGCGTATTTGACTCGGTCAATTGTCCGCCGATGCAAATTGTGACTGTCCCCTTCGCATTTAATTTTACGATCAACGCTTTGAGTTGGTCTCCCGATGGAAAGTTTGCCGCGTTTTCATATTCGGATGCCCCTAATGGTACACCGACGAAATTATGGATTTTCGACCCCGCCGCCAACACATGGACTTCGATTGCGGAATTTCCATTCATCGACCCGCCGTTTTGGTCGCCCGACGGCTCGTGGGTTGCCTTCCGCACGCAGGATGGGCTTGGCGGTGAGGATGTGTACGTGGTGCGCCGTGATGGCTCGGAGTTGAAAAGTGTTTCGCTAAACCTGCCTGCAGGAGGACGGCCTTACATCATGGATGGTTGGTATACAGAAAATATTTTGATGCGTTCGGCTCTGCCCGGCAGTGCGGGTAATATTTTTCTGGTGCGTGCCAGTGATGGAGCCGCAAGGCCAATGTTCGATGCACAGCTAACCAAGGCGCAATTCATCGCCTCGCCCGATGCGAGTTTGCTGGCGTACGATGAATATGATTACAATAGCCAAAACCATGTTCTCATGGCCATGGAACCTGATGGCGAGAACGCGGTTTCGCTTGCCAGCTTTGTTGGTGGTTCGATCTACCCGATGGTGTGGTCGCCCGATAGTTCGCTGATCGCGTTCAATTATTACAGCAATTCAGCCGATGGCACACCCGTTGCCGAAGTGTATATTGTGAGCCGTGATGGAAAGACCCAATCTCTGGTTTACAAAGGCACAACGGTGGGACGCCTGCTCTTTTCGCCCAATGGCAGGTATTTACTTGTTGAAGAAACCACATCGGTTTCAGGCGGGCATTTGTTTTTGATCAACCTTGCCACACTGGAGCAGAAAATTCTACAGGCTCCAGGCCTCACCACCGATTATGATTGGTATGCTCCTTCATGGAGACCATAATGTAGTAACGACTTCAGTCCTAACTATGATTTCAACTCATATGAAAAATAAAACCCTTTGGATCGTAGTCATTGCAATTTGCATTCTACCTCTTGGCTTTTTCTCGACTTCAGACGCATTTGCACACCCCACTGTGCAAAGCGAAGAAACACCAACGACTCCCTCGGGCAGTCCGCCAGTGCATGCTGAGATCATCGAAGGAGTCAATAACCTGCGACTGTCGCATGGCATTGCGCCATTGAATGCGCATCCAGTTTTGATGCAGGTCGGTCAAATGGAAGCGGATGGAATTGCCGCAGGCAGGGAAGGTCACTGGCGGCCCAATGGTCTTACGCTGGGTCAGTGGCTGCTTTCGCTTGGGTATCCGCTCTCGGGCGATATTTCGCTCGATGGCTATCGCTCTGAAAACTGGGGTTTTGCCAATGATGCCGAAAGCGCCGTGAACATGTGGCTGCAGGATGACCTTCATACAAATACCATGCTCTCCCTTGACCGCAGTGATATCGGCGTCGGTATTGCAAAAATGCCTGATGAAGATGTTTACGTCATCGTGCTTGAGACCGCACTTCAAACCAAAAGCGGCGAGATGCAATATGACGCCATCGTTTACCTCACCGGCATTCCCATGACCCAGGCCGCCTATTCCAGCATGGCAACCCTCGCCGCCGAAAATGGATTGCTCCCACAAAACGTCGCGCCCGTTTTTCTCAACACCGCCATGCCTGATGGCAACATCTATCACGAAGTCAAATATGGTCAAACCTTGTGGAGCCTTGCCATTTCTTATGGAACCACCATCAAACAAATTCAGCAGTTGAATGGATTGACCGACACGAATCTGCGCACTGGACAAAAACTTCTGGTAATGAGAGATGCGACTCAACCTGCGCCCCGCGACGCGTCAAACGTACCGACACTTGCCCAGTCGCCCCAAACATTCCCCACCGCGACAATGTCACCCGCCAAAACCGCGGAGCCAGAACCCACACCAACCCTGACCCCCGAACAGAAGCGAGAAAACACGATGGGCATCGTTGCCATCGGAGTCTCTGCGATCTTTCTTGGCGGTCTATTTACCGTGATGACCCGCAAGAAACCCTTATGAAATAATAGGCCAGATAGATTTTCGAAAAACTGTCTGGCCTTGTTTTTTTGATATTTGACTCCTCTCCAGTTACGGCGTTAAACTAAATCAAATCTATGAACCTGTGCGCCCTCACCTGGGGCAGCATAGGCCGCGAAACTGGAGACTTTATGATTTTCTCGAACACTCCGCGCCCTGAGACCTTGAAATCTCTTGCGGATGTGAAGCACGTGCCGTTTTGGTTGGATGACCCGGCACGTCCGGAGCCTGCTTCCGCTTTGACCGAAAGCATCACAGCCGATCTCGTTGTCATCGGCGCAGGCTTCACAGGCTTGTGGACAGCTCTTCTTGCAAAGCAAGCCGACCCGTCTCGTGACGTGGTCCTTCTTGAAGCGGGGGAGACAGGCATTGGCGCCAGCGGACGAAATGGCGGTTTCGTCGCCTCGTCACTGACTCATTCCTTTCAAAATGGATTGAACCGCTGGCCCAAAGAACTCAAAAAGATCATCGAACTGGGGCACAAAAATCTGGACGGAATAGAAGCCACGATCAAGCAATTCAACATTGATTGTGATTTCATCCGCTCAGGCGAGATCAATGTCGCCAATGAAGAATATCAAATCGAAGAACTGCGCGAGGAAGCCGAACATTCTGCCCAATATGGGGAGCGAATCCAATTTCTCGACCGTGAGCAGATCCGCGCACGAGTCAACTCGCCGACCTATCTTGCCGCGATCCACGACCCGTCTGTGGCGATGGTCAACCCCGCGCGATTGGTCTGGGGCTTAAGAAGAGCATGCCTGGAAGTTGGAGTCCGCTTGTTTGAGGGCACGCAGGTCACGGGTCTGGAAGAGAAGCGTGAGTCGGTACTTGTCAAAACATCCTATGGGCAGGTTGAATCCAAACGCGTGGCGCTGGCTACGAATGCATTTCCGCCTTTGCTCAAAAGACTCTCGTTTTATGTTGTCCCTGTTTACGATTATGTGCTGATGACCGAGCCGCTCTCCAAAGAACAACGTGATGCGATTGGCTGGCATGGGCGCGAAGGTGTGAGCGATAACGGCAATCAATTCCATTATTACCGCACCAGCGCAGACGGTCGGATTCTGTGGGGCGGATACGACGCCATCTATTATCCAAACAATGAAGTGGCTCCGCACCTGGAAAATCGTCCCGAAACATTCGCGCGTTTGGCGGAGAATTTCTTCCAAACCTTTCCGCAGTTGACGGGTTTGCGCTTCACACACGCCTGGGGCGGTGTGATCGACACTTGTTCGCGCTACACTGCGTTTTGGGGTCAGGCCTATGGCGGCAAAGTGGCATACGCAATGGGTTACACCGGCCTCGGTGTCGGCGCATCGCGCTTCGGCGCGCAAGTGATGCTGGATCTGCTCGATGGCAAAAAGACCGAACGCACCGAATTGCAAATGGTGAAATCGAAACCGTTCCCATTCCCGCCCGAACCGTTCCGCTCGCCGATTGTCAACTTCACACGATGGTCTCTCAATCGCGCGGATGACAACGGCGGCGAAAGAAATTTATGGCTGAAGATTTTGGATGCGCTGGGGTTGGGGTTTGATTCGTGATGAGATTTGGAATGTAACTCACTCTTGTTATCTCTCACAAATAAAGACCTCGGAGGCATCCATCCTCCGAGGTCTTTTTACTTCTCACTTTTTACTCCCCTCACTTCTTCGACGGCTTCGACATCTCATCTCTCACCGTATTGTACAAACTCTCCGCTTTCAAATCACTTAGCGAATAGCACGGCGCTTTGAGGTGATCTGCTAACTGTTGGGCGAGTCCCTGATCAAAGGCGGCGTGTTCCATGTTGATGACCACGGCGCGGGTTTTTTCCTGGGCGATCATTTCGGCAAACTTGAAGCCTTCTTCCTGCGGCGGCAGTGTGCCAATGGATACGTTGCCTGCGCCATCGGTCAGCACGATCAGCAGCGGTTCCACATCGGGGTGAATGTGTTTTTCGTGAGTGAGCACATCGTGTGCCATGAATAGCCCTGCTGAGAGCGGGGTCTTTCCACCGACGGGAATATCCATTAAGGCACGCTGCGCGAGTTGGACGGAGTTGGTGGGGGAGAGCACCAGCGTGGCGCGGTCTTTTTGGAAGACGATCAGCCCCACGCGGTCACGGCGTTGATAGGCATCGGTCAACAGCGAAAGGATTGCGCCTTTGGTCGCATTCATGCGCTCGGCAACTGCCATTGACCACGAAGCATCCACGAGGAAGAGAACCAAATTCGCCACGCGCTTCACGCGGATCTTGCGCTGCAAGTCACTGCGTTTGATGGAGAAGGCCAGCTTCTTGCGTTCCTCGGTGCGTTGATTTTGGAACGGCGCGGCGGCCCGAAACGTGGCATCGAAGGCGATGTCCGTCAGGTTGTCACCTGCAGGACGCGCCTTGATATAGCGGCCATGCTTTCGCTCCGTTTTTGTGAGCGAACGGCGGCCTGCCTGTTTGCGGGTTAGTTTATCGAGCGGGGTGTTGAGTTTGCGAGGCTGGAAGGTCTCACCAGCTTTTACTTTTTGTCCGCCTTCCCACCAATTCGCATTGGAACTTGCAAACACTTCCTGCTGCTGCATGGGTTCAGGGTTTCCCTGCTGGGGACCTTCCTGCTGTTCATCTTCGAGCTTTAAGTTTTTTTTTCCTCGCCTTCGCCATCCTGCTTGCTTTCGGATTCATCATCCGAATCTTCAGGGACGGATTGGCCCGCCAATTGCTCGATGCGTTCCTGCAACTGTTCGGTGGTCAATTCGGCCTGCTGGAAAGGCGTGCGTTTGATGCGGTGCGGAAGCGCCAGCTCTGCGGCGAGCGCGATATCGTGATCGTTGATCTTGGTGCGGCCTTCGAAGGCTGCTTCAGCGCGAGCAGCTTTGAGAATAACGAGGTCAGCGCGATGGCCGTCTACGTTTAATGAAGAAGTCAACGCGGCGATGGAGAGCAGGTCACGGCTCGTGTGGGTGACCTGGTCAACAAGTTCACGTCCACGGGCGATCTTCTGTGAAAGCTCATCTTCTTTTACAAGCCATAATTTGCGGAAGGCTTCGGCGTCTTTTTCGTAGGAAAGATTGCGTTCCATGATGGTCACACGTTCACGTGCATCGCGGATGCCAACGATATCCACGGATAGCGCGAAGCGATCCAGCAACTGAGGGCGGAGATCTCCTTCTTCAGGATTCATCGTCCCAACGAGAATGAATCGCGCTGGATGGGCAAAGGAAATGCCTTCGCGTTCGACCGTGTTCACGCCCATGGCGGCTGAGTCCAGCAGAATATCCACTACGTGATCGTCGAGCAGGTTGACTTCATCGATGTAGAGCAATCCACGGTTTGCAGAAGCAAGGACGCCAGGTTCAAAATGACGTTCGCCCTTTTGGATTGCTTTTTCGATATCAAGGGTGCCGACGACACGATCTTCAGTTGCAGAAACGGGTAGGTTGATAAAAGGTGTGGCACGCTCGGCGGTGGGAAGTTTCTTTGCCGCAGCATAGCGTTCCTTACATTCGGTGCACCATGTTCCAGATTTATCTGGATCGCATCCGAAGCGACAATCCTGCACGATCTTGACGTGCGGCAACAAAGCGGCAAGTGAACGCGCGGCGGTCGATTTGGCCGTACCGCGTTCACCACGAATCAATACGCCGCCGATACGGGTATCAACGGCATTGAGTATGAGGGCGCGTTTCATGCGCTCCTGTCCAACAATGGCTGTAAATGGGAAGATTGCGGGCATTTTTTCTCCAGTGCGTGATTATAAGCCAAAATTTTCTTTCGAGAAGGAATCTGTTGTTTTAATGCGTATATCGGGGTTGTCAAGTTCTGCATTCACTTGTATAATCCAAATCATATTTCAGTTTAATTGGAGTCACGCGTGATGGATGAAAATGAAGCCCAAACTGGGCAAGGGGCTGTAAATCCCCAGGGAGACCAACCCCACAATCAGACAATGGAGTCACTGCTCGAGACAGAATCTTTGAGTGTCGAATTGCCGCAGGTCGGCGAAATTCGCAAAGGCATGATCGCAAGCATTAGCTCAAGCCAGATTCTCATCAGTGTCGGAGCGAAATCCGAAGGTGTTGTTGCAGGCCGCGAGTTGGAACAACTCACAGCCGAAGAACGCGCCGCACTGAGCGTTGGACAGGAAGTGAACGTTTACGTTCTCAATCCTGAAGATCAAAACGGCAATGTCGTTTTATCGTTCAAGCGCGCACAAGAGGAAATGTCCTGGGAAAATGTTGAGAAGATGATCGCGGATGAAACCGTGATCGATACAAAGATCGTTGGGTTCAACAAAGGCGGTTTGATCGTCGCTGTTGGAAACCTGCGCGGCTTTGTTCCTTCTTCACAGATCAGCGCCGCACGCCGTGCACAGTCTTCCGGCGACACCCCTGAACAACGCTGGCAAAAGATGGTTGGCCAGGCAATCTCAGTCCGCATTATCGAAGTGGACCGCGAACGCCGCCGCCTGATCCTTTCCGAGCGTTCCACCAGCACCGAAACCCGTTCCTCGATGAAGGATCGCGTGATCAGTGAGTTGGAAGAAGGTAAGGTGTACACCGGTAAAGTTACGAGCCTCGCAGACTTTGGCGCCTTTGTCAATGTCAGCGGTGCAGACGGCCTTGTGCATCTCTCAGAGCTTTCCTGGGATCGCCTTCAGCACCCCAAGGAAATCCTCGAAGTCGGGCAGGAAGTCAAGGTCAAGGTTATCAACATTGACCGCGACAAGAAACGCATTGGTCTGTCCATCCGCGCCTTACAGGATGACCCTTGGAAGAGCCGTGTCGAAAAATTCAGCGTCGGCCAGCTTGTTGAAGGCGTCATTACCCGCCTGACCAAGTTCGGTGCATTTGCCCGTCTTGAAGGCGATATCGAAGGTCTCATCCACATCTCTGAGTTAAGCGAGAACCGTGTTGAGCACCCGAAGGAAGTCCTCAAGGAAGGTGAAGTCAAGACGCTGCGCGTCATCCGCATCGACGGCGAGCAGCACCGCATCGGCCTCAGCCTCCGCAAGGTTGACTCGGCCGCCTTCGCCGACAAGGATTTCAAAATGCTCACGCAGGGATTTCAAGACCCTGACGAAGAGAACAAAGACGAGTAAAAATAATCCAGAGCGCACCGAAAGGTGCGCTCTTCAATAATCCCCTATGCCTATTATTGTTGATGCTCACGCAGATATCGCCTGGAACATGCTCAAATATGGGCGCGATTACACCCGCTCTGCCGAGGAAACACGCCAGCTTGAGGCTGGCGGTCCTGCTGTAGCGAACAACGACGACACACTCCTTGGCTGGCCCGATTACCAGCGCGGACAAGTCTCCGTCATTTTTTCAACGCTGTATGCCACACCAGCACGCTGGAGCAAGGGCGAAAACAAAACCCAGGTCTACAAAAATTTTGACGAGGCACATCAGCTTTATCGTGAGCAATTGCTGACCTACCATCGGATGACGGATTCGACGCCTGACAAATTCCGCCTCATCGCTTCCAAACGTGACTTGGACCTGGTCCTCGATCATTGGAAGAATCCCACCCCAGGCAGTGACGGACATCCCGTAGGCATGGTTGTGCTCATGGAAGGCGCAGAAGGTATCCGCGAACTTTCCGAGCTGGACGAATGGTATGAGCTTGGCGTGCGCCTGATCGGCCCAGCCTGGGTTGGCACACGCTATTGTGGCGGTTGGAATGAGCCAGGCCCGTTGACTTCCGACGGCCGCAAATTGCTTTCCGCGATGGCGGAACATAACTTTATCCTCGATCTCAGTCACATGGATGAACAGGCTGCCGTGGAGGCGCTCGATATCTACCGCGGACCCATCGTTGGCACACATGCCAATTGTTTGTCGTTGCTGCCCAATTCACCATCGAACCGTCATTTTTCAGATCGTATCATCGAAGGCGTCATAGAACGTGATGGCGTCGTGGGGGTGGTTCCGTTCAACAGTTATCTCAAGGTTGGGTGGGTGGCAGGTAAAAGCGAGCGATCAGAAGTTTCGCTTGGCAACGTTGCCAATCACATCGACCATATCTGCCAGATTGCGGGGGATGCCCTCCACGCAGGGATCGGCTCCGATTTTGATGGCGGTTTTGGTTTGCAATCTGTCCCACCCGAGATTGAGACAATTGCTGATTTGCAAAAACTTTCATTCTTGTTAGAGGCGCGCGGTTACAGCGAAACAGACATTGCCAATATCCTTGGTGGTAACTGGCTTGCACGCCTGAGAAGGGATTTGCCCTAATGAGCACGAACAAACCTATTCCTGCATCTACTCCTGTTGACACCACACCATATTCCAACGCCAATGGTCAAAATGCCCCGCGTATTTTTGTGGGTCTTGTAGTCACCTTTATCGGGCTGTTTATCTTTACCATCGGCTCCAAGCCTGATTGGTTTGGCTGGGACCGCAGCGCTGTGGTCGGTTTTGTGCAGATCGCGGTTTTTCTTGCAGGCCTTGCGCTGATCTGCCTTGGCGGATACATCAGCCTGCTTACCTTATGGTCGGGCCAAGAGCGGACGATTCTTGCGGACATTGGCACACGGTTGGTTGGCACAGGCTATGTGATTGCCGTCTTCGCAGGCTTGGCCGATGTATTCGGAATGGGCTCACAGTCGTTTCCACAGGTTCCATACTTTGGGCCGTGGCAGGCTACAGGTGTATTGATCGGTCAGGGGATCATTGCATTGGGATTTCTGTTATTTATTCCGTTCTTTCCCCATAAAGTATTCAGACAAAGTTAGTGGTCAGGCAACAAAAAAACCGCTGGAATTCCAGCGGTTTTTTTGTTCAAGATGGTGCCCCCACGGGGATTCGAACCCCGGTCGTGGCCTTGAAAGGGCCGCGTCCTAGGCCTCTAGACGATGGGGGCCTTTTTTTAGAGCGGGCGAATTCTATCATCCCATCTAATGTCAGTCAAGCGATTTTAAGGTTGAATTTCCGGCTTCACCCGCTGATTAATCAAGGCCATGATATCGATCATATTTCGATTAACCAGGATACCGGCGCTCTCAACACGCAAATTTGGAATGAGGATCGCGGTCAATGTGGCGTTCATAACCGGTAGAAATGTTCGGGTTCCATCTGTCATGATTGCAGTGAAATCGAAACGTCCCGGCAGTTCCATCGTTCCTTCCACTTCGAACATCTGGGTTGCGATCCGCACCGGATGCTCCACGACGCTTGCATATCCACCGCGCACCAACGCCTGCGGACCGAGGTCCTCGCGGCGCGCAAGGCATACAGCATGGATCTGCCTCTTCATCATGCGGATCAATTCAAAATGGTCCACAAGCTTGGTGGGCATATGCAGGCGTGCCAGACGCGCATCGTTCACTTCCATCGCCGAATGGGTCGAATCATTCATCATACCCATCACGCCGTTATTTGTGATCATGATCTTGCCGACCACGCGATAGCCCGATGTCATGATGTCGGCAGGGAGGAAGCGATAGGTGCGGGGTGAAGTGTCGAGTGTCATGGCGTGGGCTGTCCCTCTCAGTTAGGAATCGTGTGCCGTACGGGACGTGCCCGTACGGGGTTTGGGATGCGGCAACGGACGGCGCGATTTCGCGTTGGGCTTGCCTGCATTTGGGTCCAACAGCATATTCAACCAGTTGATTGCTTTTTCATCGTACTCGCGTTTTCCACACACATCACAAACCCATGCGGGGAAATGCGGAACGGTGATCAATTCATTGCCAAGCCACGTGAAATACGTGATGTGACGCGGCTGTAAAATGCCCGAGTGGCATTCATTGCATGGAAACGATCTTGGGATAAACTCGTCTTCGCTCATTTGAATGAATCCTTATTGTTGTACAGCCAATAATTCCTTGTGTTCGATCACATCCCACATGGGCGGTGGCCAGTAGATTAGAACGGCCTTGCCCACCACATTCTCAAACGGGAGAAAGCCCCACGAATGTGAATCGGAAGAATCGTTGCGGTTATCACCCAGCACGAAAAGCCTGTCTTCAGGAACGTTCCATTGGCTGGAGTAGGCAGGAGGGGCCGCGATGTAGGGTTCTTCCAAGGCCTGTCCATTCACATAAACAATTCCCTCGTTCACTTCAATGCGGTCTCCGGGCAGGCCGATCACTCGCTTGATCAATTCCTGTTCGGGATCCATCGGGTAATGAAATACGATAATATCGCCGCGCTGAACATTGCTGAGTTTGTAATTCAACTTGCTGACCAGAACAAATTCGCCGTCATCCAGAGTGGGGCGCATGCTGAAGCCATCCACTCGTACTCTTGCCGAAACTGCGTTGATGCCAAAAAACAGAACCACAGCCAGAATAAGGGTTTCGATAATATCCAGAAAAAAACGACCCCATTTTATCTTTTCCTGGGCGGGCGCCTGTTCCTGGCTGGCCTGCCCTTCGATCTGCCCCTCGACTTGCCCCTCAATGTGTCCCTGAGGTTGTTCTTCTTGTTGTAAAGTTTCCAATCATGCCTCCAATTATTGGCAAAATTATACTTCTCTTTTTTCGAAGTCAACTAATCCTTATGTCTTACCCCAGGCAAAGTAAGTGGGCACATACAGGGTGCGTTCTCCATTTTTGCGCGCTATTTCATCCAAAACCTTCATTTTTTGGATTTCTTCATTTGAAGCGACACCTTCCAAATCTGTTTGGAGCACTGCCCATTCATTTTCCCAATCTTGAGCAGAGCGGATCACCGCCTGACCTTGAATGGGTCCTGTTTCAATGAGCTTGATCCCAGCCTGATGGAAAGTCTCTGCCAACATCGCGCCGAAGGATGGGTCTGCGCCCTGCCGTCGTAAAGACTCTGCCTGCCATGCCCCCAAAGGTTTGAGTGCGGCGGGTTCATCCACGCGCTGACTGTAATCAGGTTCGGCCAATGCTAACACGGCGCGGCTGACACGTGCCATTTCGCGCACAACCTGCAATGGATCGTCCACCCATAACAGCAGGAAATGGCAATAGGCTATATCAAAAGATTTATCAGGGTATGGGAGGTGATGCGCATCGGCGCGGATAGCGGATACTGTCGGGGCGTGGATCCTGCACTCGTTGAGCGCAGCAGGATCAAGGTCCAGACCGTGAAGCGAGGCGGGGCTGGTGAGGCCGCTTAAGATCGCGCCGGTACCGCAGCCTACTTCAAGAATCCGATTCGCGCTGGAAATCCCCGCCTGTTCGAAAACATAGGTTCTTAATTCGCGAGTCCACGCAGCTTGCTGAAGGTAACGCGAATGCCAGTTCATCCTTCGCAAAACTTCTGATTATTTTTATAAAGCTCGGCAGGGTCTTCCCACCAATTCAAAATGAAATCGACCTGCTCGTCGCTTTCGGGTGAGCGGGGATGATGGTTGTGGTTGGGTCGGGTCTTGAATAAGCTGTCCACTTGTGCAACGGCCTGCTCGTTTGTGATGCCGTGCCGTACAAGATAACAGCCAACGACCAACCCGGTGCGCCCGACCCCGCCCCAGCAATGGATATAAACACAGCGGCCATTGTTGATGGCTTCGTCGATATCGTTGAGAATATCCGTCATCGTATTCGCAGATGGGATTCCGTAATCGCGAATGGGATGGCGTTGATATGAAATGATGGTTCCATAGATCCGCGCCTCTTCCCGCAAAATGGGTTCGTAGTGGACAAGTTCGTGTGATTGGGTGAGATCGATGAAGGTGTTCACACCCGCTTCAAGAAAGGCGTCTATGCGGAGGCGTGCTGTTTCGGGGTTGTAACTGCCTGGGTATTCACCCGCCAGGAGGCGGCCTTCTTCGACCCAATAGCATTCAGAGATGGGAAGTTTTTTCATTTGATACACTCATTTATTTGGTGCGCAAGTGCTTTCCAATATGGATTGTCGCAGTTCAACCAGTTCGGGATATTCATAGAAAAACAATATTTTTTTGTCCTTGATCGAATTTTCTTTTGGCTTGGAACTGAACACAAAGTAGGTGAAGGATTCAGCAATATCTTCTGCGGGGTGGGTGGTGGAGTAATCATCCAGGAATTGATCTGGGTGGGTCAGGTAAAAATTGTACAGGCCGTTGTAGTATGGCATGAGGTCGTCTGCGTATTGGAGTGCGTCTATTTTCTCCCACTCCGGGTTGATCTCCTCCCAAAAGCGGAGATAAAAGGCATTGATGTAAGAGTTTGGCAGGCTGCATCCAGTCCCAGTGAAATAATGGGGGCAGGTTGCTGTTTTGCTTTCGATCAGGGAGGTATTGAATGGGTCGTTATAGATTTCTTCGTCAACGCTCACTTGTGAAGCGTTGAGGGTCAGCAGGTGTGCGTATTCATGGATCAATGTGAAGAGAAGCGCATCCTTGTTTTCGAGGTCGGCAATGTCGACTTCGATCACCCATTGGGATGGGTCCGCTGCGATTTGGTCCACTGCGGCCAGTGTGTTTTCGGTGCCGTCGGTGAAGATGTTGTATTGTGTAACCATTTGACGGTCTTTGGCGGGAATCAGATTTGCGAAGATCTGCCAGGCTTCCAGCTGCAACGCCTTATCTTTTTGCTCGTCAGCCAAATCGGCTGGTATCTGGTCAAAAACTGGATTTTCGATCTCATCCCCATCCACTGAATATTTGACCAGATAATACGAGGTTGGTTCAATGTAGTTTGGATCATCCTCCATGTTGTACACGTCGCCTTTTGAGCTTTCGATGACCTCAGCCATTGTGTTGGCGCAAGAGACATTGACTGTCTCTAAAGGCTGGGTTCTCGAAATATATTTTCCCAACATAATTCCCAGTAAAACGAATGAAAAAACAACAATTAAAACAACGATCACTGCCATCTCTGAGTTCTTTTTCATATCTACCTTTAGTTTTTGTATACGATGAGCGGCGGTGTTGTCTTTGAAGATGAATGTCGGAATAGCCTGTTGAAAATAGTTTACTCCAACTCGATTGAATCTGGCGAACGGAGGATAGGTGATGGGGTGATACGCTGTGTGGGTTCGGTAGAGAGGAATGTTTCGGGCGTGGTTTGTGGGTCTGGAAATAAAGTCTGACAGGCGATGGACGACAGGATTAACAACAAAACAGCCACGAATGAATTTTTCATGGTTTTCTCACTTATGGATTTTGATTTCAACTGTGAATTTCCCGTACCTTCGATGGGAATCTTTTTGTTTTCAGCTCAATATCAATTTTTCGAGATCACTTCCCAGCTATCTCTTAGGAAGTTGCCGAGGGTTTTGTCTGGTTCGCCTTGAGCGGGGAGTACGTCACCATCAGGTTCGACGTACATCCAGGTTTTGCCTGCGCCTGCGGGGATTGCATCGTCTACGGTTTCGATGGAGACTGGGTTGGATGCGGAATACGGCACGGGCAAATCCCAGCGCAGGGTGAGGCGGAGGGAACTGGCGGTATCCTGCAGTTCGAGCATTTCGTCAAGCAGGCTGCCATCGTCTGCGCTGAGGGAGATGTTTTGCACATCAAGATAGGCAATTTTCTGCAGGATGTCTTTGGCTTCCTTGACGTTTTCTTTATTGAGGGTGAGGTGTACAGTGAGGAAAAGATCCTGGGGAACGATGATCTCGATGGCTTTCCATGATTTTGGCTCATTGGGTTGGAGGATGAGCATGACGTGGTCGAGGCCTGTCTGCAGGAGCAGTTCGAGGTAATCTTTTTCGGCGAGTTTAAGGCCGTCTGTGAGCAGGCCGCAGACTTGTCCGTTCTTTTCGGCGTGGGCGATGAGTTGGGGGAGGTCTTCGCGCAGGGTGGGCTCGCCGCCTGTGAAGATGATGTGTGGAATGCCTGCCTGCCAGGCTTTGTCCAGAATGGTTTGCCATTCTTCGGTTGTGAGTTCGCGGTCGACGCGTTTGGTGGGGGCGTACTTGGCGTGTGTAGATTCGGGCAGACGATAGGTGAGGGCGCAATCTAACCTGAGGGTGGATTCTGTTGAATGAGGCTGAACCCGCTCAAAGTTAAGAAAGGATGCGGGGTCTAGGTCGGGTGTCGAGATCAGGGTCTGGATTTGATCTGCGAAGTTGTTAAAATCCGTCAGTGCGGTTTTTCGATTCACCTGATAACGGGCAGCGATTTGTTTTGCGGCTTCATCGGGGGAAGTCCCCTTGATGAAGTGATAGGCATATTCAGCAGCGGTGGGATTGAGTTGCAGCACCGTGGCTGCGTTGAGGATAAGCAGGCCCGAGCCGTCTTTTTGCAGGCGCAGGTGCAGGCGATAGGGTTTCTCGTCTTGCGTGGCTTGCATATGATGGGTTCCCGCGGGCAAGGGTTCGGTTTTGGTGAAGAACTTTTGAATGAAGTTCATGTCAACTCCTGTTCTGTGAACTTATTTTCCGATTTTGAGAATGCCCATATCTGCAAGGAAAAGATACGTGTAGCCGATGAGCATAATCATCCAGCCGAGCATTTCAATGCGTCCCCAAACGCTTTCGAGTGAAAGCGAGAAATTATCCCGGATGGTTTGGACAATGTTTTCGAGATTGTCCAGTTTGGTTTTGACGTTTTCCTTCCAATCCTTGAGGTAGAACTCGCCTTGGATGGCTTCGTAAAGTTTGGCGGTGTACCAATCACCGATGAGGAGCAGGTTTTGTTCGGCGCGTTCAAAATCGAGCATGACTTCGAGTTTGTGTTCTGCGATCTGGCGGATGACGCCGCGGGTGGGGCGCAGTCCACGCTTTTTTTCAAAGAATGTTTCGCTGATCTTGTCGAGCATGTTTTCAATGGATTGGTCGAGCATGCGATAGCGCAGCAGTTGATAATTGCCAATTTTCAACAGGGCGATATCGGATTGATAATCTTCGTTGGGGGCGATGATGATGGCGCCTTCCCAGTCGATGAGGGTGAGTTCCACGGCGGAGTAGTGCGTGCGGGAGATCAGGATCTCGTCGATCTCGCTTTTGTCGAACACTTCGCGTTGTGAGCGGATGAATTTGGTCAGTGCGAGGGCATTCTTGTCGATCCATTTATCGGGCGTGGGTTTGGCGTCATTGACGAGCAGAATTGTGTATTCTTCGTAGAGTCCGTTTTGACGATATTGGGTCGGGATGAATTTGCTTTCGAGCGCACTCTGAATTTTGGCGCGTTCCTGCAAAACAGAAACGGCAAACGGATCTTTTAATTCAAAGTGACATTCAACCATTTGCACGCGCCAATCGTAGCGCTGACGAAAGACTTGCACAGCATGTCCTTCGATGAGGACGGTTTCCTCGCCGAGAGTCACAAGGTCAATGTCAATGGGTTCGAAATAAGGCGCATCTTTTAGCCCCTTGAATCGTTCGGGGGCAGGAGCTTTGCCGTCGTCGGCGTCGGGGAAGGCGATCAGGTAGCAGATTTCCATAGGTTATAAAAGTAAAAGATAAGAAGTGAGAATTGAAAGGAGTGGTTAGGAACGGATAAAATGGGGCATTTCAAATGGAATCTCAAGGGAGAGTTCCACAAAGCCAGCGTAAGTACCATCTTTATACCACGGGGATTGGAAGATCATCTTCTTGATCCCGTTCTTTTCGATGGTGTAGACGTTCTTTTCGCGAGCCGACATCAATCGCTCAAGTTTACTTCGAGATGGGTCGTTGTGACAATCTAACACGTTCGACCCGACGAGTTTATAACCACCGTCCTTTTCAAAGGTTTTGGCGGCTTTGTCGTTCATTTCGAGAATGATGCCTTCTTCATCACAGACGGTGATGGCGGCGGGAAATTCTTTGATCCAGACGTGTTCGTTCATGGAACTCCGGAGAAGACAGTAGACAGTGATTAGTAGGCAGCGAGGACGGGGAGGTTGACTCCGAATTGTTCGCGGTGATTCTCGAATTGAAGCGGACATCCGCCGCCGCATTCGGCAACGAGGGAGCATGTTTCACATTTGAATGGCAGATTCTGTCTTTCGCGTAATTGCACTGAGAGTTTGTGATTCCAGATCGAATCCCATGAGTCGGTGAGCATATTGCCGAGCGGATGATAATAGGATTGGCAGGGCAGCACGTTTCCATTGGATTCAATGCACATGCTGTACAGCGCGGCAGTGCAGCCCTTGACGCCAAGGTTTTGAGCAGTGGGGTCGAATTGGCAGTACTGTGTTGGCGTGTACCAGATGAGTTTTTGTCCATGCTCGGCGGTTTTTTGAATGGCAATATCTAAAATGGGCTGCAATTCACTTTCGAGCAAGCCCGTGCCAACGGTCAAGCCTTGACCCGAGTAGATGAGCGCATTGAGTCCAATGGTAGGGACTCCCAGATCCGCGAGAAAATCCAGTGTGGCAGGAATCGTGTGGACGTTGCTGCGGAGCATGGTGGTGTTGGTCATTACGTAAAGATCGGAGGCGAGCACATTATTTAGGCCTGCGATGGTTTGCCTGAATGCGCCTTTTGCGCGCATCATTTCATCGTGAATTTCGGGCACGCTGGATTCAACGGTGATCTGCACATGGTCCAGGCCTGCGTTGACCAGCTTCTTGACATAATCCATGTCCATGAGGCGGCGCGCGTTCGTGTTCAAACCTGTGATCTGGCCGTTGCTTTCTGCGTGGTGGATCAGCTCTGGAAGATCGTTTCGCAGGGATGCTTCGCCGCCCGTGAAGACGATGTGCGGCACACCCAAGTCCCAAAGCTGGTCGATGATCTTGAACCATTGCTGGGTGGTGAGTTCGGGGAAGTTGCGTTCGCGGGCGTTGTAGCAGTGGGCGCAATCATTGTTGCAGCGATACGTGACGGCCAGGTCCATACGATAGGGTGCGGTAGGACGCGCGCTGAAGGGCATGGTCGTATCGAGGTCAAGTTCGTGGACGGGACAGGCCCCATCAGGGCGAATCATTTCTTCAAATTGAAAGAGGAAGTCGGAGAGGTCATTTCTGGCTTTTCTCTTTGAAACGGAATATCGCGAGGTAAGCGCCAGAATTCTATCTTCTTCTGTTTTGCCTTCCAGAATCATCCATGCCATGAACGTTGCGGTTGGATTTAAGTGCATCACGCTGCTGGCGTTGACGATGAGAGTCCCCGTTCCGTCGGGGTCGATGCGCAAATGGATGCGCGATCTTTCCATCTCATTTTCGTGGACGTAGTGATAGAGCCCCGATGATGGAATGCTGACGTTGGACGATGGTTGAAAGATGTTTTTTATGCTATTGAGTAAAGTCATATTTACCTCTAAGTACTAAAAATAGGCGCAAAAAAACTATCGTCCGCCGCCCGCACAGGCACAGGCACAGCCTGCACATGCACACGCGCATGCACAGGAACGTCCGCCGCCGCCGCGCCCGCCTCTGCCGCCGCTTGATGAGCTTTTCGGCAGTGGGTTGGTTGCGCCAGTGACGCGTTCAGTAAAGGTTTGGACATTGCCTAATACTTTCTGTGAGAAGGTTTGTACGCCCGTAACCATGGATGCCGCAAAGTCTGCTCCGGGCAGTGCCTGTCCGCTTGATGAAGGTCGAGGGGCAGATGATGATACGGGAGCAGAACCAGTTGATGGGCGATAGGTTGGGTCATAACGTCCCCACCACATCGGCACATAGACAGGCCCGTGATAGACGCGGCGCGCGCGGTCGTCATAATCTTTATCCAGCATGGTCCATTCAAGAGTTTCGTCGAGTTTCTGACTCTTGACCTCGGGTGTGTCTGCTCCTTCCACTTGCGCCCAGGCTTTTTCCATGATCGAGCGGTAGTAATCCACGGTTTCTTTTCGGCTGAATCCGCGTATTTTTTCTGAAACGGTTTTCACCAGTGACACGGTCATATCCTGCAGGGCGCGCTGGCGTTTTGTTTTTTCAGTTTCAGCGAAAGCCTTGAGAAAATAATCTTCATATGGATGCAAATTGGCGGGCTTTTCAGCGGTGAAAGAAAGATTGAGCGGGTCGCGGGTTTCCACCTGGGCCGCACCTTTTTTGATCACGCCGAACAGGATCATGGTCATAACCTTGTCGAGCGGCTGTTCCATCAGGATGGCGGCTTCCACAGCGGTGAGTCCACGTTTGATGCCGTGGCCTTCGATGGCGACGCGCGGCGGAAGATATTGCATCTTGCGGCGCCGACCTGCAATGGCTGAGATCGCAGGCGCACCAACAAATATGAAGAGGAAGAATCCGCCGCAAAGCAGGCTGAAGATGGTGTCTTCGCTGATCAGCGGCTCTGGCGGCGGAACATAAATGGCTTCCGCAGGAACGTATGTGCGTGGGAACGAAGCGCCGAATGAATAATAATCAGCGGCGCTGGCGGCAGGAGCGTACCATGTGTACGTGACACGGTTTTCAGAATCGTAGGCTGCCTGTGGCGTATCGGGAAATCCGCTCGGTGCTCCATGCCAGCGAGGTTCTTCGGAATTCATATTCGGCGGCAGGTGATAGGTCATCGTGAAATCGGTCGTGCCTGAAACGAATTCCGAGCCGAACCAGGTCGGCGCAAAGATCGCGCTCGTGTAGGTGTCGTCGCTTGAATCGATGTAGAGCACGTTTGAGATATTCGGGACAAAAACATGCACAATACCCTTTTGCCCAGGCTGAATGGTCTGCGCGCCCATCACGACCGCAAAGCCCGACCCCGAGCCTTGATAATCGGAAGTCGAAGCATTGACGCGTACATCGTTCACTTCGGCGAGCACTGTGGACGTGCTGAAATTGTTGTTGGGCATGCCCACATCCACGAAGTCGATCGGGTGTGAGCCAGGCAGGTTGTTAAAATACCAGGTGTAGTCTATGCTCATGGTGCCATCTGAATTCCAGTAGACATGCACCACTTCCTTGTTGACTTCAAAGTAATACGGCGCGTCCTGCGCGGAAACGTTTGAGAACATGCCAAGAGCAAGGATCAAAATGAATGAAATGATCAGGAATCTTTTCTTCATCTCGTTTCTCCAGTTGTCAATCGCAATATGGGAAATGTAAATTGAATTACCACTTCGGTTCTTCCGTCAATTGATAGGTCGTGCCGCAAAATGGACATTCCACCGTCGGTGCGCCTGCGATCATTTTGACATTGTCCGCTTTCAACGCGCCGCCGCAGTTGTTGCATTTCATTTGCTCGACTTTGGTTTGGGATGGCAGATCGATCTTGTAGGTGATGTTGTCCCCGCTTCCTGCCGTACCCTTTTGCCTGCTTGCAAAAACAATGAGCCCGATGCCCCCCGCAAGAAAGAATGCTCCCGTGCAGGCGAATCCGATTCCAAAAGTAAGCCATGTTCTGCTCCCCTGTGCAGATGTGGATCCGATTACATTTAGCAAGCCATAACCAAAAAGGCAAAGGCCGATCAATAACAATAGCCCCGCTCCGATATACAGAAAGGTTTTGTTCGCCATAAAGTCACATCTCCTAGGTTGATCTACGAAAAGTTTAGCATTTTCGTCTCAATTCGGCATGTGACTTTCGTCTGGAAATTTTCCTGTTTTAGTCCAATTAGTTTTTAATGCAATATCACAATCCCATTTCCGTCTATTTTGAGTTGTTTTGCGCAGTTTCTGCACGAGAGGGATGAGTCGGTTCTTGAAAAGATGTCGGCCTGTCCACATTGTGGACAGCGCAATACATCTTTCAGGGATTTTTTTCCTGCAGAGATCAACGTGCCTGGTTTGTGTGCGAAAACGCGATTGAACACACGCCACCACGGGGTGATCTCCACGTTTTCAAAGCCTGCATTTTGAAGCAGCGACGTGAGCATTTCGGCGCTGACGACGACAATGCCCCTGCCTGATTCTTCCGTGCCGCGTGAAGTGAGCAAGATTCCGCCCGGGCGCAGAACGCGCGCCAATTCCTTCACGGCGGCTTGTTTCTCGCCGATCAACTCCAGTGCTTCAACGCAGGCTACAACATCAAAGGTTTCGTCGGGAAAGGGAAGTGGGAATGCATCGTATTGCATCAGTTCGACGCGCTCACGGTGGGTCGAGAGTTTTTTTGCGGCTTGCTTCAACATGCCATGTGAAATATCGACGGCGATCATATGCCCTGCAAACTCGGGCTGATTTGTCAAAGCAAAGGGCAGGCGGCCCGTGCCGGTTGCTACATCAAGAATAAAAGGATCGGGAATATTTGAAAGTTTTGCGAGCAATGGCTTTGCCAGCATTTCTTCATCGTGCAATTGGCCGTCCTTTTTATCGTGGTCGTATTTTTCCGCCCAGCGATCGTACAGCCACGCCTGCAAGCGCGGACCAATGTGGATGCCTTCGTAACGATAGATTTCCCTATCAAGCAAAAATAAGATGACGATCACAACTGCGATAATGACGATCCATGTAATCATGTGGCCTCCTGATTGACCGCGTTATTGTCTGTACGCCGAATGGTAGGCGTGAAATAGCCGAGGATAAAAATGATCGCGCCTGCGATACCTGCCAATAATAGAGTCATCGATAAATGAATTCCGTTTTGTGTGCCCGTGAGTTTGGCCATACCAAGTTCGGCGAGCCAGCCCGAGCCTGCCATGCCGATCAGGTAGGGGATCTGTGTGAGCAATTGCCGCGCGGAGAAAACACGTCCCTGCAGATTCACATCCACGGTGGATTGCCAGATGGCGGTGTTGCTGCCTTCGACGAATGGCTCGAAGAAGGAAAAGAAGAAGCTGGCGATGGCCCAAACGAGCACGCTTCCAGCCAGACCAAATAAGCTGATTCCGATCAAGCAGGCGCCTACACCCCCGAGCAGGATTCCATTTACCCGTTGTTTGGGTCCGCCCCAAACGCTGAGCAGGCCGCCGCCGATCAATCCGCCGATGGCGCCGATGGATAAGATCGTGGCCAGGGAACTCTCATCATTTGCGGTGTGACTGAGGATCGTTGGAGCCAGCAAGGTTGCGCCGATGGCGATAAAGAAATTTGCCGCAATGAATAATATTGTCAACGCGCGCAGGTTTGGGTTGGAGAAAATGTAGCGGAAGCCGAAGGAAACCTCGCGGGTGAATCCTGCCTGGGTTGTGGGAGCAGCTTCGAGGTCGGCGCGAGGCGGGAATTTAATCCACAATAAAGTGCTGAATGCAATCAGAAAAGTAAGCAGGTCGATCGTCATGATTCCGCTCATGCCGATGGCGGGGAGCAGGGCGGCGGCGATCATCGGCGCGAAGATGCTGGAGGATGCCTGGGCGAGGCCGATCATGCCTTGCGTGCGGGCGTAATCTTCCCTGGGGACGAGTACGGTTGTGGCGGCAATGTAGGCAGGGTATTGAAATGCGGTGAAAAAGCCAGCGAACAAGCTGAGCGAATAAATATGCCACAGGGCCAGGTTGTCTGTGCGGTATAAAAGAAGGACAATGAGTGTGGCGGAGGCACTTCCAAAGTCACTCAGGATCAGGGTGGTCTTATGCTGCCATTTGTCGACGAAGGTGCCTGCGATGGGCATGAATAGAATGGACGGCAGGAACGCCAATGTGCTGACAATTGCCAGCGAAGACGCCTGACCTGTCTTTTGCCAGACCCAAATGGTGAATGCGAACCAGGTCATGGCGCTGCCAAGCAGTGATACCATTTGTCCAAGCCAGATCGTGGTAAATGCGCGCATTCCTGTGAGGCGGGGCGTTTTCATATGATTCCAATCTTACAGGAAAAGAAACAGTTTTAGAATGAGTTTGCTCATCAGATTTGTAAGGACAACCATTCCTGTTCGCGTTTATTATTGGCGTATTCGTTATAAGGGATTTGCCCCAAGGTATAAAACTTTTTATGAAAGGTGAAACCATGAAGCGAGAGATTGAACTTCATTTTGAATACGAAAACATGAAAAAGCAAGAGGCTGATCTGTTGCGGCACGAATTGGAATTGCGCAGGAGAACCCTGCTGGACCGGGCTGCGCTGGCTCAAGCCCCGGGGTATAGCCTTGAAGAACATGAATGGCTGGAACGGTCTTTTCCCGTCCTCTCCATCCTCGCGCCTGTAATGTCTACTAATGAAGGGAAGATCGAGTTCCCAGGCGACCCGATGTGTTTATATTCTGCGCTGAGTTATGCAGTGGATCAGGCGGTCAAGACGCGCAAAATGGGGATTTGTGAGGAAGCACCGTATAACGACCTGTGTCCGCAATGGGGGGCGCTGCCGTCGGCGGATTATCGCGCCACGGTGGATGTGAACGGGATCCGCGAATATCAGGGTGCGTTGTTGAATACCGACCAGACGGTTTTCGATCCGCGGGTGTGGAACGAAGCGGTGAAAAAATACTTTGTGAACAAGGTCCTGCTGGTGATGCGCCCGAAGGTGGTGTTGATCAGCTCGGTCTCCCCCGCACATCGGTATGCCATCGATATCGCGCGCGTGGTGCGCAAACATCTGCCAGACAGCCTGATCGTTCTGGGCGGCCGTCATGTGGATGAGACACTTCATTTTGACCCGACCCAAAGACGAATCGTGCTGGAGCCAAGTAGTGCCATTGTCAAAATTCAGGATGGGGCAATCGAGCCTGTTTTCGATTTCCTGGTCAGCGGAGATGGATATTACGCGCTGGATCTTTTGATGAAAGCGATTTCCCTTTCGATGGACCTGAACTCGAAGAGCACGAAAGTGCGCTCTGTGATCAAAACACTCTCCGATATTGCACCTTTGTTTGACCCAATCCCAGGCCACTCCGTTATCGTCGCTTTGGATGGGAAAAAGTCAGCGCATGCGTGGGTGATCAATTCAGGCGTTAAACTGGATCTTTCAGTATTGCCTTCGCCTTATCAGGCGTTTGCCATTCGTGCCCTGTTTCCCATTTTTCAACGCAATGAGCGGGTGCTGCGAACTGCGCATTTCATGGTGACCAATGCCTGTACGTATCACTGTTATTTTTGTTCCGAAGGTGTGACTGTTGTAGGTACATTCCGCTCCTATAATTCGGATGGTATTCAACGGGCGCTGGAAAAAGTGATCGAATATATTTCGTACGGGGCAGAGGCTCTGTTTTTCGATGATTCGATCTTTTGGGGCGGAAATTTCGGTAATGTGATCCATTTTTGCAGGGAGCTGATCCATCTGCGCGAATTGGCGAAGAAATCGTCGACAAAAATGATCAACCTCTTTGGGCGTGAGGTGGAAGCGCAAAAGGTCGTGGACCTGATGTGGGGGGCGCAGTTCACGGTGGATCTGCTGGCTTCGAGGAGAATCCCCGAAGAAGCCATGCTTGCCTTGCATGAAATGAAGAAGGCAGGGTGTTGTTACATTTACATGGGAATCGAGAGCATGTCGGCGCCTGTGATCGATAAGGTCCACAAGAATATCAACCGCAAACAGGCGTGGGATGATCGCGTGCGTACGGCGCTGGGCATGGCACGCTCCGCGGGGATTACGGTAGGGTCTTCTGTGCTTTTCGGTTTGGATGGGGAAACGATGGAGACCATCGAGGAGACCATCTCCAAAGTGGAGGAACTGCTGATGGAGGATATCCTCTCGATCGCCAGCCCGAATATCCTGACCTATCATCCCAATACGGCTATTACCGCCCTGCATGAGATGAAGGACAAAATAGATTATCACTCGATCGGAATCGAGAATCGCCCGCCGTATGTTTATTTTGAAGAGGCGTTCCCAGCCGTGGTGTCGCGGAACCTTTCTGAAGAGCAGATCTGGTTCATTCACGAGCAGGCAACCCGCAGGTGGGGCGTGAAGCGGAATCTCAATCCGATGCCTGAAGTGATCCTGCGCGAAGGGGACTAGGTCAGCTTTGCGGTTTCAGGCGGGCGGTTAAGTCGCGCAGTTGTGAGAACGTGATCGGCTTAATGAGCACAAGGTCGGCATGTCCACGGGTGGCTTCACCCATCTGTGCGTCGGCGGTGGTGACTACCACACGGGTTTTGGCAAGCCGATCATCGGCGCGGATCTGTGTCAGAAGAATGTCTCCGGAGATGTGCGGGATGTGCATATCCAGCGTGATGACAGTTGGCACAATTTCCTTTAGCCGTTCCTGAGCGAGAAGTCCATCGCGAATGATCTCGATCGTAAATCCAGCCGCAGTCAACGCCTGACCAAAAATTTCGGACAGGTCCTCGTCGTCTTCAATGATCAATGCAAGATGATCGCTCATGAGTTACTCCTTTTCGGTTTCTGTGATTGATTCAATTTCCAATGGCATGATCAGAGGCAGTGTAATGGTAAAGATGCTGCCTCCGCCAACTTTGCTATCGACGGTGATCTTCCCCTTCATTAATTCGACCAGTTGTTTGACGATCGAAAGTCCCAGCCCCACACCGCCGTGCTGACGGGTGGCTGCGGCTTTCACCTGGCGGAAGGACTCGAAGATGTAATCCTTCGCTTCTTCTGGAATACCCTCGCCTGTATCTACGGTCTGGATCTGCCAGTTCTGTTCGTCCAATCGTGATAACTTGACACGGATGCTGCCCTTGTCTGTGAATTTGACCGCATTGTTCGAAAGATTGACCATGATCTGTTGCAGGCGCTGTGGATCGCCCATGAGAACAGGCGGTAAGGATGGATCGATTTCAGTGATGAATTCGAGACCCTTGTCTGCCGTGATCTTGTCCATCACGCTGCGAAGGTTATCCAGTAGATCCACGGGATTGCAGGAAACCATTTGTATTTTCAGTTTACCCGCTTCGATCTGGACCTCATCCAACAGGTCGCTGACGATGTGAAGCAGGCGGCTGGAATTGGCCATGATGCGCTCGGAGATGTTCTTTTGCTTCTCCGTCACAGAGCCGTAGACGCCTTCCTTCAATATTTCGGCGTATCCCAGGATGGCGTTCAATGGCGTACGTAATTCGTGTGAGACAATGCCGATGAAGGTGTTTTTCATCTTCTCGAGTTCCACTTCATGGGTGACATCCCGGAACACAGCCACTGTACCAATGCCTTTGCCTTCGGTATCGCGCACCTGGGCAAAACTTGTGGAAAGGGTCTTGTTGCCCCAGTCAATGCGGATGCCGCTCCCGGCGGCCTGCGGATTTTCGAGCATGCCCAGCAAGGTTCCGCGGGTGGCTGGCGAAAGCAGGTCGCTTTGAATGAAGTCAGTAATCGTTCGGTTGATGATCCCCTGTGCAGGGACATCGGCCAGTTTTCCGAGGGCGGGATTTGCCAGGATCGCTGTATTGAATTCATCGAACACGATCACACCGTCTGCGATTGAATCGAGAATGGCGCGATTGCGTCCAGCCAGAATGAGTTCACGCGAAAGGGTCGTGGCAAGTTCTTTGGTCTTTTCTTCAACCACTTTATCGAGATTGAGATTGATGGAACGCAATTCCAGAAGGGCTTGTTCGAGATTTCGCGATGAAAGCCAGGCGATCAATGCGACCAGAAAATAGCCTGCAATGGCGGGGGAGTTCGGTTCTTCTTTTATCGATATGGCAAGGACTGAGATGATTGCGCTGCTTACGATCCCAAAGATAAAACTGGAAGCTGGTGTCAGCAGTACACTTGCCATGATGATGGGGATGGTGAAAATGAAGAGACTGCGCCCATTGGATACGTCATGTGCACTGTCACTAAAGATCATGATGCCAGTGATCAGGGTCAGAAATAATGTCGCGGCAATCCTTCCGGGCAGGATTCTGTTCAGGAAAAATATAACAGCCATGCCCAACAGTAATGCGATGCCCCCGTAAACCACCAAATATGCGCCTTCTTGTGCGCTTTGGCCCAGGATCGAAAAGATCATGACAACGATCAGAATGAAGGTAATGACTCCCAATCCGAGCAGCAGAATATTCAACAGCTTTTTTCTACGGGCATCATCGGGGTCTGTCGTTGAAATGGAAATTAATCTATCGATCATTTTCATGCCTTTTCTAAAAATGGCTTGATCTACAATGCCAATGCAGTCATGATACTGGACTGGATGATCAACTCTGGATAATATAACGTCTTTGCAATCCACATCCATGGATAGGGCGGTTTGGCATTCTCCGAAAGCCACATGGATGCCATTTCAATGCGCCCCTCGGGGACAGGGTTTCCGTTCCTGCGCCAGATCTTGAGCGCCTGCAAGCAAAAGGCGGTTTCCTCAGCAGTAGGAAAGCCGAAGTAGCCCCATGCGCCATTTGCACTTTGATTCTTCAGGATCCAGTCAATGGCGCCTTGGCAGAGTTGAAGATCGTATTCGAGACATTCGATGACCACGTGCGATGTAATGTAGTATGGCGAAACATGCCATTTATCGAACCAGTAGCCGCCTTCGTTGCGGGTTTCACGCAGGAAGTTGAGGATCTTCTGGATGCTGGGGTGGTCACGGTCGAAGCCTGCAAGTTTGAGCGCGCCAAGGATGTGAATATTCACGCCAACAGACGGGCTGGCTTCATGCTGTACACAGCGGAAATATTTTTCCTCTTCGTAGCTGAGGATCGATTCGATATCCGCTTCACGGCCGAAGCGCAGCAGCACCCGCTGTGTAACGCTCGTATCGTCGCTGTCATACATGGCGCAGTCGGAGGCAAAACCAATTCCCGTTTTAGGCACCCAACGCTGCGAAAGGTAATCCATGTGCGATTCGATCAGGGCTGTTTCCTCGGGTTTGAAATTGTCCAAAAGCGAGAGATTCCACAAGACCCAGCAGCGTTCGAAAATATCGAACGGAGCGAAATTCGGCACGCCGCCATCTTTCGAAGTGCTCTTGAGGTAGTTGAGCGCTTTTTCATCACCCGGCTTGAGATAACGCGCAAAATAGGCGGTGGAGGATGGGCTGCAGCCCACGGAGCCGTTCGGCTCCTGCAAGTGGTCGATATCGAGCAGGTTGGTCGAATCAGTGCCGGCCATTTCGGCAGAAAAAACCGCGGTGATGTGACGGTTGATCTTTAATCCCGCCAGCTTGGCCATTTTGATCTCCCGTAATTTTTTCAGGCGGCCCAGAATGCGATCCCCCTGTTGTTTGATGATTCCCAGTTTTTCGGCTTCAGCAACGAGGGTTGGAGCGATCAATTCAAATCCGACGGTGGGTCCGCTGGGTGCGGAAGAAAGCCCTTGCGTGGCATTGTCGGTGATTTGCTCCAGCGCCAGCAGCCCGTTTTCGATCTGCTTTTTATCGCGCGCACGCCTGCCTTGGTGTGTAAGGGCGATCATCGCCGAAAGTGTGGAGACGACCCTGTCGTGATAGTAGTAGACATTTCTTGCGCCCCAGCTTCCATCGTGTAATTGATTTTCGCCGATCCATTCCAGGGCGTGGGAGCTCATGTCGTGGTCAATATCGCCGAGCCGCGCAACCCAGGCTGTATCGTAGGCGGTGTTCGACATCGTCCCCAAAGACATATCTCTGAGCAATTCAATCATTGTGCGCATCGTTGGACTCCGTTAAGTTATTTCCTGATCTCTGTATTTGCATACCAGATTCCGCCGCGCATCTCACCGACCCCGTAGGTTGCCTCGCGGTTGACTTCGTAGAACTTGCGCATCGCTTCGAAATCTTTTTGCGGCATGGTGAAATAGTCGGGGTCCTGCACGGGACGCAGATAAAGATAATCGTACAGGATGTTTCGCAGCTGGCGTTCATTCATATAAAGGGATGGAGAGGCGGTGAAATATAAACTTTCCTCGCCCCAGCCCAGCATGGGATAATCGAACACGTTGAACTTTTCGAAGCCGATGAAGATATCGGCCTTTTCGATATATTCGCCGTAATAGGTTTCGATCATTTCCTCCCGTGTCGGGATCCTGCCTGTCTTTTGAAAGAATCTCACCGAAAGCTCTGCAATGCTTGAAGTAGCATCTTCAGCGCAGACGCCGTAGAACAACCTGCGCTGTTTGTGATGCGCGGTCTGTTGAGTCGCTTTGTCAAAGATCCCGCTGACATAGGCATAGGGAGTCGGCTCGAATTGCTTGCGATATTCGCCATAAAAATGGACGCGGATATCGTACTCTTCATAAAATTCGTGGAAGGCGGGGTGCTCAGCCAGCAGGGTCATGCCTGTGCCGATCTCGCGCATGTATTCTTCGCCGCGGTTGAATATCTCTCCGCCAAAAACGGGGGCGATGATCGTGTCGAGGCCGTAATCGAAGACCAGTTTATAGGTTGCGATATAGGCCTGCGCGGTGATATCCACATAGGCTTGTGCAGGGTTTTCGTGGTTACTGCGCCCGTGCTCAAGCAGGAACCAGCGGCGCGTGCCATTGAATGGGAACACAATGGACTTCGGGCCTTTGGCGCGCACGGCTTTTGCCACTTCTTCGGCGGGTAGGTTCAGGAATTCTTCGAGGGATGGGATGTTTGGATTCATGTTTTCTCGTATTTTCCATCTGCTTTTGGTTTCAACAGCTGGAGATTATCTCAATGACCTGATCAATGTGCGAATGATAAGACTTGTACTGGATACGACGATGTAATTATTCTCCTCCAATTTGAAACCCAAACTTTTCTTTACATCGTACGCGCCGCTTCCCCAGCGCATGGCGGCGACATGTTTTTGGAAGGCGTCTTCCAGGCTTGCGTAGGTCAGCATCAGATACACGTAGGGGATGTGATCTGCCAGCCCCAGCGCAGTGGTCAATTGGGTCTGGTTATCTTCAAACAGCGCGCCGCAGCCGACCAATATTCCGTTCTGTCTGGCTTCGAGCCAGGTGCCTTGCGCCATTTCAAGATTTTCGAGCAGGTTTTTCATCCACGGGTTGGGCGAATTTTTGTAGTGCCGTTCCACGTTATGGATGAGTTTGAGCGCGGCGTTCACATCTGTGACTTTGGAATGTTTCTCGATCGTGATGCCAAGTTTTTCCGCTTCGCGCAATGTGCGCTTGTAATGCTGGCGGTCTTTTTTATCACCGTCTTCCAGATAGGCTTCGAGGCTGTCCCAGCGGTTTTGCATGATCGTGCCCGGGTCGGAGAGTTGAACGGGCGTAAATTCACCCTGCCAGTTCACGCTTTCCTCCTGATCGAGAAAATCGAACACCAGCGCAAGATAATGACTTTGCCTGTTGATATTCAACGCGGCTTCGCTGAGCGCGTTGAGCGTTTCGTCATGCAGGGGGCCATTGGGCAGGATCAATCCACTGGCGTTGGAGAGGGGTGAGCGGCAGATGAGCAAGGGGCGTCGGCGCAGAGTCGACTCGGTGATGGTGCGGCCAATTCCGGGGGCGAGAGGAAGCGGTTCACTGCTTATCCTCCACAATGCGGCGCGGCCGACCAATTCATCCTTATGATAAGCCAGCAGGTAGGTCGGTCGGCAATCGTTCATGATGCGTTCGCCGAACCGATACCAGCGGTGACTTTGAAACGGCCGCCCCGCTGAAAGGTTATCCCATATCTGTTCACTTATCTCGTTGATACTTTGCGCTGTCTGAATGGTAAGGTTCGGTGTGATGCTGGTCACTCTGCAATTTTACTGCCTGTTTAGATAACTTCGTCATTTTGCCTTTGAAATCTGCGCTAACAAATATGTAAAGTTGTGAAAATATTCCCGCCAATGCACCGACGAAATCGGGAAGTTTTGCACTCGCCAGCGTGTCACTTGTCCTACAAGTTATTTTGGGTTGGATTTATACTTGGAGAAGGAAAAAATTACCGCGAAGAACGCAAAGATGAAATATTTTCCTGGCGTTTTTTTGCGGTTCAAAAAAGGAATTTAATATGACCCTCAACGAACAATACAACAAATGGAAAGAAAACACGCTCAAGAAGTCTTTGGAAAAGTTCAAGGAGCGGAAAGAGCGCTTCGAATATTCATCGGGACTTGAAGTGCCGCGCCTCTCGCTTCCGCCCGAAGATCAAACTGAGGCCTGACTCTGCTTACGAAGAGAAATTAGGCTTCCCCGGAGAATATCCCTACACGCGCGGAGTCCAGCCGACGATGTATCGTTCGCGCTTTTGGACGATGCGTCAGTATGCGGGTTTCTCCACAGCGGAAGAATCCAATAAGCGTTATCGCTATTTGTTAGCACAAGGCCAAACGGGGCTGAGTGTCGCTTTCGACCTCCCAACTCAAATTGGGTATGATGCGGATGATCCGATCGCGCAGGGAGAGGTCGGGAAGGTGGGCGTGTCCATTTCTTCCATCCACGACATGATGCAGTTGTACGATCAGATCCCGCTCGATAAAGTTTCGACTTCGATGACCATCAACGCGCCCGCGGGCGTTTTGCTGGCGATGTACATTGCGGTGGCGAAGCGCCAGGGCGCGGACATGCACCAACTGCGCGGCACGATCCAGAATGACATTCTCAAAGAGTACGTGGCGCGTGGGACGTATATCTTCCCCCCTGCTCCGTCCATGCGGCTCATCACCGATATCTTTTCATTCTGTGCAAAAGAAGTTCCGTATTGGAACACGATCTCGATCTCGGGCTATCACATCCGCGAGGCAGGCTCCACCGCTGTGCAGGAAGTGGCCTTCACGCTGGCGGATGGCATTGCCTATGTGGAAGCCGCGCTCAAAGCTGGCTTGGACGTGGACGCCTTCGCGGGTCAGCTTTCGTTCTTCTTCAACGCGCACAACAACCTGCTCGAAGAAGTCGCCAAGTTCCGCGCCGCGCGCCGCATGTGGGCAAGGATCATGCGCGAACGTTTCAAGGCAAAGAAACCATCCAGTTGGCAATTGCGTTTCCACACACAGACCGCAGGCTCCACGCTCACCGCGCAGCAGCCTGAAAATAACGTGGTGCGTGTGACTCTGCAAGCTCTTTCCGCCGTCCTCGGCGGGACTCAAAGTTTACATACCAATTCAATGGACGAAGCGTTATGGCTGCCCACGGAGAAATCTGTCCGCGTGGCGCTGCGCACCCAGCAGATCATCGCCTACGAATCAGGCGTAGCGGACTCGATCGATCCGCTGGCGGGTTCGTACCTGATCGAACACCTGACCGACGAGATCGAAAAAGGCGCGCTCGACTACATCGCCAAGATCGACGAGATGGGCGGCGCGCTGCAATCCATTGAACGCGGATATATGCAAAACGAAATTCAAAACGCCGCCTACGCCGCGCAGCAGGAGATCGAACGCAAAGAGCAGATCGTGGTGGGCGTCAATCAATTCAACGTGGACGAGGTTCTCACGTTGGAACGTTTGCAGGTTGACCCGTCCATTGAGTTGGGACAGCGCGAGAAGTTGAAGAAGTTGCGAGAGAATAGAGATCAGAGAGTAGTTGAGCAGTTGCTTGGCAAGTTGGTGGACGCGGCCAAAGGCACAGAGAATTTGATGCCGTTGTTCATTGAATGCGTAGAGAATGACATCACCCTCGGCGAGATCTGCAATACGC
>JADKEA010000005.1 GCA_016718275.1 Candidatus Villigracilis affinis
CGTTGTGGTGATATGCGCCGTAACAATAAGTCCAAAGCGTGGTAGCGTCTTCCAAATCAGAAGGTGTCGGAATTGAAACAGTTTTGTCATAATATGTTGATACCTGTTCCTAAAACCAATCATCGAACCTAATCCCCTTAGCGATGCAACAATGATTTCAAGTCGCTTTTCGTTTCAGTACATCATATGGAGTAGAGCTGATTAGCAATTCCATCTGCTTAATCCAGAAAGGTAAATCTTTCTTAATTACATCTGTGAAGGTTGCGTGCCGAATTGCTGATTTTATTTCAGAGAAATCTGCGTAATTAGCAGGGAGATTGTTCCGTCTCCTTCCATTTTTTTAGAAGTTCATCATACCATTTTCTCAATGTTCTCAGATGGGCGTACGGGGTAAAGTTCCAGCGGGGATATTGAGAAACTGTACTCTAGCAAAAACATCCTGATCCGTCAAGTTTTCTGAAATTGCCTGACCATCATGAATTTCAAGCAGAACATCTCTTCAAAAATCCGCTACCTCAATCCACCGTCAGCGTCTTGGACAAATTCCTCGGGAAATCAGGATCAAACCCGCGCAACACGCTCATGTGATACGAAAGCAACTGCAACGGCAGCACTCCCAACAACGCGCTGATCTGCGCATCCGATTTGGGGATGACGACCAAATCATCGCCGTTGGCGCGCAGGCGGGCGTCCTCTTCGGCGATGGTGATCGTGCGTGCGCCGCGGACTTTCACTTCGTTGATCCCGCTGATGATGAGCGGCACATCGTTCGGTCCCGCCACAAAGACGATCGGGAATCCCTTGCTCACCGCGGAGAGCGGTCCGTGTTTGAACTCGGTCGAGAGCATGCCTTCGCAATGGGCATACGTAATTTCTTTTAATTTCAACGCGCCTTCCAAAGCGATCGGATAGGTCGCGCCGTAGCCGAGACAGTACATATCGTTCCACTCGTTGATGTCTTTCGCGATCGCTTCGATCTGCGGTCCGACCATCTCGATCGTCTGCTCCATCAATTCAGGGATGCGCAAAAGTTCGCTCGTGTCTTTGCCAGCGAGTCGATACGCCAGATACAGGAACGTCACGACCTGGTTGGTAAATGTCTTCGTGGCGGGCACGCTGATTTCGTATCCGCAGCACAAGGGTAGACAGAACGAAGTCGCCTTCGTCAACGTCGAGCCCACCACGTTCGCCAATCCAAAACAAGCCATGCCGCGCTTCTCGGCGGCTTCCAACGCGTTGAGCACATCCTTGGTCTCGCCCGATTGGCTGACGAAAATCCCCACGTCTTCATATCCCACCGCGGGCGCGTATTGCGCGATGAACTGCGGCGCAAGCACGGGGATGGCGGTCAGCCCCGCCAGTTGCGCGATGTACACCGAGCCCACCGCCGCCGCGTGATAACTCGTGCCGCATCCGATCAAATACAGATGACGCGCGTTCTTCATCTTCTCGACCAACGGCTGCACATCGGGGCTGCCATCCAATAAGTGGATTAACTCACGGGCGACTTGTGCCTGCTCGTGGATTTCTTTCAACATAAAATGCGGATACCCGCCCTTCTGCACCGCATCCATCGACTCCGTAACTGTTTCTGGCATTCGTTGAATTATTTTTCCATCTTTGACAGAGCGCACTTCCACGCGGTCTGCCCACAGCGTCACGATCTCCCCATCCTGCGGGCGGATGACTTCGCGGGTGAGCGGCAATATCGAAGGCAGGTCAGACGAAAGACAAGTGAAGCCATCGCCGATGCCGATCACCATGCCCGAACCTTTTTTGAACGCGTACAACTTATCATCATTCGCGCGCCCGATGACAAAAGCATAATCGCCTTCAAGGTCGCCATACGCGAGTCGAATTGCATCAATGAATTCATATCCGCGGCTGATATATCTCTCCACCGCATGGACGCATGTCTCGCCATCATTCTGCGAACGGACAGTCATCCCCTCCGCCATAAATTCCAAACGCAGTTCCACATTATTCACCACGTTGCCATTATGCGCGCCAACCATGTCACCATTCGAATCCAAATGCGGCTGTGAATTAACTTGCGAAGGCTCGCCAAACGTCGCCCAGCGCAACTGCGTAATCCCGCGCTGTCCGCGCATTTCCGCGATGTTATATTTCGCCGCCACCGAATCCACCTTGCCCACATCTTTGCGCAGATCAATTTTTCCATTGTTGATTGTCGCCGCCCCGACAGAGTCATATCCACGATAAGTGAGTCTCTCCGCCGCCGCGATCAAAATAGGTCCGAGCGCTTCTTCTTTATTGCTAACGTAACCGAATATTCCACACATGGAATGTTTCTCCTTGGTAAAGAATTGATGTTGGCATTATATCCCCAGGTATTGCCAAATCCCCGCTTGTGCCGAAGTTAAGAAAAAAATCATCCCAAATGATGACCTTTGGGATGATTTTCCATTTCAGGCGGCTTGCTTTTGCTTCCGCAACGATGTGATGATCACTTCCAACCCGAGGAAGGATAGACCGATCGCATAAAACACGCCATCAATGATCAAGCCGATGGGCAGGAGTACGACCAGCCCGAGCACCACATAGGAATTGCTCGATTTTTCGAAATACCAGGTCTCGCCATTCTCAAGCAGGTCTATGTCCAGGTAGAGCGCCTGCTCGGCGAAACTGCAATCCACGCTAACTTGTGCCTTGACCTTATTCGACATCAGCTCGCTTTGGTATGTGCTGTCTGTGATGGGTCTGCACGTGATCCCCGAATATACGTTTTCGGTTTCCTTTACTTTTATCCACGCGAGTTCCGGGTACATCGAAAACTGATACAAACCGCCATCCTCACCCTCTGCAAAGATTTCTCCGGCGTCGCCCACTTTCAAGGTGGTCAGCGGCTCAATTGGAGAGGGAATCTGAACCCACTTTTTTTCGAGTGCCGGGCGCAGGGCGGCGACATAGACGAACCAGATCAAAACTACGGTTCCAGCAAAACCAAGTAGAAAAAAGATGATGGCGGCAGCCCGCGTAATATATTTGAACATTGGATGCCTCTTATGATGGATTATCTTCGTGAGGGCTATCAAAATCCTGTTTATGGGCAACTCACGAACTGCATACCGGCATAGCCCTCGGTTTTCAACCACCAAGGAAATGGAATCAACTTCCTTTGGCCAGCTGCTGACGGAACAACGATATGATTTGATTCTTTCGTAGAACCGATCAGTCGAATTTCAGGTTTCCATTCTCAGCGAACTCAAAGAACGGGTTATACGCCACTTCCCAGCGGTAATCATCGGGGTCAGCGAAATACGAACTGTATCCGCCCCAGAACACCTTCGTCGGCTCCTTCACGATCTTCACGCCTTTTGATTTCAAGTCACTGATGATCTCATCCACTTCGGACTCACTGCGGGCGTTGTATGCCAGGGTGATTCCAGAAAATCCGCTTCCCTCTGGCGAAACGAGCGCATCTTCAGCCAGTGACTCTCGCGGATACAGCGCGAGTACCACGCCGCCAGCCTGAAAGAAGGCGATGCCTTCCTGGGGATTCGAAATCTTCCAACCCAACGTGTCCGCATAGAACTTTTTGGATGCTTCAAGATCCTTCACACCCAAAGTGATAATGTGCAGATGCTGATTCATGGCGCTCCTTTTTGGTAATTATATTCCACGGCTTCCGCCCCGCCATGGGACAATCCTCACTTTGATGGTATCGAATTTGTATTGCGAAATACCCGCATTCCCCAGCGGATCAAATTCATAAGACCCCACGTAAACAACGTCATCACCAGCAAAGGGAGAAAAATGAACGAAGCCCAAAACATTTCATTCTGGGTGTACTCCCACCATGAGCAGGGAGCCTGTCCGTCTGTAAATCCGTGGCAGACTCCATTCCAGTTTATGGCGGCAGACCCCAACCCAAGAGCGGGAATTGCCAACAGAAAGCACAGACTCAATCCCACAAATATCCAATTGATGATGCGGAAAGTCTTCATGTCCTGTCTCCTTGATCTACGTTCACCTATGGTTATAAAACTCATCACAGGAATTGTAGCAAACCTCCGCTTGCAAGGGCTGTCAAACCCCACCACCTTTCCCACCAATGGCGGATGATACTCCGCCCGTGTTGTGCTATAAAGGCGCATACCCTTTAATACTGGAGGCTCAAATGAAGAAGAATTTATTCCTGCTTTTGATTCTGCCCAGCCTGGCTTGTTCCCTGTTGACAGGCGGCGGCGAAAGTGCCGACCCTGCCAACCCGCCCTCTGCCACACAAGAGACGGTGGTGCAACAGCCAAACATCCCTGCCGCCACCCCGACTCCCTTCGACCCGTTGACTGGTTCTGGCAATTCGACCCGCACACTCCTCACCTTTGATGACCTGATGTCGGGCGAATCCTCCAGCCCTGTGGATGATTCCGCCTTCGCCATCCCTGCCGATGCCGCGCCGCCCGCATTCACCTTTCAAGGCAAACTTGAGTTGACCGACGAAGCGCAGGCAGGCGGATTCCAATCTTTGCGCGATGACTTTGGCTACTCCGCTGACCCCACCTGGACGCACCTGCCCGAGATGAGTTTTGAATTCGTTCAAAGCGGCAGCCACTTGATCCCCGTGGACCAAAGCCTTGTGTATTCCAATCAACCCACCTGGAATTATATGGTCGCCCCGGGCCGCGCATGGAACGAATCAGGCGACCAGGGTTTTTCGCGAGCTTCTTTTCCATTTGCACTCATCGAGCGGAATCAGAATTGCGTCCACAACGGTGTGATGACCTTTCTTTTCAACGACACGACCATTTCAAATGTCCGCTATCAGGTGACTCAGGAAACCTGCATGTATTTCAAGTTTGACATGTGGGGACAACTCAAAGCCGCCTATACCCCGTCACAGGTTGCAAACGCCGAAGCGGTCACCGCTGCACATTTTGACTGGCTCAAAAATCAATTGCCCACCAAACCCATCAGCGCACTCGCTTCTGATTACCCCAACGCAAAGGTCAATGAAGCCCTCATGTCATCGGGGACCACGCCCGAACACACCACCACCTTTGGCGTGTTCTACAACGGCGTAAACTATATTTCCAATTGCAACACCCGCCACGGACAATATGCCTATTGTTCCGAAATGCGCCTGCCATCTTATTCCACAGCCAAATCCGTGCTGGCGGGCATGGCGTACATGCGCCTCGGTCAACTGTACGATGAAAACGTCGGCGATATCCTCGTCAAAGAGTATCTCCCCGAAGCCGCCGACTGGGATTCAGTCACCCTCGAACACACGCTGGATATGGCCACTGGCCGTTATGAAGCCCCCACCTACATGACCGATGAAGATTTCTCGCCCATCTCAACCAATTTCCTCGTCGCAGAAACCTATGAAGACAAATTGAAATACGCTCTCAGCTTCCCCGCCAACGGCAAACCTGGCGAGCAATGGGTCTATCAATCCACGGCAACCTTTGTCGCCACGCAGACCATGTACGCATATCTGCGCCAACAAACAGGCAGTGACGCCGACCTCTTCGACATGCTCGTGCAGGACGTCTTCATTCCGTTGCATCTCAGCCCAGGTGCACTCTCGTCCCTGCGAACCGATAACAGCCCCACTGGTCGCGCCTTTGGCAGTCATGGCATGTTTTACACGCAAGATGATATCGCCAAGATCGCCGCTTTCCTCAACACGCAATCGGGCCAGATCAATGGCCAGCAAATTCTACATCCAAGCCTGCTCGCCGCCACCATGCAGCGCGATCCCTCCGACCACGGCCTCAGCACAGGTTCCGAACTTTACAACAACAGCTTCTGGGCAAAAGAATATCGCTCCCCCTGCCAATTTTATGTCCCGTTCATGTGGGGCTACGGCGGCATCAGCATCGCCATGCTCCCCAACGGCGCCACCTACTATGCCTTCAGCGACAACGGCGAATTCACCTTCGATGGCGCGGTCAACGAACTTTCCAAACTCTCTTCTGTCTGCCCCTGATTCTTTTTGAGGATGTCTGCCCCGCAGACATCCTCAACCCTTTGACATTATCCGTCCCACGGAGCCACTCCCCGCCCGCGCCCGCTTCGCAACGACCCGAGAACGGGTTCGGCCAACTCAGGCAGAATCTCCGCTGTAGCCGCCAGCAACCCAAAACATCCTGCGATCATCATGTCGCCAAAAGGCACCGCAAAATACGGACGGAGATTCTCCCTCTCCTTCTGGGAGAGGGCAAACATGCTTCTCCTTGGCCCCGTCACCACCACATCGAAATCGTCTTTTCCGAACTCGAACTTCTCGTTTGAATACATCAACGCGCCATGTCCCATGTCATTGAACACATCTTCATGCTTGAGCGAACCATCGGCCAACGCACGCAAAAGTGACTCGAGCTTCGGCAGGTCAATTTCACCTGTGTGATGCTCAAAAACGCCTTCGATTCCTTTTTCGCCTAAACGAAACGCCAGTGTGTGGAAATTCCCCACATTGCAAACGATCTTGGCTTTACGCTGCGCCACGGCAGGGTCAAAGTCCGCACCCAACACGGCGGCTGGAGCCGTATCCATCACCACCAGCGGACAGGGCAATCCACTTGCCGAATCCGCAACCGATTGCAAGCGGGTCATGATTTTGGGAATGTCATTGGAAAGATAAGCGAAGGCTGAAAGAGAATTCTTTGCTTTGATTCTTTCATCCAAATAATCAAACCTAAACTGCCGATCTGAAATCCCCGCGGGTGCATTGCCATGATCAAATACGGCCACAGCGATTGCCCCTAGATCTTTCAGTGAAACACCGTAATCATTGAAAGTCTTGGAGATCAAATTGAAATCGAAGTCCCTTAGCTCCAATTCCTCCACATCTTTTATCTTTCTTCTTTCATCGTCGGAGACAATGTGTATCCCCAATGCCTCAACTTTATCCAACTCATCATTCAATGTCGTCGCAGCGGAGGGCGTCATATACACGGGGATACCCGCGCGCGCCATTTCTTCGATGGCCCACGCCGAAGGGCCGCCCCCCATTTGGTGTCCGCTGAGCAGGATCGGGGTCCGCGTGTGAAGCGCCTGCTTGAGACGGCGATGAACCATCATGGTTGGGGATGGCAAAACGAGTTTGAATCCGTTCTCGATGTCGAGATTCGAATCGTAAAGAAAAATATCTTGTGTGCCTGTGCCGATGTCTACCGATAAGATTTTCATGTCAACTCCCCCCTCTCCTTTAGGAGAGGGGCAGGGGTGAGGTAAGAACTAGATTTCAATCCCAAGCCACTGGCGGATAAAGTAGCCAATGACAAATGAGAAAGCCGCCACACTCAAACTCAGGCCTGCCATTTCCACAAACCGCTCGCGGAAAGATTCGCCTTTGGCGACCGAGATGTAATAGTTGAACACCGCGATGATCACGACGGCGGTTGTGAGCGCGATGACCAGATCGAGATAGTAATTTTCAAAAAGGAGATACGGTAGGATGAGCAGGGTCACCGTGATAATGTAGGCAATGCCCGTATAAACCGCCGCGCGCACTGGGTGCTTGCTTGTCTTTTCTGAACGAGTGGATAGATATTCGCTTGCAGCCATCGAGAGCGAGGCGGCGATGCCTGTGATGAGTCCTGAAAGGGCGATCAATTTCACGTCTTGCAGGGCAAGTGTCAGCCCGGCCAGAGCGCCTGTCAGTTCCACGAGTGCGTCGTTCAAACCAAGCACGACCGATCCCGCATATTGCAGTCGTTCTTCATCCAGCATTTCGATGAGTTGATGTTCGTGCTTGTCTTCTTCATCCTGATATTCAATGGCTTTCGGAATGACCTTGGAAACGGCTTCATAATTGACCTGCGCCTTTTCTTCGCCCATTTCCATGAGTTTGACGCCAAAGGTGAAACCGAACAGCATGCTGACAAGATAATAAAACCAGACAAAGAACCAGCGCGGCTGAACTTCTTCGTTGGTGTATTCCTTCCAGCCGTTGTAGTGTCGCAGTTCGTCTTCAGCGATCTGGTCGAGGATCTTCGCGTTCTCCACGGATTTGATCCGCTTTGCCAGACGCTTATAGATATGATATTCGGTGATCTCTGTCTTTTGAAAGAGAATGATTTTCTTGCGAATGTCTTCGCTTAGTTGTTGCATGATGAACTCCTTGTGAAAAATGTCATTGGCAATTGTAAGCGATTTAATAAATCAAAAAGGATGCGCCGTTTGGCGCATCCTTTTATTCGTGATTTTCGTTATGCCTTTTGCAGGACAAAATACCAGTATCGGCGATTATCCAGGTGAGGCAGGGTGTCCGTCTGATTCGGAGAAACCCCCGCAAAGTGATAGAACTGTTTGCGTAAGATGGCAGGGACATATTTATCCACCAGTGCAACGCGGCGCTCGCGGTCCAGTTCCATGGCTTTCAACACGTTGTCGGTGATGTCTTCCTCTTTGATGAGTTTCAATCCCATGTTTTTCAATTGCGCATGCCAGATCGAAACTTTTTCCTCGTAACGCAGGTCGGTGTAGAGAAAATATCCATTGGGTTTGAGCACGCGTTTGACGTGTTCATAAAATTTTGTGATGTTCGGATAATAAAGCGACGCTTCCACGTTGACAACTACATCGAAGGAATTATCGGGGAAGGTGAGGGCTTCAGCGTTTCCGTGATGGAATTTGAGGCCGTCCATTTTGTAATGGCTGCGGCAGAATTCGACGGCACGTGTGGAAAAATCCACCCCGGTGTAGGAGCGTGGCTTGAAGTAACGCATGATGAAACTCGCGCCTCCGCCCCGCCCGGAGCTGACCTCGAGCGCATCGGTATTTTTCCAGTCAATGTGTCTTGCCACGTGATGATAGAGCTGTAACGGGTAGCGATGGATTTCCTCCTCTTTTGCAAGGGGAATGGGTTCATGTCCCTGATGATGGGCGGTGTAGCCAAAGTTCATGAAGATCGCATTTTTGTCCCTGTCAAAGGTGGAGATCAGTTCGTACTGTATGCGCGTGAGCCAACTTTTGATGTTGGGGAAACGGTGAAATAATAGCTTGTTGAGCATTGCTCCTCCTTGAATTGGTTATAAAGAACATCCAGCAAAATGCTGGATGTTCTTTTATATACGGGTCGCTGCTATTATAACCCTGTAAAGTTACCTGGCTTGGCTCTGTTTTCAAAAGCGAAAGCTCTCTGTGAATTATTCGACAAGCCATATTATCTCGGTATAGTGTAGGAAATTAATGGCACAAAAAAGCCTCGAAGATTTTCTCTTCGAGGCTTTTTTGTCACTTTCTATTTCAGTGTTTCATAGTTTTCAGGCAGCCAGCAGCAGAGGACCAACTCTCTTGCGGCTTTGACCTCATCCATTCTTCCAAATGGGGTGCTGTGCGGTGCGTTGTGGAGCAGATCGGGCTGGCTCTTGGCTTCCTCTGCAATGGCAATGAGCGCATCGGCAAAGCGGTCGAGGGTGTCCTTGTTTTCAGTTTCGGTCGGCTCGATCATCAACGCTTCGTGGACGATGAGCGGGAAGTAATTTGTCGGCGGGTGGAATTTGTAATCCATCAGACGCTTGGAGATATCCAGCGCGCGGACGTCACTGCCTTCGAATTGACCTTCCATGACGAACTCATGCATGCAGATGCGGTCATAGGGAATCTTGTAAGTGCTTCGCAGACGTGCCTGCAAATAGTTGGCGTTGAGCACGGCAAATTGCGAGATCGCTTTCAATCCGTCAGGGCCGTGCATGGAGATGTACGTGTAAGCACGGACAAGGCCGCCGCCAAAGTGACCGTGGAAGGCTTTCATGCGTCCGATGCTGTGCTTGGGGGTGACGAAGCCGTAAAGCGGTTCGAGGTCGTCATCGCCTTCCTCGATGATCCCGACGAGCGGAGAAGGCAGATAATCGACAAGACGCTGGCTGACTCCGACCGGGCCTGATCCTGGTCCACCGCCGCCGTGCGGCACGGAGAAGGTCTTGTGCAGGTTGAAGTGCATTACGTCGAAGCCGAGGTCACCAGGGCGGACGATGCCGAGCAGGGCGTTCAGGTTCGCGCCATCGCCGTACATCAGGCCGCCACAATCCTTCACCATATTCACGACCTTTTCGATGTTCTCATCGAACATGCCGAGGGTGTTGGGGTTGGTGAGCATCATACCGACGACGGTATCATCGCAGGCGGCTTCGAGGGCTTTGAGATCCACATTGCCACGTGAATCGGATGGGATGGTGACCACGCTCATGCCCAACATGCCGACCGAGGCAGGGTTCGTGCCATGCGCGGCATCGGGGATGAGCATCTTGGTGCGCTTGGTATCGTTGCGCGCTTTGTGATAAGCGGCCATCATCAGCACGCCGGTGAATTCTCCGTGTGCGCCTGCGGCAGGTTGAAGGGTTACACCCGCAAAGCCGCTGATCTCTTTGAGCCATTCCTGCATTTCAAACATCAACGCGAGATTGCCTTGCACGGTTTCGATGGGCTGTAATGGGTGAGTGTACAGGAAGCCAGGCAGGCGGCAGGTGTCTTCATTGATCTTCGGGTTGTATTTCATGGTGCAGGAGCCCAAAGGATAGAAGCCATCGTCCACGCTGTAGTTGAATTTGCTGAGTTTTGTGTAATGACGGACAACGTCCACTTCGGCGAGCTCGGGCAGGGGCAGGTCAGAGCGCAGCAAATTCTTGGGAGGCAGGGCAGTTTCGGGTACGTCTGAGGCGGGCATGGTCACGCCGAGTCGTCCCGGGGAGGAAAGTTCAAAGATGGTGGGTTCAACGATGGTAGCCATTATTCCATCTCCTTTAAAACTTCCACGAGGGTGTCGATTTCCTGTTTGCTGTTCATTTCGGTAACGGCAACCAACAGATGATTCTTGAGCGAAGGATAATCCTTGCCGAGGTCGTAGCCGCCGAAGATGCCGTTATCGAGCAAATATTCGTTGACTTCGCTGGCGGGTTTCGGACAGCATAAAACAAACTCATGGAAGAACGGTTCTGTGAAGCACAGACCGAAGCCGTCGATCTTGCTAAGTTCACTCGCAGCGTAATGCGCTTTTTGATAACAAAGATTTGCAACCTGCTGCAAGCCGGTCTTGCCAAGCGATGACATATAAACGGCAGCTGCAAGCGCGAGCAGACCTTGATTGGTGCAGATGTTGGAAGTGGCGCGTTCGCGTTTGATGTGTTGTTCGCGCGCGGTGAGGGTGAGCACGTAAGAGCGCTGCCCACGGGCGTCCACGGTTTCACCGATCAGGCGGCCAGCCATTTTGTGAACGTAGGATTTCTTGGTGGTGAAGAAACCGAGATAGGGTCCGCCATACCAAAGCGGAATGCCGAACGGCTGCGCTTCACCGACAACAATATCCGCGCCCATTTCGGCGGGAGTCTTGAGCATGAGCAGCGCGGTGGGATTCGCAACGATGCAAACGAGCGCGCCTTTTGCGTGCGCGTCTTCGATCAGTTTTGTGTAATCGTGGATGCGGCCGAAGAAATCGGGATATTGCACGACGACGATCATGGTCTTGTCATCGACGAGCGACATCAACGCTTCGGGTCCTGCTTCGAGGTCGGCTGATACGTCGTCCCCGGCTTCTTCCAATCCCATGCCTTGTGAGTACGTGCGAATGACTTCGCGGTACTGCGGATGCACGGTGGGAGACATGACGATCTTCTTGCGCTTGCCGCGGAATTGGGCATAAGCCAAATTTACTGCTTCAGCAGTGGCGGTGGCACCATCGTAATGGGAAGCGTTTGAGACTTCCATGCCGGTGAGATTGGTCATCAGCGATTGATATTCGAAGATGGCTTGCAGGGTGCCCTGTGAAATTTCAGGCTGATATGGGGTGTAGGCTGTGAAAAATTCTCCGCGGCGAAGCATGTGATCGACTACCGAAGGAACGTAGTGGTTGTATGCGCCGGCGCCGAGGAAGGAAATCATGTGCTCGCGGACATTTTCATTGGTTTGCGCCATTTCGCTAAGCAGCGTGGCGGCTTCCATTTCAGTGAGCGCGGGGGGCAGGTCTAATTCGGGAAAGCGATGGTTCTTTGGGATGGCGTCGAACAGATCATCCAATGATTTGACGCCGACCGTTTGGAGCATCGCATCCCTTTCTTTGGGGGAAATTGGGATGTAGGTCATGTTACCTCTGGTGTTCAGTTATCAGTAATCATCTGCCAGTTATTCTGACACTATTTACTGACCACTGGTTAATGAGCGCGGCCATCACAGTAAGCGGTGTAAGCATCGGCATCCATCACGTCACCGGCGTTGCCGCCAGCGATCTTGATCATCCAGCCTTCGCCGAACGGGTCAGAGTTGAGGGTTTCGGGCTTGTCGGCGAGTCCCTTGTTGACGGCGCTGACGGTGCCTGAAGCGGGGGCGTAAATTTCAGCAGAGGCTTTCACAGATTCAACGGAGGCAATGGGTTTACCCACTTCCACGGTTTCGCCTTCATCTACAAGTAGTTCAACGAAGACAATATCGGAAAGCTGGTTCTGGGCGTAATCGGTGATGCCTGCTGCGCCGTTGGCGGGGTCGAACCATTCATCGGACTTGGTGTACTTTAAATTAGATGGGACGTTCATTGTCTGTTTCTCCTTTGTCTTTTGTGAGTTATTGGCGAATCAAAAAAGGACGCACGATTCTACAATCGCGCGTCCTCTGTAATGGAACCTGAGAGATTAGTCGGCTAGTTTGTTAGTCGCTGGTCTTGTAGTCGCTTAGCCACATTGACTAGCAGACTAATAGACTGTTGACTAGTAGACTAACTAACTTTACACCGTCGGTGTCTCGTTCTTGCATGAGACTTTCCAGAGTTGCATCGGAAGCAGGGTCCTTTTGCCTGAGAGTTTCATCTGGTTTCGCCTGTTTGCCAGATTTGCACCTTCGGCGCTCTTATTACTGAGTCTCTTCCCAACCGTCCGTTGAATTATGCTTCCATTTTATGAGCGAGGGGAATGCTAGTCAAGGTGTAGAACATCACGAATTTGGATAAATAAAGCCGCCTTTTTGAAAAGGCGGCTTGTTGAGGATTACTTTCCCGCGACTTTGCGCGTGCGTTTCGGTTTGACGGGTGGAACTGCTTCTGTTTCGAGAGCGGGAATCTCAGAGACGGTGGGTTCGGCTGGCGAAATCTCGGGCAAGGGTTCAGGGTCAATGTTGGCAGGAGGAGTGGGCATAGGATCTGGGGTAGTGATCTGCACTCCGTTCAATTTTGAAAAATAGTCCCGCACACTTTTGTCGTTGTAAAAGATGAGGGCGAGGATGCCAACCACCATGGAAAATGCATTTCCCAAAAAGGCCGTGAGGATTTGAAAGACGGCAATCGATTGTGATGGTTTTATCGGTTCAGGTTGTGTGCTTAAGAGTTTCGCCGCGTAAATGATCTCGAAAATACCAAGAATGGTCGGCAGGATCGTGATCGGTAAACAGATGACCCCGATAATGGTTCCAAGCGCTGTGGCGGATGCTACAAATCCCCAGAAGAGGTTGATGATGCCGCTGACGAGTGTCATCCATATAATAGCTATCAGCAAGCCTGGTTTTTGATTTGGATATGATGTATTCATTCGTACTCCTTAATTGTTTTATGTAAGATATAACGAATGAAGAGGGGTTTGGTTGCAGATACTTACTTTGAATTAAGGTTGTTGAAAGGTAAGCAATAATCCGCCAGTGTAAATTACCCCATTCGGGTCTGTGCATGTGGGGGCCAGGATGTTGGGCACAATGGCCCCACCCTCTACAACGCGGACACTATAAATGACATCGGGCTGCATGACGAAATCAGCGTATCCATCTCCAAGCTCGGGTTTGAATCCGGTGAAGAAGCGGTCTTCCTTTTCAGTCCATGAGACGATGATCTCGATGCCTGCGACTTGTCTGCGTCGGGAGTCCATGATGATGAATTGCAGTAAACCGGGTTGCAGGCCGGGGTCGCAGACTGTATCTTGACCAACAAGGCTGAACAGAACGCCTGAGGCAGGGATTGCTGTGAAGGTGGGGCGCGGCGCAAATGTGGAAGTGACCACAGGCGCAAGCGGGGTTTGGTCAAATGCAAGGGTTGGAATGGGAGTGTCTTCTTCGAGGATGGTTTGGGTTTCGGTTGCGAATGTTTCCGCAGAAGGCGTATCGATTTCTGTGGGGGTGTTGACCACCACTACAAAAGGCGTGTCTGTGATCGGGGAGCTTGAAAACCCCTGCTGCAGGTCGGTGGCGAGTTGAGCAATGGGTTGCACCTGTTCGAGGGATGCGTTGCCTGCCACCATGTTTTGCGCCAATGCGCTGAGTTGACCAACTGGGTCAACATCGCCAAGCAATTGCAGGCGGGCGCGGGCGCGGGCGAGGTCATGCGATGATGCGTAGGAGGCGGCGACCACGATGCGATATTGATCTTTGAAATCGGTGCGCAGCATGGCGGGGTTTGCGTCCACGTATGTTACGGGGGAGAGAAGCCACGAGTACGCCAGACCAAGCCCAAGTCCAGTAAGAAGCGCGAGGACGATATACAAGATGATGTTGCGGTTGGATGATCTCATGGGGCGTTGACCGGCTGCGGTTGATACGTCTGCATGGCGGTGAGTAATCCTTGCAGGAGCAGGATCTCGTTTTGGCTGAAGTTGTTCGCGATGGCGTAATCCAAAGAGGATGTGACGATCAGGTCTGGGGACTCGCTTCCGATCATGGCGATGCGGCGGGCGGCGGTTTCGGAGTCCTGTTCCCCCTGATAGGCTTCGGCGACCATGAGCACATAATCGGCGCGGTAATCTGCGCGCAGAGCATCGGGGGTGACATCGGTGTACACGACCGGGTTAATCACCCAGCCATAGGTCAGCCCGATGCCAATGCCGATGATGATAGCGGCGATGATCGTGATCCAGTTCGATGATTTCATAAGTGAATTGAAAATGATGGGAATAAAATATCCGGGCAGGCTACCGGCGGCACCCGAAGACTCTTCCTTACCGTTGCTATCTTTCGATCCTGGCGGGATTCGAAAGGCTTCGCCGCGCCGGGCCTGCCCGGACGGGGGCAAGGATACCCGATGTACAGGGGCATGTCAACATGAGCTTTCAGAGGATGGTCGAAATTGCTATTTTTTTTCAGACTCCACCACTGAAAGGAACACATCCACCAGTTTGGGGTCGAAAAGGATACCTGATTTTTCACGCAAATAATTGACCACTTCCTGTTGCGGCATTTTTTTACGATATGGGCGGTCGCTGCAAAGAGCATCCCAAACATCGACAATTGCGAAGAAGCGTGCGACGAGTGGAATATCTTCGCCTTTCAGCCCACGTGGGTAGCCGCTGCCATCCCAGCGCTCATGATGGCAAAGTGGAATCTCAAGCGCGGGGTGGAGATAGGAGATCGGGGAGAGCATTTCGTAGGCATATATGGGATGACGGCGCATCTTTTCCCATTCGGTTTCGTTCAAGGGTCCGGGCTTTTGCAGGATCTCATCTGGGATGGCCATTTTTCCCATGTCGTGCAACAACGCGCCGCGGCGTATGTGGGTAAGTTCCTCTTCCGAGAAGCCAAGCTTTCTGGCAACTTTTATGGTCAGCTCGGTGACGCGTTGAGTATGGCCTTCTGTCTCGCGATCACGCAGGTCCAGCGCACGGACCCAACCTTCGATGGTTCTTTGATAGGCTTCCTGAAGGCCGTCATGTGCGACTTGCAGCGCTTTTTCAGATTTCTTGCGCTCGGTGATATCGCGGGATGCGATCTGTATTTCGCTGATGGAATTGGTCTTGCGGTCGAGAATAGCTTTGGCTGAAGATTCCAACCAGACGTAGTGTCCATTTTTGTGTAATGCCTGATACGAGACCGTATACGTTGCGTCGTAACGATTTCCCCTGAACAGGTTCTTTACAAAGGCGCGGTCATCTTCATGGACGATATCGAAGGAACTGGTGCCGACCATTTCCTCGGGTGTGTATCCGAGAATGGTTTCGCAGGCGGGGGAAACGTAAATCACGCGTCCTTCGGTAGTGAGGCGTGAGATCATGTCACTGGCGTTTTCGGCCAGCAGGCGGAATTGCGCCTCACTCTCGAGCAAGGCCTTTTGCATTTTGGCACGTTCGGCGCGCGCAGCCCATTGTTCGATGGCACGCTCAGCGAGATGGGGCATATCCAGCATGGATTCTGGTGATTTGACAACATAGTCTAACGCACCGGATTTAAGCGCCTCAACCGCAATGCGCTCATTGCCGTAACTTGTCATGAGAATGATGGGGGTGGATAAAGGGTCGTGATGGTCGGGAAGTAATTCCATACTCTCACCATCAGGTAAACGCCAATCTGCAATGATGAGGGTGGGTTCCCGTTCCACCATTTGTGTGCGTGCCTCTGTGAGCGAGCGTACGCGAAATATTTTAAAACGAGCATCCTGGTCTTCGAAGGCGCGCTGGATAAGTTCTGCGTGTGGGTCTTCGTCTTCGATTAAAAGGATGTTGATCCTGTCATCCATATATTATGCTTTCGAAATTGGGTGCCTTAAACTAAATACGAGGGTGTGTATTCCAGCCCAGCCAGTAAAAACCGAGATCGTTCATGAGCTTGCTGAATTCATCAAACCCCACTGGTTTTACCAGATAACTGTTGACATGATTGTCATAAGCGCGGGCAACGTCTTTTTCGGCTTCTGATGTAGTAAGGATGATAACGGGGACGTTCTTTAACTCATCACGTTCTTTGATCTGGTGGAGAACCTCAAGTCCGTCGACCCTTGGCAGGCGCAGGTCGAGAAGGATCATGTGTGGGCGGGGGCTGGTTTTGGGGTCTTCATATTCACCGCGCCTGAAAAGATAATCAAGAGCGGTCTGCCCGTCCATAAAGTGTTTGATCTTGTTAGCAATGCGGTGATCTTCCAGGGTCCTGATCACCAGTTCAGCATGATCTATATTGTCTTCGACCAACATCACCAGTACAGGTTCGCCATTCACTTTTCTCTCCATATATTTCCCAATTGTAAACGATTTGACCTAAATTGGTATGGTACTTTTTTCCAATGGGTGAAAAGACTGGTTTTTAATTTCTCGATAGCTTCCATGTTTCACTAGAATGGGAGGCGCGACAGTTTTTCATATTCAGAAAAAAAAAAAGCAGTATGTTGGGCGTTAAAATCATTCCATTAATTTAGCGAAGATACCGGAGCTAATACCAATGAATAATTTGTCTGGATTTAATCTGTTTGCACAATTGCGCAACCGTTTCAAGGCTGTGCTGGGATCTTTCACAGCGGCTATCTCCGTTTTTGCCTGCGGAGCGGTAATGACCTTTGTTTTGGCGCCAAATCAGGCGATCCTGGCGTATAAGGTTTCGCGAATGCCGATGATGACGGCGCAGTCTGTCGAATCAATTGCAGCGGGCGGCGACATCCTCATCACTGGTTACTTGATCGGAGGTGCTCCGACTCCGTCTCTGCCTGAATTCATTGCATATACGGAAGACACATGGAAGGTGACCGTAACCCAGGACGATAACGGCAATGACAATACGCCTTCGGGGTCATGGTCTCGTGTGCAAACGGTCTTTCCTGAATTGACCCTTGAGATGAACGGTGCTCCCGTTTTGATTAGAGTTTCGAACAGTGCCAGCTTGAGCGGGTCTTTGCATGAGAAGGTTGTTGACGGAAACGGCATATTGCAGGCAGACTATGAGGGTCAGCCATTGCATGATGGCGCTTCGCTTTATCGCGGCTTTGCCAGTGGAGATTTGATAACCATCCTGGGAAAGAAGGCATCGGTGGGCGGGGTGATCCCTGAGCAGGTCTTTGGAGGGGATCGAGTTTCATTTGAAGAATATCAGCGCAATCTTGCATCCAGCTATCTGGTAATGGGTGTTGCTTTCATGCTGTGTTCGCCGCTTGTACTGGTGATCGGAATATTGGCGGCGTTGTTTGGCCGTAAAAAGTAACCAGATCATACGATGCAAAATAAAAACAGTCGGCCATTATTTTGGCCGACTGTTTTTGCTTGTCTGTTTATTTCTTTGCGGCGGCGAGAGCAGATTTGATTTGTTCGAGATGTGCGGTGAGATGGAAGTTCGGTTGAAGCAGCCCGGATGCGAAGCGATAATAGCTTCCTTTGTTTGCAACGAATTCGGCGGGGATTAAGGCCACAAATGCCAGGGTCTCCTCCACTGCCCGTCGAAGCGCGCCCAGCATCAGGTCAATGGAAGGATTCGCTTTTACGGTCGCCTGCACCTGCGCGTGGACGTTCGTTCCAAATCCATCTGCGACGGGCTCGTATCCGTCGATCAATCCAGTGAGGATGAGGATATTGAAGCGTTCGCCAGAGATCAAGTGTGCGACTGTTTCCAATGCGTTCCATTCATTCGGCTCGGGGTGTGCCAGAGCTTGCGCATCGGTGAAGCCTTCGAAGGCTTTTTCCACTTCGGCCAATGCGGGTTCGTAAATGGCGCGGGCTTGTCTCTCAAGCTCGGCGGGGTCAAACGGGACTTCAGGCATGGGACGCTTGCTGAGTTCCATGATGACGGTTTTCTTTTCTGCACCGCGATAGTAGATGACTTCGACTTGATCGCCTCCCTTCTTCCCGGCAATTGCATTTGCGAAACTACTTGCATCATTCCCGATGGTTTTTCCGCCAAACTCCACGATGACATCGTTTTTCTGCAGGCCGCATTTTTGTGCGCCGCGACCTTCCACAACACCATCGAGCCGCAGTCCTTCGCGGACGGGTACGCCCAATGCGTTTGCCTGTTCCTCTGTGAAATCACCGGGCACAATGCCCAGCAAGGGACGGTTCGCAATGCGCAGATCAATTCCAGTTTCAAGAACGGATTTTAAGTTCTCGAGGCTCTCCACCCAATATTCGCGGAAGCCATCGGATTTTTGTTTCCATTCGTCATCATTTGGCACTTCATGATCGAGGCGGACCTGTGTTCCGCCATCTTTTTCATTCACAGTTACGGTGACTTCCGTGGGGGCAGGGTCTACGTTCGAAAACCAACGGAACTTTACCTTCCTGTTTTCTTCCAGTTCGAGATAGTGTCCGCTGGAATAAAAATTTCCATTCCACCACAAATACATGCGTCCACTGGCGTGCGGCTCAACAGTGGAGACATCACACAACCACTCGCGCAGAGATGTGGAATTGGTAAAGGCTCGATATGCCATTTTTGCAGGTGCATTGACAAAAACTTCGGCGGTTACAATTGTCATTGGGGTTCCTCCTGAATTGGATATGATTTTATTTATACACTTCCCCCGCGCAACTGACATCCTACTGGAGAATGGAAGTTGCGTAGGGCATCCGCGACAAACGGTAAATTTGGATTAAACTTAAAGTTCAATCAATTAAGTACGGATCAAGGAGTTGCAAATGCAAAGTGTTGTAGTGACAGGAGTTTCGACAGGAATCGGCTGGGGAATTACAAAGATACTCATTCAAAATGGGTACCGTGTGTTCGGGAGTGTGCGCAAAACGCAGGACGCAGAACGGCTTCAATCCGAATTCGGCGAGACGTTCGTTCCCTTGATCTTCGATGTCACTGATGAGGAGATGGTTCATGCCGCCGCCCGACAAGTGCGTGACCAGCTCAATGGCGAGACCCTATTTGGCCTGGTGAACAATGCCGGGGTTGCAGTCCCCGCCCCCTTGGCGCATATGCCGATCGATGAATTTCGCACGCAAATGGAAATTAACCTGACCGGACAACTCATTGTCACTCAGGCATTTCTCCCCCTGCTAGGCATGGACCGTTCTTTGAAAGGCAAACCTGGCAGGCTTATCAATATGAGTTCGACCAGCGGAAAAAGAGGCGCTCCCTTTGTGGGCGCATACGTCACGTCCAAACACGCGCTGGAGGGGATGTCGGAAACGCTGCGCATTGAATTGATGCTTTACGGGATCGATGTCATTATCATTGGCCCCGGCGCAGTCGCAACCCCGATTTGGGACAAAGGTGAACAAGCTGACCTCACGAAGTATCAGCATACCGAGTATGTTGAAGCCGCCAGGAAATTCCAAAAATATATGGTCGAAGATGGCAGAAAAGGATTGCCGTCTGAGAAGATCGGCGAAGTTGTTTTGCACGCTCTCACCACATCGAAGCCGCGAGTCCGCTATCCGGTGGTTCCAAATATGCTGAAAAATTGGATCATTCCAATGCTGTTGCCCAAACGATACGTGGATAAGCTCATTGCCAAAGGCTTGGGGTTTCGGAAATAAAACACTGAATTCAAGGAGAATGCATCCATGAAAAATAACATCTGTCCGAAATGCAACTCGAACGATATTCTGAGGATCCCGGGGCAGGTTGGGGCTCACGGAAGCGGAAATAACATCATATTGGGCATGACCATTTTCAGTGGAATTCCCGTCACGCGTTTTGTTTGCAGCCACTGCGGATTCAGCGAAGAATGGATCGATGACCCCAAGAACCTGGAAAAACTAAAGCAAAAATTTGGAACTGGGGCGGGAAAAGAATAGATTTTTGCGAGGTTTGGCTTCTCCCGTGTTGAAAAACCTGCTCTCATTTCTTGAGCGGAGCAATAAGAAAAGCAGGCATTCAACATTTCCGCCGCAATTGAAAACCCTTTGCAAGCCCGTTATTTGCAACCAATTGCACAATAGCGGTAAAATCAAGCGGAATAATTATGCCAAACCCTCTCATTGAATTAAATAACGTATCAAAAACCTACTCCACAGCGGCGGGGGATTTCGTTGCTTTAAAGGAAGTCAACCTTGTTGTGGAAACAGGCGAATTTCTTGGCATTGTTGGCAAATCAGGTGCGGGAAAATCCACCCTGCTGAACATGATCAATGGTGTGGATCAGCTTACGAGCGGCGAAGTGATCGTGCATTCCGATGGCAAAAGCACTTCCATCCACGAAATGAGCGAAGATGCGCGTGCCCTTTGGCGCGGTAAAAAAATGGGCGTCGTTTATCAATCCTTCCAGCTTTTGCCTATGCTCACGCTCATCGAAAACATCACCCTCCCCATGGATCTCTCTGATAGCTACCATCCGCGCCGCTCAAAAGAACGTGCCATGGAACTGCTTCAACTCGTTGAGCTTGAAGAGCATGCCAATAAATTGCCAGCCTTCATTTCAGGCGGGCAGCAGCAGCGCGTTGCCATCGCGCGCGCGCTTGCCAATGACCCTCCCATCCTCGTCGCCGATGAACCTACAGGCAGCCTCGATTCCATCACCGCCGATCACATCTTCGATGTTTTCGAACACCTCGTCGGTGAGCAAAACAAAACCATCATCATGGTCACACACGACATGGGCCTCGCGAGTCGTTTTACGCGCAGTCTCACCATTACGGATGGGGAACTGGTTGCAGGGGAACCCGAATTACAACTGGATAAAACCGTCAGGAGGCGCAGATGAATAAAACAGCGCTTCGCACCAGACCGAAAACGGGTCCCGTCCAAGTAGCAGATTTTGCGCCTGAATCCATGATCGAACTACGCGGCGTCGTCAAACGTTTCAGCAATGCGGCGGGTGAATTCACCGTCCTCAAAGGCGTGGACTTGACGATTAACCGCGGCGAATTCGTTTCCATCGTCGGTAAATCGGGCAGCGGAAAATCCACCTTGCTAAATATGATCACAGGCATCGACCATCCATCCGATGGGCTGGTGGTCGTGAACGGCACCGACATTTACACTGGTGTCTCCGAAAGTCAGCGCTCGAATTGGCGCGGCAAGAACCTGGGAATCGTCTTCCAGTTCTTCCAGTTATTGCCCATGCTCACCCTGCTCGAAAACGTCATGCTCCCGATGGATTATGTGGACATGTACGATTTCGACGAACGCCCCACCCGCGCGATGGATCTGCTCAAACTCGTCGGCCTCGAAAAATTTGCGAATAAACTGCCTGTTCTGGTTTCAACAGGCCAGCAGCAGCTTGCCGCCATTGCGCGTGCCATGGCCTGTGACCCGCCTTTGCTGGTGGCCGATGAACCCACAGGGAATCTCGATTCCCGTTCCGCAGATACCATCATCCAGTTATTTGAATTGTTCGTTTCGCAGGGCAAGACCATTGTGATGGTCACGCATGATCCATCGCTTACTTCGCGTACGAATCGCAACATCATCATTTCAGATGGTGAGTTGATCAACGAGACCATTTCACGTGCCCTGCCGCAATTGCGCCATCGTCACATGCTTGAATTCACCCGTATCGCCGAGACACGCCTGCTTCAACCGAATGAGACCATCATCCAGCAAGGCCAACCCGTGGACTATTTCTACATTGTCAGCAAGGGTGAAGTGGAAATGCTGGTAAAAGACCAGGTCGTTTTACGGTTGCGCACCAATGAATTTTTTGGCGAGATCGAATTGCTGCAAGGCGGCAATTCTCTGGCCGATGTCCGCGCAGGAAACAGCCCTGCAGAGTTGTTAACCATTTCGCGTGCCGATTTTATGCGGGTGATCCAGGAATCCCCGATCACTGCAGAAGCTTTGTTGAAGATCGCGCAAAGAAAAATGGAAGCCCTGAAAGAAGATAAACTCGCAGCAAAACCATAGCACGCTTTAGGTTTTGAGGCTCTCACAATGACCATGTCAGACCCACGCAGAACTCCGCAGATCCTTTACATTGAAGACAGCGACGAATCCCGTTCGCTGGTTCGGCGTTTGCTTTCCAAAAAATATGTCGTCCTCGAGGCTTCCGACCCGTTGGATGGGTTTCAACTAGCCGAGGAGACACATCCCAGCCTGATCCTGTTGGATAGCAGCCTGCCGCACATGTCTGGCAGTGAAGCCGCCACTCGTTTGAGCAAAATGCTGCCCAATACGCCCATCGTCATCGTTTCGGGTGATCTTACTCCTGGTGTGCGCGAACGTTCGCTTGCGGCGGGGGCGGTGGGGTTCATCACCAAACCCATCGACGCGGATTTTGTGGAGCAGGTGGAAGCCTATCTCAACGGCAAAGTGGAAAAGCTTGAAAATGCCGAAGAGCATTTGCAGGCCTATCAACAGGAACTGGTGGAGCGCCTTGAAGATAACATCCGCCAGTTGACCAATACGGTGGAAAAGAACAAGCACCTGCTCCAGCAGAATGAGCGCATGTTCTCCATGCTTGAACGCAGACACAAATTGCTTGAAACCGCCGCCCGCGTCGGACAAATGGTCACCTCCATTTTGGATCTGGATGACCTGTTGAAGCATACGGTCAACATCATTTGCAGTGAATTCAGTTTTTATTATTCGGGTATTTTTCTGGTTTCAGATGACGGTCACTGGGCGGCCTTGCGTGCGGGCTATGCCGCAGCGGGCCGAAAGATGATGGCTGAAAACTATCGCCTGCCTGTGGATGAAAAATCCATGATCGGCAAATCCATCATTCAGCAGCAGGCGCAGATCGCTTTGGATGTCGCTGGCGAAGAATCGCGTTTCAAGAATCCGTTTTTGCCGAATACGCGTTCTGAGATGGCATTACCGCTGATCGTCAAATCCCGCTCCCTTGGCGGGTTAACGGTGCAAAGCGATGAATTGAATGCCTTCACCGAAGAGGATATTACCTCCCTGCAAACCATGGCCGACCAGGTGGCCATCGCGATCAATAATGCCCAGTTGATGTTCAAGCTGGAAGCGGCAACCTCCGAGTTGGTTCGGTCGAAGACATTTGAAGCCATTGCCACAGCCACAGGCGAAGCCATTCACTGGGTGGGCAACAAAGCCGCGCCGATCCCGGGCAGTATCAAACGTGTGCGCGAAGACATCCGCTATATTCTTGCGCTTGCGTCGGAGTTTGCGCCCAATGATCCAGATGCAAAAAATGTCTCTTTGATGGCGGCAGTTCAAACGGTCAGAGAAGAAGCGCAGGCAATGGGCATTGACCTGATCCAGATCCTCGCCGAGATGTCTGCCATGAAGCCGAATCGTTTGCAGGCCATGGTCAGCGTCGAATCGTTGATGGAAGATCTCGATATCGCCGAAAATAGTGCAGAGACCATCCTCAGCATCAAGGAAGGATTGATCGGGCCTGCGCGGCAGAGAAATGATGCGCCCGTTGCACTTCGTGAGATGATCGCAGATACGGTGTCTAATATGGGCCTGCCCGATGGCGTGGTGGAACTGGATTGGACGGATGATGTGCCGAATGCATTTGTGGATGTGCGGCAGGTGGAACAGGTTTTTAATAATTTGATCAAGAATGCGTGGGAGGCGATGGCGGAAACGCCCGAGCCGAATATCCGCGTAAAGGGACAACGCGATGCCGACCCCAATTTTGTTTTGGTGACGGTGAAAGACAATGGCCCCGGAATACCAAAGGAAATTCAGGAGAAGATCTGGGTTTCGTTTTTCACCACCAAGGGCGGCAGCGGCGGCACGGGGCTTGGCCTTTCTGCTGTGATGCAGATCGTCAATCAGCATGGCGGCAGCATTTCCCTTGAAAGTGAAGTTGGCAAAGGCGCGACCTTTTCTGTGCGCCTGCCTGTTGAGAAGAAAACTTAACGGAGTGCAGACTTCAGTCTGCGTACCACAGGTCGCGGGCTAAAGTCCGCACTCCGTAAATAATATTTTTTGGAGGATGAATGACGACTGTTCTTTTAGTAGATGATGAGAAGTTGATCCTGCGCAGTCTTGAAAAAACGCTGCTGCGCGCGGGCTTCGATGTGATCACAGCCGCAGATTGTAAAAGTGGGAGCGAGACCTTTTCACAAAATGCAGAGGTGATCAATATTGCAGTGCTGGATCTGAACATGCCAGGTTTTGACGGCATGCCCAAAACAGGTGCAGGCCTTGATCTGCTTGCCGATCTTAAGAAGCAGAAAGATTCCCTGCCTGTGGTCATCCTGACCGCGTACGATGAAGTAACCAAAGCCAAAGACGCTGTCTCTGGCGGCGCGAGCGCCTTCTTCGTCAAGGGACGAGAGCAGGGATTGGTGGAATTGATTCAAAAGATATTACAGGTTGCAGGTTAATCGTTTAACTTTCAACTATTAAACTTTCAAACATTCAACCTATAAAAAGAGGAACTTATGACAAACGATATTCACCGACACGCAACGTTGTTGAAGGCTGCGGCGCGCGCTGCGAAAAACATCACCACCATTCTCGATCCGTATGATCTGCTTCAGCGCACCGTGGACATCATCTGCGATGAATTTGGCTTTTATTACGCAGGTGTGTTCTTTCTGGATGATGCGAAGCAGTATGCTGTCTTGAAAGCGGGACGCGGCGAAGCGGGCAGGGAGATGATCAACGCCGGGCATCGGCTCGCCGTTGGTGGGAACTCGATGATCGGTGCGAGCATTGCCAATCGTCAGGGGCGCATCGCGCTGGACGTTGGGGCTGAAGCGGTTTTCTTTGAGAATCCCCACCTCCCGAAGACTCGTTCCGAGATGGCGCTGCCGCTTGTTGTGGGCGAAGATGTCATCGGGGCGCTGACCGTTCAATCCACAGAGGAAGCTGCTTTTCACGATGAAGACATTGCGGCATTGCAGACCATGGCGGATCAGCTTGCCATTGCCATTCAAAACTCCAACCTGCATCGTCAGGCCGAACGCCGCTCGCGCTTGCTGAAAGCTGCGAACCGTGTTGGCAAGGAAGTCACTTCGATTCTCGATCTGGAAAAACTGCTGCCGCAAACCGTCAACATCATTTGCGAATCCTATGGCTTGTATTATGCAGGCGTCTTCCTTGTGGATGAGGCTGGCGAATACGCCGTCCTGCGTGCTGGATACGGCAAGGCAGGCAAGGCGATGGTTGCCGATGGGCACAAGCTCAAGATCGGCACCGACTCGATGATCGGCGCCTGTATTGCAATGAGCGAAGCCCGCATTGCATTGGATGTAGGGGAGGAGCGGGTGCATTTCAAGAATCCGCATTTGCCGCATACCCGTTCTGAAATGGCCTTGCCCTTGATTTATGGCGGCAGAGTGTTGGGTGCGGTGACCATTCAAAGCTCGGAAGAGCGTGCCTTCAGCGAAGATGACATCACCACGCTGACCACCATGGCCGAGCATCTCGCGGTTGCGATCAACAATGCCCATCTGATCGAAGAACTCAAGGATGCACACGATGAGATTTTGCGCAACAAAGTCTTTGAAGCGTTGACCACGGCTTCCACCGAAGCCATTCACTGGATCGGTAACAAGACCCTGCCGATCTCCCTGACTGTTTCCCGTCTGCGCGAAGAAATTGCAGATGGCAAGGTCGATCTCGAATCGCTCAAGGAAGATCTCGATATGATCTCCGAAAGCGCGGCACAGATCATCCAGGTCAAAGAACAGTTGATCGGTGCGGTGCGCGAGCAAAGGCCGCGTCCCATTTTGTTTGCCGATGTGGTGCAAACTGCCGCTCACCAGCGCGATATTTCCAGCTCCATGCTCAAGGTGAAGATCGACCACGCTGCTGCGTATGTCATTGCAGACAGCACCCAGCTCGTGCGTGCAGTCGGAAATATTTTGCAAAACGCCGCCGAAGCAGGTGCGAAATCCATCAAGATCACGGCGCGTGAGACCGAGGAGCGCGGTATTCTTGAGATCATGGTCGATGACGACGGCTCTGGCATGGACCGCGACGTCATGGAAAAAGCCTGGTCGCCATTCTTTACCACGCGCGGCGTGGACCATCACGGCCTTGGTTTGCCCGCAGCCATGCATGTCATTTCGCAGGCTCAGGGACGCATTGCCATTGTCAGCGAAAAGGATAAAGGTTCCACCGTTGCCATTTACCTGCCGAAGGGAATTGTGAACGATGAACCCCTGAAAGCTGGCAATGTGAAGAACCTGCTGTTGATCGATGATAACGACGATTGGGCGAATCATTTTTCAGAATTGCTCAAAAACACAAATGTCAAGCTCACCCAGACTACAGATTTGAAGAAACTGCCTGTTGCTGATCTTGTTTTGGTGGATGAGAATATCACCGCCATTCCTCTAGCAGATGTATTGACTGCGATCGCAAAGGCGGGTCTCATCTCGAAAACAGTGATCCTCACTTCGGCCATCAACCCCGAACGTGTGACCCAATTCATGCACGATGGTATGAAAGACGTGTCAGTGAAGCCCTACTCTGCCGGGGAAGTAAGCGAACTATTAAAGTAATTTAAGAAGACCTGACAGGTTTGAAGAAGCCTGTCAGGTCTCATTTGAGGATTATGCGACCAAGATGGCGTAAGGTTTTACACGATTTATGGGATAACAAATCCCGCACACTGCTGGTAGTTCTGTCCATTGCAGTGGGCGTATTTTCCATTGGGGTCATTGCGGGCGCCTATCAGATCATTGGTAATGATATGGGCGTTTCTTACGCGGCGAACAATCCGTCAAACATCGAGCTGCGGATGGCGAATTTCGACCAGGACGTGCTGGATAACATTCGTAACATGCGTGGAATTGCGGATGCAGAAGCACGACGCGTGATCAACTTCCGGGCGCGCACCACCCATAGCGACGCCTGGATATCACTGGACGTTATTGCTTTTAAAAATTTTAAAGAGAATAAGATCAACCTGTTGAAGCCTGTGATGGGGGCATCTGAGGCAAAAAAGGATGAGATCCTGCTTGATAAGCGGGCACTCGAAAAGTTCGATTTTGAGATCGGCGAATACATTATTCTTGAATTGTCCGATGGCACCACGAAGCAATTAAAGATCGTTGGTGTCGTGCAGGATTCCAGTTCCAGTGCGGGTGATTTTCTGGCTCCGTCCCTCGGTTTTATTTCAATGAAAACCATGCCCACCCTGCACCAGCCCGAGGACTTGTTCAATCGCGCATACGTGACCCTGTCTGAAGGCGTGGATGATCTGGACTACATCCATGAAGCAGGTGCAGACATCAAGGACAAGCTGGAGAGGAATGGGACGGATGTCATCCGTACACGCTTCTCTGAAAAAAATAAATATCCGCTTGCAGATATCATCAACGCCGTCCTTGGTATTTTGATGGCGCTTGGTATTTTGATCGTCTTCCTTTCGAGCTCGTTGATCGCCAACACCCTCGATGCGTTGCTTAGCCAGCACTTGCGCCATATCGGTGTGATCAAACTGGTCGGCGGCAGGGGCAGACAGGTCTTTGCAATGTACGTCACGCTCATCATGGCTTTTAGTTTCCTGGCGCTGTTGGTCGCGATTCCTGCAGGTGGGTGGGGCGCGTATCGACTTGCCGAGTTTATGGCGGAGAAACTGAGATTCAATCTGCTTGGGTACCGCATTGTGCCGCTGGCGTTTGTCATCCAGGTTGTGATCGGACTGCTTGTTCCCTTGATCGCGGGCGTTACACCGGTCATCAATGGATCGCGTATCACAGTGTTGCGTGCCTTGAGCGGAGATATCGCAGGCGACGAAAACAAACCACACAAACACGAGCAGGAGCGCATCTCATGGTTCGACTGGATGCTGGTGCGTTTGACGAATATTTTGGCCAGACGGGGGATTCACTTCCCACGCCCGTTCATCATCTCCATTCGCAATACATTCCGCCGCCGCGGACGTTTGATGTTAACGCTTTTCACTTTAACAATGGGCGGCGCGATCTTTATCGCCGTGTTCAACGTCCGCATTACTCTGCATGATTACATGAACGACATCGGGAAATATTTCCGTGCCGATGTCACGCTTGACTTTGATAAACCGTATCGCATTCGCGAGGTGGAGCAATTTGCCCTGCAGAATCCAGATGTGGTATCTGTGGAAGGCTGGCAGTTCCTTTCATTTGAGCTTCTTAACCCTGATGGTACAGTGGCTGAGAACATAAACGTTTTTGCGCCACCCTCCGACAGCAAATTGATCGAGCCGATCATGGTTGCAGGACGATGGATGCGGTCAACAGACGTTCGCAAGCTGCTCTTGAGCGAAAAAGTACTTGATACCTATCCATCTCTCAAGCCTGGCGACCCCATCCTGCTCAAGATCAATGGCCACGAAGAGACATGGGAAGTCATCGGATTATTCAAATTTGTCGGGCAGGAAGGCGTGTTTGCGTATATACCGCTTGAATACGCCGCTCAAATCACCAACCTGCCAAATCGCTCTTCGTCCTTCCGCGTTGTAACCATGCAGCACGACCGTACGTCTCAGGATTTAATGGCGGAAAAACTGGATCGATTCTTTCGCGATGAAGGATTCAAAGTCCGCAAAGCGGAATCAGGCCTCGCGTCATTGGATAGCGCCCTCGAAAGCCTGGATATTCTCGTTGCGTTCCTGCTCATCATGGCAGTGTTGACCGCTATTGTCGGCGCGATGGGTTTGACCGGTACGATGGGTATGAATGTATTGGAGCGTACACGCGAGATCGGGATCATGCGCGCCATCGGCGCAGACGACCGCGCTGTTATGCGTACCATCATTGCGGAAGGCTTTGTGATCGGCACGCTTTCATTTATTCTGGCAATTGGCGTCTCCATTCCATTCACATATGGGCTTTCCTATATTGTCAGCCTGGCTGTGTTTGAGACTCCCATCGATGTGGTCTTTACGTTCCTGGGCTATGCCATCTGGTTTGGACTTGTACTGCTGCTTTCAGTGATCGGCTCCATTTTGCCAGCGCGCAGCGCTGCCCGCCTGACGATTCGAGAAGTACTGGCTTACGAATAAAAAAATATGTCATTGTGAGGCTCTTTTGCTGGGACTTCACACAGACATTCACAATCCTATAGAAGGTAAACATGAAAAAACAAATATTGAATATCGTTGCATTACTAACAATTTTCTCTCTCGCTCTTGCCGCGTGTGGAACTCAACCCACCGCCGCACCTGCTCCCGCAGAATCTGTGGTGTCATCCAATGAAGTAGTGGCGGAGGGCCGCCTGGAACCGATTCAGGGAACCAACCTGTCCTTTCAAACTCGCGGAGTCGTTGAGGCGATTCTTGTGCAGGCCGGAGACTCCGTCAAAAAAGGGGATGTCCTCGCGCGGCTGACAAATGCGGGCGTGGCCGAAGCGCAGGTCGTCATCGCACAAAATGCCTATGACACTCTTCTCCGCAATGAGAGCGGTGACCGTGCCCGACTTTGGCAGGCTTACATGGATGCACAAACCAAGCGCGGCGAAGCTGAACAGAAGTGGGACGATCTGAACGTGGATAACATTGAAGACAATATCGAAGATGACAAGGCCACAGTTGAGGATCGCAGAGAAGATCTTCAGGATGCGCAGGATGACTTCGAAAAATATAAGGACCTTGACGAAGATAACTCCAACCGCAAATCTGCTGAAGACGATCTCGAGCGGGCACAGGAAGATCTCAATCAGGCCATCCGTAACCTTGAAGATAATATCCGCGAACGCGATGAAGTCCGTGCCAGATACGATGCTGCTCTGGCTGTTGAAGCCGAGGCGAAGTATCAATATGAGATCAGCCTCGACGGCCCCAATGCCGATCAGCTTACGCTTGCCAAAGCCAATTTGGATTCGTCCCAGGACACGCTTTCCAACTATGTTCTGACCGCGCCATTTGATGGGATCGTGGCAGATGTCAGTGTGAAGGCGGGTGAACAAGTCACAGTGGAAACGCGTGTGATCAGCATTGCCAATTTCGATTCGTGGGTCATTGAAACTACGGACATTACCGAACTGGAAGTGGTGAAATTAAGCGTAGGCCAGCCGGTGCTGTTTGTGCCCGATGCTCTGCCCGATGTTTCACTTAAAGGCACGATCACCGAGATCAGCCAGGCATTCACCCAGCAGGGCGGCGACATTCTGTACACGGTTCGCATCGCTGTACAGGAGGCTGATCCGCGCTTGAAGTGGGGTATGACCGTGGAAGTAACTTTTATGGAACCTATTCAACAATAAGTTCCATTTTATATAAATAGAACATCTGAGTGATTGAATTTTATTTTTGTGCGTGCAATAATTTAATTGCTCCGAGAAAAGGCAATACCGGGGAAACCCCGGTTGCGCAAAGTCATGGGCCTAAAGCTGAACTGAGTCATGGCAGCCAGACTACCGACAAAAGCAAAGCCGCCAAAAGACGGCGACGCAAAGTCAGAGCGTCTAAAATCAACATACGCATGAAAGTTGTGCAGTTGATCAAGACCGACCGACCTCCGAAAGGCAAAATCAGGGAAACCTGATGACGCAAAGCCCTGGATCTAAAATCATACGCCTTATTTTGTGGTCATGATCGCCAGGCTGCCGAAGAGCAATCTTTTCTCAGGGATGACCATTATTTGAGTCATCCCTGTTTAATTTGGATGTGAAACCGCCTCTCACTTAACCGAAAGCTGGGAGGCGGTTTATTGTTATAATCGCGCCGACGAATCGTCCTCCTCAACAAGGGCGGAAATCTTTTATGGATATAAATTCTCCCAACTTTCTTTTTCTCTTCCTGCCTTTGTTCATGCTGGTGTATTTCATCGTTCCCCAGCGCGGAAAACTCATCATCGGTGTTGCAGGCAGCCTGTTGTTTTATGCGTGGGGAAATCTGCTCTATGTTGCCATGATGATGGTTCTCACTCTCTTCGCTTACTTTCTCGCGCGCGGAATTGACCGTTGGCGAGATCAGAGAACCTCCCTGTTCCTGTTGTGGCTCGGAATTCTTGTAAATGTTGCGCTTCTGGTCGTTTTCAAATTATGGACGGGCGTTAAATATCCGCTGGGGCTTTCCTACGTCACCTTTCAGGTGATCGCCTACCTGCTCGAAGTCTACAACAAGGTGTCCGCAAGTGAAAAGGATATGCTGGCTTTTTCCTTTTACCTGCTGCTCTTCCCAAAGATTCCCGTCGGCCCGATCACACGCCACCGACAACTGCGCGAACAGATCCAGAACATTCAAGTTGTGCCGACAGATGTAGCGGATGGTCTTCGTCGATACATCCGCGGATTCGCCAAAAAAGCCTTGATTGCCGATACGCTTGCACGGGTGGTCACACCGATCTTCAAACTGGCATCTCCGACCATTGATCCCTCGTTCGCGTGGCTGGTTATCATCAGTTATTCCCTGCAATTGTATTTTGACTTTTCAGGATATACCGACATGGCCATTGGTCTCGGGCGCATGATGGGATTTCGCTTTCTGGAGAACTTCAATTTCCCCTACATCTCCAAAAGCATCGGTGATTTTTGGCGGCGCTGGCATATCTCACTTTCAAACTGGTTCCGCGATTTTGTGTTTTATCCGCTCGAAAGACGGCGCTTGAAATGGGTCGGCCAGCCGCTCAATATTCTGGTCGTCTTTGCGTTGACAGGTCTTTGGCATGGCCTGACGAGAAACTTTCTCATCTGGGGCCTGATCCATGGAATAGCCTTGATCTTCGAATCCACACCCCTTGGAAAAAAACTGCGTACGGCCTGGGCACCTGTTCAGCATGTGTATGCACTGGGAGTGATTCTGGTTGGCTGGGTGTTCTTCCGCTCCCCTTCACCCGATTTTGCTATCGATTTCCTGCGCCGCCTTGCAGGCGATACAAGCGGATTAAGTCCTCTGCCATTCGAAGTGACCAGCCCACTGCCGTTCATCGAGCCGACTTTTCTTCTTGCATTCGCTGCTGGCATTTTGCTGGCGCTTCCGTTGGGGAATTGGTTTCAGAGCAAAGCTGATGTTATTTCCAACGATAAGCCTGTTGTGAAATTCTTTTTTCAATTGGTGTACGATCTGGGACTCGTTTTTCTATTTCTAGCAGCGGTCGCCTCCACAGTGAGTGCCACCTTTCAACCAGGAATTTATGGGACATTTTAGTTTCAACATGTTTCGGCCTGAACAGAGCCGCTTGTTCTCTGCGGAGCAGTCGAGTGACCTTGTTTGCCTGCCCATGAAACTTCAGGAGACCGTGTAAATGAAAATGGGAACTTGGGATAAACTCTATCCAAAAATATTCGTCTCTGTTTTCTTTGCCATTCTGCTGGCCCAACTCCTCGGCCCGCAGTTGACAGTCAAAACGATCTCGGACCGTTTTTTTCTGAAGACGGCATTGATCCAGTCATTTAACGGCTTTCGTTATTCACTTGGCGACCAGGTTTTTAATGAAGGGATCGTGGGCAAGGATGGCTGGTTGTTCTACTCGGGCGATTTCAGCATCCACGATTATCAAAAGACATCCCCCGTCAGCAAAAAGAATTTGAAGGAAGTGGAAGCGATCCTGAATCAAATCAACGATGCGGCCATGCGCAACGGCGGGAGCATGTTGGTGGTCATTCCGCCTGATAAAAACACGATCTACCCGCAATACATGCCCGATGAAATTCCCGTGCTCGGCGAAACCTCGCGCCTTGAACAGTTCATGCAATACATGCAGGAGCATACCAACATTCAAGTCATGGATTTGCGTCCTGCGTTGAGTGAAGCCAGTCAGACCTCACAGATTTACTTCAAGTCTGATGCGCATTGGAATTGCCTTGGGGCGTACTATGCTTCCGCGGAGATCATCTCGATGGTCAGTATCAGCCATCCCGAAGTGCGACCGCGCCCTTTATCCGATTTTGAAATTGGCACAACGATCGATTCTTCGCTCGATATTTCCAAGACGATGGGCCTTGGCTTGCAAGAAGAGACATGGACCCTGACTCCAAAATTTGAAACTAATGTTGAAGTGATGCCCGCGCCGTTCGCCGAAAATAAACAGATGCGCGTTTCGGTCAATTCAGAAACCGACCTGCCCAGTGCGGTCATTTTGCATGATTCGTTTTACAACGAATGTTTGAACCAGTTGATCGAGCCATATTTCAGCAAGACCTTTTCTCTGCATTACGGCACGTCGAAACTTTCCGATTATATAGACCTGATCGAAAAGGAAAAGCCCGATGTGGTCATTGTGGAATTTGCGGAACGGCACATCGAGTATTTCTTCAAATTATTGACGGAATGAACGCTTCGCACTCAACTGAAAGCTGATCGCTGTTTATTGATAGACTCTACCCGCAGGGTATAATCTCCTATGAGCAAATCTTCCCGACCTCTTGACCCTGAATCTAAACCCGATGACCGCGTGGATAACGCCCTGCGTCCGCAAAAATTGGATGACTTGATCGGTCAGGATCAGGTAAAGGAAAACCTATCCATTCTCATCGATGCGGCCCGTGGACGAAGCGAGGCGTTGGATCATGTTTTGTTTTACGGCCCTCCTGGCTTGGGAAAAACCACCCTCGCGCATGTGCTGGGGAACGAAATGGGCGTCAATGTAAAAGTGACGGCTGGCCCCGCCATCGAACGTGCGGGTGACCTTGCGGCCATTCTCACCAATTTACGTGCTGGGGATGTGATCTTCATTGATGAAATTCATCGTCTCGGGCGCGCGGTCGAGGAAGTTTTGTATCCAGCAATGGAAGATTTCTCGCTGGATATTGTCATCGGCAAAGGTCCGTCGGCGCGCTCGATCCGCTTGAAACTGCCGAAGTTCACCGTGGTCGGCGCAACGACGCGGCTGGCTTTGGTCACTGCTCCACTGCGCGCGCGTTTCGGCGCTGTGTATCGTTTGGATTACTACGATCTGGAAGCCATGAAAAAGATCATCACCCGAGCTGCGGGGATGCTTAAAGTGGAAGCCGATAAGGAAGGCATTGTTGAAATGGCGCGCCGCGCACGCGGGACTCCCCGTATTGCCCTGCGCCTGCTGCGCCGTGTGCGCGACTATGCCCAGGTCCGCGCGAATGGGATCATCACCCAGAAGGTCGCGCGCGAAGCCCTCGACCTATTGCAGGTTGACCCTCTCGGCCTCGATGATGTTGACCGCCGTGTTCTGAAGACCATCATCGAAAAATATAGCGGTGGACCTGTTGGCTTGAATACCATCGCCGCCTCCATCAGCGAAGAGCAGGACACGATCATGGATGTGGTCGAACCGTATTTGCTCCAACTCGGCTTTTTAGACCGCACTCCGCAAGGCCGCGTCGCCACCAAATCGGCGTATGAACATTTGGGGTACACCTACACGGAACAGGGTCAGCAGAGGTTGTTGTAAATATTGGAAGGTTTGCAAGTTGAATAGTTTGAAGGTTTATTTTTTAACTTGTAAGTCTGTGAACTTTGAAACTCAATGAACATGGAATCAATAGCTCGTTACTTAATGCTCGGTGGAATCATTCTCTTTCTTGTGGGTGGGGGTGTGTACTTCGCCGCGAAATTTGGAATCCCGCTCGGGCGCCTGCCCGGTGACATCCGCATTGAAGGGGAGAATGGAAGTTTTTACTTCCCTGTCACGAGTTCGATTTTGATTTCGGTGGTTTTATCCATTCTGCTCAATATCATCTCTCGTTTTCTCAAAAAGTAAATTTTGAAGGCTTTCGTAAAGTCGTTTTTTGGAAGCCTGCATTTTCCACGCAAATTCATGAAACGATTCTTCCTCCTTTTGCCTTTTCTCTTTTTTCTTTCTTCCTGTGGGCGTTTGGATGCGATCCTGTATGCCCCGCAACAAACCCCTGAAACCTGGCTTCAGATCCAGCCTTATTTGGAATTCAACAGGCTGGTTATTGTTCAGCCGAGCACATCCATCATTGTTTATTTGCTGGGTGTTTTGACCATCGCCGTTGGGTTGTATTTTCTAAAGATCCGCGATGGACAGCGCTCCCGCTTCTGGTGGGGAATTGCCCTGCTTCTTTGGGGACTCGGCGCGCTTTTGGCAGGCACAAGCTATGAAGCCTTCAGTTATGCCATCAAGTGCGAAGGCCGCACCGCCTGCCTGTGGACAAGCTGGTGGGAGATCGCCTATCTCATCGTTTCTGTCTGGAGCATTGATGCAATGATGCTGGCCATTGCTCATTCCAGCGCCGACGGCAAATTGCGGAAGTGGCTTTCCATGTATGCCTTAATCAATATGGTTCTATATTTTGGGTTGGTGATGGCGGGGGCATTTATCCCGGTTAAATTTTTGATTTCTTTTGAATTGCTTCTCGTTGTCGCCGCGCCGAGTGTGATCGCGTTTTTCGCCATCAACGGCTGGCGGTATGCCAAATACAAACTGGATGCTGACCTTGTGTCATTGGGTGCTTGGTTGTGGTTAGGGCTTACCATCGCCGCTTATTTTCTCTATCTCATTTCGGGTAATACAGCGGCATTGTGGGCAAATGGGATTTGGTTTTCCGAAAACGATGTCTTGCACATCGGCCTTATTGTTTGGATGATCTATCTTGCGGTTGCGCTCGCCCCGCGCATTCGCGACATGAACAAAGAGATTTTATGAATAACACAAAACGAACCTATCTGATCGTTGCCGCTGTGTTTTTGTGCCTGTGTCCGCTGGCGGCGGCTGGCATTGGCTATTTGTATTTTTCCGATATGCCGCCTGGCTCCCTGAGCGATAGCGGATATTACGTCCGCCGCACAAAGGTTTATTTTCACCCCGGATTTGGGCTTGCGTCGCCATTTGAGATCACAGGTGCAGACCATGACTCGTTTGTGATCCTCGACCAATCCTATGCACTCGATGCCTCGCATGTTTACATTGATGGAAGCCAAATCCCAGATGCTGACCCATCTACTTTTGAATTATTGCAGCATCCCTTTACCCGCGATTCCAGGCATGTCTATGCCAGTGGTCATGCTTTCAGTGATGACCCTGCCAATTTTGAGTCTCTCGCTGAAAATATCTCCCGCGATGGCAAACATATTTATTGGAATGCTGGGATCATTTCTGATGATCCATCTCATCTTGTTATTATTGGAAGTTGGAATTACCACACCTATCTCAAAGATTCAAAGACTGTCTTTGTGAATGGCAATCCAATTCAAGGCGCGGATGCCAATTCCTTTGAAGTCATTGCAGATGCTTACTCGCGCGATGAGCGGCACGTCTTTTACTTTTATGAAATAATTCCAAATGCAGATGGCGCCACATTTGAAATGCTTGAAAGCCCCTATGCGCGTGATGGCAATGCAGTATATTGGATGGGTCAAGCCATCCCGAACGCCGACCCGAAAACATTCAAAGTGCTGAACGCTAATTTCGAATGTTCCGCCGATGCTGACCATGCTTATTATCAGGATCAGGTCATCGCGAATGTTGATCCGTCGGCTCTTCCATCCAATATACAGGTCACAAGTTGTTCCGAAACTGAGATTTACACCAATCCATGAAAACATCCGACTTCGATTACGTATTGCCCGAATCTTCCATCGCGCAGACTCCTGCTGAGCCGCGTGATTCTTCGCGACTGCTGGTATTGCATCGTGATTCTGGGGAGGTGGAACATCGCATCTTTCATGACCTCGGCCTGTTTCTGCAACCGAACGATCTTCTCATCCTGAACAGGACTCGGGTCATCCCTGCGAGAATTTTCGCCAAAAAAGAAACAGGCGGCAAAGTGGAGTTGCTCCTGTTGCGCCGCCGCGATGTGTTGACTTGGGAAGCCTTGGTGGGTGGTAAAGGTTTGCGTGTAGGCAAGAAGGTGGTGATAGAGGTTGATGGGGATGGACATGGTGAGAATTTTTTACAAGCCGAGATCATTGAAATCCTCGAAGGCTCGGAGCGGCTGATTCGTTTTTCGGAACCCATTGAGCCGTATTTTCCAAAAGTGGGGAACATCCCCCTGCCGCCGTATATTCACGAAAAATTGACCGACCCCGAACGCTATCAAACGGTCTTTGCCAAAGAAGCTGGTTCTGCCGCCGCGCCGACTGCGGGCTTGCATTTCACGCCGCAACTGCTTGATGCTTTGCAAGCCAAAGGCGTGAAGGTGGGCTACGTCACCCTGCATGTTGGCCTGGATACGTTTGCCCCCGTCACTGAAGAGTCTCCCGAAGAGCATAAGATCCATACTGAGTGGTGCGAGCTTTCGCAAGAAACCGCAGATCTCATCAACCAAACCAGACAAAACGGTGGGCGGGTGGTTGCCGTCGGCACCACCTCCGTGCGGACTCTTGAAAGCGCCGCGCAATCTTCAATGGCCGATCCTCAATCACTGATCTCTTCTTTCATCGGCCCCACTTCGATCTACATTCTCCCTGGCTATCAATTCAAGGTTGTGAATGCGATGGTCACGAATTTTCATTTGCCCAAGTCCACACTGATCATGCTGGTCAGCGCCTTTGCGGGGCGGGAGAGAATTTTGGAAACCTACAACCTCGCTGTCAGGGAAGGTTATCGTTTTTATTCCTTCGGTGATGCGATGTTGATTGTGTAAGAGTTGGCAGGTTGGAATGTTAGAATGTTGCAAAGTTTGAATCTTCAACCTGTAAACTTGTTAGCTTGAAACCCGCCAACTTGAAAAACCCGAAACCTATGAAAACAAAACTAGAATCGTTGAACAAAGAGATCATCTCCTGCCGCAAATGTCCGCGTTTGGTGGAATGGCGCGAGGAGGTGGCACGGGTCAAGCGCAAGGCCTACAAAGATGACGAATATTGGGGCAAACCTGTGCCAGGTTTCGGTGACCCAAAGGCGCGCGTGCTGGTGGTGGGGCTTGCCCCCGGCGCACACGGCTCGAACCGAACGGGACGTCAATTTACGGGGGATGCTTCGGGCGGATTCCTTTTCCCAGCGTTGCACCGGGCTGGGTTCGCGAATCAGGCCCGGGCGGAGTCCAGAAGCGATGGTCTGCTTTTGAAGGATATGTATATCACCGCGTCAGGTCGTTGCGCCCCGCCCGATAATAAGCCAAGTCCAGAAGAATTGAATACCTGCCAGCCGTTTCTCGAAAGGGAAATTCAAATCATTCAGCCTAAAGTAATCGTGTGTCTGGGTAAGATTGCTTTTGATCGAATACTCAAAATAACGGCAATTCGAGGTTTGAAGTTTTCACACGGAGCAGTTTATGCTCTTTTACCTTCATCATTCATAAATCATCCTTCATCCTTGATTTGCTCCTACCATCCCAGCCAGCAAAATACATTGACAGGAAAACTGACCGTGAAAATGTTCGACGAAATTTGGAAAAAGGCGAAATTGCTTCTCAATGAAAATCATTAAGCGTATTCTGTTTGGACTTGTGCTCGTTGTTGTGTTGGCTGTGTTGGGATTTGTGATCTGGGCCGAGACTCCTCTTGGCCCCGCGCCAGAGGCATTGGCGGCCCTCGAAAGTGATTCAAATGTGACAGTCACCACGGGTGACTTTATCACCTTCGAACCTGCAAACCTTAAACCTGTAACTGGTTTTATTTTCTACCCCGGTGGTCGCGTGGATTATCGTTCCTATGCCGCGCCGCTGCGTGAAATCGCTGCGCAGGGATATTTGGTGATATTGCTGCCTGTGAATTTGAACCTGGCCTTTTTTGATGTCAATGCAGGCGATCCTGTGTTTGCCGCCCATCCTGAGATTCAACAATGGGCCGTGGGCGGACACTCCCTTGGCGGTGTGGCTTCGGCTTTGTTCGCGAAAGACCATTTGAGTTTGGTTGATGGAATTATCTTCTGGGCCTCGTACCCTGCGGATGATTCGTTGAAGAATAGTTCTTTGAGCGTATTATCCATTTACGGCACGAACGACATGGCAGGGATGGAAAAGTTTAGTGAGACCAGCACGTTGCTGCCTTCAAGCACTGAGTATGTTGTGCTCGATGGTGGCAATCATGCCCAGTTTGGCGACTACGGCCTCCAGCCCGGCGACAAGCAGGCAACCATTTCTCGCGCAGAACAACAGACACAGGTGGTCAATGCTGTTGTGAAATTCCTTGAAGAGTTGGAAAAATAAACGATTTTTTATTGGTATCAAGCCCGTCGAATACTTTATGAAACGTTGGAAACAGATTCTCTTTAGAACGTTTATATTTGCCTGCCTTGCTGTGCTGTTCGGGCCTTTTCTCGTGCCTGTGCCAGAGTTGGGCGATTTGGTAACTGAAAAAGAATTCGCCGACCCTGACAGCAAATTCATTGAAGTGAACGATGTCACGGTGCATTACAAAGAAATGGGTGAGGGCGAAACCACCTTCATCCTTTTGCATGGATTTGGGTCAAGCGTGTTTTCGTGGCGCGAGGTGATGGATGATTTCTCGAAGCATGGTCGCGTCATCGCGTATGACCGCCCCGCCTTCGGATTGACCGAACGTCCGATGCCTGAAACGTGGAAGGAAAATCCGTACGGTATGGGTGCCAATGTGGAATTGCTGCGCGGTTTAATGGATGCGTTGAAAATTGAAAAAGCCGTGTTGGTCGGCAATTCGGCAGGCGGCGGGGTCTCGGTGGCATTTGCGCTGACCTACCCCGAGCGCGTGAAAAAACTCATTTTGGTGGACCCTGGCGTGGGCGGCGGGTATGGTCCGCAGTTTCCTGCGTGGGCTCTGCCCATCATGTGGACTCCGCAAATGCGTCATCTCGGTCCGTTGATGATGCGCGATTATCAAGAAACGCTTCCGAACACGATCGCGCGTGAATGGGCCAATGAAGCCAATCTCAGCGCAGAGGTCAAGCAGGAATATTTGAGCGCGCTTCAAATAAAGAACTGGGATCGTGCGTTTTACGAATTGACCTTCGCTCCTGCCTACCCGGAACTGCGGCCTTTGCTGCCGAATTTGACCGTGGATACCTTTATCATCGCTGGCGCAGATGACCGCCTGATCCGCTCGTGGTATTTTGAAGCGATCTCGCTGGAGACCCCCGCGCCGCTCGTGTTATTATCCCAATGTGGGCATGTTCCGCACGAGGAATGCCCCGAGCGATTTATGCAGGAAGTTATAAATTTTTTGGAGCTTTAACTACTTTGCGAATGATGCAAAGTGATTCTGTACGGAAAGTGTGAAAGAACAATGTTGCTCAACATCATTACCCCAGGTGAATTTGCGCCTGATTTTGAACTCGAAGATATTCACGGGACTTCGGTCCGCCTCTCCAGCTTTCGCGGTAACAAACCTGTTGTACTTGCATTTTTGCGCGGCTTTATGTGACCGTATTGCCGCGCGCAGTTGGCGCGTATGCGTGATCATTATTCCGATTTCGTAAAGCGTGGTGTGGCGGTCGTTGCCATTGGCCCCGATGGGTTGGATTCCTTTCAACGCTATTGGCAGAATGAAAGCCTTCCTTATATCGGCCTGCCCGACCCCGATCATCGGGTGGCGAAGATGTATCGTCAGGAAGTGAATCTTTTCAAACTGGGTCGCATGCCTTTGAATTGCGTGGTCGATCTCGATGGGCGTATTCGCTATGTTCATTACAGTTCCAACATGGCCGACATTCCCGATAACGAAACTTTCCTCAACGTAATAGATAAACTAAACGAATCATCCAGGTAGTATGACACTTGGACGAATTGCCTTCCTTGGCTCAGGTGAGACTTCCCTTGCGGGTGGCCGCATCTTTGAGACACTTGCCCGCCTCATCCCCGACCCGTTGCGGGTTGCCATTCTGGAAACGCCAGCTGGCTTTGAGTTAAATGCCTCGCTCGTTGCCAATCGCGTGGCAGATTTCCTGAAGACCCGTCTGCAAAATTACAAACCTGTCGTTGACCTGATTCCCGCTCGCAAGCAAGGTACAGAATTCAGCCCTGATAATCCAGAGATCCTGAATCCACTGCTACAAGCCAATCTCATTTTTATGGGACCTGGCTCGCCCACGTACACGGTTCGTCAATTGCAGGGTACGCTCGCATGGGATATCATCCGCACGCGGCACAGATTGGGAGCAACGTTAGTCTTTGCCTCCGCTGCGACCATTTCCGTTGGCGCGTGGGCCTTACCTGTCTATGAAATTTACAAAGTAGGCGAGGATGTCCACGCGAAAGAAGGCTTGAATCTATTCTCCGATTTTGGCATGAACGTTTCCTTCGTTCCGCATTGGAATAACGCCGAAGGCGGCATTGATCTTGATACCAGTCGTTGTTTTATGGGGCTGGAGCGTTTCGAACAATGGCATAAGCTGCTCCCTCCTGAAAATATTATCATTGGTTTGGATGAACACTCAGGCGTCATCATGGATTGCGCGCAAGGTACATGCGACGTGCATGGTGTCAGTTCTGTGACGGTGATGAAAAACAAAAGCATGGAAATATACCCTACGGGCGCAAGTTTTTCATTGAATGAATTAGGTACCTGTACTATGCCTGATCCTCTTGAAAAAGGCATCCGCCCTGAAGTGTGGGAGATGGTGAACAATGCCTCAGCAGAAGATGGCCCCTCGGAAGAAGTTCTGGCCTTGCTCGAACTTCGCAAGCAGGCCCGCGCCGAAAAGAATTTCGCCGAGTCTGACCGTCTGCGCGACCAGATCTCATCACAAGGCTGGGTGGTGCAAGACAGCAAAGAGGGACAAAAGCTGGTAAAAGGATAAATCCTTCTTCTGATTTTATAGAAAAGAGTTGCCATCATTTGATGGCAACTCTTTTCTATTTGTTGTTTGTAGAAGTGCGGTGTGTTCTTAATGGTTTCTGCCGTATCCGTTGCCTCTACCGCCTTGACTTTGTCCATTCCCACCCTGTTGGGTGCTGTTGAAAGCGTTGAGGTGATTGTACGAAGCGCTCATCAGGTTGTTGTAAACTAGTTGAATATCAGCGTTATCGGTTTTTGCAAGGCGGGCTTGCAGGTCGGCGATGTCTACCTGCTCGATGGTCGCGCCGACTTTGAGCGCATCCGCCAGTGAAACTGAACCCTGCGCGATCAGTTGGTTGTACAAAGCCTGCAGGTTGGGATCTGTAAATTGACCGGGAGCCAGCGCAGGGTCAGTCAGACCGTAGCGATCCAACAGAAGTTTGATCTGATCCATGTGAGTCTGTTCGCTGGCCGCGATATTCTGAAAGACGGGTTGTCCCCACAGCGCGAACATCTGGTTGTATACATCGCGCGCAAGTTTTTCCTCTTCGCGCATGAACAACAGCGCTGCGGCTTCTTCTGCACTCAGATCTGAGGCTGGGATCGCGGTGATCTGCACGCCGCCTCCATTGCCTCCGTTTCCACCATTGCCATTGCCGCCATACAAAGCGGATGATGTGGAAGTTGCTGCGGCTGGTAATGCGAATGCGCTATAAGCACCTGCGCCGATGGCGATGACGAGAAACGCTGCGAGGACGCCGATCAAAATGTTTTTGAGATTGTTGAACATGATTGTCTCCTTATGTTTTCATGTGAGTCACACGTTTTGTGTGGCGTTTTATTTTTTTACGACACCCACATGATAGGTCTTCAATATAAAGAGACTGTAAAAGATATTTCAAGATTCCAACAAGGAAAACGATGTAAACAAAAAAGGCACAGGAGGTTTTCCTGTGCCTTTTGGATCAGTTTTTTTATCTTTCCACTTCGAGCCCGGTGCGCATCCATGCGCCTGTGCCGCCGAGGACGTTGTAAACAGTCTTGAATCCTTTTTGACCAAGCAAGGCCGCCGCCGATTGACTCCGATTCCCGCTCGCACAGATAACAGCCACAGGCTGCTCGGGATCAAGCTCGGTCAGACGCGCTGAGAGCTGGCCCAGCGGAATCAGCATTGCGCCAGGGACGTGACCCTGTTTGAATTCCCACGGCTCGCGCACATCCACCACCTTGGGACAATCACCATTTGAGCATGTCTGAAGCAGTTGATGTAGTTCTGTTGGCTCAATGTCTTTGATATCTCCAGCAGCGATGGGAAGCCCCATTTCCTCCCAAACATCCAAACCTTCTGCGAGATAGCCAACCACGTTCTCATACCCAACGCGCGCGAGGCTGTAAACAACCTGTTCGTATTGGCTGGCGTCTTCCAATAAAAGGATCATCGGAACATCGGGCGGGAAAACGAACCCGATGCGATTGCTCAATTGTGCATCCGCTTCCATGTGAACGGAGCCGGGGACATGCGCTTTGACATAATCTGCCTTGGGGCGGGTATCCAGCAGTCCTGCGCCGCGCTGAAAATGGGGAATGGCTTCACGGATGCTTAATGGATGGTTTTCAACTGTCCCTAATGGTTTTGCGCCTTTGCGATTCATCGCCTTGATCCTTGTGTGGTTGCCGGGTTGTTCGGGCAGGTCACTGGTTGCGAATTCGATAAATTCAGATTTGTCACGAGGAGCAAGTGCGGGATTGTATTTTCTTTCAAAGCCGAGCGTTGTGGAGCGCATTGCGCCGATGGATTTTCCGCACAGTGAACCCGCGCCATGCCCGGGGTAGATCAACAGACTGTCATTTAAAGGCAAAATTTTATGGTTAATGCTTTCGTGCATGTCGCCCGCGAGCCCACGTGCGGCTTCCATGCCAACCAGATCGGGGCGCCCGATATCGCCAACGAACAGCGTATCTCCGGTCAACGCCAGCCAGGGTTCCTCTGCACGAGTAGTGTCAGCGACAAGCAGAGTGATGCTTTCGGGAGTGTGACCCGGGGTGTGTAAAACATGCAATCGAATATTTCCCAACTCGATCACATCGTTATGTTTTAATACCTTATGTGAGAATTCTGCGCCGCTGTTTTCGTGCAGATAAATTTCCGCGCCGGTGCGTGAGACAAGTTCGGAATTCCCCGAAACGTGGTCGGCATGCAAGTGTGTCTCGATGATATGGGTGATCTTTAGCCCGCGGCCCTGCGCAGTTTCAAGGTATTTCTGCACATCGCGATCTGGGTCAATGACTGCTGCGATGCCTTTTGCTTCGCAGCCCACCAAATAGGATGCGCATCCCAAGCCTTCTACAAAAAATTGCTGTGTGAACATGATAATCTCTCCTACATCTAATAGTCTCAATGGGAAATTTCTAATGAAGTTATCTGCATTGTACAACGTTTTGATGCAAGTACCATGAAAAAGTTGCAAAAATGACATTGGTTGTTTGGAGTTTTGGAAATGTGCGTTTCAGTCATGGATTCAGGCGTTTTGCGTCTGATGCATGCCCATTTCATTTCTGCGATAAAATACTCCAGTAGGAAATCATAAGGAGTTTGGAATCATGCGCGCCGTAGACATTATCATCAAAAAACGTGACAAACAGGAATTGACCTCGCAGGAGATCGATTTTTTCATTCAGGGATTTGTCAGTGGGGATATTCCCGATTATCAGGCTTCCTCCTTTGCAATGGCCATTTTATTGAACGGGATGACGCCCTTCGAAACCGCCGACCTTACGCTGGCAATGGCGAGATCGGGGCAGGTGCTCGACCTTTCCAAGGTGGTGGATATTGCCGTGGACAAACATTCCTCGGGCGGGGTGGGCGATAAGACCAGCATTTCGGTCATGCCGATGGTGGCCGCTTGTGGATTACCCGTCGGCAAAATGTCTGGCCGCGGACTTGGATTCAGCGGCGGCACGCTAGACAAGCTCGAAGCCATCCCCGGCTATCGTGTCAACCTGACGACCGATGAATTCAAGCAGCAATTAAAAGAAAAGGGAATCGTGCTTACGGGTCAATCCCTCGACCTTGCACCTGCGGATGGGAAAATGTACGCCCTGCGCGATGTGACCGGCACGGTCCCTTCCATGCCGTTGATCGCGTCATCGATCATGAGCAAAAAGATCGCAGCAGGTGCACAGGCAATCGTTTTGGATGTAAAAACAGGCCTTGGCGCGTTCATGCAAACCCTCGAAGATGCGCACACCCTCGCCGAATTGATGGTGGATATTGGCCGCCTTGCGGGTCGTAAAACGGTTGCGCTGATCTCAGACATGAATCAACCGCTGGGCTCTGCGGTGGGTAATGCACTCGAAACGATCGAAGCCATTGAGCTACTCCGCGGACGTGCCCCGCATGATTATTATGAACACTGTCTGCATGTTACTGCGCATGTGCTGGTTTTAGGTCAGCGTGCAAAGGATTTGGACGAAGGCCGCGCGATGGCCGAGAAATCCATCACAGATGGTAGTGCATTGGAGAAATTCCGCGTGCTGGTTCAGGCACAGGGCGGTGATGTTTCGTATGTGGACGACATTTCCAAATTCGAGCAGGCAAAATACGTCGAGGTGGTGAATGCCCCTCGAAGCGGATTCATTTCACAGGTCCACGCCAGACTCGTAGGCGAGGCCTCAGTACTGCTTGGGGCGGGACGATCCAAAAAGACCGATCCCATCGACCATGCGGTCGGCTTCCTTATCCACAAAAAAGTGGGGGATCGCGTGGAGGCGGGCGAGCCTTTATTTGAGATCCATGCGAATGATGAGGCAAAATTGGCCGAAGCACGCAAGGCCGTGCTTGCGGCGCATGCGTTTAGTGATGAATTTGTATCGCCATTGCCGCTGTTTTACGGGTAAAATAGCGTATAGCCTTGCGAATTATCTGCGAATCAGGCATACTTAAACTGTAATGCTATCTGGCAGTTTACCCAAAAACTTTGAATATCATAAAAACAGGCGATAAACTAGGAAAACGGTAATGGCAAAAGTTTCTTTGAGAATCTACAACCGCGAAATCGAAGGGCTCATTGATCAAGCTCACATCAATGAAGCCATAGCACATTGCCACCATATCTTAAAAACCTTCCCCAAACATCTTGCAACCTATCGTCTGCTTGGCAAGGCCTATCTTGAATTAAAACGCTATAACGATGCGATTGATATTTTCAGCCGCATTTTGATGTCGGTTCCCGATGATTTTGTTGCGCATGTAGGCATGAGCATCATCCGTGATGAAGAAAACAAACTCGATGACGCCATCTGGCACATGCAGCGCGCTTTCGAAGCGCAGCCTTCCAATTCAGCCATTCAAGGCGAGTTGCAAAGACTTTATGGCCGCCGTGACGGCATGGAGCCGCCCAAGATCCGTATGACGCGCGGCGCACTTGCCCACATGTACGTGCAGGGCGAGTTATATCCACAGGCGATTGCCGAAATTCGCGCTGTACTTGCGCAGGAACCTGACCGTACCGATATGCAGGTATTGCTGGCGCGGGCTTATTTTCATGGCGGTCAAAAGGCAGATGCCTCCGATATGTGCATGCAGTTGCTGAAGCGTTATTTATATTGCTTCGATGCGAATTGCATCATGGTGGATTTGCTGCCTGCCACGGCCGGTGCGGTGGAAAGCACGCAGGTGTATCGTATGCGTGTGGGGGAGTTGGATCCGTATACGGCTTTTGCCAAAGGCTCTGTTTTTCAAGCGAACGAAGTTCCCGATGCCTCCATTAACCTGGAGCGATTGGATTATAAAGACGAAGAACCGCCAGCCACTCAAAGTTGGGGATCATCTTCCCTGGGTCTCAGCTCTGGCGCTTCATCGGCCCCGATGCTTTCTTCATCCAACAGCGAGCCTGATTGGCTGAAACAGGGTTCGACGCAATCGTCAGATCAAGGCGCTTCCAGTGAAGGTATTCCAGATTTTCTCCGCGCCGCTGGCTGGGGAGAATCCACAAATCCCGAACAGCCCACCTCTTTTTTTGATGAAGAACCTGCCGGCGGTGACTTGACCCCTGCCGATATTCCTGACTGGTTGAAAGGTCAGGTGCCGACGAACGTTTCGCAGCCTACCGCGCCTCAGCCTGCTTCAGCGCAATCGATAGAAACTCCCGATTGGTTGAGTGGACTCGACTCTGGCTCTGGAGCCTCTTCTAAACCCGCGGACATCCCTGATTGGTTAAGCGGACTTGGTACTGCAGGAGCTGTTGCTGCCGCCGCTTCAACACAACCCGAACCCACTCCTGCACAGCCGGGCAATGTCCCTGATTGGCTGAGCGGACTTGGAGATGCCGAGACAACCCCTGAACCTGTCAGTTCCATTCCACCTGCACAACCGGGCAACGTCCCTGATTGGCTAAGTGGACTTGGCGATGTGGAAACAACCCCTGAACCTGTCAGTTCCATTCCACCCGCACAACCGGGCAATGTCCCCGATTGGTTGAGTGGACTTGGCGATTCTGATTCATCCACCTCTGCCAAGCCTGCACAAACCGATGATGTCTCAGATTGGTTAAGCGGACTCGATGCTCCCAGCACCCCTGCCGCTTCTGCTCCCGCTTCACCCGCACAACCTTCTTCCGATGTCCCTGAATGGCTAAGCGGGCTTGGCGATGCAGAAACCGCAGACTCCATACAATCGGATGATGTCTCCGATTGGTTGAGTGGACTCGATGCTCCCAAAGCCGCTACACCCGCGCCTGCCCCGTCAGGTGATGTTCCTGATTGGCTGCGCGATATTGACGATTCTCAAACTCCAAGCGGCAATGGCCCTGATTCGTTATTTGCAAGTTCCCAGCCGATCGAATCTACACAATCGGATGTCCCTGAGTGGATGAGTGGATTAGGCGAGGCAGGACAGCCCGCTACTTCACAATCCAGTGATTTGCCTGCGTGGATGTCCGGTGTTCCTGATGCCCCGTCTGATGAAACTGCTCAAACGGGCGAAACCTCCGAATGGGTGCACAGTGTGGATGCGCCATCCTCCGCTCCTTCTATTGAAAGCCTCGGCTCGACCGCGCAAGAGCAGGATGATGCCGTGGCATGGCTTGAGTCCCTCGCGGCCAAGCACGGAGCCAAACCTGAAGAATTGGTCACCGACCCGAACAAGCGCAGCGAAACCCCGCCCGAATGGGTCTCGCAGGCTCAGAATATCGAACAGCAAGCTCCCGTCGCTCAAACTCCTGCTCCTTCTGTTGAAAGCCTCGGCTCGACCGCCCAAGAGCAGGACGATGCCGTAGCATGGCTTGAGTCCCTCGCGGCCAAGCACGGAGCCAAGCCCGAAGAATTGGTCACCGACCCGAATAAGCGCAGTGAGATCCCGCCCGAATGGGTCTCGCAGGCTCAAAATATCGAACAGCAAGCTCCCGTCGCTCAGACTCCAGCTCCTTCTATTGAAAGCCTCGGCTCGACCGCCCAAGAGCAGGATGATGCCGTGGCATGGCTCGAGTCCCTTGCAGCCAAGCACGGAGCCAAACCCGAAGAATTGGTCACCGACCCGAACAAGCGCAGCGAAACCCCGCCCGAATGGGTCTCACAGGCGACGAATATCGAACAACAAGCTCCCGTCGCTCAGACTCCCGCTCCTACCGTGGAAAGTCTCGGCTCGACCGCACAAGAGCAGGATGATGCCGTGGCATGGCTTGAATCCCTCGCGGCCAAACACGGAGCCAAACCCGAAGAATTGGTCACCGACCCGAACAAACGCGGCGAAACCCCGCCCGAATGGGTCTCGCAAGCGCAATCCATTGGTGAAGCGCAGGCTTCGCAAAAGGCTGAAGAAGAAAAGCCTGTTCAATCGGAGGCTGTTGAAAACGCACTCAATATCGGCGAACAGCTTTTCGCTGAATTTGAAAATGCTTCCAAGGGTATTCCCTCGTCCGCAGGCGCTGGTGAGGAAACCGAGGCGTGGCTTCGTAAATTCGAGGAGCAGGAAAATCAAGCCGAGTTTCCCCCACAGCCTGAGGCATTCGAGAAACAGGGCCAGCATCGCAATGACATTCCCGATTGGTTGAACGATACCCCGCAGTCTGGTACCGACAATCAATTCGATTTCTCCGATCAAAGTTCTGATGCGCAAAAATCAGAACTGCCCAGTTGGCTCAGCGGTGTTGAGGATGATTCCTTTACGCAAGGTGTCGCTGCCGAACAGAGTAAGCCTCAAAACGATCTTTCGAACTGGTTGAACAGCTTGGATAACGAGCCGGGTCTTCCGTTCGATGAAATGCCCACGCCAGATTCCATTTTGAATGCTTCCAAAGCCTCCTCAAGAAGGAAGCCTATGGATGATGAACCCGTGATGAAGAAGCCAGACCTGCCCGATTGGTTAAACAATGCGGATTCACAGGACGACGCAGTGCTCGAAGACGACTGGCAGAAGCCCATCGAAACTTCCGCTTCACGACCGACCGAGGAGCCTGTCACTGCCAACGAGACAGAGAATCTACCCGACTGGCTGCAGAGCATCGAAGACGAAGAATCTGCGATCGTGGATGAAGACTCGCCACGTTTGGCGGATCGTCCAGCTTCGCCCGCCGATTGGAAGCATGTCGAGGCGCAACAAACACCAGAACCGAAAAAGGAAGTACCTCCAGTGGAGACGCGTAAACCCTTTGTACCGCCCCCGGCTGAACCTCGCGTAGAGGCCCAGCCTCAAATGGAAAGACCCGTCGTTGAAGAACGACGCGCGCCGGAGAAACCGTCTGCGCCTTCCCGGAAGAAAGCCGGGTTGCCTGCGAAACAGCGCCAGGCTGAGGGGCAGGGAACTTCGGCTTCGCTTGGTCAGGCCAAGGCTGAGTTGGACCGGGGCGACATCCCCGCCGCGCTCGATCATTACCGCAAGCTTATCAAGAAGGGCAAGCATCTGGATGAGACGATCCGTGACCTGACCGAATCGATCTATCGTTATCCTGTTGAAGTTGGCATCTGGCAGACTCTGGGTGACGCCTATATGCGTGCCAATCGTTTGAAGGAAGCACTCGAAGCCTACAACAAGGCTGAAGAATTAATTCGCTGATCTGCTGAATCATTGATTCGCTGAATCGTTATACATTCTATTTGGAGGATTTTCTGTGGAAAGAACGCTCGTACTTGTTTAAACCCGATGGTGTGCAACGCGGACTCATCGGCGAAGTGATTGCCCGTTTTGAACGTCGTGGGCTTCGGCTCGTTGCGGCAAAGTTCATTCAAGTCAGTACCTCGCTGGCTGAATCGCATTATGCCGAACATAAGGGCAAGCCTTTTTATGATGGTTTGATCCAATACATTACATCCGCGCCTGTCATGGCGATGGTTTGGGAAGGTTCGAATGCTGTGGCCGCTGTGCGCCAGACCGTCGGCTCGACCAAGCCCGCCGAATCTGCGCCAGGCACCATCCGCCACGATTATGCGCTCGAAGTTGGCCGCAATTTGATCCACGCTTCTGATAAGCCCGAGACCGGCGAACGTGAAGTTGCGCTCTGGTTCAAGAAAGAAGAGCTTGTGGATTGGAAACGTGCCGTCGATCAATGGATCTTTGAAAAATAAGCGATCGTAGCTGAAATAGAAAAATCCCGTTCAATTTTTGGTTGAACGGGATTTTTGTTATTGCAAGAGAATCTTCTATTTTATTGCAGGCGCAATAATACCTTTCCATCTTTCCACAATTCTTCAAGGTCATAAAATTCGCGCTGATCGGGGGAGAATAGGTGCACGACTACGTCACCGTAATCGATGACCACCCAGCCGTCACTGGAGATGCCCTGTCTCTTCCCTTTCTTTTTATGGTCGGAATTAATGCTTTCGATTGTGGAGTTGGCCAGCGCATCAAGCATGCGGTCACTGGTGCCGGTACACAGGACGAAATAGTCGGTAAAGGATACGATGTCTTTTAAGTCTATCAGGACGATGTCCTCTCCCTTTTTGTCTTCAAGGGAATTTACGATTTCACGAGCAAGTTCAAGTGCGTTCAGGGTTCACCTCATGGTTTGGATAATTGGACGGAAAATAATTTTGTGTAGACCGACCCACCGGGCTGCAGGTCGCTTTTGAAAAGATGGACGGTATCCATTCTGGCTGTGCCGATATTGCCAAGCTGGGTCGAATCCATTGCGGTTCGGATTTTTTGCAGTTCGGTCAGGCCAATGTTCTGTTTGGCGCGGCCGATGGTAAGATGCGGGGAGAAGGCTCGTTCCTCTTGCTGGTAACCCAGACGTGAGGCTCCCGTTTCAATGCTTTTTTGCAGGGAGGCCAGCTCTGCCGGGGCGTGGATCCCGATCCATAAAATGCGCGGCCGCCTTGAGGTCGGGAATGAGCCGAGTCCGCCAAGTTGCAGGTCAAACTGTTTGTGAGATTCCGCTTCACGAGTCAGCAACTGCTTGAGAAAGTCAATATGTGAGACGGCGATGTCTCCAATGAACTTCAAGGTCAGATGCATATTTTGGGTGGGAACCCAGCGGACGATGTCATTCCCCAATGTTTGGCGCAGTCGGGCAGTTTGTCTTTCAATGGCGTCCAGTGTACTTGCAGGAAACTCAATGGCAATGAAGGCGCGCAAAAGACTCATGCGATGATTTTATGCCTTCTGTAATACCTGTTCGACGGCCTGCTTGAGCTCGAGGAACCCAACAGGCTTGGTGAGGTACAAGGATGCGCCCGCTTCAAGGCCGGTCTTGATGTCACTGGGCATGCTTTTGGCGGAAATGACAATTACCGGGATGGAGACCAGGTCGGGTTCGCGGCGCATGTAGCGCAGGACTTCGAGGCCGGAGATATCGGGCATCATGATATCCAGGATGATGACATCGGGTTTTTCCTGTATGATCATTGGGATGGCGGGCGCGCTGGAGAACATTTTCATTACGCGGAAGCCGTTTACACGCATCATTTCACCAAATAATTCGGCGGCTTCGGGTTCATCTTCGATGATCATAACTGTTTTCTGCAGAGTGGTCATTTTGTACCTCATTACTAAAATAGCATAAACTGCATGAATTGGCAAGGGCGACCCCGGCGTTGGAAATGCTTTCGTAAGAATCCAACCCGCATGTCAGTCTATTGAGCATAATATTACTGGAGGAACAAAATGACAGAGTTGGAAGCATTTCGCGCGGAGAAGGATGATTTTTTTGGCAGCCATCCGCAAAGCCCGCTGACACGCGAGCAGAAGAAGGATTTTAATGGATTGAACTATTTCCCTGAGAATGAGTCCCTGCGCCTTGAGGTTAAGGTGGATGAATTCCCCGTGAAGACGAGTTTTGAGATGCAAACCTCGACGGGTGGCGTTCAAACCTATGAGCGGTTTGGCAAGTTCAGTTTTGTAGTGGATGGCGTGCAGGCGGAATTGACGATTTACCAGAGCCAGCATGGATTCTTCCTGCCCTTTGTGGATTCACTGGCGGGCATTGAAACCTACCCTGCGGGGCGTTATCTTGAGCCTGAGGCCCTGCCTGGCGGGCGCTTTATCGTGGATTTTAATGTGGCATACAATCCTTATTGTGCCTACAACGAGATGTGGTCCTGTCCGATCACGCCTGCCGAGAATCGATTAAAGGTGGCTGTTCGTGCGGGTGAGAAATTATTCCACGAATAAGCTGACTGGACAATAAAAAGCGACGGGAAATCAAATTTCCCGTCGCTTTTTATTTTGTATTTTCTAGAATGGCAAGCAATGCTTCGTATTCTTCGTTGCAGTCCGGGCACATGTCGAGGTGTTCGCGAATGAGTGGGGTGATCTTGTCTGCGTCTTTCGACTGCACTTCCGTTTCAACGAACTCGTCGAGACGGGCATACGTTTCACTACAGGTCAATTCCTCAGCGCGGATGTTTTCCAGAACCTGCAGGAATTTGATGACAACCTCATCCTGTAGTTGTTCCCTTGGTTTGAAGATGCTTTGAATGATATGTTTGATATTCATGCTTCCAGTTTGACGATTAATCTAATCTTAATCTTACTTTTGTTCAAAGGCTGTTAGCAGATCCTGGGGAGTGATATCTTCGAGGGCGAGACGTTTTTTCAGGCGCAGGCGGGCATCGTGCAGGAGCTTGTACAGCGCGTTGCGGTTGGTCTTCATCCGCTTGGCGGCATCTTCCATGGGCATATCCTGCAAGCCAAGCAATACCAGCGCTTCACGCTGCTTGGGTGTAAGTTCCTCTTCCAGAATGCGGCGGACACGTACGAGCATGTCTGATCGCTCTGACGAGGTTTCGGGAGATGCCTGGGGATCAGCGAGCAGGCCAGGGGGCGGGGGAGCGTCTTCGTTTTCAGTCAACTCATCGAGGGAGGCATCGCGCCAACGCTTTCGGCGCAATTCGGTCAACGCAATGCGGATGGCGATTTTGTGAACCCAGGTGGTGAAAAGGCTGCGGCCTTCGAAGGTGTCCAGTTGGTCGAGCACGCGCAGGAGGGTTTCCTGCGTCACTTCTTCCACGAGCGGTTGGAAAAGGGGGTTGTCCGAGGAAAGCCAGCGGGAGAGGGCATACGGCAGGCCTTTTTGAATGACATCGCGCAGGTCATTCAATGCCTCCGCGTGTGCCAGCCCGGTAGCCCGTAGATCTGCAAGCCAGATTTCATTGGTACGTGTGGTCATGATGTTTGATTATAAGAGAAAACTGACTTGTAAACGGGGATTCTTATAAAAGTTTGAGACTTTTTGATAGTTGCCCAAAAAACGAACTCACCCGATATTTCGCAGGTGAGTTCGTTTTTAACCATTTTGTGGGAATTTACTTGATTCCTGCGACCTTCAATCCGTCTTGCAAGATGCCCTGCACCTTGTCTTTGTGTCTGGTTTCGCAGTATACGCGCAGGATGGGTTCGGTTCCGCTGAAGCGGATCAACATCCAGCCGCCGTCTTCGAGCTTGAATTGGAAGCCATCTACGGTGACGAGTTCGGTGACTTTCAAACCGCCGAGAGTCTTGGGGTTGTTATCCATAATGATCTTCTTGCGCGCATCGGGATCGCCGCTGAAGGGACTATCCACACGGTCGTAGAAATATTCGCCGCCAACTTTCTCGAACAGGTCTTTCAGGAGTTCAGTCGGCTTCTTGCCGGTCTTGACCATGAAATCGAGCATGTACAACCCAGCCAGGATGCCATCACGCTCGGGCACATTTCCGCGGAAGGCGTAGCCGCCACTCTCTTCGCCGCCGATCAGGGCATTGGTCTCGGTCATTTTCGGCGCGACGAATTTGAAACCCACTCCCGTTTCGTGGACGGGAACGTTATACAGTTCGCCAAGCTTATTCAACATGCCTGTTGTGGACAGGGTCTTGACGATGTCACCGCGTTCGCCGCGCACTTCGAGCAGGTAGTAGGCGAGCAGGGCATAGACGCGCAATTGGTTGATGAACTCGCCGTTCTCGTCGCCAATGCCGCAGCGGTCAGCATCACCATCTGTGATGAGCAGTACATCGGCTTTGTTATCAACAGTGGCTTTCAGGCCCACGTCAATGTTTGGCTGAATAGGCTCGGGGCGCTTCATCTCCGGGAAGGAGGGATTGCGTTCGTTGTGAATTTCGATGACCTTGGTCTTTCCACCCGCCAGCAGGCGTGGGAACCAGCCAGCGCCGTTGCCCCACATGGTGTCGACCATCACGGTCAGACCCGCGTCTTTGATTGGCTGCAGATCGATCAAACCATCACGGGTAAGGTGTTCGATGTACGGAGTGGCCGCGTCAAATTTGACGATCTCGCCAGCGGCAACGGCTTCCTTATAATCCTTGCGTTTGACATCTTTCAAGTCATCGGGGATGGAGGCTTCGATAAGTTTCAATCCTTCGGGGTCGATCGCGCCGCCCGTATCATTGCGGACCTTGAAACCGTTATCTGTCGGCGGGTTGTGGCTGGCGGTAATGTTGACCGCACCAGCGGCCTTTTTATCGAGTACAGCATAAGCAATGACCGGGGTGGGTGTGGCTTCCTCAGTCAGGTAAACCTTCAATTCGTTCCCTGCCAATACCTCTGCGACTGCCGCCGCAAAATGCTCACTGCTGAATCTCTTGTCGTGGCCCACAATGACCCACTGTCCCTTTTTACCGACCGAGAGCATGTACGTCGCAAATCCCTGCGCACAGCGGCGCACGTTGTCGAAGGTGTAATCCTCTGCGATCACCCCGCGCCAACCATCGGTACCGAATTTTATTTTGAACATTGGACTACTCCTTTGATTGAAATAAATTATGTTGTGACTTCGATAAACTTTATCGGCTGCCTAAAAACTCGAAGATCCCGAGCACTTCTCTGATCCTGACTGTGGGAAGGGCGATCAATATGCTTGCCAAAACGGAGAAAATAAATAATACAACAGCCAAAATTAAATATCCTCGGCTTGATTTCGTCAGCAGGGAACCCTGCACGAATTGTATCGCGGCAAGCAGGAGCAGCCCGGGCATGAAATCGAAACTGAAACGCATGGCTGTGAAGTAATACAGGAGAATTATAACCAATGAAATGAGAGATGCCCCGCCCAAAGCGATGACCAGCCATTTTTCGCGCGGATTTTCGTTTTGCGCGCGCAGACGGAAAAGACGGGCCAGCGGTATCAACAGGAACAAAAGATAGGGAGAAGTATAGGGCAGGCCCGCGAGCCTGTCATTCGAGACGATATTTTCCACGGTGCTGATATACGGAAATTCTGCCTGAATTTGATACGGGCGTAGGAAATAATTCAATAGGTTTTCCCATAAATAGCGGATGGAGAACAGATCGTCGAATTCGTTATAGTTCACACTGGCTAGTTGATATTTCAACCCGAATTCGAAAATGGAATCAAACCTGGCCCAGTTGTACCAGCACAGGCAAAGTGCCGCGATAAAAAGCGGAGTTCCCATGGCCCACAAAGCGGCCGTGACCTTTTTGTTTTGCAGCCAAATATAAACTAGAATCGTCGCCCCAAAAAAGATGACCGCAGGCAGGATAATGGTTCTCGTCCCCACCGCAAGCGCCCAATGCAAACTGGCAATGGCAAGTTTCCAGGAATCAAGCTGACCATCCCTGCTGATTGCGCTATATGCCCAATAACAACCGCCGATAAAAAAGAACTGACTGCCGACAATCGCCGCTTCATAAATTTTAGGATGACTGAGCATCAGAGTGGCTGGGCTGGCGAGTCCGATCGCCAGCAGGGCAAGTCCAATGGTCCACGCTGGTAGGTTGTGTGGGAATTTGTACCAGAAACTCACAAAAATCAGCATCGAATAAATAAATAACCCAAACATGAACGGGAAAACAAGATGCTGGTCGCCGAGCCTGTTGAGCAGCCCAACGGGGAGTATGGTCAACAACACCGCAGGGACTGGCCCCCAATAAATATAGAATCTGCCATTGTAGAGAGAAACATCCCATGGAAAATCCTCCACGCCGCTCTCTTTTCGAAGCACATAATTGTATGGGTCGCTGAGCGAAAGCAATGCGGAAGATGGCTGTTCAAGCAAATGGAGCTGGCCCCGCTTAAACCCAATCGCAAGCTGGGGATAATAGTTGGTTCCCGATCTTTCGAGGCTGGGGAAGTTCAGCCAGCCATAAACGAAAGCCACCATGACCGCTGCAAGCAATGCAAAAAGATACACTTGCATGGAGGATGTCAACTTGGTGGGTTTGTTCATTTAGGGTTGATGTGATTTTGCTCGTGGATTTGCGCTTCAATTCGAAACGCGAGCGGATTATAACATTTGAAAAAGAACCCCGAGAAAATGCTCGGGGTTCCGAATTTATGGAATTGCTGTTGGGGTGGGAGTGATTTCCAGTACGGGTGCTGGCGTGGGCGTAAAGGTGGCGGATGGTTCGAGCACAGTCGTGGGCGTGAATGTTGGCGGCGGCAGGGGCGTGGATGTCGGCACGATCTCGGCTTCGCTCTCAGGCAGGCCCATCATCATCAACTGCCAGGCAATATCCACATCATCCGCCGCGATGACGGGGAAGGCGGGCAGGTTGCCCAATGCCAGGTCAAGGCGCATAAGGATCTGATTGAACGCATCCACTTGATAGGTCGGGGCATCCATCAACAATTCGGCCAGGAGATCGCGTGCCGATTGCACATCTGTTTTTGCCAGCCCGAAATTACTTTGCGAAAGATACAATCGCGCCCGCGAAATGGTTTCGATCGCGCGCGTGTACATCACCTCGCGTTTCAACGCAACCATCACGCTGTTATTTTGCGTTGTTATTTCCTCTTCGAGGGTCTTTTGCATTTCCTCCAGCCTTGCAATGCTGGCCGACTGGGTCTCGATCGTTTTCTCAACCGCATCCACGCGTGCATTCATTTCATCCAGTTCCGTCTGCAAAATTTCAATCTCGTCGCGAAGTTCGCGAATGCCCGTTGTATTTTGTTCGATGGGTACGATCACATTCTGATTGATGAACGGCAATCCGTAGTAAAATGCCGCCCCAATCCCTGCGATGATGATGGCCAGAGCGATCAATTGCATCAGCGCACGGAAAAAAACGAGGAGGGCCCGCCCCAATCTCGTCAAGAAGGATGGTTCCTCCTCACGGGCTGATTCTTGTGCAGGCTGATGCCTCTCAATGGGCGCGGGCTTCGGTTCTTCCTCCACTGTGACCATGGCTCTGCTTTCTGAAACATTTTCTTCCCCTTCAAAAGTGGACTGTAACCGTGTAAGCAGGTTTTTTCCCATGCCGCGCACTTTCAGGCAGTCATCAACCGAATCGAACGGCCGCCCTGCGATGATCCCTCCCGCAATCGGACGTGTGATGCCAGGAGTCTTTGTCAGTGTATCAAGGTCGGCCGTATTAAGATAATTGAGGAAGTCGCTCATTCTGCACCTGATTTCGATTGATTGTATTTTCTTATCTATTTTATCACCCCGACAAAATTGTTTGCTATAATCCCTTTCATGATTTATCTCGATTATGCCGCCACAACCCCCGTTGACTCGCGTGTCTTGGATGCGATGCTGCCGTTTTTCCGCGAAACCTATGGAAATCCGTCTTCCGTCCATCGCTTTGGGCAAAAAGCTGAGACCGCCATCGAAGAAGCCCGCGAAAAGGTGGCGTCTGTTTTGCACTGCCGCGCCGATGAGATCATCTTCACCTCCTGCGGCTCCGAATCTGATAACCTTGCGCTTCGCGGCGCCGCCATGGCAAGGCGTAGCACCTCAGGCCAGAAATGGATTTTGACCTCCAAAACCGAGCACCATGCCGTCAGTAAAACTGCCGAACAACTTGAAAAGGAATATGGATTTCTGCTCGAATGGCTGGATGTGAACGAATTCGGCGGCGTTTCGTCAGAGGCACTTTCCAAGGCAGTTTGCAACGATACGGCACTGGCTTCAGTGATGTACGCGAACAACGAGATTGGCACGATCAACCCCATCGCTGAATTGGCGGGCATTGCCAGATCAAATAATATCCTCTTTCACACAGATGCCGTGCAGGCCGCAGCGTATTTGGATGTCAACACCCAGACCCTCGGCGTGGATTTGATGTCACTTGGTGGACATAAATTTTATGGGCCGAAAGGCGTCGGCGCGCTTTACGTCCGCAAGGGGACGAAACTTCTCCCGCACATGACGGGCGGGGGGCAGGAATACAGCCTGCGCGCAGGAACTCAGAACGTGCCCTACATTGTCGGCTTTGCCGAAGCGCTCAGCCTCGCTGCCGAAGAACGCGAATCGCGTACGGCTCACGTCAAACCCTTGCGTGACCATATCATTGGCACAGTCCTTGAAGTAATTCCCGAATCGCAATTAACAGGTCATCCAACCAACCGCCTGCCCAATCACGCCTCCTTCGTCTTCAAAGATGTGGATGGTAATCTGCTTTTGCAAATGCTCGACTCAGCGGGGTTTGCCTGCTCCTCAGGCTCTGCCTGCAAAACAGGCAACCCCGAACCCAGCGAAGTCATCACTGCCCTCGGCCACTCACGAGACTGGGCACTCGGCTCCCTGCGCATCACATTAGGAGTCGATTCCACATCTGAACAGGTTGATTCTTTTGTGAAAGAATTGCCTGGGTTGGTTGAAAAAGCCAGAAAGTTAAACCAGAGATAAACGGGGATGAACAAAGATGGACCTACTGTGAAAACACAACTTCGCCGTCTTTCCAATCTCTGTCCTCGAACCCCTAAAATATCTCTGTTTATCTCCGTTCATCAAGGTTATTTTTGAAAACCCAAATCATCACCCTCGAATCACACGATGACCTCATCTCCGTCCGCGATAAATTATCGTGGGCGAAAACGCCGCGCATTTTGCTGGTCTGGCCGAAATACGCGAAGGTCACGCTGCGTATTCTCGATCTCAAAGTTTTGCAACGCCACGCCGATTCACTCGGCGCGCAATTGGGATTGGTTACACGGCGGGCCAAAGTGCGGCGCGATGCCGAATCGCTGGGGATTCCCGTCTTTGCCTCGACGACGACCGCTCAACGCGAACTGTGGCCTGATCCTGTTCCGAGGAGCATGCGCACCCCGAAACCTCCGCGCCGCGACCTGAGAAGAATCCGCGATGAGGTGTATGCAAAAGAACCTGCCTGGCGAACATCCCTGCTCGGGCGCGTGCTCACTTTCACAGTGGGAGTCATAGCCTTCGTAACCGTAGCAGGCCTCTTCGTCCCGCGAGCCGCGTTGACTTTATATCCCGAGACCCAGGTTCAATCCATCATTATTCCTGTTGCGGCAAGTGAATCAGCCGATTCCATTTCGCTTGCTGGCGCAGTCCCCGCGTTGATTGTATCCGTGACTGAACAGGCGGAGCAATCGCTTGCCATTGCCAGTGAAATTTCCGTGCCGAAAGCGAAGGCGAAAGGCGTTGTGCAGATCACGAATTTGAGTCAGAACGAGTTGAGCATCCCTGCAGGGACAGTGGTTACGACCGCTTCTGAAGTGCCTGTAAAATTTGTGACCCTCGAAGACGCCACCCTCACGGCAGGCATTGATGAAGTTGTGGAGATTCCCATCGAGGCACAGCAGGCGGGTACAGATGGCAATGTGCCGAACGATGCAGTGATCGTGGTGGAAGGCCCGCTTGGCCTGACCGTTTCGGTGACCAACCCCGAAGCCATCACGGGCGGCGTGATCTCGCAGGTGACGGGCGCTAACGACGATGACCGTGCGAGATTACGTGAGGTGGTGCTAGAAAATCTGCGCCGCATGGCTGAGGCCGAGTTGCGTTCACAGATCGGCCCTGCTGATGTCTTGTTGGTCGATACGCTTGAGGTCAAACAGATTTTGAACGAGACCTTCGACCCGCCCGCAGGCCAGCCAGGAAAAACGCTGGTCCTGAACATGCAGGTTGAATTTTCTGCGCGCTACGTTTCAGATGATGCCATGAAGGAACTTTCACTGGCCACGCTCAATGCGGCAGGGCAGGATGGATTTGTTTCCACATCAACACCTGATTACAAAGTGATCACCGATCCCTCCACCGATAATTCGGGCATCAGCCATTTCGAGTTGATGGTCACACGCACGCTGTTGCGCGAAGTGGATGAGATGCGTGTCTTCTCCATCGTGCGTGGAGGCAAACCAGACCTGATGAAAGCCGAACTGGCTTCGACCTTGTCCTTGCGCCAATCGCCCGATATTTTGCTTACTCCCTCCTGGTGGCCGTGGATGCCGCTGATTCCGTTCAATATTTCGGTGGAGATGAAATGATCACGAAACAGTGCATCGCGACTAGCCCTCAACGCCTATGAGAATCCTCGCAGTTGACCACGGTGAAAAACGGATCGGCCTCGCCCTGAGCGACCCGACCGCAACCATTGCCAGCCCTTTGAAAGTCGTTGCACATGTTTCGCGCATGATCGATGCCGCACAGGTTGCGGAGATCGCCGCGCAAAACGAAGTCAGGCTGATCGTCATCGGCCAGTCTTATGATGAGGACGGCAATCCCAACCCGGCAGGACGCCGTGCTGGCCGTTTCGCCGATGAACTCAGAAAACAAACTGAACTCCCCATCGAAATGTGGGACGAATCTTTTAGCACTCAGGATGCCCGCGCCGCCCGCATCGAACTTGGCCTATCCCGAAAAAGACGCGGCGGCCATCAGGATGAATTTGCGGCAGTGGCCATCCTGCAATCCTATCTTGAAGCCAAACGGGGAAATGGAAATCCGTAATGAGTGACAGTCAAATCGTAAATCGAAGATCGAGAAACCCAAATCTTCTACACCGTTATCAACTTCATATCATTCTTGCGGTTGTCGTTTTTTGTTCACTGACCTGTCTCTACTTTGCGCTAGGCTACGCCCCCGCGCGCGCCTCGCTGTTGTACGGTCCGCCTGCCAACGCGCTTTCCATTTCGGACCGCATCGAATATTCCGCGCGCCTGCTTGCGTATGGAGATACGCTCAAGTCACCGTACGACCCGAACGGTTTCGAGCAATCCTTTTTCGTTGAGCAGGGCGAACTCGTTATTTCGATCGCCAACAGGCTTGAGGAGGCAGGTCTCATTTCGAATGCGCAGGCCTTTTATGATTACGCCGTATATGCAGGCATTGACCTGACGATTCAATCGGGCGAATACACCCTCAGCCCCGCGCTTTCCATCATCGACATCGCCCGCGCCCTGCAGAAATTTTCTCCTTCTGATGCGACCCTTGTGATTCTCCCTGGCTGGCGGATGGAAGAAATTGCCGCATCCATCCCGACCTCAGGCCTGGAATTTTCATCCGAAGCATTTCTCGCCCTTGCGCAGACTCCGCCCGCCGCACTTGAATTTGTCCCCTCATCCTCCAGCATGGAAGGATTCTTCTTCCCCGATTTATATACCCTGCCACGCTCTACAACTCCCGAGCAATTGTTGGATGTCATCGCGCGGAATTTCGCCCAGCACCTCACCGAAGAATTGCGGACAGGTTTTGCCAATCAGGGACTCGATATTTATCAGGCCGTGACCCTCGCCTCCATCGTCGAACGTGAAGCCATTCATCACGAAGAAGCCCCGCTGATCGCTTCGGTGTACCTGAACCGCCTCGCCATTGGCATGAAACTCGACGCTGACCCAACCGTCCAATATGCGGTGGGATACAACTCTTTTCAAGGAACCTGGTGGACCAATCCACTCAGTGCCGCCGATGTGGATTTTGACTCCCCGTTCAATACCTACATTTACACAGGTCTGCCGCCCACGCCGATCTCTAACCCCAGCCTTGAAGCATTGTATGCGGTGGCTTACCCGCAGGCATCCACGTATTATTACTTCCGCGCCGCATGTGACAATTCAGGTTATCACGTCTTCGCAACCACGCTCGAAGAGCAAGTTGCAAATGGATGTCCGTAAAATAGCCGCGAATTTCGCTTCCATTCGTGAAATTCGCGGCAAAAATTTTACTTTTTGAAAGGCAGCTTCAAATAGGCATCCCAGTGGGAGAGAGCAAGTTTGTCACAACCGTCACTGCGCTGCAACCCTGTGTAAACCCAAATGGTCGCCAGTTCGCGCACATCCGCAGGCATTTCAGCGATCAGCTTGTCATAGTCAATACCTGTAAAAGCGACAGTGAATTCGAACTGATTTTCAATTGCGTTCTGCATCAGAAAATCAACCCAGCGCGCCTGATACTCTTCGCTGAACTTGTAGTCCTTGCCATAGGCCGAAAAATCATAGGAGGGCGCGCCTGATTCGGTAATGCCAATCGGCTTTCCAAAAGCCAGTGCAGGTGCAAAGAAATTCTCGGGGATCGGGTCAACTTTGCCGCTTTCATACATCCAGCCGTAGGGATAGGCGCTTAATCCGAGCATGTCCAAATAAGGCAGCAGTGTTTCGATCTCGCTTTTTTGTGTGGCCTGATCGCCGCCATCCAATCCGCTCATATGGCTGATCGTGAATGTGGCGAAGATAGGCAGGTCGGGGTATTCCGCTTTCAAATTCTCGTAAACAAATTTGTGCAATTGCTTGTAAGCCTCCCAACTCTCAGGCGCGTTGACCTGTGCCACGTTCGCTTCGATGCCAATCGCCAGATAATCAGGTTGAAAATATTCCACCACGCGGCGTGCGTAATTCAAGTAAGCCGTTTTCACATCCGCATGGTCGAGCGAATAACCATCCCAAGGTTTTGGCAGCGGCTGGTTATCTGACTCTCCCCAATACGACGCCAATTTGGAACGGGTCATATCAAGCGGCGTGATCGAAACCAACAGAGTGTGCTCCGCGGGAATCGCACCTCGTATTGATCCCCAACTATTCATCAATCCATCAGGCAGGGGAGAATCGGTCAGCGCTTCGGGCCACGGAACACCGCCATCAAAATGCAGGGCGGTCATATCGCCGTAGGTGTTCACGAAGTTGTTCATGCGGGTGATGCCTGCCAGAGTCGCTTCGGGAGGCCAGCGCGTAAAGCCCATGTGAAATGGACGAGATTCCGCTTCCAACGTAACGGTGGGGCTGGTCGCTGCACAAGCGGGTGTCGGCACCACTGACGCAGTGGATTCTCCGCAGGCTAGCGTTGATATTAACAGCAGAATCAATGCAAGAAAGCTTTTTATTTTCATGTTATTTATTCTTCCGAAATGAATCCCACACCTCAAGCGCAGATTTGGCTGTGCCGTTATATTCACGCAGGCCGACAGAGCCGAACATGCCAAGGGTAGTGATATCATCATCACCGAGTCCCTGCTGTTTCATCATTTTGGCGTAGGAATCAAGGTTGAAATCGTTGAAGAGAAGATAGATCCAAAAGCTCAAACGGCTCCCGATCTGGGTGTGGATGGCATTTAGATAATCCACCTGGCTTTGTTGGTCGCCGTGAAACGGACCTGTGTCAGTGCTGATAAAGCCTCCTTCGGCAACAGCGAGCGGCTTATCGGTCCGCGTGAGAAGCGGGGTGTAATAGTCCGCTGGAATTTGAGAACCATCCTCAAAGGCAATAAACGGATACGACGAGATGACCCACAAATCCAGTCTCGGTTCGAAGATTTCAACCTGATCCCAATTGGTGACGAATTTCTGGCGGCCGATCTCTTCGGGTTGTGGAAATACGTTATTCAAGTCTTCCCATTGAAATGTGACGAAAATTTGCATCTCAGGCGCTTCGGCTTTGACCGCGTCATAAACCTCGTTGTAAAGGCTGACGAAGTTCAGCGCATCTTCGGGGTGGGCATCCATGTAGGTGTTGATCTCGGAGGCCAGCCCAAGGTAGCGCGGATGGAACTCGCGTACGACGCGCAGGGTGTAATTCTTGAATGCAGTGCGGACATCGGGGTTGGCAAAGTTTGCCTCCCAGTCATTGGGCAGGCCCATGAATTCGCGGCGGTTCAGTCCATTGAGCGGGTCAACGACATAAATGATCTCAAGGTTGTTTTGCGAAGCAATGATGTATTGATTGGTGATATCGGTAATGTGCTGTGATTCAACATCAGCGCCCTGCAAAAATTCCTCCCACGGAATTCCTTCCTGAAGCAAAACGACATCCGCATGTGCGCCAAGGTCTTTGTACAATTGAAAGACACTTTCTAGTGACGCTTCGGGCGGGGTCGGGAAGAAGCCGTAGGCAGTTTCGGTCGTATCGAAAACAGATTCTTGCGGCGTGGGCGGGACGGTGGGTGTAGCGCCGCCGTTGCAAGCGAGAATGGCAAGCGCGAGCGCAATTGCCGCGATGATGGTTCGTTTCATTGTGACTCCGAAATTAATTTTGAATGGGTGGAAAGTGAATTGAAGGATGGCTTGGGAAGAGCAGGTTGATCAAAATGGCCCACAGAAAGCCAGATAGAAGCGGAAGAAAAAATGCCAGTATGGCATGCAGGAGATTCGGTTTCCGCGCGCCGCGCTCGGCGGGAATTGTGTAAGCGGGCAGGTAGATCATCAACCCGTAGACAAAGATCCACATGGCGAATTGACTCAAGTTCTGCGCGCCGAATGCAATGGATTCGCCGATGAGTCCCTGCAAACCTAAAAATAGAAAAACCCAGAACGGACTGAAATCGTAGCGCTTCAAAATCCACGCCCAGGCGAAGAACCACGGGACGAAAACGATGACGCTGTGATGTAAAATGACATCGAAGTAACTGGCCGAGGCGGTGATGTAGGCTTCTCCAACCGCCACGCCAAAGAGCGGCGCGAGATTGGTCATTGTGGTTGTGATGGCTTCCTCAAGCATGGCCAGCAAAATGCCAAAGAGAATGAACTTGACCTGCCAATTCAACGGAATGCTTTGAACGCAGGTTTTTATTCTGTCGCGGAACAGAACCATGCATGAGCCGCCCAAGGCCACCCAAAGCAGAAGCAGCCCCGAGCCCATCGAGATGATGGCGTGGGACACACGGTCTTCACGTGTGGCAAAATAAACCAGGAGCCAGGTGAGGGAGAGGTATAACCCAAGTAGAACGATGAAACCAGTTTTCAGGCGTTGTGAAATGGACATATCTATAACTGATACAGGCCAATCCCCGAATTTGTTGCAGGAATCAAAAACGGGACTCGTTTTGATTCGAATCCCGTTTTTGGTTTTGGAATGCGGACTTCAGTCTGCAAACGCAAGAGATAACATGGGCTGAAGTCCGCGCTCCTTTAGCGCGTTTGACTTGCTTTTACGAAATACCCGATCAACAGCATCATCAACCCGATCACGGCCATGATCAGTCCCTGCCATAGCACGGGGGTGATCAATGCTTGCAGCATGGTGGCGGCCAGGTCACTGGCGTAGTTTAGAAAAATGGACGGAAGATAATCGGGCAATCTGGAAGTCAATAATCCCTGAAAAATGGCGCTGAAAATAGGCGCGCCCGTGAGACCCATCAAACTTGCGAGTGTTCCTGTCGCCAAAAAAGACGCGCCCCACCAAGTTAACCAACTGGTGAAAGTGTTGACCGCGAAGATGGTCATCAACAGCAGGAAGACAAGCGGCAGAATCGGGCTGAGGCGCATGAATAATCTTGCAATCTGTAATTTTTGGCGCGGGTCATTTTGCAGCGGCGCTTCGTACACGGTGATCTGGTCTGGGATAAGCGTGACCGCTACTTGTAGTTGTGCCTGAATGGCTGGCGTCATTACGGGTTCCAACTCAGCAGGCGGATTGCAGAATTGGATGCTCCCGCCCGAGATCAGGTCAAAGCCCATTTGAGCGAGCTGCATCAGGGTGCAATCGGGCTGTGCTCCCAATATTCCGTAAATGGCTTGCACACCCGAAGGGCCGACCATGCTCGTCTTGAGCGGAACAAGCGAAAGCTGGACGATATCTGCTTGTTGATTGAGGTAGGCAAAGGTCGAGTTTAACAGTCCATCGCCCATGGTCGTAAGCGCATCGGGCGCAAGGATGGTGCGAAAAAACGAATCCCAGGCTTGCACATCCATTCCACTCATTGCAATGGGAAGCTGGCTTTGGTCGGTGGTGATCATCGCTTCGGCCAACACAGTGGGGAGCCTGTTGTAGAAATCGTCCTTTGCGAAGGCCTTATGATAGGTTTCTGCCGAGAAGCCGCGGCGATCAAAATTGAAGAGCAACAAGGCAAAAACCGCGCTCATTACAAAGAGCACTGCAAAAAGGCCTGCAAGGGATTTTTTGAAAGATTCCATTTTTGTTTTCCAAGGCTGTTTATATAAAACGGCAAGGTTGCGAAACCCTGCCGCTTGAGTGAAATGTTATGTGCATCGACTTCGCTTAGCACGAATTTTAGCTGGCTGTCAAAATTTCGATGTAATCCTGGGTTACCACTTCTGCGTTGCCTGCGCCGAGCAGGTCGAGCAGTTCGCTGACCAGTTCGGCTTTGAGGTCGGCATCTTTGCGGCTCCAGGTGCGGCTCTTGATCTCAAGGAAGTGTCCCATGGGCGGTTCTTTGATCTCATCGAGGTTGACGAACAACTCGGTATTCTTATAGCGGATGTGCCAGCGCAAACGATCTTTCGTGATCGAGATCTCTTTCGCAGGTTTGAAATACTCACGATAAAAACGCGCCGTGTGAATGGCAGGCGCAATGAATCGGCTTCGCGAAAGCAGCACATCGTGGCCGATCTCGCCTTCGCGTTTTTGTCCGAGCAAGGTCAGGCGCGAGCGGACATTTTGCGAATTGCCTTTTTCATCGATGAGATTATCTTCACGGAAACGTAGACGTCCCTGGGATGGGTCGTCGAAGAGGAAGTAATCGTCGAATTGCTGGTAATGCTTTTGGGCAGTGACCTCGATCTCGGGGCGCTTCATCGCCTGGACCAATTTGTCTGGTTCTACGATCTTGACCTTGACCTGCACTTCGAAAGATTCCTCCTGCGTCGATCCGCCGAGCGCGATCAGTTTCGAAAGCACGGATTTCTCGCGTTCGATCAGGAAGGTATCGATCTTTCTGGCTACGCCCTGAGCTTCTTTGATCAAGTCCGCTTCGTTGAGGGTGAGCAGGTTGTGGTCACGCATCAGCCACTTGCCGTTGACCATCACATCGGTCACGTCGGTGGATTTGGATGCGAAGACCAATTGTGCATAGGCATTGTTCGGGTCACGGCGAAAGCGCGGGGAATTATGGGCAGGGGATGTGTCGACAATGATCAAGTCAGCGCGTTTGCCTGGTTCCAGCGACCCTGTCAAATGTCCGATGTGAAGCGCTTGTGCCCCAAGGCGTGTACCCATTAATAACGCTGTCGCTGCCGGGAGGACGGTTGGGTCATTCGAAGAGGCCTTCGCCACAAAAGAGGCAAGTCGGATTTCTTCGAACATATCGAGGTCGTTGTTGGAGGCGGGGCCGTCAGTGCCGATGCCCACGTTGAGGCCAACGTCGAGCATTTTTTGCACGGGTGCAAACCCCGAGGCGAGTTTGAGATTCGATGATGGGTTGTGCGAAATGCCCGCGTTCACATGCTGAAGCGTTTTCATTTCACCGACATCAATGTGGACGCAATGCGCGGCAATGACCTTTGCTTCGAGCAGTCCCTGCTTTTTGACGTAAGGCACGACGGGCATGCCCTGTTCGTTGCGCATGTTTTCCACTTCGAAAGCGGTCTCGGAAATATGGATGTGCAGCGGAACATCATATTCTTTTGCAATGTCAGCGCAGGTACGCAGGATCTCGGGTGTGGTTGAATAGGGTGCATGCGGCGCAATGGCTGGGACGATGAGCGGATGTCCCTTCCATGTTTTGATGAATTCACGCGCGTATGCGATGGAATCTTCGAAGGCGGGCGCATCGGGTGCAGGATATTTCATCACCGATTGGCCGCAGACCGCGCGCATGCCCGCTTCGGCTGTGGCTTTTGCAATGTCTGATTCGAAGAAATACATATCGTTGAAGGTGGTCACGCCGCTGCGGATCTGTTCGGCGCAGGCGAGTTGGGTGCCGAGGCGCACGAATTCAGGCGAAACGAATTCACGCTCCACGGGCAGCATGTAACCCATCAGCCAGACATCAAGGCGCAGGTCGTCGGCGAGGCCGCGCATGAGGGTCATGGGTACATGCGTGTGCGCGTTGATGAGACCAGGCATGAGCACCCTGCCCTTGCAGTCAATAATCTCATTGGCCGAATATTCTTTTTTGATCTCGGCTTCTTTTCCAACCGCGACAATCGAATCGCCTTTGACGGCGACCGCGCCAGGGTCATATTGGTTCAGGTTGCGATCCATCGTGAGGACGATGGCGTTGATGAATAGTGTATCTACGGTTTGTGTCATTCAGGCTCCTTTTGCAAGTAATTTGTTTTTGGAGTGCGGGCTTTTGTCCGCAATTGTAAAGCCAGGCGCGGATTGAAATCCGCGATCCCGTTTCTGATTGTTTTTATCTGCCCCAATTCAAAAGAATCCCTAATGCGTCTAGGTTTCTTTCGAAATCTGTTTTGGTGTGTGTGGAGAGTTCCATGTCCACTGCAACCGCGCCGCGCTCCACGGCGTAATCGGCGAGAGTGCCTGTGAAGATGCAGCCCGTATCCAGCGGCGGGAATGAGTAATCGGTCACTTCGGCAAGCGCTCTGGCAAAGTCGGTGGATTCTTCATCCCAGGGTTCACCGCCGGGGAAAACACCCAGCGCGGCGCTGTGATAGCTGATGAGCGCCTTGATTCTATGCGATTGCAGGAAGCCCACCAAGGCGCGCGTCTCAGGTTCGGAGCCTGGACCTGTACCACCGGTGGTAGGACCGTAATTCCAACAACCATCGCGATCCCATTCTGCCGCCCAGTTGGTGGGGAAGTTGCGATTCAAATCCACGCCGTGATCGTTGACGCGGCCATCATAGCCATGATCGCGCGCATCGCCATCTGGATTCAAATTGCGCAGGATGTACAGCGTCACATCACTGGGGATGATCTCTGGATTCTCGTAGATGTGGGTGATGAGTTCATCCGCCAACGCGATGGTGTTCCATTCGTAGCCGCCGTGGATGCCAGCCACGATCATACGCTGACTTTCACCGTTTCCAAAAATATAAACTTCTATGGGGCGTCCCGAAACCGAGTACCCAATGACTTGCGGACGCTTCCCGCCTGAAAGGATAAAGGGTGTGGGTGTTTGCACCACGATCATGGTCGATTTCGGGTTGGGGGTGACCGTCGGCAGATACAGGGCATTCGGGTCTGGTGTAAAAGTGTTTGGAAGGCCTATCGTGGGAATAGGCTGCGCCTCCTGTGCTGAGGCAAAAAAGGTGGGGTGTGTTATCACATAAGCGATTCCCACAAAGGCAATGCCGCCAAGTCCTAGTAGATTCAACGTCCAGGCAAGTGTGACCCAGATCGATTCTTTGCGTTGACGAGGCGCAGGCATTAGTCAAGCTCCTCGATGGTCATTCTCAGCCAGTTCAAAGCCAGGTTCATTGCCCATTTTGGCAAACTGCGCGGTGGACCGCCGTAGGTGATGCGGTGCGTTTTCTCGCCGCGCGGTGTGATCATAGACATTTCAGCAGAGCGGTCTTCAGCGTAAACAGAGACTCCCAGTGCGATGTCTGCTTTTGAGTCGGTTCGGGCGGTGCGTAATGCTTCGAGGAGCTGATCAGGATCGAGATTGGGTAAAGACGCGGTATGTGGAATTTTCCGCGCGAGAATCCCGTCGAGTCCCGATTCGATGGCGGTGAGGGTCCAGCCGCGCTTTGCGATCAAATCCAGTGTAACTTCTTCAAGTTTGTCTTCATCCACACCGAAGACAATTTTTCCGAGTCTTTCGCGAACCTGTGCTTCGATGACTGCGATCATTGCATTTGCTTCATTTTCGTTTTTTGCCTTCGCGGCAATGCGCACATCTACAACGCCTGTGTGCGCAGCGAGTCCAACCGTGGGGTTGCTAAGTTTTTCGAGGTCGGCGATCTTTTCATCGATCATACCTTCACCGAGTCCCGCGCAATGCAGTACGCGCACCTTGATGATCTCGTTCAGATTAAATCTTTTTTGCAAATAGGGAATCATGGATTCGTGCAATACATGTTCCATTTCACTTGGGACACCTGGCAGCGAGATGACCGCGTTGCGATTTGTTTCAACAATAAAGCATGGCGCAGTGCCAACGGGATTTTTGATACCGATCGCCCCTTTGGGTACGTACGCCTGCCGTTTTTGATTCTCAGACGGCGTGCGTCCATAGCGCCCAATGGTTTCAACCACCTGCTGCCACAAGTCTTCGCGAAATTCTGTTTCCACGCCCACGGCTTGTGCAACCGCTTCACGGGTCGGGTCATCGACGGTCGGCCCAAGTCCGCCTGTGGTGATGACAATATCCGCGCGTTCCATCGAATTATGGATCGCACTCGCGATACGGTCGGTGTTATCTCCGATGGTGATGGTGCGATACAGATCCACGCCCATGCTTCGCAGTGTGCGCGCGATGTAGCGCGTGTTGGTATCCACGATCTCGCCGAGTAATATTTCCGTGCCGATGGTAATGATTTCTGCTGATGTCATATGCTCTCTTCTTGACCACTGATGAACACAAATAAATCACGTTCATTCACGATTGATTTACACTACATTGTACTCTTGAATTAATCTGCCTTCTTCGAAGCGTTTCAGGTCCAGCATCGAAACATCCACGCTTGAAAATTTTCCGTCCAGAATAAACTCGCTCATCAATTTGCCCGAGATCGGTCCATGCATAAAACCGTGCCCTGAAAACCCCGTGCAAAGAAAAAATCCATTCACATCGGTTTTACCGTAGATCGGGTGCGCATCGGGGGTTACTTCATACAATCCTGCCCAGTGCGAAGCGCGGCTTGCTTTCTCCATCAATGGCATGCGCTCGATCGCGGCCTCCAAATTTACCATCTCAAAATCATCGTCCACATTCTGGTCAAAGCCTGGCTTTTCATCCTGGTTGCTCATGCCCACCAGCAGCCCTTCGCCTTCGCGGTGAAAATAAAGTGATTTCGCAAAATCGATCACGAACGGAAAATCAACGGGCACTTCCTTCAACGGATTTGTCGTAAACATCTGCCTGCGGAGGGGGATAAGCGGGATGTCGATGCCTGCCATTTTTCCAACCTGCCCGGACCAGGGTCCTGCCGCGTTCAGGATCATTCGCGTCTTGATTCCGCCGAGGCTTGTTCGCACCTCTTCAATATTCCCGCCGCTGACAGTGACTCCAGTCACCTCCACGCCCGAGATAGCCTTCACACCCATTTTTTGCGCCGCATTGATATATCCCATTACCACGCCGTTCGGGTCAACCGTGCCGTCTTTCTGGTTGAATGTCCCTGCAATTGCGTCATCGAACTTCATCAATGGCAGCCGAGTGCGGACTTCATCTCCGCTCAGTAATTGGGTTGGAATACCGAGTCTATTTTGCAGGGCCACGTTGTGCTTGAATTCAGCGAGGTCCTTTTCATTCGTCGCCACGAGAAGGTATCCGCACTGACGATAATTCACCTCCTGTCCGATCTCCTGCTTGAAACGCTCGATCATGGGCAGGCTTGCGATCGAAAGTCTAACGTTGACTTCTGTCGAAAATTGATAACGCACCCCGCCTGCGCATCTGCCTGTGGCACCCTGCCCAAAGAAGTTTTCCTTTTCGAGTAGGACGATGTTTTTGAATCCACGCTGGGCAAGGTGATAAGCCGCACTGGCTCCCATCACGCCGCCGCCGATGATGACAATATCTGCTAAGTTTGGTAGGCTCATGGTTCTCTTTGATTTCGAAAAGACCCGCTTTCACGCCACTGGCGGAAAACGGGTCTTTGACAGTTTCTGTCTTCTTGCTTTATTCCACGCCGAGGTAGGTCTTTTGAACTTCCTCGTTCTTCATTAACTTCTTGGCGTCGTCTGCCAGTACGATCTCGCCGGTCTGCAGCACATACCCGCGATGCGCAATGGAGAGAGCCATCAGGGCGTTTTGCTCCACGAGCAGGATCGTTGTCCCGTCCTCATTGAGCTTCTTGATGATGTCGAAGATTAACTCCACCAGAAGGGGCGCCAAACCCATCGAGGGCTCATCCAGCAGGAGGATCTTGGGTTTGGCCATTAACGCGCGTCCCATGGCAAGCATTTGTTGTTCACCGCCTGAGAGTGTGCCGCCTTTTTGCGTGATGCGTTCTCTGAGGCGCGGGAAGAGCGTTAAAACATGTTCGAGGTCATCTTTGAAGGATGTAATATCCTTGCGGGCATAGGCACCCATTTCAAGATTTTCCATCACTGTCATGCGCGGGAAGATCATGCGGCCTTCAGGGCTCTGGGCTACGCCAAGGGTTGCAACTTCATGGGCGGGAAGTTTGTGTAATTCAATGCCGTCTAATACAACTGAACCTGTCCGTGGCTTGTTGAGTCCTTGAATGGTGCGCAGGGTGGTGCTCTTACCTGCGCCGTTGGAGCCGATCAGCGTGACGATCTCGCCATCATTAACCGTAAGGGAAATCCCTTTCAAGGCGTGGATGTTGCCGTAATAAGTGTGGACATCTTTTAATTCAAGCATATTGTTCCTCGCCTTTATTTGGTGGCAGTGCCTTTACCGAGATAGGCTTCGATTACCCGTTCATTCTTCTGAACTTCAGAGGGTGAACCTTCCGCGATCTTCTCGCCATAATCCAAAACAGAGACGCGGTCTGAAATTGCCATCACAACGCGCATGTGGTGTTCAATTAATAGGATGGTCAGGTCAAGTTCCCGTCGTAGCCGCTGAATGAAATTGGTCAGGTCGATGGTTTCGTTCGGGTTCATACCTGCGGTCGGTTCATCCAAAAGCAAGAGTTTTGGCTTCGATGCGAGCGCGCGGGCGATCTCCAAACGACGCTGAAGACCATAAGATAGGTTCTTGGCGGTCACTTCGGCGTCATCGCGGCGCAGCCCCACGAATTCAAGCATGTCCAGGGCGCGTGCACGAGCATCCGCTTCTTCCTTCATGGTGGCGGCGGTATGGAATACCTGTCCGATCAAGTTGGAAGTCAGGCGGCAATGCTGGCCTACCAATACATTTTCAATGGCAGACATATTTGCGAAAAGGCGAATGTTCTGAAAGGTACGTGCGATACCAAGAGCAGTGATATCGAATGGGCGCAGCCCGGAAAGGTCTTTTCCATCGAATTTCATGTCACCGCTGGTTGGGGTGTATACGCGGGTGATCGTGTTGAAGAAGGTTGTCTTGCCTGCACCATTTGGGCCGATAAGGCTGGCGATCATGCCTTTTTCAATGTTGAAATCAACCTTGTTGACGGCGGTCAGACCGCCAAATGTCATGGTAATTGCTTTTGCTTCGAAGAGAGTCATGTTCGTCTCCTATCCTTTTTTCGCTTTTTTAGACTTAGGAGTCTCGTCTTCAATGGGAGGCGTCTCATTCGAATGCAATTCTGCACGCACTTGGGCATTGGGGATCAATCCTTCCGGTCGAACCGCCATCATAATGACCAGGGTCAAACCGAAAAAGAGGAAGCGGTAAAGGATCGGGTTTGCATTGTCGCTTACCGCTCGTTGTACAACAGGGTCACTGATGGATGGGAGCACAGTGTGGGTCAGGAGTGAGGAGAGGAAATCTTTCAAAGCAGGCAGGAAGAGACGATCCGCTGTCATAATGACCAAACCGCCCACGATCACGCCGTTGATATTACCGATACCACCCAAGATCACAACGCAGAGGATGATGATGGATGCGCTGAAATCGAACACACTCGGGAAAATACCCGCGATATAAGCTGCATAAAATGCACCTGCAAAACCAGAGAAAGTTGCACCCATGGCGAAAGCGGCCAGTTTTGTGGTGACGGGGTTGATTCCCATTTGAGCAGCGGCGAGTTCATCTTCGCGAATGGCCATCCATGCACGGCCGAGGCGGCTATCGCGCAGACGGCGGATGATGAACACAGAGAGCAAAATGATCATGATGATCAGGAAGTACCACGGAATCGGATTGCTGGATTGGAACTCGTAGTTAATAAACGGGATGACCGGGCGACCGATAGGGCTGATTCCTTTTTCACCGGCGGTCAGGTCTTCGTGTTCAACAAATGTGATACACGCCATGGTTGTTTCAGCGCCAAAAAGCCTGATCAAACCGGGTAATATCCAGCAAGTAAAAGGTTCCTTAATGGTTACATCAATCAGATTCCTGAAAAGTACGGGAACGATTTCACCGAACCCCAGCGTAACGATTGCAAGATAATCGCCTCTTAGCGGCAGGGTGGGGGCGCCGAGCATAAATCCCCAAAGGGCGGCCATTGCGGCAGCGATCCAGATTACCAGCCAAAAGTTCATGAAAATGCCGTGCTGCGGGGATGATAATATGCCAGTTGTGTATGCGCCGATGGCAAAGAAGGCTGCATAACCAAGATCCAGCAACCCTGCATATCCGACTACGATGTTGAGCCCCAAACCTAGAATAACGAAGATCAGAGCGAAGATAATCTGGGCTGTCCAGCGCAAGGCGGTCAATTTATCAACGAAAGGGAATGCCACGATCAAAGCTGCCAGAAGAATCATACGGGCAGTCTGTTCCTGCTTTTCAGGTAAACCACGAAGAGCAGCTAGCAATGTTGTAAAAAGTACGGTTCCCAAGAAGCCGATCAAGTTGCCATACAAAACAGTATTTTCGGCGGCGGGACGTTTCCCGATGGCTTCCTGAACGAAATTATTTTGATAGAGACTCAACCCGACTAGGAGAACGGCAGCAGTCAATGCGGATGGGAGAACAGCCAGAGCTATTTTGAGCGGATCCTTGCGCTCAAACCTTCCAGCCATTCCCATTCCAAGGCCAACGCCCATCAAACAGCCAATGACTGTTACGGACCAGCCGCCGAATAGAAAGGTGAGCAGACCGCCTATAATGCCAAAAGTGATACCTGATCTGATATTTTTCATGGGGCCTCTTAGGCTTTTTGGCCCGTCTGTTCACCAAGTAAGCCGGTGGGACGGAAGAGCAGGATGAGAACAAGTGTTGCAAAGACCAATGCGTTTGTCCAGCGGGCGTTAAGATACCCGTCGCTGAATGATGCCAATAAACCGATTAGGAATCCCCCGAGCATGGCACCGGTGATGTTCCCGATACCGCCGAGCACGGCTGCTGTGAATGACTGCAAACCTGCGCGGAAACCCATGAACCACCAGGCTGTATTGTTGTACAAACCTGCCATCAAACCTGCTGCACCCGCAAGGCCGCCGCCGATAAGGAAAGTGGCTGTAATTACCCAGTCAATATCAATTCCAAGCATTTTTGCAGCGTCACGGTTTTGTGCAGTGGCGCGCATGGCTTTGCCAAGACGTGTGCGTTGAACAAACAAATAAAGGCCGGTCATTAAAGTAACGGCTAGAATGATAACGAGCAGATCTTTGATTGTCAGTCGAAGCGCCAGCCCGCTGGAAGCCAGTAAATTGACGTCCCAGCCCATACTGGTGAAGAGGACACCGAGCATATCTGGAAACACTTTTTGTGAGGCGCCACCGGTTGTACCGAAGGAGGGAACCAGCCAAGCCTGTGCTGCCCACATGAGGCCGACATTTTCAATGATGAAAGACATGCCAATTGCGGAGATTAGGGGGGCCAGGCGTGGGGCGTTGCGGAGGCGTTTGTATGCGAGCCGCTCAATTGTCGCATTAAGAACTGCACAAACCACAATTGCTATAACCAAAGCAAGAATAAGGCCAAATACGATTTTCCCAGGATCTTTACTTTCCAGAGTGCCTGTTACGGAAAGGACTGTCAGGGAGGTGAACACACCCACCATATAAACATCACCATGGGCAAAGTTGATCAACTCGATAATGCCGTAAACCATGGTATAGCCCAAGGCGATAATGGCAATGATCGCGCCATTGGAAATTCCGATGATAAAAAATTGAACCAATTGAAGCGGGTTGGCTTTGACGGATTCGACGATCACTGGAATATCAAGACCCACGATAGGCCCGATAAGTAACACGATGTATAAAACTGCTGAGGCGATGGCGAAGCGCCTCAAGTTAAATTTCTTCTTGGTGTTTTCCATGGTGCTCCTCTTTTCCTGCTTGTCAAAAAGGATGGGGGGCGGCATTTTCATGCCGCCCCCGAACGTGCGAGAGTTTTTTACTTAAAGGTGCCGACGGCTTCGTACTTGCCACCCTTGACGACATAGAAGGTCATGTCGGTCAGGCTGGTGTCGCCGTTCGCATCGAACGACCAAGTGCCGAGAGCGCCATCAAAATCTTTGATCGCGAACACTGCGGCATTGATTGTAGCGCGGTCGGTGGGGTCGCCACCAGCGGCGCAGACATCTTCGATCGCGCGGAGAGCAACACTCATGGTCTCATAACCATAGACGGAGTAAGGCTCGGTCAAAGGACCATACTTGGCTTCGTAGTCAGTGACGAACTGCTGACCAGAGGCGGGGAGTTCAGCGAAAGGAACACCAGCCACAGAAGCGTAAGCACCTTCAGCGACATCAGCGCCAGCGCCATCAATGAAGGCCTGAGTCTGGATGCCATCGGGACCAACGAATTTGACGGTCTCGTTATCGCCCATGATCGCGACCTTGTCCTTCAAGAGCTGGGAGGCATTGCTGTCAACGACCATACCAACGTAAATGGCATCCGGAGCGGCGCCACCGTTGCTGGTGGAGATCTTGGTCATCAGAGCTTTGTAGTCAGCGGCCTTCGGGTCGATGCCTTCGTGGCCTACAACTGTCAAACCAATTTCAGCGGCGGTTGCTTCGAACACATCAGCAACACCCTTACCGTAAAGTTGTTGGTCATCAAGGATATAAACAGTGGTGGCGCCGAGAGACTTCACGAAGTTCGCGGCAACTTTACCCTGAATATCATCGGCGGCAACTACGCGGGTGTAGGAGCGGGTACCGGTGGGGTAGTAGGAGTCGGTAACACCGGGGAGATCCTTGTCAGCCTTGGTCAAGCCAGGGTTGGTGTTGGCGGGGGAGATCATGGCCAAAGGACCAGCCTGATTCAAAATCGGAATGGACAACTTGGCGGCGCCAGAGTTGAATGTTCCGAGGTAAGCGATGATTGAAGGATCAGCAGCGGCTTTGTTGGCGTTTTCAGTTTCAACTGCGGGATCCCACTGGCCGAGGGCGGCGGAGGCATCATCCCAGGCTTCGTATTCGATGTCATAGGAGCCACCGCAAACCTTGTAGTCAACCTGTTCGAGGCGCAACTGCATGGCGTTAACGATGGTTTGGGTTTGGGTCAGGGAAGAACCGGTCATGGGCAAGCTGGAGACGATCTTCAGGGTTCCCATGGCTTCGGCAGGAGCCTCAGTGGCAGCGGGCTCTTCGGCGGGGGCTTCGGTCATTGCCGGTTCTTCGGCGGGGGCTTCGGTAGCAACAGGAGTTCCACCACCACAGGCTACGAGTACCATGCTGGCGAGAACCAACACGGAAAGTAAAGCGAGCAAACGCTTATTCATTTTTCTTACTCCTCCAAAATATGTTAGGTGAATTCGACGTCCCGCAAAATTCTGCGGGGTTACAAAAAAGAGCGGACAATGCTTACGATGTCAGCCTCACCTCCTTTGGGTGAAATACTTCCTTGTGTTTAAAATAAAACACGAAAACCATAAAATGGATTTTCGCAGCCTACTCTAAACTGGCAAGCCTTCATTTTATTAAACGGCAATGATAAGGGGGTTTTTGTCTAAGGTCAAGAGTTTGTTTTCTATTTTTTGTCGTGTGGTTTATACAACAACTGTTCGCGGATACGCAAATCAGTATTGCGAATTTTCATTGCAAGGTCAGCGGCCAAATTGTACATTAAACGATACCCTAATTGTGGGTAAGTCTCACATAACATAATGAGTTTGTCACGTTGTATGACAAGCAGGCGGGTATCTTTTTGCGCCGCTCTGGCAGATGCGGAGCGCAGACCTTCATCCACAAGGGCGACCTCGCCAAAGGATTGCCCTCGGCGAAGGCGTGCAACGGCTGTTTCCTTTTTATCAGATTCCCCGGTTGCGCCGCGGTTGATCAAAATATCAACTTCACCTTGCGCGATCACATATAACTCTTTGCTGCTGCTGTTTTCCTGAAAGATCAGGTCGCCGGCATTGAAAACAACTTCCTGGCAGAGATTCGCAACCAGCTCGAGTTGAGTAGGTGTGAATTGATAGAAGATATCGCCTTGCTTGAGGAAGTTGACCATGCTGTTCATAGGGCGAGAGTCTAGCATAAATAAAGGCGATGTGCAACCGCTTTTTTCTGCAGAGACAGGCTCGATTAACGCTTCCTGCCTACGGGTAGGTCAGAATCAGCCAATCGAGAGGATCAACCTGAATGCCGTTTACCCACAATTCCCAATGCAGATGCGCACCAGTGACTCGTCCCGTTCCGCCCACCAGCCCAATGACTTCATTTTGCTGTACAACCTGCCCTACTTGAACGTTAATTTGCGATTGATGCCAGAAGCCGCTGTAAACACCCCAACCATGATCGATGATTGTGGCATTTCCACGCACTGTCAGCGGACCGGCGAACACAACCTGACCTGCAGCCGGGGCCGTGATAGGCAGGCCATCGCCGCCGCCGAAATCTAGCCCGGTATGAAAGCCGCTGATCTGCATTTCTGTTCCCTGCCCAATATAGGTGCGGCGATTGCCGTATCTGGAGGTGAAGTAAGTGGATTCGGCGTATGCGATCGCGGGGGAGATGAAATCGCCGTTCCAGTATTTGATTGGATTTGAAGGCAGGGTGATTTGAATAAGTTGCTGTAATTCAGGTTCGGTTACAGCTGGATCGATAAATGTTGGATCGATCCCTGGAATAACTTCTTCCGGGTAGTTCCCGGAGACGATCAAAATGAACTGTTCAAAAGATTGCTTGCTTCCATCTGGAAGTGTGGCTTCCAACCGCAAAGGATAGACACCTGCTGGCAACAAGGCATGCACCCCTTGTAATGCCACTTGTGTTCCATCTTCCATTGGAAAGAAATGGAGCGCATGGTCAACGAGGAGACCGTTCAATGTCACATTTGGGATCGTCTTTACCTTGATGACACCTGTACCGCCCTGCTTGATGGGGAGATCGCGTATCTCTGCGCTGATAAAAGCGGATGGCAGGCCGCTGGTTGATTGTTCGCCATTGCTTTCGCCGGGCGCAAAGAGTGTATCGCCTGGCAGGCCATCCCATGAACCCGACAAGTCATTGTTGTGTGCCAATGTCCAAACATCTGTATTCTGCTGAACTGCCAGTTCAAGCAGGGATTGACCCTTGGTTGTTGAAATACGCTTGTTCAATCCCTGGCTTCCCGATTGCACGGGTACGATCATGCTGACGCCTACATAGAATTCACTTGGGCTTACAACGTGATTTAATTTTTTGAAGAGACTTTCAGGAACCTGTGTCCGCCGCATGAGGCTGCGATACGAATCGCCGAAATTGACGACCTCGGTGCTTAGTGTGCCTGTAACGCCGACCAAGCCCGGAATGACCAGCGGCTGCCCTGCGCTAAGTTGATTGGCATTGGTGATGCCGTTTGCCGTCATGAGGTCGGCAAGGTTTACGCTGAAACGCTCTGCAATGGATGAAAGGCTGTCGCCGGGTTGGACGATGTAAACAGGTCCGCCCGCATCTTGCGCAAGGACGGGCTGAGAGGGGTATATGAAAAAAGACGAAAGCAGAAAGAGGAGAGTGACAATTTTTTTGAACATGGGTTTCCAGAAAAGGATAATTCATCGTAAGCGAAGTCCGCAGTCGAAGGATAGGTTGCAATATACTCAGTATTTGCATCGAGCCATGCTTCGACTTCGCTCAGCGAGGGTGATTACATATTCTTGAATTCGACTTTGTCGCCGATCTCATAATCCCCAAAACGATTCGGGTGAATTTCCAGGGTGTATTTTGCGTCTGCCTTAGGGAAATAAGCAGGATGCCATGATTTCGCCACGATCTTATCGACAACGGTCATTTCAGAGTTGATCCAAAAGACGGCCAGGTCGAATGGGACAAAGAACATGTGGATGGAAGTGTCGAGGCGCGAATCCCGTTTTTCGACGAGGAGCAGGCCATCGTTAAGTTCGAGTCGTTTGCGGAACATCAGTCCGCGCAGGCGGCAGGAAAACGAATCACAATATCCCACATGGGCGGGCTGTTCGATCGGTCGGTTTAAGTTGTGAACAACAATGGGGTGCGGCATGAGAATTATATTAAACAGGGCAGCTTGTTTGCCGCCCTGCCAAAAGTGAAATTGATGTCAGGATGATAATTTATGGCCGATGACTTTTTCGACGCTATCCATCAGTTCCTGCGGACCGAAAGGCTTGGCGATGTAATCATCTACTTTTGCGATGTGCAGGCCAAGCACCTTGTCAATGTTCTGGGCTCTGGCTGTAACAACAATGACCGGGATATCACGTGTGGCAACATCGGCTTTCATTTGTTGATATACTTCCCATCCATCCATTTCAGGCATCATCAGATCAAGCAATACAAGATCGGGGAGTAATTCGCGAACCATCTTTAACCCCTCTTTGCCCCCAGGTGCACCATGAACATCAAAACCGCGACGCCCAAGAATGAGTCGTATGAGTTCGATCATTTCTGGTTCATCTTCAATACATACGATATGTTTGACAGATGTGTTATTCATTGTTCTCCTGACTCTTGCAGAGTGCTGCATAAATGGCCGGGTTGTGTAAGATAGTGAATTATGCAACAAGCATTAAAATAAGTTTACCATAAAAAAGAATATGGAATTGCCGATGAGAATCATTACATGGAATGTAAATGGAATTCGTGCCAACCTTGGCAAAAACGCATTGGATTGGGCCTTTGCACAGGAGCCTGATTTTCTTTGTTTGCAGGAAGTGAAAGCGCGCGAAGAACAATTGAATGAAGAGCAGCGCGCCATGTTGAAACTTCCCTTTGTGTGGAATGCAGCACAGCGCCCGGGCTACAGCGGTGTAACGACTTTTTTCAAACAACAGCCCGACGAGATCGTGACAGGCATGGGTGCGGATACCTTCGACGTGGAAGGCCGCGTCATTCAGACCCTTTGGGCTGGTTGCCGTCTATTCAACATTTACTTCCCGAACGGCACCCGCGGACATCACCGCGTGGAATACAAACTTGCCTTTTACGCTCATCTGCTCGATTTGTGCGATACCCTTCATGAAAAAGGGGAGAGCCTCATTATCACCGGAGATTTCAACACAGCGCACATGCCGATCGATCTAAAGAATCCAAAACAAAACGAGAAGACATCGGGATTTTTGCCTGAAGAGCGCGAATGGGTGCAAAAGTTCCTCGATCACGGATTTGTGGATGCGTACCGCAAGTTGTATCCAGAAAAGGTCGAATACACCTGGTGGACATATCGTATGGATGCCCGTAAGCGAGGAGTGGGCTGGCGTTTGGATTATTTTCTTGTGTCAGAGAATTTGATGCCCTTCGTAAAAGACGTGATCATCCATGACAAAGTGATGGGTTCGGATCACTGTCCTGTGGAATTGGTTTTGGAATCACATCCCTAATTTAGCTAAGCACGGTCAAGGCTGGTGTCATCCCAGGAGGCGGGGTCGTTGAGCGATTCAAGGTGCGTGAATACTGTAACGTTTGGTAGAACCTTGCGAATATCTGCTTCGATGCTTTCGAGCAGGCGATGACCACGCTGAACCGTCCATTTACCGGGGACAAGGATATGAACCGATACAAATCGCCGCGCACCAGATTGGCGGGTGCGCAGTGCGTGATATTCCACTTCATTTTTTGTATATGAATTCAAGACGTTCTTTACGAGATTTTGCTCTTCAACCACAAGAGCTGTATCCATCAACCCCAGCGCCGACATGCGCACAATGCGGAATCCGGACCAGATGATGTTCCCTGCCACAATGAACGCCACGATCGGGTCCAGCCGTTCCCAGCCTGTCAGCACAACGAGGCCGACGCCTGCCAACACGCCGACGGAGGTCCATACATCTGTCATTAAATGATGCGCGTTTGCCTCCAGAGTAATGGAATTGTATTTTTTACTGGCCCGTAATAAGATCAACGCAACGATCAGGTTGGCCAACGAAGCGGCGACTGAAACGCCCAACCCCAATCCAACTTGTTCGAGAGGTTTTGGCGTGATTAATCTTGGAATGGAAGTTGCGATAATGCTGATGGCTGCGATCAGGATTAAGGTCCCTTCGACGCCGCTGGAGAAATACTCGGCTTTGGTGTGGCCGTAGGCGTGGTCTTCATCTGCGGGGCGGGCGGCGATGGTTAACATCGCTAGGGCCATGACTGCGCCTACAAGATTTACGATGGATTCAAGCGCATCTGAGAGCAGACCCACAGAACCGGTGAGAATGTAGGCGGTTGTTTTTAACGCAATGGTGAGTATTGCCGCGCCGATTGAAAGCCAGGCAAATTTTGTCAGGAACAGTCGATCATTTGGGTTGGATTTCGCGGTTTCCATAGGGGTCATTCTATTTTAAAGCCTGCTTCTGGGTTAGTGACATTTATCCTTGCTGGCGGAATTGTGCGGGGATTCTTCGGGGGATCCGCTTTTGATTGCTTTTGCAAGCAGTTTTCGGCTAAAAATGGCCACGTTGAACCCAGTCAAAACGGGTCGTATTAGAATATCATATAATATTTGCCCAGTACGCGTCATCTAATGATTGGGCTTGGTATAATCCAGCCGTAAGTCATATTTGGAGGATTCCGTGAATTCCCGTAGTCAATCGTTTTTTGTGTACTTCCTTCTGATCGTTGCCATTGGCGCCATGTTCTACATGGGCCTCCGCGAAAATTTGAACACAGAAAAGCCGCTCACCATTAATGAAGTGGCTTTGGCTGTACAAAAGGGTGAAGTCGCCCGTATCGCTATTGATAGCGACGACACTATTCGTGTGATCTTTAAGAACGGTGTGGAAGAAGGCGTTGAGTCTCGTAAAGAACCGGATGCCACGTTTGTGGATCAGCTTCGCAGTCTGGGTGTTACGACGGAGCAACTCGCCCCTGAAAATGTAGTCATCGAAGTGAGCGCTCCCTCTGTTTGGGCGGGTGTTTTAAGCGGTGCAATTTATATCCTGCCTGTCATTTTAATGGCTGGCGTGTTGTGGTTTATCTTCCGACAGGCGCAAGGCAGCAACAATGCGGCCATGTCCTTTGGCAAGAGCCGCGCGCGTATGTTTAGCGGTGAGCATCCTACCGTTACCTTTGCCGATGTAGCCGGTGCTGAAGAATCAAAGCAGGAATTGGAAGAGATCGTTGAGTTCCTCAAAGAACCGCAGAAATTCATTCAGCTTGGAGCGCGCATTCCGAAGGGCGTTTTGCTCGTTGGCCCTCCAGGAACAGGCAAGACTTTGCTTGCGAAGGCTGTTTCCGGTGAAGCGGGTGTGCCGTTCTTCTCCATCTCTGGTTCTGAATTCGTGGAAATGTTTGTGGGCGTTGGCGCAAGCCGCGTTCGTGATCTTTTCGATCAGGCCAAGAGACACTCTCCCTGTATTATCTTTATCGATGAAATTGATGCCGTCGGCCGTCAGCGCGGTGCGGGCCTTGGCGGTTCACACGACGAGCGCGAGCAGACGCTTAATCAAATGCTTGTTGAAATGGACGGTTTCGGCACCGACACCAATGTCATTATTATTGCCGCAACCAACCGCCCCGACATTCTGGACCCAGCCTTGCTTCGCCCCGGCCGTTTTGACCGCCGCGTCACGCTGGATCGCCCCGATGTGAAGGGACGCGAAGCCATTCTCCGAGTGCATGTGAAAGGCAAGCCATTGGATCCGACGGCTGATCTCGCCACGGTTGCCCGCGGCACGCCCGGATTTGTTGGTGCTGATCTTGAGAACCTTGTTAATGAAGCCGCGATTTTAGCTGCACGCCGCAACAAGAAATCAATCGGTCAGTCGGAAATGGAAGAGGCCATCGAACGCGTGGTGATGGGACCTGAACGCAAATCCCGTCTGATCTCTGACGAAGAGAAACGAATCATTGCCTACCATGAAGCTGGTCATGCCATCGTGGCAAATGCCATCGCTGAAGCAGACCCCGTCCAAAAAGTGACCATTGTTGGCCGCGGACAGGCTGGCGGCGTGACCTGGTTCCGCCCTGATGAAGACCGCATCCTCATGTCCCGCAAGAAGATGCTCGCGACATTGGCCATGGCCCTCGGTGGCCGCGCCGCAGAGGAACTCATCTTCGATGACATCACCTCCGGCGCATCCAATGACATTGAGCAGGTGACCCGCATGGCACGTGCCATGGTCACCCGCCTCGGCATGAGCGCCGAAATGGGCACCATGACCTACGGCCAAAAAGAAGAGATGATCTTCCTCGGGCGCGAGATTTCGGAACAGCGCGATTACTCTGAAGCCGTGGCCGAACAGATCGACCGCGAAGTCCGCAAGATCGTGGAAGAATCATACAAGATCGCCAAGAACACGGTCAAGAAATACCGCAAGCAATTGGATATTGTCGCCAAGCAGCTTCTCGAGGTTGAATCGATCAACCGCGATGAATTTGAAAGACTCTTCCCGTCACCTTTGGGCAAGAAGAGCGGCACTCCGCAGATCGCGTAACAGTTTATAAATTAAGAAGAGGCTTCCCAAACGGGAAGCCTCTTTTGTATTAACCAATTACTGATTACTTTCCACCTTCTTTATGCTGTCGCACCAATTCACGGCGCAGGATCTTTCCAACCGTTGTCTTTGGCAGTTCGGTGCGGAATTCATAGTGGGTGGGGACCTTGTATGGAGCGAGATGTTCCTTGCAGAAGGCCTTGAGTTCGGCTTCGGTCAGGGTTTCGCCGGGCTTTACCACCACCCAGGCTTTGACGGTCTCGCCGCGCTGTGGGTCGGGGATGCCGCCGACGCCCACTTCCAACACCTTCGGGTGATCCATGATGGCTTCTTCCACTTCGCGCGGCCATACCTGGAAACCGCCCGGCTTGATGAGTTCTTTCTTGCGGTCGACGATGTAGAAGTAACCATCCTCGTCCATGCGGGCGATGTCACCGGTGAACAACCAGACCTTGCCATCTTTCATCTCGCGCAGACTGTTGGCGGTTTCAGTGGGCATGTTGTGATACCCCTTCATCACCTGCGGCCCGTTGACAATGATCTCGCCGATCTCGCCCTGGGCAAGTTCAGTTTCACCATCGTCAAGGCTGATGAGTTTTATATCCACATCGGGTAACGGCATGCCGATCGAACCGACTTTGTTTTCACCTTCAAGCGGATTGCAGTGAGTGGCGGTCGGTGCTTCTGAAAGGCCGTAGCCTTCAAATACTTTGCCGCCCGTTAATTTCTCGAACTGTTCCTTTGTCTCGCGCATCAATGGGGCAGACCCGGAGATACAAGCTTTGATGGAAGACAGGTCGTATTTGCCCGCTTTTACATCAGGATGATTGTTGATGCCGTTATACAGCAGAGGAACGCCGGGGAAAATTGTGGCCTTATATTTGCTGATGTTGTCCAGCACATCCTTCAAGTCACGGGCATTTGGCACCATGACCATGCTTGCGCCGTTCGCCATTGCAAAATTCATCCCTGCCACCATGCCATACACATGGAAGAGGGGAATGCCCATCAATACCACTTCATTCCCAGGATCAAGCGCAGGCATCCATGATTTGATCTGGAGCGTGTTGGCAACTACGTTGCGATGCATTGCCACGGCACCCTTCGGCACACCCGTGGTTCCGCCGGAGTATTGGAACAGGGCTGTGTCGTCGGGAGTCACTTCCACATTCGGTTTCGCGGAGTTCGCGTGTTTGGCAAGCAGGTCTTTCATCCACACATCGCCGCTGGCGAGTGTATCCACGCGGTCGCCTTCCTTCTTCTCTTTAACGAGAGTGAAAAGCAGGCGTGTGAAAGGAGGCAATGTCTCCTTGATGTTTGTAACGATGATCTTCTTGAGTTTCGATCTTTCACGCGCCGCTTTCAACTTGTCATAAAAACGACTGAGCGTGAACATGATCTCGATGTTTGCGTCGTTTACTGGAGTGATGATCTCATCCACCGGGTAGGTGGGGTTCACCGCCACGACCGCTCCCCCGGCCTTCAGGATACCGTAATACGCGATCACGAATTGCGGCGTATTCGGCATAAAGATTCCCACCCGATCCCCTTTTTTCACTCCCATCTCAACAAGCGCGGCAGCCATGTGATCAGAAAGCGCATTCATCTCTTTATACGAAATGACCGCACCCTTGAAGATCGTACAGGCGCGGTCAGGATATTTGCGCGCAGCTTCCTCCAAAAAATAGAAAAGCGGCGCTTTCGGGTAATCGATTGTTTGCGGTACACCTTTATCGTAATGCGCTAGCCACGGACGGTTATTCATGAGTTGCTCCTCCTTCAAGGGATATGTGAAGTATATACAATCAAGAATCAAAAGTCAATTGATTGCGGATGTGTTTTTCCACATCAATGCTCACGCCATCTTTGACTTTGAACCATGCAATATTGGGGTCGGACTCTTTGAACCAGTTCGCCTGCCTGCGGACGAAAACCCGCGTCGCTCGCTTCATCTCGACTTTGGCCTGCTCGGTCGTCAATTGACCTTGCACCACGCTGACACATTCCCGGTACCCGATCGCCGACATGCTTGGCAGTGTTGCGGCGTATCCACTGTCCAGCAGACTCTTTACCTCGTCGATGAATCCAGCCGCGAACATGGCTTCGATGCGTTCATCCACCCGCTGATAAAGTTCCTCGCGCGGCCGCATCAAGCCGACGGTAATTAAATGATACGGCGAGTCGCCTTGCCCGCGCTGTTCTGAAAACTTTCTACCCGTTGTCAAAATCACTTCCAAAGCGCGGATCGTCCGCCGCACATTGCGGGCATCAATTTTTAGGGCAGATTCAGGGTCAAGTTGTGCAAGTTTAGCGTGTAGCCACTCAAATCCTCTTTCATCTTTTATCTTTTCCAGCTCGCCGCGCACCCGCTCGTCTGCTACAACTTCTGGAGGCGTCCATCCCTGCGTGACCGCCCGCACATATTGACCCGTGCCGCCGACCAAAAATGGGAGTTTCTCCCGCGCATGCACATCCTCGATGATCTCTTTTGCTTTTTGCTGAAAAACCGCAAGGCTGAGCGTTTCATCAGGGTCGACGATGTCGATCAAATAATGTGGGACCTGCGCCATCTCTTCTTTGGATGGTTTTGCCGTTCCAATATCCATGCCGCGATAGAAGAGACGCGAATCTGCCGAGATGATCTCGCCGTTCATTTTTTTCGCGAGTTGAATCGCAAGTTCGGTTTTACCGACAGCGGTCGGGCCGACAATGAGAATGAGGGGTGGTTTGCTTTGCATGAATGATCGCTTCAAAATGATTGGATTAATCGTCTGTCTTTCTGGTACACTTTTATAAAGTTCTTTCGCACTGGGTTTCTCTTGCATCGAATATAGTGCAAAATTTATTGTTTCTATTTTATCTCTTGTTGAACAAATCACGAAATCAAAAGGTGAGCAAATGATCAACTGGCAGGAATTAACCATTGACATGTTCGTCGAGCAATTGCGGACGGTCTATCAGCGCACATATGGCGATATCAACAGTGACTTTGGCCGCATCGTCGCCTGGTGCGGACGGCTCGCACTGGAAAACATTGCCAACTCCGACGCGCTTTATCACGATATTGACCACACCATCATGGTCGCGCTTGCGGGGCAGGCCATCATCGAAGGGAAACATCTGCGCGATGGCGGCATTACGCCCCGCGATTGGATGCATTTTATGATCGCAGTTTTATGTCATGATATTGGTTACGTCAAAGGTGTTTGTAAGAATGATACACAGGATCAATTTACGGTTGGGGTGGGGGATAAGATGGTCTTCATCTCTCCCGAAGGCACCGACGTGGCGCTGACTCCTTATCACGTGGACCGCAGCAAATTGTTCGTCATCGAACGCTTTGGAACGGGCCTGCTTCAAGATATGACCAAATTCCTCGATGCAGAATTGATCGCCTCTTATATTGAAATGACTCGTTTTCCGTCCCCGCCAGGCGAAATGTACAAGGATACAAAAGGGATGGGCGGCCTCGTCCGCGCGGCGGATTTCATCGGTCAACTCGGCGACCCTGATTATTTGCGAAAATCCCCCGCTTTGTTTTACGAATTTCAGGAATTGGGCGTCAACGAAAAATTTGGCTACAAATCGCCTAATGACTTGCGCAAGAACTATGCTTCTTTTTACTGGAACAGCGTCAGCCCCTACATTCAAGATGCCCTGCACTATCTCCGCCTCACCGAAGATGGCAAACAATGGATCGCCAACATGCATTCCCACGTCTTCGATGCCGAGCATGATCGTGGGGTGAGATAGATTAAGAGATTAAGTGCGACGCACTCTATATTAAATCACTCACCTTACGCATCCGATCGTGATTCCCTGAGCGATAGCGAAGGGTCTCTGAGACAATCGTAGAGGTTCTTCGCTATCGCTCAGAACGACACTGCGTAAAGGTGAGTTAAATCGAAAAGGATACGCCTCAAGCGTATCCTTTTCGATGCTCTCAGTAGATCAGGCTTGCAGCCTGACTTTCCTATGACATGGATGCGGCGGGTTACAAACCCGACCTACAGAAATGCCTCGCAGATTATGCCGCCTTCGAATACTCCCGAATATCATCCGTGGCCTCATCCAACCGGGCCACTTCTTCATCGGTCATGCGCCAGCCTGCGCCGCCTGCATTGTTTTCGGCTTGTTTCAGGCTCTTCGCACCAGGGATGGGAAGTGCGCCCTTGCAGATCAGCCAATTCAACGCCACCTGCGAGATGGTTTTATCACCGTGATTCAAACCAATCTCCTGTAACAGCTTTAGCACAGGCGGGAGTTTCTTGAGCAGTTCTGTATATTGTGAGGCACGCACGCCGGGCGGTGGATTCTCTGAAGAATATTTTCCAGTCAATAAACCTTTTTCGAGCGGGGAATAGGCGATCAGGCGGATTCCCAATTCTTTGCAGCGGGCGAGTGTGCCGTTCTTTTCCACTTCGCGGCTCAACAGGCTGTAATGTACCTGATTCGATGCCAGTGGAATTCCATGCCGCGCCAGCGTGGTGTAAGCGCGGATCATTCTCTTTTCACCGAAATTGGAAACGCCCACCGTGCGGGTCAGTCCGCGTTTCACGCATTCGACCATGCCTTCCATCATCGTTTCAGGACTCAAGATGGGCGAGGGCCAGTGAATTTGATACAAATCCACCGAGTCTAAACCGAGGCGTTCCAAACTGCCTTTCAGTGCGCGTGGCAGGAATCCTTTGTTGAAGCGCCACGGCCAGGGAAAGAATTTTGTTGCAACCAGCACGGGCTGATCTATTTCTTTTAAAAACTGTCCAAGCAAACGCTCTGAATATCCCGAGCCGTAAATTTCGGCGGTATCTACAAATCGAATTCCGAGCGCCAGTGAGGCGTCGAACGATTCGCGGATTTCCTTGTCGGTGTGTGTCTGCCCATAGCCCCAGACGATTCGGTCGCCCCATTGCCACGCTCCCAGCCCCATTTCGATGGCGTGCAGGAACCTTGTTTCGTTGCTGATTTCGGTCACGATGCCTCCTGTGAAGAACAGCCCCGATTTTATCTTAAAAAACCCCGTTCCAAAAAAATACAGGTTACAATTCAGCCCGCTTAAAATTTTAGTGGAACTGATGGAATGCGAGTCTCTGACTTCCCGCTTTGGGATGGGGCGGGGGCTGGCGTCCCCTGAGTTCCAGGAGGAATCCCTGAAATGCCCAACTTGAATGCGCGGGAAGTTGAATCCGCATCTGACCTAAGCCGACGGCTGGGTCTGCCCTTTTCAAATTTAGCTTTGCTGACGCGTGCCCTGACCCACCGATCCTACGTCAACGAGAATCCGCTGGCCGTGGACGATAACGAACGCCTTGAATTTCTCGGCGATGCCGTGCTTGATTTCATTGTGGGGGCATGGGTGTATAACCGTTTTCCCGAAATGCCCGAAGGTGACTTGACCAAGGTGCGCTCGGCGCTGGTCCGCAATGAGCAGTTGGCGAAGTTTGCCCGCAAATTGGAATTGGGGAATGCCCTGCGCCTCGGGCGTGGTGAGGCGGCTTCCGGCGGTTCCAATCGCGACAATTTGCTTGGGTCCGCTTTCGAGGCGCTGGTTGGCGCATTGTTTTTAGAATCAGGTCTCGGCATGGTGGAAGCGTTCGTTCATCCTATTTTGGAGGATGCCCGCGAACTTATCCTGAACGAGATCCATGATCCAAAAAGCAAACTGCAGGAGTGGGCGCAGGCGCAGAAATTGGGTGCGCCGCGTTACCGCGTGATCGGCACAAGCGGACCCGACCATCTGGTTACGTTTGAGATCGTTGTTGAGATTGCTGGTGCGGCGAAGGGTGAGGGCAAAGGCACAAGCAAGAGCCATGCTGAACACGCCGCCGCGCAGGATGCTTTGAATAAATTGAATGTCATGTGAAAATGTTGGCAGGTTGAAGAGTTTGCAAGTTAACCTTCCAACCTGATAATCTGTAAACCCAAAGAAAATCGAAAATAACCCATGCCTCTTCGTCTAAAATCACTTGAACTGCAAGGATACAAAACTTTCGCATCGCGGACCGTGTTTGAGTTCGCGAGCGGGATCACTGCCATCGTCGGGCCGAACGGTTCGGGGAAATCGAATATTGCCGACTCGCTGCGCTGGGTGTTGGGCGAACAATCGTACACGCTGTTGCGCGGCAAGAAGACCGAAGACATGATCTTCTCAGGTTCAGAACATCGCGCTCGCTCAGGCATGGCGCAGGCCATCATCACCTTTGATAACACTGAGCAATGGCTGCCCGTGGATTTTTCGGAAGTGGCGCTTTCACGCGCGGCGCACCGTGACGGACACAACGATTATTTGATCAATGGTCAGCATGTGCGTTTGCGCGAAATGAATGAATTGCTTGCGCAGGCTGGTTTGAGCGAGCGGACTTATACGATCCTCGGTCAGGGCTTGGTGGATGCTTCGCTTGCATTGAAAGCCGATGACCGCCGCCGTTTGTTTGAGGAAGCCGCGGGCGTGGGGCTGTACCGTGCGCGCCGCGACGACGCCCTCAAACGACTTGAAAATACTGAGCGAAACCTCGAGCGTGTGCTCGATATCATGGCTGAACTCGAACCGCGCATTCGCAGTTTGGAGCGGCAGGCAAAACGAGCCATCGATTTTGCGCGTGCCCAAGCGGATATGAAACTGATCCTGCGCGAATGGTACGGTTTCCACTGGCATCGCGCACAGCGTGACTTGACCGATGCGCGCGAGACCGTGCGCGGGCAGGAAGTACGCGTGCGTGACCTGCGCGTTGTGCATGAAAAGACCCAAGCCGAATACACCGCCTTCCGTGAGAGGCTTTCGGGACTGCGCGCGCAATTGAACGGCTGGCATCGTCAGTCGGCGGACTTGCACAACCAGCGCGAAGCCATCAGCCGTGAACTAGCCGTTCTCGAAGAACGCCGTCGCGCATTGACCAATACACAGGCCGCCATCCTTTCCGATCAGGAACATGCGATGGATGAGTTGCATCTTGCCAATGAACGCTATGGCGAGGCGGAGCAGGATATCACGCGCATTCAAAGCGAATATGAAGAAGCCAGGCAACAGTTCGCGAACGCCCAAAGCGGATTGCAGTCACGTCAGTCTGAGCGGGCCGCGTTGGAAGAGCAGGCCGCGCTCATTCGCAATCAGATCGAAACCTTGAGTCAGCAGCGTGCCGAAAACAGCGCCCGTCTGGACGAATTGAAATCGCGCCTCGAATCGCAGACTCAGAAAATTGAACAAACCAAAAACGCAATTTCCAATGGCGAGTCGCTTGCGGCAAAGACGAAGGCGCAATATGAATCCGCGCACACGGCGCGTGAACAGGCTGTCCTCGCTTTGCAGGAAGCCGAAGAAAAAGCAGTCAACAAGAAAAATGAAGTGGATGCGATCGAGCGTGAACGCCGCGCAGCTCTTGAGCGCCGCACCATCGAGGAATCTGATTTCTCGCGTTTGAAGGCGCAGCTCGATGTTCTCGAACAATCCGAGCAGTCGCTGGCGGGATATGCCGAAGGCGCGCGTTATTTGCTCGATGCCGCCCGCAATGCTTCGCAAAAACTTACAGGTGTACGCGGCGCACTTTCCGCCGCGCTGGATGTTCCCGCCGAATTGGAAATTGCTGTTGCCGCCGCGCTTGGCGATACGCTTGATGCGGTACTGCTCGATGAAAATCAACTTGAAGAAGCGCTGAGTTTGCTCGAATCGGATAACGCCGGGCGGGCGGCTTTGCTGCCGCTCAGCGAGCAAAATGGCGATCTGCTTTTCAAACCAGAAGATGCCGATTGCCTTGGGGTCGCCTCTGAACTTGTCAACGCGCCCGATGAATTGCGTAGTGCGGTGCGTTTAATGCTGGGCCAAACCCTGGTCGTGCGCGATCGAAATACTGCGCGCAGGCTGGTGAAGGATTTGCCGAATCATGCCCGTGTTGTGACTCTGCGCGGGGAAGTGTTTCGCGGCGACGGATTGGTCATCGCTGGGAAGACCGCTTCTTCCTCCGCCTTGAGCAGGCCTCGCCAAAAACGGGAATTCGAATCCGCCTTGAGCGGACTCACCGCACGGCTGGCTGAATCCAACGAACTCGTGGAGCGGCTGTCCAATCAACTTGCGGGCGCACAGCGTGAACTGACGCAAGCCGAGACCGATGCCCGCGAAGCCCGCGTCAGACTAGGTGAAATTCAAGAGACCGAGCAGCAGGCCGGGCTTGAGTCAGAATCGACGAATCGTCAGCTTGAGTGGCAGAAAAATCAGTTGAAGCAGTTGGAAGCCGAGGCGTGGGAATCTGCTTCGATCCAGCGAAAAATTACCGAGTCTCAAACCGAAGTGGAGAATCGTTCAGCGGATTCGCAAACGCAATTGAAGGACATCAACGCGAAGCTGAATGAAATGGCCCTCGATGAATTGCAGGATCAGGTTTCATATTGGGGTACGCGCGTAGCTGTAGCTGAGCAAAGTGTGGGAAGTGCCGCCACAAAACGTGACGACCGCGCGAAGGAAATCACGCGGCTCGATGCGCGGCGTGTGGAGCTGGCCTCCCGTTTGCAGGAAGCCGAGAATTCGCTCAACAATCTCGATAATGAAAAAGCACGTTTGCGTGAAAATGAATCAGGCCTGCATGGACAAATTGAAGAAATGCGTGTGCTGATCGAGCCCGCCGAAAAAGACCTTGAAATGGCCGAGCAGGAAGAAGCGCGTTTGCAGGAAGCCGAGGCAGGTGCACAGCGTATCTTCGCCAATGCAGAACGTTCGTATGGCCAGGTTCAATTGGAACAGCTGCGCAAGCAGGAAGCACTCGATAATTTACATCAAAAGATCACCGATGATTTCGGTCTGGTGATGTTCGATTATGCGGCGGATGTCTCTGGCCCCGTGCCGTTACCGCTGGATGGCATGGTCGAGCAATTGCCCGTTGTGACGGAACTCGCGCCCGAGATCGAAGAGCAGTTGACTCATCATCGTGCGCAGCTGCGCCGTATGGGCCCGATCAATCCCGATGCGAAAACGGAATACGATCAGGAAAGTGAACGCTACACCTTCATGAAGTCACAGGTGGAGGATCTGCACAAGGCTGAATCCGACTTGAAGCAGGTCGTGGCCGAGTTGGATGAGATCACGAAGCAGGAATTTATCCGCACCTTCGATGCGGTGGATAAGCAATTCCGCGAAACTTTTGTGCGTTTATTTGGCGGTGGTTCAGCGCGGCTTGCGTTGACCGACCCTGAGAATCTTGTCGACACTGGTATTGAGATCGAGGCGCGTTTGCCTGGCCGCCGCGAGCAGGGATTGGCGTTGCTTTCGGGTGGTGAAAGAAGTCTCACGGCCATTGCGCTGGTGTTTGCGCTTCTCAAAGTTTCGCCCACCCCTGTCTGCGTGATGGATGAAGTGGATGCAATGCTCGATGAGGCCAATGTGGGCCGCTTCCGCGATCTGCTGATCGATTTGAGCAAAGACACGCAGTTCATCATCATTACGCACAACCGCAACACGGTGCAGGCTGCCGATGTTATTTACGGTGTGACAATGGGGCGTGACTCAGCCAGCCAGATCATCAGCCTGCGTCTCGACCAGGTCACGGATGATATGTTGAAAAGGGGATAAGTGCGAAGGATGAATTGTGTAGGATGAAAAAATCCCGCCTCGAAGAGGCGGGATTTTTTGCTCTGAAAAGAATTTGAGAGGAGAAGAATTTTTATTTTTCCTTCATCCTTCAACTTTGCATTTATGGCGCTTCGGTTGCAGCTTCCTGTTCTGCTAATGCGGTGTTCTGGGCATTTGCAGCTTCGGTGGCGAGAGTGATGAAGTTCGGCTCGCTGGGAACGCGTTCCTGCCAGAAGTCGAAGATTTCCACGCCGTATTCATCAAAAGCGGCGGTCAGCCATTCGCGGAAGACCTTGTCGCGGGCGGCGTTGTATTGATCGACGGAAAGCGGACGTTCCTGCTTTGCGATCAACTGAATGATGTGGAAGCCGTACTGACTCTGAACGGGCGTTGTGGTGAAGTCGCCGGGTTTTTCCAATGCGAAGGCTGCGGTCTCGAATTCGGCTACCATGGCGCCTGCGCCGAACCAACCGAGGTCGCCGCCAAGGGCGCCGGAGCCGGTATCGGTGGAGAATTCCTGCGCGAGGGCGGCAAAGTCATCTCCGCTCTTCAATTTCTCAATGAGATTGAGCGCGGTTGCTTCATCGCCTACCAGAATATGACGTGCCCAAACCTGTTCTTCGGTGCGGGCAACATCGGCGGCGATGATGTCCTTGAGTTTCGATTCAAGGAGTTGATTTTCAAAAACTTCCTTGTAAACGTTGCCGTCGAAACCAAGCGCCATCAAACGTTCGTTGGCTTCGCTAAACTGCTTATCGAAGCCTTCTTGCGTGTAGGGGGTGCCAGTCGGCTCAGGGGTGCTGGTAGGACCCGTTGTGGCTGTGACTGTCGCAGTGGCGGTCGGGGTGAACGTAGCGGTGGGGACAAGGGTCGCCGTGGCCTCGGGGGTTCCGGTGATCAGGGCGGGGTCAATTGTCGCAGCCGGGGCGCTCGTCGCGGTGCTGGTCGGTTCAGACGTGTTTTCAGGGGTCGCGCTGGGAAGCGGAGTAATGGTCACGATGTCGAACGCGCCGGCAGGCGGCTCGGGCATGGTCACTTCCGTGGGCGTGGTGGAAGGGGTGGGGGAACCGTTCGGGAAGTAACCGAAGGCACCTTCCGTCAATTCATTGACCTCTTCCTCGCTCACGGTAATTCCGCGCTTGGCGGCTTCCTGACGGATGATTTCTTCGTTGATCATCTGGTCAAGCACTGACTTGCCAAGAGAAGAGGGAGAGTCCAGCATGGATTGGATCTGCTGCAACTGTGAATTTACATCAATACCGAACTGGGCATACTGCGTATAGGTTTGGTACTGGGCCAATAACTGCTGGCGCTGTAAACGTACACGCGCCTCGAACTGCTTGGTGAGGATTTCAGTCTCGCCAACCTTTGCGACCGGGCGCTTGAGCTGGAAATAGTTAATATCCAAATAGCCGTACAAAACCAAAAGCAGAACCGCAGCCAGGATCCCGATAAAGGTATATAAAATGATCTTGCTCTGCTGCTGCTCACGTTGAAGGCGTGCAACGTGCTTTTTATGCAAAACGGGATTCTCGTTAGGCATCTTCTTGCTCCTTTATGATGGACAGCCCAAGGGCTGTCGATTGCATATTATTTTTACACAGGCTGCCGTTTAACACATACCCGCCTGGGGATTTTGGTGCCACGAAGACACATGGCCACAGAAGGAAACCGGCGAACGGTTGCCTGGCGGCGTCCCTGGCTTCACCCGGTCATTCCATTTCGGTTTGTGTTTTTCGGGGCAGGTGGGCGTTGAAAGTATCCCGCATAATGCGTTCAAGCAGGATGGCAGCCAGGGCTAATTACGATTTCAGGAATTAGCGGGTGGCATAAATTCGGGGCATGGGAATTGCTCCCATACCCCGCAAGGTTCTTTCGAAAATTATGAACGGTTGTCGTCCAGGGATCGTCCGCTAAAAGGCAGAAATGCCACGTGGCGCGCCTGTTTAACGGCGGCTGCCACAACGCGCTGATGTTTTGCGCATGCGCCGGTCTGGCGGCGCGGGCGAATCTTGCCTTCCTCGGTTATATATTTGCGAAGCAGATCGGTCTTCTTGTAGTCGATGACCAGCATCTTGTCGGCGCAAAATTGGCAGAACTTGGGTTTGGCGAAAAATCTGCGGTCACCACCGCCTTCGCCGCCACCCGAATAGTTGCGTTCTTCACTCATGATTTACTCCAAACAAACTAAAACGGAAATTCATCTTCCGCCATGGACGAACCATTTTCGGCGGAGGAGAGATCGGCTTCCTGGGTGTGGTTATTGTTCGCATCGCGACGGTCGCCCAGCATCATCATCTCGTTCGCAACGATTTCCACACTGGTATGCTTCTGACCTTCCTTGTCATCCCAGCGGCGGGTTTGCAAACGACCTTCCACAAAAACCTGCTGTCCTTTCACAAGGTACTGCTTGCAGATTTCAGCGAGGTTGCCCCAGGCCACCACATTGAACCACTCTGTTTCGCTGTGGCGTTCCCCGTCCGCGCTATTCCACGAACGGCTTACGGCCACCGAAAAAGTGGTCACAGGTTTTCCTGATGGGGTGTAGCGCATCTCGGGATCTTTCCCGAGATGACCGATGATCTGAACTTTATTAAGGCCTCGGCTCATAATAGTCTCCTTGATAAATTACCGGGCAATGCACCAAAAAAATTAACCAACAACAGAAAGCATGTGACGAATGATCGGCTCTTGATAGCGCAGATTGCGTTCAAGATCAGAAGTTGCAGACGGGTTCAAGGACAAGTTCAAAAGAACGAACTGACCTTCGCGGTGCTTCTTGATAATGTAGGCCAGCTTGCGACGGCCCCACACATCAACCTTATCCACGTTACCGCCTGATTCAGTAACCCAACCCTTCACCTTCTCGAGCACGCCGTTAAAAGCATTCTCGTCCAGGTCTGGCTGGATCACACAGACTAATTCATAATTACGCATAGGGAAAACCTCCTTTCCATGGGTTTGTTCCTGTTCAAACCGTTGGCTAGCCAGGAACGGAAAGGCACGCATATAATAACGTACCTAATTTAGCGGGCGAAGTTTACCACAAAACCATTTTATCTGGACGAAAAAACGCCTCATACTTAACTGAAAACTGTTCCCGTCCGAAAGGCATTTTCAGCACGAGGATAATGTGCATCGCACCTTCCCTTATCTCACATAAATCGGGTTGCTGTAAATCCACCCGCGCAGTTTCCCCAGATATCTGCGATAGGCCTCGATGCGATATACCCCTGCATCTGTCGTAATGTGCACACAGGAAGATTTATTCTTCCAGGTATTGATCACAACCCCATCCTTCAACAGCCGAATTTCCGCATCTGACGGGAGTTTTGCCTGCAATGTGACGCCTCCCTTGGCAGGGATTTCATCGCCCATGATCGCATTTTTCTCCAGTCCTTGCGCCGTGAAGTGAAATCCGCGCGTGGGAGCGGGCAGGTCATAACCGACAAAACAATGACCCGCGGCCATGGCTTCATAGATCAGCTTTTTATCGATATTGACGTCGCCGCTCAAAGCCTCAGGCAGGATCAGGTGCGTATTTACCGTGCGGAAGTGAAATTCGTACGGGAAGATCACGCGGCTGATCGGTCCCAAACTCATGTGCAGGGCATGAGCATCCGAGCCGCCGATGGCAACCACCTGCGCACCTGTGGAAAGAAGTTCGTCCCATTTTAAAACGGTGTTGGGAATCGGCTGGTGAGCCACCAATGCAGGGAAGAGGGCATAAAACGCCCCGTGGAAAATTGTCGGTACAATGGTCTTTAATTCGCTCAACGCATTCCATAACTCGATTCCCGTGTAGTGACGAACCGACCAGTCCTCCCACGAAATATCCGTTTCCCTGAAGGCGGGTGCGGCAGGGTCATCGGGGTGGGCGATGAAAGCCAGTCCGCCAGAAACCTGCGCTTGATCGATGAGCAGCTGCGGGTCATGGGCGAACGTGGCGAGTTCCCTTCCGCCGCCAAAGACCAGCAGGTGATTCTTCTGCGGGTCCCGCGCCTGATCGTGAACTTCCTCGCCGATCAACATGAGGATCTTTTTGTTCTTTTCCTTATAATAGCCTTCGAAACCCTGCACCAGCACGTTGTGGTCGGTCACGATCACGGCGTCCACACCAGCCGCAAGTGCCGCTTTGGCAATATCCTGGTGGGTACCACTTCCATCGGAGTAGCGTGTATGCATGTGCAAATTGACGATAACTTCGGGCATAAACTCCTCTATAATCAAACTCTTTCCCCTTTCTTCACGGAAAAGAAGAAAGAGGAAAGACGATTCAAGAAAACCTTTGTTGACGATTCACTTCCGAAACAGGTATAATCTGCCCGCTAAATTTAAGGAGGCATATCGTATGGAAAAGTTTTTGGATATTGCGCTGATTATAACCTCAGTAGGTTTGATCCTTGGCGTCATCCTGCAAAGCAAGGGCGCAGGGCTCGGTGGTCTTACCGGCGCAGATACCGGTGGTGTGTTCACTGCCCGCCGCGGTATTGAACGCATTCTCTTCTGGGTGACCATCGCACTGGCTGTGATATTTTTCGGTCTCGTCTTCGCTGTCATCATTATCGGAGGCTAGAAAACGCAAGCCTGTAAAGGCCGCCGGGCCATTGCCCCCGTGTGGGGCGGCGGCGGCCTTTCTTTATTTTCACAACAAATTATGAAAAAATTACGCTGGCAGATTCTGGTTGTAGCGGTCACGGTTGTGATCGTGGCTCTGCTGTTGCTTAGCCAACAACCAATAAGCACGTCCTTTTTGCCCGAAGCCGCGCCGGGGGGAATCTACACCGAAGCGCTGGTCGGTTCCATGGGACGCCTCAATCCCATGCTGGATTGGAACAACCCTGCTGACCGGGACATCAATCGCCTGATCTTTAGCGGTTTGATCCGCTTTGACGCGCACGGGCTGCCCCAGCCTGATCTGGCTGAAGCATGGGGCACATCTCCCGACGGTACACTCTACAATTTTTCAATTCGATCAAATGCGGTCTGGCACGATGGCCAGCCTGTCACCAGCGACGATGTCATCTTCACCATTGAGATGATCAAGAGCAGCGGCTCGCTGTTCCCGCAGGATATCAAAGACTTGTGGTCGCAGATTGAGATCAAGCGGTTTGACGACAAAACCTTCCAGTTCAAACTCCCTGAACCCTTTGCCCCGTTTTTAGATTACGTCACTTTTGGCGTTTTGCCGAAACACCTGCTCGAAACTGTTCCTGCGGACCAGCTTGCCACGGCGCAATTCAACCTGCAGCCAGTAGGCACGGGACCCTACAAATTCGACCGTCTCACAACCAGCGGCGGACAGATCACCGGTGTGGTGCTTAATTCGAACGAGGATTATTACCTGCCGGGTCCTTTCGTTGAGCAGATCGTTTTCCGCTTTTACCCTGACTCGGCCTCTGCTCTTGACGCATATCAGCAGGGGGAAGTGCTGGGCGTCAGTCAGATCACCAACGATGTTTTGCAGCAAGCCTTGATGGAGCCGACACTCTCGGTCTACACCAGCCGCCTGCCGCAACTGGGGCTGGTCTTCCTCAACCTCAACAATCCCACCGTATCCTTTTTGCAAAGTGACAAGATCCGCCGCGCGTTGTTGCTTGGCATCAACCGTGAGTTGATCGTTTCTCGCATCATGCAGGGACAAGCCATCATCGCCGATGGTCCCATTTTGCCGGGGTCGTGGGCTTACTACGAGGAAATCGAACATTTTGATTATGATCCCGATGCTGCCGCAGCGTTGCTAAAAGCTGAAGGGTATGTGATACCAGCCAGCGGCGGGGATGTACGCGCCAAAGACGGTCAATACCTGACCTTTACGCTGACCCATCCCGATGATGCAGTCCACACCCGAATCGCGCAGTCCATCCAATTGGATTGGTCTTTGATCGGTGTGCGCATCGACTTGCAGGCGGTCTCGTACGATTCGATGGTTAATGATTACCTGACCACGCGAAATTATCAGGCTGCGCTCGCGGATCTGAATACCGCCCGCACACCCGACCCTGATCCGTATCTTTTCTGGCATCAATCTGAAGCCACAGGCGGACAGAATTATTCGCAGTGGGATAACCGCACGGCCAGTGAGTTTTTGGAATCCGCGCGCACCGAAGCGGATTTTTCCTCGCGTTCGCGCTTGTATCGTAATTTTCAAGTACTGTTCACAAAAGACATGCCTTCACTGCCTTTGTATTACCCCGTCTATTCCTATGGTGTGGATTCACAAGTGCAGGGTGTGCAAGTGGCACCGATGTACGATGTGAGCGACCGCCTCGCTTTGGTCGCGGAATGGTATCTCGTGACAAGGCGCACCCTCGAACAAACACCGGTGCCGACCGTGGCGCCGTAAAAACGACTGAAGTCGTTACTACCTTATAAGGAGTGACAATGTCTGACGCACAAAAAGCAATTGAATATGCTCATCAAAATCGCGAACGCTTTTCCCGCGAATTGACCGAGTTCATCAGAATCGAATCCATTTCAACCGACGATGAATACAAGCCGCAGGTATTGAAGGCTGCCGAATGGGCAGCCGACCATCTGCGCAAGATCGGGATTGAGAACGTGGCGCTCATGCCCACCGGCGGACATCCCGTTGTGTATGGTGACTGGCTGAAGCGACCTGGCGCGCCGACCGTTTTGATCTACGGCCACTATGATGTCCAGCCTGTTGATCCCATTGAATTGTGGGAGACCTCTCCGTTCGAAGCGACCGTGAAAGGTGATTATCTTTTCGGACGCGGCACCTCCGACATGAAGGGGCAGGTCATGGCGACATTGAACGCCGTCGAATCCATTATGAAGACGGGCGACTTCCCCGTCAACCTCAAGTTCATGTTGGAAGGTGAAGAGGAAATCGGTTCGATGAATATGGGTAACTTTTTACCCAAACACAAAGACCTGTTCAAAGCCGATTTTTGTTTGAATCCCGATGCGGGTGCGATCTCTGCCGATGAACCCACCATCACCTTCGGCTTGCGCGGACTCGCTTATTTCGAAGTCCATGTTTATGGGCCAACGCGTGACCTGCACTCAGGTTTGTTCGGTGGCACGGTTCATAACCCTGCGCAGGCACTGGCTGAATTGATTGCGGGCATGCACGATTCCAATGGCACGATCACATTGCCGGGCTTTTATGACTCGGTTCGCCCCGTGACTGATCAGGAACGTGAAGCCACCGCAAAACTGCCCACCACCCCTGAAAGCTATTTGAAACAAACCGAAGTGCCTGCCTTGTGGGGTGAAAAGGAATATACACCTGCCTTGCGCACTGGCGCACGTCCCACACTGGAAGTAAACGGTCTGCTCTCAGGGTGGACTGGTCCCGGTTCGAAGACAGTCTTGCCCGCGAAAGCGATGGCAAAGATCTCCTGCCGCCTCGTACCCGATCAGGATCCCATTGAAGTTCATAAGCAGCTTGTCCGCTACATGGAAGAGCATGCCCCCAAGACCGTCACATGGGAAGTGAAAAATCTGCACGACAGCCCGTGGGCGATTACCGATGTCAACACCAACGGTGTCCGCGCGATGGCTGCCGCGATGGAAACGATCTGGGGCAAGCCGCCCCTCTATCGCCGCGAAGGCGGATCGATCGGTGTGGTCGCCATGCTGCAAAACATCTGCGGCGTCGAATCGGGACTCGTCGGCGGCGGCCTGCCCGATGACAACGTCCACTCGCCGAATGAGCGTATGCACCTGCCTACGTGGCACAAGAATATGGATGCGTTCATCCATTTCTTTTTCAACATGAAATAGAACAAAGGACTCAATGGAAGACAGAATTATCACTTACGGCGGACAGGCCGTTCTCGAAGGCGTTTTGATGCGCGGACAAAAGGCGTTTGCCATTGCCATGCGCGCACCCGATGGCTCGATCACCATTCACACCGAAAAACTTGCAAAAGTGTACCGCTCGGGAATTACCAAAGTCCCGTTCATTCGCGGCGTCATCCTGTTATGGGATGCCCTCGGATTGGGCATGAAAGCCCTGACCATTTCCGCGAATACCCAAACGGGTGAGGATGAAAAATTGGAAGGTCCCGCTCTTTATCTGACCTTGGGCCTGTCCATGACCATCGGCATTGGACTCTTCTTTTTGCTCCCTGCTGGTATCGGCGGCGCGGCCGAACATTATCTCGGCTGGAGTTCCTGGTTGAACAACCTGACCGAAGGCCTCGTGCGTTTGGGGTTACTGGTCGGTTATGTCTGGGCGATCAGCTTCATGCCCGATGTAAAGCGTCTGTTCATGTATCACGGCGCGGAACATAAAACCATCAACGCCTTCGAAGCAGGCGCGGAATTGACTCCCGAAGTCGTCGCGAAATATCCCATCGAACACGCGCGCTGCGGAACGGCCTTTTTGCTCACGCTGGTTTTGCTTTCCATTTTGGTCTTCACTTTGCTTGGCCCCATGCCGCTTTTGTGGCGGTTGGCCACCCGCATCCTGTTCATCCCCGTCCTCGCAGGCATCGCCATCGAATACATTCGTTGGACAGCGAATCATTTGGATAGCCCCTTCGTCCAATTTTTGATCAAGCCCAACCTCGCCCTGCAGCACCTCACCACCCGCACCCCCGACCTTGCCATGCTCGAAGTGGCAATCCAGTCATTTCAGTCCATGCGCAAAGCGGAGAGCGAAGCAGGGTAATTTCTTCACTCTTTTGTAAGAAACAAAACACGACTCACCCCAAAGTTAATCTTTTGCGGGTGAGTCGTGTTTTTATGAACCAAATAATGAGACGCTGATCTCTACTTTTCATCAGCGTTTTTCTGCATCCTGTTGAGTTATTCCCTGCGCCCCTTCGTCACAATGCGGATCGGGGTACCGAGGAAGTTGTGCTGTGCGCGGATCTGATTTTCGAGATAGCGGATGTAAGTGAAATGCATCAACTTGGGCTCATTGACGTAGATCAGGAAGGTCGGCGGGTCAGAGCGAACTTGTGTGCCGTAGAACATCTTGAGTGCGCGGCCTGCATGAGTCGGGTGTGGATGCGCATCTTGAGCCTTGTGGATGATCTCATTGATCGTGGAAGTGGTCAGGCGGGCGAGGCGTTCCTCCTGCACTTGCAATGCCATCGGGAGGACCTGCTCCATTCGCTGACCAGTTTTCGCGGAGATAAAGAGAATCGGTACGTAATCCATAAAGTTCAATTCGTGGCGGATCTTGGTCGTGTATTCTTCCATTGTCTCGTTATTTTTTTCGATGGCATCCCATTTATTGACGAGCACCACACACGATTTCCATTCATCGAGGATGTAGCCTGCAATGTGCGTATCCTGTGCGGTGATGCCTGTAGTGGCATCGATCATCAGCAGGGCTACATCGGCGCGTTCGATGGATTTGAAGGCGCGCAGCACGCTGTACTGCTCCACGCCGTGTTCGATCCTGCCACGGCGGCGAATGCCTGCTGTGTCGATCAATGTGACGGATAATCCGCCGAATTCCATTTTGGTGTCAATTGAATCACGGGTGGTTCCAGCGATGGGACTGACGATCACGCGTTCGATGCCAGTCAATTTGTTGAGCAGACTTGATTTGCCCGCATTCGGTTTGCCGACGATGGCGATCTTGATGCTGTCATCTTCTTCTTCGGCTTCGGGTTCTTTGAAGGAAGCCACAAGCGCATCGAGGATGTCGCCTGTGCTTGTGCCGTGAATCGCAGAGATGGGATAGGGGTCGCCCAATCCTAATTCGTAAAATTCACTTGCCTGGTCGCGCCGTTCCTGCGACTCGCATTTATTGACCACCACAAAGATCGGCGGCCAGAAGGTGCCATCGGGTAGTTTTTTTTGCGAGCGGCGCAAAATCTTTGCCACTTCGAGGTCTGGCTCGGTAATGCCGGTCTCGCCGTCATTGACGAATAACACGGCATCCGCTTCCTGAATGGCGACCTGCGCCTGCCTGCGGATGTCTTCGATAAAATCGACAGAACCAACTGACAGCGGAGTCTTGCCGCCGTGGGTTGGGTCAATGCCGCCCGTGTCCACAATGTTGAAGGAGCGGCCATTCCATTCCGCTTCACCAAATAAACGGTCACGGGTGGTGCCGGGGGTGTCATCCACGATGGCTAAACGTTCGCCCGCGAGACGATTGAAAAGAGTTGATTTTCCGACATTCGGTCGGCCGACAAGTGCTACGACAGGTTTCATAATTTGTTTTTGATTTCCAGTTTCCGATATTTGACTAACATTACCACAAAGACTCAAAGTCTCGAAGGCGTTTAACCATTTTGGTGGGCCGCCTTCAAGACTTCAAGGTTAAGTTCTGTTCGCCGTTAAGGGGTCGGCGTTACGGCTGGTGTGCCGATCAATGAGATCACAACTTCCAGCGTGTTTGGCAAAATTGATTCTACAACAATATCCGAGATCAAGACTTCGACTTTTGGGACAACTTGATGCGTACCGATGCCGAGTCCTGTCAGGTCGACGGTCACTCTTATCCCTTGTCTGGTCAGTGTGTCGAGAAGCGGGAGCGGCCCCGAAAGAATGACATCGACCGTCATGGGGGAGACTTGAGCGGTCAAGCCTGGGTCAATGCCGATGATCTCAACCTTTTCACTTGCAAGAGTCACACTGCTTTCAATGGGGGAGATGCCTGCCTGAATTAAAACAGTTTGCTCACCGACGATGGATATGCCCTCGGGCAGATTCAACGCGAGCCGTGTGTTGATATTTTCCTGTGCATTCTGCAAACTCAATGGCTGTGTTTCCACAATGCCGGGCAGGCTGTTGACCAGTTGCGGGTCTGCCGCGAAGACCGTGACGATGGGCGGGTACACGGAAATATCCGTAAGCCGATAGCCGCTCGCTGCGCGTCCCGACACGATCACTTTGACGGCCACATCGCGATATCCGCCTTGCTGACTGACCGGTAGACTGATATGGATCGAGTCTGGTGAAACAGTGACATCATCGACTCTCTGTCCCTTTTCATCGAGGACTTCAATGGGCAGGGTCTGGTCGAAATCTTCGCGGATGCCGCTCACGTTGACGAAAACCCGTGCCCGCGAAACTTTCTCGACCTGTGACTGGGCGCCCGCTACAATGATCTCTGTCGTTTCAAGAGCCACATCCCCAACCTGATAGCCGATTGCGGCTTCGCCGGAAAGGCTGACATCCAGGCTGAAGGTTTGCGTGATTAGTGATTCCAGTAAAAATGTGACCGTATGCGGCGAGGCAGAGACGATCTGCACTGGGCGAGCATCAATTTGAATCTGCAGTTCGGTGACGTGTTCTCCGGAGCTTAATCCCGAGAGATCTAAAATAGCGCGGACACTTTGCGGGTCAGATTCGATCACATCCCAAACCGAGCGCGGAGCGCGGAGCGTCAATTCCATTTCAGTTGGCAGTTCGCTGCTCAGCACAAGATTCGGGTTTTGTCCCACCACCTGTATCGGCACACCGGAGGGAAGCGTGCGGGTCTCATCCGGGTCCGCTGAGGTGACGGCAGAAATCCAGACCGCCATTGCCAGCGCAAATGACCATAGAAATGTGCGGTAATTTTCAGAGATCCATCGGAACATGTGCAACTCAACTTATATAGAACATACCACAGGTTTCCTGTTCAGGCCCGATACCCTGTGGAATGGCGGGCAATCCTATCATGGTTTATCTTTTTTTGAGGAAACCAACCCCGGGAATATTCTTTCAAACAGATTCGGTTTGTGGCCTTTGCCGTTGGGGCGGAAGAAGGCGGTGAGGATGTTTTCGAGTCGGTCTGGGTCAAGGCGGCGCAGCATTCTGCCTGCGTGCGCAATGGAAATGGCTCCTGTTTCCTCGGAGACCACCACGGCGATGGCGTCACTGGTTTCTGAGGTGCCGAGTGCGGCGCGGTGGCGTAATCCCATTTGACGTTCGGGAGAGCGGTTCAAAATTCCACTGGCTGAAAGCGGGAGCACACAGGCCGCCGCAACGATCTGCGAGCCGACGATGATGACGCCGCCATCGTGCAGGGGGGTGTTTGGATAAAAGATTTGGAGTAGTAATTCCGGTGTGACACGGGCGTACATTTGCACACCGCTTTGCGCCAGTTCATCGAGATGATCGAGTCTTTGCATGATGATCAAGGCGCCGTGCTGACGGGCCGATAATCTCGCTGCCGCACTGACGACCGCGCGGATGGTCTGTTCAAGGGCCACATCTGTTGATTTGACGGAAGCAGGCCAAACGGTCCCAGCCCGACCGAGACGCTCCAGCGTCCGTCGAATCTCCGGGGCGAAGATCACCGGCAGGGCAAGTAATAGGGCGGGCAGGGAATTCTGCGCGAACCATGAAAAGGCTGGCAGGTCTACGAGGCTGGTCAGTAGAATGAGCGCAACCACAAGCAGGATCATTCCGCGCAACAACGCCATGGCCTGTGTATCGCGCAGCGAGTAAAGCAGGCCAAAAAATATCAACGTGACGAGCATGATATCCAATACGCTCAGCCAGCTGATTCTTTGAAATATGAAAAAGACGTTGTTGAGGATTTCAGTCACAGTTTTGGGTGATGGAGGGTATCAGGGAAGGAGATATCCTGGTGTCTGATACCTGCCGCCCAGCCCCGTTGCTTGTTGCATAATTTCCGAACTTCGGGCGAAAGATAGTCGCGAAAATCGGGATTCCGATTGGCAAATTATGCAGTACTTTGTATAACCCTAAATGGGGCGCAAGACACGGTCCTGGCGCAGCTGCTTGAACAGAAGTGCGCTTCCCTCGACCAGGGTTTCGCTGGCTGAATCCTGCCAGGCTTGTACGCCCAGGGTTTCCGGAGTGCGTTTTTCGTACCCGAGTTGTTTCCAGAGTTCATCTTGTGTGGCGAGCTCATTGAGCGGGAAGATCAGCGATGCTTCGCTTTGCAATTCACTTGATGCGCGTTCCACTTCCTTGATCAGCACTTCAAGCGCCTTTTGCGGATTGACATGTTCTTCAAGGAAGATATCTGTGGTGCGCGTTACGAGGTTTTCCACCTGCCAGCCTGCGATGCCGATCATCTTGCCATCAAGCAGCAGGAGCATGTAGGCTTTTTCGCCGAAGTCTTCCATCACATCTACAACGGTGACATTGCGTTTGCCCTTGCTCAGGCGTGTGATCAATTCGGCAATGGCCGGGGAGTGTTTCGGCTTGCCGCGTTGAACGGTGAATGTGCCGTTGGTTGTGACCGGTATTTTCGAGAGAGTTTGCTCGGTTTCCGTGGCTTTTGCCGCGCTGGCAGGGACAATCTCTTTCCATGCCGTGCTGACTTGTCCCCACAGATTTTCGAAGGAACCGGTGTTGGTGATGACGATATTCGCAACCGCCACCTTTGCGCTCTGCGCAGATTGCATGTGAATGCGCTCTTTTGCCTGATCGTGATTCAATCCGCGCTTGCGCATTAATCTTTCGATCTGGATATCTTCTGTGGCATTCGTTACCCAAATGGAATCGCAGACCTTGCGCAGGTCGCCTTCGAGTAATTTGATCGCTTCGATCACGATGACCTTCTGGGTCGACCGTTTAATGAGCATTTCGGTGGCCTGACGAACCAACGGGTGAACAATGCCTTCCAGTTGAGCCAACGCTTCCGAGTCGTTGAATACCAGATTTCCGAGTTTGCTGCGGTCGATCTCGCCGTCTTTGTTGATCAGCCATTTGCCAAATCTGTCGATCACCTGTTGATAGCCCGGAGCGCCCTTGGCATAAGCGCGATGCGTTAACGCATCTGCATCCACGGTGTATGCACCGAGATGTTCGAGCATTTTTCGTACAACGCTTTTACCAGTTGCGATATTGCCGGTCAAACCAATGACAAATTTTCCAGGCCAGTTGCTCACAGCGTTTCCTTTGAACAAAAATTGAAATCCGTCTCTATTTTAATATCTTTTTATGAAATGTCCACCTTTGGGAGAATTGCCAACGTATATCAAGTTTTCTCAGGTTGACTCTCATCCCCCCAGAGTGTATCATCGAATGACCTCAGGTTGATCGGGCAATCGCGGTCCTGCGTTGTCGGGATCGAGGAAAGTCCGCACTCCATAGAGCACGACGTCGGATAGCACCCGGGACGGGAAACCGCCGAGAGGCGTGAACCTGCCGGAAAAGGGCCACAGAAACAAACAGCCGCCCCGCCCTTACGGGCGGACGGTGATGGTGAAAAGGTGGTGTAAGAGACCACCGGCGTTTGCAGTAATGCAGGCGGCCAGGTAACCCCCGTCGGGAGCAAGGCCAAGCAGGGGCGAAATCGTCTGTGGACGATGGGAGACTGCTCGTCTCCGCACGTGCTCCTTCCAACCGTGGGAGGAGCCAGCCCCGGGTAGGCTGCACCGAGCAGCGCGGCGACGCGCTGCCCAGAGAGATGGTTGCACAGATGGCGCAAGCCATTGGACAGAATGCGGCTTATAGATCGGCCTGAGGTGTTCATTATTGATCGGGGCGGCTTCAACCCCGCCATATTTTTTTTCAAAACAGCGTTGACCCATGCAAAAAAATCCGCGGTTTTCAGCCATCATCGACCAGCTCCTTCAAAGACCGACACTCCCCGTGTCGGTTCATGTTGTAGTGGGGGAACTGATTCCGTTTAGTGACGGGCAGATTTTCGCGCAATGGAAGGATAGTCCCCTTATGCACGTTGAGTTGACCATTCGCCGCATCCCGGCGGAACAGCAATGCATGGTATGTTTCCAAAAATATCATCCTGCCCAGCGGGAGGTGGCCTGTCCGCATTGCGGGGCGCGGGGTGCGAAGGTCATTTCCGGGGAAGAGTTTTTTCTGGAATCGACAGAAGAGAAGTAATAGGTCTGTATTTGGCAACCCCTGAATTCATCACCCACTGGAGAATCTTTGGATATAAAAGGTAAGGTTGTGATCGTTACTGGCGCTTCGTCGGGAATTGGCGAGGCAACTGCACGTGCATTCGGGCGTGAAGGCGCGAAGGTTGTGCTCGCAGCCCGTCGCGTGGACAAATTGCAGTCCATTGCTCAGGAGATCAACGCAATGGGAACGGGCGCAGAGACTCTGGTAGCGCAGACCGATCTCTCTAAATTGGCAGATATTCGGGAAATGATCGCGCATACGCTAAAAAAATTTGGGCGTATCGATGTGCTGGTCAACAATGCTGGGATTGGCCGTTTGGACTGGCTGGAGAATCTTGACCCGCTCAAAGATATCCAGGCTCAATTCGACGTGAATGTCATGGGGTTGATCCAATCCACGCGGCTGGCTTTGCCGACCATGATCGAACAACGTTCTGGCAGCATTATCAATATGTGTTCCATCGCTGGGTTGGTGGCCACACCTACGTATTCCATTTATGCCGCATCCAAACATGCCGTACAGGGATTTTCCGAAGCCCTGCGGCGCGAGGTCAAACCGTGGGGGATCGATGTCTCCCTGATCTATCCCGGCGGAGTCGCAACGGAGTTTGCCCAACGTGCCGGCGTCAGACGCAAGACCAATGCCAAAACACCGAAATTCATGCTGCTCACTGCGGAACAGGTCGCCGATGCGGTTGTGAGTCTTGTTCATCGTCCACGTCGTATGCGGATCATCCCGTGGTTGTGGGGCGTAACGGTTTTGATGAACAAACTCCTGCCCGGCTTTGTAGATGCCACCACGATCAATCGCTTTACCATTCCCGAGCGAAAAGACGAATTGGCTGCCTGATGACGCGAAAACAAATTTGTGGAATAATATAACAAATTTGTTACATCCCTTTTCTGGAGAAAAATAATGGGTTTCCTATCTGGTTTGTTCGGGCCATCAGTGCCCAAACTTGGGGCGGTTGAAGTAAGCGAAAAGCTGAAATTTGGAAAACATCCGATATTGGTCGACGTGCGTCAGCCCGATGAATTTCGACAGGGGCATATTGCGGGCGCGAAGTTGATTCCGCTGGGCGAATTACGCAAACGTATGAAAGAACTGCCGCAAGGCCGTGAGATCATTTGTGTGTGCGCTTCGGGGAACCGAAGCAGTTCTGCTGCAAAACTGCTGGCAAAAGAAGGCTACACCGTTTTTGATCTGCAAGGCGGTATGCTTGCGTGGCGTCATGCGAAACTGCCTGTGCAAAAAGGATAAGAAAATTTCTGTTGTCAGAAATCAACCGACTCACCCCGGAATTGATACTCCGTGAGTGAGTCGGTTTAAGAACAAATGGAATGCGGATAAACACGGAATTTTGTCGGCGTTTATCCGCATCCCAAATTAATCTGCCTGCCTTTGGTTTTACTCCCCCGAACCCGCCTCTTTGATATCCTTCAAATTCAATTGATAACCGATTCGCCCGTTATATTCATTCACTTCATAAGTGAAAAGAATATCAACACGCGGCGGCATTTTCTTGTGCCAATCGCCAAGCTTGAATCCGATGGCGTCGTGAGTATAGCCTTTTGCGTCTTCGAGGATCAGCTTCAGATGTTTTGCATCCGAGCCAACAGTGCGCGCACTCTTCACCTTGATATTGCGCGCCACAAATGCCGCATTCGGATTCCCGTACCCCGTAGGTTCAAGATATTTCAACGCTTTTTCAAATAACTCAGGGCGGACATCCACAAGCGAGACGACCGCATCTGCCGTAACTGTGGGCCTGAGGTCTTCATTCGACAGTTTATCAGCGGCGATGGTTTTTAATCGCGCTACCAACTCGGACAGATTTTCATTCCGCACGGTGAAGCCCGCCGCCGCCGCATGGCCTCCGTGCCGAACAAGCAAGTCTGCACATTGATCCAGCGCTTCGGTGATATGAAACTCAGGGATGGAACGACACGAGCCGCGTGTTTCCTCTGCACCTTTAAAGGCTACGATGGATGGGCGGTAATAGGTTTCCGTCAGACGCGAGGCGGCGAGTCCGACCACGCCCGAGTTGAAATCTTCATGCGCGGCAAAAAGTAGAAAGGCATTCGGGTCATCATTCATTGCCATTTCTTCGGCGCGGCTTTGAATTTCACGGGTAATGCGTTGACGTTCGCGGTTTTGCAAGTCCAGTGTTTGCGCGAGTTCGCCTGCGCGGAAGACATCCTTTGTCGTCAGCAGCTCGAAGGCGGCCAGCGCTTCTTTTAATCTACCCGCCGCATTCAAGCGTGGACCCAGCGAGAAGCCGATATGCCCTGCATTAACCTTTTCCAGCTTCACTGCCGAAACAGCGGCAAGTGAGAACAATCCCTGCCTCAGGGTTTGTTTCATTTGCCTGAGCCCTCTGCGCACCAACATACGATTTTCACCAACGAGCGGAGCCAGGTCTGCCACGGTGCCCAAGGCAACCAGATCCAGCAGGGAATCGAGATGTGCCGACAATGGTTTGCCTTGAATGCTGAAAAGCGCTTCCGCTATTTTGTAGGCAATTCCCACGCCAGCCAGGTCTTTATCGGGATAAAGATCGCCATGTTGTTTGGGGTTGATGACGGCCAGCGCAGAGGGCAGGTCGCCTTCTGCGGGGTGATGATGGTCACTGATAATCAGATCCAGGCCGAGGGTTAGAGCATGAAGCGCCTCATTTGGGGAGCGAATGCCGCAGTCTACGGAGATGACCAGTTTCACGTTGTCCGCTTTTAGTTTATCCATCGCCTCGTTGTTGAGACCGTAGCCTTCTTCAAAGCGGTTGGGGATATAGCCGCGCACATCGGCATTTAAGTATTCGAGCGCCTGAACGAGCAAAGCAGTGGCGGTGACACCGTCTACGTCGTAATCACCATAAATGGCGATGGGTTCATGCTTGTCAATGGCGGTTTGGATGCGTTCGATCGCCGTGCGCATCCCGGTCATTTGAAATGGATCGTTGTCGAAATCGGGTTTGGCATTCAGGTAGGCGCGCGCCTCGGCCTCGGTTGCGTAGCCGCGGTTGAAAAGGATCTGCCGCAAAATGGGCGGAAATACATATAAAGCAGAATCAGCCTCAGGCGTGATGGGAGGCGGGACGATCCAGCGTTTGGTGTTCGATGTGTCAAGTGTCATATAAAAGTTGTGAGGCTTGGAGTATAAACGTTCATACAGGCTCGTGGAAGGGTGTTGTATAATTTGATCGTTACTAAAGGAGCTAACAATGAAGGCACTTGCATACGATGAGAAAATTGCAACTGTAATGGTGTACACCAATTCCATGTTGGTGCGTGGGGATGTGGTCGCGAAGGAAAATGTGCGTGTGAGTATCTGGCTTCGGACTCAGGGGGTTCCAAATTATATTCATCTTCACGGGGCGCAGGTGATTTCCTTCAGCGGTGGGGCGCCGAAGACCTCTTCCCAGAACGAGATCTTTATCCCTACCGTACAGGTAAATTCCTTTCATCTTGCGCCGCCCACCCATGACCCGCTCGATTACGACGCCTCTGAATTGAACCGCACGATGCAGCTGGCGAATGTGATGGTCGGCTCGTTTAATTTCAAGGGGAAAATGCGAATCTCCACCCAAACCGATTTTGGTACAAGCCTGGATGTGATGCGCGCTTCGTGGGCCTCTGTTTATGACGTTGAGATCACCAACCCGTTTCTACCGCAATTCAACCTGCAGGTGCCCATGCTGCTGGTGAACCCAAGCCACGTAATCTTTGGTTTGGTGTAAAACCACCCCGGGCAAATTGAAATTACATATTGGCAAAACAAACCTCAATGGTATAATGCGTACGCTTTCGGGGTGTGGCTCAGACCGGTAGAGCGCACGGTTCGGGTCCGTGAGGTCGAGAGTTCAAATCTCTCCACCCCGACAAGTAGTTCTAAGACTCCCAACCCGAGGGAGTCTTTCTTTTATTACAGGCTATTCATTGGAAAAAAGCAAAAATCGTTTTCTCTGGTAAAATATGCCCCTGTGTTTTCAGCTCGCAAGCGCACTCTGCCTGTCTGAGACACAACGTGCCCTGATGGGTATCAAACATTCTAAAGGAGTAAGTAAAACATGGTTCGTCTTCGTTTACGTCGTATTGGTCTCAAAGGCCAACCCACGTACCGCATCGTCGCTGCGGACAAGGAATCCCCCCGCGATGGTCGCTTTTTGGAAATTTTGGGCGTGTACAATCCGCGCACCAACCCCGCCACGATCAATCTCAAGGAAGATCGCATCTTCCACTGGATGAAGAACGGCGCCCTGCCCACAGAATCTGTTGCCCAGGTTTTCAAGGCATCCGGCACCCAGGCTCGTTTTGAGCGTTTGAAGAAGGGTGAAGCCCTCGAGGCGCTCGTCGCTGAAGCGGCTGAAGCCCAGACCAAGCGCGCAGCCCCCGTCAAGACCCGCAAAGACTAAAGCTTTCCCAAAGAGCAGGTAACCACAGGGCGCATGGATGCCACAGAGAAGACGTTGTAAAAATCTTTTTTGTGCTTTCCAGCACTGTCCGTCAGGATAAGTGTTTGAGCTCTGTGGTTATTTTTTTATCAAGGCAGGTAAATATAATGAAAGAACTGATCGAATATATTGCCAAATCCCTCGTTGATCACCCTGAAGATGTGCAGGTGCGCGAAAGCGGAGGCGGTTCCCGTGTCCGCATTGAGCTCAGCGTCTCGAAAGATGACATGGGACGTGTGATCGGCAAAAGCGGCAAAGTGGCGAATTCCATCCGCACCCTGTTGAAGGTGGCGGCTGAGCGCTCTGGCAAACAAGCCACACTGGATGTCATGGAACCCCAATGACGGCGAAGCAAAGATCTACAACACAATCTGAATCAGGCTCGCCCGCGGGCGAGCCTGTGTATTTGGTGATCGGCTACCTGCGCCGTCCGCATGGCATTCACGGCGAGATCATCATGGATCTGCATACCGATTTCCCCGACCGCATCAAATCGGGGCGCCAAATATTTATCGGCGATAAACATCGCCCCGAAACTTTTGGCGGCGTCCGCGAGCATGGCGATGGGGTGCTCGTCAAATTTCGCGGGATCGAAACGCCCGAAGATGTCGGCCGATTTCGCAATCAGTGGGTGTATGTCAAAGCATCCGAAGTTCCTCCGCTGCCTGAGGGCAAATACTATCAATACGAAATGATCGGGCTGGATGTAATTGACGATGGCGGAAATCCGCTTGGCAAACTCGAAGAGATATTGGAAACGGGCGCCAACGACGTTTACATCGTCAGGGATGAATCTGGCAAGGAGATTCTCCTGCCCGCAATTCCCTCGGTCATTCTGGACCTGGATATGGGTCGGCGAATACTGAAAGTTCACCTGCTCGAGGGATTGTAAGAGCAGGACTGTTACGGGGAACAAATGGACGATAGAAAATACTGGGTCGGCTTCAATCTGATCAAGGGTATTGGCGCAGTACGAATGCAGGGATTGGTCGCATATTTCGGCGACCTCGAATCTGCCTGGGGTGCTGATCCTGCTGGTTTGGCTGAAGCAGGCCTGGGTGCGAAAGTGATCGAGCGTGTCCTCGCAGCGCGTCAAAAAGTAGACCTCGATCAAATCTGGAACAAGATCGAATCGCAGGGGATCAAAATCCTGACATGGCAGGACGAGCAATATCCATCCCGATTAAAAGAAATTGACCAGCCGCCGCCCGTCTTATATATTCGCGGTGAATATCTGCCCGATGACTTGTTTGCGGTGGCCATCGTCGGCACACGGCGTGTCACCCCATATGGGCGGCAGGTGACCGAGGAAATTTCATCCTTTCTTGCCGCAAACGGCATCACCGTAGTGAGCGGACTCGCCCGCGGTGTGGATGCAATCGCGCATCAAACTGCATTGAAGGCAGGCGGAAGAACCATCGGTATTTTAGGCAGCGGCGTAGACAAGATCTATCCGCCCGAGCATCAAAAGCTCGCCGAGCAAATGATGGAACGCGGCGCGGTCATCAGCGATTATGCGCCCGGCACGCCGCCGGATGCTTCCAATTTTCCACCGCGCAATCGGATCATTTCTGGGTTGTCATTGGCGGTGGTTGTCATCGAAGCGGGGGAGACCAGTGGTGCATTGATCACTGCCGAATTTGCCGCCGAGCAGGGACGCGAGATCTTTGCCGTGCCAGGCAGTATTCTTGCCCCGCAAAGCAAGGGCACGAACAAGCTGATCCAAAATGGGGCACAGCCTCTGCTGAGTGCAAACGACCTGATGCAGGCTTTGGATATCACCCGCATCGGTGAGCACAAGACCGCGCGAAAGATGCTGCCAGCCGATGAGACCGAGGCGCGTTTGTTGAACGTCCTTGGCGGGGAACCTTTGCACGTGGATGAGATCCGCAATCAAACTGATTTGCCCATTGAGAGAGTTTCTGCTACACTGGCGCTCATGGAGTTGAAAGGCATGGTGCGCCAGGTAGGTGGTATGAATTACGTATCTGTGCGCGAATCGCAATCAGAATATAAAACTTGAGGAGCATCGTTTCGAATTGCACAGCACAAATTAGAAATAGCATGTGATTTGAAACGCCCGAAAAAATATGGAACATACATATGCAGTGATCATGGCTGGCGGAGGCGGCACTCGCCTTTGGCCTATTTCGAGAAAAGAACGCCCGAAGCAATTATTGCCGTTACTTGGTCAGGAAACTTTATTTCAAAGCACGGTAACACGTTTGAAGAATATGTTTCCGTATGAACGCATTCTGGTGGTGACGGTGGAGGAGCAGGCGCGCGAAATGCGCTTGCAGGCTCCTGAAATTCCCGAAGAAAATTACATCATCGAGCCTGCGCCGCGTGGAACCGCTTCGGTGGTTGGTCTGGCGGCGGCGGTTTTACACAAGCGTGACCCTGAAGCACGGATGGCGATCCTGCCGTCGGATCACTTTATCCGCAACCGCGACCTGTTCCACTATTTGCTCAATGCTGCGTTCGATGTGGCGGGAAATGGATATCTGGTAACGTTGGGAATCACACCGACCCAGCCTTCCACAGCGTATGGCTATATTCAGCAGGGCGAGCCGTTGAACGGCGAATACAAATATCCTGCATACAATGTAAAGCGTTTTGTGGAAAAACCCGATGAGCTTACCGCACAGAAACTGCTCCATACCGGCGACCATTCGTGGAACAGCGGGATGTTTATCTGGCGTGCTGATACGATCCTAGGCGAGATCGACAAGCAGATGTCTGAATTAAGTGCAGTACTGAAGAAGATCGCGGCCGCCTGGGATACCGACCAACAGAATGCGATTCTGGATGAGAACTGGCACACCCTCAAGACAGAAACAGTGGATTACGGTATTATGGAGCACGCCGAACGAGTGGCGGTTCTTCCTGCGGGTGGGTTGGGCTGGAGTGACGTGGGGATGTGGTCTTCGCTGTTTGAAGTGCTTTTGCCCGATATGAATGGCAATATTTCAACGAATAGCAGCCTGCATCTGGCACATGAAACTTACAATACGCTTGTTTATGGCGGTAATGGTGACCGTTTGATCGTGACCATCGGTGTGGAAAACATGGTCATTGTGGATGGCGGAGATGTGGTGATGATCTGCAAGACCGATCATGCGCAAAAAGTAAAAGACGTGGTTGGGCATTTGAAGAAGCACAATCAGGAAAAATACTTGTAATAAAAAATGCAGGAGATCGCTCCTGCATTTCAAGTTTTATGGGGATTTTTCGATTTTTGAGGCTTGGGAAATTTGCCCTTCAAAAATTGCATTTGATATATTTCGGAAAATTGCGTAGAATGCGTCTCCAGCATGGAAGAAACCAGGCTTTGACAAACAGACGCATTTTTGCGTGGAGGATCGATGGAAGCTTATTGTATGAAGTGCAAGACAAAACGGGAGATAAAAGACCCAGTTGCGGGATTCAACGCAAAGGGTTCTCCTGTTACAACGGGGGTGTGCCCTGAATGCGGCACAAAACTCTATCGCATGGGAAGGACCGACGCCCACGCGGATATGGTCGCGCCCCCGCGCCCCGCGAAGGTGGTTGTGCGCGATGGAAAATTGGTGATCGTCGAATCGCCCGCAAAGGCAAAGACCGTTGGGCGTTTTCTTGGCAAGGGATATACAGTCCGCGCATCGGTGGGACATGTGCGTGACCTGCTCAAATCGCAGTTGTCTGTGGATGTGGATAATAATTTCGAGCCGAAGTATCGCGTTCCAAATGAAAAGAAGGATGTGGTCAAGGAGATCAAGAAACTCGCTTCAACCGCCGAGGAGATCTATCTCGCAACAGATCCTGACCGTGAAGGCGAATCGATTTCCTGGCATTTGGCGGAAGCCGCGCAGATCGATATGGAGCGCGCTAAACGCGTGGTCTTCCATGAAATTACCGCGCCTGCCGTGGCGGAAGCGTTTGCGAATCCGCGTGAGATCAACATGGACCTGGTCAATGCCCAACAGGCACGCCGCGTGTTGGACCGTCTGGTGGGTTACAGCATCAGTCCCATTTTATGGGAGAAGGTGCGCGGACGTCTGTCAGCGGGGCGCGTGCAATCGGTGGCTCTCAGGCTCATCGTCGAACGTGAACGAGAGATCGATGAGTTCAAACCCGTTGAGTATTGGTCAATTCACGCTGAGTTAAAGCATGGGAGTGCAAAGTCCTCCTTCCTTGCCAAACTGGTGCGCGTTGACGACAAAGAACCGGAACTTCCAAATGAAGAGACGGTCAAACCGATTCTGATCGACATGGAAACCGCCGCGTATGCGGTGACGAAAGTCAAACGGGGCGAGCGCAGGCGGAAACCATCCGCGCCGTTTACAACATCCACTTTACAGCAGGAAGCCTCACGCAAACTTGGCTTCACTGCCAAGCGCACGATGGGGCTGGCGCAGGGATTATACGAAGGCCAGGATGTAGGCGAAGGCGGTACGACGGGTTTGATCACCTACATGCGTACCGACTCGATGAATGTCTCCACCATCGCGCAAAGCGAAGCGCGTGAATATGTGACGGGAAAATATGGCAAGGATTATCTGCCTGCTGAAGCGCCCATTTATAAGACCAAGTCTGCGGGCGCGCAGGAGGCACATGAGGCCATTCGTCCGACCTCTGCCATGCGTGACCCTGAAAAAGTAAAAGAATACCTCGACCCGGCCATGTTCAAGTTGTACCGTTTGATCTGGCAGCGTTTTGTGGCTTCACAAATGGAATCGGCTGTGTTCGATACCTTGCAGGTGGAAGTGACAGGGAAGACGGCGGAGCATGAATATCTTTTGCGCGCTTCCGGTTCTGCAGTGAAGTTCCCCGGCTTTTTGGTCGTATATGAAGAAGCCAAAAATGAAGACGTGAAAACGGAAGAAGACGAAGAGAACGTTAAAATTCCCGCTGGTATCGCCGAGGGACAGGAGCAGGAATTGGTGCGGCTCATTCCCGAGCAACACTTCACCCAGCCGCCTCCGCGCTTTTCAGAAGCCTCCCTCGTGCAGGCGCTTGAAGAAAATGGAATCGGACGTCCGTCGACGTATGCGCCGACGATCTCCACCATTCAACAGCGTGGTTATGTGGAGCGCGTCGAGAAGCGATTGATCCCAACGGATACCGGCTTGCAAGTCAATGACTTGATGGTGCAATACTTTCCCGAAGTGGTGGATTTCAATTTCACCGCGCATATGGAGGAGGATCTTGACAAGATCGCCTCAGGCGAGATGTTGTGGACCGACGCCATTCGCGAGTTTTACGAACCGTTTGCCGTTGACGTGAAAAAGGCGCAGGCGGAAATGCCTGTCACCAAATCGGGTCCTGAACCGATTGGCCGTGCCTGTCCCACTTGTGGGAAGGAATTGGTCATCCGCTACGGGCGCTTCGGGAAATTCATTTCATGCAGCGGCTTCCCTGAATGCCGCTACACCGAACCCTGGCTGGAAAAGATCGGCGTCTTTTGTCCGAAAGATCACGGCGACCTCGTTGAGCGCAAGACCCGCAAGGGACGCACGTTCTTCGGTTGTATGAACTATCCGAATTGCGATTTCACTTCATGGAAGAAACCGCTTGCCATTCCGTGCCCCAAGTGTAATGGTCTGTTGGTGATCGCCAACAAGCGCGAAGCCCAATGTACCAATTGTTCCGAATCCTTCCTGCTGGAAGAGATCGTGCCTGAAACGATAGAATAAAAAATGACAGTCACCCGCTTTGCGAGGTGACTGTCATTTGAATGAAGGAGAAGAAAATGCACTTTACGCCACCCCCATATCTCGACCCGGGCTCCGGGAGTTTCATCATTCAAATTTTGATCGCCGCTTTGCTCGGCCTGGGTGTTGCCCTGCGCGCTTCGTGGAGCAAGATCAAGGGATATTTTGGAGTCAAGCCAAAAGCGGAAGAAGAGGATAACGACTCGGCCGATGCAAGCGACTGAAAAACTTTCCGCTTCTTTTCGTGACCCGAGCGGGTTCCTGTTTACTAGAAACGGGATCCTGTACCGACAGATCAACCGCGCCTATGAAAAAGATTATGCGCGGTTGATGGATTCTGGGCTGTACGATAAGCTGGTCAAGGCTGGGTTGCTGATTCCGCATGTTGAGACCGATCAGGCCCCAGCGGACGCGCAGCGCGATGCGGCTTTAAAAGTCATCCAGCCAGAGCGTGTGCCGTTCATTTCCTATCCGTATGAATGGTCATTCAGTCAGTTGAAAGATGCGGCGCTGGCGACCTTGTCCATTCACAAACGTGCGATCAAGATGGGAATGTCGTTGAAGGATGCGAGCGCGTATAACATTCAATTTGTGCGTGGCAAAGCAACATTGATCGACACACTTTCTTTTGAAGTTTATAAAGAGGGTGAGCCGTGGGTGGCGTATCGTCAGTTTTGCCAGCATTTTCTCGCGCCGCTTGCCTTGATGGCTTATTGTGATGTGCGCCTGAGTCAGTTGATGCGCGTGTATATCGATGGTGTGCCGCTTGACCTGGCCAGTAAACTTTTACCAGCAAAAACAAAATTTAATTTTGGTTTGCTCACGCATATCCATGTTCATGCCAGCGCGCAAAAGCGTTATTCTGACAAGGCGATCGAGCCGCGCAAAGGCGCAATGCGAGTGAATCAGCAGGCAATGATTGGCTTGATCGAAAGCCTTGAAGCCGCTATAAAAAAGTTGACATGGAAGCCTGCGGGGACGGAGTGGGGCGACTATTACGAGAATACAAATTACACCGATGGCGCGTTTGAACACAAGAAACAACTTGTGCGCGAATGGTCACTTGAAAAAAAGCCCGCGCTGGTTTGGGATCTGGGCGGAAACACAGGTGTGTTCAGCCGCGAAGCGGCATCATCGGATGCGTTTACGGTTTCATTTGATATTGACCCCGCCGCAGTGGAACAAAATTATCGGACGGTGAAATCGAAAAAGGAACAGAACATCCTGCCGTTGGTTTTGGATCTGACTAACCCCAGTCCATCGCTGGGTTGGGACCATACCGAGCGCGATTCTTTCGGTGCGCGCGGCCCTGTGGATATGGCGCTGGCGCTGGCGGTCATTCATCATCTCGCCATCTCGAATAATGTGCCGCTGTCCCAATTGGCGTCATTTTTTGCGGCGCGTTCCAAATGGCTTGTCATCGAATTCGTCCCCAAATCTGATTCGCAGGTTCAGAAATTACTCACCTCGCGCGAGGATATTTTCCCGAATTACACCCGTGAGGGTTTCGAAAAGGCTTTTTCCACCTGCTTCACTATCCACAAATCTGAGGTCGTGCGGGATTCGGAACGCATCCTTTATTTAATGGAAACGCGGTAACCATTCTGATATGTGGGCATGAAAAATTGGATGTATAATTGCATAAATATCATCAAACAAGGAGCCTCACATGCAGTTTGTTGTTGCGTTTCTAAAAAAACTGCCCGCCCTTCCAATCGCTTTGTTTGTTGGCGGATTGGTTTTAGGATTGCTGGTCGGGTGGGTGATCTGGCCCACGGAGTACATTAATACAACACCAGACTCTCTGCGCGCAGACTTACAGGAAGATTACCTGCGCATGGCGATCGACTCCTATCGGATTGACCCAAATCCAGACCTTGCCATTCAGCGCTGGTTTAATCTGGGGGCAGGTGCCCAGCAGGCGTTCGCGAGTATTCAGGCCAATCCAGGTAAACTGGATCCCAACACGATCAAAGTCTATGGCGAAACGATCAAGAAGATTCTTGAATCAGGGGCTTTGCCGCCGACGAATCCGGGAAGCGGCTCCACGCTCGTTAAGACGATCACTTTGGCTGTTGGTGGTCTCGTACTTTTAGGCTTACTAGGATATGGCGGTTGGTATTTGTATCGGTTATTGGGCAAACGCGGCAGCGGCGAAGTGACCCCCACGATGCAGGCTGCTGAACTTAGCCGCAGCGCTGAGAAAACCAATTTCGAACAGCTTGGTCTGGCTCCACCCATTACCCAAACCATGACCACGTATGTGCTTGGCGATGACCTGTATGATGAATCATTCAGCATCGATACACAGGCTGGCGAATTTATGGGTGAGTATGGCGTCGGTGTTTCAGAAGCCATCGGCGTGGGCGAACCTAAGAAGGTCACTGCGCTTGAGATCTGGCTCTTCGACAAGAACGATATCAAGACCGCCACAAAAGTATTGATGTCTCAGCATGCGTTCAATGACCCGGCGATTCGTGCCCGCCTCGAACCTAAGGGTGAGTTGATCCTCGTCGAGCCGCAGGCTCAGGTGCTGTTGGAGACTGCCACCCTGCAGCTTCTTGCAACCGTTGTTGACCTTGAATATGGTCACGGCCCGCAACCATCAGACAGCTACTTCGAGCGCATCACCCTTGAGTTGGCGATCTGGCCGCGACAGGGATAAATCAATAAAAATAAAAAGCCGCTTCCATTTTGGAAGCGGCTTTTTGGTTAACACTGTTCTTGCGAGAACCAATCTCGCTTTTTCGTGATCGACTACTCGATGCTGATGATCTTGAATTTGATCTTCCCGCCGGGAGTCTCCGCCTCGGCGATCTGACCGACCTTTTTATCCATCAATGCGCGGCCGATGGGGGATTCGTGCGAGATCCTTCCGTTGCGCGGATCGGCTTCGGTGGCGCCGACCAGGTGATAGGTCTCAGGGTCAAAATCGGCTTCCTGAATCGTCACGCGTGAACCGATCGAGACCACATCCCTGACCTGTGAGCTATCGATAATAACGGCGCTCCTCAGAATGGATTCGAGTTCTTGAATGCGGCCCTCAAGAAAGCCCTGATCCTCCTTGGCTTTGTGGTAATCGGCGTTTTCCGAAAGATCGCCCATTTGAATGGCCGAGCGCAGGCGCTGGGAAAGTTCCTCGCGCTTTGCTCCCTTGAGTTCCTGTAATTCGGCAGTAAGCTTTGCTTCGCCTTCGGGGGTAAGGTAGTTGGTATGTGACATATAAATCGCTCCTTTCTGAAATTGTTATATTGGATGTGAAGGAAGGAAAAAAATACTTTGTTCCCCCTTGATTGAAAAGTTAAGGCTTTTCAGAGGGGTTGAACAGCTTTTGATGTTCTTCAACGGCATAGCGGTCGGTCATGCCTGCAATGTAATCGCAGATGGTGCGTTCGAGTCCGCGCTTTTCGATGAAGAATTGGACATGATCGGGCAGCATCGACGGCTCTGCCTGATAGGCATGGAACAACTCGGAAATGACACGCTCCGCCTTGGTTTGCATGCGCACAACACGGTAATGGCGGTAGAGTTTTTTATAAAGCAGGTCTTTCAATTCCCGGTTGCGACGCTGCATTTCTTCGCTGTAGCCGATGATGTTGTGTTTGAGCTTTTGAATATCCAGCGCGGTTTTCACCTTGCTGTCTTTGATGCGGACGTCTGTGGCTTGCAGCATATCTGTGACCATCAGTCCAACCAGTTGACGGATCATGCGATGACGTTCCATTTCGCTGAGGATGTGTCCCTGCCACTTGTAGGTCTCACGCAGGATCTCCCACAGGGAAATCCCTTCGAGTATCTGTGGGGTAATCATGCCCGAGCGCAGGCCATCATCAAGGTCATGTGTCGTGTAGGCAAGTTCATCGGCGACGTTGGCGATCTGGGTTTCCAGGTTTCCGCGCAGGTCAGGGCTGAAATCGCGGGCATCGGAAATGTCATATTCCGATTCATGTTTGACCATGCCCTCGCGCACTTCCCAGGTTAGATTCAAGCCAGGGAATTCAGGATACCGCTGTTCGAGTTCGGTCACGATGCGCAGGGATTGTTTGTTATGGTCGAACCCGCCGACTTCCTTCATTAATCTTGCCAGCGCGATCTCGCCTGAATGCCCAAATGGCGAGTGACCGAGGTCGTGCGCCAGACAGATGGTCTCGACCAGGTCTTCGTTCGCTCCCAAAGCGCGGGCCAATGTCCGACCGATCTGGGCAACTTCCAGCGTGTGGGTGAGGCGGGTGCGGAAGTAGTCGCCTTCGAAATTGATAAAGACCTGTGTCTTGTATTCCAGTCTGCGGAATGCGGTGGTGTGCAGGATGCGGTCACGGTCGCGCTGAAAGGACGTGCGGTAATCTGGTTCGCTATCCAGATAGGCGCGGCCCTTTGAGTCTTTGCTCCGCATTCCATACGAGGCAAGGCTTTTATCTTCTATCTCTTCAAGCTGTAGACGGGTAAAAAACATGATCCTCTCTCTGCTTTAGACGAAACTGTCATTGCGTGCTTTGAGGATTCTCAAGTTCTACGCAATGACATTTTTTGTGGGGCGAGAGGGGGTCGAACCCTCACGGTATCACTACCGACGGATTTTAAGTCCGTTGCGTCTGCCGATTCCGCCATCGCCCCGGTGGTTCATATTTTACCTTAATTTCACTCATATGCTTTCGAAGTCGATGGCTTTGAGGTTTTTAATTCTGCTTGATTCGACGATCGAAAACGATGGTCGTTTTTTAAGTTGCACTTTGGTATAAAATAGAGTAAATTTACACCTAGCACGTACGTTCTAAAGAAAGGCTCTAAGGTTTCCCCCATGGGGATTTTGTAAACCTTTGGAGTCTATAATGAATTTATGGAGATCCCTCATGGCAGACTCGAATTTTTACCTTGGCCGTTTGGTGGATGCAAAGACCGCCAAGCCTACAACCACCACCGTTGAATATGACCCCGCAGACTTGACCACTCACGCCGTTGTAACAGGCATGACAGGTTCAGGTAAAACGGGTTTGTGCGTTGCCCTGCTTGAAGAAGCTGCACTTCAAAACATACCTGCCATCATTATTGATCCCAAAGGCGATCTGACCAATTTGCTTTTACATTTCCCCGATCTGCTTCCGCAGGATTTCCAACCGTGGATCGACCCTGAAATGGAACGCCGTACGGGCAAATCGATGGAAGAGATCGCCAACGAAGCCGCTTCCTCATGGCGTAACGGATTGAATGAATGGGGCATTGGCCCAGACCGATTGTTGGCTCTAAAAAACGCCGCACAATTTGCCATCTACACCCCAGGCTCTGACTCGGGTATTCCTGTCAGCGTACTCTCTTCACTCGCCGCACCAGGCTTGGATTGGGAGAGCAACCGCGAGGTCCTGCGTGAACGAATTTCCAGCACCGTCACCGCCTTGCTTGGGCTTGTTGGCATGAACGATCTCGATCCGCTTCGCTCGCGTGAACACATTCTGCTTTCCAATATTTTTGAAGCGCATTGGAGCGAAGGCAACGATCTCGATCTCACTGAATTGATCCTGCAAACACAAACCCCGCCGTTCCAAAACCTCGGCGCATTTCCTGTTGACACATTCTTCCCGCCCAAAGACCGCATGGAACTTGCGATGGTCTTGAACAACATCCTCGCCGCGCCTGCGTTCGAAACCTGGCGTGAAGGCGAGTCGCTTGACGTACAAAAATTGTTGTTCATGCCCGATGGCAAACCACGCCATAGCATTTTCTACCTTGCGCATCTTTCTGATGGCGAGCGCATGTTCTTTGTCACGTTGCTGCTCTCCGCCGTTGAAACATGGATGCGTACCCAAAAAGGTTCATCTTCTCTGCGCGCCTTGCTTTACATGGATGAGATCTACGGCTATCTTCCGCCCACCGCTGTGCCGCCTTCAAAAGGTCCGCTGCTGCGCATGTTGAAACAAGCACGCGCCTTCGGCCTCGGCCTTTTGCTCGCCACTCAAAACCCCGTGGACATGGATTACAAAGCCCTCTCGAATACGGGCACGTGGTTCATTGGCAAACTTCAAACTGAGCGTGACAAGAATCGACTGCTCGATGGCCTCGAAAGCGCCGCAGGCGGCATTCCCCGCGCCGCCATGGACAAACTCATTTCCTCCCTCGGCAAGCGCGTCTTTGTGATGCACAACGTACACGAGAAAATGCCTGTGCTCATGCAAACCCGTTGGGCGATGAATTTTCTCGCGGGTCCCATGACCCGAACACAGATTCCTGATCTCAACCTTCTGGCAGACGCTGATTCAACGCGTCAGACTTCACCTACACCTGCTCCTGTTTCGAGGAGAGAGTCAGCGCCTCAGCCTTCTGTTGAATCGTTCCAGCCTGTATCGATTCCATCATCACAACCTGCCAACGTTCAACCTGCAGCCTTCCAACCTTTCACCCCACAGCCTGCAACCAACAACCGTCAACCGCAAACTACCAACGGAACTTCCACCAAACCTTCTCTCCCCGCAGGCATTCGCGAATACTTCCTTCCGCAAAATTACAGCTTGCCCGAAGCGTTTCAATCTGCACGGCGCGCCATGCCCCCGCAAGCCATGATCCAGGGAATCGTGTATCGCCCATCCCTGCTGGCTTCCGCGCAGGTTCGCCTGCTCGACCGCAAATATGGCGTGGACTCGGAAATTACCCGCGCCGCACTCGTTGACGTATTGGATCGCCGCGGTATTGTCCGCTGGGATGAATTTTCCTACGGCGGCCCTTCATTGGACAAGGTCGAATCCATGCCTGTTGCCTCGGCCCGCTTCGGCACCATAGACTCGCCGCTCAACGACTCGAAATTGATGACTGCCCTGCAAAAAGATTTCACCGATTGGGTCTTCCGTAGTTCCGAGGTCACTGCGCGCGCCAACGTTAAATTGAAAGTGTTTGGCGGTCCCGATGTCAGTCAGGCTGAATTCATGAAAGCCTGTGCAGATTCCGCGCGTGAAGCGCGCGATGCCGAGATTTCCAAGAAGACCGCTGCCATTGAAAAGAAGATCAACTCGCTGCAAGATAAACTCGCGAAGGAAGAACGTGAACTCCGCGAAGATCAGGCGGACCTGACCAATCGCAACATGGAATCAGGTGCGAACCTGCTTGAACTCGGGGCGGGTTTGGTTGGTTTTGGGCGCAAGAAGAGCGTTTCAACGCAATTCACGAAGCACCGTCTTGCCCAAAATGCCAAGGCCGAAGTTGAAGAATCGGAAGACGCCATTGCTCAATTCAAAAAAGACTTAAGCGCCCTGATGCGCGAACGCGATGACATGACCACCGAGATCAATAACCGCTGGGGAAGTTTGGTTAACGAGATCAGTGAAGTAGCGATCAAACCCAAGAAGACGGATATTTACGTCAACCTCTTCGGTGTGGCCTGGAAACCGTACTATCTGATTCAATCCGGCGATGAGGCCATCGAGCTCCCTGCTTTTGGCGCGGAGTAAATCTTCATCTTGAGCAGATCCGCACGTACTTTCTTTTGTGCAGTGTAGCCGGAGGACGGTTTTCCAAGAACGCCCTCGCAAGGATATGAATAATGTAAATAGTGACGACCTCAGGTCGTCACTATGCATTAAAGGACAAAATAAAATGAGCATTTTCATTCTTCTGCTTGCAATGACCCTTTGGGGAGTTGTACATTCATTTCTCGCCTCGCATTTCGTCAAAGGGATGATCTCCCTGAAAGCGGGCGGCGCGGACTTTTACCGCCTTGCCTACAACATTTTCGCCGTCGTCAGTTTTGCGCCGATCCTGTATTTGATGCGGACTTTGCCAGATCAAGCGGTGTACCAAGTGCCTTCCCCGTGGAATTTGGTGATGTTCGGCGGACAATTATTCGCCATGCTGCTGCTGTTGATCGCTTTTCTGCAAACAGACTCGCTTTCTTTCGTTGGGCTGCGTCAGTTATTTGAAAAGGAGAAATCTGGCGACCTGGTCACACGCGGACTGTATCGGATCGTGCGTCATCCACTTTATACGTTCAGTCTGCTGTTCGTTTGGCTTACACCGTCTGCCTCACAGAATTCGCTCACGGTTTACATCGGCGCAACGTTTTATATTTTGATCGGCGCTTATTTCGAAGAAAGAAAGCTCCTGCGCGATTTTGGCGAAGCTTATGCAAGCTACAAACGCAAAACACCGATGCTAATTCCAGGGCTTGTTTTTGGGAGGAAATAACAACCGCTATTTGGACGCAGATGAACGCTGATAACAGCAAAATCAACATAAAAACATATCTCACCTCGAAAAAAAATCTGTAGGTGAGATATGTTTTTTGATAAGGGGTGGAGAATGTCTGGGGCGATGGAGCAGGCGTCGGCTATAGTGTGAAGCGTGGGTTTCATCTACTACTGGCTTCGGAATCCTTTTTTGCGCCCCTCGTTCAGCGCTTTGTAATTCTCGGCATAGAACTCGGTGTAGCCGCATGCACCGCAAACATCGGCGCGGAAATGGCTTTGCTCACTTTTGGGAATCCACACAAAAGGTTTCTTTTCAGGGTCAGGCTCAATGACGCTGACGTAGGATGGGTGACCCTCTCCGCCGCGAACATTGAGTTGGGAAATGATCTCGTCAGAGTTGCATTTCGGACATTGTTTCATCATTTTATCTCCATGTGGGTTTTGCTATTTGAAGAGTGTTGTCAGGCTGGCGAACACGCCGATCAAGACTGGGAGCATGGTGATGAGGATAATGAACATGACAAAGGCCGTGACGCCGCATCCGATCCACATCGACATGCGTGTGACGCTTTTGACGGTTTCGTTGGCCTGAGCCATCATCGGCGCGTACATTTGTTGGACGCTTTGTGTGCTGGATTGGACAAATTGCGAACGTGCGAGATGATCCACGGTATAAGTCGCCGAGGACTCATTGTTGCCTGTCAGCGCCATGTATTTTTTTACAGCTTCCGCCTTGTTCCCATTTTGTGCCAGTTGCACGACCTCGCCCCATTGCGTGCCAAAACCGACCATGGCATTCGTATCGATGCCTGAAAAAATATCGGTTTGTGGAGCGCTGGCGGTTTTCTTTTGCATACGCAGGCTTTCGGGAACAACCACTGAGCTTTTGCAGTATGGGCAGCTCATGGTGCTTTCACCAGTCGGCGGAGCGAGCGGGCCGCCGCAGGCGGGGCATTTCAATAATTGCATACTTTCAGGCATTGGAACTACCTCCATAAATAAAATGAATCACAGATAGCGATGCGGTATTATCATCCGCTTTTTTACTTTTCGTAACCATACAAAGGTAGGACTATTTGGTAAACTACCACTCGATGAAACGCTTCGTCACCCGCTTTCTGACCCTGACCATTTTCCTTGCTGCCTGCACCCGCTCTGTAGTGGATTCCTACACCCCGATCCCTTTATTTGAGACGGAACAGCCGATCACTCTCACCCTGAGTCCTGTTCCTGTTTCGACAGAGACAGCTACCCCGTCATGTGGTGATGCGCAAACCAGTTTGAGGATTATGCCGCTTGGTGATTCCATCACCTACGGCGAAGGGGATCCAGACCGCGGCGGCTATCGCAAAAGACTGAGCGCCCTACTGACAAATGATAAATACGCGTTTGATTTCGTCGGCTCACAAAGGAGCGGGGAGGCGATTCTTGCAGATCCCGATAACGAGGGGCACCCAGGCTGGAGGATCACCAATATCAAGGAGGCCATTGATATGGATGGCTGGCTTGAAACCTACCAGCCTGATGTGATTCTGCTGCACATCGGGTCGAATGACCTTCGGCATGGGAACGGGATTTATGTCCGCGATAATCTTTCAGTACTGCTCGATGACATTCTGACGCGCCTGCCAAATACGCATGTGATCGTGGCGCAGATCATTCCCACGCGCTGGGGCTCCGAAGTGGACCAAAAAATTTATAACGATGCGATCCCAAATGTCGTTGCGGCGAAGGGTCCGCAGGTTTCAGTCGTTGATATGCGCGATATTTTGGTCAAAGACGATTTCATGACTCTCTATCATCCCAACACGAATGGCTATGACAAGATGGCGGTGGCTTGGGTAACTGCCATTCACGCGTTGGATTTGGCGACAGACTGTCTCACTCCGTAGGAACCGTTGCACAATATAAAAAAGACCCTGCCATTTAGGCAGGGTCTTGATCGATTATGGAAGTGTTGTCGCCAACTTGGGCAGCGATTGCAGATACGCCCACAATGCTTTCAATTCATCGTCAGAGAAGAACTTGTAGTGTTCCCACGGCATTTGTGCGGGATCCAATTTATGTCCGCTCTTGGCTTCGCCTTCGCGGATGGCTTTGATGAAATCCGCTTCTTCCCATGCGACCAGTTCACCGCCCGGGGTCAGGTTGGGTGCATTGATCGCCGAGGGATCAGCGCTTTTTCCGCCAGAGAGTGCTGGGCCGTGGCAATCGCGGCATCCACTCACATTGACGAGGTACTCGCCATATTCAGCAGTGACTCCTGCGGGCGGGTATGAAACATTCTCCAGTGGGTTGTCGAGAAGATATTCGGCAACTACGACACTGTCGCCAAACACACCTGCGCCCATCAGCGCCTTACCAAGCGGGTTGAAACTGGGTTCACGCGTCTCATTATCAATCGGCGGCAGGGTTTTTAAGTATGCGATAATCTCGCCAAGGTCTTCATCACTGAAATGCCTGAAAAATTGCGCAGGCATGATCAACAGACTATCTCCTTCTGAACCGACACCATGACGAAGCGCACGGATCCAGTCCTCATCTGTGAATTCGCTGCCAACTCCGCCTTTGCCTGATGTCAAATTCTTGGCATCAATATACCCGAAAGGCGCAGCGAAGAATGGACCGCCCGAAAGGTCATGGCCATGGCAGCCGATGCATTCTGCCATCACCCAATGTTCTCCGCGCGCAACAGCCTCCGCATCGGTGGGGATGGTGATCTTTTCAACCTGTGCATCGTATTTTTTGTTCAACATGGAATTGCCCTTAAGCATCAGCCCAAGGAAGACGAGAACGATCAAACCGATCAAACTACCCAGCACGATCCCAAACCATTTAAAGAACTTTTTCATACTTGTCTCTCTCCTCATTACTTATAAGATGGTTACCGAATTGATAATACAACCGTTTCTGTCTAATTTCAAGTACTGGCTTGTGAAAACATCCACGTGAACTTGCATGTTTGAAAAACTCGCCCTTGAAAAATCGATTTCAGGGCGAGTCGTTCTTATGCCATTGAATTCTCCACAGCCTGGCCGTAGAGTTGATGATATACAGCATCCATATCGCCAGCATCCAGCATCGTGATGCCGTTTTGCTCGTAAATGCCATGCTGGCTGACATCGAGCGATGAATGAAACACCGCGAGAATCCTTTCGGGATCATCGTCTGCGGCGATGCGGTTGATCGAGACGGTGTCACATTCCAGACAGGCATGGACCAGCATCAACTCGCCTCGTGGACTTAACTGATACTTGTTCCTGCTCCTCTTCATGGTCAACCCGATGGGATTCATCGGCGCTTTACAAGCTGAGAGGCGGTCACCTGCGGAATATAGATCGAGGTGACGCGACCACAAACAATAGGGACAGTGGTTGCGATTGTTGACTCCGGAAAGCATCTGCATGCTGGAAACAAGCGCGCGGCAGTTGGCGCACCTGAAGTCTCCGAAGGAAGCCAGTGAATGGTTTCTCATAGCTCCTCCCGCAGGCGCAGATAACTTTGATAGCGATACGGGTTGATCTGTTCCGACATCACTGCCTTACGAATGGCACAGCCGGGTTCATGGTCATGCTGGCAGCTCAAGCCAAATTTGCATTGACCCACGTAGCGTTCCATCTCGGGGAAGAGCGAGGCGAGGTCTTCGCTGCTGATATCCCACAAGCCGAACTCACGCATCCCGGGCGTATCCACCAGCATGCCGCCGAAATCCAACTCGAACATTTGCAGATGACTGGTGGTGTGGCGGCCTTTGCCAACGTCACCCTGACTGACTGCTTTGACGCGCAAGCCAAGACCGGGCTGAAGCGCATTCATCAAAGATGTTTTGCCTACACCGGATTTACCGATCAGCACAGACATGCGCCCGTGCAAGGCTTGTTTGAGTTCCTCGAGCCCGTCTCCTGTGGATGAACAAACCAGGTGAATTGGGTAACCAATGCGTCGATAGATAGCCAGATCCTTTTCGAGCGTTTCGTTCTTATTAGCCAGATCCATTTTGGTAATGATGATTCTGGATGGCAGCCCGGCCGCCTCGGCGGTAACCAGATAGCGGTCGAGCAGTCCCCACTTTGGGGTGGGGCTGGCGGCGGCAAAAACTGTCAGCACCTGGTCTGCATTCGAGACAATGACCTGCTCAAAAACGCGTTGACCGGGAACTGGCATCGGGCGAGAAAGCTTGGAGCGGCGAGGCAGGATCTCGGTAATGAGACCGCGGCCTTGTCCTGCATCCAAAAAGCGGACCTGGTCACCGATCGCGATCGGGTCAATGTGTTCGATCTCGCGCACGGCCTGCACTCGGTGCCTCAGCGAAGTCGGATCGGCGGTGGGATAGATCAGTTGTTTATGTAAACGGGACGAGAGTTCGCAGTCGATCTCCTGCCCGTTGGTGTGGACGGTGTAATGTCCGAGAGATTTTCGAAAAACGATACCTAGATCGTTTTCGTTTGTCATATTCATTGTATAGAGTTCCTGTAAACATGCTCTGTTTCTGCAGAACATGGGTAATTTTAGAAATAATCGGTAAATGTTTTTCGTGCGTACATACGCAGACAGAGATCGAACGAGGGGAGAGGGTTTGGGTCACTTGTGCTGACATATAATTTTTCCTTTCAAAAAATAAAAACCTGCCACGGAAATTTCCCGTGGCAGGTGGTTGCTCAACTCGCGAGCGTCTGTTCCTGAATTTGCTGAATGCGCAGTGAAGAGACGCGGCTGTTGTTCCTGAGTGCCGCAAAAAACGGCAACAAAAAAGCCACGGACATAGGAACGTCCGTGGCAGAAGGTCTACATTAAATATAGATTCTTACTGCTATGCAGAGACGCGCCTATAGGATTGCTCGCAAACAAGCACCGATGCCATATTTAACATAAAACGCGTCTCCTTTCTTTTGAATCTTTGATTTGATGAATTTGACTAACTGAACGATAGTTTATCAGCACAGAAAATTAATGTCAAGATTGTGATACGTGAATTGATAAACTCAGGAAATACTCGATGATAAAAAAAATCCCCGCTCCATTTGGAACAGGGATTTTTTGATGCGATGTTTTTTGTACTTCGCTTGTTAGGCTTTTGGCTTGGCCACATTGACCTTGAGTACTTTATCGGCCAGTGAGTAATCATTGAACATGCTGATGGCCTTGTCTGCTTCAGCCTGTTCGGGCATGGAAACAAAAGCGAAGCCCTTCGACTGTCCCGTTCCCTTGTCCATGACGAGATCGACCGAAGAGACGGTTCCCGCGGTTGCGAACAAGGTATTGATTTCAGCCTGTGTGGTGCTCTTGGCCAGGTTTCCTACGTAGATTCGAATATCCATTTTTTACTGCTTTCTCCGGCACGGCCGGGATTAAAAAAATGACCGCAACCCTATAAGAGGGTCGGCGGTCAAGGTACGACAGGGAGATCCAGTTATTTCTTGCGCTTTCAGTGTAACACACATTCCCTCTGTAGACGCAAGGAGAGGATAGAGGATGGATAGAGGAGCGATATGGGGTGGATATAACGATGGAGTAAAAAGTGTTTCTAATTTTCCAGTCTTACAACTTTATAACCTGATTTGACATCCTCCCCCTTTTTTGCTAAACTAGAAGTTGTCAGACAACTACGCCAATCGCTAACTGCCAGAGGCTACCTTCCCAATGACAACTCTACTCATAAAAAACGCCTATATTGTCACCATGGACGACCATCAGCGGGAGATTCCAGAAGGTGGCATGTTCATTCGTCGCGGCCTCATTCAAGAGGTCGGCCCCATGAACGAACTTCCAACAACTGCCGATGAAGTCCTCGATCTCAAGGGGCATGTCGTTTTCCCGGGCCTCGTCAACACCCATCATCATTTTTATCAAACCCTCACACGCGCCGTCCCCGCCGCGCAGGATGCAAATCTATTCAACTGGCTGAAGACCCTCTACCCGATCTGGGCGCGGCTTCAACCCGATGATATTTTTGTCTCGACTCAGACCGCATTGGCAGAACTCGCCCTTTCGGGATGTACCACCGCATCGGATCATCTCTACCTGTTTCCAAACGGTTCAAAACTGGACGATGAAATTGCTGCGGCCTCCGAGATCGGGGTCCGCCTGCAGGCATCGCGCGGTTCCATGAGCCTCGGTGAATCCAAAGGCGGATTGCCCCCCGATTCAGTCGTGGACACCGAAGACAACATCCTCAAAGATTCCCAGCGTCTCATCGAAAAATACCACGACGCCAAACCCGGCGCGATGACTCAAATTGTCCTTGCACCATGCTCGCCGTTCAGCGTCACATCAGATTTGATGAAACAGTCCGCAAAGCTGGCGCGCGAATACGGCGTGCATTTGCACACGCATCTCGCTGAGACCGAAGACGAAGAAAAATTCTGCATGCAAATGTTCGGTCATCGTCCTGTGGGATACATGCAGGAAGTGGATTGGGTGGGGGATGACGTCTGGTTCGCGCATGCGGTGTGGGTCAATGACGAAGAGATTCAAGTCTTTGCAAAACATAACTGCGGTGTGGCGCATTGTCCCACCTCGAATATGCGCCTGGCTTCGGGTATTGCACCCATTAAGGAATATCGCAAGGCGGGTGTCAACGTGGGCCTCGGCGTGGATGGTTCCGCCTCCAATGATGGCTCGCATCTGCTGGCTGAAGTCCGCAATGCCATGCTCGTGTCCCGCGTCAAAGAGGGATTAACGGGCTATTCCCTTTCCAACGATCCAAACCGAAAATTGATGACCGCCCGCGAAGCCCTGCATCTTGGCACACGCGGCGGCGCAGCGGTATTGGGCCGAACTGACATCGGCAGCCTCGAAGCTGGCAAGTGCGCCGACTTCTTCGCCATCAACTTGAACAAGCTCGGCTTTGCTGGTATGCACGACCCTGTCTCTGCCGTGGTGTTCGGGCAGCCCGTCAATGCGGACTACACCGTTGTCAACGGAAAATTTGTTGTGAAGGAAGGTCAACTTGCGACAGTGGATCAGGGCAGATTGATCGAGAAACATAACAAGGCAGCAAAACGATTGCTGGCATGATTAGCCCGAATAATTACAGGTTGCCTGAATTATGAGTGAACTCTTTATTGGCTTTTTCCTGGGCTGGCCTGCTGTCGTTGTCACAGCAATACTCGCCGTGATCGGTTTGCTCAGGGATAATTATCGCTTTCTTGTCGCTGCAGCCATTTTGGCGCTTCCTTTTTCGTGGCTTCTGAGCGGATTTCCCATCATTCGGTCGCCTGTGTTTTTATTGCCGTTGCTGCTCTTTGCTTCTGGATACTTTATTAACCGTGGAAGAGAGATGATCGCATGGCTTCTCGCGGTCCCATACTTTTTGACGATCTGGCTGTTGATCAACGCGGTTTCAGCGCAATGAAATCAAATTGATGGGATGAACAATGATTGGTTGCAGACATGAGCCAAATTCTCATTCCCCTGCTTTTTTGGCTGTCCATTCCCGCTTCGTTGACGTTTTCCGTCATCGGCGTGCTGAAAAACAGATATTGGTTTGTGCTGATCGGCGCAGTGCTGATCTTCCCGATCGCTTACTACTTTAATGGTTCTCCGACCTTTTATGGATATGGCCTCTTTCTGCCCGTCTTTCAAGTCATCTCTGCGGCGGCGGTAAAGGAGGGGTACAAATTATGGGCATGGTTGTTTTTAACGCCCGCATTCCTGGTCGTTTTTTGGTTTATTTTCGTCGTGTTATCTTACCAGTTTTCATGAAGTGATTTTGAAAACATAGATTATTGAGAGGAGCTTAGACATCATGTTTGATAGTGTTCTTCCGATCATTTTTAGCTGGCCCTTTGTTGCTTTTTCTTTGATCGCAACGGTGGTCGGTATTTTGTACGAGATCCCGTTCCTGGTGATTCTGGGTGCGATAACCATTGTGCCGTTCTCTTATCAATTGAATAATGTGCAATATTTTCGCGGCGTTGCCTTTTTTCTACCGGTGCTTCAGCTTTTTTCCGCTTGGGCGCTGAAAGAGGAAAGAAACGTTTGGGCTTGGGTTTTGTTTGCGCCCACGATTGCCATCATTCTCTGGCTGTTTGTTATCAACTCGATCATCGGATTTTTCTAGGTCGTTTCACTGGAGACTTTATGACATCGTCCACCAAACTTACCCGCTCACTCGTTGATGTAGCCATGGGGCGAGCGCCCGCTGACCTTGTGATCCGCGGCGGCAAATGGGTGTGTGTGCAATCGGGAGAGATCGTTCCCGATACAGACATTGCCATTGTGAATGGACACATCGCATTTGTCGGGCGGGATGCCAGCCATGCCATTGGCAAGAAGACAAAGGTGATCGAAGCGAAGGGACGTTACCTTGTCCCGGGCCTGCTTGACGGTCACATGCACGTTGAATCGGGTATGGTCACAGTGACAGAGTTCGTGCGGACAGTGGCAGTGCGTGGCACGACAGGCATGTTCATTGACCCGCATGAGATCGCGAATGTCTTTGGTCTTAAAGGCGTGAAGTTGATGGTGGACGAGGCCCAGAAACAGCCCATCCATGTTTGGGTGCAGATGCCTTCCTGCGTGCCCTCGGCCCCTGGGCTTGAAACGCCGGGCTCTTCCATTGGTCCAAAGGAAGTGGCAGAAGCCATGACGTGGAAAGGCATCATCGGCCTCGGTGAGATGATGAATTTCCCCGGGGTGTTCATGGGTGATAAAAAGATGCTCGATGAAATGTCCGCGACCCATGCGGCGGGGAAGACCATTGGCGGGCATTATGCCTCGCCTGATCTCGGTCTTCCGTTTCACGGGTATGTGGCGGGTGGCGCGGAAGATGACCACGAAGGTACCCGCATCGACGACGCTATTGCACGTGTGCGGCAGGGCATGAAACCCATGCTGCGATATGGTTCAGCGTGGCATGATGTGGCGAATCAGGTCAAGGTGATCACTGAAAAGAAAATGGATTCGCGCCGCTTTATTCTTTGCACGGATGATTCTCACGCGGAAACGCTCACCGTCGAAGGGCACATGGACCGTGTTCTGCGCCATGCGATTAGTGAAGGTTTGAATCCCATGACGGCGATCCAGATGATGACGATCAATACCGCCGAGCATTTCGGTCTCACCAAAGAGATGGGCATGATCGCGCCTGGTCGTTGGGCGGACGTGCTTTTGGTGGACGACCTGATGAATTTCAAAGCCGATGTCGTGATCGCAAAAGGACAGGTCATCGCAGAGAAGGGTGAGTTGCTGGTCAAACTTCCTTCGGTGAAATATCCACGCTGGGCGACGAAGTCGGTGCATTTGAAGCGGCCTCTCAAGGCGGAGGATTTTGCCCTTCGGACGAGAGCAGTTCACGGGTCCGAAGTGGATGCGCATGTCATCGGTGTGATCGAGAATCAGGCGCCGACTCGTCATCTGCGGATGAAGGTCAAAGCTGAAAACGGAGAAGTCAAAGCCGATATTAAACGCGACATCGCGAAGATCGCCGTGGTGGAACGTCATCGCGCGACTGGCAAGGTGATGGTGGGCTTGATCAGCGGACTTGGATTTACGCGGCCGTGCGCAATCGGTTCAACTGTGGCGCATGACAGCCATCATATGATCGTGGTGGGTACGGATGATGAGAATATGGCGATTGCCGCAAATGAACTGGCGAAGTGCGGCGGCGGTCAGGTTGTGGTGATGAATGGTGAAGTGATCGGGCGGGTGGAGTTGCAGATCGCAGGTTTGATGTCGAACGAGCGCGCGGATGTGGTGGCGAAGAAAGCCGCCACGGTGCTCGACGGTTTCAAAATTTGCGGCAGTGAATTGAATAACCCGAATATGCAATTGAGTTTGTCGGCGCTTGTGGTGATCCCCGAATTGCGGATCTCAGACAAGGGCCTTGTGGACGTAACGAATTTTGATTTTATATCCGTGTTGGACGAGTGAGGCGAGAATGTCAAATTTTCCTTTTCAACGATTACAGGTCGACCTGGCAGCATTGATTGCGCGAACTCCTGCGGGTCAGCGCCTGCCTTCGGAACCCGAGCTTGCAAAACAGCTGGGAGTTTCTCGCGCCACACTTCGTGAGGCCATGCGCGCTTTTGAAACGCAGGGCTTGATCCGCAGGCGTCAGGGTTCTGGCACGTTCGTGGTCGGCAAGATGCGCGGCCTGCTTGATAACGGTCTTGAAGTGCTTGAAAGCCTTGAGACCATGGCAAAGCGTTTGGGCCTGGAAGTTTCAGTGAGCGACCTGAGTGTTGAATCGCTTCCCGCTGATGACGATGCCGCGACTGCACTGGGTGTTCCCAGCGGAACGCCCCTGACACGTGTCAGACGTGTGGTGCGCGCCGATGGCAGACCTGTTGCTTATCTTGTGGATATTTTGCCCGAGGCGATCCTGCATGTAGAGGATCTGCCCGTCGATTTTCACGGCTCTGTTCTGGACTTTTTGCTTGATCGTGGCGATCCTTTGAGGACTTCCCGCGCGAATGTCAGTGCCATCGGCGGAACGGCAGAGGTTGCCAAGGCGCTTGAGATCCAGCGCGGCGATGTGCTGCTACATTTTTATTCACAGCTTTTCGATGAAGAGAACAGGATCGTGGATTATTCATTGAGTTACTTCATCCCTGGTTATTTCCATTTCCATATCATGCGCCGTGTGGGTGCGTAAAATAGCGTAATTTCCAACGTATGCATGCAAGGTGTAAAACTTTGCGGACCATCGTTGAATCATTTTTTCATGCAACAAGGAGTTCAAATGTCTATTCAGGAGATACAAAAAAGAGTTCAGGCTTCCCGTGAGGATATTATCGAATTCATGCGCGAGATCGTTGCCATTCCTTCGATGGATTCACAATTGAAGGATGTGGGGGAACGCATCGCCGCGGAAATGAACAAACTTGGCTTCGATGAAGTCCGTTTTGACAAGATGGGCAATATCATGGGGCGCATTGGCAATGGCAAGCGGGTCATTGTGTACGATTCGCATATCGATACGGTGGGTATCGGTGATCCGCACGAATGGGAGTGGGATCCGTTCAAAGGCAAGATCGAGGATGGCATTCTGTATGCGCGCGGCGCCTGCGATGAAAAAGGCTCCACGCCGGGCATGGTCTACGGCCTCGCCATGGCCCGTGACCTGGGTCTGCTTGAAGGCTGGACCGCCTATTACTTCGGCAACATGGAAGAATGGTGTGATGGCATTGCCCCCAACACCTTCGTTGAAGTGGACCCGAAAGTGAAGCCCGATTTTGTGGTCATTGGCGAGCCAACCAAGATGCTGGTCTATCGTGGGCATAAGGGTCGCCTTGAAATGAAGGTGACCGCCAAGGGTAAATCGGCCCATGCAGCGAGCAATCATCTGGGTGATAACGCCATTTACAAGCTGCTTCCCGTCATCGCGGGCATTCGCGATTTGGAACCCAAACTTGGTGACCATGAGTTTTTGGGTCATGGCAAGATCACCGTTTCAGACCTGCATGTGAAGACCCCTTCGATCAATGCGGTGCCCGATGAAGCCGTCATTTTCATTGACCGCCGCATGACCTTTGGTGAGACCAAGGAAGTGGTCAAGAAACAGGTGGAAGATCTGATCCCTGCCGAATTCAAAGACTCTGTGAAGCTTGAGGAATTGTTCTACGATGAACCTTCCTACACGGGCTTTGTCTTTCCCGTAGACAAGTACTTCCCAGCCTGGGCTCTGGAAGCGGAGCATCCGCTGGTGAAGGCTGGTCAGGAAGCCCGCACGCAGATCGGTTTGCCCGAGGCCGCCAGCAGCAAGTGGAACTTCTCCACCAATGGCATTTACTGGGCTGGCAAGGCTGGCATTCCGTCCATCGGCTTTGGCCCCGGCGATGAAGAGACTGCACATACCGTTCGTGATTCTGTTTCGCTGGAAGATATGGTCAAGGCGACAGAGTTCTATGCGATTTTGCCGAGCTTGATTAAATAATTTATTCGTAGGGACACAGCGTCGCTGTGCTCCCTACATGGTGAATATGAAAACCCTCGAGATCCGCCGACACTCCATTCGTGACCATGCAGGTGACCACCTGAATCAAACAGGTGTAACCTTTGCGCGCTTGATCGGACAGAACATTGGTCCATTTGACCGTGTGATCACATCCGCATTGCCGCGTGCATTCGAGACAGCCATTGCAATGGGCTTTGCCGTGGATGAGCAAACTGAATTGCTGAACACCTACGGTCATGCCGTGGAGAAAGAAGCGCCCTGGCCGCAGACTTTTGACTTTTACGCTGAGGTGATCAAACACAACGGCGCGCCTGCGAAGTATGCCCATAAACTGGCAAAGTTTTATGCCAGTGTGATGGATTTTATTTCCGAAGGCCGTTCAGCGCTGGTCGTTACTCATGGCGGAGTCGTTGAATTGGGCATCGTCGGCTGCCTGCCTGGCTTTGATTTTTCGGGTTGGGCAGACCCTGTCGATTATTGCGAGGGTGCAAGACTTTATTGGGATGATAAATTTGTTGATGCTGAAGTATTGCGCGTCAATAGATAAATATAAAAACACTCGAAGGAACTTTATGAATACGAATAGGAAACCACTTTTTCTTTTTACCTTCTTTTTGCTTGCGGCGCTTGTCGCGAGTATTCTGACGGGATGCGGCGGCGCAAAGCCCAAGGTTGCGCTCATGCTTGCGCGCGGTGGACTTGGTGACAAGGCCTTCAATGACAGCGCCAATGAAGGTTTGCAGAAAGCCATGCAAGACCTCGGCGTGGAGGTGAAAACTTTCGATTATCAACAGGATACGCAAAGCGAAAACGTCCGCAAGGCCGCGCAGGAAGGGTATCAACTGGTGATCGGTCTCGGTTCGGAAAATTCCGCGGCCATCACCGAAGTTGCGACAGAATTCCCTGACACGAAATTTGCGCTAGTTGATGCGGTAGCCGAAGGCGCAAATGTCACCTCGGTCACATTCAGCGAACTCGAAGGCGATTTTCTCGCAGGCGCACTGGCGGCATTGTTGAGCGAAAATAACAAAGTTGCCTATCTGGGCGGTGCCGATGTGCTCGTCATTCGCCGCATTCAATTCGGCTTCGAGCAGGGTGTGAAGTACGTCAAGCCTGATGCGGAGATCGTTGTCAAATATGTTGCGGGTAAAGATGATTTCAGCGGCTTCTCGAAACCCGATGAAGCCAATGCGATCGCCGCGCAGCTTTATGCCGATGGAGTGGATCTCATTTATGCGGCGGCGGGCGGGTCCACTCTCGGGGCGATCGATGCCGCTAAATCGGCGAACCGCCTCATCGTTACGACAGGAAGCGATCAGCGTTACATCGCACCCGAGGTCGTGGTGACCAGTCGCACCAAGAATATGAATCAGGCGGTCTTCATGTTGATCGAATTGTTTACGAAGGATGAATTGCAAAGCGGATCGATCCAGCTCGATTACAAATCTGGCGGCATCGGTATTGCGCCTCTTTCTGCGGACCTTGTGCCTGCTTCTGTTTCAAGTGCATTCGAAGCCATTCGGGCCGACCTTGAGTCGGGCGCCATTCAATTGGAGCCGTTTGTTGGTCAGTAAATAACACGGCAGGGTAATACCTGCCTGTGTATTTGTAAAATCAAAATAAGGAGACTAAATCATGCAAACCAATTTTAGAGGCCGCGATTTCATCGGCGACCTTGATTTCACAAAGGAAGAAGTTGAAACTGTTTTGGAAGTGGCCTGGGATTTGAAGCGCAAGCGTGCACTCGGCGAACCGCATCCCTACCTGCGCGATAAAGTGCTGGCGATGTTGTTCTTCTTCTCATCCACCCGCACTCGTGGATCGTTCGAAGCGGGCATGGCTCAGTTGGGCGGACATGGCGCTTTCATCGACAGCAACACCACACAGATTTCACACGGCGATACCCCCGTGGAAATCGGTGAAATCTTCGGCCGCTATTTCGACGGCATCGCCATTCGTCACTGCGATTACGGCGACGGCAATGCGTATTTGAACGCGGTTGCAAAATCGAGCCGCGCGCCTGTGTTGAACATGCAATGTGATGTGTATCATCCTTTCCAGTGCCTTGCTGACTTGATGACCATCATGGAAAAGAAGGGCAAGGATCTGCGCAAGAAGAAGATCGTCGTTTCCTGGGCATATGCCGCCTCTTATCTCAAGCCAATCTCTGTGCCGCAATCTTTGATCCTTCAAATGCCGCGCTTTGGCATGGATGTGACCCTGGCTTACCCGCCTGAATTCCCGCTCATGCCCGATATCGTTGAGCAGGCCAAGGAACAGGCCAAGATCGCTGGCACAAGCTTCGAGATCATTGATAGCAAAGACGGCATGACCGAAGCCTGCAAAGATGCCGATGTGATCTACGCCAAGTCATGGGGCCCGCTGTTGACAACCACCGACAAGGTGGAAGGCAAGAAACTCCAGGACATGTACAAGAATTGGATCATGGATGATGCCAAGCTCAAAGTCGCCAAAGAAGGCGCGATCTACATGCACCCATTGCCCGCCGACCGCGATGTGGAAGTCACCAGCAGCGTGCTCGATGGCCCGCAATCTGTGGTGTTTGATGAGGCCGAGAATCGCCTGCACGCCCAGAAGGCCGTGATGGCTCTTACCATGTCCTAAAATAACTATAGGGACACAGCGTCGCTGTGTCCCTACAAATAGGAAATTTACCAATGACCAAAATCGCAGTCGTCGCCATTGGCGGCAATGCTCTTATTAAAGATGACAAGCACGTATCGGTAGAAGATCAGGAAGAAGCCCTTCGCGAAACATCCGTCCACCTTGCAGATATGGTCGAGGCAGGCTGGGAATTGGCCGTCGGCCACGGAAACGGGCCGCAGGTTGGTTTCATTTTGCGCCGCTCTGAGATCGCCGCGAAAGTGGAAGGTATGCACGAAGTTCCGCTGGATGTCTGTGGCGCTGATTCACAGGGCGCCATCGGGTATGAACTCCAGCAGGCTTTGCGCAATGAATTTTTCAAACGCAAGGTCAACAAGAAGGCCGCCACCATCGTCACCCAGGTGCGCGTGGAACAAAGCGACCCCGCCTTCCAGAAACCCAGCAAACCCATCGGCTCTTTCATGGACGAAGCGGAAGCCAAACGCCGTGAAAAGGAAATGGGCTGGTCAGTGGTGGAAGATGCAGGCCGCGGCTGGCGGCGCGTTGTCGCCTCTCCGTTGCCGAAGGAGATCGTGGAGATCGATGCGGTCAAGCTCTTGTTGGAGGCAGGCCAGGTCGTCATCACCGTGGGTGGCGGCGGCATCCCCGTGGTGGAGCGCAGCGACGGTGCGTTGATGGGTACTGCCGCAGTGATCGACAAGGATTTTGCATCATCCCTGCTCGCTCAGGCCGTGAAAGCGGAATTGTTTTTGATCGCCACGGCGGTTGAAAAGGTTGCCATCAACTTTGGGAAGCCCGAGCAAAAATGGCTCGATACCATGACCGTCGCCGAAGCCAAGGCTTATCTTGAAGAAGGTAAGCATTTCGCCAAAGGCTCCATGGCTCCGAAGATCCAGGCGGCCATCTGGTATCTTGAGAACGGTGGCAAGGAAGCCCTCATCACCAATCCTGAAAATATCGGTCGCGCCCTCAAACGCGAAACTGGAACGTGGATCGTTAAATAAAATGTAGGGGCACAGCGCCGCTGTGCCCCTACAACCAATATGAAACGCCTTCATCCCTCGCTAACCCTCCTTGCCGCCGCGATCCTTGCGTATGGCTTGCTCATCCCGCAACTTGGTTTTTATTGGGACGATCTGCCTATGTCTTGGATTCGTTATCAGCTTGGGTTTGAGGCGATGACAAAATATTTTTCGACCAACCGCCCGATCTGGGCGTTGTTGTATCAAGTCACCACACGCATTTTGCCATATCTGCCGATCTACTGGCAGATCTTCGCGCTGCTTTGGCGCTGGCTCGGCGCGGTCGTTTTGTGGAGCATCGCTAAAGAATTATTCCCCCAGCGTGAAAAATTTGCGCTCACGTTGAGTTTGCTCTTTTTGTTATATCCTGGTTTCAACCAGCAGTGGGTCAGTTATCTTTACTCTCATTTCTTCATTGTCCTTTTTTTCTTTCTTCTTTCTCAACTTCTCATGCTGCGGGGCAAAACGATTCCCGCGCTGGTTTTTTCTGCGCTTAATCTTTGGATGATGGAATATTTCTTCGTCCTTGAGTTGATTCGCCCCTTTATTATTTGGACTTCTCTTCGAGATGCATCGAACCCGAAAGAGCGCATCAAACGGACCCTCAGCCTGTGGACGCCGTATCTGGCAGTTTTCGCCCTTGCGGTTTTATCGCGCATCTTCATCTTCAACAATCAGATCTATCAATTCAGCCTGAAGAATGAACTGGTGAGGGCTCCGCTTGAAACGATTCTGATGCTTGCGCAAAATGTCTTCTCCAGTTTTTGGACGGTGACGGTTGCAGCATGGGCGCTTGCATTTCAGTTTCCAAACCCCGCTGTGGATGGTCCGCGTACGATGGCGGTGTATGCCTTTGTGATCGTCACTGTCACGGCGCTGACCCTGTTTGGGGTGTCGAAGCAGGCCCAAGTCCAGGAAGGAAGCGGGCGGGACGCTTCGACTGGCTCCGTGTGGCGGTGGGCGATCCTTCTCGGTGTGGTCATGCTCATTTTGGCGGGGCCGCCGTTTTGGTTGACGAATGTCCCCGTTTCGCTTGGGTTTCCTGCCAATCGTGCCACTTTGTCTTTCGTGCTTGGTGTGAGCTTTATTTTCGCTGGGTTGTTCGATCTGTTTCCACAAAGAGTTCAAATGGTTTTCGTGACGTTGTTTGTCGCACTGGCGGCTGGGCGTCAATTTTTGTGGGCTAATGAATTTCGCCGTGATTGGGCTTATCACAAGAATATGTTCTGGCAGATGACATGGCGTGCACCCGGACTTGAGAAGAATACGATTGTTCTGATGAATGAAGAGCTGTCTTTTTATGCCGATAACTCGCTCGGGGCGGCGCTGAATCTGATCTACGCACCCGATAATCACTCGGATGTGATCGATTACGTTTTGTTCTACCCGACGAACCGCGAAAGCTTGTCTTTGACTTTGGACACGCCAGTTGATTATGATTTTCTGGCTGGAAAATTCTCGGGGAATACCTCACAGGCTGTTGTGTTTTATTATTCACCGCCGAAATGCCTGCGTCTGTTAGACCCTGAGATCGATCTTGAAAACCGTCTGATCCCCGACGACACATTTCTGCGCGATGCCGCACTGCTTTCTTCCACTGCGCCGATCTTGGGCGAGCAAATTTCGCAAATGCCCGCCGCCTATGGGGCGGAGCCTGCACATGGCTGGTGCTACTATTTCGAGAAAGCGGACCTTGCCCGCCAGCTGGGTGATTGGGAAACAGTTACCCAATTGGGTGATGCGGCATTCGCTTTGGACGATTATCCTAACGACCCGATCGAGCGGTTTGTTTTCATCGAAGGCTATGCTCACACAGGGAATTGGGAAAGGGCGGTAGAATTATCCACGGCATCCTATCAGGTTTCCAAGGGGTTTGTCGGCCCGTTGATCTGTAAATTATGGAACCGAATTGCTCGTGAGACGGAGGACACATCAGAGCGGAAAGTCACCTTTGATGTAGTACAAAGTAAACTTGAGTGTTCACCGTAAAAGTTTATAATTTGGTTTTATATGTGGCTGGCCTTATCAGGCAAAATTGTCCCTGCAACTTGAAAGGAGGCCAAAGGCAAAAATTGGTCTTACATCTGGCACATAGAACAATTATTAAACAAGGAGAAGAAAAATGCGTAAGAATGTAACTCGTCTGTCCATGTTCGCTTTGATCCTCATGCTTGTGCTTTCAGCGTGCGGTGGCGGTCAGTCTGCCCCTGTTGCTACTGAAGCTCCTGCTGGTGGCGATGCCACTGAAGCCCCCGTCGCAACCGAGGCGCCTGCTGCCACTGAAGCCCCCGTTGCTGAAGATGCTGGCGGCTTCCAGATCCCTGATGTAGAAGATGGCAAGTTCAACGTAGCCATGGTCTTGATCGGACCGCACGATGATGGCGGCTGGTCTCAGGCTCACTACGAAGGCCTCGTTTACATTGAAGAGAACGTTCCCAATGTACACACAGCCTATATTGAAAACGTCCCCGAAGGCGCAGATTCCGAACAGGTATTCCGCAGCCTTTCCCGCAAGGGCTTCAACTTGATCTTCGGTACCTCCTTTGGTTTTGGTGATCCGATGGCTGCTGTTGCCGAGGAATTCCCCGATGTGATGTTCATTCACCTCACCGGTATTGCCTCCAACGAGACCAACTTTGGCAACCTGATGGGTGCCATGGAAGATATGAAGTATCTGGCCGGTATGCTGGCCGGTGCCCGCGCCAAAGCCGATGGCAATCCCAAGCTCGGTTATATGGCCACCTTCCCGATCCCTGAAGAAATCCGCCTTGGCAATGCCATTGCGTTGGGCATGAGAAAGACCTGCCCCGAATGTACGATGGATGTCCGCTGGCTCAACACCTGGCATGACCCGATCATTGAGAAGGAAGCTGCTGCCTCCCTGTTCGATGCCGGTGCCCAGGTTGTATTTACCGGTGCTGATACCCCCGCCGTTGCTGACGTTGCTCAGGAAAAAGGCAAATGGGGCGTAACCTATGACTGGTACGGCTCCTGCAAAGTGGACGCCTGTCTCACAGCTCCGTACTGGGTGTGGGGTCCCGTGTACTCTGCGATTACTGAAGAAGTGATCGCTGGTACCTACAAGCCCGGTTGGCAGTACTTTGATGCCGAAACGGGTGCCCTCGGTCTGTATGGCTTCATGGAAGGCCAGGAAATGCAGCCCGGCGTGAAGGACCTCGACCCCGAAGTCCTTGCTATGGTGCAGGAAACCCTTGCCCAAATGCTCGCTGGCGAATTTACCCGCTTCGACGTGTTCACAGGCCCGATCATGGATAATCAGGGTAATGTGGTTCTGCCCGAAGGCCAGAGCCTGCAACAGGTCGACCTTGATGCGTTCCCCGAGTTCGGTCTGCCCTGCTCCATCGATGTTTGTATGAAGTGGTGGGCTGAAGGTATTACCGCCGAACTTCCGCAATAGCTTTTTCAAAATATATTGGGCTGGAACTCCGCAAAGGGTTCCAGCCCTTCGTTAGAATGTATTCCCAAGTTGTGTTTGTTTTATCGCAGGAGCAACCCAGTGACACAGACAACACCTTCCACACCCGAAGCGCCGCTTGCGGTGGAAATGCGCGGCATTGTAAAAAGATTTCCCGGTGTACTCGCCAACGACCATGTTGATTTCGAACTGCGCGCGGGCGAGATCCATGCTTTGCTTGGGGAGAATGGCGCAGGGAAAAGTACTCTTATGAATGTTCTTGCCGGGCTGTATCGGCAGGAAGCAGGAATTATTAAAGTAAAAGGCAATCCCGTGGAATTTTATTCGCCGCGGGATGCGATCAAATCCGGGATCGGCATGGTGCATCAACATTTCATGCTCGTCCCGTCTCAAACAGTCACTGAGAATGTGCTCCTGGGTCTTGATGATCCGCGCTTTTTCATGCGCTTGCCGGAATATGACGCGAAGGTTGCGGCAGTTGGCGAGCGTTTTGGTTTAAAGGTGGATCCGCGTGCCAAGATCTGGCAGCTTTCGGTCGGCGAACAGCAGCGTGTGGAACTGCTTAAAATGTTGTATCGCGGCGCCAATGTGCTCATTATGGACGAGCCAACCGCCGTGCTTGCGCCGCAGGAGATCGATGGCCTGTTCGACATTCTGCGCTCGATGATCTCGCAGGGAAAATCGGTTATTTTTATCAGTCATAAATTACATGAAGTTACCGCGATCGCGGATCGCGTGAGTGTGTTGCGGCGCGGCGTTGCGACGGCTTCCGGCGTGCCCTCCAAGGGCGCGACGAGGCAGGAATTGGCGCGTTTGATGGTGGGACGCGACGTTATTTTTGCGCTGGATAAGAAGCCGGGTAACCCCGGTAATTTGGTTTTGGATGTGCAGGATGTTTACGCTGAGAACGACAAAGGACTGCCTGCCCTGCGCGGTTTGTCATTGAACGTGCGCGCTGGGGAAATCGTCGGTGTGGCAGGTGTGGCGGGTAATGGTCAATCTGAGCTTTCGCAAGTGATCACCGGTCTGCGCAAATGTAAGCAGGGTGAGGTGAAACTGGCTGGCGATCTCGTCAGCAATCGCAATACATTGTTTGGAATTCAACACGGCATGGCTTATGTTCCCGAGGACCGCAATCATGTGGGCAGCGCTCCGAACCTGAGCGTGACCGATAATGTGATCATGAAAAAATATCGCCAGCCTCCGATCTCACGCGCTGGTTTTCTGGATATGGGTGCGGCCACCAAATTGGCCAAGGAACTCAAGGATGCTTATGACATTATTGTCCCAAGCGTCACTACACCTGTGCGGCTTCTCTCCGGCGGCAATTTGCAGCGTGTGATCCTGGCCCGCGAAATTTCCGGGCTGCCAAGTTTCATGGTGGCGGTTCAGCCCACCCGTGGTTTGGATGTAGGCGCGATCGAAGGTGTACACCGCTTATTGCTGGCACAACGTGAGGCGGGTGCGGCAGTTCTGCTCATTTCAGAGGAACTGGAGGAATTGCTTTCGTTGAGCGACCGTGTGTATGTGATCTATGAAGGCAAGATCATGGGTGAGGTCAAAGTTGGGGGTGTGGAACCAGATGAAAGTTTGATCGAGATGATCGGTTTGATGATGACCGGCACCCCGTTGGACCAAATCCACAAAGAAGGAGTCGGCGCAAATGGCTGAGTCAACTTCGGTACAAAAGAAACGCGCGGGTTTCAAAATTCGCGTCGAGCCACGGCTGGAAGAGCCTGCGGCCTGGTACCCTTTGGCAGTATCACTGGGCGCGATCGTCGTTGCTCTGATCCTGGGCGGTATTTTGATCTCGTTCGCGGGTGGCGACCCGCTCAAGTCTTATCAACATATTGCCAAGGCCTCCTTTGGCGACACGGGTGTGTTATCCGATACGATCGTGAAGGCAACCCCGATCCTGCTGGCTGCGCTGGCCTGTTCAGTGGCGTTCCGCATGAAGTTGTGGAATATCGGTGCGGAAGGGCAATTCATCATGGGGGCGTTCGGTGCGAGTGCAGTGGTGCTGGCTCCGCTTTTGGCCGAAGATACGCCGCGCTGGTTGTTTCTCACCGTGATGGTGCTGGCAGCCATGGCCGCTGGTGCGATTTGGGGTTTTATCCCCGGGTACCTTAAGGCGAAATTTAATGTAAACGAGATCATCAGTACCTTGATGATGAATTACATTGCAATAGCCTGGATCAACTTCTGGATTTTCGGCGTGTGGTCGGAGGGTGGTTTCCAGATGTCGCCGAAATTCCCGAATAATGCGTGGCTGCCGCGTTTACTGGAATACGCGAAAGAATATCCAGCTCTTCGCGGCCTGACAACACATGCGGGTCTGCTGCTAGGTATTGTGGCGGCGATCATTCTCTGGATCATCGTGTATCGCAGCCGCTGGGGATATGAGATTCGCTTGATCGGTGACAATCCGCAGGCGGCGAAGTATGCCGGCATCAATATCACAAGCAATGTTATCTATGTGATGATGCTTTCAGGCGCGTTGGCCGGGCTGGGCGGCATGAGCGAGGTTTCAGGTGTGGTGCATCGTTTGCAGACAGCACCAATTGCTGCTGGTTATGGTTTTACGGGCATCATTGTGGCATGGCTTGCAAAATTGAATCCGCTGGTGATCATTGTGGTGTCGGTTTTGTTTGGTGCGCTGATCCTGGCGGGGCGTGAGATTCAGCCATCGGGTGTGCCGAAAATGATCCAGGGCATCATTCTGGTTTCACTTATTGCCAGTGACTTTTTGTTGCGGTATCGCATCCGCATCGTGCGCGCAGACGCGGAGGAATAATTCAATTATGGATGCAATCATCATTCTTCAGGCAGGTGTTGCCACCGGCACGGTACTGTTGTTCGCCACGATCGGCGAGATCTTTGCTGAGCGTTCGGGTGTGCTGAACCTCGGTGTGGAGGGCATGATGTTAATCGGCGCGATGACTGCCTTCAGTACGACCATTGCCACGGGCAATCCGTGGGTTGGTGTACTCGCAGCCATGTTCGCCGCCGGGTTGATCAGCCAGATCCATGCTTTTATCACGATCACCTTGCAGGCAGATCAAGTTGTCAGCGGGCTGGCGCTCACTTTCCTTGGAACAGGCATCAGCCTGGTATTAGGCGAGGGCTTGAGCAAGGCCGGTACGGTTTCTCTCTTGCCGAATTTTTCTATCCCGTTACTTTCGCAGATCCCATTCCTGGGTCCGATCCTGTTTACGAAACAAAGTGTGATGGTTTACATCGGCTATTTGCTGGTGCCGTTGACCTGGTATTACATCAACCGCACACGCCCCGGTCTTAACCTGCGTTCGGTGGGGGAGTATCCCTCCGCCGCGGATTCGTTGGGCATCAGCGTATTTCGACTGCGCTATTTTTATGTGTTTGTCGGTGGGATGCTGGCTGGGCTGGCGGGTGCAACCATCAGTCTCGCAGTTGCGCCGGGATGGTTCAGCGAATTAACCACGGCAGGGCAGGGGTGGATTGCGGTGGGTCTTGTTATTTTTGCGCAGTGGGACCCGGTCCGTGCCATGTTCGGTTCTTATGCGTTTGGTGCGTTGCGCCGCCTTATTTTGGATATTCAAGGGCCGACTCTTTTATTGGGTTTCGATAATCCGTTTTATTACAACCCATATTGGGGCTTTTTTCTGCAAATGCTGCCGTATGCGTTCACGGTCATTGTGCTGGTGATCGGTTCGCGCGAAGCCATGCGCAAGCGTTTGGGAGCACCTGCCGCACTGGGTAACCCTTATGTTCGCGGTGAACGCGGCAAGTGATTTGATAGTTACCATATTTTGAAGCTCTCAATCCCGCAGGCAGACGCTGCGGGATTTTGATTCCTATTGCTATACATTTGACTAAAAATTCTGGAGGAATGTCACTTGTGACAATATGCTCAAATTCTCCATAATGAAAAGGTCAGACGATTGTCATCCAACGATTTTTCTTATGAGCATCATTCAAACAAAATCCGTGGCCGACCAAGTTGAGGAAGTCCTTCGGGAGCGCATTCGCAATGCGACCTATTTGGCTGGCAATCGCATTCCTTCTGAAAGTGAATTATCTGATGAATTGGGGGTAAGCCGCGCCACCGTGCGGACGGTGCTGGCAAAACTGGCTGTCAACGGTTTGATCATTCGCAAACAGGGAGATGGAACCTACGTCAATGCGCGGGTTCAGGAAGTCAGTGCCCACGCTGGGAACTTGTGGGATCTGGTACGCCTGATCGAAAACAACGGGTCGAAGGCGTCGATTCAGCCGCTCTTGATCAGCGAAAAAGCTGCTTCCGAAAAAGAAGCACAGGTGCTGGCGTTGGAAACAGGCGAACCGCTTGTGCAATTCAAGCGGCTGTTTCTTGCCGATCAGCGTCCAGTCATTCTTGCCAACAATGTTGTGCCCCTGTCCTTTTTCCGCGTGCCGCTGGAGCAGATCGATGGTCAGCTTCATTTCCGCGAGATCCTGCATCAATATTGTCATCAGGAAATTGGATTTGTGATCACCGATATTCATTCCGCTTTGGCTGCGGATGAGGTTCGACAGGTTCTGAAGAATCAATCAGCCCTGACGGTTCTGGAATTGCATATGGCATTCTATAGCCGCAACAACCAGCCATTGGCTGTTGGTTTAAATTATTTCGACGATTCTGCTTTACGCTTAAGTTTGGTCCAGGCCTGGAGTTAAGGCCATGCAATCCTATTCTTCTGAAATCTCGATTTGGCTTTGAGGAGGAAGGTTCGATGCGATCACGATTGAACGCTTTGTTCGACGCTTTATTGCCTGTGCTTGCCACACTGGCCGCGCTTGGGGTGGGGGCGGTCATGTTATTAATCCTCAAAGTCAACCCAATCGAGGCTTATGCGGCGCTTTGGGACGGCGCATTCGGCAGTTCCAACGCATTTGCAGAGACGTTGGTCAAGGCTACGCCGTTGCTCTTGGTGGCCTTGGGAATCTGTATTTCGTTTCGCGGTGATGTGATCAACATTGGCGGCGAGGGACAGATGATCATCGGCGCGATCCTTGCGACCTGGGTGGGGCTGACTTTTACCGGGCTGCCCGGCTGGCTGGTGGTGACTATTTCCCTGGTGGCAGGTTTTTTGGGCGGGGCAATTTGGGGCGGTATCCCTGGAGTTTTGAAAGCATATTTCAGTGTCAATGAGATTTTGAGCACCGTGATGATGAACGCCATCGCGGTTCAATTAATGAACTTTCTTTTGCGCGGCCCGATGATCGATCCTTCGCAGGCCGAACTGGCTTCGAAGATTCCCCAGACGGCGCGTTTGCTGGATGCTTTCCGCCTGCCGCGTTTGGCTCCCACGCGTTTACATCTCGGCGCATTAATCGCGGTCATTCTCGCGATCGCGGTGTACATCCTGCTCTGGCGGACGACACTTGGGTACCGCATCCGCGCGGTGGGACAGAATCCGAATGCTTCCCGTTATGCGGGAATCAAAGTTCAACGCTATATGGTTTTGGCGCTCTTGTTGAGCGGAGCTTTTGCTGGGTTGGCTGGCGCGACACAAGTCTTCGGCGTGAATTACCGCATGATCACAGATGGATCCTCTTCAGGGTTCACGGGCAGTGCGGGCTTCAATGGAATTGTGGCTGCATTGTTTGGGCAGTTGCATCCATTGTGGTCCATTCCTGCGTCCATTTTGTTTGGCGCATTGTTGGTGGGCGCGAACAAAATGCAAAGGGTGGTGCAGGTTCCTTCAGCTTTGGTGATTGCCTTGAATGGTTTGGTGGTGGTCTTTGTGGTTAGCAGCGAAATCCTGCGCAAGAGACGACAGCGCAGAAGACTGGCGGATGCAAGACAGGAGGATGAAACCCCGCCTCCAACAGAATCGGGTGAATCACAAATCAAGCAAGCGGAGACAGGCGCATGATCTCAGACCTTTTTTCTGTCACTGTTCTAATCGGCATTCTCGCCTCTGGAATTCGCCTTGCAACTCCATACCTGTATGCGGCCATCGGTGAAACCTTCAGCCAAAAAAGCGGCGTGCTCAACCTGGGTGTGGAAGGGCAGATGTTGTTGGGTGCCTTCGCCGCTTTTTATGTGGCCTTGTCCACGGGCAGTTTGTGGCTTGGTATGTTGACCGCCATGATCGTGGGTGCGTTGATGGGATTGGCGATGGCATATGTGACCGTCAACCTGCATGCACAGCAGGGTATCAGCGGAATCGGTTTTTATCTTTTTGGGTTGGGTATGAGCGATCTGCTTTTCCAGAAACTGATGGGAAATGTGGAGACGGTCAAAGGCTTTCCGAAAATTTATATTCCTGGTTTGAGCGATATTCCCGGCATTGGCGAGATCTTCTTTAGCCAGAATATTCTTGTGTACGGCGCGTATTTGCTCGTGCCGCTAGCGTGGTTCGTTTTGAACAAAACCACGCTGGGGTTGAAGATCCGCTCGGTGGGTGAGAACCCCGATGCGGCCGACTCGCTTGGTGTGAGTGTGGCGCGTATTCGATATTTCACCATCATTCTTGGCGGCGTACTTTCGGGGATCGCAGGCGCGTCGCTTTCGATCGCTTTATTGAATGTCTTTCAGCAGAACATGACCAGCGGACTTGGCTTCATTGCAGTGGCGCTGGTTTACTTTGGTGGGTGGCGCCCGGTGGGGGTTTTGGGCGGCGCTTTGCTTTTCAGTTTGATCAATTCATTGCAGTTGTGGATTCAGGTATTGGGGATTCCGATTCCTTCCGATATTGCAGTGATGATGCCTTACGTGCTCACGATCCTGGTGCTGGTTGCCACGGTATCGAGAGTCCGCTCTCCGTCTGCGCTGTCGAAACCCTTTGAAAGGGAGAATTGATTTTCAGGAAGAGGAGGTAAATGCCTGCCCTGTGAAAATGAATTTCGAAACTGTATCAAGTGTCCCGTTGAAAGACCCGTATCCATCCATCAAGGAGAAGAAGATGAAAAAGTTCGTATTGACCCTCGTTCTCGCTCTGGCACTCGTTTTGAGCGCCTGCGGAGCTCCAGCCACTGAAGCTCCTGTCGCAACCGAAGCCCCCGCGGAAGTTCCTGCGGCAACCGAAGCCCCCGCTGCCACTGAGCCGCCTGCTGCCCCGGCGGAACCGTTCCGCGTGGCCGTTGTGATGCCCAGCGCCATCAATGACCTGGCCTTCAGCCAGAGCATGTATGATGCCCTCGTCCGTATTCAGGAAGAAATGGGCGGGCCCGAAGCCTTTGAGTTCGTGTACTCTGAAGGCATGTTTGTTGTGGATGACGCCGCTGCGGCCATTCGTGACTACGCCACACAGGGTTATGACCTGGTGATCGCTCACGGCTCACAGTACGGCTCATCTCTACAGGAAATTGCTCCTGATTTCCCCGAGACCAGTTTTGCCTGGGGCACCACTGCCGATACATTCGGCCAGCCCAATATCTTCGCTTATGAAGCGGCTTCTCAGGAAGGCGGCTATGTCAACGGTGTGTTGGCTGCCACCCTTTCCCAGAGCGCGGTGATCGGCGTTGTTGGCCCGATCGAGACTGGGGATGCGAAGTTGTATGTTGATGGTTTCGGCGCTGGTGTTGCAGCGACCAACCCGGATGTCACTGTGAATGTGAATTACATTGGCTCGTTCTCTGATGTTGCCCTGGCTTCCGAAGCTGCGACCACACACATTTCCGCGGGCGCCGATGTTTTGACCGGCACCGCCCAGATGGTCGTCGGCGCGATCGGCAAGGCTGAAGAGAACAATGCTTTGTGGTTTGGTACACAGTCCAACCAATCCTCTCTGGCTCCCTCCATCGTGGTTGCCAGCCAGGTGTATCACTGGGAAGTGACTCTGCGCGAGATCATCGCCCTGATCAATGAAGGCACATTGGGCGGCACTTCCTTCAAGGCCAATCTTGCCAACGGCGGCGAAGTGATCGAGTTCAATCCCGATTACGCGCTTTCCGATGAGGCCAAGGCTCTTGCGGAAACCACCATTCAGGGAATCATCGACGGCACCATTAAGATCACCCTGCCTTAGTATTTAGTATCTAGACCTGACAGGTTTCCGTGAAGCGACCTGTCAGGTCTCCATGAGACTTAATTCAGGATGGCACCCATGACTGAATCAACCAAACTTCCTTCCGGCAAACCCCGCATCGAGACCATAGAAATGCGTGGAATCACCAAACGCTTTCCCGGTGTGATTGCCAATGACAAGGCCGATTTCGACATTCATGCGGGGGAAGTCCATGCTTTGCTGGGTGAAAACGGCGCAGGCAAAAGTACGTTGATGAAGATCCTGTACGGCATGTATCGCCCCGACGAAGGCGAGATTTTGCTGAACGGAAAACCCGTCACCATTGCTTCGCCAAACGATTCGATCAACCTTGGCATTGGCATGATCCATCAACACTTTATGCTTGTGCCAACCCTGACCGTGGCGGAGAATGTCGCACTCGGGCTGCCATCCTCCCGCGGCGCACTTACAGATCTCGACCGCGTTTCAAAGCGGATCGTTGAATTGGCCAGCATCTATGGTTTGAAGATCGACCCATCTGCTTATGTCTGGCAGCTTTCTGTTGGGCAACAGCAGCGTGTTGAAATTATCAAGGCTCTTTATCGCGGCGCGGCGTTGCTCATTCTCGATGAGCCGACCGCTGTCCTTACCCCGCAGGAAGTGGACGAGTTATTCGTCATCATGCGCCAGATGGTGAAGGATGGTCATGCGCTGATTTTCATTTCTCATAAACTGCATGAAGTCGTCGAGATCAGCAATCGCATCACGGTCTTGCGTGATGGTCGCAGGATCGGTACACGTCTAACTTCAGAGACCACCAAACAAGACCTTGCGAATTGGATGGTGGGTCGTGAGATCGGTTTCGCTCCAGATCGCGGAAAAGTTGAGATCGGTGAAGCCCGCCTGAAACTCGAAAAGGTTGAATGCGGCAGCGACCGCGGCACACCGGGTCTACGCGGGGTCAGCATTGAAGTTCGTTCGGGAGAAATTCTCGGCATTGCAGGTGTCTCTGGCAACGGTCAGCGTGAATTGGCGGAAGCCATCACAGGCCTGCGCAAAGTCACCACGGGCAGGGTTTTCCTCGAAGGAAAAGACATTACCAATTTCGCCCCCGGTGACATTACCGAATTGAATCTTTCCTACATCCCCGAAGAGCGTATGCGCGACGGCATGATCAAAGATTTCACCATTGCTGAGAACATGATCCTGCGCGAACATCACAAGATGCCTTATTCGCGCATGGGCTTTCTCAATTTGAGCGATATCTCAAAACATGCCGATGAATTGATCGCAAAATTCCACGTCAAGACTCCTTCGCGTGAGACTCACGCCAAGAATCTCTCAGGTGGAAATATTCAAAAGGTCGTGCTTGCGCGCGAAATTTCGCGCAACCCGCGCGCCATCATCGCCGCACAGCCTACGCGCGGACTTGATATCGGCGCGACTGAATATGTCCGTGAGCAGTTGTTAATCGAGCGCCGCAAAGGTGTGGCAGTCATGCTCATCTCCGAAGACCTCGACGAAATTCTCGCCCTCTCTGATCGCATCGCCGTTCTCTATGAAGGCCAGGTGATGGATATTGTTCCGCGTTCCGAAGCCACACCTGAAAGGCTGGGTTTGCTCATGGCGGGTGTCCATCCTGAGGTCAGTTCATAACCGAGTGCGTTGCACCCATGTCGAATCGCTCCACTGAATTGTTCATCAAGTAGTAAAATCAAATTCCATTGGTCGGGTGGTCGCTGTTGTGAAATGCATCAGCGGCGTTGGGTCGCGCAGCACCCATCGAAAAGTACCGCCGCCTTAAGTAGAAAGGACACCACCTATGAACCTTTGGCAGGAATACAAACGCCCCGCCTCCGTGATGGAGGCCATTCAAGCACTCACGTCTGCATCTGGCCCCGCCTTGCCCATTGCTGGCGGCACAGATCTGTTGCTTGATTTGAAGCAGGGCCGCCATGCCCCCATTCATACTTTAATTGATCTGACCTTCGTCCCGGAGATGACCGCTCTCGAAGTGAGAGGGGATGAACTCTACATCGGGGCCGCCGTCCCAGTCAACCGCGTCGCACTGGACCCGCTAACGGGTACGCACGCCCAGGCATTGGTCGAAGCCTGTAACTTGATCGCTGGCCCGCAAGTCCGCAATACCGCCACGCTCGGTGGCAATGTCGCCCACGCGCTCCCCGCCGCGGACGGAACCATTGCCCTAACCGCACTCGAAGCGCAAGCCGAAGTGGCTGGCGTGTCAGGCACCCGCCGAATGCCGTTCACTTCATTATTCCTTGGCCCCGGCAAATCCGCTATTGATAAAGCAAAAGAGATCATTGTCGGCTTTCACTTGCCGCTTTCCACTCCCCACAGCGCTTCCTGCTTTAAACGCATCATGCGTCCGCAGGGAGTTGCGCTACCCATTTTGAATTGCGCCATCTGGCTCGAACGCGTAGGGGACGTGGTCAAAGATATCCACATTGCCGTTGGCCCCGGCGCATCGACTCCCTTCCGTGCTACTGAAGCCGAATCCGCTTTGCGTGGACAAGCTCTCAACGAAGAATCTATTGATCGCACAGTAGATGCCCTGCTCGGACAAGCCCAGTTCCGCACCAGCGCGAGACGAGCCACATCAGATTATCGCAAACACATCGTCGGCGGCTTGTTCAAGGATGTGCTCAATACCGCGTGGAGTAGAGCAGGCTAACCACTGAGACACGGAGAACCCGGGGGGTTTTTGAAAGTTTATATCCGCCAAAGGGGCTATTTTTCCTTTTTAAAAAAACAAACCCGCCGCCCCGCTTAAAAAAAAAAAAAACCCAGAAAAGATGGGGGGTGCTTTTATTGAGCCTGGCGGGGGGGGGGGGGGGGGGTTGTTGGGCTTATCAATTATGTCTTGCACAGGAATGTAGATTGCAGAAACTTTCTTTTGAAGAACAGACTGCGCTTAAGCTAAATTACAAGGGCATAGAATTGGATGGCGGATATCGAATAGACTTTGTCTTTGACAAGCGGGTTGTTGTTGAACTCAAAGCAGTCGAAGAGGTTCTGCCAGTTCATGAAGCACAATTGCTTACATACTTGAAGCTTACAGGAATTCGTGTTGGCTTGTTGATCAATTTTAATAAGCCTGTTTTGAAAGATGGCATTTACCGCCGAGTCCTTTGACCATAAGCGGAATAAAAAAACTCCGTGTCCCTGTGTCTCCGTGGTTCAAATTTATGAGGAAAACCCATGAACAATAAAATCACTTTTACAGTTAACAGCAAACCATACTCCATCGAAGCAGTTGCAGGCGAAACACTTTCAACCCTCTTGCGCGAAAGACTTCGATTAACGGGTACCAAGATCGGCTGTGAAGAAGCCGAGTGCGGCGCATGTACCGTCCTTGTGGATGGCGAGCCGATGATGTCGTGTGTCTATCCCGCCGAGCGTGCCGATGGCAAGACCATCGTCACCATCGAAGGTTTGGCGGAACGTGTCCACGAAGAGATGAAATTACATCCGCTACAAGAGGCGTTTGTCGAGCATGGCGCTGTCCAATGCGGATTCTGCATCCCCGGGCAGATCATGACCGCGTATGCCTTGCTCAAGCGCAACCCCGAGCCGAACAGCGATGACATCCGCTTTGCATTGAAGGATACACTCTGCCGTTGCGCGGGCTATCCATCCATTGAAAACGCCATCCTCGCGGCGGCGCAGGCCTTGCGGACAGGTGAGCCCGTCCAAAAGCCGACGCATATTCCGAATTCCATTCACGAACACAAGACCGTCGGTCATTCACACTTGCGCCCCGAAGCCGTGGAAAAAGTGACAGGTGATGCCATCTACACCGATGACTTGAAATTCGACGGCATGTTGTATGCCAAAGCCAAACGCGCGATGATTCCGCATGGCTTTCTGACGAAGCTCGATATTTCCAAAGCCAAAGCATTGAAGGGCGTAGTGGCGGTTTTAACCGCCTCAGATGTCCCCGCTGAAAAGAATCATGGACTGGTGATTTATGACTGGCCCGTGATGGTTGGAGTCGGTGAACGAGTGCGCTATGTGGGTGATGCACTTGCCATCGTTGCAGCAGAATCTCAGGAGATTGCCGAACAGGCGTCCGCGTTGATTGAAGCGGAGTTTGACCTTCAGCCCGTCATCACCAATGCGGTCATGGCTCGTGAAGAAGGCGTTCCCCAAATCCACGAAAAAGGCAATTTGCTCAAGCACATCAAAGTCCGCAAAGGCGATATGGATACGGGCTTTGGTGAGGCCGATATTGTTCTTGAGCACATCTTCCACACGCCCGCCACTGACCATGCTTTTATCGAACCCGAATGCAGCATTGCTGTGCCGCTGCCCGATGGCCGCATGGAAATTTATGTCGGTTCGCAAATTCCGTACCAGGACCGCACACAGGTTGCGCGTGTGATGGGCTGGCCTGAAGAACGCGTGCGCATTGTTGGGCAGTTGATGGGCGGCGGCTTCGGCGGCAAGGAAGATGTGATGGGACAAATTCACACCGCCATGCTTGCGAACGTAACGCAGCGACCCGTGAAATTATTATTCGACCGCCGCGAAAGTTTGCTTGTGCATCCGAAGCGCCATGCCACACAAATTCGCGTGAAGATTGGCGCGAAGAAAAATGGCCGCCTCGTTGCTGCCGAGACCGAACTCTACGGTGACACGGGCGCGTATGCTTCGCTCGGCGAAAAAGTGATGACCCGCGCCACCACGCACTCGGCTGGCCCGTACGACATCCCGCACGTCCGCGCCGATTGCTACGCCATGTACACCAACAATCCGCCCGCGGGCGCGTTCCGCGGTTTCGGCGTCACGCAGTCTGCCTTCGCCGTTGAATCGATGATGGACAAACTCGCCGAAGAACTCAACATTGACCCCGTCGAATTGCGCCGCATGAACGCCTTGCACGTCGGCAGTTTCACCAACACGGGACAGGAATTGAAAGAGTCGGTTGGTTTGTTGGAATGTATTGACCGTGTGGATGCGGAGATGCGGAAACAAAACGCGCATCCTTTCAAGCCGACAATTGATTCGAAAAACCCGAACCTTGTCCGCGCCTGGGGCTTTGCCTCTGCGTACAAGAACACGGGACTCGGCGGCGGTGCGCCTGACATCTCAGGTGCAGACGTGGAACTTTATGCCGACGGAACTTTCCAAGTCCGCAGTTCTGCCGCAGAGTTGGGACAGGGTCTCGTCACCGTCATGCGTTTGGTTGTCTCTGAAGAAATGGCAGTCGCTCCTGAAAAAGTGCGCGTCCTCGTCATGGACACAGACCTGACCCCGAACGGCGGCCCGACCACAGCCTCACGCCAGACCTTCGTCACAGGCAATGCATCCCGTTACGCCGCGAAGACTCTGCGAGATGAAATAAGTGCAACGATGGCGGAGAAATATGACGTGCGCCCTGAACAGATTCGTTTTGAGGACGGTATTGTCCATGTCAACGGGCATTCCATGTCGTACTCCGAAATTTATAACGAAATGGTTGCTTTGGGCAAACAGCCCAAAGTCCGCTATGAATATGAAGCGCCGAAGACCACGCCATTGGGTCAAGGCGGCGATATGCACTTCGCGTTCTCATTTGGTGTGCAAGCCGCCGAAGTGGAAGTGAACAAAATTACTGGCGAAGTCCGCGTGCTGAAGGTCATCTCTGCCAACGACGTGGGCATGGCGGTCAATCCGCTTGGCTTGCAGGGACAGGTCGAAGGCGGCGTGATGATGGGCCTCGGCAACTGCCTTACCGAAGAATTCATCGTCGAGAACGGGGTTGTGGTCACGGACCAACTGGCGCGCTATCGTGTCCCTGGCATCATGCTCACACCTGAGATTACCGCCATCATTGTGGAGCATCCCATTGCCTCAGGGCCGTATGGTGCGAAAGGCGTCGGCGAAATTTCCAGCATCCCGACCACGCCTGCCATCACCAACGCCATTTACAACGCGGTGGGTGTCAGGTTCGATAAATTGCCCGTCGATCAGGAAGTGATCGCAAGGGAGTTGTGGGAGAGGGAAGGGAAGTAAGAAGTAACGAGTAAAAAGTTGAAAAGGACTCTCTAGGTTCAAGCCTGAGAGTCCTTTCTAGTCTAGGTCTTGTCTATCGGGTAAAATCATGCCATTATGAAAAACTTCACTGGCTACAAATGCTCACTTTGTGGAACAGAATACATGCCGGGTCAGGTCACATACACCTGCCCAAAGGACGGCGGAAATCTGGATGTCGTTCTTGATTATGAACTCATCAAGCGGAAATTTCATTACGAAGATATCACTTCACGGACGGAGTCTTCGCTTTGGAGATACCTGCCGCTTTTACCTGTGGATGAACCCGCAGGCGACTCAACCCCTTTGCACGCCGCAGGCTGGACCCCGGTCTTTGCCCTGCCACGATTGGCAGAAAAACTCAACCTGAAACATTTATGGCTCAAGGATGAGTCGCGCAACCCCACGGCTTCATTCAAGGACCGTGCCAGCGCCATTGTTGTGACTCGCGCGCGTGAGTTGAAATCTGAGATCGTGGTCACGGCCTCGACGGGGAATGCGGGCGCGGCGTTGGCGGGCATGTCTGCTGCGGTGGGGCAGAAGGCGGTGATCTTCGCACCCAAATCCGCGCCGCCTGCGAAAGTGGCACAATTGCTGGTCTTCGGCGCGAAAGTCATTTTGGTGGACGGAACCTACGACGACGCCTTTGATCTCACGGTCAAGGCGGCGGATGAGTTTGGCTGGTATTGCCGCAATACGGGCTACAATCCATTTACGATCGAAGGCAAGAAAACCGCCGCTTTTGAAATTTGGGAGTGGTGGTTACAGGCGCATCGCGACTGGCATAAGAAGGATAGTCCGCTGGATAATCATCCGCCGTTGACTATTTTTGTTTCGGTGGGTGATGGCAACATTATCTCTGGCATTCATAAGGGATTCAAGGATCTGCTCGCCCTCGGCTGGATTCCCAACATGCCGCGCATTATCGGCGTGCAGGCGGAGGGTTCTGCGGCGATTGCCAATGCGTTCAACGCGAATACCGAAACCATTACTCCCGTCTCTGCTACGACGCTGGCAGATAGCATCTCTGTGGATTTGCCGCGTGACGGCGTGCGTGCAGTGCGTGCAGCCAAAGAGACGGGCGGCACGTATATCACAGTAACAGATGACGAGATCATCAAGTCCATTGCGGAACTCGGCAAAATGGGAGTCTTCCCCGAACCTGCCGGGGCCACGGCTTATGCTGGTTTGGTCAAAGCAACCAGCCTCGGGGTCGTTGGAAGCGATGATCCCATTTTAGTGATGAATACCGGCAGCGGTCTGAAGGATGTCAAAGCTGCAATGCAGGCGGTCAATCCTGCGCCGATTATTGAACCTACCCTCGAAGCGGTGAAAAAATTATTATGAAAAAGAAAATCAGCCAGTGGAATCTTCCCTTCCGTTATGCGATGGGCTTTGTCGTTCTGATTGCCATTATTGCCCTGTTGATCTATGCGCGCGAAGCGGTGAAGATGCTGGTGATCGCGGGGTTTGTTTCATATCTGATCAGCCCTGCCGTGATATTGTTGAACCAAAACACAAAACTTTCGCGGACTGCGGCGGTGAATATCGTCTATTTCTCCGCGTTGATCTTTTTGGTGGGAGTGCCCGCCACGCTGACGCCGATCTTTTTCGACGAGATCAAGATCGTTGCCCAGGATTTGCTCGACCTTTCAGCGGAATTCAGCGCGATGCTTTCCCGTCCGATCCAGTTTGGTGGAATGTCTTTTCATTTCGAGCAGCTGGGTGAAAGCCTCGCGCATTTGCAGGATACGGTTTTGACCCCGCTGCCCGAAGAGGCACTGGCTTTGCTTGAAACCACATCCGTAAATGTGCTGTGGTTTTTAGTGATCATTGTCAGTGTGCACCTTTTCATGAGTCAGTGGCCGAGTATTCGCGATTGGATGGTCGATCTTGCGCCTGAGGAATATCATTCTGACATGCGCGAGTTGTACAAGCGCCTTCGCAATGTGTGGATGGCGTACCTGCGTGGACAGATCGTGCTGATGGTGGTGGTGGGAATCGTTTTCACAATCGCATGGGTGATCCTGGGCATTCCTGGGGCGCTGGTGTTGGGTGTGCTGGCTGGGTTGTTTACCCTCGTGCCTGATGTCGGTCCTTTTCTTGCGGCGGCTTTTGCAGTTGGCGTGGCTCTGCTGGAAGGGTCAAGTTGGATACCCTATTCGAACGTGATCGTAGCGTTTATCGTTTTCCTCACTTACCTGGTGTTAATTAATTTGAAAAACTTTTTTGTGCGTCCGCTCATCATGGGGCGCAGTTTGCATATGAATGAAGGATTGATCTTTATTGCCATTATGATCGCGACGATCCTTGAGGGAATCATGGGCGCTTTGCTGGTCGTGCCTGTGCTGGCTTCGGTGGTTGTGATCATGGAATATGTGCGGCGGCGTGTGTTGGGGTTGCCGCCTTTTGAAGATGACGGTGAAAAACGCTTTGTGGCTCCGCCTGAAAAGATAAAAGTGCGGCGGCCGCTTAAATTATCCACGAAGGAAAGTCAGAAAGAAGATTCATGAAAATCACTTATTCGATCATTGCTCCCATTTATAACGAAATCGACAATCTTCCCGAACTCTATCGCCGTGTGAAAGAGGTCATGGATTCTTCTGGCGAGCCCTGGGAACTCATCCTTGTGGATGACGGTTCCACCGACGGCTCTACCGATGGCATTCGTGCTTTGGCTGAAAAAGACAAAACTGTGCGCCCCGTCATCTTTGCGCGCAATTTCGGTCATCAGGTGGCCATCACCGCAGGCTGGGATTATGCCCGCGGTGACGCGGTCGTCATCATCGATGCCGACTTGCAGGATCCGCCCGAAGTGATCCTCGAACTCGCGAACAAGTGGAAGGAAGGCTACGAAGTGGTGTATGCCGTGCGCGGCGAGCGCGAAGGCGAGACCTGGTTCAAGAAATTCACCGCCGCCATGTTCTACCGTATCATTTACAGCATCACCGATGTGAAGATTCCCGTGGATACAGGCGATTTCCGCCTGATGGATCGCAAGGTGGTGAATGTACTCAAGCAGATGAAGGAACGTCACCGCTTCCCGCGCGGCATGTCGGCGTGGGTGGGTTTCAAGCAGATCGGCGTCACCTACAAACGTGCGGCTCGTGTGGCGGGTGTGACGAAATATCCCTTCAAGAAAATGCTGCGCCTTGCATTGAACGCCATCACGGGCTTTTCTTATTTTCCCTTGCAAGTGGCAACGTATTTCGGGTTCATCTCGGCGGGTATGTCGATCCTCGCCATTCCTGTTGTGGCGATTCTGCGCCTTGCGGGTTCGCATTTCTTTGAAGGCCAAACTACCACATTGGTCTCTGTGCTTTTTCTCGGCGGTGTGCAATTGATCTCGCTGGGCATCCTCGGTGAATACATTGGCCGCCTGTACGATGAAGCCAAAGGCAGGCCGTTGTATATTGTCCGTGATGCGCCTGAAGACCAGTGAACAGTGAGCAATTACCAGTAATCAGTCGTTGAACGTTTAACGTCAAACGTTCAACGACTTTTTCATCGTTTCGATAAACTCACGCAAGCCTTCATAATTCATCCTTTATCTTTTATCCTTTCCACTATGTCCCTCTCCTTCCTCCGTGACCGCTCTTTTCTGCGCGAAATGCTCACCATCGCGATTCCTATTTCTTTTCAACAACTCATCAATGCTTCGCTCAACATGATCGATGTGCTCATGGTGGGGCAGCTTGGCGAAACCTCCATTGCGGCGTTGGGATTATCAAATCAAGTCTTTTTCGTTTTTATCCTTTTGCTTTTCGGCCTTACCAGCGGCATGTCGATCTTCACTGCGCAATTTTGGGGGAAACAGGAAGTCGGTCCCATCCGCAAAGTATTGGGTATGAGCATACTCGTATCCACGTTGATTGCGCTTCTCTTTTCCCTTGCGGCCACGCTCATGCCGCAAACCGTTCTCGGCTTTTACACAAACGACGCCGAAGTGATCGCGATCGGCACACGCTATTTGCGCATCGTCGGGTTTTCATACATCCCCGTTGCGCTTGCCACCTCCTACATTGCCACCCTGCGCAGTATTCAGTTTGTCAAGATCACGGTCATTGCCACAACCACCGCTTTGATCTTTAAGACGATTCTCGGCTACATGCTGATCTTTGGTTATGGGATTTTCCCCGCTCTCGGAGTGGAAGGTGCCGCGATCGGCACCGCTTCAGGCTGGACCTTGGAACTGATTCTGCTTCTTGTCTTTATCTACACCCAAAAGACTCCCCTTGCCGCCAACCCGTTGACATTTTTCTCCTTTGACATGCCTTTCTTTACGCGTGTTCTTAAGACAACGCTGCCCGCACTTGCCAATGAAATGTTCTGGTCGTTGGGAATCACCACCTACAATGCCATCTACGCCCATATTGGCACGGATGCGATTGCCGCGATCAATGTCAACGCGACCATTGAAGAATTGGGGTTTGTCGTTTTCATGGGGCTGGGGAATGCATGTGCGGTGATGGTCGGCAATCGCATCGGCGCAGGCAAAAAGGATGAAGCCTATGAAACCGTTCGGCGCATTATCATTCTTGGGGTCTCTGCCGCATGGGTGGTGGGGATTGTCGTTGTCTTAATGCGCGATGTTGTCACGAATTTATACGACCTTTCCCCGAGCGGCGTACACAACGTGCGCATGTTGATGCTGATGATGGCTTGCACCTTGTGGATCCGCATGTTTAACTTCTCTACGTTTATCGGTGCCCTGCGCGCTGGCGGTGACACCCGTTTTGCTCTCATCATGGAAATCTGTTCCATCTGGTTGATTGGCGTGCCTGTGGCATATGTTAGCGCGTTTGTGCTGCATTTCCCCGTCTATTATGTGTACCTCATGGTGGCGTTGGAAGAACTTGCCAAAGCCTTCGTCAGCGCCTGGCGCTTCAGGTCACGAAAGTGGATTCACGACCTGGTAAATGTCCCAGGCGAAGAAGCGGTGGCTGGGTCATAGTATATCGGGCACACTAAAGCCGCCAGATTATTTTTTCCTCCATCTTGTAATCAGCATTTTCACGCGGACTCTCACCTGTGCGTCCGCATCTGCTGTTGACCAGAGCGATTGCGCGATGTGGTAGACCTCGTCTTCCATTTTCTCGAAGTCCTCCCATTCCTCGTCCATGAACTCCTTCATTTCAGAAGGAGTGTCCCAATAATAGAAAAAGGAAAATTCCTCTTCGTGTTCCCGTGTGAACCAGCCGCGTGATTCCACCTCGCGCATGGCGCGGAAAGGCGGCTTCATCGTCGGCTCTGCCGATGGGCATGTCTGTCAGCTGACCCGCGGTTTGAATTTCCTGCTGGGAAGCGACCTCAACCGCCCAGCGGTCTTCCACGGGCCGCAGGTCGATCAGGATTCCATCTGATTTGAGCGTTCTTCGAATTTCATCCAGAGCATGGACCATGCTCTCGTGTTCCATTCATCAGAGTGACCAGGCGAGGACGGCGATATCGAATGTCTCTTTTGAGAAGGGGAGGTGTCTGGCGGTTGCGCGGGTGAAGCGGACCTTTTCGCGCAAGTCATAGGGAGAATCTGCGCGGGCGATGCGCAATGCATTTTGGTCAGGGTCCATTCCAACGGTCAGGGTGGATGCGGCGGCGTATTTCCAGGTCAGTCTGCCTTCACCGCATCCGATCTCCAAAACGCGCGCGTTCGCAAAATCCACAAATTTGTGGAGGGTCTTTTTCTCGAATCCTTCGGGGTCTTTGAGCGGTTTCATTGTTTCGTTTCTTTTACCGAGCGTTGGATGAGTTCTTTCAATACCTTTGCATCTACATCCTTCAGCGATTTTACATACAAACAGCCTTTGCCTGTTGTGTGCTTGCCCAGTTTTTTAAGAAGGTCTGCATATGATTCCAAGCTTCCTGGAATGTACAGGGTCAGGTTTTGTTTGCGCGGCGAGAAACCGATGACCATCCAGTCCAGTTCGCGGCCGCTGGCGTATTTGAGATGCTGCGTGCCGAACCCTACGATGCTTGAGCCCCACATCTTTGGGTCTGCCTTTGTGGCCTGCTTCATGATCTTGACGATCTCGAAACAGTCCTTTCTTGTACCTTCGTCTGTGACAGTGCTTAGAAAATCTTCCACGCTTGCTTCGGTCTTTTTTGTCTTTAGCTCAGCCATGATAGTCTCCTTTTGATACGGTAAATTGGAGCGATTTTAGCACATTTGTTCTTTTTGTAGGCGGCTATTCAAGCGTTTTGAAATGCCGAAGCATGCGCGTGTGGATGCGCTGAATGCATTTTTTATTGTTTCAAGAATTTTTCAAGCGGCTTGATGTATTTGTCGAATTCCTCATACATCGGAAAGTGTCCGCAGTTTTCGATCAGGACAAGTTGCGCTGCGGGCATTTGTTTTTTGAAAACATGTGCTTGCGCAACAGGCACGGTGCCATCCTGCTCTCCAAAAATGACCAGTGTGGGCGCGGTGATATTCTTGAGCGAAGGAGTGAGGTCGGTGGCGTTGAGCGAATCCCATGCTTTGGGTGTAGAGTGGGCGATTTCTATGTTGAAGGCCATTTTTCGGTCGAGTTCCCAAAGATCGTAGGGCAGCCTGCGAATATTAAAAAACCAGGGACTGAAAACGAACCATGCATAAGCCTTTGATATTTTTGTGATCGCCAGCGAAGTGCTGTAAAGCGCTGGGATGTGGTGCGCTGCGTTAACCGTTTTGCGTGTGAAGTTTTGCACCCACCTCGAAAGCTCGCCTGTGACCACGCCATCCACGCTGACCAGCTTGCTTACCCGTTCTGGAGCGAGGTTGGATGCAAGGTAAGTGGCGATCTGCCCGCCCATGGAATGGCCGATGACGATGAACTTGTCAAAGCCAAAATGATCGGCAACTTTTAGCGCGCGCTCGGCCTGTTTGGCAATGCTGTAATCTCCGTCCAGGGGTTTGTCGCTGTTGCCAAAACCCAGATGGTCAATGGCGATGCAATGAAAATCCTGTTGGAGCGTTTCGATCGTGCGTGTCCACACGCCGCGATGAGACATGATCCCGTGCAGAAATAACACAGGCGGATTCGTCGGAGAACCCGCCTGTGTGTAGGCAATGTTTTGATGATCGATCTGCAGATAGTCTGTCATTTTTGAGGGTGTGCGAAACTTTACCTATCCCGTTCCAAACTGGCGGTCACCTGCATCTCCAAGCCCAGGCACGATGTAGGCGCGTTCGTTGAGGTGATCGTCAATTGCGGCGATGAAAATGTCGATATCGGGATGCGCCTCCTGCATGGCTTTGATTCCCTCGGGTGCGGCGATCAGGCCGACGAATTTGATCTTGGTCACGCCCCAGCGTTTGAGAATATCGGCTGTGGCCGTGGCTGAACCGCCCGTTGCCAGCATTGGGTCGAGGATGAGGCAGACCGAAACACGCGGGTCCACGGGGAGTTTGTTGTAATACTCAACGGGTTGCAGGGTATGTTCGTCACGATACAGGCCGATGTGCCAGACCTCAGCACTCGGCATGAGTTCCCAAATTCCTTCCACCATGCCAAGCCCCGCGCGCAGAATGGGGATAAGGCCGATCTTTTCCTGCAATTGACGGGCGGTCATTGTTTCGAGTGGTGTCTCGATTTCGATTGGCACTGTGGCAAGGTCGGCAGTGGCTTCATATGCAAGAAGTCCCGCGATCTCTCTGACGAGTTCGCGGAACTTCTTGGGTTCGGTTTTCTTATCTCTCAAACGCGATAGCTTGTGGGCGATGAGGGGATGATGAGATGCGTATACATTCGACATGGGGCTTCTCCTGAAGTGGGTTACTTAATTATAGCCTTGAAGATGATATTTGGCCCGTGACTTTGAATGTTGGTTTTGATACACTGACCTTGCGTGTATAAAGCATGGCAAAGGAGAATTTATGAACGGAAATGATTTTATGGCGTGGGTCTTGCGTTCACCGTTTCATGGCATGTTAAGTAATGGCATGATGCTTATTACCATCAAGGGGCGTAAAACTGGGAAGACTTATACAACCCCTGTTGGCTATTATGTCGAAAATGATTATCTATGGGTCATCACCAGCCGCGAGCGGACCTGGTGGAAGAACCTGCAGGGCGGCGCACAGGTGGGCATGCTGCTGAAGCGCAAGCCTGTTCAAGGCACGGCTGATGTTGAGCTGGATGAAAAATCCGTGGAGGCGCGAATGTACGAATATCTGCGCCACGTTCCGCAGGCGGCCAGGCCAATGGGTATCCGTGTCGAAGATGAAAAGCCGAACGCTGAAGATATTGCCCGTACGGCAAAAGATAGATTGTTCGTAAAGATCAAACTAGCGGAATAAATTAAAAACGAAAGGCAATGCGCCCAGCGCCATGCAAATGAAAAAGCCGACAACGAAAATGGTGAGACAGGTGGGAAGAACCCAACGGATCCATGTCCAGTAGGCGTACATATTCCAGGCTTTGATGGCGAGGGGCTGGGCTTTGCGAAGAAGTTCGGGCGCTTCTTTTTCCAAACTGACAACTGGTTTTGCCTTCGGTTGAATTTTTTCCACCCTGGGTATGGCCCTCGTCCGCAGTTCTTCGGGGATGGTGAGTGTGATTCCGCAATAGGCACAGGCCATGCTGATTTGACCCGCTTCGGGTTTATTGGGCGCGCCGCAGCCAGTACAGTGAAAGGTTTGAGTCATTGTTTTGAGTTCTCCAAGTCGGGCAATTATAAAAGCAAGTTGCGATAGAATCGGACCAACCCAATTCAGAGGAGAACTTTCCCATGACCGAACAATTTACATTCGGCGGTGAGATCATTTGGCGCCCCACATCTGACCATATTGAGCAGGCCAACCTGACGGCGTTCATGCGCCTGCACGGCATCCGCGATTTTGATGAACTCATGCAAAAGTCCACGAGTGATGTGGCGTGGTTCACAGATGCGGTATTGAAATTCCTCGACATTCAATTTTACGAACCCTATTCTAAAGTGGTTGATCTGTCTGAAGGAATTCAATTCCCCAAATGGTGCGTGGATGGGCGGATGAATATCGTCCACAATTGTGTGGATAAATACCAGGTATCAGCAGCCAGTGGACACGCGAAGCGGGCAGTGGTATTTGAAGGGGAAGAGGGAATTACAAAGACTTTTACTTATGAAATGCTTTATAAAGAAGTGAATAAAACTGCAAATGCCTTGCACTCACTGGGGCTGGGCAAGGGAGATGCGATCGGCATTTTCATGCCGATGACTCCCGAGATCGTGATCGCATTGCTTGCCATCGCAAAGATTGGCGGAATTATTTTGCCGTTGTTCTCGGGTTACGGCGCAGGAGCGATTGTTTCAAGGCTGGCGGATGCAAATGCGAAGGCGCTCTTCGCGGCAGATGGCGCCTATCGACGCGGTAAGGCGGTGGAGATGAAGTCCATTGCGGATGAGGCGGCAGAGCAGGTTGGTTCTTTGCAGCATATGATCGTTTTGAGGCGGACAGGGCAAGCGATAAAAATGAAGGAAGGAAGAGATCATTGGTGGCACGAGTTGATTGATCAACAATCAGATGAGTGCGAAACTGAAAAGACCAGTGCCGAAGACCCGTTGATGATTATCTATACTTCGGGCACGACCGGCAAGCCGAAAGGCGCGGTTCACACCCATTGCGGATTCCCCGTCAAAGCTGCGCAGGATATGGCGTTTGGGACGGATGTGCATGCGGGGGATGTGATTTACTGGATGACCGACATGGGTTGGATGATGGGGCCGTGGCAGGTGTTTGGGAGTCTGCTGTTGGGGGCGACAATGTTTCTTTATGACGGCGCACCAGATTTCCCTGCGCCAGACCGTTTGTGGGAATTGGTCGAGAAACATGGGATCAATCAAATGGGTGTCTCGCCAACTTTGATCCGCTCGTTGATCCCGCAGGGGGATGAGCATTTCAAGAAGCATGACCTTTCCTCGCTCAAGTGCTTTGCATCGACAGGCGAGCCGTGGAACCCCGACCCGTGGATGTGGTTATTCGAGAAGGTTGGGGATGGAAAGCGCCCGATCATTAATTACTCAGGCGGCACCGAAATTTCAGGCGGAATCGTAATGGGAAATCCGCTCATGCCGTTGAAGCCGTGCGCATTTTCTGCGGCCTGTCCCGGCATGGATGCGGATGTGGTCGATGAAAACGGAAAGTCCATTCGCAACGCGGTGGGCGAATTGGTCATCAAAGCGCCGTGGATCGGCATGACACGTGGCTTCTGGAACGACAGGCAGCGCTACCTCGATACCTATTGGTCTCGCTGGGAAAATGTATGGGTGCACGGTGATTTCGCTGCGATTGACGGCGACGGGCTTTGGTATATCCTCGGGCGCTCAGATGACACGATCAAGATCGCGGGGAAGCGATTGGGGCCCGCCGAAGTGGAGTCGATTCTCGTGAGGCACGCTTCAGTGGTGGAGGCGGCGGCGATCGGGGTGCCGCACGATGTCAAAGGGAGTGAATTGGTCCTTTTCGCAGTGACCAGGCCCGGGGTAGTCGGAAGCGATGCCCTTCGTCGGGAGCTGCATGAGATGGTTGTCGCAGAAATGGGCAAGCCGCTGGCGCCGAAGGCCATCCTGTTTGTCTCTGATTTGCCCAAAACGCGCAATGCCAAGGTGATGCGGCGGGTGATTCGCTCGGCATACCTCGGTTTGGAACTTGGGGATACCTCGTCACTGGTCAATCCGCAGGCGGTGGATGAGATTCGGCGCGCAAAATGAAATTTTGACCCTGCATTATAATAACGGGCGTCTCGCAAGCCCTGCGGGAAAAGGAGATTTAATGAAAAAAGCTCGTTACGTGTTTTGGGTGTATGGCCTGATACTTACAATAATTCTGTCGGCCTGTGGCTCGCCGACGCCTGTGGTGGTCGTGGTGACTGCCACGTCACTGCCTCCAACCGAGGGAGTGATCGAGCCGCCGACTCCAACTTTAGTACCTGTGAATCTTTCAGGTCCGCAGAGTGGCGATAAAATACGATGGATCGATGGAAGTAATTTGATCTATATTCCGCCTGGTGAATTCGTGATGGGGAACGGCGGTTTCGATGCGCCCGTACGCAATGTAACTTTAGACGGTTTTTGGATCTACCAAACCAAGGTGACCAACCGCATGTTCGCGCAATGCGTGGCGGTTGGTTCTTGTACTGCTCCCACCGAGGAACTTGGCGGGCCGGTGTTCAGCAATCCCGAATATGCCAATCATCCCGTGGTGGGTGTAACTTGGGATCAAGCTCAAGCCTACTGCGGCTGGGCCAATGGACAATTGCCGACAGAAGCGCAATGGGAAAAAGCGGCCCGCGGCCTCTCTGGAAACTTGTATCCGTGGGGTAACGACGAGCCTGCCTGCGACTTTTTGAATTTTGGTTATTGTCTTGGCCGCACCACCGAAGTGGATGCTTTTGCCGAGAGCGGGAGTCCGTTTGGCTTGTACGATATGGCGGGCAATCTCTTTGAATGGGTAAACGATTGGTATGCCGAAGCCTATTACAACGAAGCTCCAGCCGCCAACCCAACTGGACCTGACAGCGGTCAATATCGGGTCATTCGTGGAAGTTCGTTCGAGACCGACCCTGAACTGGTTGAATCTGCGATTCGGCATTTCGGCGCCCAGGGATATCACACCCGCGATATTGGCTTCCGTTGCACGGTTCCACAGCCACAGTTGTTTGCTCCGTATTGCCAGCTTTCGGCTTATATTCCTTCGGGCGTGATCGTTTCGAATGGATGTCAATTGCCTGAGGCCGAAGTGGCGGGTCAATACTGCGCGGTGGGGCGGAGCTTTGCCACGGTCAGCCTCTCCCCGGGAGCGATCTATCAAACTGGCGAAAACTTGAAATGTGAAGAAGCGGTCGTAGATGGTCAGCGCGTACTCACTTGTGTTGGGCCGTTCGCACAGGAAGCCACGAACGAGATCACAGTTTGTAACCCAACCTGCAGCAATTCCCCGGATATCACGGGCGCTTCACCGACCTGTGACCCCGGGTACACACTAGACCCTGTCACCAATTCCTGTAATTACGCGCCAGTGCCTAATGAATTGAGTGTGGCGGGATGTCCCGCTGGTTACAATTTGATGGACCGAGGCGGACAGCAAACCTGCGTGGTCTCAACGAATGCAAATGGAGAGTGTCCGAACGGTTTATATTATGACGATCTTGCTGGGATGTGCGTCCCGCCGAATGGATTGGTCGAAGCGCCGATCGGCATCAACAACGCTCCGCTGGCGGCTCAAACCTATTCAGGCTGCGCGGCTGGATTTACCTACAGTGACACATTCCAATGCTGCCAGGCCGTAACCGGTGGTACCTACCCTGGTTGCTCCCCAGGGTCCACGTTCAATCGGGACCTCGGAGCTTGCTCGCCAGGCGAGATCAGACTCGCCGGCCCGGGCTGTGTCACACTCGACGTGACCACGCTCAAGTGCAGCCAGCCCGTGGACGTGTGTTCCCGCATCAAATCTGAGACCACTTGTATTCGTAACTCCTACGCTTGTAAATGGGATGACGAGATCAATGTTTGTATGTTGAGGTAAAAAGATAAAAGAGTACGAACAATGCCCCGTGGATCATTTTCCACGGGGCATTGTTTTTTTAAATTGCTGAAAACGGAAGATCAGGTCATTTCTTTTTTCCGAAACCAACCACTTGTGATCGTTTCCTGATGTTTTATTTCATTCGTAAGTGATTCTAGAAAGCATAACAATCTTTGCCAGATATATAAGGATATGTTTTCCGAATCCTACAAGCATGATAAACGGTATGACAGGGGAGTGACTAAAGATACTGATGCCTTTCTTTATTTGTGGTATATTTCACAATTGAGAATGGTATTTTTGCTGTATGGAGGCAAAGGCAAAACGTTTGTTCAACTAGTTTCGGAGGCTTTAATAAAAAATGGAAAGAGTTGAGTATGGTCTGCTTCTGGCGGGGGCTATTATTTGCGCTTATCGCGCCATCGTATCAAAACGTATTCTTTCGTCAACGATATATCTGGCATGTATCAGCGCGCTGATCTCGGTTGTGTTATTCATGTTGGGCGCAACCCAGGTGGCAGTGATGGAACTCTCCGTGGGGGCGGGGCTCGTCACCGTATTGTTGGTCTATGCGTTGAGTGTGGTGGGTGAGGATGCGCTTGATCCAAGTTCGGTCATCTCGAAGCCGCTCGCGATTGCGGTGGTCGCTGTGGTGACCTTGTTGCTGGGATGGATGATCTATCCCGCTACCCAATTTGAAAACCTGATGGGCTCGGTTGACCTTGCCAGTGTGCTCTGGCAGCAACGGGTGCTTGACGTATGGATTCAAATCGTTCTGATCTTCTCCGGCGTGATGGGTGTTCTCGGATTGCTTTCTGAGAGAACCCCCGGCAAAGCCGAAGGAGGGCATTCATGAAACTGACTGAAATTAATATCATCCTGATTGGCATTGTCAGCCTGCTCGGCGTTGGTTTTTATGGCCTCTTGATCACGCGCAATCTCATCAAGGTGGTGATGGTTCTGCAAATACTGGTCAAGGCCGTAGTGTTGGCTTTTGTCTTCTCGGGGAAGGTAAGCGGCAACCTCGGGCTGGGACAATCCATCGCTGCGACGGTCATTGTGGCTGATACGATCGTGGCGGTTGTGGGGCTGGCCCTGGCGGTTCAAGTCCGCCGCCGTTTCGGCACACTTGATGCGCCTGAGATCTCCACGTTGAGAGGTTAATATGGCGAATATATTGATCCTTCTCATCATTGGGTTCCCGTGGCTTGGCGCGCTCATCGTTTGGCTGATTGGCGACGCACGTCCAAAGACCCAGCACACACTTGCAGTGGCCTTCAGCCTGCTTTCAGGCATTTCCTCCTTGATCCTTTTGGCATTTATCAACTCACAGCCAGCCATTGACCTTTCACTTGGAACTTCATTCGGCAACCTTACCTTCACCCCTGATGGACTCGCCGTTTCGCTGACCGTCATCGCAACCGTCGTCGGTTCACTGGCCGTTTTGTTTTCGGTGGATTACATGCGCGGCGAAGCACAGCTCGGCCGTTACTACTTTATGGTGTTGTTCTTCATCGGCGCAATGGCGGGTTTGGTGCTGAGCGGAAATTTGCTCTTCACCTTCTTCTTCTGGGAGATCACCGCGCTATGTTCGTACGGATTGATCTCTTTCTACAACGACGACCCAAAAGCTGTGGCGGGCGGTATCAAGGCCTTGATCATTACACAAGTGGGCGGTGTAGGATTGCTGGCAGGCGCTTTGATTTCCTACGCCAACCTCGGCAGTTTTCAAATTTCAGAACTGCTTGGGAGGGCAGACACAATCCCAACTGCCGCACTCTCGTTCATCGCTTTTAGTTTTTTGATTGCGGCTGCTGCCAAGTCGGCGCAATTCCCATTTCACACATGGCTGCCCGATGCAATGGAAGCGCCGACTCCGATCAGCGCATTGATCCATGCCGCCACGATGGTGAACGCGGGTATTTATTTACTGGCGCGTTTTTATCCCGCTTTTGAATCCGTCCCTGGTTGGAAAACAGCCGTTATTCTTGTGGGTGTAACTTCTGCATTGATCACTGCCTTCATGGCGCTGACTGCCACCGATCTCAAACGAGCGTTGGCTTATTCCACGGTCAGCCAGCTTGGGTACATGGTTTATGCCATCGGCGCAGGCGGCGTGCTGGCGAGTCAGTTTCATTTATTCAGCCATGCGGTTTTCAAAGCCTTGCTCTTCCTCACCGCAGGCTCGGTCATTCACGCTGTGGGTACACGTGACATGCGCCGCATGGGCGGCCTCGGCGCAAAGATGCCTTTCGCGCGCAATGTCTTTATCATTGGCGCATTGGCATTGGCGGGCATTCCCATCTTCAACGGGTTTTGGAGCAAGGAACTCATTCTCGAAGTCGGCCTCGAACATTCCCCGATGTGGGCATACGCCCTCATGCTTCTCGGTGCAGGACTCACCGCCTTTTACACTTTCCGCATGACTTGGATGGTCTTCTTCGGCACACCGCGCGAAACGCTGCACATTCATCCCATTGGCCTCGCCATGAAAATCTCATTGGCCGTGTTATCCATCGGCACATTCACCACCTGGCTCCTCTTTGGTGGATTGAATGGAATATTATCCACGTCCCTGCCTTTTCATGAAATCGAAGCAGAATCCACCCTGGAGATGATCAAAGCGGTCAGCTTCGCACCCGCAACCTGGTTCGCTCTTCTGGTAGTGACTCTCGGCCTGGGCCTCTTCTTCGCCTTCGGACGGAAGTTTGCACTCTCGGAAAGCCCCGCCTGGTTGAGTACACTGACCGAATCTTCCTTCGGATTTGAACCTGTCAATCGTTTTGTCGTCAGCCTTGTTTCGAACGGTGCTGAGAAATTACGCGCCACACAAACAGGCCAGTTGAATTGGAATATCCTCGCCATTGTTGGCGCGCTGCTGGTCGTACTTGCGGCTTTGGTATGGGGGGGAGCCTTATGAACCTTTTGAATTTTATCTGGATGATTACGATCCCGCTGATTGCCTCGCCCGTGGTGTATTTGTCCGGGCGGCTGGGGACACATGAAGTTGTTCTTCAGCGTCGTTCCTATCTCGTGCGTGGACTAGCCCTGCTGGCGATTTTGCTCGCATGGGTTCCCTTTGTCTTTTCCGTTCGAACCTTTCTTACAGGCGGCCTGCTCGAATTCAACATTGAATCCATCTGGCTGCGCGTGGATGGGATCAGTCTGCTTGTGGCGGCGATGGTGCTCGTGCTTGGGACGATGGTGATCCTGTTCTCAGGCCCGTACATGGCTGGTGAAGTGGGCGAGGAAAAATACTATGCCATGCTCCTGGCGATGATCGGATTGATGATCGGCCTCGCCTGTGCAGACGACCTGTTTAATCTTTGGGTGTGGTTCGAAGGCATGGCAGTTTCATCATATTTGCTGGTGGCTTTTTATCGTGAACAACCTGCCTCCCTCGAAGCGGGGATGAAATATCTCGTGCAAAGTGCAGTGGGTTCGGTGCTCGTACTGTTGGGTGTGGCTCTGGTTTTAGCCAATGCCGGGACGTTGGATATGTCCGGGATTCACGAAGCAATCAGTAGGTCTGAAGTGAACCGCTGGGCGTTGCTTGGTGCGGGCGCTTTGTTCGTCATCGGCTTCGGGGTGAAAGTGGCAATCGTTCCGCTGCACACCTGGCTGCCCGATGCACATTCGCAGGCGCCGAGCGGAATCAGCGCGATGCTTTCGGGTGTGGTCATCGAAGCTGGGTTGATCGCGATGCTGCGCGCGCTTTCAGTGCTACCAGGTTTTTCGATCTCATGGGGCATCCTGTTCATGTCGTTTGGTGCATTGAATATTCTGTATGGTAATTTGCTGGCGTTGCGACAGACGATGGTGAAACGCCTGCTTGCGTATTCGAGTCTGAGTCACATCGGTTACATTTTGCTGGGGTTGGGTGTGGCGTTTTATTCCGGTGCCGAGCTTGGAGCGCAGGGTGCATTCTTTCATTTGTTCACGCACATGCTGATGAAGGGTCTGGCGTTTCTGGCAGTTGGCGCGTTGATCTATGGCATGTTCCTGCAGAACGACTCGCACGCCTCCCTGAAAGTGACCGACCTTGCTGGTGCCGCGCAGAAATATCCGCTGGTTGCATTGGCGTTCAGCATTGCAGTGCTGGCACTGGGTGGCCTGCCGCCATTGGCTGGCTTCATGTCGAAATGGCAGATTTTTGTAGCAGGGTTTCAAGTTCAAAATAATTGGGTCACTGCGCTGATGATCTTTATGGCGCTCAATAGTGTGCTTTCACTGGCCTATTACGCGCCGCTGGTCAATTTGATGTATCGTAAATCACCCTCCGAGCAGGTGCTGGCGGGCAAGCCTTTGCCGATGGCAATTACCCTGCCATTGTTGCTCATGATGCTTGCGGTCATTGTTTTGGGCTTTGTGCCTCAGCTGATGAATTGGGTCACCGCTCCTGCGGCGCAAACTTTCATCGCAATGTTTGGAAGATAAGCCATGAATAATTTTATTCTTACTCCCGTATTTGCCTTTCTGATCTATTTTCTGGTTGTTTCCGCAGCTTCAGGGCTGGGGCGATTGTTTTCAGCAAGAGGCCGCAAATCCCAGTTCAAATCGGAGCCCTACGCAAGCGGAGAGGATTATGACCCCGTACCCGCCGCGCCGGGCTATCGTCAATTCTTTGTGATCGCGTTGTTCTTTGCGGTCTTGCATTTGGGAATCATCATGATCGGCAGCAGTGACCTTTCTTCTGTCACAGGTATTTATTTGCTGGGGCTGATCCTTGCCCTGGTCGCTTTAATCCTTGGATGAAAGTTTGAGACCCTAAAGGTTTTTAAAACCTTTAGGGTCTGGATAAAGGTAAAACCATGAATAAAAACAATGAGCAATTCTGGAAACAGATCATCAAAAAAGTCCGCACTTGGGCGCGGCTGAATTCCATCTGGGCTGTGCATTTCAATAGCGGATCGTGCAATGGCTGTGACATCGAGATCCTTGCCACACTGACCCCGCGTTACGATGTGGAACGTTTCGGCATTAAGCTGGAGGGCAGTCCCCGACATGCGGATGTGTTGATCGTGACTGGACCAGTTACACGTCAGGCAAGGGAGCGTTTGATCCGCACCTATGAGCAGATGCCCGAGCCGAAGTTCGTCATCTCGGTGGGGTCTTGCAGCATCTCGGGCGGCGTCTTCGAAGGTTGTTACAACGTCGGCGGTTCGGTGGATGAGGTCATCCCAGTGGATGTTTATATCCCGGGTTGTCCGCCGCGCCCTGAGGCGATCATTGATGGCATTGTTCAATTGCTTGCCAGCCTAAAGGGCGACGAGCCGCGCAAAATGGCAAGGCCGGTCAATGTAGAGGAGATCCCCGCATGAACATCGAACAAACTTTAAAGGACGCCGAGCAGTTTCTTGCTCCATGGTGCAAGGAGACATTTCACCCTGAGGTGAACCGTTTGGATGTGGCGATTCAAGTGGATGACCTGCGCGCCGCAGTCGGTGCCTTGCTGGCCGCTCGCTGGGGTTATTTATCTGCGGTCACTGGAACAGACCTCGGAATTGAAGTCGGTCAATTGGAGGCGCTCTATCATTTTTGCAACGGCCCTGCGATTACCTCATTACGAATCCATTTACCTCGTGAATCCGATGCCTGCCTGCCAAGCATCGCGGATATCATCCCATCTGCATCGTTCTTTGAACGCGAGTTGCAGGAAATGTTGGGCTTTGCTTTTAGCGGATCAAAAGTGAGTGAGCGCCTTTTTCTACCAGATGACTGGCCCGAAAAGGTGTATCCGCTTCGAGCGGATTTTTCAATCGAGCAAGCCGCGCCGGTAGCGGGTCGCCGCGCCGACGAATTGCCTGAGCAGGGAGTGGTCGGCGGAAACACATTCGTAATCCCCATTGGCCCGCAGCATCCTGCACTCAAGGAGCCTGGCCACTTTGAATTTACGGTGGACGGAGAAATTGTCACCGCAGCCAAAATGCGGCTCGGATATGCACACCGCGGAATCGAAAAAGCCGCCGAAAGCCGCAACTGGATCCAGAACCTGTATCTCTTCGAAAGGATCTGCGGGATCTGTTCGCACACACACGCAATGGCTTACAGCCTCGGTGTTGAAAAACTGGCGCAGGTGGAAGCTCCGCCGCGTGCGCAGGCGATCCGTGAATTGATCGCGGGATTGGAACGTGTTCACAGTCATTTATTGTGGCTCGGTGTGGCCGCACACGAAGCGGGCTTTGATACCTTGTTCATGTACTCGTGGCGTGACCGCGAAACTGTGATGAATCTACTTGAGCAGATCACTGGCAACCGTGTCAATTATTCTGCGAATGTATTAGGCGGCGTGAAATGTGACATTGGTGCCGAACAAGCCAAAGCCGTCAAAGAAGGACTTACCTATCTCGAAACACGCATTCGCCATTATCTTGAAGTGGTGACGACAGATGCGATGTTCCTGAATCGTACCCGCGGCATCGGCACCATCTCTCGGGATGAAGCGGAAAAATTCGGTCTGCTTGGCCCAACTGCGCGCGCTTCCGGGCTGTCGCGCGATGTGCGCCTCGAAGCGCCTTATGGTGCGTATCATCATTTCCCTGTCAGCCTCGTGATGGAAACCAATGGCGATTTGGAAGCCCGCTGTGTCGTCCGTTTGAAGGAATTGCTGGTTTCATGTTTCACCATGCGCACGATCGTCGATAACCTGCCTGAAGGTCCGCTGACAACCCGTATGCCGCGCAAGATTCCCGCCGGGGAAACCGTTTCCCGCATCGAAGCGCCGCGCGGAGAATTGTTCTATTACATTAAGAGCAAGGGTGGGGAAAACCCCGCGCGAGTTCACATCCGCACACCCAGCCTATGTAACTGGGTCTCTGTGCTCGAAAAAGCGGTGGGGCATCAACTGGCCGATGTGCCCATGTTGATCGCTGGCATGGACCCGTGTTTTTCATGCAATGACCGCGTTGTCACCGTCAATCGTCCCAGCACCAATGAGACCTGGTCCTGGAAACAGTTACGCGAGTATGGAATCGAATTTTACAAACGATGAACACACTTACCCCTCTCATTACTCTCCTGATCTTTCCCGCCGGGTTAACGTTGATTTTGGTTGGCATGTTTTACGAATGGGTTGACCGCAAGCTGGTGGCTCGTTTTCAAAACCGCATCGGTCCGCGCTGGTTTCAGCCCTTTGCAGACGCGGTCAAGTTGTTTGCGAAGGAACAGATCACGCCCGCCATTGTGAATCCGTACCTGTTTTTTGGATTGCCCGTCGCCGCGCTTGCGGGTGCGTTGACATCCGCCTTGTACGTGCCATTAATGGGATTAACACCCGCTTCCAACTTCCCCGGTGATTTGATCGTGACCATTTACCTGCTCAGCCTGCCGACCATGTGTGTGGGCCTGGCTGGTTGGAACAACAGCGGCCGCTTTTCACTGATCGGTGCCACGCGCACCCTGACGCAGTTGTTTGCCTATGAAGCGCCTTTTTTGTTGGCGCTGTTGGGTCCAGCGCTGGTGGCTGGCAGCTGGCAGATCAACACCATCAATCGATTTACCCAAGATCATTGGCTTATCCTCACCCAGCCTGTTGGGTTTATCGTGGCGTTGATCGGTTTGATGGGCAAGCTCGAACTGCCTCCATTTGATGCTCCCGAAGCAGAAACCGAGATCGTCGCTGGCGCGCTCACCGAATACAGCGGACGCGGCCTTGCCATGTTCAAGATCGGCAAATCAGTGGAGTTGATCGTTGGTTTGTGTCTTGTAGCTTCTTTCTATCTGGGCGGGTTGAATGGTGTTCCGTCGTTCCTGTTCAAAACGCTGATTCTGCTCCTGGGCATGACCATGCTTCAGTCATTGTTGACCCGTCTGCGCATCGACCAGACCGTCGGGCTTTGGTGGCGCTTTGGTGCTATATTGGTATTGGCGCAGCTTCTTGTCATCATTTTAGTGAAAGGATTCCTGCCATGAAGATCGGAACCATGCTCAAGGATATCGTCGCGTCGTTTTTCAAAAAGACAAGTACGCAGCTGTATCCGTTCGAAAAGACCCGCGCGCCTGAGCGGTATCGCGGCAACCTGTTCTACGACCCATCTGCCTGTACGGGCTGCTGCCTGTGTGTAAAGGATTGTCCATCCAAGGCGATTGAACTGGTCACGCTTGACCGCGCCGCCAAAAGATTTGTTCTGAAATATCACATGGACCAGTGTATTTACTGTGGCCAATGTGCTGTGAATTGCAAATTCAAATGTATGGGTATGACCAGCCAGGATTGGGAACACGCAGCTCTCAATAAAAAGGAATTTACGGTGTACTATGGAAAAGATGAAGATATCAAACAACTCTTGGAAAACGTCTCTAAACCAGCTGCTGAACCAGTTGACAAACCGATTGGGTGATCTGCCGCGCGTGGCAGTGGTGGGGATTGGGAATCCGCTCCGCAATGACGATGGCGCGGGCATTCTCGTTGCGCGCGAATTGACTCGCCGTGAGCATGTGGCTGGGATGAATCATGTCCTCGTGATTCAGGCGGGCCATGCCCCCGAAAATGTGACAGGTGAACTGCGTGAATTCGCCCCCAATCTGGTTTTGTTGGTGGATGCTGCCGAAATGCGGGATGTCCCTGGCGCGATCTGTTGGGTGCCGATACAAGCCATCGAAGGCATGAGTGCCTCCACGCATAGTCTGCCGCTTTCCATGCTGGCCCGCTACCTGACTTTGGAACTTCATTGTGATGTAGCTTTGATCGGTATTCAGCCGAAATCGAACGACGTCGGTGAGATCGTAAGCGCGGAAGTTCAAGCCGCCGTGAATGAGATCGTCAACGAAATGTGCGATGCCTGTCTTGTAAAAAAGCCAGCCTATTAATCGTAGGTCAAGCTTTAAGCTTGACGAAAACAGACGGGCATATAAGCCCGCCCTACGAAAGCAGCCGACGCAAATTAATTTGCGTCGGCTGCTTTCGTTCAAACTCTTTCGCGAAAATTCGCGCGGCGAATTTTTTACTGCACCGAAACCAATTCCACATCGAAAACCAGTGTGGCATTGGGAGGAATGACCCCGCCTGCGCCTCTTTCACCGTAGGCCAGATCCGGTGGAATGATCAACTGTGCCTTGCCGCCGACCTTCATCAGCGCGATCCCCTCGTCCCAGCCTTTGATGACGTTGCCGCGCCCAAGCGGAAATGTGATCGGCTCCCCGCGCGGGATGGAGCTGTCGAACACTTTACCATCCTGAAATTTACCCGTGTAATGCACGCTGACGGATTTTCCTGCCACCGCCTGTGCGCCTGTGCCTGCCTCGATCTCAATATATTCCAATCCACTTTGTGTTTTCATGTTTCTCCTGAAGAATGAAATTTTTGGCAATTGTACCCGTTCTTGTCAGGTTGCGGATTTCAGCCTATACTTTGAAAAATTTCAGCCGAGGAGATGTCTATGTCCACAGTGCGCGATATGATCCGTAAGAAGGGGAGCGAAGTTTTCTCCATCCTCCCTGATGCAACCGTGTACGCTGCGCTTGTAATGATGGCAAAACATAACACGGGTGCCTTGATGGTATTAAGCGGGAAAAAAGTGGAGGGAATTCTTTCCGAACGTGACTGCGTGCGAAGGCTGGATCTGGAAGGCAAGACCGCCAAAGAAACAAGGGTCCGCGACATCATGACCTCAAAAGTGGTTTACGTGGAGGCGGGTCAGCCCCTTGAAGAATGCATGGCGTTGATGATCGACAAGAACATTCGCCACCTGCCTGTATTTGACGGCACGGATCTGCTCGGCCTCATCTCCGTCCGCGATGTGCTGAAGGAAGTGGTGGATGTGCAGCAATTCCTTATCTCCCAACTTGAACATTACATCACCGGTGGTGGGCGCTGATATGCAGGAACAGACCATTTCAGAACTGCAAAAGAAAATGACCTCAGGTGAGTTGACTTCACGTCAACTCACCGAATTGTTTCTGGAGCGGATCGATTCCGTCGACCGCAGCGGACCGAAATTGAATTCCGTCATCGAAACGAATCCAGACGCCTTGTCCATCGCTTCCACACTTGACGAGGAGCGGCGTGCTGGCAAAGTGCGGAGTCAGCTCCACGGTATTCCCATCCTAATCAAAGACAATATCGACACCCGCGACCGAATGCAAACCACTGCAGGTTCGCTTGCGTTGGAAGGTCACATCGCCCCGCGTGACGCCTTCATCGTCAAACAGCTTCGCAAGGCAGGGGCGATCATTCTCGGCAAAACCAATTTGAGCGAGTGGGCCAATTTCCGCGGCAGACGTTCCATCAGTGGATGGTCGTCACGGGGTGGATTGACGCACAATCCCTATGCGTTGGATCGCTCTGCCTGCGGGTCATCTTCTGGTTCGGGCGCGGCAACGGCGGCGAATCTTTGCGCGGCATCGGTCGGCACTGAAACCGATGGCTCGGTCATCTGCCCCGCGCAGACGAATGGTATCGTGGGCATCAAACCCACGCTGGGCCTGCTTAGCCGCAGCGGAATCATTCCCATCGCGCACAGTCAGGACACGGCTGGTCCAATGGCAAGGACTGTCGCAGATGCGGCGATTCTCCTCGGGGCCATGACAGGCACGGATGAGAAAGACCCGTCCACTAAGCGTGGATCAAAGCACATCGTGAAGGATTATTCCAAATTCCTCGATCCAAATGGATTGAAAGGCGCGCGCATCGGCGTGGCACGCAACATGTGTGGAACCGATGCCCGTATCATCAAAATTTTTGAAGCCAGTATTGAAGCGATGAAACAGCAGGGCGCGGTCATCGTTGACCCTGCGAATGTGCTGAACTTCAACAAATTCGGCGCCACTGAAGTGGAAGTGCTGCACTACGAATTCAAAGCAGATTTGAACAAGTATCTCGCTGGCTCGAATTCGAAATTGAAGACGATGGCCGAGATTATCAAGTTCAACGAAGAAAACAAAACGCGTGTGCTGCAATACTTTGGGCAGGAGCACATGCTTGCGGCGCAGGAAAAAGGCAGTTTGCGTGACAAAAAATATCGCGAAGCGCTTGCTAAAAATCTTTTACTCACCCGCAAAAACGGAATCGATGCCGCGCTGAAAAAATATAAACTTGATGCGATCATCGTCCCATCAGGCGGCCCCGCGTGGATGATTGACCTTGCCAACGGCGACTCGACCAACTGGGATATGGAAAGCACATCGCCCGCGGCCGTTGCGGGATATCCGCATATCACTGTGCCTGCGGGCTATATCTTCGGTTTGCCTGTGGGTATTTCGTTTTTCTCAACCGCCTGGCAGGAACCCACCCTCATCAAACTGGCCTACGCCTTCGAGCAAGCCACCAAAGTACGCAAACCTCCACAGTTTTTGGCAACTGCATTTGGCGATTAGCGATCGGTGATTTGCTGCGAAACGATCCACTTTCCACTCTCACTTTCTATTCTTTCTTCTTTCATCCTCCAAAAGGTCTCTTCCCCCATGCTTCTTGAACTCTTCGAAAAACCCGTCGGCTTCTTCCTCATCATCATGGCAATCATTTTGATCACGCCGCTGCTATCAGAAAAACTGAAACTGCCTGGCATCATCGGAATCATCATTGGCGGCATGCTTATTGGCCCACATGGGTTTGGCTTATTGGAAGATAACGACCGCATCCAATTTCTTTCCACCATCGGCCTTGTGTATCTCATGTTCAGCGCAGGCCTTGAAGTGGATATCAACCAGTTCATGAAGGTTCGCACGCGAGCCCTCATTTTTGGCCTCATCACATTTATATTCCCACAGCTTATGGGCATGGGGCTTGGCTACATTCTTGGCATCGATTGGCTCGGCATGATTCTGCTGGGTTCCGCGTTTGCATCGCACACGCTGATCGCCTTTCCCATCCTCACCAAACTTGGTGTGGCGCGCAACGAAGCGGTGGCTGTCACCACAGGCGCAACCGTCCTCACCGACATCGGCGCGTTCATCGTCCTTGCGGTGGTGCTGGGTGCAAAATCTGGCGGCGGCATTACGTTTGGGTATTTTGCCCAGTTGCTTGTTTTGCTTACCATTTTCACAGCCGCGATCATTTTTGGTCTGCCGCGCCTCGGCAAATTCATTTTCCAAAAGCTGACAGGCCGCGCCGTTGAATTTCAATTCGTCATCGTCGCGTTATTCGTCGCCGCATTCACCGCCGAACTCATCGGCGTGCATGAAGTGGTCGGCGCATTTCTCGCGGGATTGGCGATCAACTCCATGCTGCCGCGTCACAGTCCTGTTGCGGGGCATGTGCTTTTCATCGGCGAATCGTTTTTCATTCCCATCTTTTTACTTTACAGCGGTCTCATCACCGACCCGTTGACCTTCCTCAAAAGCCCGCAGACCATCATCGTCGCCATCGGCGTCACCATCGTCGCGTACGTCTCCAAACTCATCGCCGCGTGGATCACAGCCAGAATCTACAAATACACCAAATCCGAATTCTGGACCGTCTACGGCCTTTCGCACGCGCAGGCCGCAGTCACCATCCCGACTCTTGTCATCGGTTTGGAAACTGGACTTTTTGACACCACCCTGTTCAACGCAGCCATCTTGATGATTCTCCTCACCTCGATCACTTCGCCCTTAATCGTCCAGCGCTTCGCCCCTGACCTGCAAACTGTATCGACAGACGATGAGCAGGTGCCTCTTTTTGGCAGAATCCTCGTCCCCGTTGTGGATGTGAAGCAGGCTGAAGGATTGGTCTCGCTTGCCAGTCTGCTGGCGCGTACTTCCAAGGGAAAGGTTTTTGCTGTGAGCGTGTCCAACGACAAAGGACTGAACGGCGGCGCAACCAGTTTCGGCCTCCACAAAGAAATGCTCGGACGTGTCACTGATGCCTTGAACGATCCCGAAACCGAGATCGAACTCATTCCGCGCATGGCCTCGACGCATGCGCAGGGAATTTTGCACACCTCGCATGAAGAAAATGCCTCGCTCATCGTCATGGGCTGGCGCGGCAGGCGCACCCTGCGTGAGAACGTGCTCGGCTCTGTGTTGGATGAAGTCATTTGGGGTTCAGATACGCCTGTTATGGTTGGAAAGCTGCCCCTGCCATTGAACAGCATGACGCGGGTTATTTTTGTGGTGCCTGCAACCTCCGTTCCGCCAATCGCTTTGCGCCGCATGTTGGAAGCCACGATTGTTTTTGCCAAATCGTTGAACGTCCCCCTGCTCATCCGCGCGGATTCAAGTTACATGCAAAACCTCGAAGCCTTGCTGGTGATTGCGCGGGAGGATCACCCCGTTACACTCGAGGTTCTCATGGATCAACTCAAACCTGAAAAGCTGGTGCATGAAGCGGTCAGTGATTTCATTATTCTGCCAGGTTTCGGTTCACGCAAGCGCGTGGCCGATACGCTGGGCAATATCCCCGAACAGATGGCCAAATCCTTTGACGGAAATCTGGTGATTTTGCATTTTGATAAATAGACGATGAACCATGGACGGTGGACTACCGTCCATGGTTCACAGTCCACCGTCATAACTCAAATGTCGTTCCGATTCCCTGTGCAATCGCTTTTTGATAAACCAAATTCGCGGTGACCAGATCTTCCATGGCATGACCCATGGATTTATAAATGGTCGTTTCGTTTTCGTCTCTGCGGCCAGGTTTTTGACCGAGCAGATATTCTCCCATTTCTGTGCCGAACTCTGGATTCAGTCCCTGCAATTCGGCGCTGCCGACGGGAGGCGCTTGAAATGCGACCTTTGATTCCACGAAGATGTGACTGGTTTCCACGAGGTCACGCGGCAATTCTCCGCCAGGCGGGCGGTAACCGACGGATGAAACGTGTGTGCCTTTCTTGAGCCATTCAGCTTTGATGACGGGTTCCAGCGACGATGTACACAGACACACAATGTCCGCGTTGGAAACTGCTTCTCGGACGGAATCAACTGCGAGGGCGTTGGAAGCGCGGGCGGCCAATGCCCGGGCTTTGGAAATGTCTTTCGAAGCGATCCAAACTTTTTCGATGCCGCTCAAAGTTCCGATCATTTGTAAATGTGCATCGCCTAAAACACCCGCGCCGACGATGGCGATGGACTTGCTGTCTTTACGCGCGAGGTGTTTGATGGAAAGGATCGCGCCCGCAGCGGTGCGCATGGCGGTGATGTACTCGCCATCCATGAAAGCGATGGGCGTGCCTGTATTTGAATCAAAAAGAGTGATGGTAGCTTGATGCGCGGGGATGTTTTCGTGAAAGATGGTGACTAGCTTGACCGACATCAGTTTGTTTGGCATGTAAGCGGGCATGCCCACGAGCAGGCCTTTCGGTGCAATGGCCTGGTTGCGCGGCGGCACGTTGAGTTGACCTGCACTCAAAGTTTTGAAGCCCTCTTCCAACGCGGCAAGGAGTTCGCTGGGGTCAAGCAGGTTTTCGATTTCTTTGTGGGTGAGGAGCAGCATGAGAGATTTTTACTTCTCCCAGTTTTTGTATGCAATGAAGGCAGGCTTGGACTGAATTTTTTTATCACGTTCTATTACCCGCTCTGCCAGCCATTGAAACCATTCAAAAGCAGATTCACGGCCCCAAGACGCGCGAACCTCTGAAATATAGGCCTCCAATTTTCCCCATGAAAGCATAATCGGGCCGCTATATGCATCTTCTAACATCGTAATGTCGATTTCGCGGCGATATACGAGGATGCCCAGCCGCTCCCATGTTCCCAACAGCATATAGAAACAAACATGTTGTTCCTGGGGGAGGCTGTCGATTTCTTCTTTGGATGGGTTGTGATCAAGGTCTAAAATATACAATAAACCTTTAACGAACTCACTGGTCTGAAAGGAATTTAACATGAGAATGGCGGCTTCACGCTTGCGCATTTTTTGAAAGTTTCGCAGATTAAGAATACCAAATACAATGCCAAGAATAATGGCAAGGTTTGAGATAACCTGAAAAATAAAACTAAGTTCCATATGACACCTCTTGACCAATAAAATATTTGGTTGTGTTGTTACCAGATATCCCCAACCTTGAATCCGTTTGGAAATGGATCACTGGGATCAATGACAAATTGATTAATGGCAGTGATCCACGCCGTGCCGCCGATGGTGGGGACAACGGCTTTGTATGGCCCGACCTGTGTTTCTTCGATGAGGCGGCCTGTGAATAATGTGCCAAGAATTCCTTCATGATAAAAATCCTGGTTCAGACCAAGTTGACCTTTTGCGTGCAGCACTGCCATCTTTGCGCATGTGCCTGTTCCGCATGGTGAACGGTCAATCACACCCGTCCATGTGGAGGGATTATTCCAATCGAGTTTGCCTGTTGCCACGGTAACTGCGTTTTTGCGATGCGCCTTCGGGTTCGTGGGCGGCGCGGAAAGTTGTGAAATGGTGGGGCCAATAATTTCGGGATTTTCAGGATGCACCACAGGATATTGTTCCACGGTTGCGGCTTTGACCATTTCACTGATGCGCGTGATATCTTTTCCTTCATCGGGTGTGATCTGCAATCCGAATTGCGCCGCATCTGCAATGACGTAGAACATCCCGCCCCACGCCACATCCACTTTGACCGTGCCCAATTGCGGAACTTCCACATTTATATCGAGATGCACAGCAAAGGCGGGGACGTTTTTGAACGTGACCTTTGTGACCTTGCCGTCTTTGCATTCCGCACGGATGCCGACCAGCCCTGCGGGCGCTTCCAATATGAACTCGGTGACTGGTTCGGTCATCTTGAGCATTCCCGTCTCTAAGAGAGTCGTTGCCACACAGATGGTGTTTGTCCCAGACATGGGCGGATACTCGGTCTGCTCCATGATGATGAAGCCTGCATCCGCTTGTGGATGCGTTGGCGGCAAAATGATATTGGCGCACAAGGCGGGATATCCGCGCGGCTCGCGCAGCATTCGCAAACGAATATCATCGAGATTATTCTCGAAGTATTTCATCTTCTCGAACATGGTTTTGCCGGGCACATCCAAAACTCCGCCAGTGATAACGCGGCCAGGTTCGCCGCAGGCGTGTAGGTCAACAGCGGTGATCATGTTGGTGAGGTGCATGGGAGACTCCGTCGGGTTGGCGGTTAATTAGAACGAAAGTTGAAAAGTGGAGGCTAATTGGCGGTGAATCCGAAATCGTCGTCATTGAAATCTTCTTCATCGAATTCATCGTCCACCCATGAATTCTCGTCCATCCAGTCAATGACCGTGCCGCCGCTTTCGGGGTAAAAAGGGCTGACGAGATAATTCATACCATGTTCCCACGTGACGCGAAACTCCCGCACTTCGAAGGTTTTATCGGCATGCAGGTCGTAGATGACATCGGTCAATTTTGGGAGGGGCGAGAATGGATACAACTGTTCAAGGACGATTTCCTTGTCTTCTTCAGGGATGATGAATTCCTCCACGCTCGTTCCATCGGGGAAGTACATCGGACGCGTTGGATAGGGAAGTTTTTCTTCGATGGGGTCTTCATCGCTGAAAAATTCATTATTCATCGGATGTTCCTCATCAGGCATTCGTCAGGTTTTTCACTTCGCGGATATGGTCGGGTGTCGTGCGACAGCATCCGCCGATGAGACTTGCTCCATTTTCAAACCAAGTCTTTGATTGATGTCCAAACGCGTCGCAGGAGGTTTCTCCGTGCCAGGTGTTGGTGGCGGGGTCGTACACTTCGCCTGAGTTGGGGTAGACGATGACTGGCTTGTCGCTGTTCTTTTTGATCTCACGAATGAGCGATGGAATATACAGCGGGGAAGTGCAATTGATTCCGATTGCGGCAACTTGCTCGAATTGATTCAAATAAGCGGCGCAGTCTGCGATTTTTTCTCCGTTGCAGATGTGCTCGTCATCTTTTGCACTGAAGGTGAACCATGCACTTGCGTTCGGGAATTCACCCAGTAATTTGACCAATGCCTGGGCTTCGATCAAGCATGGGATGGTCTCGCAGGCTAAAAGGTCCGCGCCAGAGGCGATGAGGGCCTCCACGCGCGGGCGGTGAAAGTTGATCAATTCCTGTTCGGTCAATTTGTAATCGCCGCGATATTCCGAGCCATCGGCGAGAAACGCGCCATAGGGACCGACCGAACCAGCCACGAGCGGACGAGTTCTATTCACGCGATTGGCTTCGTTCGACCAGAACTCATCGCGCGCGCTTTGCGCGATCTGCACGGACTTTTTCATCAGGTCGAGCGCTTGCTCGCGGTTGAGTCCGCGCTTGGCAAAACCTTCGACCGTTGCCTGATAACTGGCAGTGATGGCAATATCTGCGCCAGCGTTGAAATAATCGAGATGCACCTGACGGATGAGTTCGGGTTGTTCCATCAACACCTTGGCTGACCAGAGCGCATCGTTCAAGTCACAGCCGCGGCGTTCGAGTTCGGTGGCGAGAGCGCCATCCACGATGGCAAGGGAGTTGTTTTGGAGGAGGGGGGTAAGTGGGTTCATGGGAAAGGATGAAGGATGAAATATGAAGGATGAAAAATTACTGCCACGGCAGTTTATTGAGATCGACATTGCCGCCGCTGATGATGACACCAACTTTGAGCCCGCTGAGATCAATTTTCTTTTCCCAGAGCACGCCGATGGCAACCGCAGACGAAGGCTCGATGATGACCTTTGCGCGCTCCCAAATGAATTTCATCGAAGCGATGATCCCCGCTTCGCTCACCGTCACAATTTGCTCAACATTTTTTTGAATGATCGGAAAGGTCAGATCACCCAATGAAGTGAGCAGGCCATCCGCAATCGTTTTTGGATTTTCAGAGGGAATGATCTTGCCCGCCTGCATCGAACGGAACGCATCATCCGCCATTTCGGGTTCGCCCGCAATAATACGAATTCCTTTTTTGATTCCCACCGCCGCGATGGACGTGCCACTTAACAATCCGCCGCCACCGACGGGGACAATGATTACATCCAAATCGGGGATGTCTTCGAGCAGTTCCATCGCCGCCGTGCCTTGGCCCGCGATAACTTTCTCGTTGTTGTATGGATGGACAACGGTCGCACCTGTCTTTTGTCTGATTCCCTCCATTGTGCTTTCTCTTGCCGCGAGAGTTGGTTCGCAAAACGTGATCTGACCGCCGTAGCCTGCAACAGCTTCTTTCTTTACCGAAGGCGCATTGCTTGGCATGACGATGTATGCGGGAATTCCGCGCATCTTTGCTGCGAGAGCCAATGCCGCGGCATGGTTGCCCGACGAATGGGTAACAACTCCGCGCATGGCTTCTTCATCTGAAAGCGAAAAAACCGCATTGCATGCGCCGCGGAATTTGAATGCGCCCACTTTTTGCAGGTTCTCACATTTGAGAAAGACCTGCGCGCCAACTTTTTGATTCAGGCTTTTGTTGGTCAATACAGGTGTGCGGTGCGCGTAAGGCTTGATCCGTTCTGCGGCTTGATGGATTTCAGTGAGGGTGGGGGGCATATTACTCCATTAAGTGGATGCGTCGCACCATGTGGGTGGAAGTTTTCCATTAATCAAGATAATCTGCTCGCAAGGAGGATTCTGATTAAGCGTGGTGCGTCGCACTTTCCTAGGATTTTAATTCCTGCGGGTCTTTCATCTGCGAGACAAAGAATCCGCTTACCAATAGTAACCCGATTGCGAGTAAAAGTGCAGGGGTGAAGGAACCATCCGCGCTTTTCATAGCTTCCATGATGTAGACGAAGACCACGGCTCCCTGCCCAAAGAGTTGGATCAATCCATTCGAAGTGCCTTCGGGGGTGGGGTGGGTTACCTCGGCGGCGTACTGCATGGCAATAGGCATCGCGCTAGTGAGGAAGAATCCCAAAAAGAAGGCAGAGACAAATAATAGCATGGATGATGCCGCATAGGTCAGACCCACCAACCCTGGGATTGCGCCGAAGAAAGCGATGTAAAGATAAAGCTGACGTTTGTGCTGTCTATCCGATAAAGCAGGCATGACTACCGCACCGATCACACCGCCGACGATCATCAACGCACCAAGTGTACCCGCGTCTGTGGGCGTGAACCCGCGCGGACGGATGATGTTCTCGATCCATGTCGTAATGCCGTTGAAGATGCCCAGTCCAATAAAAGAGACTAGCAAGGTGAACCAGAATGGCTTGACTGTGAACGAGTGTTTGAGACCGTCCAGCATCAAAGCACGGACTTCCATTCCAGGCGGGCAGGGTGGGGTGGGCGGAGTCTCACGGGCGAAGATGAGGAACAAAACGGCGGAGAATGCGGCGACACTTCCGTAAATTAATTGAATAGCGGGAATGGACATGCTTTCAAGCAGAATCGGAGTCAACACCATGCCGAGGGCTGTGCCGATGAGGTTACCCAATGTGACGATGCCGACAGCAGTGGCGCGTTCTTCAATGGCAAACCAATTGGCAGGGACTTTTGTCCATGCATTGAGCAGAAAAGGCTGGGCGGCGGCGAGGCCGAAGGTGCTCCACAGGGCGAGGGTGTAATTCTCACCAGCGAGTCCGCGCAAGATGCCGAAGACCCCCATCAGCACCGCGCCGATGCTGACCGCGATGCGGAATCCGTACGTATCAATGACCCACGAAACGGGAATGGACAACGGAATAAAAGCGATCATGAACGACATGGCGAAAAAACCGACTTGCAGGTCGGTCACGCCATAGAATTGTGCGGCAGGGCCTGTGATGGGCGCATACGCGATCCACAGGGTTTGGATGGTGAGGTTGATGAACATAAAAGTTGCCAACACCACCCAGCGGTACGGATAAAGTTTGTATTGTGAGGTCATGAATGCTCCTTGTTGGGAATCGGAATTTCGGAATAGGGAGTGTGTGGTTTCCGTGGCCCAATTCCTGAGTTCCGTTCTTAATACCCTTTTTCAAAATCCACTTGATATTTCAGCGGCTTGCCTGCAATAAGCAATTTGTAATTCTCGATAAATATCTTTGCGATATCTTCTGGCAGACTTGGGGCGGCGGTGTGGAAGGTCATGTGCAGGTTGGGTGCTGACCAAAACGGATGATCCTGCGGAAGCGGTTCTTTTTCGTAGACGTCTAAAACTGCTCCAGCGATTCTGTTACTAATCAGCGCTTCGAGCAGGGCAGATTCGTCTACAGCGGGGCCGCGGCCGACGTTGATGACGAGAGCATGAGCTGGTAGAGCGTTGAGCAAATCTGCGTTGATGATCTTGCGGGTGTCTTTGGTGTTGGGGAGGATGTTGACGAGATAGTCCACACCTTTTGCAAATTCGAGCAGATTGTTGCCATGAAAATATTCATCCACGTCGGTGCTATTTTCACTTGACCAGGTGTAACCACGGACGGTCATGCCGAAGAATTTTGTTGTGCGTGCCACGTCCGCGCCGATGGAGCCGATGCCGAGAATGCCGATGGTCTTGCCGCGTAGTGTGCCTGTGTCGGTATCGTCCCAGCGTTTATTCTTTTGGTCTTCGAGACGTTTTAGGATCTTGCGTTCGTGGAGGAGCAGATAGCCGATGACATATTCAGACATCAGCTTACCGAAGACGCCGCGTGCATTGGTGAGGATGTAATTGTGGCGCGAAGCGGGATCCAGCAAAGGCTCGACTCCAGCCCAAATGGACTGTGCCCAGCTCAAGGCGGGGAGAGAGTCGAGTGCGGCTTTGATGCGGCTTGGTTCGCCGAGGACAATATCCACATCATCGGCGGGAGCAAATGCCCAAGTCAGATCAGGCAGGTTTTCCGCTTCGATGATTCGGCGGTAGGATTCGGATTCGTTGCAGAGGATGAGAAGTTTGGGCATATTTTATTTGAAAATGGCGACCATGGCTTGTTCTTGCTGTACGAGAGAGAAGCCTGCTTTGCGGGCAGTGGCAACGGATGCTTCGTTACGTTCCCAACACTTCCAGCCAATGTGATGATAGCCGCGCTGTTCTGCTTCTATGAGAAACGTTTTGGTGAGGATGGTTGCAATTCCTTTGCGTTGATGAGGTTCGAGCGTGGCGATGCCGATCTCACAGCGGTCGCCTGTGTTGTATTCTGAAAGACACCAGCCAGCGATCTGATTTTCGTATACGGGGCATAACCCAAACCCATTTTCAAAAAAATCTTCCAGTGAAGTGCGCTCGGAATGGATTTCTTCCTTCAAGGTTTCAAGGCCGCCGATGTCGCTTGCCAGAAATTCGGGTGTGACATGGTGCAAGGAAAACCCGTCGGGTAGGGTTGGCATGTCCTGCGGGTGTGGCGTGGTCTTGAAATATGAACGCGTACCCAGAAAGATTTCATATTTTTGGAAGATCTCTTTCAGGGTGGGTATCCATGTTTCGGATGTGAATGTTGCCAGAAAGGCCCTTTCTTTGCGGGGAGAAAAAGTTGTTTCTGCAAAATACTGAAGCAGATCGGTATTGAATCTGCCTTGATTTGGGTCGCCTCCAAAGACAATACGATTTTTGTACGCGATCATCCCAGCTTTTGGCTGGGTTGCGTCATCTATGAATAACTGCGCTTCAAGATTGTTTTCAAATAATGCATAAATGAGCGCGTGATGTTCGAGTGAGGAAAATAACGCGCGTGCTTCGTGTGCAACTGACGGGGCAATATGGATCATCTGCATTCCTTTAGTACAACTTCAAAACGGGCGAGCGCATCATCGATCACCTCATCGGTATCTGCCATCGAAGTATACATGCGTGAGCCAGCAAGCGTGATGATTCCATTTGCCATGTAGGCTGCGCCCATTTCTTCCATCATGTGTTTGCGCGGTTTGAGTTCTTTTAGCAATCGCAAGGGATGTTTGAAATCGAGCAGCATGGTGCCTGCGGTTTCGAGGTGGACAATGGAACCCTGATTGTACGCGACGAACGGCAATTCATATTTTTCAATGATGGCTTGCAGACCCTGTGTGAGTCTATCGCCTGCCTTGCCTGCAATTGCCGCCGCATTCGTCTTTTCCATTTCGATCATTGCATAATAACCCGCGACACATGAGATTGGGTTCGCAGAAAGCGTGCCGCCCACGTAAGCGCGTTCGCCGACCCCGCCGATGCCTGCCGCAAAGCTCATAATGACCTCGCGCCGTCCGCCAACTCCGCCTGCCATCGGATATCCGCCTGTGATGCACTTGCCAAACACGGTGAGGTCAGGCTTCACGTTGAAATATCCCTGCGCGCCGCCGAGTCCCAGACGAAACCCCGTGACCACTTCATCGAAAATAAGCAGCGTGCCGAATTCATCACACAGTTCGCGGACTTTTTGATTGAATTCCTTGGGAACGGGACGCGTACCGCTTTCGGGTCCAACAGGTTCGATGATGACCGCCGCGGTGCCGCCCCTTAGCCTGTTCAGCCATAACTGACGCTTCAACGCCCCGAGAGCATTCGGATAGAACTCGCGCGTTTTGGCGTTCGCTCCACGCGGAATTCCTTTCGCCTCAAGCCGTCCCGTGCCTGGGATGTGCAGCCCGTAGACCATTTGGTCGCTCCAGCCGTGATATGCGCCGCCGACCTTGATGACATATTTCTTTTTCGTGAACGTCCGCGCCGCGCGGATCGCCGCCATCACGCCTTCTGTCCCTGAACCCAGCATGCGGAACATTTCAATGGACGGCATGTGCTCTTGGATCTTTTGTGCAAGTTTTAGTTCATATTCATGGAACAAGCCAGTGACAGGCCCGCAGGATTGCAGCATTTCCATCACTTTTTCGCGCACGGGCGCGTAATTGCTGCCGAGGATGGTGGGCCCGCCCGCCTGAAGGAAGTCAATGTATTTGTTTCCATCCGCATCCCAGAGATAGGCTCCATCCGCTTTTTCGATGGCGATGGGGAAGGGATAGTTGAAGGCAAGGTTGTGCTGTACGCCGCCAGGGATGATCTTCTTGGCTTCGTCAGTTAATTCCTTCGAGCGTTTGCATTGATTATCAAAATAGGCGAGGTATTCCTTCATCTTCTCGCGATTGACAGGGCGGATCGGCTGGCTGATGAGGGTTTCCAGTTTGGCGTAGACTTCGTTTACGTTGGGGTATTGGGAGATGGCGTATTCCATAAAACTTCCTTGGTGATTGCTGGTGGTCGAGTAGACGGCGATGCTTTTCGCCGTCGTATCGAGACTACCTGATATTGAGGGTATTTATTTGACTGTTGGTCTCGATACGGGTTCGAAGAACTCTCGCCCTACTCGACCAACAGTTTTATTTATATTTCTGCAAACTTCTTTTCATCCGCTCGTAATTTGGCAAATGCGATCTCGCGGATGGGGAGGGGAATTTTGGAGATTTTCTTTTCGGTGACGATCGCGAGCAGATAGGTCAGCGCGCATTTTTCGAGGAGCGCCATATTGTGGATGGCTTGCTCCATTGTGCCGCCGAAGACGAGCACACCATGGTTTTGCAGGATGTAGGCGTTGGCGTTCGTCTTCACTTTGGCTTTGACCGCGTTCTTGAGAAAGCCCGTTCCTGATGGGGCGTAGGAGATAATGTCCACGCTGCGACCCAAATGGCGGACTTGTTCATCGAATAGGGCGGGGATGGGCATGTTGATCAGCGCGAGTGCGCTGGCGTAGGGCTGATGCGTGTGGATAATGCAATGCACGTCCGCGCGGTTTTGATAGACTGCTCCATGCATTCCGCTTTCGATGGACGGCTTCATTGTCCCTTCGAGCTGTTTGGTCTCGAAATCGAGGATGCAGATATCGTCCGCTTGCATTTTGGCGTAGTCGTAGCTGGATGGGGTGATGGCGAAGGCGTTTTGTCCTTTGACCCGCGCGGAGATGTTGCCTTCGGTGGCTTTGAGGTATCCGCGTTCGAGGAGGGTGTGGCAGGTATCCACGACTTCTTGTTTGTAGGTTTGATAGTTGGACATGTGGAAATCCTTTTTTGGAACCGCGACACTTGCGACTGCGCGCAGTGCAGGTGAGCACGCAAAGAGCGCAAAGATTCTTTTTGTTTTTCTTCGCGAATTTGGCGGTATTTGCGGTTAATTTCTTGACAACAAATAAATTATCCTCTACAATCTTTACAGTGTCAAGATTATTCCTTGTCCCCCGAAGGGGGGGGGGCGGGGGGGGGAGGGGGGGGGGGGGGGGGGGGGGGGGGCCGGGGGGGGGGGGGGGGGCTCAGGGTGACATGGAAGGTATTTATGCCAAAGAAAAAAACGTATCATCACGGTGACTTGAAGAATGCGCTCATCAAAGCGGGGGTGGAGATCCTCGCGAAGGATGGCGTGATTGGACTATCTCTGCGTAAGGTAGCAATGAAGGCGGGGGTCAGCCATGCCGCGCCGTACGCGCATTTTGCAGATAAGCAGGCATTGATCGCGGCGATTTCCACGGAAGGGTTTCGCCAATTGTATGAACGGGTGAGCGGGGTGGCGGAGGAATATCAAAACCAGCCTGAAAAGCAATTGGTGGAGGCGGCTTGGGCGTATGTCCAGTTTGCGATGGATGACCCTGACCGATTCAAGGTCATGTTTTCGGGGGTGTTGGAGAAGGAAAAGGAATATCCTGATTTCGTGACGGAGTCGCAGAGAAATTTTCAGCTGGTGAAAATGATCGTCGAGGCGAATCAGGCGTCGGGGCGGCTGCGAAGCGGTGATTCAGCGTTGGTGGCTCTTTCGGCGTGGGGAATCATCCACGGGTTTATCCTGCTGCTGTTAGAGGGACAAATATCGCATGCGGTGTTGGAGAAGATGAGTTTGCGCGAGTTGGTTGAGTTTCAATTGGAACAAATTCAAGTGAAATAAAAAAAGCCGCGCAATTGAATGCGCGGCTTTTTTGTAAGATGATTATCTTCGACGGCCGAAGAAAAGTCCCAACACCCACAGCAAGACCACTGCTCCCAGAATTGCCACAAGCAGACTGGTGAAGTTGAAGCCCGCTTCGACTTCCACTCCGAAGAATTCCATGATGTAGCCGCCGATGAAAGCGCCGACAATACCGACCACGATATTGGCGATGGCGCCCATTTTCTTGTTCTTCTGCATGATGATGCTGGCGATCCAGCCAGCCAGCGCGCCGAAGATGATCCAAATGAGAATGTCCATATCTGCCTCCAATAAAATTAGATTTTTGAATGGACTAATTATAATGCCACTGGCTTTTCAGATAAATGGGTGAATGAAAAACTATCGGATCGTTGAAAGTGTTTTTAGAAATGCGATGATCTGATCTAACTGCGTTTTACTCAGGTGCAGCATTTCCAACTCGCTATGACCTTTCGGCGCGGCGGGCGCTTCGTTGTAATGGTTGAGCACGCCCTCCAATGTGGTGAACTGGCCTGCATGCATGTAGGGTGCGCGAAGTGCCACATCGCGCAATGAAGGCGGCTTGTAGGCACGCATCAATGCTTCACCTTCTGCGAGAATGAAACGCAATTCATCACAGTCTTTGGGGGCGGCGTCGCTATAAGCGCTCAGGCAGTTGAATTCATCTGCGAGAACTTGCTGTGCACCAAGTGCGCGGCCAGTATCTTCGGGCAGGTTTTCAATGGCGGGCACGCCTGTGTTGTGAAAATCATTGTCTGTAAACAATGCGCCGTTATGGCAGCGTGTGCAATTCGCGTCGCCGATGAATAATTTCAAACCCGCAATTTCATCCTGGTTCAAAATGGATTCGGCGGCCTGAGAATCATTTTTCAAGACCGCTTCCACATACTGGTCGAATCGCGATTCGCCTGGCATGAGCGTGCGCTCGTATGCCGCGATCGCCTTGCCCATGTTGACGTACACCTGAGTCACCGCCTCGCGGTCTTCGGTTGTCATTGCTTCCCAGTTTGTAGCTGCGTCCGTTCCATTTGTTAAACCTGCGGGAACTGGCCCTGCAGATTCTGGGAAACGGCTGGTGTCTGAAAAATCTGGCAGTTCGCCAAAAATGGATTCGTATTCATCCTTGTAGTAGGCCTGGATCAATTTCACATATTGGGTGCGTGTGCCACCATGCTCAACAGGGTTTTCGAGCGGCCCCAGCGCCTGTGCCCACTGACTATCTTTGCGACCATCCCAAAACAACCACGGGCTGTAGGCTGTCCCTGCGATCGGCATGGCGCGGCGTGTGGTTGTCCCCACGCCTTGCGCGCGGGGCAGGCCGTCTTGAAAATTTTTCTCAGGGTCATGGCAGGTGGCGCAGGCAACTTTTCCGTTGCTGCTGAAACGCGTATCGAAAAATAATTTTTCGCCCAGCGCCGCCGCCTTTGCATCATCACCAAAGCGATTGGATGGATCAGATGGCAGTGACGGAAGATTCCCGATCCAAAGCGTTTGCAGGATTTGAACTTCCGCATCTGACCACGCTGTGGTCTGGCTGCCACACCCAGACAGGATCAGCGCTGTGAGTGTGAGCAAAACCGCCGTATGAATGAAACGCTTTTGCACTCGTTTACCCGCCCAGCACCAAATTAAACGTGACGTTATCCGTTGTTCCATCAGCGGAGATGTTGAACTTCACTTCCCACCAACCGCCCATTTGAAACTTCAAACCTTCAACGAGATAATCGCCATTTCCCAGATCCTGTGTTACTTGCGGTGCAGTGGGCAGGCCGTGACCGTGCTCGGGCATTCCGCCATCAACAAGGATGGTTGCACCTTCCACTGGCTGACCGTCAGCGGTTTCGACATGGATCGTCCACGAATGGATCGGGCCGATGACAATGGGATCGAGCTCGCTTTTGAATGAGACTTTGAACGCGCCGTTCTCGGTCAATTTTTCGGTGCTGGTGTCCAGATCACTGGCGTTGACCTGACTGGAATTCCCATGCATGCGTTCAGACATCAACGGGTGCATAAACCGTGGTCCGAACACGGGCATCAGAAAATAAAAGGCGGCGAGTAAAACGATCACCGTGATGACCACGGTAACGACGATGGTTTTGTTTTGAGATTTCATTGAAAATCCCTTTCTTGAGTTCGATTTCAATCAATTGACAGCACGCATATTAATCGGTCGAGTTCGGGGCGTCAATTCGGTTTCTGGTTTCTTTACAATACCTTTATATAAGAACGATCCGCCATCTACGCTGTGATCAAGTGTGCGGGCAAGTGTTCGGTGCGGTTGAGATAGTTGATTACGATCTCGCCTTTGTGAAAGTCGAAGCGGCTGATCGAACAGTTGTTGAGAATGAACCAGGATTTCATGTCATGGGCGCCCTGCCGCCAGGGGAGTTTCAGCATGGCCGAAAGCAAACGGACGAAAAACCCGCCGTGGCTGACGAAGGCGATGCGTTCCTCAGGTTGGCCGTCCTTGTCGCCGTGGCGGGCAAGCAACTCAGCGAGGACTTTGTCGGCGCGGGGTTGACGATCTTCTTCTGATTCGAAGGGACGATTCCACCAGCCCGATTCGTCATAGCCATCGGGGAGTTTCAGTTCGGGATGGTTCTGCTCAAAATAGGAGCGCGGCTTGCCCGATAGGCCTTGAAAGCGTTCGTCCTTTTCGCGGGCGTAGATTCCGCCTTCTTCGTGGATATCCACCCAGGCTGTTAATGGGATACCCAATGCGCGGGCTGTAGGCACGGCTGTGTTGGCGGCGCGTTCCATCAGGCTGGTGTAGATGTGAGTGAACCCAAAGCCGAATTGATTTTGATTGTTCCATGAGCTTGTGTCAGTAATGGGGTGTCTTTCTTTTAAATAAGCTGCAAGAACCTGCGCCTGTTCAAGCCCGATCTCAGTGAGATAGGGGTCGGGGTTTTCCACGTAATCGGGATTATTCCAGTTTACGTTGTTGATGGATTGTCCGTGACGGATGAAATAGAGTTGCATGGCTTTTTCCTTGTGCAAAAAATTGCCGCCTCGCAAAGCGGGCGGTTACGTTTTTAATTTTCTTGTTGATGCATGAAAATCCCCGTCATATGGCGGGGACTGAATTTTACTGTATTTGATATTCGATTTCTGAGTTGTCGTCGTAATCGTGCCGCTCTCTGTGTGTGGAGATGCGGGCGGTGATGATGCGGATGCCGCCCTCGGTCCTTTCGAACACGCAGGTCAACAGCCTTTCGCGGGGCATCGACCTGCCAATGACATACTCGCGCTTTTCCTTTTGCGAGTGTTCGAGGTCGTCGAAATACATCGCGACGGGGTCTTTGAAGATAGTGACAGCCTCATCGAAACTGACCCCATATTTGGATTCGTTCTTTTCCGCTCTTTCAGGATCCCAGCTGAATTTGATTGGTTTTGGTTTGTGTTTTGCCATGCGGGCGAGTATAGCATACGCGCTTATAAAAAATGACAGCCACCTCGCAGGTGACTGTCATTTGATTTTCTATCTTCGTATCGTTGCATCCCTTTCAGGCCCCACCCCGATCCACTTGACGGGGACTCCCGAAGCCTCTTCGATCATCTTCACATAATTTTGCGCATTCACTGGCAAAGCCTCAAACGATCTCGCATTGCTGATATCTTCCTTCCAGCCTGCAACGGTTTGATAAATCTTTTCCACTTTATCCAGCCCATAGGCATCCACATCCGCATAGCGGACATCGACTCCATTCATCTTGTAGCCGACACAGACTTGTAAATTTTCCAACCCGCTGAGCGTGTCTAATTTGGTCAGACAAAGTTCGGTCACGCCGCTGAGTTGGGCGGCGGTTTTCACAATTTCCAGATCAAGCCAGCCCACGCGGCGGATTCGCCCTGTGGTTGCGGCGACTTCGCCGAATTGTTCGTACTCTGCGCTTTTGGTATCGAGAATTTCGGTTGGCAATGGTCCCGCGCCGACTCGTGTGGTGTAGGCTTTTGTCACACCGACCACGTTGGTAATGTAACGCGGTGGAATCCCCAGCCCAGCCGAAGCCGCCGAAGGAATGGTTGTCGAAGCGGTTACGAATGGGTAGGTTCCCCAGTCTGTATCCAAAAACGTGCCCATCGCTTGTTCGAGCAGAAAATGTTTGTTCGCCTTCAAACCGTCCTGCACCAGTGAAAACAATTCCTTGATGTAGGGTTTTAGTTTCAAATAATATCCGCGATATTCATCGCGCACGCTTTCGTAGTTCAACACTTCGCCGCCTAATGCGACGATGATCTTATTCTTCAACTCCAATTGCACTTTCAAGCGGTTCTCAAACACGTCGCTCGTAAAATCCGTCCAGCGGATTCCGTTGTAGCTGACCTTGTCTGCGAACACCGGGCCGATGCCTCGGCGCGTTGTGCCTGTTGCGCCTGCGCCTTTTGCTTCTTCGTACAGGCCATCCAAAATTTTGTGATACGGCATGATCAAATGCGAACGCGGCGAGATCCAAAAACGACCGTCCACGCCTACGCCAGCTTTGTTGAGCATTTCAATTTCTTCGATCAACACTGCAGGGTCGATCACCACCCCGCCGCCGATCAAACCGACCGTATTCTTTGCGAAAATTCCTGAAGGCACCAAATGAATCTTGAACGTCCCGAACTCATTGATGACCGTATGTCCCGCATTATTCCCGCCGTTGAACCGCGCCACATAATCCACCTGCTCTGCAAGATAATCCACCACCTTGCCCTTGCCTTCGTCGCCCCACTGCGACCCGATCACTGCTGTTACTGTCATGTTATCTCCTTGTTTGAATTCCAACGCTTGAGCATTTTTCACACTGAAACAGCGCTTCGCACTTAATCTGTATCTTGATTCTGTTTCGAGTGCATTTTTTCGGCTGGGAAGATGTCGCTGCTGTCAAAACGCTGACTCAGCTTGTTTTGAAATGGCCAGCCCTCGGTTAAGGACGAGGCGGGTTTACATCCAATAGAATCATCTTGAAGCATTATAATTCGGGCGGTTTGATTTTGGAGCAGAGGAGCCAATTATGAAGATTTTGCAGGATACTGCCTTGACCTATGATGACGTTTTACTTGTGCCGCAATACTCCGCCGTGGATTCGCGCCGCAAGCTTTCCACACTAACGAAGTTGACGAAGGAAATCACGCTGCAAATCCCCATTGTTTCCGCAAATATGGACGTGGTGACGGAAAGCGAAATGGCGATTGCGATGGCGCGTGAAGGTGGCATTGGCATCATCCACCGTTTTCTTTCGATCGATGAGCAGGCGCGGCAGATTCAGCGTGTGAAGAAAGCTGAATCGTTTATTGTGGATAACCCGATCTCGATGACCGTAGCCCACACTGTTGGCGACATCAAAAAGCTTGTGGATGAAACTGGCGCGGGCGGCATTTTGATTCTGGACACGGATGAAAGACTCGTTGGCATTGTCACCACGCGTGACCTGCTGTTCGAAAACGACGACAAAAAATCTGTCACCGAATTGATGCAGAAAAAAGTGATCACGGCCGCCCCCGATATTACGCTGAAGGATGCCGAGAAGTTACTGCACGAACACCGCATCGAAAAACTTCCGCTTGTCAACATAGATGGACGTGTGGCTGGCCTCGTTACGTTGAAGGATATTATGAAGATCACGCAATATCCGAAAGCCACAAAAGATTCACGCGGACGATTGATCGTCGGCGCGGCGGTGGGCGTGCGTGACAAGGAAATGCGCCGCGTAGAAGCCGCCTTGCAGGCAGGCGCAGATTGCATCGTGGTGGATATTGCCCACGGTGATTCGCATCTTGAGATCGATATGATCCAGAATATCCGCAAGCATTTTCCGAAGATTCAGATCATCGGCGGAAATGTGGCAACGAGTGATGGCACGAAACGATTGATTGATGCAGGTGTGGATGCAGTGAAAGTTGGTGTTGGCCCTGGCTCGATTTGCGTCACACGCATCGTGGCTGGGTCGGGGGTTCCGCAGCTCACTGCTGTGATCGAATGTGCCGAAGCCGCGCGTGACGCGGGCATTCCAATTATTGCAGATGGCGGTATCCGTCAGCCTGGTGATGTGGCGAAAGCCATTGCTGCAGGCGCGCAGACGGTAATGATCGGCTCAATGCTCGCAGGCACAGACGAAAGCCCGGGCATGATCATGACCCGCCGTGGTCATCGTTACAAGGCTTCCCGCGGTATGGCCTCGCGCGAGGCAAACATTGACCGCAACCGCAAGGAAGGTAACGACCTCACTCAAGAGGAGATCGAAGAGTATGTGGCCGAAGGTGTGGAAGCCGCCGTTCCGTATCGCGGCAAGGCAAGGGAAGTGCTCACCCAATTGGTTGGTGGTTTACAATCAGGCATGAGCTACAGTGGTGCGCACAATTTTGAAGAATTTCAGAAGAAGGCAATTTTCGTGCGGATGACCGGAGCGGGGCTCAAGGAATCTGGTCCGCATGATGTGGAAGTATTGGGTTAGATAGTTGGCAGGTTTGAACGTTTCAACCTGAAGACCTTCCAACCTTTCAACTAAATTTGGAGGCAAATATGACAAACCAGGAAACACAGAATTGGATCGAGAAAGACAAAAAGCAGTTGCATCCAACCTATCATCCCAAATCACATGCCAATCCGCTTGTGATCGAGCGTGGGGATGGGGTGTGGTTGTATACCACTGATGGGCAAAAAGTCCTCGATGGCATGGCGGGGCTGTGGAATGTCAACGCGGGGTATGGGCGGGAAGAATTGGCGAAAGCTGCCTACGACCAAATGAAGGTGATGTCATTCACCTCCAATTTCTCTGGGATGACCAACCTGCCTTCCATTACGTTGGCTGATAAACTCGCTGGTTTTGCTTATGAAGGCTTGAATACAACGCTTTTCACTTCGGGTGGGTCGGAAGCAAATGATTCCGCATTCAAGACCGCGCGCTATTATTGGAAGCGAAAAGGCAAGCCAGGTAAATACAAGGTGATTGCCCGCAAGGGTTCGTATCACGGCATTACGCTTGCCGCCACATTTGCAACAGGCCTCGAAAAATATCACACCATGTTCGGCCCTGCAATAGAGGGATTTGTCCATATCCCGGCGCCGAATCCGTATCGGTACGAGGGGCAGTTGAAGGCAGGTGAGACCGTTGGTCAGGCTGCGGCACGTGAATTGGAAGAAGCCATCCTGCGCGAAGGTGCGGATACTGTATCGGCGTTCATCGCTGAACCTGTGATGGGCGTAGGCGGTGTGATCGTCCCTCCCGCTGACTATTTCCCGCTCATTCGCCAGATTTGCGATAAATACGAAGTTCTGTTCATTGCCGACGAAGTCATCACTGGCTTTGGCCGCACGGGGGAATGGTTCGCGCTCAAGCATTGGAATGTCAAACCTGATATTCTTTCCTTTGCCAAAGCCGTCACCAGCGGATATGCTCAATTGGGCGGCATCCAGATTTCGGATGAGATCCGCGAGACGATGGAATCGGCAGCGGATACCGAAGCTTACATGCATGGCTATACCTACTCGGGTCATGCCATGGCATGTGCTGTTGGTTTGAAGAACATCGAGATCATGGAACGCGAAGATTTCCCGAAGCGTGCCCGTGAATTGGGTAAACGCCTGCTCGATGGTTTGCAGACCATGAAGGAATTTTCTTTCGTGGGAGATGTTCGCGGAATTGGACTGGTCTGCGGCGTGGAAATCGTTTCAGACAAAGACGCCCGAACTCCCGACCCCGTCCGCACGATGCAGATATTCAAAGCCGCACAGGAGCGCGGGCTTCGCACCCGTCCGCTTGGAAATACGCTGGCGTTCTCACCTCCGCTTTCGATCAACGAAGACGAAGTGGATGAGATCATCAAACGCCTCGGCGCTGCAATGGATGCGACTGCGTAAAAGGTTACAAGTTACAGGTTGAAGATTTTTCTTTCAACTTGTAACCTTCAACCTTAAACTTTCGATTTGCCATGTCTGTCTACCTTCACGATATTCCCCTTTCCCAGGCTCGGGCGCGATTAAGAGAAGCGTTGCAAGATGCGAATCTCTGGCGTGTGCTCGGCGTTGAATCGATTCCGCTCGATGAAAACGCGCTGGGGCGGGTCACTGCCGAACCGATCTGGGCTGAGATTTCTTCGCCGCATTATCACGCCTCCGCGATGGATGGCTTTGCCCTCCGCGCGATCTCGACTCATGGCGCGATGCCTTCTGTGCCTGTCACGTTGTACATCGGCCCCGAGGCGCAATACGTGGATACGGGCGATCCGCTTCCTGAATGGGCGAACGCAGTCATCCCGATCGAGAATGTTGAATCACTCGACGAGAACGACCAGATCACCAAAGAGATTCGCAAACCGAGAACTATTCGCATTCGCGCCGCTGTTGCACCGTGGAGTCATGTGCGCCCATTGGGGGAGGATATCGTTGCGACCCAGCTTGTTTTACCCGCTGGACATTCGCTTCGACCTGCAGATTTAGGCGCGATCGCCGCATCTGGACATCAAACGATTCGCGTCGCGCTTAAGCCGAAAGTTGCCATTTTGCCAACAGGCACTGAACTCGTCCCGATCGGATCCAAACTAAAATCGGGAGATATCCTCGAATACAACTCCCTTGTGCTTGCGGCGCAGATCAAACAAATGGGCGGCGAACCAACCCGTTACCCGATCACGAAAGATGACTTTGATCTTATTTGTGAACGCGTGTCCGAAGCCGCACAAACTCACGACCTTGTATTGCTCAATGCAGGTTCCTCCGCAGGTGCGGAAGATTTCTCGTCAAAGGTTGTTGAAAAACTCGGCACGCTTTTAGTGCATGGTGTTGCGGTGAGACCGGGGCACCCTGTAATTCTTGGAACGATTGATAAGAAATTAGGGATTAGGGATGAGAATGCAGATAAACGAATTCCTATCATTGGCGTTCCTGGTTATCCTGTCTCTGCCGCTCTCACAGTGGATATCTTTGTCGAGGCGTTGATCGCCAAATGGTTGGGCCGTCCTCCGCTTGAATTGCCGACCGAGATGGCGACCCTCACCCGCAAACTTGTCTCCCCGGCGGGTGATGATGATTATGTCCGCGTGGCGGTGGGGAAGGTGGGCGATAAACTTCTCGCCGCGCCTCTGTCGCGTGGAGCGGGAGTCATCACGTCCCTTGTGCAGGCGGATGGGCTGGCGTTGATCCCCAGCGGCGTGCAGGGCATGGAGGCGGGAGAGTCTGTCAAAGTGCATTTGTATCGCAGCAGAGCGCAGATCGAAAAGACGATCTTCTGCATCGGCTCGCATGATATGACATTGGATTTGCTCGCGCAATTCCTAGCTGAGCATGATCGCAGATTGGCTTCGGCGAATGTTGGCTCGCAGGGCGGGTTGGTTGCATTGCGACGTGGCGAAGCCCACATGGCTGGCTCGCATTTACTCGACCCAAATGACGGCTCATACAACATTTCCTATATCCGCCAGTATATGCCGAATATCCCAGTGAAAGTAGTTGCCCTGGTGGGGCGCGACCAGGGGTTGATCGTTAAGCAGGGAAACCCAAAGGGAGTCAAAAGCCTGGAGGATCTGAGCAGGCGTGAGGTCCAGTTTGTGAACCGACAGCGCGGAGCAGGTACGCGCGTCCTGTTGGATTATCATCTAAACTTAAAGGGGATGTCCGCCGAATCCATCTCTGGTTATACTCAGGAAGAATACACCCATCTTGGGGTTGCGGCTGCGGTTGCATCGGGCCGCGCCGATTGCGGACTTGGCATCGCCGCCGCTGCCCAGGCTTTGGATCTGGATTTTGTGCCGCTGTTTCAGGAGCGATATGATTTGGTCATCCCGAAGGGGTTTGCCGAAAGCGAATTGCTCGCGCCTCTCTTTGACCTTTTGACTGATCCTGTTTTTCGAAATTCTGTATCGAAATTAACAGGCTATGATGTAAACGTAATGGGTAGAATAATTCTGGAGGACTAACTTCATGGAAGACGGATTGATCATCGACGATAACAGACAAACAGCAGATGCCCTTCAACAGATGTTGGAGGTGTTGGATTTGCCCGCCCGCGTTGCATATGGCTCAAGCCCCGCAATGTCGATGTTGGGCAGGTTTGTACCCCGTTTTATCTGCCTTGATATCAACATGCCCGGCGTGGACGGAACAGAAGTGCTCGCATTTTTGCGCCGTGAACCGCGCTTGAAGAAAGTACCCGTGGTCATCATCACATCGGATGACCAGCCTGAGACCCGTCAGCGGGTGATGAAGGGCGGTGCCCAGGCGATCGTGATTAAGCCCGCCACACTCGATGCTTTAGAGAGTGCATTCAAGAAGGCAGAGATCGTTTAATACCAGGACCGTTCTGATAAACCAAGGACTCACCCCGAAATTAATTTTTAGGGTGAGTCTTTTTTTAATCCCTTTTCTGCGCCCCAACTAAATTTGAGGCTGATCATATGTTTCGAACTAAGGCGCAGGCCAGGGAATTTGGGCGGGCTTTGAGAAGCCGTGTTTTTCAACGGTATAAAGCACGCCCTCAGATGGGAGCGGACAGCCTGCTTCATCTTGTACGGTGTAACTGGTCGTGAATTGATCGGGGTAGGAAAATGTCCACCATAGGTACGCGCCATTCTGACAGACAAAGGCAATGATGAGGTAGCCGCGATCGTGATCGGTTGTCATCTCGACTTGGTTCCAACTGATCGTCACTTCATCCCCATTGCGGACGGCGGTGATATTTTCAGGCGGGGCGTAATTGCTGTAGCCGACGGATTGCAAATCAGGCTCGTTGTAATACAAGGTGCTGATATCTCCAACCACATCTACAACCGAGGGCGCGACCCAGCAGTAGTATTTCAACTTATCAAACTTTACGTGTAGCCATGAGCTGTATTCATATCTTCCATCCACGTAGCCGGTATCGCCGGGGTATAGGTCGGCAGCGTGCAGAAATGCAACCGATGGTCCATAGCGGCAATGCGCCTGCTTGTTGACCGTGATTGAGGGAAAGGAGAACGTCGGCGTGGCGGTAATGGTGGGTGTGAATGTGGTCGTCGGAGTGAGCGTGATGGTTGAAGTTAATGTCGCCAGCGGGGTGGCTGTAAATTCTGGCGTATTCGTGAAGTCGGGTGTTTCTGTTGAAGTGGGTGGGAGTGGGGTGGCTGTCGGCATTTGCGATGGCAGTCCACAAGCAAGAATGGCGAGCACGAGGAAAAGATGACTCAATAATGTTTTTTTCATTTGAACCTCTCCAGTAAAGTGACGATATTATTTCCAAGGGCTTCATTTGCATAGCCGCCTTCCATGATAATGGTGGTGGGCAGGTTGAGATCAAAAATCTGTTTTCCGATTTCGCTGAATCCGTTTTGTGTGACATGGAATGTGCCGAGCGGATCGCCGTCGAATGTGTCCATGCCCGTGGAGAGCACGAGGTACTGCGGGCCGAAGTTTCGGATCATCGTCAGGGCTTCGTCCAATGCGGCGAGATAGCCTGTGTCATCGGTATCTTTGGGGAGCGGGAAGTTTCTGTGAAAGCCGAGCCCTGCACCAGCGCCAGTCTCGTCAGCAAAGCCGATGTAGTGGGGATATTCAAAATCAGGATCGCCGTGGATTGAGATGGTCAGCACATCATTTCGTTCGTAAAAAATATCCTGTGTGCCGTTGCCTGCGTGATAGTCGATATCGAGCAAGGCCACCCTTCCTTTTTGAGAAAGCCAGTTCGCCGCAACCGAGGCGTTATTGATGAAGCAATATCCGCCAGCATAATCTTTGCCAGCGTGATGGCCGGGCGGACGGCACAATGCAAAGGATGAATTATGCAAGCTGAAGGATGAAGATGCGGCGCTCAAAGCGCAATTCGCAGAGGCGAGTGTGGCTTTATATGTCGCCTCCACGATACAGGCGGATAGATCCATGATGTAATAGCCAGCCTTGCCAAGCAGGGAGCTTGGAATGCGAGTCTTGCGCCGCAATGCAAAGGTGGCTGGTAAAAATGCATTCTGTTCGGGCGAAGCCGCAACTTGAGGATCAGAGGCCAGCCACTCGGTCCATGCTGAGGCGAGGAATTGGATATAGTTCTTGTCGTGCACGGCGATGATCGGCTCGAGTCCAAAATCATTTGGCTCGGTCAATTCTGCCCAGTCCGTTTTTTTGAGCGCCGCTAAAATCCTGTCCATGCGGTCGGGGTTTTCATAATATTGCACACGCTTTCCGCCGTCGAAAACTTCGAAAGGCGGATAATGTTTGCGATGTTCCTCGGAGTAGAAAATTTTCATAGTAAGACAATTTTACCCGCAAGCGTCATGGATGACGGAGGAACGATGGAACTATTCGAAGCAATTCATGGAAGATTGACGATCGGAAAATTAAAACAGGATGCCCTGCCGCGCGAGGTGATCGAAAAACTTTTAAGCGCAGGCGCGCAAGCGCCCAATCATCATAGGGTAAGACCCTGGCGTTTTATAGTGCTGACTGGAGATGGACGTAAAAATTTGGGCGATGTAATGGCCGCTTCTTTTCTGGACCGTAATCCTGGTCTGCCGCAAGAGGCATTGGCAAAACCCCGTTCGACTCCGCTGACCGCGCCCGTGGTCATTGCTGTGGGTGTGGATAAGCCCACCGAGCCGAAGATTCTAGAAATTGAAAACCTCTCTGCGGCTTCGGCGGCGTGCCAGAATATTTTGCTTGCGGCGCATGCGCTGGGGCTGGGTGCAAAATGGAAAACGGGTGAATGGGCACGCGATGCGAAGGTAAAGGAGTTTTTAGGCTTTGCTCCAGACCAGTATATTGTTGGCTTTATTTATGTAGGATATCCCGATGTGACACCCGAACCATACGCCCGCATTGGATTTGAAGATCGAACGGTTTGGATGGAGTGAAAAAGAAAGAAGAAAGACGAAAAAGAGAGTAATGAGGCGAACCTCATTACTCTCTTTTGATTAATCGTGATATTTCAATTCACCTGCCTCGATCTTGATTGGCAGGCGATTTTCTTGGAGGGGGATGGGACAGGTGGCAAAGGGCGTATAAGCGCAGGGCCAGTTTTCGGTGAGATTGAAATCGAGGACGATCTCATCTCCCTTGGGGATGGGCAGGTAGAACTTTCGCCCGCCGCCGTAGGTGGTGTCTTTGTTCGTACCGTCGGTGAAATTGAAGAGTAATTCGTCGCCGCTTTTTTCGGCTTCCAGCGTATATTCAACTCCGTTCAATGTGAATTGCGCCTGACCCAGCAAGGCGCTTTCAATTTCAGTGCCAATGACCTCCGTCACTTTGATCGGCTTCGGTGGGTCGTAACGGACGTATTTTGCCACGACGCGATATTCAGGTTTAGGCGGGTAATAATGAAAACCGTTGAAGTCTTTGAGCGCAGAAGATTCCCTGTCCCAAATTCGTATCAGCGGTTCGCCGCCGCGGATGATGATCTTCATGGTCAGCGATCCAATGCTGATCAAATCCGGGTCTTTCTCGCGGTCCGTGTGCAACGGACCATCCTTGGGGGCCTTTCCGTTTACGGTGATCTTGATCCCTTCAACGGGATGCAATGTGACGATTCCATTTTCGAGATGGAGGGAACCGCAATGGGAATTTGGGAAAGCGGGCAGGCAGATATTGCTTCCCTCGGCGCTTCCAAATGAGTTTCCGCCTTTTTCAAGCCAGAATAAACCCGCCAGATTTAACCAGTGCAATGGGTTTGCTGCTGTTTTTTCGTCTCGTTGGGCGCGATGATTCTTGATGCTGTCTTCGTAGGATGTCATTGCGGATTCTACCTTCCCAATACTTTCATCATAATATCTGGCCTGTCGGTGATGATTCCATCCACGCCCCAGGCAATGAGTTTTTTCATGGTTTCTTCATCGTTGATGGTCCACGGTTCAACGGCGAGGTTGCGTTCGTGAGCGGCTTTTACAAAGGCGGGTGTCATCACAGTGATGCCGCCAGATTCTTCGGGCACTTGCAGGGAGAAAAATTTCGGCGAGTAAAAACTGCCGAGAAATGGCTTGGTAAGCAGGACGAAAACCGTCGTCTCATTTTTTGCGCTGGAGGTAGCTACCTCGGGGCATTCTTCGCGGAATTCAACAAGCCTATCGTCGTGGAACGAGGCGATCAAGACCTTGTCTTCCATTTTGTATTTGCGGATCAATTCACAGAAAGGCTTTGCCATCGAAGTATTTGTCTTTTTGATCTCGATAGTCATATGCTTGTTTGGAAAAGCGGTAAAAACCTCTTCCATGGTGGGGACTGTGACGCCCTGCCCACGGAAGGGGAAAGTGGCACCTTCGTCGAGAGTCCAATCGTAGCCTGCGTCGAGTTGCTTGAGTTCATCCAATGTCATGGATTCGATTTCGCCTGTGCCGTTTGTTGTTCTATCCACGGTTTCATCGTGCATGAGGACAAGGATACCGTCTTTGGTGATGTGGACGTCCATTTCGAGTACGTCCACGCCGAGGTCAGCGGCATTTTGGAAGGCGAACATGGTGTCGCCGGGCCAGAGGCCATCTCCGCCCTGGTGGGCGATGACAAGGGGATAATTCAGGTCTGCGGCGTAATAGGGATGGTCCATTGCGGGTTTGGAGGTGATGCGGATGAGGGCGGCGACGATCAACAGAATGCCCAGGACTTTTTGCCAGGTTTTTGGTTTCATCAATGTGCTCCGAAATAAGTGTGCGCTATTTTACCCTCAGAATTGACATGCTTGGCCTTTTCACTTATAAGTAGCAAATCCTGTTCGCGGATTCGGTTCTGTGGATGGCTGAAAATAAAATTTTGGAGGCGGATATGCTTGCGTTGCGGTTGTTATCTGAAGGTGGGCAAGGGCCTGACACGTCCCTGTCATGGCTGTTGTACATTGGGATCGCTTTCTTTGTCATGATTATCATTTTCGGGTGGCCGGAAGGCTCAAAGAAACAGAGCCAGCCAGCAGGTCCGCGTGAGGCGCCGAGAGGGAAGAAGAAAGCCGATGACCTGGTAAAGATCGAGGGAATTGGTCCGAAGGTTGCAAAAGTCCTGAACGAGGCGGGGATCACAACCTTTGATGACCTTGCCCGTGCAAAGGCTGCCGATTTGCAGAAAACCCTTAACTCGGCTGGCTTCCAAATGATGAATTCCGAGGGGTGGATCGCTCAGGCGAAACTCGCCGCAAAGGGCGAGTGGGATGAACTGGAAGATTTACAGGATGAGTTAAAGGGTGGAAGAAAAGCCAGATAAAAGGTTTATGCATCTGCCCGGGAATTCCCGGGCAGATGTTTGTTTTGGGGTTAGATGAATAAGTAACGCGAGATTGCCATGAAAACGACGGCAACCAACAGGGCGTATATATTAATTGTGGAGAATGTGCGCTGGCGTTTTTGGAACAATTGAAGCTGCGCGATTTGTTCGGAGGTGGGCTGGCCTTTGATCTGTGCGCCAAGCTGCATCATTGCCATGTTGTTTCGGCTGATCAACATCCCGAAGACGAAACCGATGAATGCGAAGAACGCTCCGATGCCAAAGCCGATGCCCGCGTTCGATCCAAACCATGCGGGGGGATTGCGGACGTATAAAATTGTCCCCGCGATGACCGTTGAGACTGAAGATATGATCAGCATTTTTTGCAGGTTGGTTTTACCCATCATGTGTCGCATGAATTGCAGCCCGGAATCTCCTGTTGCCCCTACACTCGGCGCAATGTAGAGAGTCATCATCCATGCTGCACCGACCCAAAAGACGCCTCCAAGGATGTGAATTAGCCGAAGTACTAAAGTTAGTGCATTCATTAATAGTCTCCTTTGGTGAATTTTATTTAATTTCATAACCCCAAACTTCTCTGCAAGTGTTGAAACCATCCGGATTGGGCAGGTGAGGGGGTTCCTTTAAAATCCTGTACTTAAATTCACAAAATGTATATAATACGGCCCGCTGTCGAACCAAATATACATATGGAGGTAGTAATGAAGAAAGTGTTGTTTGCTGTTTTAGTTTTAGCTGCGCTCGCTTTGGCGGCTTGTGGCGGGGGCTCGAATGCAGTGGCTACGTTGGCCCCTGTTCCTGCTGAATATGCGGGTAAGGCCAGCCCTCTCGGTGCTGATGCCGCCGCTGCCGGGGCTGAAGTGTTCAAGACCAACTGTGAATCCTGCCACGGCCCGCAAGGCCATGGTGACGGCCCTGCAGGTGTGGCTCTTGACCCTGCTCCCAAGAATCTGCCCGAACTCGCCGCTCAGGCTGGTGACGACTATCTGTACTGGCGTATTAATACCGGTAAAGAAGGTACTTCCATGGTTGCCTGGAAGGGCGTTCTCACTGACGATCAGATTTGGCAGGCGGTTGCCTTTATCCGCACGCTCAAGTAAAGAACAGATAATTCCAAAGGCGACATACTCCGCAAGGGGTATGTCGTTTTTATTTGCTTGTATAATTGCCCATTCAAAAGGAGACCGAACTCATGCCAATATCGTCTGGAATCCCTGCGCCCGAGTTTGAAATGTTCGATGATACGAATACCCTGCGGAAACTTTCCGATTTTCGCGGCAGGAATGTTATTTTATATTTTTATCCAAAGGATGATACGCCGGGCTGCACAAAGGAAGCTTGTAATTTCCGCGATGATTATTCCGCTTATGAAAAGGCGGGTATTGTCATTCTGGGTGTAAGCCCCGATGATGTGGCTTCGCATGTGAAGTTTAAGAAAAAATTTCAACTTCAATTTCCGCTGTTGGCGGATGATGAGCATAAGGTTTGCGATTCTTATGGGGTGTGGGGACCGAAGAAGTTCATGGGCAAGGAATATGAAGGCGTACTACGCACAACTTTCTTGATCGACGGGGAGGGGATGATCAAAAAGGTGTATGAGAATGTCCGTCCTGCCGAGCATAGCACCGAATTGTTGAAGGAATTTGGCGTCAGCTGACATTTAACGCATCATCCGCCTCATTGCAGGGCTTTTGTTTTTCGGCCAGAACCATGAATCCGATTAAGGAAGATGCGTACAATGTCCACAAAAAATAGTGACAATTTGACCAAAATTTGGTAAATTAGGTGAGTTTGGGGCGGGCTTCCCCGTTTGAAATTTTTTGAGGAGAGAGCATATGCGACACTTTGTGATCGTGGGAATTTTGGTCATTGTAATGGCCGTTCTCACTTATGTAGGTCTTGACGCTGCCGGTTTTGCAACACAGATGAATCCTGTTGCAGCAAGCGCTCAGGCACAGACAATCGATAGTATGTGGCACTGGGAAATTATTGCCATGTCCTTCCTGTTTGCCTTGATCGTTGCACCGATGGCGTACAGCCTGGTCGTTTTTCGAAAGCGCAAGGGCGATAATACAGATGCCCAGCACATCGAAGGCAACACCGCTTTGGAAATTGGCTGGACCGTTGGTCCGTTGATCCTGGTGGTTGTCTTTGCGTACATGGGGGCTTATTCTCTTGGTGAGATCCGCCGCGTGGATCCTGAAGCGGTCGTCATCAAGGTCAAAGCGCAGCAATTCTCGTGGACATTCGAATACCCCGAGTATGGTGTTGTGAGCAATGAACTGCATTTGCCTGCAAACAAGCAGGTATTGCTTAAGATGGAATCTGCGGATGTGATCCATTCATTTTGGGTTCCCGAGTTTCGTGTCAAACAGGACGTTGTGCCTGGGCGCGTGACCGAATACAGAATCACCCCGACACTGATCGGCAGCTACAAAGTCCGCTGCGCGGAATTGTGCGGCACATCCCATGCCTATATGGAAGGTGCAATTGTGGTCAGCGAAGAAGCCGATTATGACACCTGGATCGCCGAGCAAATTGCGATCGCCGCCGCGGCACAGACTCCTGAGGGCAAAGGTCAGCTTCTGACTGTTTCGAAGGGCTGTGTGGGTTGTCACTCCATTGATGGCTCGCCGCTTACAGGTCCGACATGGTTCGGATTGTTCGGTTCCGATGTGAAACTTGCAGACGGTTCCACCATTACGGCGGACGAAGCCTTCATCTCTCAATCGATCCTTGACCCCAATGCGACCATTGTCGAAGGCTTCCCATCTCCATCTGTCATGCCTCCCTACGTGCTGACCGAAGAAGAGATTGCAAACATCATCGCGTATCTTAAGACGCTGAAATAATTTGGCGGAGGATTTCTAATATGAAGCGTTTCATTTCAAGTGCTCTTGCGCATGGGCTGGGGTGGCAGTTGATCGGCACCCTGCTGGGCGCCGGGCTTATCACTGGCATTCGCGCACTGATGGGGTTAAGTGTCACAGATCGATTTTTCTTTACCGAGCCTGCCTGGGTGTTGGGTGGTTTTATCGGCGCCATTTCCTTCCTGTTTGGTTCTGGTGTCACCAGCGACTGGATGAAGTGGGCACGCGGTATCGATACTCCTGAGCATCACGAAGATCATCATTCAGGTTGGGAGAAGTATGTCAATGTCTCCCTCGACCACAAGGTGATCGGTATTCAATATACCATCGTGGCTTTGGCGTTGATCAGTATCGGCGGTTTGTTCGCCCTGATCTTCCGCACGGAACTTGCAGCTTCCCAGCTTCAATTTCTGACCACAGATATGAAGTTGTTTGGCCAGAATGGCCCGCAGCTTTACAATACCTTGATGTCTCTGCATGGCATGATCATGATCGTGTCTATTTTGCTGGGCATTTCCGGTATCATCAACTACGTTGTCCCGCTTTTGCTCGGGGCACAGGATATGGCTTTCCCGCGTTTGAATGCATTTTCATTCTGGATCGCTGTCCCTGGTGCTGTTTTGCTGCTTTCGAGTCTTTTCCTTGGCGGTTTCGATACAGGCTGGACGGGCTACCCGCCGCTTTCTGCCCGTGCCCCTGTTGGTATGCAGATGTTCTTCCTTGGCGTGTTCGTTGCAGGCTGGTCATCTATTTTGGGCGCGTTGAATGTGATCGTGACCGTGCTGCGTATGCGCGCCAAAGGCATGACCGCGATGCGGATGCCGATCTTTGTTTGGGCCGCAATTGCCACTTCGCTTATTGCGTTGACCGCCACGCAATTCATCGGTCTGTCCTTCCAATTGGTCATGTTCCAGCGCCTCTTCGGCATGGGCTTTTTTGACCCAGCCAAGGGTGGTAATCCCGTTCTCTTCCAGCATCTGTTCTGGTTCTATTCCCATCCCGCTGTATATGTGTTTATTCTCCCCGGCCTCGGTGTGATCTCTGAGTTGCTGCCTGTGTTCGTCCGCAAGCCGTTGTTCGGCTACCGCTGGATCGCCATGTCATCCCTTGGCATCGCGCTCGTCGGCTTTGTGGTTTGGGCGCATCACATGTTCACCTCAGGCATGAACGAATACCTGCGCGTTCCGTTCATGTACAGCACCCTGCTGGTGGCCATCCCCACCGGTGTGAAATTCTTCTCCTGGGTGGCGACGATCTGGAACGGCAAGATCACGACTCCAACCCCCATGCTCTTTGTGTTGGGCGGTATCGTTGTGTTCCTGATGGGTGGTCTCTCCGGCCCCCCGAACGCCATTGTTTCCACCGACTTGCACCTGCACGATACCTATTTCATCGTCGGTCACTTTCACGATACCATTTTCGGCGGCTTTGTCTTCCCGTTCTTTGCCGCCTTGTATTACTGGTTCCCGAAGGCCACTGGCCGCCGCATGAACGAGACACTCGGCAAACTGCATTTCTGGTTAATGACTCCCGCGTTCTTCGTGCTGACCTTCGGCATGATGTACATCGGTCTGTTGGGCATGCGCCGCCGCATCGTGGATTATGACCCGGCGCTTGGTATTGACTCAACACACCTTGTCCTCACGATTGCAGGGTATCTCATCGGTCTTTCCGTGGTCATCTTCATCTATAATTTCTTCAACAGCATCAAGAATGGTGAAAAGGCCGAAGGCAATGTCTGGAATTCCCGCTCACCAGAGTGGCAGGTTCCATCTCCCATGCCTGTGCACAATTACGATCAGCCTTTTGAAGTGATCAGCGAACCGTATGATTACGGTTTGGAAGGCGGTTCACCATATGTCAAGTTCTCTGAGCCTGAATCAGGCAAGCATCAATAAAGGGGAGGAGCGAAATGTCACACACACAAACTAAATCTGCCGCTTACGGTCAGGGCGTGGTGGTTTTCATTTACCTCGCTGTTTTGACCGCTTTGGAGTATTTTGTCGCCGTTACCTTTAATGCGGTTTCCATCCTCGTGGTGGTAGCTGTCATTAAGGCGGCCCTCGTTATGTATTACTTCATGCACATTTACAAACTCAACGAGGCCAGCGATGGCGATGAGCATTCCTACGACTACAAAACAGGCACGAATCGCATTGGCCTTTGGCTGTTTCTGCTTTCTGATGCTTTTGTTTTTGCTGGTCTGTTGACCGCCCGCATTAACCTGCTCGGATTGACTCGTCCGCACCTTAACCAGACCCTCGGCTTGGCAGTGACGGCTGTTCTTTTGATCTCCTCCTTCTTCATGAATCGCGGCGAGACTGCCATGGCTCATGGCGATAGGAAGGGCTTCATGAACAACACCCTGATCACCTTCGTCCTGGGCTTGGGCTTTTTGCTCGGCGTGGTACTGGTGGAATGGCGTCTTGCTGCTGAAGAAGGCCTGACCGCCAGCTTCGGTAACCCTGCAGTTGGACCGATGGGCGCAGTGTTTTACATGATGACAGGCATGCACGCCTTCCACGTGTTGACAGGTTTGATCTTCCTGCTGGTGGTATGGAACAATGCCCGCAAGGGTGTCTATTCCGAAGAAAAACACTGGGGCGTGGAAGCTGCTGCTGTTTACTGGCACTTTGTAGACCTGGTGTGGATCTTCTTCTACCCTGCACTATATTTGATCGGCAAGCTCGTAAACTGAAAAATAATCGCCGCCGATGAGGCGGCGATTATTTTTTATTGGATAAATTCCCCGATTTTTGATATAAGCATGGCAGGCCGGTACACCCGGCTTTGGAGTATTGTTGCATGGATAAAAAAATTACCTTCGTGGGGCTGATTTCCCTTGCCGTTGTGGCATTGGCAATTGCCTTGAATATGTTCTTTTTTAAGCCTGCCAGTTTTCGCGGCACGGCATATGCCGATCCGCTCGTGCTGGCTCCCGATTTCACTCTTAAGGAAGCGAATGGCGGCGATTTTCAACTTCAGGCGAATCATGGCAAGATCGTCCTGTTGTTTTTTGGTTATACCTATTGCCCCGATGTCTGCCCGACCACCCTTGCCGAATTGAAGGTCGTGATGGAAAAGCTGAATGGGCAGGCAGACAAGGTTCAGGTTGTTTTTGTGTCTGTCGACCCGGGGCGGGATACTTCCGAAGAGATGCAAAAATATACCGAACGCTTTTTCCCGTCGTTTATCGGCTTGAGCGGCTCAGAAGAGGAGCTTGCGCCGATCTGGGATGACTATGGGGTGTTCAGGGAAGTTGTCGAGCGTACCTCTGAAACGAATTACATTATCAACCATACCGCCCGTGTGACCCTTATCGATCAGAATGGAAACATGCGCCTTTCCTATGGTTTCCAAACCCCGCCCGAGGACATTGCCCACGATATCGAGATCCTGTTGAATCAGTAGCCATGCAAAAAAATACAACCATAAAACGTATTATCGTGTCCATGCTCATTGGGCTTGTCATTGGCTTGCTGTTAAATGAGGTCACATTTTTTCTTCTTGGGCTCACAGCCCGCAAGCCCACCGTGGTCAGCATCACCATACCGGATGGTACAGCCGAACTTGTTTCGCGCGGCGAGCAACCACCGACCCTTCCTGCGGATATGATCTTCGTGGTCGGAGATGTACTCATCATCAAGAACGAAGATTCAGCCGATCATCAGCTTGGCCCGTTATGGATCCCCGCTGGAACTTCGGGGCATCTTGAGCTGGGTCGGCCTGAAAGCCTGGCGTATGAATGTTCCTTCCAGCCTGGGAACTATGTTGGTTTCGATGTTCGTGAGCCTCTCACGCTTTCGACACGTATCTATGGCATTCTGTTCGCGGGGCTTCCAATGGGAATGCTGATCGCCCTGTACGCATCCATTTTGCCTGCAAGGAAAAACGCAAAAAATGATCCTCAAAAAGATGTTCAGCCGTAAATGGCTTGTTGCAACCTTTCTCGTTTTTTTCGGCACTGCATTTTGCATCCGCCTCGGTATTTGGCAGTTGGATCGTCTCGAACAGCGCCGCGCTTTTAATTCACAAGTCGAATCCATGCGTGCGGCGGAATTGCTGGATTTGAACACGAACACACCGCAAGATGTCGCTTCCATGGAATGGCGCGCCGTGACCGTGACCGGCGAATACGATTTCGAGAATCAGGTCGCCATACGGAATCAGTATATTGGCGATCAATATGGGTATCATCTCATCACACCGCTTCTTTACAACGGGACAGCTGTTCTGGTGGATCGCGGCTGGGTCCCAGCGGACGGAAATGCCGCGCCTCAAGACTGGCGTCAATACGATGAATTGGGCACTGTCACGGTTACGGGGCAGATCAGGCTTGGGCAGGGCAAACCAGCCATCGGCGGAATCGCAGATGCGCTGCCAGCGGCGGGGACCCGCCTTGCGGTGTGGAATAATCTCGATGTGAAGAATATGTCGGTACAGTTACCCTATCCGATTCTCGAAGTTTATATTCAACCAAATGTGGATGCTGAGGATGCCGTGCCGCCCATCCCATATCAACCAATAATTGAGTTGACCGAAGGCTCACACTTCGGTTATGCTTTGCAGTGGTTTGCGTTCGCAACCATTCTATTTGCAGGATATCCATTTTATTTGCGAAAACAGGATCAGTAGGCATGAAGTATTCTCTTCGTTCGTCTTTTGCGCGTTTGACATTGATATTGTTCGTCGTTGTTTTCTTGCTGACCGTTGTCGGGCGCATTGTCACCGTGACGGGTGCCTGGGCGTTCTGCCTTGGCTGGCCTTTGTGCGTGCCTTCCGAACCGCTGGGTTATTTGAAGCTTGCCCACCTTGCATTGGTGGGCGTGGCAATGTTGTTGATGGTATGGCTGCTGCGAAAAGCGTGGCGTGAACAACGTGACCAGAACGTGCTTTTGCCGTTGACAACCGTGACAGGCGTGTTATTTTTCGGGCAGGCTTTGATCGGTGCGGTCGAGGTCACTCGCTCCTATCCTGTGCACCTGGTCGTCTTGCATGCTCTGACCGCTGTCGCCTTGTGGATATCGTTGGGCTCACTGGTGTACCTTTCCGGGGTACTTGCTGTTGATACGAATGTGGTTGTGAAATTCGATTATCGCCAGCGAGCGAAGGATTTTTTCATTCTTTCCAAACCCATCATTGTTCTGCTGCTGTTGGTAACCACTTACAGTGGCTTGGTGGCTGGTTCGCAGGCCTGGCCTTCCGCTTCGCTCACATTTTGGACCCTGTTGGGTGGCACGCTGGCCGCTGCGGGCTCCAGCGCGTTGAATCAGTATATTGACCGCGAATTGGATAAGAACATGCAGCGCACAGCCAAGCGGCCTCTCGCTGATGGGCGTTTGACAGCAGCGGAGGGTTTGTCTTACGGTCTTGCGCTGTGTTTGACCAGTTACTATGTGATGGCTGGTTTCGTGAATTTACTGGCGGCTTTGTTATCTCTCACGGGAATCTTCTATTACGTTTTCTTTTACAGCGTCTGGCTGAAGAAGGCGACCGTGCAGAATATTGTGATTGGCGGCGGGGCGGGGGCCATTCCGCCGATGGTGGGCTGGGCGGCAGCGACAGGGAATCTCGGCCTCGCGGCGTGGATCCTGTTTGCCATCGTGTTCATGTGGACACCTCCGCATTTTTGGGCTCTGGCCATTGTCCGCATGAAGGATTACGAGAAGGCGGGTGTGCCAATGATGCCCGTGGTTCATGGTGAGGAAAAGACGCGCAAGCATATCCTGATCTATACCGTTGAATTGATCGCGGTTACGCTGTTGCTCCCAATTTTCAATCTTGCGGGGATGGTGTATGCGGTTTCGGCAGTTGTGCTGGGTGGCTTCCTGCTATATGCTGCGTGGAGGGTTTTCAAGGTCGGCGGGAACAAGGTGGCGTGGACGATGTATCGCTGGTCGAGCATGTACCTGGCGTTCATCTTTTTAGCATTGATGATCGACGCAGTTGTGTAGAAAAAATCCTCCGAACTCTCGGAGGATTTTTTTTCTAGCCTTCTCAATTTTCAGTGAATTCAAGCTTGAGGTTTCATCAAGATACTCAAAGCCACTAGGCATTTTGAATGCCAGTTTGATGCTTTCATAAGCTGTTCATTCGGTTTGATAGATCTTCACAGAATCGGTCGAGTAGACCAGCGAAAAATCACTGCTGTTGTTGAGTGAATCGATCAATGGGCTTTGTCCGCCTGCCACAGATAACATGATGTAGTCGTAGTCATCGGGGAGATTGCTTTGTAGTTTGTAAACACAATCCATGTTTGAGTAAATACACTGTTGAACGGCTGCGATCGTATCGTATTGGTTGACGTAGCTTTCTTTTCCGCTCAACCATTCGGTGCCTTGAATGGTTGCAATGCTTTGCCGTTCTGCCAGGGCAGGAAACCATTCCGTCAGCGGGGAATGCAGAGGGTTGCTCTCCTGATCCAAAACCAAAAAACGATCTGCTGAATTTGTGTTCAATGAAATCCATTCGATTGCCTGCCGCTCTTCAGGATTCAATACTTGATGTGAAAGTGTGTCTGAAACTTGAAAAGCATTGTACGTAAAAAGAAGGATGAAGAAACCGAAGAAAAACCGTCCGCTGTTAAATTTGAGCGCGTCCATCCAATCGTTTGACGGGATGTTTTCAGGAACGAGACGCGATGCAATTCCATCTGAAAGCACGGTTGCGGCCATGATGGAAAATGGAAAAATGGAGGCTGCGATTCCGCCGCGCGGTTCAACGAACAAACAAAGGAATACCCACACGATCGGAAAATAATCCTTTTTTGCAGCGTGCATGAACAATCCGCACAGCCCGAATACCGCGATCACGGGTGTGTATTCATCGGTGAATGAAAGCGTGAAGAACACGGTCCAAAATTTGAGCCGCGAATAGGTGCCTTGTCCTGCATTGAGCAGCGTGCCGACCCCGTGCTCTTGAATGATATTAATCCACCAGGGAGATGTCAGCAAAAGGACACCCGCTGCGACGATCACTGAATACAAAATTCCCTGCCTGTCTCTGCCGAAAAAATACCAGAGAACGACAGATACCACAGCAGATTGCACCGCCCATGCAGGATGACTCAACACGACTCCCGCCGCGCTGAAAACTGCTGCTACAACCCAAAATCTTGATCTGCGCCGATACATTTGGTAAACGCACAAAACAGTTGTTGTGAACAATAAGGTTCCAAGCGAGCGCGTCAACCCGCCTCCGACGATATTCCACCAGTAGGAGTTTGGTGTGAGTGTGAAGATCAAAGTGGCAAGCGCTGCTTTTGGTCCTGAATCAAGGATATTCTTTGAAAGCAAATAAAAAAGTGGAATATTCAAAACGGTAATGCTGACAGGCAGCCAGCGTAGGATATCCAAAACTGAAATATTGGTTAGCAGGTTGAGCAGACCCGCCAGATAAAACCCCAGTGGCGGATAGGCAAACGGGATATTTGCCTGATTGTAGGAAGTGAACGCGGGCAGTGTGAAATTTGATGCCCGTAGATCCATGATCATGGAATAGAACATCCCGCCATCTACCAGCGGGAAATCTGTTTTGAAAAGGGGGTAGAGCCGCACCGCCAGCCCGAAGACGAAGGCAAGCAGCAGGAAAAAGGTTGTGACATCTTTGGCGTGCGATTGTACGTTTTTCATTGCCTTCTTTGGTAGATCACGATTTTGGAATCGCCGTAGACCATTTCCCATTGTTGCGGATCAAGTTTCCCCAGCAGTGCCTGATAAGGTTCCAGATAAATCAGGTTGATCTGATGCGATTCCAGGAGCGCGAGTCCCTTTTCCGTCCCTTCGGAGATATCAACCCACTCTTGAATCATCTCATTGCCGTACAGGTCTGCGCGCCCATCGATGAAAACGGGATACTCGCGCAGTTCCCAGGTCAGATATCCGCCCCAATTGTAGGAGTTGAAAATGGGTCCGCGCGGCTGATTCTGCTTGATCCATGCAGTTGCTTGCGCAGGGACTTCCTTTGCGATGCTCTCGGGTATTGAAACCGCCCAGGCGTATCCCAGAAGCAGAACCACAAATAAGCCAGTCAGCGAATTATTGATCACTGCCGCGACCTTTGGTGGAAGTTGTTTTTCAGATGTTTGTTTGGAGAAACGCTCCAAAAAGGTTTTTACCTCTGGCGCAGCGGCAAGGTTTGCAAGTGCTGGCGAAAGGAATTTTTCCACGATGGGTAATATGATGATGGTGTATGCCACGAGATTGCGCTGGGCGAAGAAGAACAAATAGGCAAATCCAAGCCCCTTGAAAAGGTCGGTGAAGGAAATCCGCTTTTCGGCGAAGGCCAGACCAAATATCAGCAGGAATAACAGCCACAGCATCGGGTGCGCGTAAAGTTGGTGAAAGTCTGGTGAGAGCCACTCTTGAATTGCAAGTGAGACATCCACTTGTTGAAAGGGAAGTTTCCACAACTCAAATCCGTTTGGGTTGATGGAGACTGCGAGAAGCCCTATTGCGCTCCAGCCTCCCAAAGAGCCGATTTCCCTGTAACTTAATTTGGGTTGATTCCCCAGCAGGTTGTTGAAGGTTTCACCAGCAAGGGTGGCCAGTAAAAGCAGTGCGCCCCAGATAAATCCGCCGTGCAGATTGCCCCACAGCGCAAAAAGAATGACCAGGGCCCAAAGCGGCTGTCTCTTGAAATTGATGTGCTGATTTAAAAAAGAATCCAGCCATGCAAGCAGGAGAAAGGACAGTAGCTGCGGACGGGGAGTCCAGTTTGCGATCATCCCCATCATCGCGAGAATGACCAGCAGTCCGCGCAGAATGATCGTGCCTGTCATCTGCTTGAAGACGATCCAAAGCACAGCCGCTGCCAGAAGAGACACAGTCATTGTGATGGCAAAAAATCCGCCGACCTTCCATAAGCCGTAGAGTGCGAGATCTGAGATCCAGAACGCGTTGACCCAATCTTCGCCATATTTGGTGTACGAGAATTGGTCGGTGAGGAGGATTTTTCCTTGATGCCACATTTCATCGCCAGCGCGCAAGTGCCACCACATGTCATTATCCACGGGCGGGTTGATGGCGATGACGGCGACCAAAAGAAAAACGATGGTGATAAAGAAACGGTTGGATTGTGTCATGGGTTTGTGGGATTGACTTGATATTTCCATATGGCAAAAAGCAGGCCGAACATAAGCACATACGGAATGGTGTGTGTCAATAGCGGAGAATAATAACTGAATAAAAGCAGAAGCGATATGGACAAGGGAATCAAAACAATATTTTTGGCAGGTAGAGAATCTCTTTTTAACAAGATGAGCATCAGCACCACGATTGGTGCGATGAGCAGAATTAGATCCTGGGCATGGGAATGGGGCGAAAAAAGGATTGCAGCTACGGCGGTGAGGCTGATTTCATTTTCCGAAAGGTTCACGCTATTTCGCCAGAAATAAATGCTCATGGATAATAAGGCAAGCCCATAGAATATCCACCCTATAGTTCTGATCAATGCGGAGGATAGAAACGGAAAGAGCCTTCGTAAAAGTCCGATGAGATTGATCATGTTCTCTTCATTGGTCCTGAAGCCTTCTCCGCTGCCACTAACAGCAAGGATGTTGATGAAGCCCTTCATACCGCTGAAGCCTGTATAAAAAAGGCTGAACAGCGCCAGCGCGAAAGCAGAGAGAACGAACCATTTCAACACAGTGTGTCGCTGAAAAATGAAGGGGAGTAGTAAAAATATTGCAAAGTGCGGCCGAATGGTGCAGAGCGCGAGTCCCAGCCCCGCTGCCCAGTCCTTTTTTCGAAAAATGCCCCAGATCAGCAGGGACAGACCTAAGAACATGATGGCGTTATCTTGTCCCAAAAGAATGCTTTGAAATACTGGGAAAAACAAAAGGATGCCGATGGCAAGGATCAGATTTTGATTGCGCGGAAGATGCTCCCTGGTCAATGCTGTAAGGAAGGGAATGCCTGCCGCAAAGGCAAGGCTCATCAATAATGTCCATCTTTGAAACGAGATCAGGTAATCGGTTGTTGTTGCAAGTTGAGCAAGCGGAATCACAAAAGGCGGGTGAATGTAGGGAAAGGTTTCCTGCAATTCGATCTCACGATTGACGACCCCCTCCTGATATTTTTTTTGCAAATTCAAGTTGTATGCTTGTGCTGCCCCTTCATTATCGGCAATACGCCCCGCTGCGTAGAATGCGATAAAGTCCGCACCTGTGTATTGGACGGGGTCTGCAAGCATCTTCATCCAGAGCAGGGGATAAACCAGCGCCAGCGAAATGATCATGACGATGATGGCTGTTCGTGAAAGATCGATTCTGATTTTCATATCTGCAGATGCCCGAGTTTTGGTATTGTAGCAGATAATATAAAAGCCCTTGATCTCTCAAGGGCTTTGTAATTTATTCGCCTAAATAGTCGCGCAGTTTCCTGCGGATGGATGGGTGACGCAAGCGGCTCAGTGCCTGCGCTTCGATCTGCCTCACACGCTCGCGGGTGACGCCCATTTTGCGTCCCACTTCTTCGAGGGTGTAAGCCTGCCCATCAAGCAGACCGTAGCGCAATTGCAAAATACGCACTTCGCGCGGGGGCAATCCGTTCAACACTTCGCCGAGATGTTCGCGGAGCAGGTTGTAGGTCGCGGTTTCGTCGGGCGGGGGAGCCTCATCGTCTTCGATGAAGTCACCGAGCACCGAATCTTCCTCGTCATCCGTCGGGGTTTCCAACGAGAGCGGACGACGCGCCACCTGAATCATATTTTCAACCTTCTTGGGCGGCACATCCAGAGCGACGGCAAGTTCATCCACGCTTGGTTCGCGCCCAAGGCGCTGGGTAAGCTGATGCTGTACGCGCAGGAGTTTGTTGATCTGGTCGCCCATATGCACAGGCACGCGGATGGTGCGTCCCTGATCGGCAATGGCGCGTGTCACAGCCTGACGGATCCACCATGTTGCATAAGTGGAAAATTTGTGTCCGCGGCGATAGTCAAACTTCTTTGTCGCGCGGATCAAGCCAATGTTGCCTTCCTGGATCAGGTCAAGGAAGGGAACGCCGCGTCCCATGTATTTCTTGGCCACAGAGATCACCAAACGTGAATTCGCGGTGATGAGGTGTTCACGGCCAGCCCAGCCATCCTCGATGGAATGGCGAAGTTCAAGGCGACGCTTGCTGGTGACGCTGCCGTGGGCAAGTTCCTCACGGGCAGAACGGCCACGCTCGATGCGCTGGGCCAGTTGCACTTCCTCAACCGCGGTCAATAATGGTACGCGGCTGACCTCTTTGAGGTACAAGCCGATCGTATCATCGGTATCGATGTTGGCCAGATAATCATCGAGGGAAGGATCAGGTAGATCCTCTGGTTCAGTTGTCTGTTCAACTGCGGCTAGTTCGTCTTCGGTAGGCTCGGGAGTGATGGTATCTTCCATAAATGGAATGCCAGCGCTCAAGAGGGCTGAAAAGGCTTCTTCGAGTTGCTCCACATCCTGCTCGGCTTCGGGGAAGAAATGCAGGATATCGTCCAGCGTTACGTATGATTTTTGGCGGCCCAGTTCAACGAGTCGTGCAATAGCTGAAAATTCTTCTTCGTCGTCAACGATCAATATTTTCTCTACATCCATTTACATATCCAACTTTCAAAATATATTTGTCAGCAAACTGCTAAATCAGAATACACTTTTTTAGCGTGAAAATCAATACCCGCCCACTTTTCAGATGCTTTGCAATGCTTTTGTATTACGAACGTCCGGAGCCAATCCGGACGTTCGTATTATTCACAACAGAGTTATTAAACCCATTAAGGCGTTGGGGTTACGGATGCCTCAGGAGTAGCTGTTTCTGTCGGCGGGGCAGGCGTGGGCGTCTCGGTCGGTGGAGGCTCTGTAGGCGTCGGTGTCGGAGTGTTCAAGTAGGGCGGGGACGACTGTAATTGCAACAGCGCATCCAGACCGCTCATACCTGCCACCACGATGCGGCTTTTGTCGATGCGCACATAAAAACCGCTGTTCGACGGGGTCAGGTCGCCAATTTCAAGCGTATGTGTTTTGCCGCTCGCAAACTTGACTGTAACAACATAATCGGGACTATCCAAACCGAAGTCACTAAGCTCGCCCTCGACAACGCTGATCTCGCGAATTGCGGAGACTTGCGTCGCCGCCGCTTCAGCATACCCCTGGTCTGCTTCTGTTTCGTAGGGCAGTTCCAGCACCCAGACATTTTCCTCATTACGGACAATGCGGACCGCTTCTCCCTCGGCAGGTTTCACTTCAATGCTGGAGGGCGTGCCATCTGTCGCGGGGAATAGATTCGTGACCGCCGTTGTTGGCGTTTCCTCTGGGCTGGCGTCCTTATTCTGGTTGAGATAAATCGTCAGCGCTAGCAGGGCCGCCAGTAAAACCAATGTGAACAAGGTACCCACACTGAAGACAGGTTTTTGCTGCTTGGTAACGGGCGCTTCCTTTGCTGACCCAGATGCAGCCCTTGTTTTCTTCTGGCGCGGGGTCGGCTGTGAATCGCTTGTGGTTTTTCGAGGCATTTTCTAACCCTTCTTGCGGCGCGCAAGCCAGGAGGAGACACCCGAGAAAACGACCAGACCCGGCAGCACGAATATGGAAATGATGATCATAATGATGAACACACCATTTGTCGGCGGTGTGAACATGCGCGGAGTTTGTTCGCGCGGGGTGATGTTGATCAGATCTTCCTGCTCTGCGGCCCAATCCACTGAGTTGATGAACATATTGCCATTGCCATAGGCGTCGAAGACATCATCGGTGGCGAACAGCGAGTTGCCGAAGACGACCACGCGTCCTGTGGTTATCGAGTTTTCTGCCACAGCCGCGAGATTCAGCGGACCGGGATTGTCCTTTTCAGCATCGAATACGGGCTGGGTCTCTGCGGACATTTCCGTTTCGCCCCATGACTGGTCTGTGGTCAAAATGATCGGGGTTGTGGTGACATTTTCCACGGGTTCGGCGGTAACGCTGATACTGCGGGCTTGCGGAAGAATGACGATGTAATTCTGGGTCAGGTTCTGTGTGATCGGGTGCTCGACGATCTGCGAGGAAACCGCCTGGAGCGGATTCTGCGAGTTCACAAGGTCGATCACAATATCTTCATTCAGTTTGATGCCCCAGTCGGAATCCAGATATTTGGCGAGCGGATCAAACGTGTCGCCGAATTCCGTCACAATGGTGGGGTCTTCCATCACGACCAGTGAACCGCCTGCTTCCATATATTCCTTGAGCAGGACCATCTCAGAACTGGCGAGCGGCTTCATGGGGCCAGCAATGATGATCGCGAGTGCGTCATCGGGAATCTTATTCGTGGAGAGCAGATTCAGCGGACTGACGGTATAGTTTTTCGATTCCAAAGTGGATTTGGCGATGGAGAAACTCAACTGGCCGTTCCCGGCTTCGAGGGCGGGTTCGCCGTGTCCCTGAAGGAAGTAGACTGCGCGTTCACCGGGGTTGATCAAGCGGATCAAGGCCTGGGTCAATTCAGACTCGCTGGCGAAGGAAACGATCTCTTGAGTTTCACCCATTTTGAGCAGGATCTTGCCGTCACCGGTGACGCCTGCCTCACGGGCAGAAACGGGGTCTTGATCTGGGTCAATGAACTTGTAATCGAAATTGCCTTTGCTGTTGTTCTTGAATTTCACCAAAAGTTCTTCGGCATTGGTGGAATCGAGGTTCAAGCTGTAATAGGCTATGGCCGTTACTTTTCCAGGCAGGGTTTCCAAAGCTTGCAGTGTTTCAGGTGCCAGCGTGTTGGATAGGTCCTCGGTCATATCCCAGGGGGATTTGAGAAAATCGGGATTTTGGAAAACGAGCACATTGGTCACGATCAGGATGCCGAGAAATGCCAAAGTGAGGATCAGCGAATTGGAACCGTAGCGTGCCTGGCGTCCAGTAAGGAAGCGGCGCACTTTGTCGGGTGACATGATCGCATAAGCGGCGAGTCCGATCACGATCAATGCAAGGCTGATATTGAAGGCAAGGTTGATATTATCGGATATGGTGCCATCGAGGGTGAAGATCTGTTGAGCCACCATGCCCTTTGCCACGCCGGTCAATCCTGTTGAAACACAGGCAAGCCCGGCAAGGATCAGCCCAATTACAGCGTACTGAGCGGAAGGATTTTTCTTGTTACCAGCCATTAGCGCCATCTCCGAATTTCAATTGCGGTGGTGCCTGCGAACAGGCCCAATGCAATGAGACTTATGTAGTAAACGATATCGCCCAGAGCAATGGTTCCCCTGTTCATCGAGGAGAAATGCTGGGACAGGCTCAGGTAGTTGTACACATCCCCGCCTTGTTGCAGGTAGTTTGCCGGCAGGTTGACCATGAACCAAAGGAAGAAGAACAAGCCGAATGTGACGAAGAATGCGGCGAATTGGTTTGTGAAGATGGCCGAAATTCCTGTGCCAAGCGCCAGCAATGCGCCGCAAACGAGAACAAGGCCGATATAGGAGGCGATGATCACCTTCCAATCGATTCCCGGGGTGACAAAGTTATTGATGATGATCGGGAAGATGAGCGTGAACAGCGCGATGGTCAGAACGAACAGGAACGCGCCCAGGAATTTGCCAGCCACGAGTTCGAAATCGCGCACCGGGGCGGTCAGCAACAACTCAAGGGTACCCATACGCGCTTCATCTGAAAGCAGACGCATGGTCAGCGCGGGACTGAGGAAGATCATCAAAAAGACGAACAGCCAGTTGATGGGGGTGCTGTCTGGCGGAGGTCCGCCCATCATGGATTGCTGGGCACTGACGTACATGATCAATGAAAAATAGATCCCAACCGGCAGGACAATGGAGAATGCCACGACATAGGCCAGCGGGCTGTTGAAGTAATTATCGTATTCGCGTTTTGCGATGGTCCAAATGGTTCTCATGGAATCCCTCTTTATTTATTCTTCGAATCAGAGCCGGTGAGTTCGAGGAAGATTTCTTCGAGGCTCATGCCGATCGGACGCAATTCAAGCAGGTCATAGCCCGATTTGATCACCTGTTTGGCAACTTCGGGGCGAACATCCTTGCCGGAGGCAAATTCAAATTCCACCATGCCATCATCCTTGGTTTCCACGGCTTGCACGCCTTTGATGGCGCGGATGGTCTTTACAAGATCATCATCAGATTCGCCGCGCACACGCAGCACGGCGCGTTCGGCGCCGATCAGGCGGGCTTGCAGGTTTTCGGTGGTATCTTCTGCGACGATCTTGCCTTTATTGATAATCAACACACGGTCACAGATATTTTGCGCTTCATTAAGTAAGTGCGTGGAAAGCAGAACCGTGCGCTCTTTGCCGATCTCGCGGATCAGTTCACGCACTTCCACAACCTGGCCAGGGTCAAGGCCAATGGTCGGTTCGTCGAGGATCAATACCTCGGGTCTGTGCAGCAGCGCTTGAGCAAGCCCAATTCTCTGGCGCATACCCTTGGACAGGTTGCCAATATATCCGTCGGCGCGGTCGATCAGGCCGACCATGTCCAACACTTCTTCCACGCGATCATCCACATTGGGGATGTGGCGCAGCTCGCCCATGAACTTCAGATAATCGAAGGCGGTCATATCCGTATACAACGGGACCGTTTCAGGCAGATACCCAACACGCTTGCGCACTTCCAGCGACTCCTCCACCACATCGTAACCAGCCACAATGGCTTCGCCGTCTGTGGGGGGCATGTAGCCGGTCAGGATGCGCATGGTGGTGGTCTTCCCGGCGCCGTTGGGGCCGAGGAAGCCGACGATCTCTCCCTGCTGGGCATCGAACTTCAGGTTATTAATGGCGCGGCGGGCGCCGTAGTCCTTTGTGAGACCACTAACTTTGATCATTGCCTCTCCTTGCAATAAAATTTTTTGTTGTAAAAATGGGGTGTTACCAAATAAAAGGCACAACCCGTGGGCGGTGCCTTATCTGTTTTGCCGTTGATTACTATACAATATGTAGAGTCGCAAAGTCAAGCGGGTAATTAACTTCTAATCTAACGCTAATTTTTCAAGCCTTCGACTATAATCTGCGTATGACCGAACTCCTTTACCAAACCGATTCCTATCTCAAAGAGTTTTCAGCCACCATCCTTTCTGTAGATTCAGAATCCCGCTCGGTGGTACTCGATCGTTCCGCTTTTTACCCTGGTGGAGGCGGCCAACCCTGCGATTTTGGGGCATTGGAAGTGGCGGGCATCCGCTATCCGGTGGAAAAGGTGAAGAAGCAGGGCGACGACGTCCTTCATTTTCTCGGTGGAACCGAGCCTTTGCCGACTCTCAATACCGCTTCACGCTGCGCGGGGACCTTGGACTGGGTACGGCGACATCAGTTGATGCGCACCCATACAGCGCTGCACATCCTGTGCGGCACGGTCTTTCGCGATTATGGCGCAAAAGTCACCGGCGGTGACATGGATCCGCTCAAAGGCCGCATGGATTTTGAATTCGAGACCATGCGCGGGGAGCTGGTCCGTGATATCGAAGCAGCGGTCAATCTCGAGGTCCAGAATAGACGCGATATTCGGGTGAAGATCCTGCCGCGCGAAGAGGCGTTCCAAATTCCCGATCTGATCCGCACCAAGATCAATTTGTTGCCCGAAGGCATTTCGCAGGTGCGCACCGTGGAGATCGTCGGCCTCGATCTGCAAGCCGATGGCGGCACGCATGTGATGAATACTTCCGAAGTGGGCCGTGTAAAGGTTGTGGATTACAAGAGCAAAGGCGCGATCAACAAACGAATTTATATCGAGATCGAATAGCCCGTTTTGGGGAGTGGCTTTTTTTGTTTCGCTGAATATAATGCAGAGAATAACCAAAGGAGAATGTGAAAAATGAAAATTCGAAACCTCTCGATCCTGCTTGTTGTGGCCGTGCTTTTTGCCTCGGTGCTCGCCTGCGGATCCAGCGCCCCGGCGGGCGTGTCTAATGTTTATATGGCGAATGACGCGGAAGGTACCAATAAGACCACCACGTTTGCGCCGACCGATGTTATTTTTGTGTTCTTCGATGTCAATGGTATCGAAGCTGGCGCCCAGTTCCAGGTCCGCTGGTTCGCGTTGACTTTGGATGGGCAGGACCCGAACGAGCCATTCACCGTCACCGATTACACCTACAATGACGAAGGAACGATCTACGCCCAGATCGAAAGCACAGACGGCGGATTCCCGCCTGCGCAGTACAAGGTGGAGATCCACATGAACGGCGCAAAGGTTGCCGAGCAACTATTCTCGGTTCAATAATTATCGGTGATATTTCTTCAAAAATGCGGTCATTACAATGACCGCATTTTTTGTTTGCGAGTTTATAATCCATATAGATGGAGGCTCACATGGAATATAGGAAGTTCGGGAAGACGGGGTTCAAGGTTTCCCCATTGTGCATGGGAACCATGCAGTTCGGCTGGTCTTTGAACGAGGCGGATTCGCACAGAATCCTTTCAGCCACCTTTGATGCGGGGATCAATTTCTTCGATACGGCGGATATTTATTCCAAATGGGTGGATGGGAATCCCGGCGGCGTTTCAGAAACCTATATCGGCAATTGGTTGAAACAGAATAAGATTCCGCGTGACCAGGTTGTTTTGGCGACCAAAGTGCGCGGCGAAATGGGGAAAGGTCCCAATAATGAAGGTTTGAGTCGCGGCCATATTATGAATGCAGTGGAGGCATCCCTGCGCCGTTTACAGACCGATTATCTCGATTTATATCAGTCCCACTGGACGGATGATTCGACGCCTATTGAAGAAACGATGCAGGCGTTTGACGATCTGGTACGGCAGGGAAAGGTGCGTTATGTCGGCGCTTCGAATTATGCTGCCTGGGAGTTGATGCAAGCCCTGTGGACTTCGGACAAACTCAATCTGGTTCGATACGACAGCCTTCAACCTCACTACAATCTGATCTATCGTGATGAATTCGAACGGGAATTGCGGGATGTCTGTAAAGCTTACGAGATTGCGGTCATTCCGTACAGTCCGCTGGCGGGGGGATTTTTGACGGGTAAATATCGCAGGAATGAACCGCTGCCGGAGAGCAGACGTGCCGAAGGCCGTAAACGCGCGATGACCGAAAAGAATTTCTCCCTTTTATATGAGATCGAATCGATCGGCTTGCGCCACAAGGCGTCCATTTCTCAGGTGGCTCTGGCGTGGATGTTGTCCGACTCGGTTATCACCAGCCCGATCATCGGGGCGACTTCCATTGAGCAATTGCAAGAAAACCTCGGCGCGCTGGATGTCCATTTGATGGACGATGAGATCGCCACCTTGAATAAGTTGACCGCCTGGAAAACGGACGAGGACTGAAGTCCGTATTTCAATGCAATAGCAAAACGCGCTCCAGAAATGGAGCGCGTTTTGCTATATGTGTTTTCAATTCTTACGAAAGGATTACCTGTCCGCAGTATTCGCATTTATCCATGCCGAGTTCGAGCGTGCCGCCGCAGTTGGGGCATTGGAAGGTCTCCACCTTGATGGAGAAACCCGCTTTTTTGTAGGCTTCTTCATTGTCAGCTAGATCGCCGCGCAGACGTTTGAGACGTGCCAGATATGCATCACCTGTCACTTCACCGGCTTTGCGCAAGCGCTCCACGTCAGCGATGGATTCCTTCAACATGCGACGCTGCGCTTCGAGGGATTCCTTGCTCTTATCCTGAAAGGAGACCTTCATCTCGGGCTTCGGTGGAATGGAGGCAAGAATTCCTGCAATGACCAGCATGATCGCGGAAACGATCAACCCAACGATGAGCGGCGTAAATTGAAAGCCCGGAATGGAATTAAAATTGACCTTGTTTGCCTGTACTGCACCGCCATCGGCGATCACCACGTAGCGTTCGTTGCCTAATTTTCCAATATCAATACGGGTGATGCCGCTGTCGTGGGAAGGCAGGTTGTTACGCGTGCCGTTTTCGGTGAACACGGCCACCTTGCCCGAATCATCACCGATGACTGCTTCTTCCTTGCCGTCTTCATTGATATCAAGACCCGAGATCTCGGTTACTTTGTCAGATAGGGAAGCGGTCCACATTTGAGTGGCAGTTGTGCCATTGTAGGAAAATGCCCAGATGCCGCCGTCTTTCCCGCCGACGATGATCTCCCGCGAAGACGGGTCGCCGTTCAATTCCACTTCGCGCACTTCACTGACCGCCTGACCGAGTGACTTGCTGAAAATGGTCGAGCCATCCACTGCGCTGTAGATGTAGAACGCGCCATACTCGCCGCCGGTGATGACTTCGCTATTGCCATCCGCGTTCAAGTCGAAGGCGCGCATGCGGCGCAACTGTTCCTGGCTGATCTGCCAGACGGGATTCCCTTGCGCGTCGAAGACACCAACTGTCCCGTCGTGCGAAGCGATCGCGGCGTAAGTCTTTCCGCCGATCTTTGCATCATCCATGCCGCGGATTTCTTCGTTTGCGAAGTCAGACTGCCATAATACCTGTCCGCTTGTGGAGATGGATGCGATGCTGCCTGAAACATCGCCAAGAACGATTTCCGAGCCGCCATCAAAACGGATCAATGCGACCCGCGCAGGCACGAAGACGGGGAGTTCGCTGGCGATGGTCTTCTGCTGCCCATTGATGATGGTATCCACAGAAAAGAAATTGCCGCTGTGATAGACCACGATGTCTTCGACACCGTCACCGTTGACATCGCCAAGTGTGGTCTTCGGGCTGTCGTAGGTAAAGTCATTGAGGATATTTCCATTGGGGTCGTAGATCCGTACGCCGCTGGCGTTTTGAATGAATAGCTCATCCTGTCCATCGCCGCTCAAGTCGATGACCTTCATGCTTTCCGCGATATCGTATGGCTGCGACCAGGCTGTGGTGCTGCCGAATTTTTCGGCGGTCACCGCACCGCTAAAGGAGAATACGCCCGCCACGACCATGACGAGACAGGAGAGTACAAATGCAATAATAAAGGGGATGATTTTGCGACTCATTATGCAGCCTTTCGTTGTAATAGAGAATAAGTTGATTTCAAAAAGCCCAGGATCTGTTCCTGTTCCACTTCATCGAATGGGGAGCTGGCGACGACGTTGATCATGCCGCCTTCCGTGCTCAATTGTGTGACGGTATATTTCCCGATGTTCACGCCCTGTCTGAAGTCTTTGTTCGGAACGATCTTGTACGCTTCCGGATTGACCACGATGCGGATCTTCAGGTCGTGTGCGGAGCCTTTGAATTTTTCAGGTTTGAGTTTTGATTTTCCGCTGATGCGGCTGCGCTTCCAATAAGACGTGCGTTTCTTTGATTTTTGAATGGCAGACACACGCAGAATGTTTCCGTCATAAAGTTTTGCCTTGAGTGAAAGCCACTCATCGCGGAAATACTGTGTGGTGCGGTTTTGAGTGTCTTTTGTTTCGCGCGCCACTTTTGTTTTCAGCAGTGCACCGGTCAGATCAAGATGGCCCAGAAAGGTGGCGCCGGGTTTGAGGTCATCGCGCAGGGTGTGCAGGATTTCCTTGGTGCCTTTGTAACGCGGGGCAAAATCAAGTGTGTCGCTTCTTCGCAGACTGCGTGCCATGATAAAAGCCGCGAGCCACAGCAAAAATCCGCCCGCCGAAAAGACCAGCGAGAAATAGCCAAGCAAAAGGAGCAGACCGTCAATGGCCATCAAGCCCAGACCAACAAAGAAAATGATCAAGGGAATCCAGCGCCACTTATCACCAGCAGATTCAGTCTTTTGCACCTCGGCCCTGAATCGCTCCATACCAAGCATGATCGAGTCCGGTTTATCGGCAATCGATACATACACGGGTGCATATTCCTTTTTTCCTGAAATGCTGGTGGGGGCGGCGACCTTTTTGCGGGCGGTGTTCAGTAGATAAAAGAACAACGCTAAAACAACAACACCGGCTACGCCCAAGATACATAAAGCTGGCATACATTCCTCCGAGTGGCTTATAGCTTATAATTTAAACAATGACCAAGATCCTATATACCGCGTTCGATATTGTACCAAGCCCAAAGGGCGCATCCACACATATTTTGCACAATTTGCGCGGGTTGGTCAATGGGAAATACGATGCCCATCTTATCACGCCCAACGACGGGCTTCTACCCACCGAAGATACTATTGAAGGTGCGCAGGTCACCCGCATTTCGCAAGACCTCTCGCAGAATTTTCTCGCCCGTGCCATGCATTTCGGACGTTCGGTTTCGGCCCACCTGGCGCTGAATCAGGATTACGATGTCGTTCATTATCGAAATATCTGGGACGGCCTTTCCATTGCGCAGAACAAAAAACGGTTTGGCTACAAAACACTTTTTGAAGTGAACGGCCTGCCGTCGATCGAACTCAAATATCATTACCCGGGGCTCGACCCTGAATTGCTTTTGAAAATAAAGGAACAGGAAATCGCGACACTGCACTTAAGCGACGCGATCATCTGCCCTTCGAATGTGACTCGCGACTACATTGCCTCGCTCGGACTTAACCGCAAGCTGGTCACTGTCATCCCAAACGGAGTCAGCGCCTCGGATTTTTCGGCATCCCCGCTGCCCCCCCGCGACGGACGAGTCCCTATGTTGTTATACATTGGTACCCTCGCCGATTGGCAGGGATTGGACATCGTCGTCAAGGCGCTGCCCAAGATCCTCGAAAAACAACCCGTCCATTTGCTCATTGTCGGGCGCGGACGTTCCCGTCAGCGCAAGATGCTCGCCAAGCAAATTCGAAAACTTGGCGTCGAAGAGCATGTGACTGTGCAGCCTGCCGTGCCGCATCACGAGATCCCTGCCCTCATCGCCAGCGCAGATATTTGTGTTGCCCCGCTTGGCCTGAATGATAGAAATGTCACGCAGGGGGCCTGCCCGATCAAAGTCCTCGAATATATGGCGGCAGGGCGTCCTTTATTGGCTTCGAACATGCCCATCGTGCGTGAGCTTGTCCGCGAAGATATGGATGCGCTGTTATTTTCTCCTAGCGATTCCGAAGACCTTGCCAGGCAAACCATTGCCTTGCTGAATGATTTTGAATTATCCAAACGCCTGGCCCAATCCGCCTCCGAACGCGCGCTGACCAAATTCACCTGGCATGAATCGCAGAAGAAATTATTGAAGGTGTATGAGAAGTTGTTGACTCAGTCTGCAGCAGCCTGAACTTTTCTATTCATTTCCTTCATCGCGGGGATAAAAGCCATGCTTATAGTGGTAAAGAAGTATGTGATCCCAAGTGCAATCAACATTGGCAGGTAGCTGAATTTTTCAGTGAGCACTCCGCCCAGTAACATCCCAAATGGCATCGCCATCCACGCGCCAGCCGTGACCGCACCGAAGACTCGTCCGCGCATATCTGGCGGGATGCGTTCGAATTCCACCGCACCGATGATGGGGTTTAACGGTCCCGCGCCCATGCTGGTGATAAGGACGGATGCGGCCAGAATGTAGATCGGGGGCTGCAAGGCGTACACCCAAAATTGCAAGCCAGTCAAAACGAAGGCGGCTACGAAAACAGTGTGCCGTGGCAAACGATGCCCGATGGAGGCGAAGATCAATCCGCCGATGACTGCGCCTCCGCCATTGGCGGCGATCAACAACCCCAGGCTGACTGCATTGTCGTATACCGCCTTCACGTAGACTGGCCGCACCACGCCGCTAAAAACGGAATCCAGAAAATTTGTCAGCATGATCATAATAACGATGGCCAGAATCAGCTTATCGTTTGCAATGAATCGCAGTCCTTCCTTCATCTCTGCAAAATAGTTGCCAGCTTTCTTTTCCTCTTCAGATTTAACCGTTTTAGGTGCCGCGATCATCACGCCGATGATTCCTGCGGAGATGAAAAATGAAATTGCATCCAGCCAGAGGACATTGGCTGTGCCCATGATGCTGATCAGCAGACCTGCCAAAGGTGCGCCGATGAGCCTTGAGCCGCGTTCGATGACATGTGTAAGGGAAGTGGCGCGTTCGATGGGCATGCCTGCTTGTTCAGCAAGTTCGGGCAGCAAGGCGTGACGGGCGCTGCTGCCTGGGGTATCAAGCAGTGCGCCAAGGAAGACCAGGATCATCAACTGCCAGAATTCCAGCCCAATCGTGAAATAAAAGATGGGAATCAGCGCAGTTGTCACGCCGCTGGCGAGATCTGAGATGATGCTGGTACGCTTATAGCCAAGGCGGTCGATGAGTGTGCCGCCGAGGAAACCTGCCAGCACTACAGGCAGAATCGTAAAGAAACCCGTGATCCCTGTTTGTGTGGCGCTGCCGGTGGTTTGCAGCACGAACCAGGGAATTGCGATCGCGGAAAAGATATTGCCAACAAGCGAGATGATGTTGGCGGTGAATAATGAGTAAAGCGGAATGGGATTATGTTTTACTTCGGGTACGGCTGCTGTCATAAGATACCTCCGATTATTGATAAACAGTGACTTGAGTTTTTCTGTTCATTTCCTTCATCACGGGGATGAATGCCATGCTGACGGTGATTACAAAAAATGTGATGCCCAACCAGATGAACATGAGCGACAGCCCAAAGCGTTCAGTGAAGTAACCGCCGATCAGCATTCCCAGCGGCATGGCGAGCCCGGAACTGGCTGTGATCGTGCCGAAGACTCGTCCGCGCATGTCTGGGGGGATGCGTTCAAACTCAACTGCGCCAAGGATCGGGCTGAGCGGTCCCGCACCGAGGCTGAAGATAAGCCCGGTGATGACCAAAACCGAAAGAGGCGGGTAGGAAAGGTAAAACCAATATCGTATGCCTGTAAAAATAAATGCGCCAACAAAAAGAGCATGCCGCGGCAGGCGATGCCCAATGGATGCGAAGATCAATCCGCCAATGACGGCGCCTCCGCCGTTTGCGGCCAGAAGCAATCCCACGCCGATTGCGCTTCCGTAAACTTCCTTGACGTAGACTGGCTGTAAGACGCCGCCAAAGATCGCGTCGAGGAAATTCGTCAGCATGGCCATGATGACGATGGTCAGAATCAACTTGTCGTTTGAGATGAAGCGCAGTCCTTCCTTCATCTCAGCGAAATAGTTTGTAGTTTTCCCTTCATCGCGTTTGACTGTTTTGTGATCTGTAATCATCAGGCCAATGATCCCCGCTGAAATTAAAAATGAGACCGCATTCAGCCAGAGGACATTGGCTGTACCCATAATGCCGATCAGCAAACCTGCCAGAGGCGCGCCGATGATCCTTGATCCGCGCTCGATGACATGTGCAAGGGAAGTGGCACGTTCGATGGACATCCCTGCTTGCGTGGCGAGGTCAGGCAAAAGGGCATGGCGCGCTGTGTTGCCGGGCGTATCAAGCAATGCACCAAGAAATACCAACACCATGAGCTGCCAGAATTCCAGTCCAATCGTGAAATAGAAAATGGGGATTAGTGCCGTGGCGATGCCGCTGGCGATGTCTGCAATGATGCTGGTGCGTTTGTAGCCGAGACGGTCAATAAGCGTGCCGCCGAAAAAGCCCGCCAACACCATCGGCAGGATCGTGAAGAAGCCTGTGATGCCTGTTTGCGCGGCGCTGCCGGTGGTCTGCAGCACGAACCAGGGGATTGCGATCGTGGAAAAGATGTTGCCAACAAGTGAGATGATATTGGCTGTGAATAGTGAGTAAAGTGGAATGGGATTATGGTTTGCTGCCTGTGCGGCCGTGGTCATAAAACATCTCCGATTACCAATAAAGTTATTTCGCTTAAGATGGGTTGAATACTTTGATTACGGCTTCTGGCACGGCGCGTGGACTGCCAGTTTTGACATCTACGAAGACCCAATCGGTTTCGCCTTTGACGAGGGTCTTGCCATCAGATGTTCGTGTGAATTCATATTTGCGCAGGGAGCGCACGCGGCGGATATTTTCCACCCAAGTCTTGATCTCGATCTCTTCACTGAGAAAGGCTGGGAGAAAATACTCGATCTTGTGCTCGCGTACCACCCAGGTTGAATCTGCGCCTTGTGCCTCAATGCCGCCGATTGAAGCGTAATGCTCCACGGCAATGTCCTGCATCCATTGCACGTAGGTCACATTGTTGACATGGCCGTTCTCGTCAATTGCAGATTCGGGAATGTGAATTGTCTTTGAATAAATGGGGGAGATGGGCATATGCCCAAGTTTACCGCGTATCTATATTGGTTGGCTGTACCTGCCAATCAAAACTTCCTGTTCGGTCATGCCTTCGCAGTGGGCATCCAGGGCATTATATTCCGCCTGCCATTGTGCCTTGAAATTGAGATATGAAGCCGCAGACACCCAACGATCAATGGTCACGAACCGAAGGGTATCTGTTTCGTCATGCAGCAATTCAGTTCCAAGATAGCCTTCGCTTTTGCCGAATAGCTTTGCCCACGCGCCATCGTTGGAATATATTTCCACGAAGCTTGCCAGGTGCTCTGACTTTACTTGATATGCCCAAATAATGATGTACATTGGTTTACTTTGTCTGGTCGGCATTGCGCCACCAATAAAATGTGATGAAGAATCCGATCGCGCTTGAAAGCGCCACAATGATATAGCTGTGCATTCCAAGCACTTCAGCGCGCGGACCAACCGCCCCGCTGAACAGGGCAGGCACCGACCACGGAAGCCAGCTGCCCCAGCCCATTACCACAGCGATCTGCGCAATGGCGACAGTAAAGATCGCCCAGCCAAAGGCGGCCATAAATCCGCGCCCGATGCTGGCGAGGAAGGCCACGAAAGGCAGCAGCATGATCGTCAGGATCCCCGCGCCGAGAATGTCGATGGTCGCTGAGCGGAGGAGTTCACTCGACCAGCCCGGGATAACAACAGCATTCCCAACGATCAAACCAAGCCCGTAACTGAGCAGGGTTAAGGTGAGAGTCCATAAAACAATCACAGTGAATTTTGCGGCAATGATCGCCTCGCGCGATGTGGGCAGGGAGAGCAGTTCCTTTACGGTGTGGTCTGAGAATTCACGGCCGAACACCCAGGTGGTGACAATTGCGAAAATGATCGCGCCGCCAATGGCTGTCGCTTGTGCAAGCAGGTTGAAGAATGTCGGCCAGTCTGCCACGCCTGCGGTCAATTGCGCTTTTGTGCCGATCAGCCCCATGGATTTTGCAGCCTCGGGGTCTTTCAAGATGACCATGAATAAACCGCCGATCAATGGCGCGATAAAAAATCCCAGCATGGTTAGCACAGGCACTTTCGAGCGAAACGCCTTGAGACTCTCGGTTTGTAAAGCGGCGAGATAAGCATTCATTTTTTACTTCCTGTTAGTTGCATAAAATGTTCTTCGAGATTTTGCTGTTCCACCGCAAGGTGGGTGGGTGGAGTACCCGCGTTGACGAGTAAACATGCGATTTCATCTGGTGCTTCGAGCGCATGCGCATCGCTGATGAAAATCGAACCTTCGTGGATCGTCGCTGAATAATGTTCTTTAGTCAAAATCGTGTGTGCTTTTGCAAAGTCACGGACTCTGATCTCCAATCGTCGCGCGCGGAATTGCTCGAGCTTGCTTGCATCGAGGTCTTCGATAATTCTGCCTTTATGAATAATTCCTATTCGTGTGGCAAGCCTGTCCACTTCGGTGAGAATATGGCTGGACATAAAAACGGTCACGCCGTTTTTTGCTAGATCAGCAAGCAACTCGCGGATTTCAACCACACCCGCAGGGTCGAGCCCATTTGCGGGTTCATCCAGAATCAACAGGCTTGGATTGTGGATCATTGTGCGCGCCAGGCCAAGGCGTTGAAGATTTCCCATCGAAAGCGTGCCAGCTTTTCGTTTGGAATAGGAGGCGATGGAAAGTTTTTCCATCACATCATCCACGGCTTTTGGGTTTTTCAATCCATATAGTCGGCGGGCGATATCCAGATTCTCGCGGACAGTCAATTCGGGATATGCCGATGGACTCTCCACAAGATGTCCCACCTGCGCCCACGGCCCGCGTCCACCTGGACCGAGAGCCTGCCCCAGCACTTTGACATTTCCCTCGCTCGGGCGGATCATCCCCAAAAGCATGCGGATGGTTGTGGTCTTGCCTGCGCCGTTCAAACCAAGGAAACCGAATATCTCACCCTGCTTCACCTGCAAGCTGACATGATTCACGGCATGCACATCGCCATATTGTTTTGACAGATCACTTGTTTCGATCGCGTAATTCATCTTATTCTCCGACGATATATCCTGCTACTAGGTCGATCATTACATTCATGGTTTCCTGATAGGCATCCTCGCCCAGGTCATCGCGATGCAGACCCATGAAAAACAGGCCCTTGATCAGGTTACTCACAATTCGCGGAGAGGCCTTGACGGTGATGCCTTCCCGTTTGATCTTTTTGATCAATTCATTTGTAAATGCTTCATCGTTGCTGGCGTGCTGCATGACTCGTTCCGCAGGGACTTTTCTCACGAGATAATCAAAGTCAGATTTGCTGAAATTTTTCAGCAGGGGATAGGCATCCCAGGTGAGCAGCAACCCCCCGAGCATCTCGCTGACATTCTTGCGCGCATTGGCTTTTGGCTTGACGGCGAAATCAAGGATGCTCGTTTGGATCTCCTTCTCGAACTGCTCGAGGATCTCAAGGAATAATTCCTCTTTTGATTCGAAGAACAAATAGAAGGCGCCTTTCGAAATCCCAACAGCCTCGGTCAATTCATCCACACTTGTCTTTTTTAGGCCGTGCTTCTCGAAGAGCTTTTTCCCTTTTTCACGCATTTGAGCGCGGATGGTGTCTCTTTCCTGATCTGAAAACGCTTTTGGCATGGGTTCCTCTTCTTGTGACTAATTTAGTAAAAATAGTCACTGATATTATAGTCAAAACCTGATAAGAGTCAAGACTGTTGACTGGTGTTTTTGAAAAGTGCAGATTGGGCGTTCACCTAAGTCAATTTGTAGGGAGCAGGCGACGGCGTAGAAAGTATCGTATATGCCGATTATCTTGATGGGGCGGCGATCCTGCTTGAGAAGAAGCCATTCAGGAAGCCGCAAAATAATTCCGTCTGAGCCATGCAAAGTGGGTCGGATTTGCGAATGCTTTATTGGCTATTTCATGAAGCGAAAACCCTGTTGCTTCGCAGACATAAGCTTTTTGTTCAAAGTGGGGAAAATGTACAAGATGAGATCGTGGAAATCAATACCCGCCTGAAAGAGATCGAAGTGGAGGTGGAAAAAAATTCCCGCTCTCGGAAACCGAGACAGCGGGATTTAGGTCTGAACTATGAAAGCATGTGCTTGCAATTTCGGAGATCAAGCAAAAAACGGTCGAATTGCTGCAGGGGATTATGTAGGGGCGGGGGAACTATTCCGTACGGCCAAGCAGATCTTTTACTCTTTGGGAAAGTTCGTCAATGTGGAAAGGCTTGGTGAGGTAGTCGTCTGCTCCAGCACCAAAGGCGACTACCTTGCTGTCGCTGTCATCCAATGCGGTGACGATAATGATCGGCGTAAAGATAAATCTTGGGGTTTGTCGCAGCATTCTGCATACTTTAAAGCCGTCGGGGTCGGGCATCATGAGGTCCAAAATGATGAGGTGCGGATTTATGGAATCGGCTATTTGCACCGCTTTGGAACTGTCGTTTACTGCGGTTGTTTCGTATCCCTCCACTGTGAGAACTTTTTGCAGTAAGTCTGTAGCTTGCTTATCGTCGTCAACGATCAAGATTTTTGTCATGACATTTTCCTGATGAAGTGGATGAATTTTTATCCCAAAAATTTGAAATAATCATTAAATACGTCATTATTATACCCGAGACGCATTTAACCGAAAGACCGCCGCTGCGCTGATAAGTGGCAGGTGCGGTCTTCCTCGCAAATCTGTAAGTTGCTGTCAGGAATGGTCTAGAGCAGTGCGTTTATTTTCTGGGTTAGTTCCTTGGGGAGGAAGGGCTTTGTAATAAAATCCTTGGCGCCGGCGTTAAAAGCGTCTTTTTTGCTGCCGATATCATTCAGGGCCGAGACAATGATAATGGGGATATCCTTGAGGGTCTGGGTCGACTGAAACATTTTGCAGAGCTGGATGCCGTTGATCCTGGGCATCATAATATCCAACAAAATAAGATCGGGGATGACCGAGTTCGCGGTTTCGATCGCATCTGCGCTGTTGTTGATCGAGGTGGGCGAGTGGCCGTTCATTTTTACAAGGCTTTCCAGAAGCTTTGTGGTTTCCATGTCGTCGTCAATTATCAATATTTTTGACATATTTCTTTTCCTCGTTGTTGGAATGTTTTACAACAGGTCTTATCCACATTGTCTGAAAACTCGCGTAGATGTGACGCAGTATTTGCCAGATGAAAAAGGTCAATCAATGAGTATGACTGTTGGGAATGTGTTGTATGGATATCAACCGCTTAGCAGGGTTGATATCCGAAGAGAGAGTTCATCGAGATTAAATGGCTTGGCAAGGTAGTCATTCGCGCCAAAAGATGTTGCCTTACTGTTGCTGTCAGCCATGGCTGTGATGATCAGGATGGGGGTCCGCACGAAAGCGGGGTCTGCACGTAACATGCTGCACAGGGTGAATCCATCTGGCGGAGGCATCATCAGGTCAAGGATGAAGAGGTCGGGATGCTCATCGTTTGCCAAAATGATGGCCTTTGAGCTGTGCGTGGTTGCGATGACCTCATGACCTTCCACGGAAAGGTATCTCTTTAATAATGTTATGACTTGCGGGTCGTCGTCTACGATCATTATTTTAGCCATTGCATCTTCCCAATATTTATGAAATTCTTCTCAATCATACAATTAAAAAGTTAATGGCGCAAGCAATTCATCCATTTTTGATGTGGTAGGCGGGGTGCGCGTACTCCCACCATTCACAAGCTTGCAGGTATTCATCCAGTAGGGCGTCGCTGATCGGCATATTTACTCTATGTGCCGCGCGCCATGCCAAAAAACCGAATGTGGGGCGGGCTGTTTTGTAGATTTCCAGGACCAGCCTGCCAATAGGTCCACACTGAACATTAAAACCTGTTTTTTCAAATTCTTCGAAAATTGCCATGTAATCGAAATTAACCCTGCGAAACGTCGGAACCCATCCCTGACCATTTCCTTCCAGGAGCATGTAGCTGGCGGAAAATATGCCGTCAAGCGGCACGCCAACCGAGCCAGGGTTGAAGATGCGCCATTTGCCCGCCTGACGATCCATTGGCAGGTGGGTGTGTCCACAAATCACGAAATCGGCTTCCACTGTTGAAAGCAGGCCTTCGATTTCCTGATCCGTCATTGTCCAGTAGATGGATTCCCAGGAACTGTTGGGCGAACCGTGAAACACCTGAATGGGAGGCGCATCGTCAAAACGCAGGTTCAGCGTGTCGGGCCACGTGGCGATGACGTTTTTCAGTTCGGGATCGATGCGTTGATTTGTCCACAAAGTTGGAGCAAATTGGACGGGATCAGCCCAATCGGCGGGAGCCCGAGGCGTTCCATAATCCAGAAGAAAATATTCGTTGTTTCCGCGAACGACAGGCCAGCCGTTATCGATCACGATCTTCGCAGTCTGATTGGAACTTGGCCCAAAATTGATCACATCTCCTGCGACAATGATTTGGTCTACATCATCTTGTCTTAAGTCGGAAAGTACTGCTTCAAGTGCGGGTAGATTTCCGTGAATGTCGGAGAGGATCGCAAGTTTTGTCATGCTGTAAAGCCTTGAAAGCAAATTGATTATTCTGCTTTTTTCTTTATCGCATTGCTGATCTGTTTCGCTTCCATTGCGATCTCGCGCAGCATACCAGTGGGGGAGACGTAATACCCGCAGAAGTACAAACCTGGGGTCGATGCCTCGCGTCCCGTGGAGATCGGCGTGCCATTTTCATCGTATGCTGACTTTTCATGCAAAAATGTATTGACTCTTGGATGATAGCCCGTCGCCAGAATCACCGCATCGAACTCCGCTTCTTTTCCATCGGTGAATTTGATCTTGTTTTCTGCGAAATTCTCCACCCCCGAATACACGGTGACATGTCCTTCGCGGATCAGTTTCATTGTGCCGATATCGATCAACGGGATGTGTTTTTCATTTTTGATCTGTGTGGCTGGGCCGTATGGCAATTTGCGAAGACCGTATTTCGTGATATCCCCTATGACGGCCCGCAAGATCGGCGCGTTCATTGCATCTGCCATCCAGGCTGGCATGATGTTTTGTACAATGCCGATCGAGAGGATGGGAATCCCTGCAAGTTCCTTTGGGATGACATTCACTGCATTTCGAACAGCAATGCTCGGTCTTGCGCCATGTTCGAACAGGTCAATGGCGATCTCGCCGCCAGAGTTGCCAAACCCAACGACCAGAACGCGTTGTCCCTTGAATGGCGCGCCATTTTTATATTCAGAACTATGGATGATTTTGCCTTTGAATAATTCCCGTCCCTGCCATTCTGGGGTGAATGGTTCGCGGGCATATCCTGTGGCGATCACAAGATTGGATGCATGGTAGAGCGTGTCCTGGGTCTTGATCTCCCAGCGACCATTTTCTTTTCGCGCAGAATTCACTTGCTGGTTGAAGCGGATGTCCAAATCAAATTTTTGGGCGTACGCCTCAAGATAACCAACCAGCTGATCGCGCGATGGGTAACGCGGATATTCTTTTGGGAATGGCGCAAAGGGTAATTCGGAATTTCTTTTATCGGTATGTAAATGAAGCCGATCATAGTGCCGCCGCCAGACCGACCCCACCTGGCTGCTTTGTTCGAGAATTATGGCTTGAACCCCAGCCTGTTTTAGGCAGGCTCCAGCCGCCAGCCCCGCCGGGCCCGCACCGATGATGATCGTATTATTATCAAGTTTTGGAGTGGACATGCGCCCAAGTGTACCGCAGATGTCCCGCTGTTTTACTGCCGCCCTAATATGTTTCGATTCATTGTCAATCCCCAATACTGAATGAGATTTCGCCCTATATCGGAACGCCTCGCACAATTTGTTATTAATCCTCATAAAAAGATGATGATATATAGCAGGTGTAAATGGTCGAATTTGGCGTAGAATAAAGTTGACGTGGATACTTAAGGAGAAATGCAATGCCTAAACGACATTTTGAAATTCATTACGCAGATCGGATCGGTTGGCTGCGGGCGGCTGTTTTAGGAGCCAATGATGGGATTGTTTCAACAGCCAGCCTGGTAGTGGGCGTGGCGGCGGCGAGTGCTGTCCGCGGTGATGTGATGATCGCGGGGATCGCTGGGATGGTTGCTGGAGCCATGTCCATGGCGGCCGGGGAATATGTTTCTGTCAGTTCACAAGCAGACACTGAAAAAGCAGATCTGGAACGCGAGAAAAAGGAACTTGCGACTGATAGCGCTGGTGAACACCGGGAACTTGCCAACATCTACATAAAGCGGGGGCTGGATCCCGCTTTGGCAAAAAAGGTTTCAGAGCAGTTGATGGCCCATGATGCCTTGATGGCGCATGCGCGCGATGAACTTGGCCTGAGTGAAATCCATACCGCTCAGCCCATTCAGGCAGCGCTTGCTTCAGCCTTATCCTTTGCAGTGGGGGCGGTGCTGCCATTGCTTGCGGTCTTGCTCGCACCGTCAAATTTAATGATCCCATTGGTGGTGGGCAGCTCGTTATTTTTTCTGGCATTGATGGGAGTGTTGGCGGCGTATCTTGGCGGTGCAAATATTTGGATCGGTGCATTACGCGTTACATTTTGGGGATTACTCGCTATGCTGGCAACTGCTCTGGTAGGGAGATTATTCGGAACCAATGTTGCTGGGTAGGTAAGAAAGGCCGTAATTTTTATGCGTTTTCAAACGCCTTTTCAATTAATTTAATCTAAGTTGCCACCTTGTCTTCTAAAATCTCCCTCACCCCGTCCGATATGAATATTTTATCGGGACGATTTCCCCTCTCCCGTTGTGTTGACGGTTCGACTTCCGCTCACCGTCCCGAAACAGTGGGGGAATTGAACGGGACACCGCGATAATCTATTGAAATTAAAAACGCTCGAAGACGGCCTGAATCATCACAATGCGCTCTTCTTCATCATTGCGTTTGTCCGCAGCTCTGATTTCGGCCAGCAGATCAGCTCCCATTACAAGATTTTGGATGGTATGTGTGTTTGTCGTACCTGGCGCAGCCGATTTTTCTTGCGTGACATCATCCCACTTGCGGGTTTGAAACCCCGTCGACTCGATCAAGGCGCGTATCTCTTCAGGTTTACGCAGAAAGTTTCCTGTTCCATCGCGTGACCACATGACGGGAAAGATGAGCGGCTGCCTGGGGCCAGCCATCGGCTCCTGAGTGGCGAACAAGCCATTCGGTCGAATGACGCGGTAAATTTCCGCATATAGCCTTTCCTTATCCATGATGTTCATGCCCGAGTTTTGAGTCCAGACGACGTCAAAGGCGTGATCTTCGAAAGGAAGTTCCAATGCACTGCCAGCCTGATGGGTCACATGGTCATTGAGGTGCATCAGGTCCGTGAGCATTCTGCCCGCCAGCACATAAGATTCCGCGAGATCGATCACAGTGACATGACAGCCGAACTCAATCGCCAGCGTGCGCGCAGGTCCGCCCAGCCCGCCGCCGACATCAAGGACCTTCATGCCTGATTTCAAGTCGGCGAGACGCGCGAGGCGGGTTGTGAACCCTTTGCCGCCGCGATGAAATTGATCCAGCGGAGCGAGGTCTTCGAGGGTGAGTGTGTCCAGCGGTTTGCCTGAGGCAATCAACGCATCATAAATGGTCTGACTTAGCCCATCCCGATCCCAGTGATCTTTGATTTCCTGCATAGCGTGGTCATTGTTCATGCGTGTCTCTTTTTTATTTCTAAAACATAGTCATGATCCCGTCATCAGATTATCCACTGCATTCGCCAGCTCCCGTAAATTACTGACCTTCAATACGTTGTTGCAGAGCGGTGCGTATTTTGCCATATCGCTGTCGCCCTGCCACATGGCCGGGGGTTCAGGATTCAGCCAAATGGTTCGGGTGGCGCGGCGGGTCATCAAGGAGAAAATGTCAATACATGGGTCGTTGTAGTTGTTACGTCCGTCGCCAACGATAATAAGAGTTGTCCCGCTGTTCAACGTATCAAGGTATTCATGGTTGAAGTTGTCGAGTGCCCGGCCGAGGTCGGTATTGTAATGTCCGCTGGGCATGCGCCATAAAACAGACTGGATCGCTTCATCGGCATTTGCGCCGTTGAAATCCTCAGAGATGGATTCAAGATGGTCGATGAATGCGAAAGCATCTGTCTTGCGCACCTGTCCCTGCAGCGCAAAAAGAAAACTTAACATCAACTCCGAGCAAAATCGCATGGATGTGCTCACGTCACAGATGACCACGATCTTCGGTTTACGCACACGATCTTTATATTTGATCTCCATCGGCACACCGTGATATTTCAGGTTCGCGCGGATGGTCGCCTTCGGATCCATATGTCCGCTTTTCATGCGCTTTTGACGCAGGGCGATGCGTGTCCGTAGAACAGCCGCGAGTCGTTTCACTTCACGCTGCAAAACTTTTTTATCGGCATCCGTCAATGCCTGAAAAGGGCGGTTCATCAAATTATCGATATTCTCGTCTCGCGGCCTTTCACTCATGTTTTCTGCAAGCCGTTGACCGGCAAACTGTTCAATCTGTTCCTGCATTCCCTGCATGTTTTGCTGAATCATATTGCGGATTTGCTCGATGCGTTCGCGGTTCATTCCCATCTGCTGGAGTTGCTCCATCAACTCGCGCATCGCCTTCTGGATTTCAGGGAACGCCATCGCGCGCATCATGCGCTGTGCCATCCAGTTTTGATAATTGAGATCGTCCGCCTGATTCAACCCAACGAGTTGACCCAGCGCTTCTAATTCGGACTTCGTGAGCGGCTCGCCATTCATCAGCCTTTCCATACGCTGACGAAGATTCTCCGTAAACTGCTTCAATGCCTCCGCCAGCGTTTGAATTTCTTCTGGCGTAAGGTCGTCTGTTGGATTCCCGCCCATCATCGGCGGCTGCCCCGTGCCGAAGAAAAGCGGAAATAGTTTTTCAAATGTGGGCAGGTCTTTCACATCTTTGATAAGCGTGGCCTGTAAGGATAAACGGAATTGCTCGCGGTCTTGAATTCCCATCAAATCCACGGCGGAAAATGCCTCGGCAGATTCGGCCAAAGACACACGCACTCCGCTGGCGCGCAAGGCTGCAATTAATTGTAAGATTCGGGATTCCATGGTTCAGTTACTCCATCAAGACAGGCCTGTAAGGTCCTGTCAATTTAATGCATCAATTCTTTTCGCAGATCCTCGTATGAATTCAATCCGATCTTTGGTGTGATCTCGTTTTTCCAAATTTCATCCAATTCCTGCTTGATATTTTCTGGCACCGATAACTTCGCACTGCCGACCTGCCCATCCCGCACCTTGGAGAGTTGACCGTCCACGGGCAGCCGCATCGCTGCGCTGCGTTTCTCGCGGATGATGTGGTCTTCAAACTGATCTTCGTGCGCCTGCATGAACTTGATGTCTGACTGCCTGACGACGATCTCTTTCAACTCATCATCGAGCGGAATGCCGATAAATTCTGCCACCCGTTCAACGGTCCGAGGCAGATCCGCTTTCATGTTTTCGAAACACAACGGCAGGACGTTTTTATCATTGCGATATTCCCACAGTGCTGTGATGTGCTTGAAAACAGCGCGCCCGGGCAGGTGGTGTTCCTTTGCGAAAGTCTCGATGTCAATGGACCCCTTCTCGAAGAAGAAGCCCTCGAAAAAATAATAGTGAGAAAGAAGCGCATCTTTCGGCTCGCGTAACACCGCAATGTATTTGCCGCCCTTTGGCACTTCGTCCATGGTACTGTGCGTTTTAAACGCGCGCGGATGAGCGACCTGCGGTGCGTAAATGTCGATACCTGTGTCGTGTGCCATATTGATCCACGGGACGACGCGTGTGATCTCATCGAAGTCCATCGAGCCGCGTGTTCTTAATCCATGCACGATCTGCTGCATCCAGGTTGTCCCGCATTTGGGAGGCGTGACGATGAATACATCCGTGGGGTCAGGTTTGTAATCAAGTCCCTTTTGCCATCCCTCTGTCGTTGAAAAAGCCTTCATGCGTTCCTGCATGTCTTGTATCGTGGTCGGGCGTGTAAATCTTTCCTGGTCGGTCATTTTGGTTACCTCTAAAATATGGATTGAATCACCGTACAGATTTTATATTAAGCAGCTGGTTATATCATTACGGCTGGCCGCCTGCTTGAATTTTTTGAATTAGATCGACTTTCTCGCTACTCGCCGAGAAAACGAATTGCTCAGTCACATAAACGCCTTGCGGACATTCACTGCTTTGGATCATATCCAATATCTGTCTGGCAAGATAGCTCGGATATTTGCTTTGACTTTCACTGAGCGGCCCGATCTTGCACGACTTCGCGGCTGGATATTTATCCTTGTTCTCCACAAGATAATCGATTGCTTCGAGATTCGCAACGATGCGCGGCAGGTTCGCGGGATTGAATTTTCGCGCGTAGGGCGGCTTGAGAAAATCTGGGCGCGTGATGTAGTCGATGTTGAAAATGGCTTGCACTTTCCTTCCATCGGGATCCACGTAGCCATAAAGGGCGGTCTGCGAATCATCCCAGCGGGGCGCCCTGCCGCCAGGGAGAGCCACCATATTCCGCAATTTGGGAATCAGGTCCGCGCGATGAACGAGCGTTAACAATTTCCGTAGTTGTTCATCGTTCCAGCGAAGTTCCGCAGTCACGCCGAGTCCATCTGTATTCTTCAAGTTGACATGCCGAAACGTGTGGTTGTAGATCATGGCATCATGTTCGATGCACCACACGATCACGTTTGCCAGTTGAATATCCTGTTCCACCATGCTGCCCTCGCCATAAGGCTTGTCTCCGAGGTTTGCGAACAGCGCCCAGTGAAATCCGAATTCGGGATGTCTTTGGTAGAAATCCCAAGCCACGCCGAGTCCTGTGTTTTTAGCAGGATCCCCGTCGGGAGTCAGTGTAATTTGATTCCTGAAGAAGACATCGTCCATGCTGAAGATGACCGGGCGTTTCCCGTCAGGCACGCGGATATCGCCTGCCAGCCATCTTTCAAGCGATACGGATACATATCCACTGCGGTAAAGGCTTTCCAATTCCTCTTCAAAATCCAGCCTGCTGACCAGGCTATAAGTAGATGGTCTGTTGGTTTTGAACTTGTGATAAGTAAGGATGGCCGCTGCGGGCTGGCTTTCCCAAACCGTGGCAGTAATATAAAACGGAGGCTGTGTCGGTGCCGCAGTATCCTTGGGAGCAGGGGACGGGGTTGGAGTTGAGGCGGGAAGCCTTTGCGTGGTTTGTGCAGATCTGGCTGTGGGTGCTCCCAGCGAGAGGGTGAGCATGGCAAGAAAGGCAATGATGTGAAGTGTGTTTGGCCGCATGATAGGAATCTCAGCGCCGTCACCTCATTTTATGGAAACCCTTCCAGATCTTAGGGTGATTTTTCCCTGTTCTTTTTTCTGCGTTGGGAGATTTCGTGGAAAGCCATGCCGATATTGGGATTCTCTTTTAGAAATACCCGCGATGGCAACGATCCAGCCAAAAGGAAGATGGTTTTTAATGGTGCGGCAAACCTATTATGGCGGTCTTTTGGCGGATTGTTCATTGTAGTAGTATTGCCATCAGTTCCCGGAGAATCTTCCGAAATCATCTGCTGGTCTTTGTTTGGGGTGTTGCGGCGGATTAAGCATCTGCCGTTTTGCTTTTTGCAAATCTGCTTCGTGTTTGAGCAGAACCGAAAGAGTATCTTCCAAAATGGTTTTATCCAAATTGGATGCATTCAACGCCACTAGTGCATTTGCCCAATCCAGAGTCTCACTGATGGAGGGAGACTTGCGCATGTCTGCCTTGCGGAGTCTTTGCACGAATTCCACGGCTTGCTGTGCCAGTTTTGGATTCAGGTCTGGCACCTTCAAGCGCACAACTGCCAATTCTTCCTGAAGATTCGGGTAATCAATAAACAAATACAAACAGCGGCGTTTCAACGCTTCAGATAACTCGCGGGTGTTGTTGGAGGTCAGAATCACAAACGGTTTGTGCTTTGCTGAAAGAGTCCCCAGCTCGGGCACAGACACCTGAAAATCGCTCAAGATTTCGAGCAGGAAGGCTTCAAACTCCGCATCTGCACGGTCGATTTCATCGATCAATAATACCGTCGGTTTTTCGCTCAAGATCGCCTTCAACAGCGGACGTTGCAGCAAAAAGCGATTGGAGAAAAAGACATCTTCCTCTTTTGCCAATCTATCCGCTGCCTCGGTCAAGGAGTCAGCTTTGCCAAGCGTGTCGTTCAATTTATCGCGCAGCAATTGCGTGTATAGCAGCTGCTTGGAATATTCCCATTCATACAGCGCTTTGGATTCATCCAACCCTTCATAGCATTGCAAGCGGATCAACTCACGGCCTGTTGCCGCTGCTATCCCTTTGGCTAATTCCGTTTTGCCCACTCCAGCTGGCCCTTCGGCGAGAAGCGGCTTTCCCAATTTCTGGGCGAGATAGACGATCGTCGCGATTTCGTCTGATGCGATGTACTTTTGTTTCGAGAGTTCACTTTTTACGGTCTTGGTGGAATCAAATACGGTTGTCATGGGGCTCCCAAATGGTGATTAACGATTCGATCTTCTTCCAGCCTTCCCCTTTGGTTACATGTTCAACTTCGATGTTTGTGAAATATTCGTCCAATACGGCGGCGCGTTCCTGTGCCAGAGGCGGCACGCAATAATCCTCTTCCTCCCAAATGGCAACGCCGTCTGAATACCAGCGCGCGTTATCCAGTCCGCTTTGAAGCGCGTTTCCGAACGGGCGCATGACGTTGATCTCCCCTGAGTCCAGCCATTTTCGCAAGTCCTTCATTTTTGATGCGATGGGTTTGGCAGTGACAAGATAATATGCCATCTGCTCCTCCTTCTGATAGGGTGATTCTCTCACACTTTTGGGAATTGCCTAACGTACACTGATTTTCCATAGACGCGTCAGCCTGCGGATTCCTGACGCGTTCGTCATAAATTGATGTTGAAGTATTCCTTCAAAGCCGCCTTGAATTCTTCCTCAGAGCCCAGCATTCTTTCCTTTCTCGCGCCATCTTCCGTGGCGATGAATTTCAGATCGCTCAAGGTAAAACGTCCATTTTCGGTGGCGCGCGAGCAGATTCGCTTTTGCGTGAAATGCGATTTAGGCGATGTCTGATGATACTGACACATGCCCTCGTATTCTTTCATTTGATGGGATGCCAGCGTGAAGCGATACTGTGTCTGCATGACTGGATTCTCATCCCTGTTGTTTTTCTCCGACAAAATAAGCGCCTCTCCCGCCGCCGACAGTTGATACGACATGCCGCCCTGGCTTTGCTCTCCCCGATAGTTGATTCGTAGCGGTGCCTGGAATGAATCTCCGAAACCGACATCCACCAGATATTCTTCATCGAGATGAACCAGCAAGGTCATGTGATCGAACTCAGGACCGAATCCGCCACCGTCTGTGATCACTCCCGCCGAAAGCATCGTCACGCGATAGCCAAGCGAGCGCAGCAGCCATGCGAACAGACCGTTCAACTCATAACAAAATCCGCCGCGCCGCTGCAAAACGATCTTTTGATACAACGCCTCTTCACTCAAAGTGATCGGCTGTTTGTAATAGACGCTCAAATTCTCGAATGGAACCGTCCGCATGTGTGCCGTTTGCAAGGCGGATACGGTCTGTAAATTTGGTTCCAGCGAACCTTGATATTGAATTCTCGCCAAATAAGTTTGAACGTCCATTGTCATGATGAACCTGTGTAAAACGCCTTATGAAATTCCACTTTGCCTGTGGGTACTTCTTCATAAAATGGCAGCGCCATGAAATATTCTGGAGCAGGCGCGCCTTCATAAACCAGGTTTGGATAAGATTTGAACCCAAAGCGCAGATAATAGATCGGACTGCCTTCCAATACACAGCCCTTTGCGCCTTTTTCTTTCAGCAGGGATAATCCCTCCCGAATGATCTTCGAGCCGATGCCCTGCTTTTGCAACTCGGGTGTGACGGACACAGGACCCAAGCCATACCAGTCTTTATATTCTCCATCGATTGCCACTGCTGAAAATGCCACATGCCCGACGATTTTCCCGTTTAACTCTGCCACCAGGGACAAGGTCAATGCACCTGCTTCGCGCAGTCGATTCACAATAAGGTGTTCTGTCTGGTCGCTGTACGGCTTGCCAGCGAAGGCGGCTTCGGTAATTTGCTCAATGGCGCTGTGGTCGGTCGGCTTCTCAGGCCGAATGAGAAGTTCCATGCTCATTTCTTGATCCAACGCGGCTTGGTCAGCACTTCGGGCTTGAGGATTTCTTCCAATTCTGCCTTGGTGAGCAGACCGCGCTCCAACACGATCTCGGTCACACTCTTGTTGGTGGAGTACGCTTCCTTCGCCACCGAGCTGGCATTCTCATACCCGATGAACGGATTCAACGCTGTGACAATTCCAACTGAGCGGGTCATGTGCTCGTTCAAGCGTTCATGATTGGCAGTAATGCCCTTCACGCAACGCTCGGCCAGGGTGATGCAGCCATTGCGTAAGTAGATGAGGCCGTCAAACAAACTGTGCGCAATGATGGGTTCAAAGGCATTGAGCTGTAATTGCCCGCCTTCCGCCGCAAAAGACACGGTGACATCATTGCCGATGACCAAAAATGCAATTTGATTCACCACCTCTGGGATCACAGGGTTGACCTTCCCAGGCATGATGCTCGAACCCGCCTGCACAGCGGGTAAATTGATCTCACCAAAGCCAGTCCGCGGACCTGACGACAGCAGACGCAGGTCGTTGCAGATCTTCGAGAGTTTGACAGCCACACGCTTCAACACGCCCGAGAGTTGCACGAACGAGCCCACATCCTGAGTCGCTTCGACGAGATTGCCCGCGGTGATGTATTCGATGCCCGTGATCTCACTGAGATGTTTGCGTGCCAGCGAGGCATAATCAGGATGCGCATTGATGCCTGTGCCAATCGCGGTTGCGCCGAGATTCATTTCTTGAATGAGCAAAGCACCTTCACGTAAACGCTGCTGGTCTTCTTCGAGCATCACCGCATAGGTGCTGAATTCCTGTCCGAGCGTCATCGGTACGGCATCCTGCAATTGCGTGCGTCCCATTTTCAGCAGGTCTTTGAACTCTTCGGCTTTTGCGGCGAAGGCGAGGCGTAATACTTCCATGCCTGCGATCAAATCGTCGATCAAGAATCGCAGCGCAACTTTTACTGCTGTCGGATACACGTCATTCGTGCTCTGGCTTAAGTTGACATGCTCCAGCGGGTGCAAAAAATTGTAGTCTCCGCGCCCATGCCCGAGAATTTCCAGCGCGCGGTTGGCGATGACTTCATTGGCGTTCATATTCGTCGAAGTGCCTGCGCCGCCTTGAATGACGTCCACCACGAATTGATCGTGTAAACTTCCCGCGCGGATCTCTTCGCAGGCTTTGATGATGGCGTTTGCATGTTCTTCTTCGAGCAGGTCCAATTCGCGGTTGGCCTGTGCGCAGGCCTGCTTTACGCAAGCCAATGCCTTGACCATGCTTGGATAGGTGCTGATGGGAATGTTGCTGATGGGAAAATTTTCGAGCGCCCGCGTGGTGTGGACTCCGTAATACACGTTGGTGGGGACTTCACGGTCGCCTAAGAGGTCATGTTCGATGCGATGGTTCACTTTTTTCTCCAGAGTTTTGATTTGCGAATCTCCGCGCTCGTGATTTGCCGGGATTCTGCTTCGGCTGAGAGTCAGCCCATGAGCAGCGGGCAGGCCACGGGTCGGCGAGATGCGGATTTTTATTCCAGGATTTCGGATTGCTTTGACAAAATAATGATACCATTGTGAAAATCAAAATTCATGGGAATTTGTAGTGTAATCTGTCGCGAAACGGATCTGGCTTTATTCGAGGTTTGAAATTTATGAGTGTATCGGAATTCAATTCCCCTTTGCAGGCAAATCGTATTTCCACAAATAGAACGAAACCCGCGCCGGAGACCTATCAACTGCCGCCGTTGATGAAGTCGCGCCCATTTGGCGTGGATGAGCATGGACGGAATGTTGGGCGCACAAAGGGGACGGTCATCAGTTCCACTTTGAAATATATGCTCAAGCAGGTGGAATTACGGACGAAGGATGCGCAGGCCGTGGAGTGGGCGGAACTTGAATTGGTTCGCCGCCTCAATGCGGCGATCGCCGACCCGCGCCACCATGTGACGCTGGAATACCTGCTCAACGAAGGCAATGTATATTCCGTTGAATTCGATCTGTATTTTGCGGAGATCGCGCGGCAGATTTCGGGTCAGGCGTTCGATGAATTTCATTTCACGCGGGCTGTCAACAGCGTACCTGAGTCGATCGCTGTACTGGTACGTCCGCTTTCATTGCGGCAGGTGTACAACCTGCTGCCGCGTTTTGCCGCCAAATTCGCCGATACCGATTTTCAGGTCGTTTCGGTCAAGAGCAATTCCGCCGTGATTCAATGGCGCTGTGCCAAAGAATTGCAAACCCTGCCGCCCGAAATGCACAATGTGTTCATCCATGAAAGCTGTTTGTTCGTGCAGGGATCGCTTTCGCATGTACCTACTGTGGTAAGCGGAGATGTGCCTGCGAAGGTGATCGAACATAAATGCCAGTTGTGGGGCGATGATTGTTGTGAGTATGAATTCGTTTGGGAGACAAGAAGTCTTTTGAATCGTTTGTTCGGTGTAAAGAAAACCTCGATTGTTCCGAGCATGCCCGCCGTTTCGGCTTTGAGTGAACAGGCTCCCGAACTTCAGCAGAAGATCGTGGATTTTCCGCCGCTGCCCGAGCGGATGGTCTTTCATCCGTATGGATTGGATGAGAACGGCAAGCGCATCGTCAACACGGATGCGGCCACCTTGCGAAGTGTCATCGAATACTTGAAAGAGTGCATCGCACGAAACGTCACGGCCTCCCTACCTGCGGATACACCTGTCGCCTTGCGTGAGAAGCAGATCGCAGAAGTGCAGACGCAAGCCCTCGAGATGCTTGTAACCAGACTCAACGCGGCCATGCCAGATTCGCGCTTCCACGTGACTCTGGAGGATATGACGCGCGACGGTAATTCCTTCTCCGCTGAGTTTTCATCTTTCTTCGCCATTTACTGCAGCGAGCTTTCCGGTGACCCGAAATTCGATTTCAATCGCGGTGTCAAACTTGCCTATCTCGCGCCGTGGCTGATCCGCCCGTTGACCTTGCGGCGCACCTTCATCATCATGCCCAATCTGGTGGCGCGCTTTTTCAAGGCGGATATCCGTGTGTTCAACGTCACTGCGACCAGCGCGGTGATTCAATGGCGGGTGGGAGATCACCTGTTGCAGTTGCCCAAGTCCATGCAGGCGCGGTATGTGTATGATGTCTGTCAGGTGTTTCAGGGGGTATTCAGCGAGATTCCGCGCGTGCATTCCAATTTGCTGCCCGCGCAGATCCGCGAGACGAAATGTCAGGCGCATGGCGACGAATATTGTGAATGGGAATTTACCTGGGAAACACCGCGATCGCGCCGCATTTGGGATGTTTTTAAACGCAAACAGATCAAGCCGAACGAGATTCTTTTCAACGCTGTTCCCGCCTCGCCCGACCCTGATCTGCCGCCAATGCCCCGAACGCTGATCCTCCATCCCTACGGCATGGATGCGAACGGGAATCCCATCAAAGAACTCAATGGCATCTTTCTGCGTGTGACCATTGATTTCATGCTTGCCACCGTTGCGCGGCAGGCGGCAGGAAACCCTCCAGCGGGGATAAAGGTGGAAGATGCCATTGCACAGGCCCAACAGCAAGCCATGAAGCGTTTGTTGGAGCGCGTGAATGAATGTATTCCTGAATTCCATCACCTGACACGGGAAAGCCTGTTGGGTCTTGGGTACGCCTCCTACGATCTGGGGACGGTCGTGCGGGATGCCTGTAATGAGATCGCGCATGTGCCGAACTTCTTCTTCCATCAGGGATATGCCATCGTACAAAGCATGGCCTATCTTTTGCGCGCTTTTAGCATCAGGCAGGTGTTCAACGTCGCGCCGCGGTTCGCTTCGAAATTCGGTGATGTGGATGTGCGGGTCATGCACGAAAACGCATCCTCCGCGACCCTGCGCTGGTATCCCGACTTGATCTTAAAACATTCTTCACCAGAGACGCATCGCCACGTCATTTACATGACCTGTCAAACCATTCAAGGCAGCATGGCATACATCCCGCCCGTGGTGGCAAACCTGCCTCCCGCACAGGTGCGCGAGGTCAAATGTCAATTGCATGGCGATGAATACTGCGAATGGGAATTTACCTGGCAGGTGCCGCGCCCGTCACGCTTCCGCACGGTGTGGGCGGGCGGCGCAATTGCTCTTTTGTTTTTTGCCTATGTCTATTTTCAATTGCCAGGCTGGCAGTGGACGAACTGGTTTGCGTTGTTATTCTTCCCGATATTGGGCGGTTGGTTTCTCAATCGCTGGTCTTTGCGCGGATATCAACTGGATCAGCGCGAAAGACTCTTGATGGAACAGCGTGATGCCTCCGAGCGGCAATACGATGCCCTGCAAAAATCGAATGCCGATCTGCAGCTTGTGAATGTCGCCTTGCAGGAAAAGATCGCCGAAGTGACCGCGCTCACCGAAACACTCGAACAACGCGTGGCCGACCGCACCCGCGAAGCGGAGGAAGCGCGTCAACTGGCCGAGACCGCCAACCGTGCAAAATCCACCTTCCTTGCGAGCATGAGTCATGAGATCCGCACACCGATGAACGGCATCATCGGCATGGCAGGCCTGCTCTTCGATACGCGCCTCACCCCCGAACAGCGCGAATTCGCCGAAACCATTCGCGGCAGCAGCGATGCCCTGCTCACCATCATCAACGACATTCTCGATTTCTCCAAGATCGAAGCGGGCAAAATGGACCTCGAGGCCCAGCCTTTCGATGTGCGTGAATGTGTCGAAAGCGCCGTGGATCTGATCGCATTGAAGGCCAGTGAAAAAGGTCTTGAGGTCGGTCTGCTCATCGAGCCGAACGTGCCCGAAACTGTGATGGGTGATGTCACCCGTTTGCGCCAGATCCTCGTCAACTTGCTGAGTAACGCCGTCAAATTCACCGAGAAGGGCGAAGTCCTCATCACCGTTCAGCCCGAAGGCTCGCTCCTGCAATTCTCCATCAAAGACACGGGCATCGGCATTCCCGCTGAACGCCTCACTTCGCTCTTCCAATCCTTTACGCAAGTGGATGCCTCCACCACGCGCAAATATGGCGGCACTGGGCTTGGGCTCGCCATCAGCAAACGTCTTTCTGAAATGATGGGCGGAACGATGTGGGTGGATAGCTTCGCTGGGACAGGTTCCACCTTCCATTTCACGGTTCATACCCCGCCGACAACTGCCACAACACCCCCGAAATTGATCGCCCCGATTCAACTGCGCGGCAAGCGCATCATGATCGTGGACGATAACGAGACCAATCGCCGCATCCTCACCCTGCAATCGGAAAACTGGGGCATGCGCCCGGTTGCCTACGCAACCCCGTTGGAAGCCCTGTCTGCCATCCAAAGTGGGGAGCGTTTTGATGTCGCCGTCCTCGATATGCACATGCCTGAGATGGACGGTGTTTCTCTTGCGGCGGAGATTCGTAAATACGAAGCTGCCCATCACATCACAACGCCGCTCGTCATGTTGACCTCGCTTTCCTCACGCGAAGAATTGGACGCGATGGAATTCTCGGCCTTCCTCACCAAACCAGTCAAACAGTCCGTGCTGTATAACGCCCTTGTTGAAGCGCTTGCCATTGAAGTTGTCAAACCTGTGAATGTCGCTGCGCTTGAACAGCAATTCGATCACACCCTGGCCGAACGCATTCCCATCCGCATTTTGCTGGCCGAGGATAATGCTGTCAACCAAAAGCTGGCGCTGCGGATGCTTGACCGCATGGGCTACCGCGCCGATGTCGCCGCCAACGGTCTTGAAGTTCTCGAAGCGTTGGGCAGGCAATTCTACGATCTGATTTTCATGGATGTTCAAATGCCTGAAATGGACGGGTTGGAAGCCACCCGCGCCATTCGTGTGATGCCCAGCCTTGCGCGTCAGCCGCGCGTGGTTGCCATGACCGCCAATGCCATGCAAGGTGACCGTGAAATGTGCCTCGAAGCCGGCATGGACGATTACGTCAGCAAGCCGATCCAGGTGAAGGAATTGCAAAGAGCCATCGAAGAGATGGCTGCAAAAGCGGACTGAAATCCGCTCTCCGAAAGCGGAGAAATTATTTCCCCACGAGGGCGTTATAAATTCTCAGATTCGCTTCGAGTTCTTTTTGCGGCGTGAAGGCTGTTTGAATCGTTTTTCGCGCCTGTTCCCCCAACTGTTTTCTTTGCTGTTCATCTTTCAACAGGGCTTTGATTCCCTGCGCCAATGCTTCCGCGTCGTTGACAGGGGTGAAGCGTCCGTTCACACCATCTTCCAACACATCCAGCACACCGCCGACGGGTGTGGCGATAACAGCCTTTCCGCAAGCCATCGCTTCAAGGACAGCATTCGGCATTCCATCTCTTAATGAAGGATGCACAAACACATCCATCAATGAATAGTAGGCAGGCAGGTCTTTGTGGGGGACATGTCCAGTCACGACAATTCGATGTTCAGGATTCAACGCTCGGAATTCGTCAAAGAGTTTTTTATCTTCGCCTTCGCGGATTTCGCCGACGAGAAGCAGGGAAACGGGCATTTCCTTTGCTATTTGCGTGTAGCCGCTTAAAAGAGTAGCTAATCCTTTCTTTTCACGCAGTTCACCAACAAAACCGATCACTTTACAAGCCTCCCTTTGGGACTCACCACTTTCCACTCTTTCTTCTTTCCTCTTTCCTCCATTCAACCCAATCGCTTCCGCCAACATCTCATTTCGCTCCATCGGCTTGAAACGCTCGGTATCGATCCCGTTGGGGATGAGGTGAATTTCACGGTCAATAAATGCTTTGGCTTTCTTTGCCAATTCGCTGGCGTTGGTTGTGACCGCACTTGCATTTTGCAGCGCATACATCACATGCGAAAACTTTGATGGGTCAAAGGCGGCGCGCTCGATGTCATTGCCGCGGATGGAGACTACGCTGGGAATGTTCAAATACTTGCCTGCATACGTGCCGACGAATCCTGCCTGCGGAAGAAAGTAGGCGTGGATCAGATCAAATGGTTCGCGCTTGTGTTCTTCGACGATGAGTTCAAACCAATCCACGAGTGTATCGTCCGCGCGTTTGTGTGCGCCGAAGCGAGTGACGCTGACTCCGTTGGAGGGGAGAGTCTGTTTTTCGGAGGCTGGCAGGTTTGGGCTTGGAGCAAAGACGCGGACTTTATGTCCAACAGAATCAAGCAGATGACCCAAACGTCCTGTTGAGATTGCAAGCCCGCCGATGTCTGGTGTATACTTTTCTGAAAGCAATGCAATTTTCATGAGGTGTCTCAATGGCTGAAAAATGTGAAATGATTATTGGTTATCTTGTTCCGCATCGCTGTGAAAACCCTGCGTTGGGCGCGTGTGTTAAGTGCGGGCGCGGTTTTTGCGATGAGCATACCAATCAGACAAGAGAGGGGCGGGTATGCCTGGCCTGCCAGCAGGGATTGGAAATGCCAGTTGCACTGCCGATCGCGGCGGCTTTGTTCACGCCAGCCGATCTGAGCACATTCGATCGCTCCCGAAGTATGAATGACATGGATGATGAGAGCGGGGATTTGTTTTCTGATTTGAGTTGATTTTTTACCACAAAGGGTCACAAAGGTACACGAAGGAAAAACTTTGCAGCCCTTTGTGGTGAATTTAATACGGCCCAACCATATCCCAGATCTTTTTATTTTCAACAATAAAATCATCGCAGCGCTGACAGGGTTTCAATGAAGGCGGGTGCATTTTTTGGCGCACATTTTGATATGCCAATCCTTCCCAAATTTCCTTGAAGGATTGTTTGCGGATATCGCCCAGCGGGGGGATTTGTTCGCGGGTCATGCAGCACACATAAACGAAGCCGTTGAAATCAATCAGGCTATGCGTCCACGGGGCGAAACAGGGATGCTTGCCATAGTAACCGAATGCGTATCTTCCAGCGCGTCCCAACCTGACCTCGGACTCGTCTCTACCAAATGGGAATGCGTCTTCATCTGCGATGGTAATGCCTAATTCGCTCGCGCGTTTTTCGATGTGTGGCGCGATCTCTTCGTTAAATAATGCAATATCTTTTTTGCGCATGGATAGATGCTCGCCGCAGTGATCATCCACAGGGATTAAGTTGATCCCATCTGCGCCGAGTTCGTGGGCGAGATCGGGCAATGTGGCGAGGCTGAAATAATTATCGCGGCTGACCACCGTGTTAATGCGGACGGTCAATTTTCCCTTGTGAGAATATTTATTGAAAAGCGAAACAGCTTTGGTGGTCAGTTTGAACGAGCCTTCCACACCGCGCACCTTTTCGTGCACTTTGCGAATGGGTGAGTCGATGGATACGTTCACGCCGCGCAATCCCGCTTCGATGAGGGCTTTGGCTTTTTCCTTGTTGATCAGCGTGCCGTTCGTTGTGAGGGTGACGCGCATTCCCAGCCCCGTGGCGTGTGCGACCAAATCAGGCAACTGCGGGCGGAGCATCGGCTCGCCGCCGGAGAAATGAATTTTCTTCGTGCCAAGTTCAGCGAGTTCTGTGATGACTTCCTTGAACCTGTCCATGGAAATGGGCGCTTCGCGGGTTTCGCGCCAGTGTTTGCACATCTCGCATTTGAGATTGCAACCGTAGTTGATCTTAATCTTAACGTAAAGCGGCTTGAACGCGCGCGCATTCAAAACCGCTTTTTGGAAGTCGTCTTTTTCTGTGGAAATGGTTTCAAGGCTATACATGGCTAAGGTCTTTGACTCGGAATAAATTAATAAGGTGTCGCCAATTGTAACACCCATGAGGTGCGTATATTTATCCCTTGACGTAGGATAATTTTTCGAAGATCAGACCGTTTTTAAACTGGAAGATATCTACTCCGCGGACGTGTCCCTTTTTGCCTGCTGCGTCCACCCAACTGTATTTCCAGCGCATGATGCAGCGAAGCCCAAGGCCGAAGACTTCCTCGATCTCGATATGGGCCTGTGGTGACTCGCGGAAGAATTCCTCCCAAAATTTGGTGACGGATTCCTTCCCCGAATATCGTGTGCCATCGGGGGCTGGGTCGGTGTTTTCGAAGACGCAGTCTTCCGTCATGAGATTCATCATCCCTGCAACATCGTGACGGTTGAAGGCCTCGTTGAACTCGATCACGGTACGGACACCCGATTCTATTCGTGACATGCGGATTGGACTCATAGAATATCTCCTTGCTGTAACAATAAACTTAGATTTTCTCGATCACTCTCGCGTAGAAACTGCATGCGTCAAGGATCTGATCCACTTTGCAGCTTTCATTTCGCATGTGAGCGAGTTTGTATTCTCCAGGCCCAAAACCGATCGTGGGGATTCCCATGCTGACAGGGGTGACTGCATTGGTGCTGAAATCCCAGAAATCATATTGGTTGGGTTCGCTTCCGAAGTTTTCCTGATATGCGGCAATGCAAGCCTTTGAAAGTTCGTGGCTCAAATCGATCTTCCACGCAAGGTGGAATGGCTCGTACGTAATTTCCATGCCTGTCCAGCTTTTTCGGTGGAGGGTGCCCACTTCCCAGCTCGCATTTTTGTCTTTTATAAGCTGATCCATTTCGCGGCGGATGTCGTCTTCTGTTTCGCCTGGGATGATTCTTCTATCCAGATACACTTCGCATTCGGAGGGGACGGCATTCAAGGATGCACTGACACTGGATATCCGCGACATGACCAGGGTTCCCCGCATTTCGCCCTTTCTCATAAGCTCGAGGTTGGCTTTGTCGACACGTTGGATGATCTCAGCCATTTCGTAAATGGCGTTTACGCCCTTTTCAGGCGCGGACCCATGTGCGGATACGCCGTGGGTTTTGATCGATACCTGCGCCTTGCCTTTATGCCCAAGCGTGATCACGTTATCTGACGGTTCGCAGATTACCACGTACCCTGGCTTGAGATCAAGCTCCTTGAACAAATGCTTCAGGTTTTCCCCGTCGCAATCCTCTTCGAATACCGTGCAGGAAACATACACTGTTTTGCCAGAGGTGAAGCCCATTTTCTTTGCAATGGCGCCAGCGTAAATGGAAGCAGCCACCGCAGATTTCATATCGACAGAGCCCCTGCCATGCAGACGCCCATCCACGATGTCGCCGCTAAAAGGAGGAAAGTCCCATTTGCTTTCGTCTTTGACCTCAACCGTGTCAACATGCGAGTCGAACAGGATCGATTTTTCGCCGCTACCGATTCTTCCGAGAATATTCCCCATGGAGTCAATGATCACTTCATCGTATCCGAGGTCAATCATTCTCTTTTCGATGAGTCTAATGACAGCCTCTTCCTGCCCGGAAAGGCTTTTAGTTCTGACAAGGCTTTGGGCAAATTCAACAAGCTCTTTTTTTATTTCTGGCGTGAGCAGATCGGATGAATTCATTCTTTTCTCTCTTGCATTTTAGGCTGGCGATCGTTTGTTGTATATAAAAATCAATGCTGTTGATAAAGTCACAGTCAGAAACACCAATGCGAAAAGTGTAACTCTTAATCCCCCGCCTTGCCCGGCATTGGTCAAACCTTCACGGGCGAGAAAAACGAGGTTGAGGAGAAGATATAGACCGATGGAGCCGATCGCGATGGATAAAAAAATCGCACCGACTCTACCTGACGCCGCAACTGCCAGCCATAAAAGTAGAATCATATTCGCAACGACACGGATGACTTCTAATTGGTCTGTGGCGGCGTGGAGGATGATATCAAGGATCTGGATGACTGCAATTGCAATTCCCAGGGCTTTCAATGTTGTACTTTTGGCCATTTGATTTTGCCTTCTTAAGGTGAACAAGGTGTCTTCATTTCAACCCGCGATCAGCCAGTTGGTTACATAGGCGGATAGCGGAAGGTAGATGGTCTCCGACAGGATGCCTGCAACGGCTTCCTTCCAGGTGTAGTTTGGACCAATGGTTTGCCCGATTTCACCCATGACGAACATCAGCCACCATAGGAAAGCATAGAGCATCCACTGTCCGCTCAATGAATTACGGGCGAAATGGAAGATCAGCACAAATGCGATGGCTGTTCCGATCTTTGAGATCAGCACGCTGACCAGAAAACGTGCCGGGGACGCGCCTTCCGGTGACTTTAGGCCTGCCACCACTGAAGCAAGACCATATATCAGGAAAGGCACAATATAGATAATGGTCAATACAAAAAACACGCTCAATATCACGTTTGTCATTGCGAACCACCTTTCATTGTCAGTTTGTACGGACAGGTCAATTAATGACTTATATTAGCAGGCATATAAATTGTGACATGAATCTATAAGCGTTGTTCTTTTTATTTGTATATTCTTTCCAATTCCGTTTTGATCTTAATTATCAGATTCTTATGCTTTTCATAGTCAAAATCGATCGGCTCAACATTTTCCCAATAATATTTAAAGGGATTTTTTGTTTTGAATTTTTCATCTTCCCATTCATACCTTGGGTGAATGTGTACATGCAGGCCGATATCCGCATTCCCCAATATTGAATAATTGATCAGCCTGGCACCAACGGCTTTTTGCAGTGCCTCGCCCGCAATTGTCATTTCCTTCATGAATTTTGTTCTTTGATTTATTTCAAGTGAATGAATATTCTCAACCACCGGGTCTGACAAAAAAACGCAATATCCAGGAATGTTTTGATTGTCTCCAAGTACAAGCCAGCCGGTGTCCATTTTGGAAATGACAGTTTTGGTTTCTCCCTTTCTCGCCAGGTCAACTCTTTCATATATCATGGATTTATATTTTTGATTCATGATTATCCTTTTGTCCACAGGCATATACTCGCGGACCGTGACGCTGTGCGGACAGGTTTTTTTCGTCGGGCGGAAAGGCCGAGGCGTAGAAAACTGCTTGGGCGAAGTGGCAGTCACCAGCGTTTTGTCGATCCGTTTGTTATTTCGAAGTTGAGACTCCGCGGATAGTTTCGACCATTTGGCGAATAGCTTCAACCACTAAACCCGGTTGGTCAATTTGGATTCCATGACCACTTTTTTCAGCAACTAGCATTTGACTGTTTGATGATTGTTTCGCCAGGTCTTTTTGTAGTTCCTGCCAAACTGTTTCAGCCTGTTCTGCTTGTTCGACAGGCATGCTGGCGAATAAATCAGGAATGCCATGCCGTATGACGGTTAGTGGAATATTTCCCAACGAGCCAGTTGTGCTTAATTGCCTGTCGCTCTCACCGCTTGCGGCTAATTCATCAAGATTACTTTGAAAGTATTTGGGCTGAAAACCAACTTCAAGATACATGGGTCGTATTTCAGGCGGCAATTTCATTACGATTGATGGGGCGGCTTTTTCTCCTGCCAATTTACCTAAAAGCGTTAGCGCACCTAACCGTGAAGCCAGTAACATGACCTGATACATTCCCTTTCCAGCCGTTTCTAATTTTTTCCATGCGGGCGGCATTTTTGAGTTAATGGCTTCGTGTCGTGCATCAAGCAATATGACACCAGCCACTTCATCAGGGAATTTTTTTGAAAAAAGTCGGGCTGTGTGACCGCCAAATGAAGCGCCGACCAAGATGTATGGTTTTTTGATTTCCGCGTTCGTCAACAAAGTGTGTAACTCTGTGACAATTTGTTCGCTGGTACGGGGTTTCGGACCAGAGTCGCTCCAGCCGAACCCTGCGCGATCATACGAACTAACGCTGGTGAATTTCGCTACTTCGGTTTGAACTAGATTCCAATCCAATGACCAGCTTGCGCCGCCAGATTCGAAGATGACTGATGGGCTTCCTTCGCCAGTGGAATAGATATGTAATTGATGACTGCCCACGTCTACCAGCTTGCCGATCGGAGGATGGGAATTAGGGCTCATGTAAATCGTTTCCTTAAAATGATGCAATGTTTCTAATGGGAGGTGCTGAGGCGGAGCAGAAAATCTCTATCAAAGTAGAAAAGGCTGAGGTGTAGAAAACTGTTTGAAGTGAAGACTGGCGGCAGAACTTTCAATAGCCCGTTTTGAGCCTGTCTGAGGGTTCAAAACATATGTTGTTGAGTGGATGTTATATTGCATAAACTCCATAATTCTATTTTAGAAGCCATTCCAGTGCTGGCATGCTTTCCTGGAAAATTGATATTTTAAATCCTTGATTGATACACACAGTCTCAAAAAAACTAAAATGCTTTACATGGTCTGGCTTGATGATTTCTGCTATTTTCACCCCCATGATAATCCCTACCACTCTGAGTAGCTTTGGGCGATCATAGATTTCTATTATTTTCCCAGAAACACTTTCAATATTACGATGATCAATTAGCACTCTGGTGATTCTGTGCTGCTGCATTGTTTCTGTTATTGTTTTTGCCATATTTAATGAGCCATCTTTATCAGCGACTCCTTTGGTGATTACTTCCATATACTTTTCTTCGCTATGTATTCTAATTTCCCATTCCATTTGCACTCCTATATTAGGGTTTCTGCTTTTTCTGCCCAACGACTTACGCTGGCGGACTATTCTTCTGAAGCGGACAAGCCCCAGGGCATTTTTTGTTGGCACGCTCTCGTTATTCACAAGGATTGAACCCAAAAGTATTCTCGACAACTCCATGAAGCACCTTGTAAATGGACTGACCTATTACACCTTCAAAGTCCTTCTGAATACCCAAAAACGCTTTCCAGCGGGGAACACTAAATTCATTTACTCCATGCCTTAATGCTACATCCATTAAGCGTTTTTCAACCAAACAATACCCTGATGGAAGAGCGATCGCATCGCAAAGCTGAATGAGCCTATCATATTCGTCAAACTCGATTTTTGAAAGATATTCATCCAAAAAATCTAATTCTTGCTCTGTGCAATCCCATTTACCCGCGACAGAATTTATATGTTTCAGGGGAAATACATGGGTTATGCAAATTCGGGCTGCGTAATCAAAACCTTTTTCTGTGAGAAAGTGATAACCGTCAAGAGTATGGCGCATATCTGCAACGCCCGACCGCCGTCCAATATCATGGAGATACCCCAAAATAAAAGCAGCTTGCGAATCAAGCTTTGGATGATGTTGTGCGATTGACTCTGCCGCTTTCCCAACAAAAAAAGAATGTTGAACCCAGGGCCCCGGGTTCAAGCCTTGCGCTTCTTTGATAAATGCTTCAGCTTGTTCGAAAGAAGGAATGTTCATATACATTTGCAAGATTTTATGCTGGAAAGGATATGTCAAAAGCTCTCGGTTGCGTGACAATTTGCGCCCGTGGACAGTCGCCGTGGCGGGTGTGGACTCTGCTTGGGAGCAGAAAAAACTCGAAGCCAAATCCCTCTCCAAATACGACCAGCGCACATTAAGTCCCTTCACAAATTTCAATGTCGCATTTGGGGATTGCGAAGCAGTCCGATGGACGGGTGGGGCAGGTGCACGCTTTGTTGGGTAGTTACCGTGATTTCAAAACACGCTAACTGCTTGAAGAACTGAATTTTATCGCTTTATTTTTGAAACTCAAAGATGGCTAAATTATTAATCTGCCATCCCATGTAAACCAGAACTGTTGCCGTTATCAATTTTTGGATGGTTAATAATGGATTGAAAATTATTTCTTCTAAACGAATAGAATTTTCATTTGAATAAAATGTTAGCCAAAAAATCGAGTTTGATAATCCAATCATTAATACAGCAACGATAAAACCCAAAACAATATTAATTAGCCCTCGAAATTTTACTTTAGTGAAGGAGTAAATTGAGCCAATCACGACAATACCTAATAGACTCTATCGGAAATTAAATCGGGACGCTGATTCGCGCGGAAGACGCAGATTTCTCTTTTTTCGAATCAGCGTTTTTCAGCGTCCAAAACAGGCTCTTTGCTTATTACCGATAAAGTCTAATATATCTACGGCAAGATAAATAATAGCGATAATTGGGAAATACGAAAAGCTATTCGTAATGATCCAATCAAAAAGGCCAACGCTCCAAAACCATAAAGTTAATAATATTACCCACAATGTCATGGCTGCGATGCTGAAAGGCGTTATAGATTTCATGCCTTTGAAAGTGACATATTTGACTTGCTGGAGCATTTGTTTGCTATCCATGATTCTCTAGTAAACAAATTTAGCAATAACTGTCCAACGGTTTGCGTTACTTGCCCTGTGGTTTCGGTCTGAAAGATTCATTGGAAAGTTGGTGGACTTCAGTGGTGATAATAAATTCACTCAAATTCGAGTCCAGAATTCCCTTCAACTCAATAAAATTATCTGTGCTGGTTTCAGTGAATAAAAAGCCGAAGACCGAATGTTCCTTGTAGTCAATTTTTCGCAACTCTAACGGCTTTTCGAAATTGGCAAGCAACTTCTCAAAATCGAAGTCGGTGATGTCGTTTACATGAACGCCTGTTGAATTATCCAATACAACGAGGCTGTAGAGTTTGCCTTCTTTTCCTTTTAGCGCCTCATCCCAATTTGGTTTTTCCTGCAAAAAATAACACAGGTATGGATTGAAACCATACGCCAGGTGAAAAATATCCGCAGTAGTACACCAGCCGCCAAAGCGCATGGGATTGACTTCGATGGGCATCAAGACGCCGTTTTCTCGCCTGACCTCGATGTGGACTGGGAAGTTTTTCAGTTGAGCCAGTTTGCCGATCCTGCCTGCGAAATCGGTGAAGTCTGCCAGATTTTCTTCGATGATTTCTCTTGACGTGGTATAGACCCTGTCGCTGACATCGGTTTCGGATGCGAATGTGTGCTTGAGAATGCCTAGCACCACAGGCTCGCCGCTCGCGTTGAAATAGGCATCGAAGGCGTATTCGTCGCCGTTGATACATTGTTCGATGATGAATGAACTGGTGTTCAAGACCGTTTCGGGATACACACTCTTATTTTTATCCATTTCAGTGAAGATCGAATCAATGGTGCTGAGCCAGTCCGCATGGCTGATGACTTTGCGAACACCCATGCTGAAAAATCCCACCGCGGGCTTGATGATGAATGGCAGGGGTATATCTTTGATCTCAATCCGGTTTAAATCCTCCACGCAGACTTCTTTGAAATAAAAGTCTGGAAACATGGATTGGGTTAGTTTCCTGAATTTCACTTTATCTTTGAACAAGGCTATTTTTTCAGGCAGGTCGCTGAATGCCAAATGTTTTGAAATCCAGCCGATGGCGTTTTCAGATGTGGTGTAAATTCTTAGGTCACCAGAGGCACGCGCCATTTCAACTGCCGCTTTTTCGCTGATGATATTTGTGCCACTGTACAATCCCAGCTTTTCTGCGATCTCGGTGCCTACCACTGGAATATTGTTATCCCTGATCGTCTGCTTGAAAAAGTCTGAGATGTAAGGTTTATCTGCAAAGAACATGAAATACTCCTTTGATGATTTTGAACTGCTTTGACAGCCCGCTGATTTTTCCTCCATCACTTCCGTGCAAGATAAAAGACTTTGGAACGTTCAGAACTAAATTGGTAATTGATACAACAAGGCTAAGCTCCAAGGTGACTATCAATTTTTTATAAATTGTATTCAAACTCAAAACGAGAACCATCTTGGTTAGTAAGACAAAATCCCGTCCCGCTTATTTGTTGGAGTTCTCCCAACCCTGAGCCGGTGATGATATTAAACTTGGAATTGATCATACCATTCTCAAAAGTACCTCGTTCTTCAACAAAAAAACTTCCTTCTTTTCCTGACAACTTTCCGCTAAACCTGAGCAAGCCAACAAAAATGGATGAAGAATTGTGCTGATTTTTGGAATCAAAGTGTTTGTAGAACATCAAATACTCTACAGATTCCAATCCTTCGGCTTCTCCCGTGAAACATATTCCACAGATGCTTTTGTCGTTTTTGTATCGGAAGAAATTTCTTGGTCACTTCTTTCATCCCATTTCTTGACGGTAAAAGTTCCATTTGTTTTCATATTGTTTATCTTTTTCGATAGTGATATTGATATTGCGAAGTTGCCCAACAATTTCCGCCCGTGGACGTCGCCGTGGTGGGCGAGGACTCTGCTTGGGAGCAGAAAAAACTCGAAGCTAGAAAAATGCATTGAAAATGCCGCAGACTCCCAGCGTCCAGCGCATGCTTTGTTAGGCGCCGGTGTATTGCCTATTCTTTTGACCTATCTGGATACTCGTAGGTCTTACTGTACAATTTAGTTCTCAGGAGCATGATAATTTGTTGCTAAACCAACAATTCACTGCCCAGTTACGGAAAAGAAAAACTACAACCTGCAACATTTGCAACTAAGAGAAATATCAATAACAAATACAGTATAAGTGCTGTTCGGAGTTTTGTGGCACGAACGATAAACAGAGCGAGACCTAAATACAATATCCACCCCAGAAAACTGTAACCCAATAATAAGAACATATCCCCAATACCACCTCCTTCATGGGACGGAGATTTTGTAACTATTGTGACTAGTACTGGCATAAGCCAAAGCAATCCCGTTGGAAAAAGGATAGCATACGTGCCTACTATTGATACATCATTTGCTTTCCCAATCAGAACCATCGCCACGAGAATAAGAGCAAGTGCGAAGGTTGCTACAACCAAAACAACTCTAGCTTGTCTGCTCTCAAAAAAAATTGGCAACGGATTGTCAGTTTTCATATCTAGCCTCCTAGATAATCATGAGTTAAAGAAATGTAGGCACCTAACGGTTTGCGTTACCCGCGCTGGGGCGGGGACGGCGAAGCCGTCCAACCAGAAAAATGCTAAGGCGTAGAAAAAGGCTTGGAATCGCGCCAGAATCCCCAGCGTCGGGTGCACGCTTTGTTGGGCAGTTTTTGACTTATTGCACACCTGCGATTGAAAGTAAACGTTCAAGTATAGTTTTCTGAGGTTGAGCATTAATTACAGGTATTTCTAATTTATTTGCTTCTTGGGCAAGCCATTGACCATATAACCAACTTGCATGAGCAAAGCCTTCTTGCTCCATTTTATCCCAGTCATTAAAACCACGCCCACGAGATTGTAAATTATGTAATAGTTGCTTTTCATTTTGCTCAACAATAAAAACCGCGCACACGTCTTTTGGTTCTAAAAAATAATTGCTTACTATTGGAAGAATACCATCGCCTTCGATAATGATAGTACCTACATCTGGAACGATAATATGATGGCTAATAATTGCATTTAGCGGCTTGACCATTGCTTGACCAACTGTAATCCAATCAGCATAAATCGATTCTGAGTTTCTCCATTGCTCAGTTTCGTAATTTAGAAAAACATGTAATTCTGGATTCGTCTCGTTGCTTGTGGCTTGTTGTAAAGCGAGTCTTACATCATCAAGCAATAACAAAGACAAGGATAGATAATTCGCAAGTTCACGGGCAACCACCGTTTTTCCAACGCCAGAACTACCACCAATCAGAAGAACTTTCCAATTATGACTTCGATTTTGCTTGGGATGCATGGTTTATGTCTCTATTTGCAAGGAACTGCCCAACGGTTTGCGTTACCTGCGCTGGGGCGGGGACGGCGAAGCCGTCCAGCCAGAAAAATGCTAAGGCGTAGAAAACTGCTTGGAATGTGCGCAGACTCCCCAGCGTCAGGTGCACGCTTTGTTGGGCGTTTTTTTTCATGGATCGTGACTTAACGGCTTAATTTCAACTTCCGGTAATTCAGATAAGGGACGACCATAGGGTGAGTCAGGGCTTGCCCAATATCTCCACAAAAACCAGAAGGCAAGACCTCCGCTCAGACCGAAACCACCCATGATGATTGCCAAGGTGGCTGTGATGGCCAGATTGGAAGAATTCATATTCTCCATCTGCAAGAAGTATATCTTCCCCTCCTCCAATCTCAGAGTTATATAGAAAAACCAATAAAGGACGGTAGGGACGGCTCCTATGATAAACGAAAGGAGAAGCGTGGACCACCAACGAATGGCTCGAAACTGCCAACTCAGCAGGAGGAGGGGCAGCCCGAGCCAGAAAACATGCCCAAACGAAACGGGAGCAACCATGAAGATGTCGATCAACACCAACCCAAGTGCACTGATGAATAGGTCATCCAAATTTGCTAGCAAGGTTCCCGAAAAAAACTGGCTGAAAATGTCTGCTACCACAAAAAGGGCACCGATCAGAAAAGACAGCACCATTGGCACAAACGCTGTGATGATCAACGCAATAGAAGTCTTGAGAGCAATTCTCATTTGTAACCTCCTTATTCCGATGATTGAGAGACTCGAACGCCCAACGGTTTGCGTTACCTGCGCTGGGGCGGGGACGGCGAAGCCGTCCAACTGGGAAAATGCTGAGGCGTAGGAAACTGCTTGGGATTTGCGCAGAATCCCCAGCGTCGGGTGCACGCTTTGTTGGGCAACCCGATATGTAGCAACTCACTACTCTAATATTTTGTGTGTTCAATTCTAGTGCGTACCGCATTTTCTTCAAGGTATTCGTGATTAGGAAAAAATACTTTTATCATTGGTTCTGCAAGGTGTCTAGCAATAACATCTTTACTTGAAGAGTTGTTTCGGCGCTCAAATCTAATACATTCTTCGCAGACACTGATGGAGACTCTAAAATCTGTTACAAAGCCATAAGTTTCAGATACATAAGGGTTTGATGATGGAATTGATACCATTTTTCCATTGTCATCTGAATACGAGTCAGTGTCATATATTTTTTTCTCAAGAACACGCCATTCACCTACTAAATACAATACATTTGTGCTGGTTTTCCCTTTCTTTTTAGGGCGATGAAATAG
>JADKEA010000006.1 GCA_016718275.1 Candidatus Villigracilis affinis
TTAAGAAACTTGTAAACGATGGCTGGCAATCGACGGGGCGCGGGGAAGAGTGGTATAGCGAAAGATTTAGACGCAAAGTTAGAAAGAATGTGGTTTAGTATTGCCAAAAACCCAGGTTTATGTAATAAATTGCCCTGTGGTAGTAATACCTCTTTCAATCAAGATGCTTGCGCAACAAAAAACGCCCAACACAGCGTGCACCTGACGCTGGGGATTCTGCGCACATCCCAAGCAGTTTTCCACGCCTTAGCATTTTTCCAGTTGGACGGCTTCGCCGTCCCCGCCCCAGCGCAGGTAACGCAAACCGTTGGGCAGTTCCTTGCAAATCACAGGTAGTTAATGAACATTGTTGAATCTAAATTTCAAGAATTGCATGGCGTAGTTTGCTGGAAAGTAAATTGGGATGCCAACCTCAACTTAAGCATGAATTTCGGGCAACCCTCTTTGAGTATTCGTGAACCGCGAAAAGTGAAATCAAGTAGCAAAAAGATGAGTGATTCTTTCAAGTACAGAAGTGTAGCTCTGCATGGGGAATGGTTTTTCTGGATATTAAATGGTTATTGGAAAGTTTCCATAAAAGATTATGACGAAGTGACAGGTGATACTTCATACAAAAGAAAAAACATGGCTCTTACTCGTTTAGATGGTCAAAAATTAATTCATGCCAGTGTTGATCCACAAACATCGACAACGCGATTGGATTTCGACCTCGGTGCTATACTGTCCATTCGACGAATAAGCATAAAAAACGATGGGGATATTTGGTCTCTTTATAAACCCGATAATTCTGTTTTGTCTGTGCGTGGTGATGGGAAATACAGCGATGATCCCGGCGAGACCGAATCTGGGAAAAGTAATTGGAAACCCATTGTCACTTTATGAACAAAAACTGCCTAACACCGCGTGCACTGGACAGGTGGGATTCGTCCGCATTTTCAAGCATTTTCCCAGCTTCGAGTTTATACTGCTCCCAGGCAGAGTCCACGCCCACCCACAAGGCAGCAACAACCATTTGGCACACCAGTGCACAACAAAAGTCACAAGTAAGACAAAGAAAATTCAAAAGGGAAAAGTATGAAACAAAAAGTTATCTTTTTTATTATCGCAATCATTTTGACGGCTTGTTCTTCAAATCCTTCTATTACATCAACTGAAGTTCCATCAGTCGAACCTTCCAAGACTACTATTGCTACCCTACCAGCATTACCCACAAACACATCCGAACCATCCCCCACCGTCACGCCTATTCCAATAGGCGGGGGACAATTGCTCGTTGCATTTTATGCATCTGGCAATTGCGGCTCGTGTATCATAATCGGAGATTTTTTCACGGGGGAGGTTTTGTTCAAAATACCCCTCTCGGCAGACTATCAAACTGGAAATATTTTCTGGTCTCCTGATGGAAAAAATATTCTTTATTCCGACCCCGCCACATCCAGGATGAATGTTCTTTTGTTCAATTTGGAAACAGGAAAATCTAAAAAATTAGGCGATTATCCACCCAAAGGCGGCACACCAGAAATAATAAATTCCCTAAAATATGTTAAATGGTCATACGACAGCGAATACGTCATGTATGATGTGCTTTGGGAAGACGGTCAACTTCAAAAATCTTATTTTTCTACAAAAGATGGGACATCCAATTCTTATGAAAGCGGGTTTACTAACTGGTTTCCCGATAGCAGAACAATGTTTTCAATTTATGGCGGCAAAGATTCATACAACGTAGAGTCCGCAACATTCGCGCCTGTATCTACGGGCATATTAAGTAAATTTAATGCCGTACAGGTTCTGCAAGATTTTATTATCTTGGAAAAGGATAAGGCAAAGATATCAGCCATTCCATTTCCGTCAAACTGGAATGACGCACTTGCTTGGCAATATGACACGCTCAATTCACAAATTGTTACTCTCGCTACACTTTCCAAAGAAATAAAAAACGGGAAAATTCACGTTTCAATTGCCGAAAAAGTCAGCGATAATAAAATCGTTCTAATTGGATATGTAACTATTTCAGATCAAATTTCATACTTTATGAAACTGATTGATTTACAAAACCTGCCTGCCGAGATACAACCAGATGATATTTTTCAAGAATGGGGTGATATGCCGCTTATTGTCTCGCACGACGGAAAGTATTACTTAAAAAGTTTTTGTACTTTTATAGAAAAATGCCCAAATTACAGCCCAAACTACAAAGATGGGATTGTCAGGGGGTGGGGATTTCAGGTTGTAAGTTTTGATGGTGTTGAACAAGCACTTCCAACAAATTTGTCTCAATTTAAAGAAGTGACAAAAGTATTTATCTTTAGCACCAGCAATGGCTTGCCAGGCGGAATCGCTTTTTATTGGAAGTAATACCCGCCCCAGCGCAGGTAACACCAACTGTTAAGCACGCCCCTTGTGCAACGGAATACAATCATTGCATAATAATTTTTTATGTTTAAAAGTCGCTAATTCAAGGACTAAATACTTACATTCTAAACAAGGGGGGGGGTATGAAAAAGTCTATCGTAATCTTGTTAGTGGTTATTCTCTCTGCTTGTAGTAATTTACCAATCTCTAATACTCCTCAACGCCTCTTACTTTTCCCGTTACCAATACATCCATCCCACTACCGCAGACAGCTCTAAAAAATATCTACAACAATTCAAAATATGGATATTCATTAAATTATCCAGATACTTACAATATCATTGTTGTAAGCGATGAGTATGTCGAGATTGGAAGCAAAATTACGGTTGAGGTCATGACTGTAGACCCAACTGCACCTCGTGGAGATGATGGCTCCATTCCAGGCACAAAACGTTTTTTGCACGATATCAAGAAAACGAGATGAGGAATATATTGTCTACCAACAAGTTTACTATTCTCAAGATAGACTCATCACAAACTAAGAGAAATTGGCTTTCATTTGTATGCATTGCACAGTGATCCAACAATCAAAAGCCACCTAACACAGCGCATACTAGGCCCTTCGACAAGCTCAGGGCAGGCTGCTGGGGACATCAAGTTGAGAGTATCCACTTTTATTCCCTCAAATCAGGTCAATAATTGCTCCTGCCCCCCAAGTGGTGGAGTTCAACACTCCCCGGTCGATGGATGCGGACGAGAAGTGTCTATTGTATGATCATATTGAATAACACATAACCCAAAAGGAGTGTAATATGAGCATATTTACTGATATCTTCAACAAAATTCTTGGAAAGATCAAAGGCTTGGTTCCCGGTGCCAATACCATATCCGATGTTAACCTTACTGCCGAACTCGATAAACTGGCAAAGGGCAGTGGTCTTGAATGGAAAACTTCCGTTATCGATTTTTTGAAGTTGATCGGCGCAAACAGCAGCAGGGAAAACCGAGATGCACTGGCAACCGAGTTGGGTGTTGACGCTAGTTTTAAAAGCGGAAGCGCAGAAAAAAACGAGTCGCTACGAAAAGCTCTCTTCAAGAAAATTGCCGCAAATGGCGGGAATATCCCCGGTTCACTTTTAGATTAAAAACAAAGATATTCTTCAGCTTGTCTGCTTCTCAAAAAAATACCCGCCTTTATGAGGCGGGCATTTTCGTGTTTACAGGGTGCTTTTACTTCAAACTGACGGGAGGGGGGGGGGGGGCGGGGGGGGGGGGGGGTGGCCCACTGCGCGCGCCCACAAACCCACTCCAGTGTCACAACCCGCAGGGCAGGTTCGCGAATGCAAACCGTTAGCCTGCCCGTGCCAAATAGAGCTGCTTGAAAAGCAAAAAAAATATACTAAAATAGTTATTAAAAGGGATTTTGCAAAAGGAACAATCCCATGATTGAGTTGCATTACCTCAGTACACTTCGCAAAATTTGCGCCCAATTGAACGATTGTCAGAACAGTTGGGTTGTTACAGGAAGTTTAGGAATGGCTTTGCAAGGCGTGGATATTGAAGTCCACGACATAGACATTCAGACCAACCCGCATGGGGCCCATGGAATGGTTCATTTCTCAGCTTCCAAATAGATACGCTCTTACTTTGGCTCTTTAGAAATAGATGGCATCAAGGTCGAAATCATGAGTGATATTCAAAATTGTTAGTAAAGACACATATCAACTTTACAAAGGATTCCTTGCTTGAACTCAAAACTCACTCTCGTTAAACATCGTCTTGCAAAAACGCCAGTCATTACCAGCGACAGGCTCACTCTAAAAGAAATCGAGTCCCATGACGTTGCTTCAATAGTGGATATATCGGTATATAACGGCGTCTTCGCGACGAATACAACGGAAGCCATTAATGTCCTCGAACAGATCAACGTTGACGTTAGGAATGGCAAATCGCTGCATTGGGGCATCTTCTTGAAAGACTCATCCGAACTTGCAGGAACTTGCGGTTATTATCGCGGGTTCGACCGAAACAAAGGTGAAATTGGCTATATTTTACGCCCCTTGTATCGCGGTCTCGGCATTATGACCGAAGCAGTCAAACTCATTGTCGCTTTTGGGTTTGACACATTGAAACTAGATACTATCATTGCATACACCAGTCCTACAAACTCAGAGTCCATGGCTGTTCTGCAGAGAGCAGGTTTTAAAAAGGTAAAAAGCAAACATGCCGATCTTAAATTCGAACGACACCATCCTTAACAAACCTTTGTTGGCATTTTCTACGCGTCAGCCGTTTTCCTATAACATGGACAAAGAAAATGAAGATCCTTCCAACCACACCCGATCATTACCCAGGAATTGCTACGCTCTACAATTCTGTTGACCCGGAGCTACACCTCTCCGCTTCGGATTTCATTGAGGGAGACCGATTGCGTGACCCAAAATTCAAGACTCAGCGCTGGGTTGCCATCGAGAAAGATGAGGTCATTGGGGCAGGTTATTTCACACAGTCCAATTGGTTCGCCCACCCTCAAAAATTCATGATTTGGATTGGAGTGCACCCCAAGCATCAGAAAGGTGGCATTGGCTCCGCGCTTTACGAAACCATCATGCAGGGGCTACAGCAATTCGATCCTCTAGCAATACGAACCCGCACAACCGAAGACCGCCCCCAAAGTATCCGTTTTCTGAAAAAGCGCAGTTTTCAAGAGGTCATCCGCGATGTTCCTTCCGAACTAAATGTTCAAACCTTTGACCCGACTCACTTCGCAGGGTTGGAGGATCGTTTTCGAGATAATGGCATCGAAATCAAAACACTCTCGGAGTTGGAAAATGACCCCGAACGAAATCAAAAACTGTACGATCTAGATTGGGAAATCAGCCTGAGTGTGCCGGGAGATCTGGCAGCTGGCATCGGACGAAGAGGACTTGAAAAGTATGTCGAATATGCCATCACAGGACCTTCTGCTCTTCCAGAAGGTTTTTTTGTCGCGACAAAAGGGGAAGAATTCATTGGTCTGAGTCATCTTTTATTATCCGAAAAAAATGTTTCCCTTTATCAAGGCTTGACGGGGGTTAAACCTCAATATCGGCACCAAGGAATTGGGTTGGCGATGAAAATACGGGCAATCGCATATGCCCAGTCTAGTGGGTACGTCCTCATCAAGGCGGAGAATGACGCCAAAAACAAACCGATGCTGGCTATGAATGAAAAAATAGGCTATGTACGGAAGCCCGCTTTAATTACCTTTGAAAAACAATGGCAACTCACGGAAAAATAACCGAGGCTTGACCAGTATCCCAAAAGTACATCACTCTCAATGATTCGTACGCCAAAGAATATTCCATATAATGAGCTTTATCCACATCCACCCGCTTTGCAAGTAACACAAACTGTTGGCTGCCAAAGGACTATAATTAACGGACAATAAGGCGAAAATCAACAAGAGGAATCCAAATGCAAAAAATGGGCATGCAAATATTATGGTCTGTTCTCTATGGGATACTTGGAGGTTTGATTTTTCTCTTGGGTCTAAACTTTTTGAAATCAATTCCCGAGAAATTTCAAGATATTTACAAGATCGGTTTGCCAATCCCCTTTCTGATTATGTATTTCTTATCGCAAAGATATCTTCCAAATCAAAAAAACGTTTTCTGGGCTTTTTTCCTGGTTTCTATGGGCTGGATGTTGGATTTCTACCTGACTGGAAGATTTAAAGATCTATTTTCCTTGAACGCCAAAGAATTATCAGGCTTTGCATACACAATGGTAATCAGTACATTACTGGTTTCCCTGCCGGTGATCAGTGGCTGGTTGATTTCAAATCAAGAACTATCCACAATTTATCTTCAATGGAGTGAGGGGAATTGGGGAATTATTGTTGGCCTCATAGGATTTTTACTCCTTGGCGGATTTGGAGTCTTACAAGCATTAGGCCAGGGTTTGGAAACCAAGGTAATTGGAGCAGCAATTCCAATGATGTTAGTTTTTAGCCTTGCAAACGGATTTAGGGAAGAACTAGTGTATCGGGCAATATTCTTAAAAAGTTTCCAAGAAAACATCGGCGTTATCGCCGCCGTATTTGTGACAACATTGGTATTTACTCTAGCGCACATCGATGTCAGCTACACACCAGCCAATTTAATTATCTTCACGATCGCGTTAGTTATGATTGGCGTTATCGGCAGTCTGATAATGATAAAAACTGGAAGCCTGATTGGGGCCGTACTCTTTCATGCTGGAGCAGATGTAGCGCTAATTATCGATTTGCTGTCATCTCATCAATTAATACTAAAGTAAGTTCTTATTTTTTACATCTTATGGTTACGATACAGGACTAACAAGCAGAGCCTAGGTCCACTCACCTCTTTCGTGGGCGTAAGGCGCTCATCACTCGGCTTCAGGTGAGATTAAAAGACCATCATATTTGGGGGTTGCAAAAATGCAGTTTTCCGATTTAGAATGCGAATCTATAATTGCCTATACCAACAAATAACGCAGGTTATAAACGCCATCAACATTTCAAGGAGAAGTTTTATGACATCCGTCCAAGCAGACATTGCAACACTAAGTACTCTCAACAAGCGTTTCATTCACAACTTTGTCACAAATGATGTTTCATCACATAACGCCATCCTGCATCCCTTATTTAGAACCATTGACACACAGGGCGGCCACATGGACCGTGCTTCATACTTAGAGGAATGGGCAACGGTTTTGACCCTGGTGTCATAACATATTGGGATATGCGCGACGAGCGAATTACTCTGATAGGGGATGTTGCACTAGTGAGCGCCACAAACAGATGGACTCGAGTCCGCAGCGATGTAGAAATTCAAGGAATGACATGCTACACGGACACTTATATCCGTGCTGGAGAAACCTGGCTGTGCATTCTCGCGCAACTCACATCGGTAGCGCCTCAAAACTACCCACCTGATGAAACTATCATTGTCAAATATCTGCACGGAGTACTCCAGTCGTCATAGCAGGTAAACACAAGCCATTAGCCTGTTTGATTTTCATACTCAACTCAACAAAGAAGCAGTTTTTTGTTTTTAATATGCAATCGCCATGAGTAATCAAAATATCGTAATTCCGTTAAAGCGGTTCCTGCTCGTCGAACAATGCCCTGCATCCTGGAAAGGCCTGGATCTATATCTACTACGAGACGAAAACGTCGTATTCTATGTTGGCCAATCTTTTCTTGCCTTTGCCCGCGTCTGGGAACATTTGATCAGTGGTTTCAAAGGCCACTCAATGGTTGGCCGTTTTGTCTGGTGTAATTGGCCAAAATCAATGAGCTTTACGATCGAATTATTGAGTTCACAATCCGAGCAATTCAGTGTTGTCAGAAATGAATTAAATGCTTCTGAGCGGTTACTTATCCAGCGCTGGTCACCCTGCCTCAATATATCGCACAACAGTCAACAAACGCCTTTGCCTGATTCTTATTTACCGCCTAATGCTCCATTCAGGCGCAGAAGAAGCCTGAATATGCTAATCCTTGAGGCAGAGCGAGTGGTAAAGGCAGAAGATACACAACTTTGGTTACAGGATTTAAAATAGCACCCTCTGCAACCCACAGCAGTGCCCAGATGATGAAAGTGGAATTCGCCGCGTTTTTAGTCAATTCAAGCCGCTGACGTTGATAATTTACGAAAAAGGATCCAACAAATATGTCGAATCAAAATCATCCTGTGATCGAATTGCGTGTCGCGGTCACAACCAACGACTATGAACGTCTGGTTAAATTCTATTGTGATGGACTCGGGATCGAACCTGCCGCGATCTGGGACAACGGTCAGGGGCAGGCGCTGATCCTCAACATGGGCAGTGCCACCCTTGAGATATTCGACGAAACACAAGCACAGACGATCGACCAGATCGAAGCAGGCAAACGAATCAGCGGACAGATTCGGTTCGCACTTCAAGTGCCAGACCTAAAGGCAGCCATGGAACGTCTGCTTGCACATGGAGCGACGCTGGTTCACCCGCCCATTGTCACCCCATGGGGCGATACCAACGTTCGGCTTCAAGACCCTGACGGAATGCAGATCACATTGTTTCAAGTGTCTGACAAATAAATTTGGAGCAGTGCAAATTAAAATTTTCATACCCAGATGCCAAACCAGGATAGGCGGGCTACAAGGTGCACGCCGATTCGCGTTGAAAAAGAATCAGCTCATATTGTATTCACCTCCAATAAAATGTATACTAAAAAAGGAGCCACATTTGATTGGAGGTGAATGGCAAAAAATACATTTCCCAATTGTCTATAAACTTTTAACATACAAAGGAGGTATCCATGTTTACCAGATGCTTTGCCAATATGTTTGTTCTATTGGCAATGGTATTAGCGACTTTCGGAACGCCAGTTTCCGTATTGGCCGCGACACCCAATGGCGTGGATCACCTGCGCGGCCGTTGGGATGGGGAAATCGCAAACCTGCGAGGCGATAACCAGTCTTTCACACTTCTACTAAACAAATTCGAATCAGATCCAAACGATCCACTAACTGTGATCTATGGAGGATGCATAGCTGTGGGGCAGAACGCCTATTACACACCAATATCAGCTCAAGTGCTGATTACTGGCAATGAGCAATTTGCCTTGACTCTCTTTGGAACCGCCGCCACGAATTCCGAAGCCTTCGTAATCAAACTGGTCGGCACAGGAAGCACATCTGCCGCAAAGGTCAAGGATGATCTTGCCAGCGGCACTTGGGAAACCGCTGACCAGCAAGGCAATTGGTCAGCAATCCACCACGACCGCCGCAACCCCAAATGCCCTGCTGTTCAGGTAAATAACAATTTGTTCTTTCACCCAGATGTGTATGCAGGCGTAAATATCAATTCAGATGAAGAAAGGAATGAAGGCACCCTCCTGGAGGGCTACACCAATATTGTGTCTTCGGGCATGAAGGTCGAGGCGCCTGACGGAAGTTTTTTGACAGTCCCGTTCTACACAGACCTGTTTTCACCCTTTGTGGATTTCATCAATGAATTCCGTTTCCTGACCAACCTGCCTGGACTTCCCCAAACAAGCACCAACTATCGCTTTACCCTGCTCGATGCTTTTGGACAGCCGATACCTGGTTCAACGACAATGGACATTTGGTTTGGCTGCACAATGGGACCACCGCAAAATGTATCAACAAGCGTTGATACAGCAGGCTTGGGGGTCACCTGGGATCCAGTCACACCCGCGCCCGGATTTGACCCAGGCGGCTCGCCCCAACTAGGGTTCTATCAAATCGAATTATCTGGATACTTTGGCTCGAACGGTATCAAAACAGCCGCTCACCTCATCCCATTTGCGGACTTTGGCGGATTCGCACTGGGCACTCCAGATGGGTTTGATAGCGGCATGGCGCTCGATCAATTTGCCGACGGAGTTTATGCCTTCGAAGTGATCGCATTTTCTGAACCTGCCCCAGGAAGCGGGGGAGTTGGATTGGAATGTCAGATCCGCGATCAGCGCGAACAAACGCTCTTTGAAAAGGCAGGCGCTGTGTACACGATTCTGCCCTAATATAAAGGTACAAATTTTGGGGGATAAAACAATTCTCAAAATAGATAAACAAAGCGCCTCTTTCGAGGCGCTTTGTTTATCTATAAGTCAACCAATTCAAATCCCGCAGTCTCGCGGCGATGTCTTCGCGCAGGTCTTGCTCACCCATGCGCCATTCCCAGTTACCGCCGAGTTTACTGGGGAAGTTCATGCGGGCTTCGCTGCCGAGGTTGAGCAGGTCCTGCATGGGAGTGATAGCCATTACCGCAACGGATTTCCAGACACCGCGGATCAAGTCCCATGCAAAGTCGTTACCATCCACGCCAAGATAGCGTTGGGCAAATTCTCGTTCGTGGGCTGCGGCATGCTCGAACCAGCCGCGTGCGGTATCGTTATCGTGTGTGCCTGTGTAGGCCACGCTGTTGGGAACATAGTTATGCGGCAGGAAAGGATTATCCGGGCCAGAAAAGGCAAACTGCAAAACTTTCATGCCGGGCAGGTCAAAAGCAGCGAGAAGTTCGATCACATCGGGAGTGACAAGGCCGAGGTCTTCGGCGATCACAGGCAGGCCTGTGCCGTGTGTGATCAAGCCATCGCCGAGAAATTTATCGACGGCGCGGAAAAGGTCTTTACCAGGACCCGTGACCCAGCGACCAAATTCGGCTGTGGCATGATCGGCTGGGATCTCGTAATAACCAGCAAAACCGCGGAAATGGTCAAAGCGTAAAATGTCGAAGATCTGCAGGGACGAACGCACACGCGACAGCCACCATGCATAGCCTTCCTTTTTGTGTACATCCCATTTATAAAGCGGATTACCCCACAATTGCCCCGTCGAAGAAAACTCATCCGGCGGCACACCCGCCACGACAGTTGGATTACCTTCCCGATCCAAATAGAATAACTCGGGATGCGACCATACATCGGACGAATCATAAGCGACGAAAATGGGAATGTCACCAATGATCTGAATTCCGCGTTCATTTGCGTAGGTGCGCAGCTTGTTCCACTGGCGGAAAAAGATAAATTGATAAAAGGCATAGCGCGTGATGCTTTCGCCAAGCTCTTTTTGTGCCTTGCTCAAAGCGGTCTTCTTTCTCTTGCGCAGGGCTTCGGGCCAGCCATTCCAGGCGCCGCCGCCGTTGGCTTCCTTCAAAGCCATAAAGAGGGTGTAATCATCAAGCCAGGAGGCATTTTCAGCGCAGAAATAATCGAAGGCCTGGCGCAAATGCTCGGGGTTGGATTGGTAGCGGGAAAATGCCTTTTGCAAAAGATCAAGCTTTTTGGGAATGAACAGGCCAAAGTCCACTTTTGAGGCGGGCAGGTCTTTCATCCCATCGAGATCTTCCTGAGTCAATAATCCATCAGCAAAAAGATCGTCAGGGCTGATCAAATATGGGTTTCCCGCAAAAGCAGAAAAGGCTTGATAAGGCGAATCACCGTAGCCTGTGGGGCCGAGCGGAAGCACCTGCCAGAGCTTGCAGCCTGTTGAAGAAAGCCAGTCCACGAATCGAAATGATTGCGGACCGAGGTCGCCGATGCCATATGGGGAAGGCAGGCTTGTTGGGTGAAGGAGGATTCCAGAGGAGCGTTTGAAGGTCATGATTTAATGAGGGAGAGATAGAGATTAAGATATTGTCGCGCGGAGTTCTCCCAGGAGAAATCCTGGGCCATGCCTGCACGTTGAAGGGATTGCCACTGTTCGTGGTTCGCAAAAACTTTCAGGGCGTTCTTGACCGCAGCCACCAAAGACAAATGATGTGCCTTTTCGAAAACAAAACCCGTCACGCCGTGACGGACGGTGTCGTTCAACCCGCCCGCCGCGCGGACGATTGGGACGCATCCATAACGCATGGCGATCATTTGCGAGAGGCCGCAGGGTTCATAACGCGAAGGCATGAGGAACATATCGGAGCCCGCGTAAATTTGACGCGCGAGTCCCGCATCGTAACGTGTTTCTACTTTGATTCGTTCAGGAAAAAGTTTTTGCAATTTCATCGCCGCTTCTTCGAGCTTCGGGTCGCCTGTCCCCAAAATGACAGCCTGCCAGTTCAAGCGTTTCATGGTGTTGAGTGCGCTAAAGGCGAGGTCTACACCTTTTTGAACATCCATGCGCGAGATGATCGCAAACAGGGGTATCTCAGATTCTTGGGGCAGCCCAAGCCTGGCCTGTAAAAGGTTTTTATTGGCGGCGCGTTTTTCAAGTGTTTCCAGGGCGAAATTCACACCGATGGCAGTGTCCGTTTCAGGGTTGAAAGAGTCGGTGTCCAATCCGTTAAGAATACCGCTCAACGTTTCGTGGCGCAGCTGCAAAAACTCATTCAGGCCGCAACCGTATTCCTCAGTGAGAATCTCTTTTGCATAAGTCGGTGAAACGCCCACGATCGCATCAGACGACCACAGGCCGAGCGGCAGGGGCATTACGCGCGCCCAATCGGGCAGGTCGGTTTGGGCCAGCTTCAAGCCGTAGCTATTCAAAATTTCGCTCACATCGGGGCCCATAAATGGAAGGTTGTGCAGCGTGAGCACAGACGCCACATGACGCGCACCTTCCTCCCAGCGTTTGGTCAGCGAGTAATACAGGCTCAATGCGGTATGCCAGTCATTGCCGTGAACCACATCGGGAAACCAGTTGATCTGGCGGGATAATTCAAGTGCAGCGATAGAGTAAAAGGTATATTTCTCGGCATCCAGCTTTGCATCCAGCGAATAGACCGAGCCATTGGCGCGAATCGCGTCGCCGTTGATAAAGTAAACGGGCATGCCCTTCAAGGTTGTTTCAAACGCCTCCACCTGGACCTCGGAGCTGCCGCGCGGAATCGAGAACATTCCCACAGGCTTGAGGTTATCGGCTTTTATCACCGGGTGGTACGGCAGCACAAGGCGCACATCCAACGTAATCTCATCGTTCGAGAGAGCACGCAAAGCACGCGGCAGGGAACCAGCCACATCGCCCAATCCCCCCACTTTGATAAAAGGTTCGGCTTCCGCCGCAAGGAAAAGTACGTTGATAGTTTTTGGCATGGGTGCTATTTTACCTTACATAAAGACCCCAAAGGTTTTCTTTACCTTTAGGGTCTTTCGAGGGGTGCCTGAAGGGTTTCGAACCCTCAACATCTACAGCCACAGTGTAGCGCTCTGCCATTGAGCTACAGGCACCATATTTGAAGCGGCAAAATTTTACCACAATTCACCGCAGATTCAACACCGCGAGGGTCTCGCCTTCCAGCAATTCCCCAGGTTCCACGAAACCCAGGCTGGCATATAGTTTTCGCGCGCCTTCATTTTCAGGCTCATAACTAATGCCCACGCTCTTGATTCTCTCATCGGTACGGAAACGATCCAAAGCCTGCGTCATGATCTCGCGGCCATATCCTTTGCCTTGAAACTTCTCATCCACCATCAGGCGCAAAATGAAAGCCTGATACCGCGAATGATTGAAGTTGAAACAATACATCAAAAAGCCGACAGGCTTTTCACCGTCATACACGCCGAACGGGAAGAGATCCCAATGGCCTTCATCATCAAATCCAAATTGCGCCTCGGCAATGGAATATAGATTCGATGCCACAAAATGGCTTTGATCCTCGCGCACCTTCAACTTGATCAGGGCGCGCCAGTTTTCAGCCGTAACAGGACGAAGTGAAATGGACATGATTTAGCCGACTATTTTTTGGATCTCAGAAACGACCGCTTCGCGCTTCACCGTAATCTGCTCGCCAGTCATCAGGTTTTTGATCGCCACCTGGGCATTGGCCGCTTCGTCGGGACCAACCGTCAGCGCAAGTTTGATCTTCATCTTGTCTGCAAACTTGAATTGCTTTTGCAGTTTCGCTGGTTCAGGAAAGACCATGGCGTTCACGCCCGCATCACGAAGCTGCGCTGCCAATTCAAACGATTTCAGCCACATTGATTCGTCGAAGACAGTCACCAGAACCGCGGCAGGCGTAGGGACAAATTCAGGCAGAAGGCCAGCCTCCTGTAAAATGATGCCCGCCACCACATCGCCCATTGCAAAGCCAACGCCTGAAAGCGGCTGTCCGCCCACATCAGCCAAGAGGTTGTCGTACCGTCCGCCGCCCATGATCGCGCGTTTCAAAGAACCGCTGGTCTCGAAGGCCTCAAAGACCGTGCCCGTGTAATACAAGAGACCGCGCATGATGTTCGGATCGAATTTCACATAGTCCCTGACACCCAACGCCTCCAGTGTGGCAAAGAGGCGCACCAGTTCATCGCTGTTTTTCCATAAATCGAAATTGCCGAGAATGTTCTTCAAGCCATCCAATTGTGCCTGACTTAAGCCAAGTTCAAGCGCGTACGCATCCCATTTGGCAGAGTCCATTTTCGTGCGTCGGTCAACGAGGTTGGAAACGTCGAGTCTTTTTTCAGCGACGATGCCGAGGGTATCGAATTCAGAGTCCATGAGGCGCCGATTATTCACGTAAATGGCAGCCCGTTCCGGGGTCAGCCCGACCGAGCGCAGGAATGTCGCCGCAACAGCGATCAATTCCGCATCCGCTTCGGGAGAGTTGACTCCCAGCATGTCGATATTCCACTGAAAGAATTCGCGCGAGCGTCCCTTTTGCGGTTGTTCGTAGCGCCAGAACGGACCGAACGACCACCAGCGCAAGGGGTATGTTAATTCACCCTGCTTCGCCGCGATCATGCGCGCAAGGCTTGGTGTGAGTTCGGGGCGCAGGGTGACAAAATCACCGCCGCGGTCAGTGAATGTGAAGGATTGCTTCTTGACAAGCTCCTCCCCCGATTTCGCCGCGTACAGATCGATCGGTTCAATAAAGGGTGCGTCCCATTCCTGATACCCAAATTTCTGAGAGGCTGCGCGGACTTTTTCATAAATGAAATTCCGCAGCGCCATCTGCTCGGGATAGAATTCTCTCGTGCCTTTTACAGGTTGTATTTTGCTTGCCATATTGACTCCAGTGCGCGAATTTTATCATGAGTAATCCCCGCCGAACGTAGTCAAAGGCACGGACAATTCGACAGATATTTTTATAAAACCTGTCCTTAGACTGCACTCCTCGAAAAGGAATCGTCGTTCTGCTCAGGACGAGATCACCGCTTCAAAATTCAGTAACTGAATTTTGATTTTGTTTTGGTATAATCACAGAATATTTTATAAACGACTGTAGTCGTCACTACCAACCAGGAGACAAAATGAAAATTGATTATCAGGAACCCAGCAAAGACCTGCTGATGCGCATTGACATCCACGAAAAATACGGCTCGGCCAATATCGATGTCTGGACGAACGACCTGCTCAAACCCCAGGCTGGCATGAAAATTTTAGATGTAGGCTGCGGCGCTGGCAAATTGTGCTTCCTTTTCAATGAATACACCAAGGGCGGCGCACAGATCACAGGTGGTGACTTTTCGAATGAACTGCTCGATAAGGCGCGCGAGAAAAACAAAAACACAGGCGCGAACATCGATTTCCAGTTTTTGGATTTCAACCAGCCCTTTAACTTTGCGGATAACACCTTTGACCTGTGTACCAGCGCATTCGCCATCTACTACGCCTCTGATCTGGACTTTACATTTGGTGAGGCTCATCGGGTGCTAAATCCAGGCGGACGGCTTTTCGTCTCCGGACCATTGCCCGAGAACAAGCAAATGTTCTACGACATCATCAAGGAAGCCACCGGCGCCGCCATCCCGCCCATGCCTGGGTCATCGCGCTTCAAGGGCGATATTTTCAACACCATCGACGGGATCTTTGCGAAGACCGAGTTGCACAAGTTCGAGAACCACCTCACCTTCCCCTGAGGTGTCTCCGTTCATTGATTATGTCCGCGCCTCGCTGGGCGAAGACCGTAAACTGTGGACATCCATGTTCAATGGCAAGGATGAATACGAAGCCTTGATCGGCAAGATCGAGTCTGTGGCTACACGCTGGTTTGAGCGTGACGGCAAACTGGTGATGACCAAGGTCGTTGGCGGCATTCTCGCGACCAAATAGTAAAACGGATTGTGAAGCGGAAAGCGGACAAAAACGGATGAATTTTTACGGTAAAAAAGTGCTCTTCCTTGGCGCGCATCCCGACGATATCGAGTTGGGATGCGGCGCCTTGCTGCATCACATCGCCAAAGAGACCGACGTACTGTGTGTAACGCTCTCAGACAATCAGAAAAACCCTGAGTTGAGCAACGTCAAAGGTGAGCACCTCAAATCCATGAAGATATTGGGAGTGCCCGAAGAGAAGATCATTCTCGGCCCGTTCACCACCCGCGTCTTTCCTGATGCACGGCAGGAGATCCTCGAATATTTTCTGAAACTGCGTAAGGAATTCAACCCTGATCTGATCTTCACCCACTCAAAACAGGATGTGCATCAGGATCACAACACCATGACCGATGAAGCCCTGCGCGCGTTCCGCGGCATCACGGTTCTGGGGTTTGACGTCGTACGCTCCTCATACGGATTTTTTCCACACTTTTTGGTGGAAGTCACCGAAGAGGATGTGAATGCCAAGATCAACGCCCTGGCTGAGTACGAAACCTACCGCGACCGCTATTATTTCAACTCCGAGTTGACCCGCTCGATCATGGTACGTCATGGCGCGCTGGCGGAACGTCCGCTGGCGGAGGGATTCGATATTTTGAGGATCGTAGGCAGTTTCGAAAAATAACGACGGGCATGGTACATTCGGCTACGATACATTGATTGACAGCAGTGGTGTGAAAACCTATAATCAAATGAAAGGGTGGACAATGAAAAAATTAGCAAGGAGATTCTGCATGTCAAATTACGAACAGACCGTTTTTATTTCGTACGCATGGGGCGGTGAACGTGAAGAAATTGTCGATCAAATTGACAAAGCTCTGCAAAAACGCGGAATCAAGATCACGCGTGACAAGCGCGACCTGGAATACAAGGGATCCATCAAGGAATTCATGGAGCGCATCGGGCAGGGCAGCAGCGTGATCGTGGTCATCAGCGACAAATATCTGCGCTCCCCCAACTGCATGTTCGAGTTGATCGAGATCGCAGAAAACAAACGCTTCCATGACCGCATCTTCCCGATCGTTTTGGCGGATGCAAATATTTACGACCCCGTAAAAAGAATAGAATACGTCAAATATTGGGAAGGCAAGCGGTCTGAATTGGCCGAAGCCATGAAATCCCTGGACCCTGCGAATTTACATGGCATCCGGGACGACATGGACCTATACGACCGCATCCGTGATAATATCTCGGGGCTTTCCAGTGTTTTAAAAGATATGAACGCTCTCACCCCGGAGATGCACAAGGATTCTGACTTCGAGGTTTTGTACAACGCCATCGACAAAAGAATGAAGAAAAAAACAGCGGCATCCACAGCCAAAGGACAAAAATCATCCAAGGCCGATAAACCCAAGTCTGCGGATGGGGGAGTCAGCGTTAACAAAATAGAAATTGGCGGCAATGTCGACGGGAAAATCATAATCGGCAACAACAATCGCATCAATGACTGACACGGAAAAAGCAGCGAACTCCCGTGAACACACCTGTTAACTTTTAGAGGTCTGCATGGCAAATGTTTCAATCGGCGGCAATGTAACAGACAGCGTAATGGTTTTCGGAAACAACAATTATGTCGTCAAGATCGGGGATGTGAACGGCGGCGTGGTGAACATCATCAAGCCATCCGATAAACCGAAAGTCTCGGCACGCCCCGCGCCCGTGATGTTGAAGCCGCGCGCATTTCCGTCGCTGCTGGACCGCACAGACGAAGCTGAAACCATCAAAAAGGCGGCAGAGCTTTCGGTTCCAGTCTCCGTTTGGGGGAAACAAGGCATCGGAAAAACTTCTTTCATCCGCCATCTGGCACACACCCTTCCCACCAACAGATATCCAAACGGAGTGATCTACCTCAGTGTCTCAAGCCTCGGGTACGAAGACCTGCTTCAGGCTTTATTCGATGCTTTCTTTGAAAGCGACAGCTCCTACAAACCGACCACAGCGGAAATTCTTCACGGGCTGCAAAAAATTTCCGCGCTTATTTTTCTCGACGACCTGCAGGTCGGGCGGGACGAAACCATATCCATTTTGAATGCGGCACCCAGTTCCACATTTATCCTTATTTCCGCCGAGCGCAGTTTTTGGGGAGAAGGGGAAGCTGTTCAAATACAGGGATTGCCCGTTGGGGATTCGGTGCGGCTGTTCGAAAAGGAATTATCCCGTCCGCTTGAAACGGATGAAAAGATCACGGTGCCGAAGATTTGCAAACTGCTGCAGGGGCATCCGCTCAACATCCTGCAATCAGCATCCCTCGCGCGCGAAAGCGGAAAATCCCTTGAAGCGATCCTCAATGAAATAACGCACGAGAAGAAGGACGACAAGACCATGGCTTATATGAGCCTGGCCAACCTTTCCGATTCTGAAAAACAGATCATCGCATTGCTTGCGGCGGCGGGTGGAAATATCGTCGCAGCCGAACACATCAAGGGGATTTTCAAGGGGGACGACAAAAAGTTGGATATCCAAGGGTTGATCAAGCTCGGGCTTGTACAGGCACACAGCCCAAAGTTCAGCGTGACCGATGCCTTCGCCGCCTCCATCACCGCAGCATGGGACCTGTCTTCGTGGCAGGACACCCTGTTGAATTATTCGATCAAATGGCTAAGCCAGCAGCCTTCATCCATGCTGGTGGAGGAATCCACGGACCTGCTGATCCACACGATCAAATCTGCGGGCGCAAGGAAGAAGTGGCGTGAAGTGATCCAGCTGGGGCGCGCGCTTGAAAAATTCCTGGTCTATTTCAAGCGCTGGCAGGCCTGGGCGGATATTTTGAAGTTGATCATCGAAGCGGCAAAAGCATTGAGCGACAGCAAAACGCAGGCCTGGGCATTGCATCAACTCGGAACCCGCGCCCTGTATCTGGGTCAGACCCAAGAAGCAACTTCGCTGCTGACAAAGGCGCAGAGCATCCGAAAAGCCATCGGCGATAAGGCCGGGCTTCGGGCGACAGAACACAATCTAAAAACCATCAAGGGCGGATCGGGATGCGGAAAATTCCTGTCCTGTGCCGTGGCGGCAGGGATCGGGGCCACGGTGCTTGTAGGGATGGCCTGGCTGGTCATTAACGTGCTATTGCCTACGCCTCCCATCATCCTGCCCACGAATACACCTACGGATGTACCAGCGGCCAGCCCCACGCCAACCCGTCCCCCATCCAAGACTCCGGAGCCCGAGCAGCCGCCGACAGTGCCACCCACTTCTACTTTTACTCCGCGCCCCACAAACACTCCTGTGCCAGTCTTGTTGTATGACTTCGTGGAAAGAGTGGACGAATCCTATTGGTTCAAATATTACACAACTTCGGATGGCGAGTTTACAGAAGACCTCACTTTTTTCTATGAGCCTTTCACGCCAAGTCCCGAGTCTTACATTACCCAGTATCAGGACGCCTATACAGGCTGGGACTTCAACGTTCGCTTAATGAACGGGGAATCCTACGACAAGGTTTTACTGAGCTATCCTCTATACGAGTATTTCAAGGTCTTCGGAGATTACACAGTAAAGATCGACAGACCAGCGCCAGAGGCCTACCTTGAGTTGACCGCAGGGTTTAAAGATATCATCGTCGAGCCTGTGGAAGGCGTCATTTTCAGGGTCTATATAAACGGCAAGGTATATATCGAAGAACCGTATTACTTTGGAAATGAGCCGATAGAAACTGGAAAGCAAATCCGCCTTTCGAGCGGCACCTACGATTTCAGGCTTGAAGTGGAATCAATGGACTCGTCTCCGTATGATTACGCCACATGGGCGAGTGTAAAGCTATGGGACAGGAAGCCGTAATTATTCACTAGGAGGGTTTGCATGGCTAAACAGAAAAAACAAGGGCAAACGCCGCAGGCGGATAATAACAGCATCGCTGTCGGTAATATTTTTATGGGCGGAAATGTCCATTTGCTTCAGGCATAGTACCGAAAATATAAAAAAGAAACCCAACATTAGCTATCAAGGAAGCGAAACATGGCAAAGGTCTTCGTCTCGTATTCACGCAAGGACATTGAGTTTGCAAAACGGCTCACCGAAGAATTGCAAAAAAGCGAGTTGGATTTCTGGGTGGACTGGGAAGGCATCCCACCCACTGTGGATTGGTGGAAGCAGATCGAAAAAGGCATTGAAGAAGCGGACGCTTTTCTCTTTCTCATTAGTCCCGACTCTGCCGCATCCAAAGTGTGCGGACTGGAAATAGACTGCGCTGTAAAAAATGGCAAACGGATCATTCCGATTGTGGTGCGCGAGATCGAGTGGCAGGATACACCGCCTCAACTTGGCCATCTAAACTATATTTTCTTTAGTAGAGATGATGACTTTGATACCGCAGTGAAAAAATTATTGACTGCCATACATACTGACTATGAATGGATGCAGACACATCGCCGCTTGCAGGTCAAGGCGCTAGAGTGGGAAAGAAACAATCATGAAAATAGTTTTCTGCTGCGCGGTAAGGATTTGCAGGATGCCGAGTTCCAACTCGCCACGAACTCATCCAAGGAACCACATCCCACTGAATTGCAGCGTGACTACATAGATAAGAGCCGCCAGGTCGCTGACAGGCAGCGGAGAATCACAATGGGGATATCCGTTGTGGGGATTATTGCATTGGCAGGACTGGCGATTTTTGGGTTTGTGCAGGCGGGCTTGGCAACTGTGAGTAGAAATGATGCACAAGCAGCAAGTACCTTAGCAGTTGCTAATAACTCTATTGCTCAGGCAAATGCAGGGGAGGCGCTCAAACAAGCCAATATTGCTAAAAGCAGGGTGTTAATAATAAATGCAAACTCAAATCCTTCAGCAGTACAAACAAACCTGCTTCTCAGCATTGAGGCGTTTAATTTGGTTAAAGATTACCCCTCTGCTGACCGAATTTCAGCCGAACAATCAATACGTGATTCGCTTTCCCAAATTAGCGGAATCACTTTAAACGAACCCCCTGTAATTGGATATTCGAATATCATCTACACCCTTGCCTTCAGCCCGGATGGAAATTGGCTGGCTACAGGGAGCGAGGATGCAACCGTCCGCTTGTGGGACGCGCGCAATCCATCCGCACAGCCCATTTTTCTGAAGGGGGATGAAGGTTCCAATTACACCCCTACCTTTAGCCCGGACGGAAACTGGCTGGCAACGATAAGCGACGATTCTATTGTTCGCTTGTGGGACGTGAATGACCTATCCGTAGATCCCATCGCGCTGAGGGGGCATGAGAGTCCTATCACCACTCTTGCCTTCAGCTCGAATGGAAACTGGCTGGCAACGGGGAGTGATGACACCACCGTCCGCTTGTGGGATATGCGCAACCCATTCGCAGGCCCAATCGTCCTGAAGGGACATGAGGATTCCATCTACACGCTTACCTTCAGCCCAGATGGAAACTGGCTGGCAACGAAGAGCGCTGATCGCACCACCCGTTTGTGGAACATGCACAATTTGTCTACAGGGCCCATTGTTCTACCACACACAGGAATCAACGATAAAATCGCTTTCAGTCCGGATGGAAACTGGCTGGCAACGGGGAACGATTTATGGGACATGCGCGATCCATCCGCAGAGCCAATCTTTCTAGGTCTGAGTATAAGTGTGCAAGAGTGTAATATGAAAACTCTCGCCTTCAGTCCGGATGGAAACTGGCTGGCAGGGAGCGATGACAATAACGCCTGCTTGTGGGATGTGCGCGATCCATCATCCGCAACGCCCCCCCTCGTTCTGAGAGGACATCAGGATAACATCACCACCCTTGCTTTCAGCCCGGACAGTAACTGGCTCGCAACCGGGAGTGATGATAATACTGCCCGCTTATGGAACATATCTGATCCTTACACGTACCTAGTCGATCCACCAAAACCCATCGTCTTGAAAGGACATGAAAGTTTCATCGCTACCCTTGCCTTTAGCCCGGATGGAAAGTGGCTGGCAACGGGAAGTTGGGACTCTACCGCACGCTTGTGGAATATGCCCAATACCTCTGTAGAACCTATCGTTCTGAGGGGAAACGAGAACATCGATTATCCTGTCAGCATTTATGCTCTGGCCTTCAGTCCAGACGGAAACTGGCTCGCTACGGGGAGTGATACGGCCCGTCTGTGGGACATGCGCAATCCATCCACACAGCCTATCGTTCTGCAGCATGATGGCATCATTGATACCCTTGCCTTCAGCCCGGATGGAAACTGGCTGGCAGGGAGCGGCAACATCTTTACAGACACCATGTTAAAAAATTGGGACCGCCAGCTGTGGGACATGCGCAATCCATCCGCAGAACCTATTGTTCTAAAGGGGCATGATGATTACATCACCATCCTTGCTTTCAGCCTGGATGGAAATTGGCTCGCTACGGGAAGCGATGACGCTACCGCCTGTTTGTGGGATATAAGCGATCCATCTGCACAGCCCATTGTTCTAAAGGGACATGAAGGCCCCATCACCACCCTTGCCTTCAGCCCGGATGGAAACTGGCTGGCAACGGGGAGCGACGACACTACTGCACGCCTGTGGGACAGGCGCAATCCATCCGCACAGCCCATTGTACTGAAGGGACACGAAAGCGGTATCGACACCCTTGCCTTCAGCCCCGATGGAAACTGGCTGGCAACAGGTAGCGGTGACGCCCGCCGCTTGTGGAACATGCGCAACCTATCCGCAAAACCAATCGTTCTAATGGGGCAAAGGTCTACCCTCTCTGCTTTTAGTCAGGATGGAAATTGGCTGGCAACAGTAATGTATGAAAACACCGCCAGCTTGTGGGACATACACAATCCATCTGCAGGACCCATTGTTCTGAAGGGACATGAGGAGCGCATCACAACTCTTGCATTCAGCCCGGATGGAAACTGGCTGGCAACGGGAAGCAATGACAGCACCGCCCGCTTGTGGAATTTGAAGATCGATTATTTATTGAACAAAGCCTGCAGCGTGGTAGGGCGCAACTTCACTCGTGAGGAATGGACAGGTTACTTCCCAAATCAAGAATACCGCAAAACTTGCGAGCAATGGTCGCTACAGACAGAAACAACGGCATCACCAACGCCAACACCTTGATGAGATAACCATGACTAACTCAGCCGACGAACTCAAAAAAGCAAAATATCTCCGCGGGTAGTGACATCAGCGGAAACATTCATATCAGGAATATTTATCAACCCCCGAAGATGATATTCCCCTCCCCAGCGACGAGATCGAAAATGGGCTAACTCGTATCGCTCAACACCTCCCCACCACATCATAACAACGAAAAAAGGGACGCTCTCATCTGAGAACGTCCCTTTTACGATTTCAGTCTTATTCTTTCGGCATGCCGATAAAAATCACCCCATCCCTTACCTGCACGGGATAGGCAGGGATATCCACCACGGCAGGCATGGACATGACCTTGCCTGTGCGTATGTCAAATTCAGCGCCGTGGCGCGGACAGACGATGTTATGGTCTTCGAGCACCCCATCCCCCAGCGGACCATCATCATGAGTGCAGACGTCGCCGATTGCAAAGAGCTGGCCTGCAATATTGAAAATGACGATCGGTTTGTCACCCAGGTCAACGAATAGGCGTTCGCCGTTGGGAAGTTCCGATACGGGCGCGATCTCAAGATATTCAACTTTGGATTCATCAAGGGCGGTGTAATTGAACATAAATTCCTTTTATTGCGTGATCTGAAAAAGAATGTCCGCGTTATAACAGATGGGAGGGCAGCCTTCCCCATTGGGTTGGAATTCCTCGTATATCGGTGTAAAGTCTTTGGTGTAAGTTTGCCCATCTATAACGACTTCAATGGTAACCGACTCTGGCGGATCAACATCGGTTGGCAAGGCAATGAACACCCCATTCTCATTGCATGACTTCTCAAACGAGGCCTCAGGATTTGCATCACAGATTTGTGTGATCCTCTCGCCAGAAGGCAAAATCAAACTCACTTGATACTCCGCCCCACTCGGCAAGTCTGCAATGTCAATGGACAATCCACCGTTGCATCCGACCAGCGTGCAAATTTTTTGAGGCAAAACAGAATCACAGGATGTCAGTAAAAATGCACATGCAAAAAGACTTGAAATCACCCAGATGAATCTTTTACTCCACCAGAGAGTCGCTTGCTTCGCCGAGACCATACACACCTGCCTTCAACACCTTCAAAGAGAGCAAGGCGCACTTCAAACGCACAGGACCCAGGTCAATACCGAGCATTTCGAGGATGGAATCCTTGTTGAGCTTCTTCACCTCTTCGAGCGGTTTGCCGATAATGGACTCCATCAACAAGTCGGCGGATGCCTGAGAAATCGCGCATCCGTGACCGTCGAAACGGGCATCGGTCACGAGGCCGTCTGTGCCTACACGCAAATCGATTTGGATGTGGTCGCCGCACAGGGGATTATTGTCAGCAAATGAGATATCATGCGGATCGAGTTTTCCTCGATATGAGGGGTTTTTGTAATGCTCAATGATTACTTCGCGATAGAGATCGTCCATCTGTTTTACCCAAACATTTCTTTCACTTTATAGATCCCATTCACCAACAAATCCACTTCTTCTTTTGTGCTGTACAAATAGAATGAAGCGCGGCTGGTGGCGGGGATGCCGAATTTTTCATGCAAAGGTTGGGCACAATGATGGCCTGCGCGGACGGCAATGCCATCCTGATCGAGGATCTGCGCCACATCATGCGGATGTACGCCTTCGAGAGTGAATGCGGCCACGCCGCCTTTTTTATCGGCAGGCGGACCGAACAATTTCACACCGGGGATCTCTTCGAGTCTTTCAAGCGCGTATTCGGTGATCTCATGTTCATGGGCGGCGATGGCATCCATGCCAATCTTTGAAAGGTAATCCACTGCCGCGCCAAAACCGATGGCTTCTGCAATGGCGGGAGTCCCAGCTTCAAATTTATGCGGCAGGGTGTTTGGGCGGAATGAACGCAACTTTACTTCCTTGATCATATCTCCCCCGCCTAAAAACGGAGGCATGGATTCAAGCAAGGCAGTCTTTCCATACAACGCGCCGATGCCCGTTGGTCCGCACATCTTGTGCGCGGAGAAAGCGAGGAAGTCCGCGTCCAGCGCCTGCACATCCACGGTCAAATGCGGGACGGATTGCGCGGCATCCACCAGCGTGATCGCGCCTGCTTCATGTGCCAGACGAATGATCTCAGCGGCGGGGTTGATCGTTCCCAAAACGTTGGACATGTGCGTAAACGAGACCAGTTTCGGGCGGCGGTCAAGAAGCGTTTTGTACATCCCGAGATCAAGCACGCCATCTTCCGTCACGGGGATGAAGTCCAGTTCAATGCCGCGTTCCGCTTGCAGCATGTGCCACGGCACGAGGTTGCTGTGATGCTCCATCTCAGTCAGGATGACAAGGTCACCCTGTTTTAAATTGGCACGCGCCCAACTATATGCCACAAGGTTGATCGACTCGGTGGTGTTGCGCGTGTAAATAACCTGACGTGCAGATGCGGCATTGATGAATTTCGCGATCTTTTCACGCGCACCTTCGTACATGGTTGTTGCTTCTTCAGCCAGCGCATGCACACCGCGATGAATATTGGCATTCGAACGGCGGTAATAATCGTTCATTGCCTCGATCACAACCAGCGGTTTCTGCGAAGTGGCCGTTGAGTCCAAATATGTCAAACCGACCCCTGCGCGTATTTCACGCTCAAGGATCGGAAAGTCTTTTCTTATCTGAGATACATTGAGTGTCATCGTAGAATCGTTCGGCTTAATATTCTGGAATGAAATCCTTCACCGGCGGCTTCTTGCCCGGAACAGGGCGCATGTGTTCTGAATTCAACGGAAACCAAAGAATGCGATCGGGAACCATCCAGCCATCGGTGAGATACACATTCGAGCGGAACTGCACAGCCACCATCTTGTTATCCACCTGAACCACAATCCCCTTCACCCATCCGCGAATGCGTTCACGGTTCTTCTCATCGTCGCAAAACACTTCGACACCACCACCCACTTCATAATCGTGCTCAAGACCGGGCGCCTTCATGAAGGCAAATTGATTCACCCTGCTTGGGCGCGGGGTCGGACGGCGGCGTTCCACCATTTGTGTCACAACACGTTTCACTACCGGGGTTACTGCTTTCGCGACCGGCGCGTGAACTGCCGTTGAATGTACGGTTTCCTTTTTCGGTGCTGGCTGGGCTGCAACAGCGGTCGTCTTGGAAGCTGTCACCAACTTCTTATTCGTTTCCGCTTTTTCTTTGAATCCTTTTTGTTTTGCCGTCGATTTCGATTTGACTGCCACCCGTGACTTCGATCCTGCCTTTGCCTTTACACTCGGCTTCACCATACGCTTGCTTTTTGATTTCACTGCCATGACTCACATCCTGTTCTTTGATTGAAGAGACGCCCTCCGCCTCTCGCTTAGCTGACAACTGGTTCAGCAAAATCGGCATTTACTGCGCCGACAAATTTACCTGAAAACCTGACAGGCCCTGTAGACCTGTCAGGCTCAAATTACTACGCCGACAACTTATCCTGAATGGCTTGCTGGAATCTTTCGCGCACACCTTCAAATGGAATACGCTGCATGATCGGGTCGAAGAATCCCTCAACCACCAACCTTTCAGCTTCATGTTGTGGAATACCGCGAGACTTCAAATAGAAGAGCGGTTCCTGTTCAAGCTTACCCACCGTCGCGCCATGCGTACAGCGGACATCGTCTGCAAGAATTTCCAAACCTGGGATCGAATCCGCGCGCGCCTTGTCATCAAGGACGAGATTACGATTGGCTTGATATCCATCGGTCTTCTGTGCACCGGGGGCTACGTAGATCATGCCCTGCCACACAGAGCGGCTTCGTCCCTTCAAAGCGCCTTTGAAAAGCAGGTCGCTGGTAGTGTGCGGAGCGAGATGATTCTGCTGGGTGTCGTGATCAAGGTGCTGGGTTCCGTCTGTAAAATAGAAACCAGACATACGACCCACCGAGCCTTCACCAGCAAGATCAAGATCGGAGAAGTTCTTGGTCAAGCGGGAACCGACCGCGCCGAAGATCCAGTCGAGGTTGCCGCCGCGTTCCACACGAGCGCGCTCGTGCGAGAAATTCCAAACATGACGTCCCCAGGACTGCAATTCGACAAAACGCAGGTTGGCATCCTTGCCAACATAAATTTCAACAACGCCTGCGTGCATGGCATGACCCACTTCATCAGGTGAAGCCGCTTCGTGGACGTAGGTCACAGAAGCGCCGTCTTCCACATAGACAACCAAATGGGAGAAATGCGCTAAATCAGAACCTGGTCCCCAGAGCACGGAATGCAGCGGATATTCCACCTGCACATTTTTTGGAACATAAAGCAACACACCGTTTTGAGCTAAAGCAGAAGCAAGAGCGGCAAATTTGCCATCGTCAGGCTTCACGATCTGACCAATCAACCTAGCGAGCAGGTCAGCGTGATCCTTTTCAGCGGTACGAAAGTCGGTAAAGACCACACCCTTCTTCGAAAGTTCCGCATCCAATTGGATCTGAGAACCGCCGGGAAGCAGGGTAATCTGTCCGCCATGCTGATCGCCCGTCAATGACTGGAGCAAATATTCGGGAACGGCTGGCAAATCTTCAAACGCACCATCTTTGGGCAATTTGAAATCGGCGGCGGGTAATAATCGCAGGTCTGTGCGGCGCCAGGCTTCGTCAGTGTTGACGGGAAGGGAATGCCTGTTGAAGGAATCCCAAGCCGAGGCACGAAAAGAAGCGAGTTCATTGCTTGACGCAGGAATATCCGCCTGAGTGAAGGTAAATTCCTTTGCGGCAGAATCACGTCGAGTTCGATTTACAGTAACTTTTGGTTTCTCTTGCATGTTAGCCAATCGATCCTTCCATCTGAAGTTGGATCAAGCGGTTCATTTCAACTGCGTATTCCATGGGTAGTTCCTTGACAAGCGGTTCGATGAAACCAGAGACCACCATGGTGGTGGCTTCCTCTTCACTAAGGCCGCGGGACATGAGATAGAAAAGCTGCTCCTCACCTACTTTGCTGACGGAGGCTTCGTGACCAATGGTCACATCATCTTCGTCAATCTCGATGGTGGGGTAGGTATCCGAACGGGATTTGGGGTCGAGCAAAAGCGCATCACAAACCACATTGGATTTGACGCCTTTCGAACCTTTGTACACCTTGACCATGCCGCGATAAGAAGCGCGGCCGCCGCCCTTGCTGATGGACTTGGAAACGATCTTGCTGGTGGTGTTCGGTGCGAAATGCATCATCTTCGAGCCAGCATCCTGAGTTTGGCCAGGGCCTGCGAATGCCATCGAAAGCATTTCGCCGTGCGCACCCGATTCCATCAAGTAGCAGGATGGATATTTCATGGTGAGTTTCGAACCGAGATTTGCATCGACCCACTCATGAGAAGCGTTTGCAAATACTTTGGCACGCTGGGTGACGAGGTTGAAGACATTCGTCGACCAGTTTTGAATGGTGGAATAACGGGAACGCGCGCCTTTTTTGACGATGATCTCGATCACGCCGCTATGGAAAGAGTTGGTGGTGTACTGCGGAGCGGTACAACCTTCCACATAATGCACGGATGCGCCTTCATCCACGATGATGAGGGTGCGCTCGAATTGTCCAACATTGGCGGTGTTCAATCGGAAATAAGCCTGCAAGGGCAAATCAACAGTTACGCCCTTGGGAACATAAACAAATGATCCACCGGACCAAACGGCTGAGTTCAGTGCCGCAAATTTGTTATCTTCGATCGGGATGACTGTGCCGAAGTATTCTTTGAATAGGTCGGGGTATTGTTTGAGACCATCTTCGATGGAAAGGAAGACGACTCCCTGCTTTTCGAGGTGCTCCAAAATGGAGTGATAGACCATTTCAGATTCATACTGTGCGCCCACACCTGCCAAAAACTTCTGTTCAGCTTCGGGGATGCCCAATTTGTTGAATGTGTTCTTGATATCGTCAGGAACATTATCCCAATTCTTTTCGCTCTTCTCGGTCGGCTTGACATAGTAAAAAATATTGTCGAAGTCGATCTCGTCGAGAGTGGGTCCCCAGTTCGGCATGGGACGGTTAATGTAATGCTCGTATGCCTTGAGGCGGAAATCGAGCATCCATTGCGGCTCACCCTTCATGCGCGAAATATTTTCGACAACTTCACGGCTCAATCCGCGCTCGGATTTGAACACGTAGTTATCATCGCGATCATGAAAACCATACTTGTAATCGCCGATCTCTTCAAGGATCTTGTTATCGTCAGTTTTAATTTCTTCAGCCATTTGAATCTCCAGATATTTCTAACCGCTAAGGTTATGCAGGTTCTTCGTATTTCTCGCGCACCCAATCGTAGCCCTGCTCTTCAAGGTGTAACGCGAGGTCGGCACCGCCAGATTCAACGATGCGGCCATCCAGCATAATGTGGACGAAGTTCGGTTTGATGTAATTCAACAGGCGCTGATAATGTGTAATGACCAGCACGCCAAGATCGGGTCCAGAAAGAGCGTTGACGCCTTCAGAGACGATGCGCAGCGCATCGATATCCAGCCCTGAATCGGTTTCATCCAGGATGGCAATCTCAGGCTTGAGGGTGGCCATCTGCAGAATCTCGGCGCGTTTCTTTTCGCCACCGGAGAAACCATCATTGAGATAGCGGCCCGCAAAATTGTGATCCATCTTGAGGGTATCCATTTTTTCCTTGAGCATCTTACGGAACTCAGGAATGGGCATTCCCTTATCTTCGGGATTTTCCGCGCGACGGCGGGAATTGATTGCCGTTCGGAGGAAATTCGCAACGGTCACGCCTGGAATGGCGACCGGGTACTGGAACGCGAGGAAAATGCCGGCACGAGAGCGTTCATCGGGCTCAAGTTCGAGGACATTCTTCCCCTTGAAGATGATCTCGCCTTTTGTTACGGTGTAATTGGGGTGCCCCATCAAAGTGTAAGCCAGCGTGGATTTGCCTGTACCGTTCGGACCCATAATTGCGTGGATTTCGCCCTGATTGATCGTTAGTGAAAGCCCCTTTAGAATTTCCTTATCTTCAATACTCACATGAAGATTCTTGATTTCGAGTTGCGACATTCGTTAGCTCCTGAAAATAAGCCATTTCTGGCGTTTTTATATTAGTTAGAGGCATTATAGCAGGGTCGGGTAGAATTGTCAAATATTTATGATATTTTTCTAGTATATTCAGTTTGAGAGGGGAATCATGCCTTAAAAACCCAATTTGCCCCATTGCCAGGGGAATCACCTGCACTTGAGGCATAGACTGCCGTTTTCCTAAGTTGCCGCAAAAACCCCATCCCCCAAGCAATGGACGGTAGCTATAGCGGATACAAAAACATCAACTTGCTTCTATTCAGCTATCAGTTGAAGAAACTAGACATCGCACTCAAAGCAAAACCTTTCGATTTCCCTTAATCTATATTTATGATATTTATCTAGTATATTGACATCCTACCACCTCTTGGTTATACTCCCTCATATGAAATCCACGCGAGACAAGATTTTACAATCTTTACTAAAAAAGCCACGTTCGACTATCAACGACCTGGCAGAGGCAGTCGGCATTAACCCGATTTCTGTACGCCATCATCTCACCAACCTGCAAATGGAAGGTCTGGTCGAAAGTCAGGAAGAGCGCCACGGAGTTGGCCGCCCGCGCCTAGTTTATGTGCTGACAGATGAAGGCATGGAGAGATTCCCTACCCGTTATATGCTTCTGACTACACGACTACTTTCCCAGATGAAAGAGACCATGCCCGGGCCTGTGGTCGCAAAATTGTTCAACCAGATCGCCGAAGACCTTGCCAGTCAATATGCAAGCGATATGAAAAACCTGAGTATGGAAGAACGCCTTGACTTCGTCAAAGATATGCTGGCGCAGGAAGGCTTTACCGTGGAATGGGAAAAGAAAGACGGTAATTACGAGATTCACGAAATTTCCTGCCCTTATTACCAAATCGGTATCGCACACCCTGAGGTGTGTACTGTCGACCAAACCCTAATTTCAAAAATGCTTGCGCTTCCCGCCAACAAAGTCCAGTGTATTTTGGATGGCGGCGCACACTGTACCTATGTTGTCCAGCCTGTTGCGGAAGTGAAAAGCAAATAGAGAGGAACTATGAGCGAAGAAATCAAAGAGATCCAGTGGACTATCCACAAAACACACCCCGAAATGGTGAAGAATGCACGGGAAAGACTCTCCGAAGTCATTGACCCCGAAATCGGCATGAACATCATCCAATTGGGATTGGTTCGTGATATCGAGATCGAAAACAACATCGGCCACGTGAAGATGATCCTTACCACTCCCTTTTGCCCATACGGCCCCGCCATGATCGAGATGACCAAAGCCAAGGCCACTGAAGGTCTCAACATGCCAGTCAATATCGAAATGGGCATGGACATGTGGGATTTCTCAATGATGGAAGATCCCTCCGCGCTTGATTGGGGAATGTACGCTTAAGTGAAAAGTTAAAAATTGAATGTCAAAAAAGACGCCTCCAAAATGGATGGCGTCTTTTTTATTGTTTATCCTTCACACTTGCCCAGTACACGTGTACTGAGAATTCATCTTTCCGCCCTACTCCCCTTTTTTCCAGTGCATGGCATGAGGCTGCTCACCTTCCGCAAAACCTGAGATCACGATCAGCGCATTCGTGACCATATTGCTTGGATTCTTCCATTTGTGCTGGAGCTTGGATGCGAATAAAAGGCTGTCCCCCGCACCCAGGTGAAAAACCTCTTTCTCCACCGTGTAATCCAAATGTCCGCGAAGACAAAAAATAAATTCATGCCCACTATGAACAATACTGTGAGGCCCGCTTGACGCGCCGCTTTCAAGGGTCAACATGAAAGGTTCCACACGCCCAACAAACTTTTCACCACCCAATGCTTCGAACAAACCCCGCGTAAAGGACATGCGAGAACGCTCATCCTGCTTCAAAAAGACAACCTGCTTCTTTTCGGTCTCCGCGCCAAAGAACGCAGTAATCGAAACGCCCAATGCATCTGCCAGTTTATACAAGGTACTGACCGATGGCGATGTTTTGCCCCGCTCGATCATACTCAGCGCATTAGCAGACAATCCACTCTTAGTGGCCAGAGTCCGCATAGAAATACCGCGCGCCTCACGAAGCTCACGCAAACTTGAGGCAACATCTACTGAATTTGCTTCCCGTTGAAACACATCCATTTTTTGACTCCTTGCAAAAACAAAGTGGGCGTCATACTACAAATTGTAATCCTACCGAACTTGCCCGAATTATACACCAACATAATTATATGTGACATTAAACGATACTTAATATGACACACACCACTATTGTACAATCCATCACAATATTATGATGGCATTGAAATATTCGTTTATTCGCATATAGGCAGGTTCTCATGGTCACACCCACTTTACAACAAGAAATCACCCAACTCGAAGCAAATTTCTGCGCGGCACTTTCAGACCCAAATCGTCTGCTGATTCTTTATGCTCTAAACGATGGCCCGCGCAACGTAACGGAACTGGCAACTGAACTCGGGTTGAACCAGCCCACTACGTCGCGCCATCTCAAGGTTCTGCGTGAACGAGGTCTTGTTTACACCGTCCGCGCGGGCACAGTCATCACCTATCATCTTTCCGATCCAAGACTTATTCAGGCGCTCGATCTGTTACGAAATGTAATGCGCGAGCGACTCGCCCATCAAGCGAACCTGATCAATAACTAAGGAGAATGTGAATGAAGAAACGCTTCCCTCTCTGGACCATTGGACTGGTCGGCATCTTTTTGCTGATCCTCGTCCCAGTCCTTTATTTCCTACCCCGTGCCCAATCGAAGAACGACCCTGCGGCATACATTCCTGAAAAACCCATTCACGTGGATCATAAGGATATTGTCAAAGGTGAATTCAAAACGGGACAGGACGTCACCCGAGCCTGCCTCGAATGCCATGAAGATGCTGCAACTCAACTGATGAAAACAACCCACTGGACATGGGAATCAAAAGCTTTCGATGTTCCCTGGCGCGATGAAGATGTGACCATTGGCAAAGCCAATCAGATCAACAACTTCTGTATCGGCTCACAAGGCAATGAGAACAAGTGCATGTCCTGCCACGCTGGCTACGGTTGGGAACAGGGACGTGAAGCGCAGCAAGACAATCCTGAAAACGTGGACTGCCTCGCCTGCCACGCAGATACCGGCGCTTACGGCAAAGGCACATTTGGCAACCCTGCTGAAGGCGTTGACCTTCTTGCCGCAGCCCAAAGCGTCCGTGCTGTAACCCGCGAGAACTGCGGCAAATGCCACTTCGACGGCGGAGGCGGCAACGGCGTAAAGCACGGCGACCTCGATGAGAGCCTCTATTTCCCCGGCGAAAACAACGATGTGCACATGGGCGGCGAAGCCAATATGCAATGCACAGATTGTCACTGGACAAAAGATCATCAGATCCTTGGCCGCATGATCGCCGACAACTACACCATTGACCCGCAGGAACAAGTCTCGTGCGAAGAATGCCATGTGGACCAAAAGCACGAAGATGAACGTATCAACACCCATCTTTCTGCAGTGGCCTGCCAGACCTGTCACATCCCCGCACTTGCGCTCGAAGACCCAACAAAAATTTATTGGGATTGGTCACAAGCTGGGCAGGAAGGCCGCACCGATGACCACTTCACCTACCTCAAGATCAAAGGTGAGTTCGTCTACGACAAGAATTTTGCACCCACCTACCTCTGGTTCAACGGCAACAATGAATATCGCTACATTCTCGGTGACCAACTTGGCAAGGATGGTGTGACCTACATCAACAAACCCGCAGGCAGCATCGGCGATCAAAAATCAAAGATCTTCCCATTCAAATTACATATCGCCAAGCAGCCTTACGATGTACAAAACAATTATCTGCTCCAGCCCATCACATCCGGCAAAGACGGTTTCTGGACAACCTTCGATTGGAACAGCGCCTTTGAACTCGCCGCACCCATCACTGGTCTCGCCTACAGCGGTCAATACGATTTCACCACAACCTACATGTACTGGCCGACCACGCACATGGTCCAACCTGCTGAGCAGGCTTTGCAGTGTGACGCCTGTCACGGCGAAAACGGCCGCCTCAACTGGGAAGAACTTGGTTATCCCGGCGACCCGATCGAATGGGGTGGAAGAAAGTAAATTAGGAATTATGAAGTGCCTAATCCCTAGTTCCTAATTCACAAGGACGACATTATGAACAAATACAAACTCCTCACAATCACAGGACTTCTCATCCTTGTCCTCGCCATCGGAATCGGAACGGTTCTTGCTTCGCCCGAGCCTGCTCCTGCCCAACAGGGTTCGATCCTGCACCCAAACTTTATCCTGCTCGATTCGAACGGCGTGAATGTGCTAGAAAGCAATGGCGCAGTCTCCACCACACAAACCTGCGGACAATGCCACGACACCGCCTTTATCGAAAGCCATGCATTTCATGCCGACCTTGGCCTGTCTGATTATCAGGAAAGCAAAGACCTGAATTCCAGCAACGGCACTTTCGGCAAATGGGACCCACTCACCTATCGCTACCTTTCACAGAATGGCGATGAACGCCTCGACCTCTCCACCGCCGAATGGCTCAAACTTTACGGTGAACGCATCGTCGGCGGTGGACCTGCCACCACATCCCGCGATGGTGTTTCCCTCACGAATGTAAAAGCCAGTGAAGGCAATCCTGAAACAGCCTTTCTGAACGAAAACGGCAACGTCAGCACCTGGAATTGGAACGAATCAGGCACAATGGAAATGAACTGCTTCCTGTGCCACCTCGAATCACCCAACACCACCGCCCGCGCCGAAGCGATTCACGCAGGTAATTTCAGCAGCGCAAACACCGCCACCTTGCTGGACATGAACATCGTCAGCAAATCTGGCGAAGGCTGGGCATGGAATACGGAAGCCTTCAACGTAAATGGCGAACTCAAGAGCGAGCTGCTCGCCATTCAAGACCCCACAAACGCAAACTGTGCGGCATGTCACGGCGAAGTGCATCCCAACTCAGGCGATCCACTCACCGTCAGCCAATGTGACTTGAACTATCCACAAACCGCCACTACCGGTCAGGTTGTCAGCGGACAGCGCATCAATCAATCCGGCGTGAATCTAACCAACAAGAACGAACTCGATCGCTCGTGGGACATTCATGCCGAACGCCAATTGCAATGTACCGATTGTCACTATGCACTGAATAATCCCTCGCACGCTAGTGAATTGCAAGGCACCAACCCTGAGCACCTCGTTTACGATCCGCGTTCACTGGAAATAAATGAATATTTGCAGCGTCCAGACCATAACTTTGCGCGCGGCCAAAGCGCGCAATTCAATGTTGCACCCGAATACAAAGGCACCATGCGCCGCTGTGAAAACTGCCACGACGCAAGCAAGGGACATTCCGACTGGCTGCCCTACATCGACACACACATGGAAGCAGTCGCCTGCGAAACCTGTCACATCCCGCAGATGTACGCGCCCGCCATCCAATCCTTTGACTGGACCGTGGTCACAACCGACGGCAATGCAGTGGAAACCTGCCGAGGCGTAGAAGGCACACCCAACGAAATAACTTCGTTGGTTACCGGCTACAAACCTGTCCTGCTCAATCGCACAAATATTGACGGCAACACCCTGCTCGCCCCATATAACCTGATTACATCCTTCTATTGGGTGTACGATGACGCAAACGGGAACAAACGCCCCGTGCGCCTAATCGATCTCGAATCGGCATATCTTGAGAATGGGAATTACGCTGGCGATATTGTCGCAACATTTGATTCAAACAGCGACGGCAAACTCAGCAACGCAGAACTTACCATCGACTCTCCCGCCAAGGAAGAAGCAGTCAAAGCCAAACTGCTCGCGCTGGGACTGAATAATCCGCGCATCGAGGGCATGGTACAGCCGTACAGCATCAATCACAACGTCACACGCGGCGAAGATGCGGTCAATGATTGCCAATCCTGCCACGATGCAGACTCGCGCGTTGCGCAGTCCATCAAACTTGCCGACAATGCCCCGGCCATACCTGTTTTCGATACGAGCAATAATGTCAACGGCACAGGCGCAATCGTCAAGGGCGAAGACGGCGCGTTGTACTACCAGCCGAATCCCGCCAACGATGACATGTATGTCTTCGGTTCGAGCCGCGTCAGCTGGATCGACTGGTTCGGAGCGATCGCATTCGCGGGTTCGCTTTTAGGTGTACTTGGCCACGGAACGCTGAGATTCTTCTCGTCGAAGAAACAGGCTCACGGTCCAGTAAGAACCGAGCGGATCTACATGTATGAACCGTATCGCCGCTTCTGGCATTGGCTGCAAACCGCATCCATCATCATCCTGTTATTCACAGGCTTGATCATTCACAGACCAGATATCTTCGGTGCGTTCTCGTTCCGCGGCGTGGTGACCGTCCACAATGTTCTGGCTGTCATTCTGGTGATCAATGCGGCGCTTTCGTTCTTCTATCATATTGCCACTGAACGCATTCAGGAATTCATTCCGCGCCCATATGGCTTTTTCGACGATGCGATGGTGCAGGCGAAGTTTTACATCGCTGGCATCTTCAAAGGCGAAGGTCACCCGTTCGAAAAGCGACCTGATAGCCGCATGAACCCGATCCAAAAGATGACCTACTTCATGATCCTGAATGTGCTCCTGCCATTGCAGATCATTACAGGCGTGATGATGTGGGCTGTACAAAAATGGCCCGAGATCGCTGGCGGGCTTCCCTTCCTGGCCCCGTTCCACTCGCTCGTCGCATGGATGTTCGGCACATTCATCCTTGTCCATGTGTATATGACCACCACTGGCGCAACTCCGCTCGAAGCAATGCGCGCAATGGTGACTGGCTACGAGGAAGTGGAAGTGCATGAGAAAAAAGGATGAAGGATAAATGATGAAGGATGAATCAGTCATCCTTCATCTTCAATCCTTTGTGTCTTTGTGTTAAGAAAAAAAGGAGTAAACAAATGACTACTCAAACAAGAAAAACAATTTTCAACCGACCCGAAAAACCTTATGTGCATCCGTATATCGGCGGGATCGTGCTTGGAGTTGTATTATTCCTCGCCTTCTTCCTGACAGGCAACGGGCTCGGGTCTTCGGGTGCGACCAGCCGCATCGACGCATTGATCGTGGACAGCATCTCCCCCGCCCACGTGGATAACAATCCATATTTATTGAAAATGGCTGGCGGCGACAAAAATCCGCTGGATGATTGGATCGTGCCTGTATTCTTTGGTGCATTGTTCGGCGGTTTTTCCTCGGGCTTCTTCAATGGCCGCCTTAAGTTCATGACCACCAAGGGACCGAACATTTCCAACCGCACACGCTGGCTGATGTCCTTCCTCGGCGGTGTGATCTTCCTGTATGGCGCACGCATGGCCCGCGGATGTACCTCGGGGCAGGCACTCTCCGGCGGCGCGACCCTCTCCGCAGGTTCGTGGGTTGTGATGTTCGCCATCTTCGGCGGCGCGTATGGACTGGCATATTTTGTCAGAAAGCTTTGGAATTAATTACTAATCACTAATTACCAAAACCGTAACGTAATTGGTAAATGGTAATTTCAGGAGACACACATGAACTTTCCTCTCCCCTCTCTCGTGGCAGTCAGCGCAGCCAATCCGTGGACATATGTCCTCTTTGCGGTGATCGGTTTTGCGTTTGGCTATACCCTTGAAATGTCTGGCTTTGGCGACTCACGCAAACTCGCGGCGCAGTTTTACTTCACCGAATTGACCGTGCTCAAGGTCATGTTCACCGCCATCGTCGTGGCGATGGTTCTGCTCTTTGGCGCGGTCGGCCTGGGCCTTCTCGATTTCAGCCAGGTATGGGTCAACCCAACCTACCTCGCCTCTGGCATCGTCGGCGGGCTGATCATGGGCGTCGGATTCATTGTCGGCGGCTTTTGCCCCACCACTTCACTCGCCTCTGCATCCACAGGCAAGATCGACGGCATGATGTTCATGCTCGGCGGATTTGTCGGTGCGTTCCTCTTCGGCGAAACCGAACAATACTTCACCCAATGGTACAACAACGCGGGTTACTTTGGCCGTGTCACACTGGATCAGGTCTTTGGCATTCCGCTCGGTGCGGTCGTTGTGTTGGTTGTTTTCATGGCACTCTTCATGTTCTGGGGTGCAGAACAACTCGAACGCATCTTCGGCAAAAAAGACCTGAGCAAAGAACCCAAACTTCGTCCCGTTGGCGCAATGCTTCTTGCGGCAGCAGCCTTCGCTGTATTCTTCATCGGCAGCCCATCACTCGAAGATAAATACAACAAACTCACCTTCACCCGCACCGAAACCATCGAACAACTGAACGCCGACCCGATCACGGAAACAAAAATCTACACTGCCGATGAAATGCTTTCGAATCGTCTTGTCTTCATTACACCAGCCGAAGCCTTCAAGGCAAAATACAACCAATCCATGAATCCCGTTTATCTCGATGTGCGTTCCGAAACCGATTACAACCTGTATCACATCGAAGACGCGGTCAACGTCCCTGCTGAACGCATGACTGAGGTCATTCCCGTCCTACTCACCGAACCACCCGCGAACACCGTCTACATTTTGATGAGCAACGACGAAGCCGCCGCCGTGCAAGCCTGGAAAACCCTCGTCGCATCGAGTGTACCGAATGTGTACATCCTCGAAGGCGGAGTGAATAACTGGATCGCATTCTTTGGCAACGACGACAAGGCGCTTCAACCCGACCCGAATGCTGGTGACGACCAATTGGGCTTTGTCTTCCCCGCAGCATTGGGCAGCCGCTACGAATCATGTTCCCCCAATCCCATCGAATACGAATCGCTCGAATTCGAAGCCAAGATCAAGTTACAGTTGAAACGTGACAAATCTGGCGGCGGATGCGGATAAGAACAGTTTTCAATAAAAAGTAATCAGTAAAGAAATCGCGCGAGATAATTCGCGCGATTTCTTTCTTCTTTCCGCACCCTACACCTTGAATATCAGATCCAAATACTTCTTCAACAAGTCACTGACCATGCCCCGCATGGGAATTGTCGCTGCCATGCCATAGACAGGTGCCATTGAGCCTTTTTCTTCAGGGTGTCCTTTGACGTACTCAACCGCCTCGCGCAGGTCAGTCAGGAATCTTTCCGCCACACCGGGCTGAGTATGTCGCAATGTGACGCACAAATGCACGCAGGTCGGCTTATGCAAACCGTTCAAACTCCATTTTTTATGAGACATGTGATCCAACACCTTATACACGTTGATCGATTCTGAGGCAAAAGCCACCACAAAAAACGGATCGCCCAAGACATGCAACTCGGGGATCTCCCGAACACCCTGTTTGATTTTTTCGGCTGTTTCAAGAATCCTCTTCGTTGCAGTCATGTAGCCTTCTTCGCCCATGGAAGTCAGCGCCGCCCAGCAGGAGGCGCTCAATGCACCGGGGCGGCTGCCAGCAAAGGTCGGAGAAAAATACAACCCGCCAGGCCATTCGGTGGTGGTGTAATACTGAAAATGCCGCAATTCCTGATTGCGATAGAGAATGACCGAGGTCCCTTTTGCGGCGTAACCGTATTTATGCGTATCCACCGAAATGGACGTCACACCCGCCAGACGAAAATCAAAGGCTGGTACGTTGTATCCCAATTTCTCTGCCCAAGGCAAAACGAAACCACCAAGGCAGGCATCGGTGTGGAAGCCGATATTGTGCTGACGCGCCAGCTCAGACATTTCGGCGATCGGGTCAATGGCGCCATGCGGGAAAGAAGGTGCCGATCCTACGATGACGATCGTATTCCTTGAGATGGCCTTTTTCACGGCCTTCAAGTCCGCGCGGAAGTTTTCATCCACTGGCACATGAATGGTCTTGATGTTGAAATACTGACTGGCCTTGTCGAAGGCCGCGTGCGCCGTTACAGGGACGATCATCTCAGGTTTGGTGATGCCTTTCGTTTCGCGTGCCCAATCACGATAGGTTTTCATCGCCAGCATGATGCTTTCTGTACCACCTGAAGAAAGGGTACCGCACACATCCGTGCCCGCCCCGCTGAGCATGTTCGCAGTCATCGCAACGATCTCCGCCTCGAATTTGGTGGCACTCGGCCACACATCCGCGTGGAGCGGATTGCTCTGCGAGTTGAGCGCATACACCTGATTTAGAAAATCAATATGCTCCTGATCGCCATGATAGACCGCGCCTGAGATGAACCCATCCTTCCAGTGGGATTCTTCCAGCGCACGCATCGCGTCCATTTCGCCCAGAATCTCGGCATGGCTTCGTCCTTTTGCGGGGATCTGGGTAAACGTGGTGAATTTATTTTTGTAAGGCTTTACCGAAGTTTCCAACTCGGTCATGATCTCGGCGTATTCACCTTCGATCTTTTTCGCGACGCTGGGAATATTCTTCATGCGTTTTTCCAAAAACGCCAGCACCCGCGGATTCAATTTCCCCGCCTGCTTCATCAACGTGTCCATCCAACTCATGTTTTTCTCCAGATTAATGCATTCGATTCAAACGGGCATAGATCTTGCGATTGCTTTCGTAGATCGCAAGAAATTCCTGAAACAATTCATCATAAATTTTACGATTGTCAGGGTTAGGCGTGTATGTATTCGCAATTTTCACATGCGTGCCGATCTCGTCGTATTTCAAATACCCCATCCCAGCGGAAGCAAGCAAGGCCGCCCCACGCACATTCGCCTCGATCGGGTCCTTCACCTGACGAATGGGACGATTCAACACATCGGCGTGGATCTGACACCAGATATTCGATTTTGCGCCGCCACCGACCATATTGATGGATTCGACAGGCCGCTTGTTGAATTGCTCCACATATTTCAATAACCAACGAGCATTGTATGCCACCCCTTCAAAGACGGCCCGCACCATGTCGGCGCGGGTGGTGCTGAGCGACTGATTGTAGAATCCGCCGCGCACGAGATGATCTTCCACAGGAGTCCGCTCGCCATACAGCCAGGGAGTGAAGATCAATTTTCCGCTGCCTGCGGATGTCCGCTCGGCCATTTGGTCGAGCAGTTGATAGACATTGGCAGGCTTCTCGCCCACAGACAATTCATCCTGCGGGAAGAGAATATTGTTGCGCAAATACTGCAAACATCCACCCGCCGATTCCTGTTCGTTGGTGAGCAAATACCGCCCAGGGATTCCCGATGGCAACGCAGCGAGGTTATGAAAAATATCAGTCTTCTTGAATGGGACGTGACAAACCATCCAGCCCGATGTCCCCACGTATAAATGCGGCTCAAAATCACGCACTGCGCCAGAACCGACAGCCGCCGAATGCAGATCAGGCGAACCCATGAAGACTTTTACGTCAGCACGCAAGCCCCATGCGCTGGCAATCTCACGGCGCAGAGTGCCCAATTGCGCATTCGCAGGTTTCAGGTCGGGGAGCTTCGCGCGGTCAATCCCCGCAAGCTGGATCAAGCCATCGTGATACTTCACATTTTGGATATCGCGATTGTCCGTCATCCAATGCAGTGTGATCGAGTTGAACGACGCGGCGAATTCCCCCGTGAGCAGCAGGCCGATGTAATCCATCGGCTCGAGGAATTTATAGGTACGTTGATAAATATCGGGGCGGACATCTTTGAGATACAAAATGTGCGCGATAGGATCTTTGCCCGAGTTGCCTGGCGCACCACCTGTCAAGCGAATCCAATTAAGGATTTTCGACAGACCATATCCTTCGACTTTTGGAAAACCATCCGCGATCTTTTTGATATAAGGCGCGCCGCGCGCATCCATCCAGATGACGGCGTTTTCGATGGCATTGCCGTCTGCATCCACCGCAACCGTGCCCGACCATTGCGTGGTGTTTGCGATGGCGACGATGTCATCATTTGAAACCAATTTCTTCGCAAGCAGACGTTTACACGCGGTGTCGATCGCGCTCCACCAAACGGCGGGTGATTGCTCTGCGCCGCCGTTTGGCAAAAGAATAACTGGCGTTTCTTGAAATTCGCTTCCGATCAATTCACCTTGCGTGGAAAACAATGCGACCTTGGGGCCTGACGTGCCCAGATCGATTGCGAGAATGAATTTGCTTGTGGATGCCATGGAGCCTCGAATGTGGGAGTTGTGAATGCCTCAAAACACGGCGATGATACACCAACATCAACGAAAAAACCATGCACTTGTTAGTCGTCATCGTCGTCTTTTTGAATGCCATATGCCCGCGCCACCGCCGCTTCAACCTCGGCCTTAGTATGGGTTTCGCAGGCCACAAGTGCGCGTTGAGGGTGTTTTACCAGCCTACCCCCCTCACTCATCACTTTGGCATCCACAAATTTTCCCTGTGCATCAGTGACGACATAAAGCTGATACAGTTTTCCGCACACAATACAACCATGCGATTCGCCTTTGGTATGTGTTTCTGTCATAACGACTTCCTTTCTTCTTTCAAAAATTGAACAGGCCAGAGAATACTCCAGCCTGTTCAAACACATCACTTGCGCCAAAACAATTAATCGCGCTGAGCAGGATTGCTGGATTTAGGTCTGCATTCCAACCAATTCTATTGTGTAATGACTACGCTTTCGATGGCGTCGCCTTCAAAGCTGGGGTTTTGCTGCGGATCGCGGCGCGTGAGCGCATTGACCACGTCCATGCCCTGCACCACTTCGCCGAAGATTGTATGTTTTCCGTTCAGGAATTCAGTCGGCCCATAGGTGATGAAGAATTGACTGCCATTGGTATTCGGGCCAGCGTTTGCCATGGCCAGCAAACCTTCTTTACTAAATGTAAGGTCGCTGAACTCATCTTCAAATGCATAACCAGGCCCGCCTGTACCTGTCCCCGTCGGGTCGCCACCCTGCGCCATGAAACCATCCAGGACGCGATGGAAAGTGACACCGTTATAAAATCCCTTACAGGCGAGGAACACAAAACTGTTCACGGTAATGGGAGCTTGATCGGAATACAACTGCACAACGAACTCACCGCCGTTTTCCATTTTGAAGGTCGCGAAATAAGGTTTCGACTCATCAATGCTCAACGGCGGCGCAGAGGGATACTGGTCCGCGGCCGTGATGGAATCGAACACTTCACAGGCTGGCGTACCACCAACCTCAACATTAGATTTCGGTTTCGGAAGGTACGGCCAAGCAATAAATCCAAGCACGATCAATGCCAAAGCCACCACCACATATTGAATAGTCCTGTCAGATTGTTGGGCCTGGGCCTTTTTTACAATTTTCTTTTTTGCCATTCCAAATCTCTCCTCAAATGAATTTGGCCTTATTATAACAACCTTGCGCACAGGCGGATTCTCTTGTATGCTTGCCAACTATGAAGGAATACCTCAAAAAGCAAATTGCCCTCCCACAGGACCATGGCTCATGGGTATTCATCTTCAGTCCATTATTGATCGGTATCTTTGCGGGGAAACATTTCACCTACGCCACATTCAACCTCATTATTGCGGCGATGTCTGCGTTTATGATTCGCCAACCGATGACAGTCATCGTCAAAACGATCTCTGGCCGCCGCCCAAAAACGGATCTTCCCGCCGCCCGTTTCTGGTTGCTCATCTATGGCAGTATCGCCGCCCTGGCCTTGCTCGGACTCATTCTCGAAGGGTTTACCTATATCTTATATCTCGCCATCCCCGGTGTACCTGTCTTTGCGTGGCATTTGTGGCTGGTGAGCAAACGCTCCGAGCGCAGACAGTCGGGCGTGGAAATTATCGCCACAGGCGTTCTTGCTCTCGTAGCTCCCGCCGCCCTCTGGGTGGGACTCGGTCACTATGACCCAGCAGGCTGGTGGCTTTGGGTTTGGGCATGGCTTCAATCTGCCGCAAGCATCGTCTACGCATATCTCAGGCTTGAACAACGAGATCAGGCCGAAGGTCAGGAAAGAAGCGCGTTATGGAAGATGGGCAGACGCGCTTTCCTGTATACATCCTTCAATTTGCTGGTGTCGTTGTTGCTTGGATGGGCAGGCATCATCCCACAGTTGATCTTCGTCGCATTTCTTGTGCAATGGCTTGAAACGCTTTGGGGCATCACCCACCCCGCCACAGGCTGGAAACCAGTGCGCATCGGCATGCGTCAACTCATCGTCAGCATTTTATGGACAGTCCTGTTCATCGCCTTCAACAAGCCCTAAATCATCATAAGAATGGAAATGAAACCATGAAAGACACCGTCATCCTTGTCACAAATAATGGCATGGGCAATGCAGAGCCTGCCCTTCAACACAAACTGGCTGCTAAATATTTTGAAATAATTGCGCAAAACACAAGCTTGCCAGTTGCAATCTGCTTTTACGCTGAAGGGGTAAAACTGATTGTCACAGGTTCACCTGTGCTGAAACAATTAAAAGCATTGGAAGAAAAAGGCGTACGTCTGATCATCTGTTCCACTTGCCTTGATTTTTACAACATCAGCGATCAAGTACAGTTGGGCATCGTCGGTGGCATGCCTGATATCATCGAGGCACAAATTAAAGCCGCAAAAGTCATTACGATTTAAACTCAACAGGAGAAAAAATGGATTTTGATCTAAACGAAGAACAGAAAGCATGGAAAAAAGCCGTCCACGATTTTGTAGGAAAGGTTGTTAAACCGAAGGCCCGTGAAGTGGATGAAAATGAGGAATTCAACTGGGAAGCGGTTCGCAAGGGAGGTCCGCTTGGGTTGATGGGCATGAGCATCCCCGAGGCCTACGGCGGTTCAGGTGTGGATATGATCTCCTCATCCATCGCCATGGAAGAATTGGGCTGGGGCTGCGGTTCCACCGCGCTGGCATTCACCGCCCACAACGGACTCGGCACGGCTCCCATCGCCCTGTACGGAAGTGAAGAACTGAAAAAGAAATGGCTGCCGCTGGTGGCCGAAGGAAAGAATAAACTCGGCGCACTCGCGCTGACCGAACCCGGGGCAGGCTCTGATATTCAAGGCGGCGTGATCACCCGCGCCGAAAAACAAGGCGATGAATGGGTTATCAACGGCGCGAAGATGTGGTGCACCAACGCCAGCATCGCCGAATACATCATCACCCTCGTGCGCACCGACCCGAAAGGCGGCTCAAAATCGTTGAGCATGATCCTCGTGCCGACCGATTCCAAAGGCCTGACCATCGGCCCGCCCGAAAAGAAAATGGGCTTGCGCGGCTCACCCGCCTGCGGAATCAGCTACGACAATGTCCACGTGCCGCTTGGGAACCTCGTCGGCGCGGAAGGGCGCGGATTGCAGCAGACTCTTGCCACACTCGACGCAGGCCGCATCAGCATCGGCGCGATCTCAGTTGGGTTGGCACAGGCCGCCCTCGAAGCCGCAGTGGACTATGCCCGCGAGCGCAAAGCATTTGGTCAGAGCATTTCAGAATTCCAAGCCATTCAATTCAAGTTATCAAACATGGCCACCGAGATCGAATTGGCGCGCACTCTGCTCCACAAAGCCGCATGGACGAAAGATCAAGGCCGCCCCTACAACAAGGAAGCCGCGATGGCCAAGCTCTACGCCACCGAAATGGCAGAACGTGTTTGCTACGAAGCGATCCAAATCCACGGCGGGAACGGTTACAGCCGCGAATACAACGTGGAAAGAATGTATCGCGATGCCCGCCTGATGACCATCGGCGAAGGCACAAGCGAGATCCAACGATTGGTGATCGCCCGTCACGTGCTGGCGAGCGAATAAAAAAACAGCAAAATGCGTTGCATCCACTTTTAAAAATACGCTGATTTACGCTGAGGCCTCAGCGTAAATCAGCGTATTAATTATTTTTTGGAATCAAACTTTACTTTTGAACGATCACCCAGGCAGTTCCATCCTCTGCCCTGATTCTCTTTTTCCCCGTATCGAACAACTTTTCAATTTTATCTGGCGCGAGGAAGTGACTTCGCATCAGCAGTAGTTTTTCTGCAAGTGCGATCAATTTCACGCCGAAGGTGCGGATATCTGGCTCTTCGATGACCAGCACGCCGCCCGTTTTCAACACGCGGAACATCTCGCGCGCGCTTTCGGCATGGTTGATGACATGGTGCAATGCATCCACCATGATGACACGATCGAAGGATTCATCGGCGAAGGGCAATGATTCAGAACCACCGCACACAGGCTTCAGCGGAGTATGAAGCGTTTCTTTCAACATCCCCATTGAAACGTCGGCAATGACCACTTCATTCACAAGATCGCGAATAACAGAGGAGACGCGGCCCGTACCGCCGCCTACATCAAGCAAACGTCCGCTGACAGGCAGCGAAGCAACTTCGCGCATGATGTCACGCTTCGAATACGAGACTCGCGCGTAGATCGGAGCAATCGCTGCAAAATGATCGAAAGGCATTAGACAGTGATGAGGTCTTTGAGACCTTCAAAAGTGGTGGGGCCAATCCCCGAAACGTTCAGGATATCTTCGATTTTCGCAAATGGTCCATTGGCAAGGCGGTAATCGATGATCTTTTGTGCCGTGGTCAAACCAATGCCTGGCAGGGAATCCAATTCTTCGAGAGAGGCAGTGTTAATGTTGATTCTCTCCCCCGCATTTGGATCGGGCGTTGCGGTTTCAGAACCTGGCAGCTCAACAGTTTCGATCGGCTCGACTCCGTCTTTGTATGGAATATCCAATTGCTGACCATCCACAACGAGCGCGGCCAGGTTGAGGCCATCCAGATTGGCTTCAGCGAGCGCGCCGCCAGCAGCGTCAAGCGCATCCTGAACGCGTGCGCCTTCCAAAAGCTCGTATACATCCGGGCGCGGCACGGCCCCGACCACGTGCACTTTAATGGGCGCGGAAGTGGGCGCCGCCCGCAAAACGATCGGCTCCCCCGCGGGTTTGCGGGAAACGAACAACATCACGCCCCCCAGCAAAAATCCCACAAACACACCAAGTAATACATACAAAACGTTTTTCATAGGGACGATTTTACTCCAACTTCATCACCAGCAAGTTCTCTTCCGTCTTGCGAAAAGCAACGGCAAGATCAAAAAGTTTCCTGATCCGCTTGAAATATTTCGGCATCTGGTCCCCTTCAATGGCACGGAATCCGAATTTCTCATACATTGGGCCATTGTGCGCAATACACATCAAATAAACAGGCCGCGGCGTCTGGCTCAACAACGCCTCGATCACGGCACGCGCCAGCCCTTGACCGCGATATTCGGGCTGCACTGCAATTGAAGCCAGTTCGCGGATGTCTACTCCGTGCGGCTTGATCTGACCGCAGGCAATGACCTGCCCACTATCATTGACCGCCACGACGAAACGCTTCCAATCCAGACCCGTAGGGTTGATCCCGACCAAATTGATCAGGTCCTTAATTTGAGTTGATTCTGATTCGAAGGCAGGACGAATCGATTCAGGCGGCATAATTCTACAAAGCTCCCGCAGCAACAAGAATAACGAACGTGGCAATAAACCAGTGTATCAGAAACGGCCAGACGAACGACCGTGTACGCCAGGCCACCCATCCAAAAGCAAACCCGCCGAAGATCGTGGAAAGCGTTTCGACTTCAGGCTTGCCCACATGTGCCAACGCAAACGGGACCGCATGAATCCACAACGCATCGTGGCCGAACCTGCGCGCATATGAAAACAGAATCCAGCCGCGAAAGAAAAACTCCCAACCGATCAGATCGAGAAAAGTCGTCCACGGCAGGCCGGGCAGGTAGTCTGCATAATACACACGCATCACAGCATTTCCGCGTCCCAAATAATAGATGACGGGAGCCATGAAAAGAATACCCAGCACGGTGTATGTCAGACCCAATTTCCAATCGCCGAAGGAAAGACCATATTCCTTCGGATTCTCACGATAAAAAACAAGGATGATCAAAAGTGGAATGACAAGATACAGAATGACACGATCCCAGTATTTATAAATTGTGATCGTACGATAATGATCCACCATCAGCAGCAAAGTGGAGACAATGGTCACAACCGCCACTTTCCAGTCAAAATTCAATTTTTCGCCGAGTAAATATTTCATTTCCTGATTTGCTCAATGCGCTTCGCAAGATAAGGGGAGAAATATCCCGCATACCTCACCCACAATTCTGGCAGTTTCCAATCATTGCCAGTTACTTTTTTACGGCAAATGGGCGAACCGCAGTAGCATTCAAATTCATCATACGGCCCGCCATCAGACATAGCGTAATCGAAGCACAACTCTTCCCCATTGAGAATATCGCGTATCGCCACCAACCCGATCTGCCCGGAGAAGCCCAAATTTGGGTCGCAGGAATGGTTGAAGCAATCATTCGGTTCGGGGTTTTCAGCTGTCAAAATATACAGGTCTTCGTCGATCTGCAAAACGCGCTGTGTGAAGCGCGGCATGGCGGGATCCAGTTTCGAGCGGTGGACGATATGTCCGCCCCACAAGGAGATCAACTCACCTTTCGAAATAAAGTCGGTGGCAAAAACGCCGCACCCGCCCTCGGGATGTTCGCGCGCCTTGCACTTTCGATTGAGAAAAGAAAACGTCATTTCAACTCCACAGGAATTTTTATGGCATGAAAAAGGTCAAAGAAAAACAGGAACGTGCCTTGCAAAACGATCCCCCAGCCTGTGCCCCGCCAGAACACATCTGCATAATTTAGGAGGACCCAAGCCCCACCGAGGATATACAACACATCGAGACCAAAGTTGATCCACAACACTTTGCGGATGAAAAGCGCTTCACGCATCGGGTCAGCTGTGGATTTGCGCCGAGCGGCAGTTCTTGCGCCGACAATGGCAATGGCCGCGTCGATAAATCCCCACACAACGGCTTGAATGCCAAAGCCTTGTCCAAACTCATTTGTGGCGAACCAGATATAAAGTCCGGAGAGAATCGAAAGAATGCTCCAGATGAGCAGGCGGTTGGTTAAGTCCGATTCAAACTTCCAGATGGGATTCTGCATGAGATGAATTATACAAAGAAAACGAGCGACAAGGAGTTTCCTCGCCGCTCGCATCCGAGTCGATCACAAATTACTTATTGCTTCCCTCGGTGTCGGAAGAGCCAGCCGTGATCCTTTGCGCAAGCAGGATCGGAAGCGCGGTAATGATCACCACCAGCATGGCGGTGACATTGGTGATGGGGCGGCTGCGCGGCTTGAACATTTGGCCAAGGATCCAGATCGGCAGCGTTTCCTGCTGGCCTGCAGTGAATGTGGTGACGATGACTTCATCGAAGGAAAGCGAGAAGGCAAGAATGGCGCCCGCCAGTAAAGCCGTGCCGATATTCGGGAGAACGATATGCCAGAAGGTCTGGAAGGAATTCGCACCCAGATCCATCGAGGCTTCGATCATCGAGCCGCCCGAACGGCGGAAACGCGCCAGCACATTGTTGTAAACGACGACGACACAGAATGTGGCATGGCCGATCACGATCGTCCAATAGGAAAAGGGAATGCTGATCAAACTCATCGCCGAGCGCATGGCAATGCCGGTGACGATGCCAGGCAATGCAAGCGGCAGAAGCAACATAAAAGAGATCGCTTCCTTACCGAAGAAATCACTGCGATATACAGCCGCAGCAGCAAGCGTTCCCAAAATCAACGCGGCTACGGTCGCCAGCGAAGCCACACGAATGGACAAGCTCAGCGCCGCCTGCATTTCAGGGTTGGATAGCGCCTGTGGAATCCATTTCAGGGTCAGGCCGGGGGGCGGGAAGGTGTACGCGGCGGTATCCGTGGTGAATGAGTATAAAAAGATCAACCACATGGGGATGTGCAAAAAGAGCAGCACCGCAATGGCGCTCGCTTGCAACCACCTGGAACCACGCTCAACGGAAGGTTGGGATGTGTTTTTAGAGAGCATCGAAAGCTCCTAACTTGCGGGCGATCAAAAGATAAACGATCATGATCAAAATGGGTCCCATCGTAAAAGCGGCGGCAAGCGGAATGTTATTGGAAGTCCCCTGAAATGTGAGCACGGCTCGTCCAATGGTGTACGCGGAACTGCCGAACAACTGAGGCACGATGAAATCACCAAGCGTCAGCGAAAAGGTAAAAATGGAACCAGCAATGACGCCGGGGAAAGCCAGCGGCAAAATGACATTACGAAAGGTCTGCGCGGGTTTTGCTCCCAGATCACTGGATGCTTCAATCAGGGATTTAGGCACGCGTTCCAGTGCCGTTTGAATCGGGATGACCATGTACGGCAGCCAGATATAAACGAAGACGAGGAAAACACCTGTAGATGAGATCGCAAGTGACGGTCCGCCGACAATGGGAAGGGAGAGATACCAATCCAGGAGACCATCCAACTGCACAATGCGCGCAAACCACGAAACAATGCCTTCCTGCGCCAGGATCAACTTCCATGAATACACGCGCACCACATAACTTGACCAAAGTGGAAGCGTCACACCGATGTACAGAAATGTCTTCATGCGCGGAGTGGCAAAACGCGCCATGTAATAGGAAAGCGGAAAAGCCAGCGCCGCACAGGCAATTGTCACCAACGCGGCCATGATCGTCGTGCGCGCAAAAATCTGCAGGTTGGATGTTTCAAACAACTTGGCATAGGTCTTGAGTGTAAACTCACGGACGATCTGACCGGTGAAGCTATCGAGCGAGAAAAAACTGTTGACCAGCAGGGAAATCAATGAGCCGATATAGATCACTAAAAACCAAAGCAGGGGCGGCACCAACAACAAACCCAAAACGAGTTTTGGCCGCAAATACAAATATGTTGAGACGCGGCTGAGCATATTAGCCTCCCAACTTGCTGATGTGTTCTTTCTTCCACATCAGGCGGGTTTGCTGGCCTTTTGATTTCATCACGTCCATTGAGGTGGATTTGAGGTTTTGCTCCACGACAACCAGGTCGCCGCCGCCATCCAACTCGACCAGGTAACGAGTGTAAAGGCCGAGATAGACCACATCGCGCACCTTGCCTGTCGCGGAATACATGTCCGCATCCGCTTTGGCATCCATGCTGGAGAGGTGGATCTTTTCAGGGCGAATGGAGAATTTATCCTCCGCACCGGTGATGCGTTTCGCCACCTCTCCGCCAATAAGGTTGGAAACACCGACAAAGCCAGCTACAAATGAAGTCTGCGGATGTTCATAAATATCAGCAGGAGAACCCACTTGTTCGATCTTGCCCAGATTGAAAACCGCGATGCGGTCGCTCATGGTAAGCGCTTCTTCCTGATCGTGGGTTACGAAAATGAATGTGATCCCGACACGCTGTTGAATGGCTTTTAATTCCACCTGCATTTGCTGGCGCAGTTTCAAATCCAATGCGCCGAGAGGCTCGTCGAGCAGAAGAACTTTGGGGTGATTGACCAAGGCCCGGGCAAGGGCGACGCGTTGTCTTTGTCCGCCCGAAAGCTGACTGGGTTTTCGATCCGCAAAACCCGTGAGGCGCACGAGATCCAGCATTTCGTCGACCTGTTTTTTGCGCTGGTCTTTTGCAAGCCCCTTGATCATCAAACCATAGGCGATGTTTTCACCCACGGTCATATGGGGGAAAAGAGCATAATCCTGAAACACGGTATTGACCGAACGATCATAGGGAGGTAAGTTGGAGACATCCTGACCGTACAAAAAGATCTGTCCCAATGTTGGACGATCAAAGCCGGCAATCATTCGCAGGCAGGTGGTTTTGCCTGACCCTGAGGGGCCCAGCATGGAAAAGAATTCTCCATCATGGATCTCCAGTGTTACATCGTCCACGGCCTTTACTTCGCCAAAGTGACGACTTACATTCTTGAACAAAATTGCTGATTCGCCCATGGTTTACTCTCTCATTTATTTTGATCTGTGATTGGGATACGAATTATACGGACAATTCCGAATAATTCATATCCCAAAAACAAGGTTCAAGCCGCGTGGAGAAACTCCACGCGGCTTGATTTTGTTATTCTGAAAACTTACTGGCCTTGAATGGCGATGTAATCTTCAGTCCACTTGTCGTAGGTGATACAGGTCTGACCGTCATAGCATTCGGCAGTCGGCGTCTTCCAGAAGTAGATCTTCTCGAAGTCATCGAAGCCGTTGACCGCACAGCCTTCATCGGTCAGCAATTCATTGCCGGTACAGGCAGCGGGAACGGAAGGAACGGAACCAAACCACGCAGCGAGGTCGCCCTGAAGTTTGACATTCAGGGAGTGCTCAAGCCACAAATAGGCGCAGACAGGATGCGGAGCATCCTTGTGCATCATGGTGGTGTCAGCCCAACCGGTTGCGCCTTCCACGGGGATCGTGGATGCGATCGGCTGTCCGTCGAACTGCAACAAGTTGACCTGGATCGGCCAGCTGGAGGAAGCCACGAAACCTTCATTGGTGAAGTCTTCCATATGAACGAGGTAATCGTGCCAGTACTTCGGAACGATCTCGCCCTGCTTGGTAAGCAATTCGATCACAGCATCGTACTGTTCCTGTGTGAGGAAGTAGGGATCGTCAATGCCAAGTTCGGGGCGGGTGGCCTTGAGATACAAAGCCGCATCGGCGATGTAGATCGGGCCATCGTAAGCCTGAACGCGGTCCTTGTTGGACTGGCCGTCAGGAAGAGTCTGCTCTTCGAAGACCACGCTCCAGGAAGTGGGGGCCTCAGGGAATACCTCGGTGTTGTACATCAACACGTTCGGGCCCCACTGATAAGGAACACCGTAGTGCTTGCCATCTACAAAATGCCAGGGGGCTTCCTGCAGACGCTCATCAACGGTGTTGTAGGAGGGAACCTTAGTGATATCAACTTCCTGAACGATACCGCCGTAGATCAAGCGCAGGCTGGCATCGCCGGAGGCGGTCACGAGGTCGTAGCCACCATCAGACATCAAACGAACCATTTCATCGGAAGTGGCGGCATCCTGTACTTTGACCACACAGCCGGTTTCCTTTTCGAATTCTGTCACCCAGTCATAAGCGGGATCGGTTGCACCGCGCTCAAGGTAACCAGGCCAGGCGATGATAGAAACTTCGCCTTCATTTTCAGGGGCAGCGGCAGGGGCCTCTGTAGCAGCAGGCGCCTCGGTTGCGGCGGGAGCCTCAGTGGCTTCGGCAGGAGCTTCAGTAGCCTCAGCGGGAGCCTCGGTAGCAGCAGAACCGCCACCACAAGCCGAAAGTACGAGGCTGGCAAACACAAAAAGCACCAAAACCTTATTTAAAAGCTTTTTCATTCTCTCTCCTTATGAATTGTTAGACGACACCAGTGAAACATGACAAAAGCAAATTAGTTACGCGTCACTCTCCTTTCGTATGGTATTTAATATGTGGTCCAATCGCTGGCCGGTGTGCCAGCTTGTGGATGTGGATTATATGTAATGGCAAGATTAAACGTCAACTATTTATTTCCGAATAAGACAAAGGGTATAATCAAAAAAACCACTTTCTGGAGACAAACCGATGACCGATCTGCCGATCCACCCTCTCAGCGATGAACACAAAATGCTCCGCGATGCCGCCCGCGATTTCGCCCAAAAAGAGATCGCCCCCATCGCCGCAGAATTTGATGAGAGTGGAGAATTTCCGCATGCGACCATCAGAAAAATGGGAGAGCTTGGCTTCATGGGGATCGAAATCCCTGAAGCTTACGGCGGCGCAGGCATGGATGCCCTAGCCTATGTCCTCGCCCTCGAAGAGATCTGCAAGGTGGATGCCTCGCATGGTGTCATCATGTCAGTGAACAATTCCCTGTATTGCCACGGCATTCTCAAATTTGGCACAGAGGAACAAAAGCAAAAATTCATCACACCCATCGCTACAGGCAAAGGCGTTGGCGCATATTCGCTCACCGAGCCTCAAAGCGGGTCAGATGCAGGCACGATGAAAAGCCGCGCCACGCGTGACGGCGACTTCTATATTTTAAACGGACGCAAATCCTGGGTCACCAGTGGGCCAGTTGCAAATTATTTTGTCGTTTTTATGATGACAGACCCCGAAAAGAAACAAAAAGGCGTGAGCGCATTCCTAGTGGATGGAAATACCCCGGGATTGGTCCGCGGAAAAAAGGAACCCAAGCTGGGAATCCGCGCTTCGGCTACCAGTGAGCTGATCTTTGAAAATTGCAGAATCCCCGCTGAAAACAGACTCGGCGAAGAAGGTGAAGGCTTCAAGATCGCCATGACCGTTTTGGATGCGGGCCGCATTGGGATCGCGACTCAAGCGCTCGGGATCGCTGAAGCTGCCTACGAAGCGGCGAGACAGTATTCGGGTCAGCGCGAAGCGTTCGGTCAACCCATCGCATCTTTTCAAGGCACAGGGTTCAAGATCGCCGATATGAAGACCCGCATCGAGGCATCCCGCTTGTTGATCTACAACGCCGCCATCGCGAAAGAAAATTCAAAAACAAATAATGGACGTTATTCACTCGAAGCGTCCATGGCAAAATTATTCTCTTCTGAAACCGCGATGTTCGTGACTCATCAGGCGATCCAGATCCACGGTGGAATGGGTTACAGCAAGGAACTGCCCGTTGAGCGTTATTTCCGTGACGCGAAGATCACAGAGATCTATGAAGGCACAAGCGAGATCCAAAGGCTGGTCATTTCACGCATGGAAACTGGCTTGCGTTAGGAGCAGCTTCGATGTCTTCAGGGCAAATCGCATTGATCGTTGCGGTGGTCATCACCATCTATCTGGATTGGTTATTGATGCAATGGTTGAAAAAGAATAAAAAAGGCGGCGACAAAAAGACTGTGCAAAAAGTAGACTTTCAACTCTCCAGGTTTTACTCGCCCATTTTCAAATGGGTATCCAATTTAAATTTTGAATTGCCGCTTATTACACTCTGGGCTTTATGGGTGGGACGCGTCTATTTGAATTTTGACCGCAACATGGTGCCCGGTTTGGGCAACGATGATTTTCTGCTCTCCATCTATCCATACTTTCCGTTTGTTCGCGTCTTGCAGTGCGGGGATTGTTTCTTTTGGAATGGTTTGCTGAACGGCGGCTCACCCACCTTCGGTGACAGCATCGGCGCTTTGTTACATCCCGTTATGGCCGCCATTATGCTCCTGTTTGGCGTGACGAACGGGATCAAGATGGCCATGCTCGCCTCGCTTATCATGGGCGGTTGGAGTTTGTGGTGGATCGCCAAAGTGCTCGATTTGAAACCCGTGACACGCCTGTGGGTCTCTGCTCTTGCGGTGGTCGGTGGACATATGGCAGGTCCGCTTTACAGTGGTGATGTCGGTATTGTTTTTTCAACTGCGGCAACCAGCCTTACCATCGCCCCCGCATTGGCCCTAGGCCTGTATGGCAGGCGGCGCGATGCGATCCTGTTTGGACTCATGCTTGCCCAGGCAATCCTCGCCGGGCAGGGATATTTACAACTGGCCTTATTTTCCTGTGTCATCCCTGCGATGCTCATCTTCGGAATGAACCGATATCTTCAAGTAACGAAGATATGGAAGGAAATCGCCCTGGCGATTGTGATCGCGGTTTTGATTGCCAGCGTGGTGTTGATCCCGTGGTTCACGTTCGGTTCTCAAATCTCACGCCCGACCGAACCCCGCTCTGACCAACCCATGGAATACATGCCGATGAACCTGCTGATTCGCGACATGAATTTCTTCCTTGAAGAATCGCTCGAAAAGATTGCTGCTCCGAATTTATATGTCATGTACATTGGCTGGATTCCCATCCTGCTTGCCATCGCGGCATGGCGAATCGTTCCGCAGGAAAAACTACGCCTCTATTTGTTCTTTATCGCTTCGATCGCGCTCATTTTCTTTTTGGGGAGCGGCGCGCCCTTGAGATGGGCCAAGGATTTTCTACCAGGCTTTCTGAGAGATATCCGCAACCCCAACTTCGGGGTTGGACTAGCAGTTACGCTCATTCTGGGTCTCGCAGCGTTGGGTCTCGATCAGATCCTAAGCTTGAAATGGCCCGCTGTTTCAATTTTCAACACAGCCACCAAAAAGAATCAACTGATCGATTTTCGCTGGGTGCTTGCGCCTATTTTGCTCTGGTCAATTACATCGGTGTACCAATTCAACGACCAATTTCGTTATTTACAATTCTGGCCGAAAGAATTGGTGCGATCCGCCGAATCCATCCCCACAAAACCTGCTCAATGGGTACGCCCGGTCTACGGAAACTGGACCTTTGTTGCAGCAGCCGTCCGCCATAATGTAAAGATCACCGACGCATTTCGAATTTGGGAAATGGTCAACCGCCCCAATCCGCCCATGAGTCTGGATTCTGGAAATGACCCTGCCATGGTCAACGATCCCAACTACCTCAAAACTGTCGATGGCGTTTCATTCGTCCTCTACCCGCAAACCTTTTACGCCTTTGTGGATACGGGCGATGAGCAAATTCCATGTGAAGCCATCGCCGACGGCGGACATGTTCAAGTCACTTGTGATAATGCCAAAGCGGGCGACTTGACCGTTTACGAAAATGCCATGCGCGGCTGGCGCGTTTGGCGCGACGGAAAATCGGCAGCACTGGAAGAAGGTCAATGGTTGAAAGTCTCAGCGCCTGCAGGGAAACACATCTACATTTTCAGGTACTGGCCAGGTGATGTGATCGGCGGATTCCTTCTCACCCTGATCGGCCTTGGGTTATCCTACTGGCTCTGGAATCAAAACCAACCTGATTCAACCCCGTCTGCCACTGAATAAGAGAGATTCATTATTGATGAAAACGATTAGCAGTTTTACCCAATCCATAGCGAACATCTGGAGAAGGATACTCTCCGCTCCAACAACCTGGTATACGGTTCTCATTGAATGGTCGATCATTGTGTGTGCCGCGTATTTTTTCACCGCGCCCGCCCTCCTCGATTTCGACGCGAGGCAATTACAACAGACCGGTGAACACAATGAAAGTTCCACACGTCCGCTTTTGGCAGAGATCGGAATTTTACAGCACGGGGAAATCCCGCTCTGGAACCATTACATGCAGACTGGTTTTCCCCATGCGGGGGATCTGCTCGGGCATTTCTGGTCACCTATCGCCACCCTCCCGGTAATTTTATGGGGCGGCATCAATGGGATGAAGGTCTCGATCTTTATTTCCTTTGTCCTGGCCGGGCTCGGACAGTGGTATCTCGCCCACATCAGCGGCGTCAAAGGCATCTTCCGCCTATGGAGCAGTTTGACGTTCATGTTCTCCGGCGGTCTGGCATTTCTGTGGCGGCTCGGCTGGTATGAACTTCTGGTCGGAATGGCATGGTTCCCGTGGACCTTTGCCGCCTATTGGCAGGCGCTCAAGAAACGGGATTTCACTTCCATCGCATGGACAGCATTCTGCGTTGCCATGATCCTCTTCACTGGTGGCGGCTACTATCCGTTCTACCTGATCGTTTGTGCCGGCACCATGCTGATCGTCGCATTGATCGCCGCTCAACCCGAAGAACGGATCATCCAGATCAGGCGTTCCATCTCCATAGCCTTTTTTAGCGCAGGCTTGATCGCCGTTATGGCGCTTCCAATTTACGATGGCTATCGATTGATCTTGCGAGAATCGGGTGAAGACCTTGTCCAACAAGGCTCACAGCCGATCTCTTACGCGCTGATGAATTACGCCATCTCCCAGGGAGAATGGTTTAATACCGACATCCTTGGAACGGCCGGGGGATGGAATTGGTTCTACACCGGCCCGCTCATGCTTGGTGCGCTGCTATTCCTCCCGCTTGCCTTTCAACAAAGCAGGAAGAAACCGATCCTGGCCGCGATGCTGGCGGTTTCGATTGTGCTGCTACTTTGGGTGGCTAATCGTTTCCAGCCAGTCAAATATCTATACGAGCAAATCCCATTTTTATATCGGCTGCGATTCCCGAACCGTCTGCTCATTCTGGCAGCCAGTCCACTGCTAATCGTCGGCGCGGCCAGTTTGCAGGGATTGATGGTCGTGATCCGTAAAAGATTCAGAAATTACAGGATTTCCTTCGCCTATCAAAACAACCCGCCTGTCAGGTCCACCCCCATGCGCGGAATCACCACACTCGCTTTCATTGCCATTTTGTTCTTCTCATTGAAAGATGTATATCTAACCAATCACAGCTTTGGATTCGTGGCAACCGCCATCGAGCCCAAATCACTACAAGCCCTGCGCTATTTGAAGAATCAAGATAAAGGCATGTATTACATCAACCTCGGCGGCGGCGCATTATATTGGAGTTGGACTCCAGCCGCATACATCGTGCAACTGCCTGTCATCAATTTCAACTACAACCAACACCTGACCAACAGAGACAGCCAAAACCAGCCAGACTCACCCTTTGTTGCCACGCCCAAATACCAATTTTCGCCAACCTTGGAGCCTCCCATCGGTGCAACCTTGCTCAAGGATTTCGAAGGTGTTGGCCTATGGTACTTCCCAGATGCGTTGCCTTTCGCCTTCACTGCACCATCCGAAGAATTGATCACAGGTGCGAAACTCGACCCAACTCATATCACTGAAGCCGCGGCCCGGTACGACGGCCCCAATCGTGTGATCGTAAAAACCTCGAAAGATCATACTGAAGACACGGTTGTAGCCCTCGTCAGCAATTACCCGGGCTGGAAAGTCCTGCGAGACGGCGAACCGATCCAGTTCACTCCTGTCAACGAATATCTCGGTGCACCAGCCCTGCCCGGCGAACACACTTATACGTTTATATTCGATCCGCCGCTCCACAAGATCGGTCTGACCATCACCCTGCTCACCATCTTCATTTTGCTCTTCCTGGTCCACCGTGAACAGTTGAATTAACGATCATTCAATTGGGATGAGCCCAACCCCAACTCAATTACGTTCTCCATTCAGCCAGCCAATGATTCGAAAATATTGGCTGGTGATTAGTTTAATTCTAGTCGTCGTTGGGCAATCTCTGGTGAGGGACCCGCTCCCCTATCCGTTTTTCCAAAAAACAACTGACATCCTGGTACGCTGGAACGAGGACAATTACCTTTCGCTCGACAATCCAGTCAATGTGCTCATTGGTTTGTTGACAATCTTGTTCGGAACGATCATCCATGCTTTTCTATTTGCGTCACAGGGAAAATCGCAGGATATCAATTTTCCAGAAAACAATTGGGCACATTGGAAAAGATCGATCCCGTGGGTCATCGCCAATTTTGGCATCTATACATTGATCATGATCCAACTTGCCCGACACCAAAATTCTGTCACTCTCTTTTGGGGCTGGCTGACAACTCTATTGATATTCACGATCCTATTCTGGACGAACGAACATAAGCTCGAAACTTTGATCCATCAAACTGACATCCTGTGGATGCTCATACTTTTTGCACTCGCCATCATCATCGGATCATACATGCTCAACGACCTGCCCGCAGGGTGGATCGCTGACGAAGGCCCATTCTGGGTGGCGGCGCGGAGCATTGCAATCGGCGAAAGTGCTCCATCTTTCTTCGACACAGGCGTTTACACATTCCCGATCGCAAGCTCGATCCTGCAGGGATGGATCATGCGTTGGGCAGGCGTCAACATGTGGGGATGGCGCTTCGCTTCCGTACTACCCGCGGCATGTGTGGTAATTCCGCTTTATTTGCTTACCCGTGAGTTATTCGACCGTCGAACGGCGATCGTAGCCAATGTGATGATGATCGCAAATCCATATTTTCTTGCCTTCGCGCGGCTTGGTTACAACAATATTCAAGCCCTGTTTCCCGTGACATTTTGTATTTACTTTTTAATACTCGGCTTGCGGAGAAACAATCGCTTTTATCTCTGGCTTGCAGGGTTGGCCGCCGGACTGGGCTTTTATACCTACTTCGCCGCCTGGCTGGGACTTGTCGTTGCAATTCTAACTCCTGTGGCCTTTGCTCTCGTTACGCGCCAAAAATTTCAAAAGAGTCTCTCGCCACTTCTCATCGTAACTACCGCTGCATTCCTTGTTTTTTTACCGAGGATTCTGTACGGCCTAAGCGGAGATAGTGATAAATCGCTGTCTTACAAGATCTGGGAAACTGGCCCGATCAATCTCTTTTATGGAAAATTCGTTTTCGGGGATGAACGCATCGCCGAAGCAGATATCTTCACAATAGATGGTGTTGAGGTCTTTTACGACCCAGACCTATATGGAATCGTGCTGCTGCGTGGATTTATCCGTACCACCGCCGCATTATTTGATCCGATTGGATACAATGACCACCAGATCGTATTTGGTCTGGCTGGCCCAGGCTCTTCCTTGTTTTTTGCATTGGGTCTGGGTGTTACTCTCGCCAATTTCAAAAAGTTCCGTTATCTGGCACCTCTCATTTTCTTTCTATCAGGCTTTATTTTTCTAGGCGTACTTGCGTCCCTTCCACCACGACCAACTCACATGGTCGCCATCATTCCCGCTTTGGCGATGATCTCCGCCATCGGACTCATCTCATTCCTGGATGCTCTCACAAAAACCGACACATCCATCCCTGATGGGATCAACCGCAATAATAAAATCGCAACTGCGGGCATCTTGACAATCATCGTCCTCATGGGATGCTTTCAATATTTTTTCATGCTCCCTTATGCCTACGCGCCACCCAGTCAGGATGATTATATTTCGTGGCTGGGGAGGCAAATTTCAACCCCAGTGGACCTGTATCTCATCAACCACTACGCTACTTTGCGCAACCCAATGGATGAAAGTGAAAGAGATATGACTCCGCACACAGTAACAACATTTACGCTTGCAGATATTGACGCGGCCCCGGAACAGGTTAAACAATGGAATCATTTTGTAGCCTTTGTCAGTTTGCAAAGCGGGGCTGCTTATGCCGAAAACCTTGCCGCCCAAATCCCCGGCGCAAGTGTGCAGGCAGCCTTTGTGACGGGTCAACGCAGGCGTGGATATGTGATCAGCGACCTGCCGATCAACACCAGCATGGACATCAGCCTCCAGCATGGTATAACAGACCTTTGGAATTCCCCGGCCCGCTCCATTCTGTTGTTTTGCGGGTTGGGCATCATCCTGCTTCTCGTAATACAATGGATGACTGGCAAAACATCGAATAAAATGAGTGAAATACCATGAAAACAATTCTCTTTCACAAACACGGCGGACCGGAAGTTCTGGAATATACCGAATTCCCCATGCCCGAGCCAAAATATGGCGAGGTACTCGTTCGTTTACGAGCCGCAGCCTTGAATCGCATGGACGTGATGGTACGCAACGGCTGGCCCGGGCTGAAGCTCGAACTCCCCCACATCAACGGCGCGGACGGTGCGGGTGAAGTGGCTGGCCTTGGTGAAAACACCAAAGGCTTCAAGATCGGTGAACGAGTCGCCATCAATGCCAACCTCGGCTGCGGTGACTGTGAATTCTGTCTGAAAGGACAGGACAACATGTGCCTCAACTGGCATCTGCTCGGTGAGACCGTGCGCGGCACATACACCGAATACATCTGCCTGCCAGCCCGCCAGTTATACAAACTACCCGAGGATTTCAACTTTCATCAGGCCGCCGCGGCGGCTTTGGTATACCAGACCGCCTGGCATTCGATGGTCAAGCGCGGGGGCGTGAAAGTTGGAGAAACAGTGGCAATCGTCGGCGCGGGTGGAGGCGTAAATTCCGCCAGCATTCAAGTCGCGAAATACCTCGGCGCCCGGGTCATCGTCATCGGATCGAATTCAAGAAAATTGAAGGAAGCCGAAGCGCTCGGCGCGGACATTTTGATCGACCGCTCGAAAGAAGAAGATTGGTCGAAGGCGGTGTTCATCGCCACGCAACGGCGCGGCGTGGATGCAGTTGTGGATAATGTCGGCACGACCTTTCCGATGAGCCTGCGCGTTTTGCGCAAAGGCGGACGCCTGCTCACAGTTGGCAATAGCGGCGCACCGCGTTTTGAAATTGACAACCGCTATATTTTTGCGAAACATCTTTCGATCATTGGGTCGACCATGAGCACGCTCGCTGACTTCGCCGAAGTGATGGACCTGGTTGTGGATGGCAGACTCAAGCCAGTCATCGACAAGACCTTCCCGCTCAAGGAAGCCGCCGCCGCACAGGACCGCCTGTGGAACGGTGAAAATTTTGGAAAGATCACACTCGACATCGCATAAATGAATTTTCTGAAACGCTTTCCTCCGTTTGAAATCTTACTGATTACGGTCATTGCGGGCATTCATTTGTATGCCGCTTTTTCCGACGCCTACAACTTCCCCAATTCATGGTTTACGCGGGACGATGCCTATTATTATTTCAAGGTCGCTCAAAACATCACCGAGGGACATGGCATTACTTTCGATGGTATCAACCTGACGAATGGTTATCATCCTTTATGGATGCTAGTTTGCATTCCCGTTTTTGCACTCGCGCGTTTTGACTTGATCCTGCCGCTGCGGGTGATGCTTTTGATCATGGCGGGCTTCAATGCCGCAACGGCGATTTTGATCTACAGGCTGGTAAAAAACAATCTATCACAAGCTGTTGCCATGCTGGCGGCTTCGTTCTGGGCCTTCAATTTCTACATCCACAACAACGTATATGAATTCGGGTTGGAAACGCCGCTGGCGGCATTTGCAATCGTCCTTTTCATTTATAAACTTTCACAGATCGAAAAGGATTGGCGTAAACAGCCAGTGACTCCAAAACAGTTGATGACCCTCGCAGGCATCGCGACTCTTGTCATGTTTAGCCGACTCGACCTGGTTTTCCTTGCCATCATCGGCGGCGCCTGGATCATTTTGCGCGGAAAACCCATTCGCTTTTTGCTGCCTCTCGACATCGTCATCATCTTCCTTTCGATGACGACCTCTGTCGCGTTGCGCACGGGTATTCCAGTTTACAACTCCCTGTTCGCGGCTGCGACGGTGCAAGCAGTCATCGTCGCGCTGGTCGTGAAGATCATCGCGCTTTATTTTCTTGGCGCGTACCAGCATCCGCGAGGAGATTCGGTTTCAAAGACTCTTCTGCAAACAGGCCTCGCGCTGACAATCAGCGCCGTGATTCTCACTGGATTGTATTTGCTGCTCGCTCAACTCGGCATCGGCAGAGACTTTCCACGCAGCGCTTTTATCATTGATCTTGGTCTCAGCACATTCCTCATCCTCGCGCTCAGGCTGGCGGGATATTGGTTCGGGAATAAACAAATAAAATCAAAAGTGATGCGGATAAAAAAGAGAAATCCATTTTCACCAGCATCCCTTTAAAAGAGTTTCAAGCCAACTGGAAAACATGGCTCACAGAAGCCATTTCCTATTTCGGAATCGTCGGCGGCGCATTATCGCTTTACATGCTCTTCAACCGTCTCATCTTCGGCACCTCCAGCCCGGTCAGCGGACAGATCAAACGCTGGTGGGGCACGCTCGGCGAAACCGTATACGACAGCCCCGCCCCCAACTGGACAGCCTTTTTCGGCATCAGCAATCAGGGAGCCTATGATGCCTGGCAGCCCGCATCGGGATTGTTCCTATGGCTGGTCAAATTCAATTTTCCAAAATATGCCGACATTCCTATTTTGGACGATCTCTTTTACATCTTCCTATCCATCATGGCGTTGACAGCCCTGATCGTTTTATTTGCAAATGCACAGCGCACAAGGCGCGTATTCACGAATATGGCACTCGTTCCACTCATGGCAGGCTGCGGGATCCAGATCCTTTCATACACTACCACCGCATACGGCGGCGCAAAGGAATGGTACTGGGTCAGTCAGATGGTTTTTGTCACCCTGCTCGGCAGCGTGGTGCTGGACTTTATGATTCGTCCGCTGTTGAGAACAAAGGTGCGGTTCGCTGTTCAATACGTTTCAGTTGCGGCCTGTCTGCTACTCGCTTATCGTTTCGGCGCACAGGTGGTCAAGATCATGCCGTACAATTTCTTTCCGCCCGAACGCCCTTACATGGACGTACTACCCTATCTCGAAGAGAATACCCCACCAGGCAGCATCATTGGAATGACGGGCGGCGGCAATGTCGGCTATTTCATTCACGACCGCACCATCGTCAACATGGACGGCCTCATCAACAGCAACGAATATTTCCACGCACTGCAAAACGGCGAAGCGCCCGCATACCTGCGGCAGCATGGTATGACCATCGTCTTTGCCAGTCCGCGCCTGCTGGAACTTCCGCCTTACTTTGGACAATTCACACCGTATCTTGAAAACTTCAGCGAATACGGCGGCAAAGGTTTGTTGTATCTTTTAGAGAAACCGAAGTATTAAAATGCACAAGTGCTTCGCGCCTTACTCAACTGGAAAATTCCAAACGAGTGGATTCTTCTGCTCGATAAAAAGTTTTAATCCGTCTGATGGTACGCACCTCCAATCAACGCTTCACGCGGACCTTGAGCCTGATTCCGTTTCGAAGGCAGTTCCCACCCGATGAAGAAGTTTTCCTTTCGAGCAACCCTGCTCCAGATGCTGGTGTTAATCCTAACAGCGTTCAATCTCCTGCGGGCGTGGACGGCTCTCGCATGGCGCGATACGCTGAATGAATTCTCCGTGCAGCCGTCGTCCACGATTCTAATGGTCAGCGGAGCGGTTTGGGCGTTGTGCGGAATCGTCCTGCTGTGGGGCATCTGGCAGCGAAAAGCCTGGGCTGAGAAACTGCTCCTCGGCGCTTCAGCAGGCTACAGTTTATGGTACTGGACCGAGCGGCTCGTCTGGCAAAATCCGCACCCAAATTGGTTGTTCGCTGTTATAGTAAATCTGGCAATCATTGTATTTATCCTGTTTTCAAAAAAATCATTGACGAGAGAGGCATATGAGCGAAACTTCGAAAATCCAAAAGTTGACTGAGCTGAAAGCGCAATCCCGCCTCGGCGGCGGCCAGGCTCGCATCGACGCACAGCACAAAAAGGGACGACTAACCGCCCGCGAACGCCTTGACCTGCTGTTGGACAAAGGCACCTTCCACGAAGTGGATCCGTTCGTTGTCCACCGCACGCACGACTTCGGGTTGGATGAACAAAAATTTATGAGCGACTCGGTCGTGACAGGTTGGGGCACGATCGAAGGCCGCCTCGTTTATGTGTACTCGCAGGATTTCACGGTCTTTGGCGGAAGCCTCGGCGAAGTACATGCTGAAAAAATTTGCAAGATCATGGATATGGCCATGAAGAACGGCGCACCCATGATCGGCTTGAACGATTCGGGCGGCGCGCGCATTCAGGAAGGTGTTGTGGCGCTCGGCGGTTATGCCGATATCTTCCTGCGTAACACGATGGCCTCGGGTGTCATCCCGCAAATCTCTGCGATCATGGGGCCGTGCGCAGGCGGCGCAGTGTACTCGCCCGCCCTGACCGATTTTATTTTCATGGCCCGCGATACTTCCTACATGTTCGTCACTGGACCTGATGTGGTAAAGGCTGTAACTCACGAAGAAGTGACTCAGGAAGAGCTCGGCGGCGCAGGCGTTCACTCTGAAAAATCAGGCGTGTGCCACGTGGCCGCAGACAGTGAAGCCGACACGCTTTATCTCATCCGCAAACTATTGGGGTATCTGCCGCAGAACAACATGGAAGACGCACCCTTCGTGCAAAGCGATGATCCCTTGCGCATGGACGAAGCGCTGAATTCGATCATTCCCGATGACGCCAACAAACCCTACGACATCAAAGAAGTCATCAGCATGATCATGGATAGCGGCCAGTTCTACGAAATTCACGAGAACTATGCCCAGAATGTCGTGGTTGGTTTTGCACGTTTAGGCGGACACTCCATCGGCATCATCGCAAATCAACCCGCAGTGCTGGCTGGTGTGCTGGATATTGACGCAAGCGAAAAAGCCGCGCGCTTTGTCCGCTTCTGCGATGCATTCAACCTGCCCATTATCACTTTCGAAGATGTACCTGGCTTCCTGCCTGGGACCTTCCAGGAACATCATGGCATCATCCGCTCTGGCGCGAAATTGCTGTATGCCTACTGCGAAGCGACCGTGCCGAAATTGACGGTCATCACCCGTAAGGCGTATGGCGGTGCGTATTGCGTAATGTCGTCCAAGCATATTCGCAGCGATGTAAATCTCGCCTGGCCCACTGCTGAGATCGCCGTGATGGGTCCCGATGGCGCGGTGAATATCATCTTCCGCAAGGAGCTTGATGCCGCTGCCGACCCCGTGCAGAAAAAAGCCGAACTCGTCGCGGAATACAAGGAAAAATTCGCCAATCCCTATGTCGCCGCACAGCGCGGTTACATTGATGATGTGATCGAGCCGAAGGAAACCCGTCCGCGCCTGATCAATGCGCTCGAAATGCTGAGCAACAAGCGCGACGCCAACCCCGCCAAGAAACACGGCAACATTCCGCTGTAAGGGAACAGGGAGACATTATGTTCAAAAAAGTCCTTGTTGCAAACCGCGGAGAGATCGCCGTCCGCATCATTCGCGCCTGCCGCGAACTTGGCCTCGAAACGGTGGCCGTTTTCTCTGAAGCAGATCGCAATGCGCTGCACGTCCGCTATGCGGATGAAGCCTACTTGATCGGTCCCGCCCCATCCCGCGAATCCTATCTGCGTGCCGATAAAATTTTCGATGTCGCCAAAAAATCTGGCGCAGATGCCATTCACCCTGGTTATGGATTCCTCGCCGAGCGCGAAGACTTCGCTGAAAAATGCGCCGAACTAGGCATCAAATTCATCGGCCCCAAACCGTCATCCATTGCGGCAATGGGAGATAAAGGTCAGGCACGCGCAACCGTCATCAAGGCGGGCGTACCCGTTGTGCCTGGCACGGAAGATGTCGGCAACATGACCGACGACGACCTTCTGCGCATCGCTCCCACGATCGGCTTTCCGCTTCTTATCAAGGCGACGGCTGGTGGCGGCGGAAAAGGCATGCGGGAAGTTAGAAATATCGAAGAAATGCCGACCCTGCTCCAGTCCGCAAGACGCGAGGCGGAATCCGCTTTCGGCGATGGCAATGTCTATTTGGAAAAACTCATCGAAGGCGCGCGCCACATCGAATTCCAGATCATCGCGGATTCGTTCGGCAACGTCATTCATCTCGGTGAGCGTGAATGTTCCATTCAGCGCCGCCATCAAAAATTATTGGAAGAGGCTCCCTCCGCCTATCTTGACGATGACATGCGCGCGAAGATGGGCAGTATCGCCGTGAAATCCGCGCAGGCTGTGGATTACATCAACGCGGGCACGATCGAATTCCTCGTGGATAAAGACCGCAATTTTTACTTCCTCGAAATGAACACCCGTCTGCAGGTGGAGCATCCCATCACCGAGATGGTGACAGGCGTGGACATCGTGGCTGAACAGATCCGCATCGCCCGTGGACGACAACTAAGCTATACCCAAGACCAGATCAAAATCAACGGTCACGCCATCGAATGCCGCATCAACGCAGAAGACCCATTCAACGGCTTCCTGCCTTCCACGGGGCGCATCACCCACAGCCTGATTCCCACTGGCCCCGGTGTACGTGTGGATACTGGCGTGTACCCTGGCTTTGAGATCACCCCCTTTTACGACCCGATGATCGCAAAACTCATTGTGTGGGGCGAGACCCGCGCACAGGCCATTTTGCGCATGCGCCGCGCGCTTGAAGAATATCGCATCGTAGGCGTGCGCACGAATATCCCCTTCCACCAAACCTTGATGGATTCGCACCGCTTCATGGCGGGGCAGTTCGATACCCGTTTCGTGGAAGAACGCTTCAGCATGGATGATGCAGTCGAGGCCCGCGCCTCCAGCGCAGAGATCGCCGCCATTCTGGCCACGCTCGTCGAGCACCAGCAAAGCGAACGCTCCGCACAGGTGGTGCGCCGCAACGAACGCGATACAAGCAACTGGAAATGGGTCGGCCGTTGGGAACGCATGCACCGCTAAAGGATGATACGAGATGAAATATATTACAACGGTTGATGACCAGCAATTTGAGATCGAAGTGGTGGACGAGCATCACATCCGCATCGGCGACCGCCTGCTGCAAGTGGATTTTGAATCTGTCAGCGGACAGCCTGTCTTTTCGTTGATCCTGGACGGAAGGTCGTACGAATCGTTCGTCTATCAGGGCGAAGAAGATTGGGATGTGTTACTGCGTGGAAGACAGTATCAGGTCAAGGTCGAGGATGAGCGCGAGAAGCGTCTCAAAGCGGCCGCAGGTGGAGGAGTCGCAGAAGGCGGTGAATTCCATCTCAAGGCGCCGATGCCAGGGCTCGTGGTTGCGATCCTCGTGGAAGAAGGACAGCCTGTTCAAAAGGGACAGGTGATGCTCATCCTCGAATCGATGAAGATGCAAAACGAACTCAAGGCTCCGCGCGACGGCACGATCGGACGTATTCGCGTGAAGGCGGGTGAAAGTGTAGAGCAAAAGCAAGCCATGTTGAGCGTGCAGTAAATGGGCGAACAGGAAACCGAAGTCAAATTTTTTGTGCGCGATCTGAAAAAGGTCGAATTGCGCCTTCTGGAATTGAAGGCGCAATTGATTCAACCGCGCGTGCATGAGATCAATTTCCGCTACGACCTGCCCGATGGCAGCATGCGTTCCAGCGGACATGTTTTGCGCATCAGACAGGATGCGGTTGCCACCATCACTTACAAAGGCCCAAGCGATTTGGTGGACGGCGTTTTTTCGCGCACCGAATTGGAAACCCAAATCGGCGATTTCGAAACAATGCACAAGATCCTCATCGCGCTGGGTTATGTGAAGATCCTGACCTATGAAAAATTCCGCGCGGTATATGAAATCAACGGTTATCACATCATGCTCGACGAATTGCCCTACGGTGATTTTGTAGAAGTCGAAGGCGCAGACGGAGCAGGTATCCGCGAAATGTCAAAGCGGCTTGAGTTGAACATCGAAGCCGCAGTCGGCGCGGGATATGCACGCATCTTCGAAGATTACAACGCCCGACACGGGCGCGCCTCCAGCGACCTGACATTTGATGCGCTGCGAGGAAAAGTTCCCTCCCCGGAAGAGTTGAACATCCGCGCCGCAGACTAATCAGGTCAGGCTTTTATGCCTGACCTCTTTTTATCCAGCCTGAAAGAAGTAACAAAGAACACCCCACGACCAGTGAATATCGCGCTTGACTTCATGCATAAATAGAAATACCATTCTAGGAGGTGACCATGAAACTCAAAGGCTTGGACTCGCTCGCAAAACATGTCCCTGAATTGAATTCAGCCAGCGGCAGGGCGCGGATCGTTCTTTATGCCTTGTTCCTGCTTGCCCTTGTTACGGCGTATTTCATCATTACCGATAACATCCCTACCTGGAGTATTGACAGCGAAATCATCATCAGCTCGCTGGGCTTTTTGATATTGAGTCTGTTTTTCTCCCGCAAACATACTTACAAGGAAAAATACAAAGAGCTTGCATATCGCAATGCCTTTGCGCATTACGCCCTTCCTGGATTGTGCCTGATCTTTGGCGCGGTCGCCCACGCGGGGTATATGAACGGCCCAGCCGTGCCCATAGGCTGGTGGACTACCGCGTTCACCGTCCTCGGTTGGTATTGGGTTTTGGTCGGCGCAGTGCTGTGGGCAAGAAGTGTATCCACATTCGGCGTGGACAATCTCAATCTACTCTACGTCTATCACCCCGAAGAAAGCCGCATCGTTGATTCGAGCATTTACAGCGTCCTGCGTCACCCGATCTATGCCAGCGCGATTCGAGTTTGGGTAGGGCTGGCCCTGCTGAACGGCAACGGCAACTCGGTCATCTTTTCGGTGTTCGTGCCACTTGGGCTGGCAGGCTGGATCCGACTCGTGGAAGAAAAAGAATTGATCGAACGCTTTGGCCAATCGTATATCGACTATCGCAAACGCATCCCCGCCTTTTGGCCCAAACTGCGCGACAGCGGAAGATTCTTCAAGTTTTTATTCACAGGGAGTTGATCCATGGGCATGCTCGAGAACAGGCCAGGCCGATTGCAAAAACTCCTCTTCAAGGTCCCCGTCTGGCTGCACAAAATGGGATTGGGCGGCTGGGAGCGATTGATCGGCGCACAGTGGATGCTCATCACTACCGTCGGAAGAAAAACTGGGAAACGCCGCGATGCAATGGTTGACGTGATGGACTACGACCCAGCCACCGACACCTACTACATCGAAGCCGCTTATGGCGCGCACGCCGATTGGTACAAAAATATTCAAAGCAACCCCATTTTCGAGGCAAAAGTAGGACGCAGAAAATTCAAGGCGCGGGCGGGCGCACTTTCCACAGAAGGCGCAGGCGAAATGCTCGTTCAATTCTACCGAGCCAAGCCCGCCTACACCCGCTCTGTGATGGCAATGGCTGGAATGAAATTCAAAGACGAAGAAGAATTACGCCTTCTCGGAAGAAACCTGACCCTGTTGGCGATCAAACCTGAAAAAGAGTAAACACCATGAAAAAGATCTTGATTTTGGGCGGGTATGGATATACAGGCAAATTGCTTACCAAATATTTGTTATCTCAAACGAATGTTCAAATTGTGATTGCGGGACGAAATCTTGAAAAAGCGAAGGAGTTCGCCTGTGAATGGAACGACTCGCGCGTGACCGCGATTCAAGCGGATGCCGCCAACTTCGACAGTCTTTCACAAGCGCTTCAGGGCGTGACATTGTGTCTGGTCGCTGCGCCGACAACACATCACGCCGCGACAGTGGTCCACGCCTGTATTCAAGCGCGTGTGGACTATCTCGATGTGCAATATTCTTCGAAGAAACTTGAGGCATTGTTTGCCGCAGAAAGCGAGATCAAGCAGGCGGGCTTATGCTTCATTACCGAAGCGGGATATCACCCAGGGCTGCCCTCCGCGTTGATCCGTTATGCCGCGACAAAATTGGACGTGCTCGAATCCGCTTTGATCGGTGGGTATCTCAACATGAAGGAACTCCCCTACACCGAGGCCGTGGATGAACTCATGGAGGGTTTCATCGATTATCAGGCACAGGTCTACAAAAACGGCGCATGGACCCAATCTACCTCATGGGATTCGCGTCCCTTTGATTTCGGCGATGACATCGGCAAACGAACCGCTTATTCGATGTTCTTTGAAGAACTGCGCGATATTCCAAAGCTGTATCCATCCCTCAAGGAAACTGGCTTTTATATCGCAGGCTCGAATTGGTTTTCAGACCTTGTCATTACCCCGCTCATTTTTGTGGGTCTCAAACTTGCGCCAAAACGCGGACTCCACCCGCTTGGAAAACTGATGTGGTGGGCCATGGGAAAATCCAGGCCGCCTTATGTGGTGGCGCTCAAGGTAGAGGCAAAAGGCTTATTGAATGGCAGGCAGGCTGAGGTCCACGTACGAATCGCACATCCAGATGGATATGAATTCACTGCAATTCCAGTCGTCGCATATTTGAAGCAATATCTCGATGGCAGTGCCCGTTGTGATGGTGTACACATGATGGGCCATATCGCCGAACCGCTGAGGTTATTCAAGGACATGCAAGCGATGGGCGTCGAATTGAACGAACATTTGACGGGCTAGTAAGGGCGCATCGAATCAGCACAGCGCCATTCTTTTGCCTGACTGCTGTATCCGCAATAATCACCGTCCAGGTTTCTACCTTGCATGAACGAGAGAATGAATTCATCTTTGCGCAATTCATATTCATAGGCATATGGCCAGCGCCAAGAAGGTCGTGGAACAAACGAGAGATACAACGGGGAAAGCAAATCCAATTCAGTGGGATACGAACCGTTATCTTTTTTGTATTCATCCAAAGCAGATATGATCGGAGCGGCTCGTGTTTCACCATCCAGTGCTGAAGGGCCGTCGATGCCATAGAATTGGGCAAACAGGCCAAAGGTCAGGCAAAGAAACGAAGTTAGGGCGAGGATAAAAATCCCGCCGCAGGATAATCCTCTTTTTGGAGATATCATCGGTTAATCGACAATGAACAGTTTCGCGCCTGTCTCGGTGTAGGAACGATGCGGGTCGGTTCCATCGCTGACCTGATAACTGGTACCAGGGACAAGGACAAATTCTCTACCATCGGCAAGTTCGGTGTGCAACTCCCCTTCGAGGCATAACAAAATATGTCCTTTTTCGCACCAATGGTCGGCACGATAGCCCGCGCTGTATTCCACCATGCGCACGCGAATGCTTCCAAATTGCTGTGTGCGCCAGAGCGCCATGCCTGTTTCACCTTTATGTTCCGTGGGGGCAACCTCAGCCCAATTCGTTGTGCCGAAGGGAATGTCCTGCATATTCATTTGCATATCCTCTGTCTAGGCCAGGCTGCGGCCAATGGCAGCACCTGTTAATTCATCGTGCAAACGCACAATATCATTGGCTGGCAAATTCGCGCCGACTTGTTCGATAAACTTACAAACACTGAAGTCGCCGCTCTTGCGGTCATATTCATCCAGCCATTGATCCAGCAACGGATCGTCCGCTTCGCGCGGAAATGGGATCGGACGACTCTTCAATCCCATACGCTTTGGCTTGGGAGTTAATCGCGCGCGAAAACATTCCTGTTTGGAACACAACACCGTATAAAGCGGATCACAATTGAATTCGGCCATCATCGCGGTGACGCCAGAGTCTTTGGGGTTAAAGTTTTGCCCCAACACGATCACCCGCGCTCCCTGAAAAGTCTCATAGGTGCGGAAGCCATAGCGGGAATATTTTGAACTGGCAGCCAATTTTCTCACCATCTCATAAATCTTAGATTTGTCGTCCATTTTCTTTGCGAACAAACCGCCCAATGAGGGTTTTGGTTTGTCGATATCCAGGATCATCAAACTCGAAACATTGAGCACTTTCGCGCCGTATCGGTTTCTGGTGATGACAGCATCAGAAGAGATTTCTTCAAGGATCTCTTCGCGAATATCCACCTCGTAATCTTTGAAGGCGTTCGCATCGCCAGCGATCTTGCGCTTTACCTTCTCGAATTTTGCCTTTGCTTTTTGTAGCGCATCATCCACCGATTCATTGGAGCCGCCGTAACACTTGCCAACCTTTTGCTCTCCCTGAATGGTAAACACCTGTCGTTCCACTGCCCAATATTTATATAATCGCATGACATCTCCTGTTTGGTTTTTCTACATTAACCGTGCGAATCAATAAGTTCGTGCGCGATCTGGGTGTGACTCAACTCCGCTTCCTTTACGCTGTTTTCCATCTTTTCGTACAAATCCTTTTCGTCTGCAAAAACGATCTCGAAGGAAAAGCGGTTCTTGCGCTTGATATCCCTGAACATGCTGTAGGCAGGCTGGTCTGAATACACGATGACTGGCTTTTGAAAACTCGAAAGGGTTGCGTACAATTCCTGAGGAACAGAACCGCCCGAAAGGTCAGCTACGATGAATTTTGACAGCCCCGCCATGGTGATGACCGTTTCGGTGTAATCAAGGTTGTTGGGCCTATCGAAATCGAACAGCATGGGCGTGTAGTCTCTGGCCTTGAACCAATCCATCAGTTTGTACAGGCGTTCGAGGCCGCCATCCTTGAATTTGCCGAGAAGCAAAACTCCCTTTGAATTCAAAATGTTGATCATATTGCGCATGTTCTTGTGACTCGACAGGTAGTAAACGAACTGCGCCATTTCAATGTCATCCACCATCATGGGGATCTTTCCGCTGGCAATGATATCGGAGTACAGCTCGTACGATTTTTCGATCACCAATCTGGACTGCTTCATTGCGGGATCGGTTTTCAGATCCCATGCAGAGATGCCATACACAACAGTTTCCCGTATCTCTTTAAGACGAAAATCCGCATTGACAAGATTCACGCGATTGAGATTGCAGTTGATGAACGCAGCACCATCAAAATTGGCATCTGTCAGGATCGTTTTATTGAATTTCGTATTGACAAAAGGTGGTATTTGAAAAATCCGCCCGCGAAAAATCCCCTTCTTCGAAATGGCAGCCAACGACCTCCGCATTCCGCATGTTCAATCCCTCGGCAAACGCGAGATGGACGGAGGCGTTGGTCAAATGGATGCCGCTGAAATCCAGTTCGTTTCTCCCCTTGATCTGCATACCGCGCTCATCGCGGCACTCATACCAGGATGGGCGCGCAAAATGAGGCGGGAATTTATTCTCTTCCTGCCATTTATTCCATGCGGCTGCGCCTTTTAGAATGACATCTTCAGGAGGTAGGGCCATGAATCTCTCCAGGTGGAAATTTGATTTCGCCCATCATACACGATTCCACAGGTGAAATCCACGGCCAATACTCCTATTCAATTTACCGATGCGGGTCAGGCGTTACGCCGCGCTATTTCCTTCCGCACAGCGGGGGCGACCTTTGTTCCGAAGAGTTCGATGGCGCGCATCATCTTTTTGTGCTCGATGGCGTTGTTGCCCATATAAAGAAGGAAAGCGTTGATGATTGAAGATCTCGTGCTGGAAGAGAATTTTCTCAATGATCTCGTCGGGCGTGCCGACGAAATCGGATCCGCGCAGGAAGCGCTGTTTTTCGAGTTGCTCCCGTGTGGCAGGCGACCAGCCGCGCTCACGCCCGATCTTGTTCATGTTGTAGGTCTGGATCGGATAGTAATCATCGGCAGCCTGCTGTGAATCGTCAGCGATGAAACCGTGCGAGTTGACGCTGAGCGGAATCTGCGTCGGGTCGAATCCATATTCCTTTGCGGCATCACGATACAGATTAAAGAATGGCGCGAAGCGTTCGGGCATCCCGCCGATGATGGCCAGCGCCATCGGCAACCCCATCGAAGCCGCACGGACCGCCGATTCGGGCGTACCGCCAACGGCCACCCAGATCGGAAGTTTTCCCTGCACCGGACGAGGATACACGCCCAGGTCATCAAGCGGCGCGCGGAATTTACCCGACCATGTGATTCTTTCCGACTCGCTCAATTGCCTCAGCAGACGCAGCTTTTCATCGAAGAGACCGTCGTAATCATTCAGGTCGTAACCGAAAAGCGGAAATGACTCGATGAACGATCCGCGACCCGCCATAATCTCAGCGCGGCCATTCGAAAGCAGATCCACCGTGGAAAAACTCTGAAAGACTCGCACGGGATCATCGGAGCTCAATACTGTGACCGCTGTTGAAAGGCGGATATTCTTCGTGCGCGCCGCCGCCGCCCCGAGGACGACCGCAGGCGCCGACACGAGATATTCCTCGCGGTGATGCTCGCCAATGGCAAAGACGTCCAACCCGGTCTGGTCGGCCAGCTCGATGGTTTCCATCAAATTTTGCATGACCTCGGTAGGGCTTTTCTTTGAGCCAGTCAGCGGATTGGTGCCGCCATCGACGAAGGTATAAAGTCCCAGTTCGAAGGGACGGGTTGAATTGGAAGGGTTGGGTATGGTCATGCGGGATTAGACGATATTTGAGGAGGCAATCATACGGTCTGCGCGGAAAGAATTCGCTTTAATTCCAGCATGTCTTTGAAGGGCATTGCGCCTGCTTCACGCAACACATCAACCGATGTGATCGCGGCATGGCCATACACTCTCATCCCCGCGCGGACAGCAGCCGTGACACCAGGCACACTGTCTTCGATCACGATACAACGCGAAGGAGGCACATTGAAAGCTCGAGCCGCCGCCAGAAACACATCAGGAGCAGGCTTGGGGTGCGGCACTTCCAAACCGCTGAAGATGGCATCACCGAAAAACTCCGTCAGGTCCGCGAGTTTCAATCGAAGCATGATTTCATCGCGGGCGCCGTTGGATGCGACACAGGCTGGGACGGGTAAACTCTCAACGAGTTGGCGAATCCCATTCACGGGCTTCAGTTCACGCAGAGATAATTCCGCGAGACGTTTGAAAAAATCAGGCAGAAAATTCGCGGGCGGCGTCCAATTCAATTTTTGCGAAGTGGCCTCAATGCGTTTGAAAACCGCGGCCCCCGAAAACTCACGCAAGGTCGCCTCATAATCAAGCTGATGCCCAAGCTCAGCCAGCATTTGCACATACACTTTATTGGCGAGCGGCTCGCTATCCACCAGCACGCCATCACAATCGAAGATGACAAGGTCAAAGGAAGTTGTATTCATAAGTGCGCGATTATACAGCAAACAAATCTACATCCCCGCGAACAATTCCAAAAGTTCCTGAGGTGAATGGACGACATGGTCAGGTTCGCCGCTCATCAGCCTGCTCAAACTTTGATGCCCCCACGCAACAGCCACGCTTTGGATGCTCGCCTCTTTCGCCGCGCGGATATCGCTCAACGAATCGCCCACCATAAAAACGGAATCGCGCTTCATCCCCGCCGAAAACTGCTCCCGCGCAAGGGATATTTTCTGCACCTTTGAACCTGGCTGGTCCACCCCATACACCGCGCGGATACAATCTACAATTCCATGCTCAGCCAGAAACGCATTCACATTCTGCGTTGAATTCCCCGTGACAACCGCAAGGTCGTTTTTCAGCGCCAGCTTATGCACGACCTCCGCCAATCCATCAAAGATCGCGGGCGGAGACTTCTTCTCCGCAAAGCGCTCCAAACAACGCCGCACAAATTCATCCACCAAATGCACAGGGACTTCCAACTGAATCCCATAGGTGGCAAAGGACATGACCTCAAGAGAGTTCAAGTCATCTTGAGTCGCAGTGTGTTTCACCCCCAGCTCGTCACAAACCTCCTGCCCAAATTGAAGCAGGTCACCCAGCGTATCCGCAAGGACACCGTCAAAATCAAAAAGGATCAAAGACATGGCAGGAAGAATCAATGAGTTTTCTTCTTTCTCTTTTCCATAAATTTCCAGCCCATAACTAGGCCAACCAGAGCAAACAGAATTAAGCCGATTTGACTCGTGGCTTCATACCCACGCACGCCATTGAAGACAACCTCGGTGGCAAAGTTACCTCCAAACCAGGCGCCAACAAACAAGCCGATTACGCCAAAAACAAAACCAAACACCAACGAAACAAGAGCTTGAAACAGGAACGTACGCATAGTTTTCTCCTTCGCTCTCACAGCAACACCTCCACCGCAGAGGGCGACGGCTTGAGCGGAAAATATTTCACTCACTACTATTTTCCTAAACTTTGAACACTAAAGTCCGTATTCCAAAAAGAAACTTATAGGATTTACCTGTTCGATAGATTACGAAGTTTCCGTTCAACCTACGGGCAATTACTAACTCTCTGACTACACGAAGCCCAGGCAGGGAATTTATCTCTTACTCTACCTGATAATTAATCCCATCATCCAGTTTCGGGAGAAACACAATGAGGAGTATGACAACAGCGATATAGATCAAATAACTTAACAGCGGAAATGTGCCCGCCAACAAGATCGCACCCAGGTAAGCACCATTGACGATCACATAGTTTGGCGTGTGGCTGCGCATGTATTGTTTACTGAATTCGGCGACAGCCAGGTGGGGATGATAATAGACATAGACCAGCATGACATATCCTACTGCGTTGCAAGCGATCAAGGTCAGACCGTAAAAAATGATCGGTCCAGCCTGAAAGGGATAACGCCCCACCAGTGAAGTTGGGAAAGGGATAAAACTCACGCACAGCAAAAGCAGGATATTCAACCAAAGAAAGCCGCGGTCTGTCTTTTTGATCGCATGCATGGAGTTGTGGTGGATGACCCAATACAACCCGATAATCACGAAGCTCATCACATACGCCAAAATACGCGGCACCACAGAAATCAAAGTTTCCCCAAAACGGTCATATTCCACCTCAGGGAAACGGATATCGAGAATCAACAACGTGATCACAATGGCAAATACACCATCACTAAAGGCTTCCAAACGGGACTTTTCCATGGTGTACTGATTATACGGTACTACACGAGATGTCTATTTTTTGCCTCCACGCAGGAGGTAAGATTCAAAAATAATCTCCTGCTCACACAGGAGATTAAATCTTGGTTTACAGACATCTTATGCGGATTCCGTCTGCCGCCGTTGTTGTGACCGCCCTGTGTAGAAATATCCCATCAACGCCAAAAGGGACATGTACAACATGGGACCATATAACCAGATATCATCCAGCGTGATCGAGCGGTTCAAAGATAAAAGCGGACTGCCATTATCGGCAACTGTCCACACCGCCTGACTTGATAGCCCGATCAAGTTGACCGTCACCTCCCCCATGAATTTCGCCAGCGTTGCCAGAAGCGTCAGGTCGAAAAGGCCAGCAAGGAAAGGCAGGGCTAGAAATCCCGCCGCCCAAACGGGGCGGATTTGAACCTCCCCCGCTTTGATCCCCTGCCAGCGCAGACCGAGGTACAGACTGGAAACGCCGAGGACAAGTCCCAACAGCAAATACGAAGGCAGGAAATACAAGCCGAAACCAACAATAAGATAATGCGTCGTCAAGCCTGCGGCGATGAAATAGAACAGGCTGAAAGCAAAGAGATTTTTTTGAATGGTATTTCCAAGGTCACTGAGAATCGTTTTCATGGTCATGGCAAACTCCTTTTTAATAACGGATAGCATCCTTTTCACAGATGCCGCCCACATGGGCTGATTGCCATTTTGCGCGATTTCCACATCTTCCACCACTGTGGATTCCCTCAGGGTGCCCTCCGCCCCATCCCCTGCGGACTTCCACAGCTTGACGGCCAACTCCATACGCGAACCGATTCCCAGTTTGGCATACACATTTTTCAGGTGAAATTCAACTGTCCGCTCAGTGATGCCGAGCTGAAAGGCGATCTGCTTGTTACTTTTGCCTCGCAAAACAAGGTCGACGACTTCAGTCTCGCGGGGAGAAAGTTTGCTTTGATTTATTTGAAGGTTGTCGTTCGTCTTTTGGTTTGTTTCCATCAACTTTTATCCTTTACAATTGCTGCATCAATTGTAAGCCGTAAATCCAAAACCGAAAATCGCCCCCATGACCCAACTTATCGAATACATCCCCAACTTCTCCGAAACATAGAATTACAAAATGACATCACAAAGAGCCCACCATCGGCGATGGTGGGCTCTTTGTGAATCAGGCATAAAACACGGCTATTGCGAACGGGCGCAACGAAAACCGAGATTATCAAAGGCAGTATTAGGAAAGAGACTTGAGCGGTACGCTGAGCGCACGTCGTTAAAGATATCGTACCAGCCATTACCTCTTGCCACTTTATGGTCTCCAGAATCTGGCCCCAAAGGATCAGTAGATGGGGAACTCTGATAATAGGTTTCGCCGTACCAATCACTCACCCATTCCCAGGCATTGCCAGACATATCCAGTGCCCCATAAACACTTACACCATCAGGATACTTTCCAACTTCCGTGGTGTCGCCCACCTTGTCAGCAAAATTTAACAAGCTGTCATCGGGCGAGGCCTCCCCCCAGGGATAGGTACGGGCATCCGTGCCGCGCGCAGCTTTTTCCCATTCCGCTTCCGTGGGCAGTCTTCGGCCAGCCCATGAGCAATACGCATCCGCACCAGCCCATGTAACCAATAGCACTGGGTGATTCTCGTAACCAGGCGCAGGCGAAAACTTCACGCCATCCCATACGATTCGATCTGTCCAGCGGGTACAGCCAATACAAGTCAAAGCATAAATGACATTGTCTTTAAACCTTACATAATTCCCCGAATCCACCAATGTCTGAGAAACCACATCGTTCAGAAATGCTACAAACATCTCGTTGGTTACTTCGGTCTGGTCAACCCAGTAAGCGCTCAAATTAACCTGATGAGGCGGCCGTTCGGATGCATATAATTTGCTCCCCATCGTAAATTCACCTGCTGGAACAAACACCAAAACCATCCCATCTTTTTCTGAGACCATCGTCGATCCCATGGATGGTGTTGGTGTAAAGGTGGGAGTGATCGTTGGCTCAGGGGTAAAGGTTGGCGTTAAAGTCAACGTGGGTACAAGTGTTGGGGTAATGGTTGGAGCGGGAGGCTGACTTTGTCCACAGCCCGAAATCAATAGGCTGGCAAAAATTATCTGAAATAACGCTCTTCTCATTATTACATTGCTATTCATACTGACCTCTTTTACATGCCACCGAAGCCGATGACCGCCTGTATTCATTCAATGCCCCATAAAGATCGTCTGTAATTATTATAGGGAGTTTCCATTCTTTTTCAATAGCGGATTCATAATTCTCAAAGACCAGTTTTCTCCCTTATAATTACGTTCACTGATCGAGTCTCAACGAACTTATCAGCCACTCGACCAGAATACTAAAACTACCCAACCACGAGACCCCATGACCCAACTCATAGAATGCATTCCCAACTTCTCCGAAGCGCGACGGCCTGAGATCATTGACCAGATCGTTGCCGCCATTCAATCGGTCAGCGAAGTGAAATTGCTCGACCGCTCCTCCGACCTTGACCACAACCGCACCGTCCTCACTTTTGCAGGATCCGCCGTCGGTGTGGAAGAAGCGGCTTTCCGCGCCATCAAGACCGCTTCGGAATTGATCGACCTCGACCAGCACACAGGCGCGCATCCACGCCTCGGCGCAACGGATGTCTGTCCCTTTGTGCCGCTTGGCGGTGCAAGCATGGCCGATTGCATTGCCATTGCCCAAAGGTTGGGTCAGCGCGTTGGAAGCGAGCTCAGCATCCCCGTCTATTTGTATGAAGCGGCGGCGACTCGTCCCGAACGGGCAAATCTTGAAAACATCCGCAAGGGACAATACGAAGGCGTCAAACTCGCCTTGAGCGGAGCCGAAGGGCCCGAAGAAGCAGAACGCCGCAAACCTGATTTCGGTCCAGCCACGCTCGGCAAGGCGGGCGCAACCGTCATCGGCGCGCGCAATCCGCTCATCGCATTCAATGTTTATCTCACCACCGAAGATGTGGATATCGCCAAGAAGATCGCCAAAGCCGTGCGCCAGTCAACAGGCGGATTGCGTTATGTCAAAGGTCTCGGCTTGCTGGTGGATGGCCGCGCGCAAGTTTCAATGAATCTCACCAATTTCCGCGAAACGCCCATCGCCCGCGTCGTCGAATTCATCCGACGCGAAGCTCAGCGTTATGGCGTCGGCATTCATCACAGCGAGCTTGTTGGATTAATTCCAGAAGAAGCCCTTGTTGATGCAGCAGTCTGGTACACACAGCTGGATCAATTTGATAAAGAACAGATTTTGGAATCGCGGCTCTTCGACAGTGGACCGCAGGCCGCAAACGGTTCATCGTCTGCGCCTCAGCCTGCTTCTTTCATCGAACAATTAGCCGCCCCGACACCGACTCCGGGCGGCGGTTCAGCAGGAGCCTACGCAGGCGCAATGGGCGCGGGACTCGTCGCCATGGTGGCAGGGCTAACCATCGGTAAAAAGAAATACGCCGACGTGGAAGCCGAAATGCAAGCCATCCGTGTAGTAGCGGAAAACCTTCGCCAGGAACTCACCCAGGCTGTGGATGACGATGCATCCTCATTTGAAGTCTTGATGGCCACCTTCAAGCTGCCCAAGGAAACAGACGAACAAAAAGCCACGCGCAATTCCGCCATTATTCAGGCCACGCTCAACGCCGCGCACATTCCACTGCACGTTTCAGAAGATGCCCTCAAAGTAATGGGGCTCGCACTCAAATGCGCAAAGAAGGGAAACGCCAACGCCATCAGCGATTCCATGTCTGGGTTTGCCATGGCACGCGCCGCGCTCACGGCCGCAGGTTGTAACGTCCGTATCAATATCAACTCGCTTGAAGATAAATCCCTCGGCGAGAAAATGCTCGAAGAACTGGCTGAACTCGAGAAGGAAGCCGATAAACTCGAAGCAGAAATTCGCGCTGTTCTGAAAGAACGCGGAGGGATCTAAACCACCAGCCAGACATCCGAAATCTTTGAGATTTCGGATGTCTTTGTTTAAAATAGGTACTTTGGAGTACCGGGGATTGTGATTAATGTGTCTTATAATTGAACCGTTCAAACACCATTTGGAATAAGTCAGAAAAAGGAAAACGCCATGGCAGGAAATGGATTGATTGGTAAAAAGGTAGATCGATACGAGATCCTTGAAAGGATCGGCGAAGGCGGAATGGCATCCGTCTACAAAGCGTACGATACAAGGCTGGAACGTGAGGTGGCGATCAAATTCACCAAACGTGAAGCCTTCCCTCCCGATCAACTGGGGATGATCCTCAAGCGCTTTGAGCGTGAAGCCAAATCGCTGGGCAGGCTTTCCCATCCAAACATCGTCGGCGTGATCGATTACGGGGAGTACGACGGCGCTCCATATCTGGTGATGACCTATCTACCCGGGGGCACCCTTAAGCAAAAGCTTGGCAAACCCATCCCGTGGCGCGAAGCCGTGGAAACCATCATCCCGATTGCACGCGCGCTTCAATACGTCCACAGTCACAACATCATCAACCGCGATGTTAAACCTTCCAACATTCTGTTGACCGAAAACGGCGAAGCCATGCTGACCGATTTCGGCCTGGTGAAATTATTCGAAGGACAGGATGTCTCCCAACAATTGACCGACTCCGGCGCCGGCATCGGCACCCCCGATTACATGGCCCCCGAACAATGGACAGGTGAAACAACCTCCTTGTCCGACATGTACTCCCTCGGCGTCGTCCTGTACGAAATGGTCACAGGCCGCCGTCCTTACATCTCTGATACACCTGCGGGCATTCTTCTGCAACAGGTCAATGAGCCCTTACCGCTTCCCAAGAAATACATCCCCGACCTGCCTGCAAATATCGAAGCGGTCTTGCTTAAAGTGCTTGCCCGTAAACCTGAAGACCGATACGCCAACATGAACGCCTTTGCCAACGATCTGCAAAGCATTCTGTCTGGCGGCCAGGTCACCGCAACCGCAGTTGCGACCGATATTCTGCGTGAACAGATGACAGGCAAAGTATCGAAAAAGGAAATTCAGGAAGCCAAAACACAGATCGAACAAAAACAGGCTGAGCAAAAACAAGCTGAGGTACCTCAAAGAGAAAGAACCTCACCAACTTCGATCTCAAATGCGGGGCAGCCGAAAAAATCAAAACCGATGGTTTCCATCGCGCTTCTTGTGCTTGGCGCATTTGGCCTGCTCATCCTTTGCGGTGGATGCTGGCTCGCATATTCATTTGGTCCATGGTCAAAGGAAGCGACCCCAACCGCGCTGGCGGTTGTTTCTTCGCCTGAGATTCCCGCTACCCCGGTCATTGTGGATACACTTCCTCCCGCTGCAACCGACACACCTGCTCCACAGACCACCCCAACGATTACCCCCACCCTGATCATCCTCCCCCAACAATGGAATGGAACGTACAGACAGGCTGGCTTTAATTCCACACCCATATCGATCTTGCTTGAAAAACTAAATGGGCAAATCTTCACAGGCAAAATGGTCTGGACCGGCGGAACAAATTACAGGGGTGCGATCACCGTCATCGAGGGTGAGTTCGTAACAGATTTTAGCGATGCCACAGAAGAGTCCAAGTGGAACAAACATCCTGATTACCAAAACGGCGAACGGGACGGTGTATGGATCAAATGGACCGAAACCAAGTTCGTCTCCGGCGGCGGCTACACCCTTGGGGGATGGTATTATGGACACATCGGCAAGGATGGAAGCATGACCGGCATCTACTTCCTCAACGATCAGGTATCGTCTTACGCCAATGATTCCTGGAAGCTCAAATTAGTGAAATAAGAAACGGCAAGAATAATCAAAAAAACATCCGAAACCTGCATGGTTTCGGATGTTTTTTTGATTTCTTTTTTTACTCGTCCAGGGTTGAGATATCGCCCTCGGGCAAACCTTGCGCTCTTGCCTTCAACACACGGCGCATGATCTTGCCAGAGCGAGTCTTGGGAAGTTTATCGAGGAACTTGACATCCTCAGGGCGGGCGATCGGGCCCATGTGTTTGGACACATGCTGGCGGAGTTCTTCAGCCAATTCAGGCGAAGGCGCAAACCCTGAGCGCAGAATAACGAAAGTGTGGATCGCCTGACCTTTGACCTCATGTGCCAAGCCAATTGCCGCAGCTTCTGCAACCGCAGGGTGACTGACCAAGGCAGACTCAACTTCCGCAGTTCCAAGACGGTGACCAGAGACTTTGATCACATCATCCACGCGGCCAATGATCCAGAAATAACCATCCTTGTCACGCTTGGCAGAGTCACCTGTGGTGTAGCGGCCAGGATACTTCGACCAGTATTGGTTGACATAACGTTCGTCATCGCCGTAAATGGTGCGCAGCATGGCGGGCCACGGATTCAACAGAGTGAGATAACCTTCCGTATCATCGGGAACGGGATTACCTTGTTCATCCACGACCTCGGCCTTTTGTCCAAAGAACGGACGCGTACCAGAACCAGGTTTGAGCGGCACCACAGGCGTTGGCGTAATTTGGAACGCGCCTGTTTCTGTCTGCCACCATGTGTCGATGATCGGACACTTGTCTTTACCAATGACACGGTAGTACCACTTCCATGCTTCGGGGTTGATCGGCTCACCGACAGAACCGAGCAGGCGCAGGGAAGAAAGATCGTGCTTGTTGGGCCACGCCTCTCCAAAGCGCATGAGTCCACGAATGGCAGTCGGCGCTGTATAGAAGATCGTAATCCCATATCTTTCGACAACCTGCCACCAGCGATTCGGATACGGGAAGGTTGGACCGCCTTCGAATAACATGGAAGTCGCGCCAGCGATCATCGGGCCGTAGACGATGTAGGAATGCCCAGTGATCCAGCCGGGGTCGGCGGTGCACCACCAGCGGTCTTCGTCTTTCACATCAAAGACATACTTGAGCGTGGAATACGTGCCGACCATATAGCCACCGTGCGTATGCAGAATGGCTTTTGGTTTGCCCGTGGAGCCTGATGTGTAAAGAATGAAAAGCGGATCTTCCGCATCGAGGACTTCGGTTACGCATTTGCCATTGGCGATTGGAAGTGAGCATAAGTCGTGATACCAATGATCGCGGCCCGCTTCCATGACAACGGGTTGGCCTGTTCGCTTGACAACGATCACATTCTCCACCGACGGGCAGCGCTTGATGGATTCGTCCACGATGTTCTTGAGCTCAACGATCTTGCCATTCTGATACGAGCCATCACAAGTGATGACAAGTTTTGACTGGCTGTCGTCGATGCGGCCTTGAAGTGAATCAACTGAGAAGCCGCCAAACACCACAGAGTGGATCGCGCCGATCTTGGCGCAAGCCAGCATGGCAAAGACGATCTCGGGCACACGTCCCATATAAATGGTGACGCGTTCGCCTTTTTGAACGCCCATTGACTTGATGATGTTCGCCATGCGCGAGACTTCGCGGTTCATGGCGTAATAGGAGAATGTGCGCTCCAGTTTTCCGTCTTCCGATTCCCAGATCAGTGCGAGTTGATTTTTACGATGCGTCTTCAGGTGGCGGTCGATCGCATTGTGAACAATATTGGTCTTGGCGCCAACAAACCATTTGAAGAATGGCTTATTGGAATCATCGAGAACCTTATCCCACTTCTTGTACCATTCCAACTCATCCGCCTCACCCGCCCAAAATCCCTGCAGATCCTTATCTGCCCTTTCAGCGAGCGCATCCCAATCTTTCAAGCGCGCCTGAGCAATCACATCTTCCGACGGATAATAGACTTCGCCTTCCATTTCCTTTTTTGCCATGACAGCCTCCTGAGTTTGGTAAGAATAATAGCGGCTATTTTAATCCGCTTTCCTGAAATTGCGTATCATTCCATATTACAGACTTCGACCAGTATCACACACCATTCGCGAGGTCATCCTTCATTTGCTGCCAGGCCTGTCTAGCCTCGGTAACAGATCCCTCGTCTTCAATAGTGGTGATATCGCCCGGGTCTTTATCGAGTGTAACGGCCTTCAATACGCGGCGCATGATCTTTCCGCTGCGGGTCTTCGGCAGCATGCTGACAAAGTTCAACTCGCCGATCACGGCAATAGGCCCAAGTTCGTGACGGACCGTCTCGAGGAGTTCCTTTTTCAACTCCGCAGAGGCTGATTGTCCATGCTTGAGCAAAACGAATGCGGAAATCACCTCACCGCGGATCTCATCCGGCCTGCCGATGACACCCGATTCTGCAACAGCAGGATGCTTGAGGAATGCCGTCTCGACTTCGATGGTTCCAATGCGGTGACCAGCGATCTTGATGATCTCATCCGCCCGCCCCGCGAACCAAACGTAGCCATCCTCATCCATGTGCGCAGAATCGCCTGTGTAATAGACGTTGGGAATCTTGTTCCAGTAATCGTTTCCGTAGCGTTCCGGTTCACCCCACAAAGCAGGAGTCAGGCCCGGGAATGGACGTTTGATAACCATGATCCCTTTCTCATTGGGAGCACATGGCTCGCCTTCCATTGTCATCACGGCAACTTCGATGCCCGGTAATGGGATGGTGGCTGAGCCAGCCTTGATGGGCAGCATACCGATGCCATATGGATTTCCGAACACAGGTCCGCCTGTTTCGGTCTGCCACATATGGTCAATGACCGGGATCCTGTTCTTCAGTATCTTGTTTTGCAGCCAGTCCCAGGCGGGAGCATTCAAAACCTCGCCCGCACAAAAAATACGCTCAAGCCTGTCATGATTGACCTTACTCAACGGTTCATCGCCATAGCGCATGAGCAGGCGTACTGCTGTCGGCGATGTGAACACACCACTGACGGAAAATTCCTCGATGGCCACCTTCCAATTCGATTCGGAACTTGGGTGATCAAGTGCGCCTTCAAACGCAATGGTAGTGCAGCCGATGACGAGCGGTGCATACACGATATAGCTGTGACCTACGATCCAGCCAATATCAGAGGTGGCCCACCAGACATCCTCAGGTTTCAAACCGAATACCCAGCGCGCCATGCTCGCAATATGCACTTGATAACCGCCATGTGTGTGGATTGCCAGCTTCGGTTTGGCGGTCGTGCCTGAGGTGGCAAGAATGAACGCAGGTTCGTTCGCCTCCATTGGAACACACTCACCAGATTGGCCCACTGCATGCTGCATGAATTCGTCCCAGGTGATATCCCGCGGGTCGTTCATCGGGACATCTTCCCCGCCACGCTTTAAAACGATGACATGCTCCACGCTGTTCTCAACCTGGTCCAGCGCGCCATCGACAATGCTTTTCAAGTTAACATCCTTCCCTTTGCGGAAGGTAATATCCGTTGTGAAAACAAGGCGCGATCCGCTGGCCTGAATACGGTCACCCAATGCCTTTTCGCCGAACCCCGCAAACACCACGGAGTGGATCGCCCCAATGCGGACAACTGCCAGCATGACCATGATCGCCTCCGGGCAGGTGGGCATATAGATTGTCACGCGGTCACCCTTGGAAATTCCCGTGCCGCGCAATGCCGCAGCGATCTTTTCCACATCGTGTAATAGTTTTGCGTACGTGAATAAACGCCTCTCGCCGCGTTCATTCATATAAATCAGAGCTGTATGTCCACCCCAACCCTGCTTGACGTGTACATCGAGTGCGTTGTATGAAAGGTTGGTCTGTGCCCCTGAAAACCAGCGAAAGTTCGGATAATTCCACTCGAACACTTTGTCCCAGATTCGGAACCAGTGCAACTCCTTTGCAGCACGTTCCCAAAATGCTTCGGGATCATCCCGTCCATCTTGAATCCAGCGATTGACGATTGGGCTGATGAGGTTCATGCGCGGTCTCCTTGAATATAAGGCGAATTGATCAGTATGGAAACAAGACATCCATAAGACAGGCTGTCACACCCGTCTTATGGATGCGATTACCCGCCTATTCTATCCATCTTGAGGGCGAATGACCAGCACCGGCACGGGTGAATGTTTGACCATCCACTCTGTGACACTACCCATGAGAAGCTTCTGCAAGCCAGAACGTCCATGCGTGGACATGGCGATCATATCCACCTTCATTTCTTTGGCCACTGCGAGGATCGTTTCCGCCACAGGCCCTTCGCGAACCTCCACAGATGCAAGAACCCCTTCGCTCTTCATCCTTGCCAGCAAGGTTTCCATATAGGATTTATCTGCCGAAGCAGCCGCATTGAGATCATCAGCTGCAATGGAAGGGTCGTTGAAGATCTCACCAGCCGAGTTGGCCACCTGCAATAGAACAAGTTCTGCGCCATCCGCCTTTGCCAGTTTGCGTGCATGGTCAAGGATGGTTTCAGAGATTGGGGAGCCATCCAACGGGACGAGAATGCGGCGGCCAGAGGCAGCAACACCCTTTACACGGATTGACGCGATCGAGTGATCCGATGCGATATCCACATGGTTTGTTTCGGGAAGTTTCAAATATCCCACCACAGCACAAATGCCCGCAATGGCCATGGGATACCAAAGCCCGGCAAAATTATTGCCCGTCGCCTGGATCAGGGAAAGGCCGATGATCGGCACAAGTCCGCCAAACACACCGTTGCCGATATGATACGGCAGGGACATGGACGTGTAGCGAATCTTGGTCGGGAACAACTCAACCAAAAATGCCGCGATCGGGCCATAGGCTAGTGTCACATAGATCACCTGGATAAAGACAAGGACACCAAGCATGAATGGGCTATAGGCGGGGTTGACGACCTTATCAGCGGGGTTACCGATGAATGGGGCAAATCTTGCCATGGTCTGGTAGATCGGAAGCCAGGTAAAAAAGCCCAACACCATGCCCCACAACATGAACGGTTTGCGGCCATACTTATCCGAAAGATGACCAACCAAAACGAAGAAAGGTGTACCCGCCAAAAGTGCCGCGCCGATGATCATATTTGAATCGACCAGGCCCACACCAAAGATCTTTTGTAGGTAAAACAATGCGTAGAATTGACCTGTGTACCAAACGACGCCCTGCCCCATCGTGGCGCCGAACAAAGCCAGCAAAACATAGCTAAGATTCAACGGATTGCCAAAGCTTTCCTTGAGGGGATTTGTGGAAACCTGCTTCTTTTCCTTGAGCTTGATGTACAAGGGCGACTCGCGCAAAGAATAGCGGATATACAGTGACAAACCAACAAGAAAGATGGAGATCAAAAATGGAATGCGCCAGCCCGTAGCAGCGAAGGCCTCCTCCCCCATGATGGAACGGGTGGTCAGGATCACACCGAGTGAAACAAACAAACCAAGGGTCGCTGTGATCTGGATCCAACTGGTGAAATAGCCACGGCGGTTTTGAGGCGCGTGCTCCGCAACATAGGTCGCCGCGCCGCCATATTCACCGCCGAGCGCCAACCCCTGTAAAATGCGCAGGAGGATCAAGATGATACCCGCTGCAGGGCCGATCACTTCTGCTGTGGGCAGTAAACCGACCGCAAATGTGCATAAACCCATCAAGGTCATAGTGACCAGGAATGTGTATTTGCGACCGATCAAGTCGCCTACGCGGCCAAAAACAATCGCGCCGAACGGACGTACGATAAAACCAACTGCAAATGCCGCAAGCCAGGCGATCAAATCGCCCAGAGGCGTGCCTGTTTGGTAAAACTTACTGGAAATCACCGTTGCCAAGGCTGCCAAAAATATAGAAATCGTACCATTCGATCATCGTCCCAGCGGCGGACGCGAAAATGATACGAGGGAGTCCCTGTTGCTCCGAATGCGCCGAACCTGCCATAACTGCCTGTGCTGCCATAGATCGCTCCTTATAGATTCAAAATATGGTATGTATCAATTGCAAGCTGTCTTTTAGGGAGGGGAACATTAGAAGGATATGGGCATGGCATATCCTTTTCTACATTGCAGACCAATGCGCCGACATTGGAGGCTCGTAGCTTCTATTGTGAGCGGAGGTGGAGCGGCGGGCACAAAGGCGTGTTGAGTAATGGACGTAAAATTCCATACGCCATTCAACGCCGTGTCATCACCGGACAGTTCGCCCGGTCGGTTGAGAATTCCTTTGCACATAAATTCCACCACCAAATGCAGGATAGAATTGCCCAGCCAAAAACCGCTAAAGAGGTAAATTAAAAGTTAAATGAAAAACCCAGGTGTGCGAAAAAAGTTACGCGCTCCTCCAAAATTCGTCCACGCGGCTTAACGGATTTACTCCACCCAATCCAGGATCTTGTACCACATCCCTGCAAACGGCAGGAACCACGGGCTGCCCGTGTACAACCCCAGCGGCGCGCCAGGGAAATCGAATTTCGCAAAGGGATGGTTCTTGATATTCCCCTTGATCATTGCCTCAGCCACCGTCTTGCCCAAATAGGTCGCCATCGCCACACCATGCCCTGCATAGCCAAGCGAGTAGTGCAAACCATCCGCCTCACCGACATGTGTCATCTGGTCGAAGGCAAAATCGAGCGTGCCGCCCCATACATATTCCACTTTTACATCCTTCAACTGCGGATAAATCTTTATCATTTCGCCGCGCAAAATCTCACCGCTTTGCGCGATCGTGTTTTCATTTTCAGGGAAGAATGCCGCGCGCCCGCCAAAAATCATGCGGTTATCCCATAGTCGGAAATAATTCAGAAAATGCTTGAAATCAAAGATCATACGATTCTTTGGGCTGAGTTCATGCGCCAGTTCATCTGAAAGCCGTTCCGTGGCAATGATGAACGACCCAATCGGGATGATCTTTCTCTGAAGTTTTCTGGTGACATTTCCCGTATAACCAGAGGTCGCCACCAAAACGGATTCTGCTTCCACCCTGCCTCTCTCCGTTTCGACGACAAACCGATTCTGACTCCGCTCGATCCTGTTCACCCGCGCTCGCGCGCAGAGAATCGCCCCCGCTCTGACAGCCGCCGCCGCGAGTCCTGCCACGTATTGGGCAGGGTTCAACCCCGCGCTGACCTCATCTACCAATGCGCCGTGATACACATCCGTGCCGATCTCAGAGCGCAGGTCCTTCGGCGAAACAAGATGGACTTTATGATTGAATTCCTTCGCCATGAAATCCACTTCATCTTTTAGCACGTCGAAATGTTTGGGTTTGTTCGCCGCCAGCAAATGACCCGTGCGGGCAAATCCGCAATCAATGTTTTCCTCTTTGACGATCTGCTCAACCAAAGCTACCGAATCGATCGAGGCTTGGAATAAGGTCTTCGCCAAATCATGCCCATATCTCTTGATGGCGGTTTGCATGGCAACTTTCAGCCCAGTCAGAGTCATGCCGCCATTGCGAGAACTCGCGCCCCAACCGATGGTCTCAGCCTCAAGGACAACGGCTTTCACACCTCGCTGCGCAAATGTCCGCGCGGCGCTCAAACCTGTATATCCACCGCCGATGATGGCTACATCCACCTTTTCAGGAATGGGCGTTAAATTTGAGTCATTAGGCATTTTGACGGTGGTATGCCAGTAGATTTGTTGGTTCATTATGCACCTTTATATATAGACGACAGACGGCGGGCTATAGACAGTGCATTGTCCATCGTCTGCTACTCAAGTATTTCTTTCCAGTTTAATTCTTCAAAAGCTTTGTGCAGGCGGTGGCCATCTTCCACGACAATGTATTTCAGATTGGAAAAAGTTTTTTCAGCCAGTTCACGCACAGGCTTAAGCGGCACCACATCATCTTCTGTCCCGTGGATAATGACGGTTGGAATAGAAACAGGTTCGAGGTCCAGATAAGAGGCGAAATGGTCGCGTAGAAGGGCTGGCGCAAGCAGGATCAATTTCCGCACTTGGGTCGGATGATTGCAGGTGAAGACCGTCCCCATTAATCCACCAAAGGATGAGCCGATGATCGTCCAATCAGTTTTATCGGCGAGAATCGGGGCAATTGTTCCATGCGTTCTTCAAATGAACCAGTGAAGTCGGGAGTGACCATGCCGGGGAATAATTGCGCAAACTGGCGGGCTTTACCGCTCTGGCTGGTGCTTTCAAGGCCGTGGAGATAAATGATCTTTGAGTTATCCATCGGTTGCGCCTTCTTCCTTCTTCTTTCTACGGGTGACGGTCTTTTTATCGGTAGCAGCGGATTCTGCTTTTGGTTCGCGCGTCGTAAGTTTCCTGCGTGGTTTCTTTACTTCGAGGACAGGTTCAGAAGTTTCCCCAGCGATGAAATCGACCGTCTGTGTATCTTCGACCTCTGCGGGTCTTGACCTTGATAAAGGTTGCGGACGAAGCAGGTCACGCAATGATGTTTGAAGCGGCGGCGGAAATGACGATGAGATACGACGAAGAGTCACCACGGTCATTGGGTTTTCCGTAGTGGTAAGAATATGCTTGAGCATGAAGGTTGTTTCATTGGAGGAGGCGCGATACAGCACGACGATCAATTCGGCAAGATCATTCTGTAAAGTGGACGGAGCTTCTTCGATGATTGGCTCGACGAGGTCAAAGATCGGCGGGAGATTTGCGGTGGTTATATCCGCGATCATTGGGATCAAGGCTTGAATGCCATTCGACCATGTTCGCGCGCGCGCGGGGTGAAGATACTCGCGGATAAGATTAAAGAATTGTTCGGGGGTTTCGCGCCGCATGCGCGTGAGACTCGTCGAAAGCAGCGCCGAACGAACATCGGGATCGCGGATTTGCTGAGTCCATGCGGTGAGGCGGGGAAGCAAACGTTCTTCCTGAGGCGGGATTCTGCCAAGCAGAAAGGCGGCGAGCAAGCGTGTTTCGAGCGCACCTTCATCCCAGAGCGTGTCGGCAAGGTTAAGCGCGTGATCAGGATTGGCAGTCGCAACGGCGCGGAGTTCGTTTTCGATCTGCGTGAGCACAGCGGGCGGCGTGCGATAGGTTTTTAGGTTGGAACCGGGGGCTACGTTTTCTTTTGTCCGCAGGGTGTAGTTGACGTAGAAATCAAGGATCTCACGCAGGTGCTTCATGAACTCATCTGGCAGAAAGAAAAAATCTGCCAGACGGTTGGCTTGCTTGCGAAGGCGGGCGAGATCTATGGCGGGCATGGGAAGGAGGTGCCAGGTGCGAAGTGCCAAGTGTCAGGCGATTCGGCTTTTAACCTGACGCCTGACACTTGAACACGTGACACTCACTAATACGCTTTTGCGAAATACACTTTGCGCTTGGAGGGCTTGCCGCAGACGACGCAGGCGCCTTCCTCTTTGGGCTGGTCAAAAGGAATGTTGCGGGTGGTAGCTTTGGTTTCTTCCTTCACCTTGGATTCGCACTCGCGTGATTCGCACCAATAGGAGAATGCCCAACCATCTTTCACAACTTCCTTGAGTTCGTCGTAGGTTGCTACATTGTGAATATTGGAGTCGCGATATTCGGTGGCACGCTTGAGGAGCGAAGCCTGAATTTCGTCCAGCAACCCTTTGACAGTTGAGTCCAGATTCGTTTGTGGAACGAAGGTTTTGCCTTCCTTGCCAGGTCGATCACGGCGGGCGAGGGCAACGGTCCCCTTTTCGACATCCTTGGGGCCGATCTCCACGCGGACGGGAACGCCGCGCATTTCCCAATCGTTGAATTTGAATCCACTGCTAACGTTGTCGCGGTCATCAAATTTGACACGGACACCGGCAGCCTTCAGTTCGGCGAAGATGCGGTCGGCAACTTCCATCACTTTGGCTTTCTCTTCGTCACTCTTGAAGATCGGGACAACGACTGCCTGAATAGGCGCAAGGCGGGGAGGCATGACAAGACCATGATCATCGCCATGCACCATGATCATCGCGCCAATGATGCGGGAAGAGATCGCCCATGAGGTGGTCTGTGCGAAGGTCAACTTGTTGTTCTTGTCGAGGTATTGAATCTCGAAGGCTTTGGCAAAATTATCACCAAAATAATGAGAGGTGCCAGATTGCAAGGCGCGCTTATCCCACATCATCGCTTCGATGGAGGTGGTGATCTGAGCACCTGCAAAACGTTCGGTGTCGCTCTTGGTTCCTTTGAATACAGGCACCGCTGCCTCTTCAAGACAGAAACGTTCATAGATATCGAGGATGCGATACATTTCCTCTTTGGCTTCTTCTTCGGAAGAATGAGCCGTGTGGCCTTCATGCCAATAGAATTCAGCTGTGCGCAAAAAGAGTTTGGTGCGCAACTCCCAGCGAAGTACGGAACCCCACTGCACGATGAGAATGGGCAAGTCGCGCCATGACTTGACCCACTTCGAATACATATGACCGATGATGGTCTCAGAGGTGGGGCGCACAGCCAGCTTTTCTTCAAGCTCCTGACCGCCACCGTGGGTGACGACCGCCAATTCGGGTGCGAAGCCTTCAACGTGATCCTTTTCTTTTTCAAAGAAAGACATGGGGATCAAGGTCGGGAATGCGGCGTTGACATGACCCGTCGCCTTGAATTCCTTATCCAGCCAGGATGTGATGTTTTCCCATAATGCCCAGCCGTAGGGTTTCACCACCATACAGCCACGCACAGGGGCATAATCTGCCAGGTCCGCCCGTATGACGAGCTGGTTGTACCATTCTGAAAAATCTTCCGCACGGGTTGTTAATTTTTCTTCAGCCATTTTTTCCTCTTATCAGTTTCAGGTTTCAAGTTGACAGGTTCGCAGGTTGGATAACTTTCAACCTTCAAACCTTCCAACTTTCTAATTTCATTACGGCAGTTTTCACATCTTCTGCAAAGTATAACAACTCGCGCTGATGTCTGGGCATATAACTTTCAAATTCACGGAAGAACTGATCGAACGTGGACTGCCAACCACTCCCGACCAGTATTAGAGGCCTGGGAGGCAGCGATTCCACGATCATCAAATTCCACATCAGGGAGATTTCCGTCAAGGTGCCAGCGCCGCCAGAAAGGGCCATCGCCGCATCGCAGCCTTCAATCAAGCCCATAATTCTGTCCATCAGGGTCTTCTTTCGTCTTTCCTCTTTCACCCATTGATTCGGTTTCGAATTGCGCCATTCTTCGATGTCAATACAGGTCACACCCACCACATGACCGCCTGCTTCATGCGCGCCGCGCGAGACCGCCTCCATTGTACCCATGTAACCGCCGGTCAATATAACGTGTCCGCGCTGGGCAAGGAGTGCGCCAAGTTCACGGGCTTCTTCGTAAGCCTGTGAGCCTTCCTTCGGTTGTGCGCCGCCAAATATTGTTATGTTCATGAATTCGCCTTGTTTAAAGTTGCAGGTTCAAGGTTGTAGGTTGGGGAATCCACTCTCAACTATTCCTCAACATCCCATTCTCGTGTTTTGTTCACTGCTATTTTCTTTAGCACAGCCTCTTCCAAGTCAATGCCTGAAACGGAAGCCAGCTGCAAAAGATAGAGGGTCACATCTGCTAGTTCGCTGCCCAGTTCGTCCCTATCCTTGATCTCTTCACCGAATTGAAAATGCTCCAGAATCTCGGCAGCTTCGATCGAAAGTGATACAGCCAGATTACGCGGTGTCTGCGGACGCTTGCTGCCTTCGTCGTACCAACCTTTTGACCTGACCAATTCGTGCATTTGCCTGGTCAATTCCTTGATTGTGATATCTTTGTTCATCTTCGTTTATCCAAGTTGCAAATAAAAACGGCTCGCCATGTCTGGGAGCCGTTTGGGCGCATCGAACCGAACCTAACCAGACCTGGAGGATTTGTTATATGGCATTCGAGGGGACGGGCTTGGTTTAAACATGCGTCAATTATACACAGTAATCCCAGATTGGGAAGAACTCTGCGCAGCATTGTTTTTGAATAGTTGGAGTAAAATAATCGTAATCATTCTCATGCCTCCATTCCTGCAATTTCTTATCCGACGACTTTTTTCCGCCTTCGTTTCACTGGTCATCATCACCATGGTGCTGTATGCAGGTGTCATGCTGACACCGCCCGAAGCGCGCGCACGCCTATATCTGCCTCCCGGCAAAGGCGGTGATCGTGCATCAGAAGCATTCATCGGCGTACTCATTAGAACCCATCACCTGGATGAGCCCTATCTGGTGCAATATTTTTATTGGGCCAAATCCCTGCTGACGGGCTCATGGGGATACAGCCCGACCTTAAACGCTGACGTACTGCCGTCACTTCTGCACCGAACCCCTGCCACACTTGAACTTGCGCTTTACTCCCTGCTCTTATTAATTCCCCTCGGCCTCGCCAGCGGATTGATCTCCGGCTGGCGGCCCGGCGGCATCTTCGATAATGGCTTTCGCAGCCTTGCCTTTCTCGGAACCTCAATGCCTTCCTTTATTCTCTCGATGATTCTGATCGCGGTCTTCTATATTCAGCTGGACTGGCTTGCCCCGGGCCGCATCGACGTCACCACTGAATTAAAGATGTACCGAACAGGTTTTGTGGAATATACAGGCGCACTGACTCTCGACAGCCTGCTCAACGGCCAGATTGACGTCTTCTTCGCTGCAATACGCCACTTGATAATGCCCGTCTTCACCCTGTCCATCTATCACTGGGCAACGCTGGGACGAATCACCCGTGCCACAATTCTGAACGAGCGAGGCAAGGAATACATCACAGCGGCGCGCGCGCGCGGCGTAAAAGAATCAAGCCTGATATGGAAGCATGCCCTTCGTGCCATTCTTGCCCCTTCTTTGACGGCCATGGTCCTCTCCGCTGCCAGCATTGTGACGGGTCTGTTTGTCATTGAGATCATCTTTGGGCTGACGGGCGTTTCACAAGTTATTGTCATTTCCATGAACAGCTCGCCCGATGCGCCCGCAGCGCTTGGGTTTGCCGTCTACAGCGTTATCATGGTGCTCGGCCTGATGTTTGTCTTGGACGCCATCCAGGCTTTACTTGATCCGCGTGTTCGCGAGGAAGTTCTCAAAACATGAGGGCTGTTCGTTTCTTCTTCTCCCGTTGGCAAAATTGGATCGGTCTGCTGATCGTATTGACCTTTACGGTGGTCGCTATTTCCGCACCGCTGCTATCGCCGCCAGATAAAGACACACAGGGTTCATTCAAAAAAGTCGGCCGCTCTACCGATCGAACGCCGCATCCGCCAGACGAAATTTCCATTCTCGGCACTGTGCCCGGGCAAATCGATGTATATCACACCCTGATCTGGGGCGCACGCGAAGCCCTGCAGTTCGGCTTGCTTGTGGCTATCGGCGCTTTCGTTTTTGGCACATTATTTGGAGCGATCGCCGGTTACTTTGGCGGTTTCATAAACAGTTTGATGATGCGCATTGCGGATGCCTTCCTGACCTTCCCGGTACTGGCTGGCGTGGTCTTTTTACAACAGCTTGTGGCAATAACCATTGAATCCATGGGCGGGATCTACTGGTTCAACTTGTATTATTTTGGTCCCGTGGTGGATTTCCAATTCACGCCGCCGCCATTCGCAGTTTTCCTGATGAAGGTTGACCCCATTCTCATCAGTTTGATCATATTTTCATGGATGCCCATTGCCCGCATTGTCAACACCATGGTCATCACGCTTAAAAACGCAGACTTTATTCAGGCTGCCCGCGCACTTGGCGGCAGCCCTGCGAGGATCATTCTCCGTCATCTGATTCCCAATGCGGTGGGACCAGCCATCGTACTTGCTGCGCGTGATGTAGGCAGCTCTGTAATTATGCAGGCGACCATCACCTTTATCGGGCTGGGCGGCGCTTCGGCTTGGGGCATCCTGCTTTCCATCGGGCGCAATTGGGTCATCGGCCCGGGTGGAGGCTTATTGCGTTACTGGTGGGTCTTCCTGCCCGTCACCATCGCCATCATCCTCTTTGGCGTCGGTTGGAACCTGCTGGGCGATGGCTTGTTGGAAGTGCTCGACCCGGCGGCCAATGCCTACGGTGGCAAGTCGCTTTTTAGACAGAAGCAGAAAAAAGGTAAGAACGACGCGCAGCCCGCAAAAATCCCAGATCCAATTCGCCACAGTCCAAATCCTGACCTGGCATTGAAAACTCGAGGCACTCTTTTGACCCCTATGAGCAATTCAGCAGAAAAACACCCTGTCCTGCAGACCGCCCGCGATGCACTTGCAAAAAAAGATTTCGAACATGCCGTGCATGCATATTCGCATTTGATCAAACATCGCAGAAACTTAAATGAGATACGCCAGGATATGATCGATTATGCACGCCAGTTTCCTAACCAGCCCATCATTTGGAATCTACTTGGGGATGTGCTTACACAGGAGGGAAAACATGAATACGCAGAAAAAGCCTACGAACACGCCAGGAGCTTGACCTCGTGATAAACAAAGGGCCATTCACCAAATGAAAATGGGATTGGAAAACGAGCGCATCATCTCCAACCGACAGTTGATTCTGCTTCGTGACATCTCCTCCCTTTCGGCGGAGCTGAACATGCCATGTTATCTCGTCGGTGGTTCCGTGCGCGATATCCTGCTCGAACAACCCATCAACGACCTTGACATTGTCCTCGAAGCAAACGCTATCGAATTTGGCAATGCGCTCGTCAAAAAGATCGGCGGCAGGCTGACCACACACCCAAAATTTCACACCGCGATCTGGCACCTGCCCGAATCTCTTGCGGAACATATTCAACCTTCTTTTCTCGACCTCATCACAGCGCGCTCTGAAACTTATAAAACCCCAGGCGCATTGCCAACTGTAACGCCATCGACCATGGAAGATGACCTGCGCCGCCGCGATTTCACCATCAACGCCATGGCCATCCGCCTCGACGGTGATCACTTCGGCGAACTGCTCGACCCCCTCAACGGACAAAGCGACCTAAAATACGGGCTTATCCGCATTTTACATCCCCGTTCATTCATTGATGACCCCACACGCATCTTTCGCGCTATCCGCTACGAAGGCCGCTATTCGTTCCATCTTGAATCATCCACAAGCGAATCGATCAACTCCACTTCGCTCGATATTTTCAGAATGTTAAGCGGAGAACGGATCCGCCATGAATTGGATTTGATATTTGAAGAAGAGCAAGCCTTGTCAATGATCCAGCGATTACAGGAACTGAATACATTCAAATATATTCACCAAAAATTACCAGACTTCAACCCAGCCTATTCTGATTTCCTTGAAATGGATATGGGATTGGATATCCCCGCCAGCCGGGCCGCCCTTGGGTATATCCTATGGCTGATGGATCTGAACGAGGATGCGATCCTGTCCATTTCAAGGCGGCTGGAGTTCACATCCGAGTTAACACATTCCGTCTGGGCCGCCTCGCAATTGAAAAAAAGCCTGCCATTCCTTGCAAACTCAAAGCCAAGCCTGTGGGCACTTGCCCTTGAAAAGCTGCCTTTATTATCGGTCTATGTGGTGTATCTTGATTCCGGTGAAGGCTCATTGTTAAATTACATTTCATTCTGGCGTCATGTCAAACCCCATACCACGGGAAACGACCTGAAAGCGCACGGCCTGCCGCCCGGCCCGCGCTATGGTGAAATCCTCACCCAACTCCGCGCCGCCTGGCTGGATGGGGAAATTACAAACGAAAAAGAAGAAAAGGAGTTGCTGAATACGCTGCTATGAATCTTCAACCGTACCTTGACTTTGCCACATCGCTGGCCTATCGTGCAGGCCGAATCACAATGGGCTATTACAACACTGGCGTTCGCGCAGACATGAAGGAAAATAACGAACCCGTTACCATTGCCGACCATGAAGCCGAAAAATTCATCCGCGCCGAAATCGAAAGGCAATATCCCGGTCACGCCATTATCGGGGAGGAATTCGGCCATACCAATGGAAACGGTGTCCCTTTTCGCTGGACCATTGACCCCATTGATGGAACAAAGTCATTTATCCGCAGTGTGCCTTTATACGGCGTGTTGATCGGTCTGGAGATAGAAGGCAAGATAAGCGTCGGCGCGGCGTATTATCCGCCACTCGATGAAATGCTCTGCGCAGCAGATGGACTCGGCTGCTGGTGGAATAGCCGCCGCGCGCACGTTTCAACCGTGGATGAAATTTCCCAGGCCTGTGTGGTCACCTCCGATTTTCAGCGGCTCGCAGAAAAAGATTCCACACTGACAGAACGTTTCGCAAAGAAAAAAGCCTTGCTACGCACATGGGGTGATGCTTATGGATATATGCTCGTCGCCACCGGCCGGGCTGAAGTATGTGTCGATCCGTTTTTAGACATTTGGGATTATGGCCCTTATCCGGTGATCCTACGTGAAGCGGGTGGATATTTCGGCACCTGGTCCGGGCAGGAAGGTCATACACCCGGAGATGCGCTGGCTTGCAACGCCGCCCTTAAACAGGAAGTTGTCAAATTGATGATGCAAGGTTCTTAAAACGTCGAAATGCTTGCATTCATGCATCATCCTAATATATAATCATCCAATGGCAAACACCGAGAGACTGCCTTACAGGTTACGCGAGCCTTTTCTCGCGACCACAGAACTGGCTCTTTTTCGCGCATTACAACAGATGGTTGGGGCGAGATATTTGATCTGTCCAAAAGTTGCCTTGAACGACATTTTTTACATTGTGCGCCCAAACGAAAACGTGCATTTCTTCAACAAGTTCTTTCGAAAGCACGTTGACTTTTTACTCTGCGATCCGCAAACCCTGACCCCCGCATTTGGGATCGAGATCGTACGTCCCATTTCAAAAAACGAAACACGCGAAAGCGATAAGTTCATAGAGGAACTATTCATTGACGCAGGTCTGCCGCTCGTACATGTTCCCTCCAGCCAGACATATGACCCTTCTGATATTGTTTCACTCTTCCAACTGGCGGTGACGAAGATCGGCGGAACCGTGTCGCTGCGAATTGACAGCACATCCGACTCCGTGCCACTTTGCCCTGTGTGTGGGAAAATGATGGTCCTGCGAATCAATCGCGACGGAGCCCGCTCCGGGAAAAAATATTACGGCTGTATGGACAGTCCACGTTGCGCAGGCCTTGTGCCGATCGACTAAAAAATCTCCGCTCGTTAGTGAGCGGAGATTTTTGTTAGAAATGCCTTGCCAATTCGGACGCGTATTGCCTGCCCACGCCAGCACGATGCTCCAAAAGCCAATCTTTCAAACTGGTCTTACAACGCGGCGCCTCTCTGGAAATGAGCAGGTTCGCCATTAATCCATCCACCTCTTCCGGCGTCAGCATCACATCGTTGACAAACAGGCTCATGAATTGCGCCGCAAACAAAGCCAAGCGGGGGTGGAATGATACAAGCGGTCTTTTCACACCAACCGATCGTCCGATCAACTCCACCATTTCCTTGAAAGTGAATTCCTCGGGGCCAACTGCATCCCAAACATAATTATCCTTGGAATACACAGCTTCCACAGCTAGTTTTGCAAGGTCATCCACATAGACTGGGGAAAGTTTATATGAACCATCCCCGGGCAGGCCAAATAAGGGAAGCCTTCTCAAAAGCCAGGCGATATTATTGATGAGGATATCCTCCTTGCCAAATAGAACCGTGGGGCGAAGGATCGCGTAACTCATCCCAGATTCGCTCACCGTTTTTTCATTGGCGGCCTTCCCCCAAAAATACGGAAGATGCGACTCAGCAGATGGATTCGTAATACTGATATGCACGATACGCTTCACGCCTGCTTTTGCGGCAGCATCCACCAGAATCTTTGTGTTTTCAACAGCGCGGGGCTGTGTGTTGCTGCCTTTGTCAAAGCGAACCCAGTAGGTATTGACAAGCACATCCATTCCGCGCAGATTCTGGACCAATTCCTCCTTGTTGCCAAAATCCAAAGGGAATGCTTTTACTTTTCCGCCAAACGGGTCGGGGCGGTTCGGGTGATTGGTCAGGGTAAACACTTCTTCACCGCGTTCAAGAAGACGTTTGGTAATATATTTACCTGAATAACTAAAGGCACCTGTTACTGCGATTTTCATTTTAGCTCCTTACTTTAAAATAGATAGTATATTTTTGACGTTTGACAATCCCAGGCTCTCCAGCCTAACCACTGCCCGCGTCAGGCTGTCAATCGCATTGAAAAACTCCTGCAAAGCCTGAACACGTTTGTAGATGAAGTCGATCTCATCCTTATCGCCACTGACCTCTCCAGCTTCGAGTTTGGCAAGCGTATCCCCCACAGAGCGGATGGCGCTATCAAACTCACTGTTTTGCCTTTCGCGCAGGATCGAGCGGATGGATTTGTAAAAATCATCCTCCGCCATGTAATAATCCTTGCGGTCGGCCAGTTTTGATGAACGATGCACCAATCCCATGCGTGCCAGTGTGCGGACCTCGGTACTGACCGCCCCTTTCGTCAGCCCGGTCGCCTGAACGATCTCATCCAGCGAAAGCGGATTGGGGGAAAGATACAGCACGGCGAAGATCGCCCCCATGCCTTTTGGGAAACCCCAAAAACGGCTGATCTGGCTAAGTCCTTCTGTGAAATCCTGTTTGAGTTGGGAAACTTTTGTAGGCATGCCTATCCTTTACTACGTTTAGTAATTACTAAACGTAGTATACGTTACACCTGCCAGACTGTCAAGAACAAAAAAGCCGCCAATTGGCGGCTTCGAGCGGTACAGATTTTCAAATTTAGGGGGTTTCGATAAATAACCGGAGAAACTCCTCCCCCGTCTTCCCCTGCCCATCATCCAAATATTTTTGAATAGGCACACGTACAACCAAATGCTCCGTTTCGCTTTTATCAAACCAAAATTCCACAAACCCATAATTCCCCTGCAGTTCATCGCGAGGAATCTCCATGACCATCGCCATGACTTGCGCCATCCAATTTCCAAACAATTCATCATCTGCCAAATCAACTACAGTGAGGTGGACATAAATATCCGTTTCCATCACGCCGAACGTGGAATGACCATCCGCATAAATACAATCCTCCCCAAACAAATTTGCATTTGCGCGCGAGTTGGGGTCCATGGCGCGAACCGCTTCGTCGATCTTCTTTGTCAATTCGGGCGCATCATGATATGCCCATGTAAAAGCACAGCCTTCATAGGCGGGTGTGAAAGTGACTGTTTCAGTAGCAGTAACTGTATCGATGGTCTCCGCAACGAATGTGACAGTTTCACTTGGGGGTAGGTCACTCGCGGCTGGCTGTTTAGCGACATTATTTTGCAAAGCAAAGACGCCTGCAGTGGCAGCTACAACAAGTGTGGCAGCGATCCAATTGCGTATTTTTTTCATAAGGCTTTCGTCCCTTGCCATTGAGCAATACTATCGTAGTATAGAAATTGGTGGGCGCTGTCTCGGCGGCGAAACTGCCGCTTGAACACGCACCCACCAAAAGGTCGAAAAGAATCGTAATGATCGGTCTGGTTATATACCCAAATTAGTTTGGATAACCGCCGTTGTCATTACCGCCGTCATCGTCATCGTCGTCATCATTGTTATTGTTGTCGTTACCGTTATCGTTTCCGTTGTTATCATTCTCGTTTTCGGAGTCTGGATAATCGGATGGGTCGGGAACTTCATCCAGAAAATCTGGCAACTCGGGAATTTCATCCAACCATTCCTGAATTTCAGAGCTATCGATCAAAAGAGGCTCAATGGGCGGGAAGTTGCCTTCAATATAAGTGTACTCACCTTCGACCAATTCAACTTCATTGCCATTTCCGTCTTTGAGGGAACAATGACCTTCAAGGCAGGAGGCTTTTAGCTTTTTGGTTTCAGGGTCATATTCCACGCGCATGAGACTGCCGCGCACCGAAGCAACACCCGACGGAGTTTCCACTTCGAGTGATCCGCCATTCAAAAGAATGTAGACCTTCCCGAACAGCAACTCGATGACAGTTTTGGGCTGGCCATTCTCTTCCACAAGCTGAGGAACCGTAAAGGAAGAATTCGGGCCTACGCGCACGATCGTGCCTTCAGGAAGTAAATCCAGCCTGGCGCGGCCTTCTGCACCGGTTTCCACACCACCTGTGGGAAGAATGTTCGTACCCACCATGGCGGGCGCAAAGTCATTGGTGGAAAGCATGCGAGCCATGACTTCATTCTGAACATCAGAGATGGTTGCTTCACGCTCCGGGGCAGTGGTTGCAGTTGGAATCGGCTCAACCTCGGCAGGGATATCGACTGCGGGGCCAACTTGAGAGGCTGGTTCTTCCGTGGCAACGGGAGCTTCAACCGGTGATACGGCAGGCGCACAGGCCCCCAAGAGTAATGTCAAAAGTACAAGAATAACTGTCAGCTTTTTCATAAGATTTACCTTTCTCCTATATCTACCTTAATCGCATTATATACTATTTCAAAATATCAGCCGCGGCGGCGGCCATGAGGGCTGAACCGTTGATCAGCGCCTGTTCATCGAAATCAAATTTGGGGTGATGATGGCCGTAATCAAGCTGTTTTTCCTGATTATTCGAACCGATGAAGAAATAACATCCATCAACCTTTGCCTGCATATAGGCCATGTCTTCGGCGCCCATCGTGAGATAAGGTGAGTTGTCATGATTCAGGCTCGGGAGCAGGTTTCGCGCGGTTTCCTGTACTCTGGCTGTGACCAACTCGGCGTTGATCAATGCCGGGGTAAGCTGCTTCACCATCATCTCCACCTGACACCCCATCGCAGAAGCTACGCCTTTCACCACTTCATCAAAACGCTGCAAGACCTTCGTCCGTACCTGCGGGTTAAAGGTGCGGATCGTTCCCTGCATCGTCACCTCCTTTGGAATAACATTGAAAGCCGTGCCGCCATTGATCACCGTAAAACTGATGACCGCCGTCTCCAGCGGACCGACATTGCGCGAAACAATAGATTGCGAAGCAGAGACAATCTGCGCTGCGCAAACCACCGGATCGACCGCCAGATCAGGGATCGCCCCGTGGCCGCCCTTGCCAATGACCTTGATCTTGAATTCCTCGGCCCCCGCCATCACCGGACCTTTGGCAACATTCACCCAGCCGAGCGGTTTTTCATTCCACAAGTGCAAAGAGAGGGTCATATCCACTCTGGGGCCATCCAGCACGCCATCGCGCATCATCATTTCCGCGCCACCAACCTCCTCCCCATTGTTGCCTTCTTCAGAGGGTTGAAAACAGAACTTGACCGTGCCCGCCAGTTCATTCTTGTGTTGATTTAATATCTTCGCCACAGTCAGGCCGATGGCGGTATGACCATCATGTCCGCAGGCATGCATCACCCCAGCACTTTGTGAGGCGTATTCCGCGCCCGTTTCTTCATGGATCGGCAGGGCATCCATATCGAAACGCAGGAGCAGGGTGGGGCCGGGCTTTGCACCTTCAAGCAGACCGACCACGCCGGTCTTGCCAACGCCTTTTGTCACTTCAAGGCCGAGCGCTTCCAATTCCTTTGCCACAATTCCACTGGTGCGAATTTCCCTAAACCCCAATTCGGGGTGAACGTGAAAATCGCGGCGCAAAGATTGGGTATAAGGAAATAACGATCTGGCCTCACTGAAAAAATCGGTCATAAGTTCTCCTGGTTATTTTCCGTGTCCCGGAAATATGGTTTTTATAGGATGCTTGCGAATTCTATCCCAGCTTGCCCTTGAAACGGTATCACTCTCTGGTAATACAAAAATCGGAGGCAAATCACCCGTAAATACAAATCCTTCATCAAGGATAAGTGACACACTGTCATCGCTGTGGCCTGGTGTGTGGATGATCTCCCCGGACAGCCCCAACCTGGCGAGGAAATTTCGGCTCTCTTCGACCTTCAGCCTGATACTGTCATTCGTTGTGATTGGGTGGTAGGGATGGCTTTTGGTTTTGAAGAATTCCGTCATCTGGAGAATGAAATCAACCTGCACGTCCAGCAGAATATGTTTGACACCGAGCTTCTTCAGCTCCTGAGTCATCCCTGCATGGTCTGGGTGGAAGTGTGTGACAAGAAGGTATTGAATCTCCTGAATCAATATCCCCTTTCGTTTCATTTCCGCCGAAAATTGCGGCAGCGTCCCCGGCCAGCCGCAATCCACCAGCAATTTCCCGCCTCGGATGTCAATTGCATAGTAATTGGTCGACAGATAGCCGACGTTAATGATGTTCATGCCACATTCATATCATGCAAGCCTAATAAGCGGTGAGGTTAGGCACTTCTACAATGATATTGTTATCCGTACTTCACAACCCTGAATTTCTCTTCATATCGCGGATTTTCTTCCGTGCTATCTTCGGTACGACGGGTTTTGAAGCGCTCGATCAAGGCGTTGGGGTCTTGCACCTGGGTTTTGTGCTCGAGGATGGCCTGCATTTTGATATCCCAAGTGTCGGTGACATCAATGGCGGTATTGGGCTGGTTGGTAAGCGAGCACCAGACTTCCTTGGGCATATGCGGCTCGAAACCTTGCGCAAGCAAATCAGGGAAATAGGCGATATTGCCGGCAGCGGGGAAAACCGCATCCAAAACGACCTGTCCGCAGGCGCGGTGATCGGGATGATTGATGCCGTAGGTGGCGAACAGAGTTTGCGGATCACAGGTGACGAGGATATCGGGCTTGTGCCTGCGAATTTCGCGTACGATGTCACGGCGCAGATTCAAGTCTGGGATGAGGTACCCGTCCGGGAGGTCCATGAAATGAACCGAGCCTGCGCCGATGATCTTTGCCGCGTTGTTTTGTTCCCCGTGTCGCAGTCCACATAATTTTTCAGGAGTCATCTCAGGGTGCGTGGCAGGGTTAAATCCCTTGTCGCCGCAAGTCAAAAGAATATAAGTGACCTTGTGCCCGTCGCGCGCCCAACGGGCCAAGGTGGCCCCGCAAAAAAATTCGGGGTCATCAGGGTGGGCGAGAATCACAAGAACGTTTTGGGGGGATATCCAGTTTTCAGGTTGTAGGGTCATGGGGATTTGAATTACAGAGCACGAATCGTAGTGGGTGATTCGTGCTCTGTAAAATTAGTTTTTGTTATTGTTGCGGGGAGCTTTTCCACAAGTACAGCCGCCGCCCTCGTGACGGTCACAGGGTGCCTGGGATTTTCGGCGCAGGGCTTCAAGTTCATCCCAAGGTTCAATCTCTTCGCGAGTAAAGGTCATTTGCTGGGGGCGATCCACGCCGCTTTCGATGAGCACAATCACCTTATCGCTCATTGGAATGACGTCAATGACCTTGCCTTCGCCCTTGGGTGTGACTACACGCTTATTGCGTTTCGGCAGGGTCTTTCGGGCTTCCACATACTGCTCATATTCGTAAATGAGGCAGCAACGCAAACGTCCGCACATGCCGGTGATTTCATTGGGCGTGAGGGAAATCCCCTGCTCTTTCGCCATTTTGATGGAAATGGGCGAGAAATCAGTGAGGAATTTCGAACAGCAACGGGTTTCGATTCCGCAGGCACCCATGCCGCCCAAAAATTTCGCTACATCACGCGGGCCGATCTGCCGCATTTCGATCTGGGTGTTGGGATAGATCTGCTGCATATCCTTCTTGAGGGATTTCAGATCCACCTTCTCTTCGCTCTCCGTACTGAATAGAAAGGTCAGGCGCGAGCCGTCATAGTTGTATTCCGCTGTGACGATCTTAACATCCCGCAGATGTAGCTCGGAGGCGCGTGCCCGGCAATTGATCATGGCCTCAGTCTGCTTGGACTGCCAAGATTGCTGGAGCAACAGGTCGCGCGGGGTGGCGCGACGTTCCACGGGCTTCCAGCCGCCATCGGGCTGGGCAGGGGTCTCCGCCAGTACTTGAACAACCTCGCCGAGGTGTTTTCCACGTGTGGTATCGACAATCACATGCTCGCCCTGTTTTACGTCGGGGAGAGCGGAGGAGTCAAAATGGTAGATTTTGCCAATTTTGGTAAATCGGACACCGATAATGTTAGTTTGCATGGGGCAATTATACCGTAGGGAAGGGTCTACAAAAGCTTCTTTTCGAGATATTCCAGGATCTTGCCAGAACCTTCTGAAATATCCACAGCCGTCACATTCAGGGAAAGTGTGATCTCGTCTGCAAGGCGGCCTGTGCCGCGCATGATGAAAACGGGGCGTTTTTCCAGCATACTATATTGAACATCGTGCTGCGAAATATTGCCGCCATTGACAAGGATTGTGATGGATTTTTCATTTCCAGCTATAACGGTCGCAATTTTCGAAATCCACGCAGATTCATCGCCCCAATCATCCCCAGGAATCAGAATGAAATGAGTGTGATTGGCATCCAAAATGGATTTGGGCTCTTCTCTCAGTAACAGCGCATCGAACACAACTCCGACAAGAGGAAACGAGAAATTGTTCCGTTTTCTTTGCTTTCCAATTTCAGCCATAATGCCGGCCTGCGTGCCACCATCGACCACGATTGCATCCATTTTGTCAGCAAGGCGGGCCACAATGCGAACGGCTTTCTGCATGGAAAATTGATCCAGAAAACCAATGCCACCAGCGCCTCCCACCAAAACAATCACTTTTTTCGGAAATGAAATTCCCAATCCCTCTAATGCAGGCTTGATTTCGTGATTGTCCGAGATATTCGCTGCCCCCACAGTTATCCCACGTTTCAACAGGATTTGTCTGATGAGCATAGTTATCTCCTTTAAAACCGCTATAACAGATTCGTTTTTATCAGCTTAATATCTATCTGGCTGCTTCAAAGACACAGTTTCCATATCATAACTGAATTTCTTGACACTTTCTTTATGTATTTTCCCCCCTTCTTGCCCCCGAATTGATGAACAACTGCATACACTAAAGTCGAAATGGAGGCACGTTATGAATGATCTGCTTTTTATCGGCTTGACCATCCTCTTCTTCGCCCTCACGCTGGGACTTGTCAAAGTCTGCGAGCGGCTGATGGAGAATAAGTCATGAATATTTTATATCTCGTCACTGGCCTGATCACGTTGGGCTTGTTTGTCTATCTCGTGCTTGCTCTTGTAAAACCGGAGTGGTTTGGATGAACATTTACAGCTTGCTTCAAATCGTTTTATTTATGGTGGTTCTGCTGGGATTGGCAAAACCACTTGGCTCGTATATGGCAAAAGTCTATCAGGGAGAACGCACCTTTCTTGACCGTGTGCTGGGTCCCGTTGAAAGATTCATTTATCGTATCTCAGGCATTGACCCCAAAGAAGAAATGGACTGGAAAGTTTATGCCATCGCCATGTTGACCTTCAACGTGCTCGGCTTGTTCTTTGTATATGCACTGCAAAGACTGCAAGGCGTTCTGCCGCTCAACCCGCAGGGACTTGGAGCCGTGTCGGCTGATTCTTCGTGGAATACGGCGGTCAGTTTTGCGTCCAACACCAACTGGCAGGGATACGGCGGCGAGGTGACGATGAGTTATCTCACGCAAATGCTCGGCTTGAGCGTGCAGAACTTTGTCTCTGCGGCGGCGGGGATGGCTGTGTTAGTTGCGTTCATTCGCGGCATTGTCAGGCACACCACAAAATCAATCGGCAATTTCTGGGTGGACTTGACCCGTTCCACTTTGTATATCCTTTTTGCCTTTGTCCATCGTTCTTGCATTGGCACTCGTCTCGCAGGGAGTGGTGCAAACTTTCAGTGAATATAAGACGGTTAATGGTTTACAGTCTTCGGCAGAACAAAACCTTCCGCTTGGGCCTGCCGCTTCGCAAATTGCGATCAAACAGCTTGGCACCAACGGCGGCGGATTCTTCAACGTCAATTCGGCACATCCATTTGAGAACCCGACACCGTTCTCGAATTTTCTTGAAATGCTCGCCATTTTGATCATCCCAGCCGCGCTGTGCTACACCTTCGGCAAAATGGTCGGGGACACGCGCCAGGGCTGGACTTTATTGATCGTCATGACCATCATCTTTGTTGCACTGCTCAGTGTGGCAGTCTGGTCGGAGCAAGGCGGCAACCCTGCATTCGCCGCAATGGGCATTGACCAAACTCAAACGAACATTAATCCAGGCGGAAACATGGAAGGCAAGGAAGTCCGCTTTGGGATCGTGAATTCTGCGCTTTGGGCAACTGCCACAACCGCCGCCTCGAATGGTTCGGTCAACTCCATGCATGATTCATACATGCCGCTCGGCGGACTTGTCACCATGTGGCTCATGCAATTGGGCGAAATCATTTACGGCGGCGTAGGCTCAGGCTTGTACGGCATGTTGGCTTTTGTCATCATCGCAGTTTTCGTCTCTGGCTTAATGGTCGGGCGCACACCTGAATATTTGGGCAAGAAGATCGAAGCCTACGAAATGAAGATGGCTTCCATCATGATCCTGATCCCCGTCTTCGTGGTGTTGACTGGCACTGCCGTTGCACTCATGAGCGAAGCAGGCAGGGCAACCATTTACAACCCATCCACGCATGGGTTCAGCGAAGTGTTGTATGCGTTCTCATCCGCTGGAAATAATAATGGCTCGGCTTTTGCAGGTCTTGGTGCAAACACGCCGTTCTACAACACGATCCTTGGCTTTGCCATGTTGATCGCACGCTACTGGCTGGCAATCCCTGCACTGGCAATTGCGGGTTCACTGGCGAGCAAGAAGAAAGTCCCAGCAGGTGCAGGGACGCTTCCCACGCACACGCCATTATTTATCGCATGGCTGATCGGCGTGATCGTGATCGTTGGCGCGCTGAGTTTTCTGCCTGCCTTGGCGCTTGGGCCTATTGTGGAACATTTGATGGTTTTCAAATAAAAGAATTAACCACAAAGGAGACAAAGGGTCACAAAGGAAAAACCAAAAAGCATTTCCCTTCGTGTACCTTAGTGACCCTTTGTGGTTAAAAAAGAGAATTACTATGACAATCCAAACTAAAAAACAAACCTCCCATCGCCGCGAAATGTATCAGCGTGCTGTTGTGGAATCTTTTATCAAACTCAATCCACGCTTGATGGTGCGCAACCCCGTCATGTTCGTCGTGGAAGTTGGCAGTGTATTGACCACCGTCTTGTGGATTCAAGCCTTATTCGGTCAGGGCGAAGCGCCCACTGGATTCATCGGGACAATCGCATTGTGGCTATGGTTCACTGTCCTATTTGCGAACTTCTCCGAAGCGATAGCCGAAGGACGCGGCAAGGCGCAAGCTGAGTCGCTCCGCAAGGCTAGGCAGGATACGCCCGCAAAGAAATTACGCGGCACGGCAACGGATGTGCAAGGCGCAATTTCAAAAACAGAAGTTGTGTCTTCTACAACTCTTCGCAAAGATGATCTGTATCTCGTTGAAGCAGGCGACATTCTCCCCGCAGATGGCGAGATCGAAGCGGGAATTGCGTCAGTGGATGAAAGTGCCGTTACGGGCGAATCAGCTCCCGTTGTGCGTGAGGCGGGCGGTGATCGTTCCGCTGTCACAGGCGGCACGCGACTCCTTTCAGACTGGCTCATCATCCGCGTCAGTGCTGACCCTGGGCAGGGATTCCTCGACCGCATGATCAGCATGGTCGAAGGCGCGAAGAGACAGAAGACGCCGAATGAGATCGCGCTCAATATTTTGCTGGCTGGTTTTACGATCATCTTTTTGATCGTGTGCGCCACGCTGCTGCCGTATTCAATTTACAGCGTGGACGCGACGGGTCAGGGCACGCCCATCACCATCACGGTTTTGATCGCGCTGCTCGTGTGCCTCATCCCCACCACCATCGGCGGCTTGCTTTCTGCAATTGGTATCGCGGGCATGGATCGCATGATCCAGCGCAACGTCATCGCGATGTCGGGGCGCGCGGTGGAAGCGGCTGGCGATGTGGATGTGCTGCTGCTCGACAAGACGGGCACGATCACGCTCGGCAATCGTCAGGCTGTGGAGTTTATTCCTGTCAACGGTGTCAATGCAAAAGATCTTGCAGAAGCCGCGCAACTTGCTTCGCTTGCCGATGAAACTCCCGAAGGTCGTTCGATCGTTGTGCTTGCAAAAGAAAAATTTGGTCTGCGCGGACAAACGATGGGCGCCAGCGAGAAGGCTCCGCACGGAATGCAGTTCGTTCCTTTCACCGCGCAAACCCGCATGAGCGGCGTGGACTATAACGGAACGTCGATTCGCAAAGGCGCGTCGGATACGATGACCGCGCTGATTCAATCCGCTGGAAATGTAGCCGCCTCTGATCTTAAGCTGACAGTTGATTCAATTGCCCGAACAGGCGGCACGCCTTTGGTGGTCACACGCAACGCTCAGGCATTGGGCGTGATCCATTTGAAGGACATCGTCAAAGGCGGCATGAAGGAACGCTTTGCGCAACTGCGCAAGATGGGAATCAAGACCGTGATGATCACGGGTGACAATCCGCTGACTGCCGCAGCCATCGCCGCCGAAGCAGGCGTGGACGATTTCCTCGCGCAAGCCACTCCTGAAAACAAACTCAAACTCATCCGCGAATATCAAACGGGCGGACGCTTGGTCGCGATGACAGGTGACGGCACGAACGACGCGCCCGCACTTGCGCAAGCCGATGTAGCCGTTGCCATGAACACAGGCACACAACCCGCGCGCGAAGCCGCCAACATGGTAGACCTCGACAGCAACCCGACCAAGTTAATTGAGATCGTGGAAATTGGAAAGCAGCTTCTCATGACTCGCGGCGCATTGACCACGTTCAGCCTTGCCAACGATGTCAGTAAATATTTTGCGATCATCCCTGCGGCATTTGCGAGCACCTATCCAATTTTGAACACGCTCAACATCATGCAGCTTGCCACTCCGCAAAGCGCAATTTTATCGGCGGTGATCTTCAATGCGCTCATCATCATTGCGTTGATTCCGCTGGCGTTGCGCGGCGTGCCTTATCGCGCTGTTGGTGCGGCGCAACTCCTGCGTGACAATCTTTTGATCTACGGTCTCGGCGGTTTGCTCGTGCCTTTCATTGGAATTAAATTGATCGATATGCTTCTGGTCGCACTTGGACTTTCCTAGGAGGCCGAATGAATCTCAAATCTAACTCACTGAAATGGGCAGGCATATTTTCAACCGCCGTTTTGAATGCCGCAGTATTCCTGCCAAGAACATTTCATGTCTCGTCTCAAATCCATCCGTGGCTTTTTGTCGTCAATATCTTTTGGTTTATTGCCATCTGTTCAGGAATATTTAGCTCATGAAAAATCAACTTCGCCCCGCTCTTACAATTTTTGCTTTGCTCACCATTATTACAGGTGTGATCTATCCTCTTTTGGTGACTGGAGTTTCACAAGTGCTATTTCCCAGCCAATCCAACGGAAGCATTATCACCGTCAACGGGAAAGCTGCTGGCTCCGAACTCATCGGTCAGCAATTTGATGATCCCAAATATTTCTGGGGACGCGTCTCCGCAGTTGACTACAACGCTGACCTATCATCTGGCTCGAATTACGGGCCGCTGAATCCAGCATTGCTGGAAGCAGTTCAGGCACGCATTGACGCGCTCCAAGCCGCTGACCCTGACAACACGCTTCCGATTCCCGTTGACCTGGTGACTGCCTCTGCCAGCGGACTCGACCCGCACATCAGCGTCGCCGCAGCGTTGTACCAAGTCCATCGTGTGGCATCAGCTCGCGGGTTGAGTGAAGCGGATGTTCAGTCGCTTGTGGAGCAAAATACCGAAGGTCGTCAATTTGGGATATTTGGCGAACCGCGAGTCAATGTCCTGTTGTTGAATCTGGCTTTGGATGGGATAAAATAAATTTGATGGAACATCGCCCTGACCCCGATGAGCTTCTAAAAAATATTCAGTCCGAGGAACCGAACCGAGGAAAACTAAAAATCTTCCTCGGCTATGCGGCGGGCGTGGGAAAAACCTACGCCATGCTCGAAGCCGCGCATCAACGCAAAATTCAAGGCATTGATGTTGTGGTCGGTTATGTGGAGACCCACAAACGCGCCGAGACCGAGGAACTGGTGGAAGGGTTGGATGTGCTGCCGCGCAAACAGGTGGAATATCGCGGCGTGGCTTTGCCCGAAATGGATGTGGACGAAGTCATCAAGCGCCGTCCTGCAATTGTTTTGGTGGATGAATTCGCGCACACGAATGCGCCTGGCTCGCGTCATCCCAAACGATATATGGATGTGGAAGAAATCCTTGACGCGGGCATTGATGTGTACACCACGCTCAACATTCAACATCTCGAAAGCCTGAATGATGTCGTTGCCCAAGTGACAGGCGTCATCGTGCGCGAGACCGTCCCCGACCGTGTGCTGGATGAAGCCTCCGAGATCGAAGTCATTGACCTGCCGCCCGATGAGTTAATGACGCGCTTGAAAGAGGGAAAAGTTTATATTCCCGAACAGGCTTCACGCGCCATTGATAAATTTTTCCGCAAAGGGAATCTCACCGCGCTGCGTGAAATGTCTCTGCGCCGTGCCGCCGAACGCGTGGACGATCAAATGCGCTCGTACATGCAGACGCGCGCCATCTCTGGCCCGTGGGCGGCGGGAGAACGGCTTGTGGTTTGCATTAGTCCAAGTCCGCTGGCTGAGAAATTGATCCGCACCACGCGCAGGCTGGCAGATGAACTCAACGCGGAATGGTATGCGGTTTATGTGGAGATCGCATCGAAACCCGAAACAAAACCAGCCAACCGCGAGCGCATCGGGCGGACTTTGCAACTGGCAGAAGAATTAGGCGCAAAGAGTCTCACGATCGCGGGGCGCTCCATTCATGAAGCCGTGTTGGATTTTGCGCACAAAAACAATATTACAAAAGTTGTCGTGGGCAAACCGCTCAAGCCGCGCTGGCAGGAATTATGGAATGGCTCGATCGTTGACCAGCTCATTTATGCCAGCGGCGACATTGACGTGTATGTCATCAGTGCGCGTTCAGAATCAAGCAAATCCATTTTGCCGCGAGAGTGGCAGCTGCATCGTCCATTTGGACGCTATCTCTTGGGACTCCTGCTTGTTACAATTTCAACTTCGATCGGCCTGTTCATTCGCGGAAATCTTGAGCCAGTGAATCTTGTCATGTTGTATCTGGCATCCACTGTGATCTCGGCAATTTATCTTGGACGAGGCCCATCCCTTCTCACCGCCATTGCGGGTGTGCTGGCCTTCGACTATTTTCTTGTCCCGCCATATTTAACTTTTGCCGTCAGCGACACCCAATACTTTATTACCTTCATTGCATTGTTGGTGATAAGTCTGGTCGTCAGTTCACTGACCGCCCGTGTTCGCGAACAGGCGGAAGCAGCCATTCAACGCGAAAAACAAACTGCGGCGCTTTACGATCTCAGCAAAGACCTGACCTCCGCCGCTGATCTCCTGCAAGTTGCGAATATCATCATTTCGCAGATCGGTCACGCCTTCGGACGTGATGTTGCCATCTTCCTGCCAGATGATCAACAGTTGCAAATTTTTGCAAGCTCGCCCAACTATCAACCTGACGAGAACGAACTGGCCGTAGCCGCCTGGGCTTATCAACACGATCAACCTGCTGGCCGCGGAACGGATACCCTGCCCGCCGCATCCCTGCGCTGTCACCCGCTGAAAACTTCCAACGGCATTGTCGGCGTGCTCGGGGTTCATTCCAAAGACCAAACAAATTTTCTTTCATCAGAGCAAAGACTTACCCTCGCGGCGTTTGCAAATCAATCCGCGCTGGCAATCGAACGCACCAGACTTTCCGAGCAAGCGAGTCAAGCTGAACTTTTGCGTGCCACCGAATCCCTGCAAACTGCATTGCTTAATTCCATTTCACACGATCTTCGCACGCCGCTGGTTTCCATCACAGGCGCATTGAGTTCGTTGGATGAAGATAACGGCCTGCTCAACGAGTCCGCGCGACGAGCTTTGATCGAAAACGCGCGGGGCGAAGCAGACCGACTCAACCGTCTCGTGGGCAATCTGCTCAACATGACCCGCATCGAAAGCGGTGCCATCAAACTGCGGCTTGAGTCCGAAGATATTCAGGATGTGATTGGCACAGCACTGGAGCAACTTGGCTCACGAGTTGCGAATCGAAAAATTCAAGTGAATGTTCCTGTTGGCTTCCCACTCGTTCCCATGGATTTCACACTCATCGCGCAGGTTCTTGTCAACATTTTGGAGAACGCCGTCAAGTATTCGCCCGCGGATTCGACGATCGAAGTCTCTGCTGAATTGCTGGATGAAACCATCCGCCTCAAGATCGCTGACCGTGGAACTGGGATCCCGTCCGAAGACCTGACTCGCATCTTTGACAAATTCTACCGAGTCCAACGCCCTGAGAATGTCAGCGGCACAGGGCTGGGACTATCCATCAGCAAGGGAATTGTTGAAGTGCATCATGGTACTATTTACGCCAGCGCCCGCGAAGGCGGCGGGACGATCATCACGATCGAATTACCTTTGAAAAACACGGGATAAAAAGAGTCATGGAAACAGGTCAGCGGGTTTTGGTTGTGGACGATGAAACATCCATCAGGCGCTATTTACGCGCCGCATTAACCGCGCAGGGACTCACCGTCTACGAAGCCGCCGATGGACAGGAAGCCTTGAATGCAGTCCTCGCCCACCGCCCCGACCTGATCATCCTCGACCTCGGCCTGCCCGATATTGACGGCATCGAAGTCACACGCCGCCTGCGTGAATGGTCGCAAACACCGATCATCATTCTCTCCGTCCGCGAAGCAGAGCAGGATAAGATCGCCGCCCTTGACGCAGGCGCAGATGATTACCTCACCAAACCGTTTGGCACTGGCGAACTCATGGCGCGTATGCGCGTGGTCATGCGCAGACAGATCAACAGCGCAAATGAACCCATCTTTACAACAGGTGGACTAACACTGGATTTCTCTCATCGCCTCGTCACAGTGAATGAAAAAGAAATCCAATTGACCCCTACTGAATATGATATTTTACGTCTGCTGGTTACTCATGCCGGGAAAGTACTAACTCACCGACAACTTCTTCGCCAAATCTGGGGAGAAGGCTATGATGACATGCACATCCTGCGCGTCAACATCAGCAACCTGCGCGGCAAACTTGAACCTGACCCGGCAAGACCAACTTATATCCACACCGAGGCGGGAGTGGGATATCGGTTAAAGGTCTTATGATCCACGAATCAAAAAGGCCAGACTTATCATTTGACAAGTCTGGCCTTTTATTATTATTTCTGCTTATTCCACGATATTGATAGGCAGTGCGTTGTTTGCGCTCATTGCCGCCACACTGGCCTTGGCCGCGATCTTCTGGGCAATATCCTGAATGGATTTCGCCACAGCCGACTCGGGGAAGGAAGAGACGATTGGTTTGCCAGTATCACCGCCAATGCGGACGTTCTGATCTATCGGTATCTTGCCGAGGAAAGTGGTATTGGTCGCGCGGGCAAGTTCTTCGCCGCCACCCGTGCCGAATAAGTCCATGCGGGTACCATCGGGCAGGTCGAGATAAGACATATTCTCAACCACGCCAAGAATCGGAACTTCCAACTGTTTGAACATGTTCAAACCACGGCTGGCATCTTCCAAAGATACGAGTTGCGGCAAAGTCACAACCACCGCTCCGCTCAACGGCAAAGCCTGCGCTAAAGACAGCGCGGCATCACCTGTGCCAGGGGGAAGGTCAATGATCAGATAATCAAGCTCACCCCACTCCACATCGCCGAGGAATTGACGAATGGCAGAGTTGAGCATCGGTCCACGCCAGATAAGCGGCTGACCAGGTTTGACGAGCAAACCCATTGAGATCATTTTGATGCCATAAGCCTCAGCAGGGATCAGCTTCTGTCCATTAGGAGGCGGGAGTTTTTCCACACCAAGCATTGTAGGAGTGTTGGGGCCATAGATATCGGCATCCATCAACCCGACGCGTGCACCACTCTGCGCCAACGCTACCGCAATATTCACGGAAACCGTTGACTTGCCCACACCGCCTTTGCCAGACCCAATGGCAATGGCATTACGGATCGGCATCGAAACCAAACCGCGCATGCGGCCATCGTTCGGAACATCCGAATCCATTTTGAGGTCGATGGTTTTGACACCATCCACGGTCATCACAGCTTCGCGCACTTCCTTTTCAATTCGTCCGCGCAAAGGGCATGCGGGTGTGGTCAGCATAACAGTAAACGAGACCTTGTCACCAGCAATCTCCAGATTGCGGATCATATTCAAGGTGACCAGGTCCTGATGTAACTCTGGTTCCTGCACCTTGCTTAATGCGGCTAGAACAGATTCTTTTGTGGGTGTCATGTAGTTTTACCTATTAAATTTTTTACCACAACACTTGCGCCATGCGCCAATGCGGTGAGGGTCATAAAGGGCCACAAAGGTTTTCCTTCGTGACCCTTCATTCCTTTGTGGTTAATGATTCTATGCAGCCGCAGCTTCAGCCTTGGCAGCCTTGGCTGCTTCCTTGGCTTTGCGGGCTTCCTCTTCGCGGGTGTAATTCTCAGGGCGGATCTCCGCGTAGTACTTGGCGGGTTTCAGCAATTTATCGAGGTTGTACACATTGCGGTCGTAGGATGCAATATCGAAATCGTGATCCATCTTGATCGCATCAAAGGGACAATACTCGGCGCAAAAACCGCAGTTCATGCAGATATCCATGTCGACGTAGAAATTCGTCGGAACAGGAACAGGCCTGCCCGTGGAAGGATCGTTCGTTCGCACAATCCAGATACACTGAGGCGGACACACCTTCGAACAAATTCCGCACGAGGTACAGCGGATTTCCTTCTTTCCATCCGCGCCTTCATCGTATACAAGGAAAGGCACGTAGCGGAATTCCTCGGGCACGATCAATTGCTCTTCAGGATACTGCACCGTAAAGATGCCTTTCGTATCCTTGCTCGAACGATGACGAATGCCTTCTTCCGTGTTGTAGCGTTTCTTACCGCGCAGCATCCACGAGATATCTTCAGTATATGTATCCCAGAATCGCTTCCAGGTGACGCTTAGTCCTTTAAGAATACCTTTTCCATACATAGTTCATTCTCCTGTTAGCGATCAAGTTCGCCCATGACGATATCAAGCATGGCCAGCAGCGCAACGAAGTCAGCGATCTTTGAGCCGATGCACATGCTCTCCACAGCAGTGAGGTTGACGAAGGAAGCAGGGCGCACATGATAGCGATAGGGATTCGGCTTGCCATTCGAAACGACATAGAAAGCCAGCTCGCCCTTCGGCGACTCAATGCGGCCGTACGCTTCACCTGCCGGAACCCGAACCTGATATTGCGGCTTCTGTGAGTTAATCGGCCCCTGGGGAATTTGCTTGAGAGCCTGCTCCAGAATTCGCAGCGACTGTCGAATTTCATCGAAACGGATCAGATAGTTATCCATCATGTCGCCGTTCTGACGCACAGCCACATCGAAATCGAAGCGGTCGTAAATGGAATAAGGATCGGCGCGGCGCAGGTCATAAGGCACGCCAGTTGCGCGAAGCACGGGGCCTGTCACCGAGTATTTGATCGCGTCTTCCGCATTCAACACATGGATGCCTTTGAGGCGCGCCACCAAAATCTCATTCTCGTTGAGGAAGCGTTCCATTTCATCGGTCTTGGCAGGCAGACGTTCGAGGACCAAATCCTTGATCTTCTGCATCACATAATCGGGAATATCGCGCACCACGCCGCCAAAGCGGAAGTAATTGCACATCATGCGTGCGCCCGAAACTGCCTCGAAGATATCGAGTACCAGTTCACGCTCTTCAAAAGCGTAGAGCGAAGGTGTGTACATCGTGCCGAGATCGTTCATCAACATGCCGATGAAGATCAAGTGGTTTTGAATACGGCTCAATTCCGCCATGATCACACGGATGTATTCCGCACGTTCAGCGACCTGGATCTTCATCAACTTTTCAACTGTGGTGACATAACCAAAGTTATTGCTCATCGAGTTGAAATAATCGAGGCGATCGGTGTACGGAATGACCTGCAGATAGGTGTTACGCTCGCCAATCTTGTCGTGGTTGCGATGCAGATAACCCATTACAGGCTTGAGGCCAATGATGGTTTCACCATCAAGGGTGACAGCCACACGCAACACGCCATGCGTGGAAGGATGATGCGGACCCATATTGACCACGATGTGATCTGTATTAAGGCTGCCCTCTTCATTCTTCATGGTGTGGCGTTCGAGAGAAGCGTAAAGGCCGTCTTCATTGACGACTTCAAATTTCTCGGGATCAAAGTCTGCGGGGAATTTCAAATTGTCGCGGAATGGATTTTTATTTTCAGCGAAAGTGTGCTGTCCATCAGGCCAGCGGCTCTTGAAGGGTTTGGCTTCCTCTTCAAAGAAAGGCTCTTTCCAATCCTTGCGCAGCGGGTGGCCTTCGTAGCCTTCCCACATCAAAATGCGACGCAGATCGGGGTGACCGGTGAATTTGATTCCCAGTAAATCCCAGGCTTCGCGCTCCTGAAAATCAACGCCCGGCCAGATGTTGATGAGTGACGGAACTTCAACAGGGTCTACACGTTCCACTTGAACCCTGAACACCAAACCAGGTCCGCCTGTGGTCTTGTAGGCGTGATAGACCACTTCCATTTTATTTTCGGCGAGGTAATCCACACCGGTGACGGCAGTAAGCAGGTCAAAACCAAATTCATCGCGGATGGCGGTTGCCACTTCCACGAGGTTCTCTTTGTTTACGATAAAGCCGGTGTAGCCGGGACGTGCATCCGCGGTGACCATGCCCGGGAAACGGGCAACCAAATCCACAGTTTGAGTTTGGACAGGGGTGGCCATTATGCACTCTCCTGTGTTACTTTGGCGACAGCGGCGGCCTGCTTGATATCTGCATTGCGGCGGACATCGATCAGGTCAGGGCCAAGGATCGGCATGGGCACATAATTGCCATCCTTCTTTTCCTTGTTGTACCAACGTACGGTCTTGATCGATTGTCTGTCAATTTTTTCCTGCAACTTGATCAAGCCAGCGATCAACGCCTGCGGAGTGGGAGGACAACCCGGAATGTACACGTCAACGGGCAGGAATTTATCAATACCAGCCACCACGTTGTATCCTTCCTTGAAGGGTCCACCGCTCGATGCGCATGCGCCCATCGCAACAACGTATTTCGGTTCAGGCATTTGATTGTAGAGGCGGATGATGGCGGGCAGCATTTTCTTGGTCACGGTGCCGGAGACCAGCATCATATCGGCCTGACGCGGGGTCGGGCGCATGACTTCCATGCCGAAGCGCGCCATATCGTAACGCGCGGTTTGTGCGGCGATCATTTCGATCGCACAGCATGCCAGGCCAAACATCAACGGCCACACAGAAGAACGACGGCCCCAGTTATACAAACGATCGAGCGTCGTTACTGCTACAACATTTTCAAGGTCTTCAGGAATGTTGTAGTTCGGTAAACTTAGTTTTTCATTTTCCATGAATGTTCTCCTCGAACCAGTCTTGGTAGATTGCGTAAAGGATGTCGTCGTTCACGAGCGCGAGGTCATCCTCAAATTCACTTAGTTGAATGGTCCATTGGTAAATTTGTTGAAGCGAAACATCTTCAATATTTACCTCAGGATGTTGACGGCGCAGTTCCAAAGCAATGGCGTAGGTGGATTCCCAATTCAAAGTCATTCGGTACTTTCCGTCACAAGCGCGAATTATAGCAGGTGAAATGAATTAGTCAACTGAATTATGCAAAAATATATTTGCAAAAACAAAGAAGTGAGTATAATCACACCAATTGGATGACAACGATGGGAATGGGTGCGACGCACTTCGGATCACCCTAACCAACACTGATTTAGCCTCGAAAGGCATTTTCTCCCCGATGATCACCGCCCGCCACAAAGTCCTCGCCCATTTGAAGAAGAGCCGCGCCGCCTCGGCTCGGGAAATTGCGCGCGCCTTGAAAATGTCTGCGCCGAATGTGCGGCACCACCTTTCTGTGTTGTGCTCAGATGGACGGGTGGAGTCTACGGAGGTCAACAACCGCGAAGGGCGCGGACGACCCGAGAAGCTCTATTCCCTTTCGCAGGCGGCGTTGGGCGATAATTTGTCGGCGCTGACGGAAGCCCTTTTGACAGAATCAGGCCCACGGTTAAATGTCGAAGCGCTGGCGGGTCATATTTTGAATTCGAGTCAGTTTGCAAATCTTCCCATCACAAAAAGGCTTGTGCTTTTAATCGAAAAAATAAATGAGATGCATTATCAGGCGCGTTGGGAAGCCAGCGCGGAAGGGCCGCGAGTCATTTTGGGGAGATGTCCTTACGCGAAGGTCATCGCAGGCCACCCCGAGTTGTGTAAAATGGATGCGGCGATGCTGAAGAACGCGCTGGGAAATCAAGTGGAGCAAACGGCGAAAATGGAAAACTTGCACGGCGTTTGCATTTTTGCGATGCGATAATTTTAAAAAGGAGAATTCATTATGACCGTAAAACACCTGACGAAAGAAGAACTTGAAGCTGGCCTCAAAGACATCATGCAGTCACCCAAAGATAATGGCGTAATCGAAATGATCGTCTGCAGGCCCGAAGTGGATGAAAGGGATGTGCTCGAAATCGCTTTACTCGATCTTGACGAAGGTCTTGTTGGCGATAGCTGGAAAGCCCGCGGCAGCACTGCCACACCCGATGGTTCAGCCCACCCCGATGCGCAGATCAACATTATGAATTCGCGCGCGATCGCGCTGCTGGCACAGGAAAAAGAGCGCTGGTCACTTGCTGGCGATCAATTTTTTATTGACCTTGATCTAGGCGTTGAAAATCTCCCTGCGGGCACAAGGCTTGCCATTGGCAGCGCCATCCTCGAAGTGACCGCCAAGCCGCACACAGGCTGTGACAAATTCGCCGCACGCTACGGACGCGAAGCCGCGCTTTTCGTCAACTCGACTGAAGGAAAGAAACTTCACCTGCGCGGGATCAATGCCAAAGTGATTCAAGCAGGCACGGTGCGCGTTGGCGATGAAGTAAAAAAGATCTAAAACGCAGAGCGCGGACCTCACCGCGTTTTGCAAATTAGTGTACGGGCCGAAGTCCACATTCCTGAATTACAAGGAGTCTCCATGAAAGCCGTCCGCTTTATCGGTGCAAATCAACCTCTGCAAATGCAGGAAATCCCCATTCCCGAGATCGGCGAGCGGGATATCCTTGTGCGCGTCAAAGCCGCGGGCATCTGTCATTCAGATGCGCATTATCGCGCGGGCATTTCACCCGTAAAACCTGTTCCGCTTACATTAGGGCATGAAGTGGCAGGTGTGATTGAAAAGGTCGGCGCACAGGTCACAAATTTGAAAATCGGCGAGCGCGTCTGCCTGCATTACAACATATCCTGCGGCGATTGTTATCACTGCTCCACAGGCAACGACCAATTCTGTGAAAAGGTTTTGATGCTCGGTCACTACACCAACGGGGGCTATGCCGAATATATCAGCGTGCCTGCGCGCAACGCCATCCGCCTGCCCGATGAAATTCCCTTCGAACAGGGCGCCACGCTTATGTGTGCTTCAGCAACCGCCTTCCATGCGCTGCGCAAGAGCAGACTCAAAGCTGGAGAAACAGCAGCAATTTTCGGTGCAGGCGGACTCGGCCAGTCGGCCATTCAACTCGCAAAAGCATTCGGCGCGGTCGAAGTCTATGCCGTGGACATCAACGACGACAAATTAAATCTCGCCGCGCACTACGGCGCGATTCCAGTAAATGGAAGCAAAGTCCACGCGGTTGAAGAAATCAAAAGACTCACCCACGGCAAAGGCGTGGATGTAGCCATCGAAATGATCGGCCTGCCGCTGACGATGAAACAAGCCTTGCAATGTGCGGGTGTGATGGCACGTGTGGTTATCGTAGGACTTTCGAACAAGCCGCTCGAAATTCAAACCTACACCGAATTGCTCGGCAATGAAGTTGAACTGATCGGCTCGAATGACCATCTTTTGCAGGAACTTCCCTTGCTTGTAGATCTGGCGCGCCGAAACATATTGAACACTTCGCAAATCGTCACCCGCACCGTGCCGCTGGATGCAGATGCAATCAACACGACTCTCGACTCGTTGGAAAAATTCAGCGGCGACGTACGGACAGTCATCGTCCCCGCTTCAGACTAACCTTGGGTTGATTCTGTTTCGAAAGATATAATCTCCTCTATGAACATCCCCGACCGAATCATCCCCCTTTTGGAACTACGCCGCAACACCGGCGAACGCTACTCGCGCATGTGGATCGCGCACAACGGAATCGTGTACGATGTCACTGACTGCCCCAAATGGCGCACGGGCATGCATGAATTTCTGCATTTCCCAGGCCAGGACCTTAGCGGCGAACTCACCGATGCCCCGCATGAAGAAGAAGTATTCAAACATGACTGTGTAAAAATAGTTGGCAGGTTGGAGAGTTAGCAAGTTTAAAGGCTACAATTCCTCAACCTTCAAACCATAAGGAATAAAACATGTCTGCACTCAAATGGTGGCAAACTGCTGTTTTCTATCAAATCTATCCGCGCTCGTTTGCAGATGGCAACGGCGACGGCATCGGAGATTTCAAAGGCGCAACCGAAAAGCTGGATTATCTCGCCTCCCTCGGCGTGGATGCGGTATGGCTTTCTCCGCACTTCCCCTCCCCCAATTGGGATTGCGGCTATGATATTTCCGATTACTGCGATGTCGCACCTGAATACGGAACACTCGACGATTTCAAAACCTTCCTGAATGAAGCGCACAAGCGGTATATCCGCGTGGTTTTGGATCTTGTGCTGAATCACACCTCCGATGAACATGCATGGTTCATCGAATCAAAATCAAGCCGCGACAATCCGAAAGCCGATTGGTACGTTTGGGTAGACACACCGCCCAATAACTGGCAATCCTGTTTCGATGGCGAAGCTTGGACATATGCCCCCGAGCGCAACCAATATTATTATCACTACTTCATGAAGCAGCAGCCAGACCTGAACTGGCACAACCCCGAAGTGAAAAAAGCCATGTGGGATGCCGCCCGTTTCTGGCTCGATATGGGCGTGGACGGTTTCCGCCTTGACGCCATCGGCACGATTTTCGAAGACCCACAACTTACCCCGCACACCGTCCCGATGAATCTCGCAGAACTGCGCCGCTTCTCCGAGCTTGCCAAAACGCCGAAGGAAATCAAGCTCAAGGACAAATATTGGTTCGAGATGTTCAAGCATCAATACGGCAAACCCGGTGTGCACGACCTGATGAAGGAACTGAGAGCCATTCTGGATGAGTACGAAGGCGACCGCATGCTCGTTGGCGAAGATGATGACATTGCCTACATGGGCAACGGCAAGGATGAACTACATCTCATTTTCAACTTCCCGCTCATGCGCACAGAGCGGATCACACCCGCGCACATCCGCAAGAATCAGAAGGAAAGACTCGGCGCGCTGGAAAACCTCCCCGCCGAAAAAGGCTGGCCTTGCAACACGCTTGGCAACCATGATTGCTCCCGAATCCACACCCGCTATGGCGATAAGATCCACGACGCAGAATTGGCGCGCTTGAATGCAGCCCTTGTTCTAACCCTCAAAGGAACGGCCTTCCTATATAACGGTGAAGAAATCGGCATGACCGACCATATGCTTTCTGATATTTCGCACGTCAAAGATACGATGGGTTCCTGGTATTACCATACCATCGTCACCGAAATGGGCGTTCACCCTGAAGAAGCCATGCTCCGCACAGCGGAAATGACCCGCGACAAAAACCGCACACCCATGCAATGGTCAAACAATCCGAATGCCGGCTTCTCTCCATCGGGCGTGAACACCTGGCTGCCCGTCAACCCGAATTACAAGGATGGAATCAACGTTCATGATCAGGAGAAAAATCCAAGTTCGTTGTTGCAGTATTACAAGCATCTGCTTCGCGTACGGAAGAACTCTTCTGCATTGAAATATGGAGAATATCTACCGCTCCTAAATACCTCGAAGGAATATTTTTCCTTCCTGCGCCAATCCGATAATCAGACGATACTTGTCGTCTTGAATTATTCTGAAAAGGTGCTTGAACTTGATTTTTCACGTACCAAAGAAATCAAAGACTCGAAACTGCGCATCCTCTTCACCAGTGCAGAAAGACGCGGCGGATCGTTTGCGCCTAACTTCAAGGTCGGCGCTTTCGAGGTATTCATCGCGGAAGTTGAGCGTGAATAGCGAAAAGGCAGAAGTCGCCAGAAAATTCGTGGTGCTCTGCGGAAGAGTTTTCCGCGATGCAGACCCAAAGTATTTCCCATCCGCTCAATATCGCGGACGGACGCTCCGCTTTTGCACAGAGTCCTGCCTCGGCGCGTTTTTAGCCGACCCTGATATTTTCTACAAAGTCCATCGCAACTCGGAAAAGAACAAAGATGCCAAACCCTAATTTGTGGAACGAGGGCGATATCGTCCTTCTGCGCGGCGTATACAACGACAAGGCAGCCTATGTGCAATCGGCACGCGTGGTGAAAGACACTCCCGAAGAAACCGCCCTGCTCGTCTGGCCCGGGGCTGAATGCATGGTCCCCAACGGATATCTCCACCACGCCCACGACAGGTCCATGTGGGATCGCTGGGCGGAAACAACAACGAATACACTGAAACTGGAAAAATTCATCTGGCACACCAACCGCTTTTTGATTCTGCTTGAACCTGAAAAATATTACGCCACGATCTACATCTGGAAAGCAGCGACCGATGAGTTTATGGGCTACTACATCAATTTTCAATTACCCTATCGCCGCTCGCGCCTCGGGTTTGACACCCTCGACCTTGATCTGGATATTGTCATCGAACCCAATTTTGAATGGACTTGGAAAGACATGGACGAATATCAACAGGGAATCCAATCGGGCGGAATACGATTGGACTGGGTCAACGAGATCGAACACGCCAAACAGGAAGTATTCACCCGCCTTGAAAAACGCGGATATCCTTATAATTCAGACTGGCTGAACTGGCGCCCCAACCCGAACTGGACCGCGCCCTGCCTACCCGAAAACTGGGATGTGACCTATTAACGGTATACGGAGTTTGAGATGAACGCACCCCAAAAATCAATCCATTATGAGCAGTACGAATTCCAAAAATGGAAATCCTTCGACGCGGAAACGATTGTCGAGATGCCTGTTTCTTTAACAGTGAACGGCGAAGTGTGGATCAGTTTTATGTGCACCCCAGTCAATTTGGAGGCACTGGCCGTTGGGTTCCTCTTCAACGAAGGCATCATCCAAAAAATGGATGAAGTCGAGGACGTCCGCGTATGCGAGCATGGCGATAACGTGGATGTATGGCTCAATCACGCGGCAGAACAGCCCACCTCATGGAGGCGAACTTCGGGATGTACAGGCGGCGTAACGGCGGTGGATCTCCTCGCGAAACCAAATGTCTCTTTAAGCGGGAACAGGCTCAAGGTTAAGCCTGATGCGATCGGCCAAATGGTGGAAATGCTTTTCGAGTCACAATCCTTGTATCGTGAAACGGGCGGTGTACATACATCCGCATTGACAGATGGTGAAAAGATTCTGGTCTCTGCCGAGGATATCGGCAGGCACAACACGCTGGATAAAATCGCAGGGCTATGCTTGATGAATGATATCTGGCCTGAAATTCGAATTCTGATCACAACAGGGCGTATCAGCTCCGAAATGCTGCAAAAGGCCGCACAGATCAACGCGCCCATTTTGATCTCACGCACCTCCCCATCTTCGCTTTCCATCGAGATGGCCGAACGGTATGGGATCACGTTGATCGGGTATGCGAGGAAGCATCGCTTCAATGTGTACTCAAATGGCGAAAGAGTTGGATTATAAAAGGAGGATAACATGGCAAAAAAGGATCAAACAAATGGAACGCCAATTGAATTTCAAATTCCATCAGCTGGAGGAAAAGGGCCGCGAGTTCCCATTCCCATCAACCAGCGAAAATGGAAATACAAATCAGGCAACATGGCCCGCCTCACCCTTGGCGAATGGGCAGTTGCCATCGTAGCTTTTTTCGTCATGGTGGGAGTCGGATTTTTGCTTTCCGTCGAATCGTGGGCACTTACGGTTGCACTTTGGGTTGTCGCATTGATCATACCGGTCAATTTGATACAAAGAGAAATATTTTTCCGCAAAAACCAGAAAGACCAAACAAAGCCAAGACCTCCCCGTCATTAATTTCATGTAACGGAAAAATAACACGAAAGCCGCCATTAAGGATTGGCGGCTTTTTTCTGTTATACTTGATTGTGAAATTTGTCACAACAAATAGGATAATCATCTTTGCGAATTATGAGCAATGAAACTTTCCAAAAGAGATAAGCTAGAGAATAATTACATCGTAGATTATCCGCCACTTAACCGTTATCAAGAAAGGCATAACCTTAACCATGAACTTGAATGAAGTGATCGAACTGGTAGATGGCATCACCCTGACAACCGATGCGAATTTGAATATCAATATCCAGGGCGGCTACGGCGCAGACCTGATGAGCGATGTCCTTGCGGCAAGCCAGCCAAACGCTGTTTTATTGACCGGGCTCACCAACCCACAAGTGGTGCGCACCGCCCAGATGGCTGATTTCCGCGCGATCATTTTTGTACGCGGCAAACAGCCTCAACCTGAAACCCTCGAACTTGCCAATGAGGAAAATATGCCGCTGATCACCAGCCCGCTTGGAATGTTCGAATTATGCGGACGGCTCCACAAAGCCGGGCTGCCGAGTTTTGAATCAAATGTCTCCTAACAGAATCCGCACCGAGCAGGAGATCCACGGGCGCCGCGGACGCCCCATCACCGATCAGGATGCCCACGAGATCAACCGCGTCGAGGAATTGTCCTATGACCTGAAGATCCACGAGGTGATGTCAAAGAATTTGCATACGGCCAGCCCCGACATCTCATTATCCGACGTGTTGAAAATATTGCGCGTCAACCGCATTTCAGGGGTTCCCGTTGTTGAGGATGAAAAACTTGTCGGCGTGATCAGCATCGAAGATATCGTGCGCGCCCTGCAAAACAACGACCTGACGGAAACCGTCGGCCAGTATATGACGCGCGAGCTTGTGACCGTGTCAAACTTTGAATCCATCGTCAAAGCCATGCAAACCTTTGCCGAAAAGCACGTAGGCCGCCTCCCCGTAGTAAATGAAGAAAAAAAACTAGTCGGGATGATCACCAAAGGCGATATCACCCGCGGTATTCTCGTGGCGCTCCAAAAGGATTACAAAGAAGAAGAAGTTCGCCGTTACAGGGCCAGTCATCTTTTCGAAGACATCATCTCCGACCGCACCACACTGGTATTACGCTACAACATCAAAGCCCAGAACTTCACACTTGGCGGCACAGCCTCCAGCAACATAAAACGCGCCTTGCTGCGCCTCGGCGCTGATGCGCAAATCGCACGGCGCTGCGGCATCGCTGTGTATGAAGCGGAAATGAATCTCATCATCCACACCACGCGCGGCGGCATTCTGAAACTGGAAGTGGAACCGCATCGCATCACCATGTCCACTACCGATGATGGGCCCGGCATTCCCGATGTCCACCAAGTGCTTCAACCCGGATACTCCACCGCCACCGATCAGGTCCGCGAAATGGGGTTTGGCGCAGGCATGGGGCTGGTCAACATCAAGCGCTGTGTCGACAGCATGGAACTTGAATCAACAGTCGGCAAAGGCACAAAGCTCATCATGCGGATCCACGTGCCCGCCGAAAATTTCAATGGACGCAAGGAAGGATAACTCAATGAACCTTCAACAAATCATCGAACGCCTCGAACTTGACCTGCTAACTGATTCGCGCGATTTTACTTTGATCCACCCCGAGGGAGGCTACACATCAGACCTGCTTTCCTGTGTGATGGCTGGTGCAAAAAGTAAATACCTCTGGGTCACATTGCAGGCACATTTGAACATCGTCGCAGTGGCTTCGCTTCTGGATGTTGCCGCCGTCATCATCACCGAGAATGCCAAACCAGATGCCGCAACCATCGCAAAAGCCAACGAACAAGGCATGATCCTGTTGTCAACATCCATGCCCAGCTTTGAAGTTGACGGCAAACTCTGGGAAATGGGCATCCGCAGCTAAACACTGGCAGGAATGAAAACCTTTCGCGCCGACCTGCACGTCCATACAGTGCTTTCACCCTGCGCTGAAGTGGAAATGATTCCGCCTTTGATCGTGCAGGAGGCACTCGAACACAACATCGACATCATCGCCATCACAGACCACAATGCCAGCGCAAACGTCGCCGCTGTACAAAAAGCGGCGCACGGCACTTCACTAACTGTATTGGGGGGAATGGAAGTGCAATCGCGCGAAGATGTACATCTCCTTTGTCTTTTTGATAATCCCGAAACACTTGCAGTCTGGCAATCCGCTGTGGATGCTGCCCTGCCCCACACACAAAACAACGCCGAATTTTTTGGCGAGCAATTCGTCGTCGATGAAAGCGGCGAGTTCATTCGAAACGAACCCCGCATGCTACTTACGTCTACTCATTTCTCGATCGATGAAATCTTCGAAAGAGTCAACGCGTTAGGCGGACTCGTCATCCCAGCCCATGTGGACAGAACCAGCTACGGTCTTTTCCCAACCCTGGGCCTGCTCTCCGACAAATGGCAGATTCTCGCCTTGGAAATTTCCCGCCACATTACCCCCGAAAGAGCAGCCATCACCTTCCCATCCATAAAAGATATTCCCCTCATCCAAAACGGCGATGTGCACAGATTGGATGAATTTCTGGGCAAAACAATTTTTACAATTGCCGAGCCATCGCTGGCCGAGATTCGAATGGCATTACGAAATGAAAACCAGCGAATGGTCAATATCGAATCGTCACAAATTGACTGACAACCTACACCAGTCAGCATATGACATTGGTCATTGACGCTACCAGACAGTATGATAAACTATGTTTGTGAAAATTATCACAATATTTATCAAAGGTAAATTAAATGACGCAATTACTTAAAGAAATTCCAGCCACAGACCCGCTCAGCATTGCAGAACAAAAACTGATCATAGATGCCGCGATCACAGAAAACAAGGATCGCCCCGGCGCGGTAATGCTGGTACTTAATGAAGTTCAAGGCAAGATCGGACACGTCTCCCCTCCCATGCAGGTGTACATTGCACACAAATTGAATGTGCCGCTTGGTCAGGTACACGGTGTTGTAACCTTCTATTCATTCTTCAAAACAAAGCCGCGCGGCAAACACACGATCAAGTTTTGTCTTGGCACAGCCTGTTATGTTGCTGGTGTGCCACAGTTGATCGAGAAAGCCAAGCAAATGTTAAACGTGGAAATGGGCGAAACCACTCCCGATGGGCAGATCACATTGGAAGAATGCCGCTGCGTGGGAGCATGCAGTCAGGCTCCCGTAGTGGTTGTAGATGAAGAAGTTCAGGGACGGTTGAAGCCAAACAAGTTCCCGCAAGTGTTGAAGAAGGTGCAAAAGCCGTCATGAGAGAAATCGCCCTGCATCTCATGGATATTGCCGAGAACAGTGTCGCTGCCGAGGCACAGAATATTTGCATCGAAGTCCACGAAGATTTGCAAAGCGACCTGCTCACTGCCAGCATCACCGATGACGGGCACGGCATGGATGCAGAAACAGCAAAACGGGTACTAGACCCGTTCTACACCACACGCACGACCCGCAAGGTGGGGTTGGGAATCCCGCTCTTGAAGCTGGCCGCAGAAATGTGTGAGGGCGGCTTGAGCCTGATAACAGAATCAGGCAAAGGCGCAAAGATCGAAGCGCGCTTTCGCCATAGTCACATTGACCGCATGCCGCTGGGAGACATCGCATCCACTTATCTGGCACTGCTAGTTTCCCATCCCCAGATCCACTGGGTGTTCATTTATCAAACGACCGATAAATATGGAAATGTGGACAACTTTGAGTTTGACGACACCGAATTAAAAAATGAATTGGGCGATATGCCGATCACCGAACCTGAAATATTAAAGTTTGTACGCGGGCTGATCGAAGAAGGCATTCAAGCCACCGCAATGCAAACAACTGGTTATTAAAAGGAGAAAACCATGCCTGCGATTAAATCACTGGAAGAATTAAAACGCGTCCGCGAAGAGGCACTGCAGAAGAAAAAGATGAAAGCCACCCCAGGCAACATTCAGGTAATCGTTGCAATGGGTACCTGCGGTATTGCCGCTGGTGCGCGCGACACGATGAAAAGTGTGTTGAATTTTATTGAAACCAATGCCGTGAGCGGCGTGACAGTAACGCAAACTGGATGCATCGGCAAGTGTGAGCAGGAACCGATCGTACAGGTTGTGATCGGCGACCAGCCCAAAGTGACCTATGGAAAAGTGAATGCAGAAGTTGCAGGACAGATCATGAAGCAGCACGTACAAAACGGGATGCCAGTTAAGGATTACGTTTTACCGATCTAACAATTACGAAATTGGGGTAACGGCTAAAGTCGTTACTACATAACAAGTTTTGGAGTTTAGTATGGCGTTTTATCGTTCTCATGTTTTAGTATGCGTCGACCCGGAGTGCCTTGCAAAGGGCGCTCACGAGATCGTTGATGCATTGCAGGATGAATTTGTTGCACAAGGGTTAATCGACGAAATTCAAGTATTAGAGACTTCCCGCATCGGTGGCTGTAGCGACGGCCCGGAGATGATGGTATACCCCGAAGGCGTTCATTATCACGGGATGACTGCGGACGATATTCCGTTTTTAGTGGAAGAGCATTTCCTAAAAGGCCGCATCGTGGAGCGCTTCCGCGAAGTGGTCAAACCTGTTGTTGATGAGGAACTTGGTCCGCTGCGCCCGAAGGAAGTTCGCATTGTGTTACGCAACTGCGGCGAGATCGACCCAAATAACATCGAAGATTATCTTGCAACCGATGGCTATCAGGCGCTTGGCAAGGCCTTGTTCGAGATGACACCTGATACAGTCATTGATGAGGTTATCAACTCAGGCTTGCGCGGACGCGGCGGTGCTGGCTTCCCAGCTGGCAAAAAGTGGATGATCACCCGCCAGGTGGATGACAGTCCAAAATATATGGTCTGCAATGCGGACGAAGGTGACCCCGGCGCATTCATGAATCGCCGCGTGCTCGAAGGCGATCCGCATTCGGTGATCGAAGGCATGATCATCGGTGCGTATGCAGTCGGCGCAAGTTACGGATATATCTATTGCCGCGCTGAATATCCTGTTGCAGTTGAAACGCTCAACATTGCCATCAAACAAGCGCGTGAATTTGGTTTTCTTGGCAACAACATCCTCGGCACCGATTTCAATTTTGACCTTGAAGTGCGCGTCGGCGCGGGAGCATTCGTCTGCGGAGAAGAAACAGCGTTGATGGCTTCGATCATGGGTAAACGCGGTGAACCAAGTCCTCGTCCGCCGTTCCCATCGGTCAAAGGCGTGTGGGGTAAACCAACCAATAACAATAATGTTGAAACTTATTCCAATGTGCCGCAGATCATTTTGAAAGGCGCACCCTGGTATGCCAGCATGGGGACAGAACGATCCAAAGGCACGAAGACCTTTGCAATCGGCGGCAATGTTGTCAAGCCTGGTCTCATCGAAGTGCCGATGGGCATCACCTTGCGTGAGATCATTTTTGAAGTGGCTGGTGGAATTAAAGACGGCAAAAAATACAAAGCCGTGCAAACGGGCGGCCCCATGGGTGGATGCCTCACCGAGAAACACCTTGACCTGCCCCTCGATTACGAAGCGCTGACACAAGCAGGTTCAATGATGGGCTCTGGCGGCCTTGTGGTGATGGACGAGAACTCCTGCATGGTCGATATCGCCCGCTTCTTCATGGACTTTACACAGGCGGAGTCCTGCGGAAAGTGCACTCCCTGCCGTGTTGGTACACGCCGCATCCTTGAGTTGCTGCAAAAGATCTGCGATGGCAAAGGTCAAGACGGCGATATCGAAAAGTTAGAAAACCTATGCTATGAAGTCGCAAGAAACAGTTTGTGCGGACTTGGTCAGGGCGCACCCAACCCTGTACTCAGCACGCTCAAACATTTCCGCCACGAATATGAAGCGCATATCTATGAAAAGCGCTGCCCTGCAAAAGTCTGCCGCCCATTGATCCGCTACGAAATTCAGGCGCCGACTTGTACAGGCTGTATGGTCTGTGCGAGGAACTGCCCCGTGGAAGCGATCAGCGGCGAGCGGCGTCAGGCGCATCACATCGACGCCGAAACCTGTATCCGCTGCGGGATCTGTATGCAAGTCTGTAATTTCAACGCCATTGCCGTGGAATCGTAGCCAAGATCACGCATGGTGCGCAACGAACATTCGAAAAATATGGTTATCGGAGACCGAATGACTGTCCCAACAATTGATCAGAATGTCGCCTCAGTAGTGCAAGCTGCAATCGAAAAACACGGCAGGGACCGTGACGCAATGATCCCGGTCCTCAGTGAGATCAACCGTGTGTTTGGATATGTACCCAGAGAAGCAATTCGGGAAGTGCGCAAACAACTTCACGACCCTGCCAGGCAGGTACATATCGCGGAAAGCCAGCTATACACATTGACAAGTTTTTATGACATGCTCTCCACCAAGCCAAGAGGGCGGCACGTCATAAAATTTTGTGAGAATGCGCCCTGCCATGTGGTGGGAGGAAAAGCCATCTGGGACGGCCTGAGAGAAAAGCTTGGCCTGGAAAACGGTGAAACCACTCCAGACAATAAATGGACCTTGGTCACCACTTCCTGCCTGGGTTTGTGCAGTGTGGGACCCGTTGTGCTGATCGACGATGACATGTACGGCAATGTCACTCCTGAACAGATCTCCGAAATCCTGGAACGCTACGAGTAGGAGCCCATGATGATTAAAAAACGTGCAATGATATTGGTCTCCAACGATCCTGAGAGCATCCGCCTGGGCGCGAATGAGATCGTTCAACACTTGAACGAATCGCTCGCCACCTATGGCTTGCAAGACGAAGTGGATGTCTCCACAGTTTCAGACATAAACCACTCGAACATCCTTCCGTTGGTTGTTGTATATCCCGAAGCGGTGGTCTACGGACCCGTCAAAGCTTCGGACGTACGCTATTTGGTGGAAGAACACTTATACAAGGGACGTGTTGTCGACGATCTGCTCGCGCCCCCCAAAATGTTAACCGGGCAAATCGGTTGGCTGCGCGGGCACAAAGGCTACAACCCTGCCGAACAGCGCATTGTATTGGAACGCGCTGGCCGCATTGACCCTGACAATATCGAAGAATACATCACGTCAAACGGTTACGATGCTCTCGGAAAAGTATTGAGCGAAATGACGCCTGAAAGCGTCATCGACGTTGTTGAAAAATCAGGTCTACAGGGACGCGGCGGTGCGGGCTTCCCCACTGGGCGCAAATGGAAGTTCGTCCGCGCTGCTCAGGGTAGTAAAAAGTATATCGTCTGCAACGCAGATGAGAGCGAGCCCGGAACGTTCAAAGATCGCATTGTGCTCGAAGGTGACCCGCATGTCATTATCGAATCAATGGCGATTGCCGCGTATGCCATCGGCGCGGATGAAGGCTACATATACATCCGCGGTGAATATGGCCTCGCGTATCGCCGCCTTGAAAAAGCCATTCTTCAAGCCAGAGAATTTGGCTTCCTTGGGAACAATATCTTTGGAACAGAATTCAACTTTGATATTCATATTCATGCTGGTGCGGGTGCATATGTCTGTGGCGAAGAGACAGCCTTGCTTGAATCTCTGGAAGGCAAGCGTGGAGAACCACGTTCGAGACCACCCTACCCCGTTACCAAAGGCTTATGGAACAAGCCGACATCAGTCAACAATGTTGAGACTCTTGCAAACATTCCTGCCATCATCAGGAATGGCGCAGAGTGGTATCGCTCCATTGGCACACCCTCCAGCCCTGGCACAAAAGTGTATACGATCATGGGCAATGTCAACTTCAGCGGTGTGATTGAAGTGCCGATGGGTGTTACCCTGCGTGAGGTCATCAACATCTACGCAAAAGGAATGAAGCCAGGCAGCACATTTAAACTCGCTCAAACAGGCGGAAGCAGCGGCTCGATCATTCCTGCGGTGCTGCAAGACACTCCCATGGATTTTGAGTCCTTCCGCAAAGCAGGTGTTTCGCTTGGATCGGGCGCATTGTTGATCTGCGATCAGAACACCTGCATCGTGGACCTCGTCAAAGTGCTTTTGCAATTCTTCCGTTTTGAATCCTGCGGGAAATGCACACCCTGCCGTGTCGGTACACAGCGCACCTATGAGATCGTGGAACGCATTTCAAAGGGACAAGGCAAACTTGAGGAATTGGACACCCTGTTGGATCTGGCTAATGAAATGGAACGTGCCTCCAATTGCGGACTCGGCCAAACCGCCACCGTCCCAATCCGCGATATGCTCAAACACTTCCGCACGGAAGTGGAAGCACATATTCGCTCTGGAAGCTGCCCGACAGGCGTCTGTGAGATGGCGCAAGAAGTTGAGAAAGTCTAAACAGTGGATTTATAAGTCTAACCAGTTGAAATTAAAACTTCAACACAGAGGTATCTATGGTGAAAATAACGATTAACGAAAAACAGATCGAAGTTCCTGAAGGGACAACCGTATTACGTGCAGCAGAGACGGCAGGAATTTATATCCCGCGGCTGTGTGACCACAAGGAACTCACTCCGTATGGCGGCTGCCGCCTGTGCATTGTAGAAGTGGAAGGCGCACGCGTGCCAATGGCATCCTGCACACTCCCGGTAAATAATGGGATGGTGGTTCGCACCGAGACTGAATCGATCAAAAAGTCCCGCGAATTTATCCTCTCCATGCTCTTTAGCGAACGCAATCACTTCTGCCCCTTCTGCCAGGTCAGCGGTGGCGATTGTGAATTGCAAAACGCCGCCTACCATGAAGAAATGACGCACTGGCCCATCCAGCCCGGCTGGAGTGATTTCAAAGTAGATACCACGCATCCTTATTTCATTCTGGATAACAATCGTTGCATCCTATGCCGACGCTGTGTACGCGCCTGCGGTGAAATGGTAGGCAACTTTACCCTTTCCGTCGCAGAACGCGGCGCCGCCAGCATCATCGTTGCAGATACTGACGTTCCGCTCGGCGAAAGCACTTGTATCAAATGCGGAACCTGTGTGCAGGTCTGCCCAACAGGTGCATTGATCGACCGCGTGAGTGCCTATCAGGGACACGACGAAAGTCTCGAAGAGATCAAGTCGGTTTGCGCGGGTTGTTCTGTTGGCTGCTCCATCAAGATCATGGTGCGCAACAACCGCATCGTCCGCATCGAAGGCGATTGGGAAGGCGCGGTCAATCACGGGCTGCTCTGCGAACACGGTCGCTACGATCCTGTCACCGAATCACGCAAGCGCATTACCGCTCCGCAAATGCGCAAGAACGGCAAACTTGAAATCGTTTCTTGGGATGAAGCGATGAGCGCAGTCGCGAGTCAATTAATGGAAAATAAAAATGAAATCGCGGCGATTGCATCCACAAGATTATCCGTTGAAACCCTGACCGCATTCAAGGAATTATTTGCTGAAAAATTCCAAAGCAAGCATGTCACCAGCGTTGAAGAAGGCGTACCCACTGAAGTTGTCACCCGCTTTGCGCAAACCCATGAAGGCTTCGAAGGGAAACTCGATGTCCTGCGAAATGCCGATACGGTCATGTGCATCGGAGCAAATATTCATCACAGCCACATGGTCGCTGGATTTATGTTCAAACGCAATCTCTCAAAAGGTACGCGCTTGATCACCATCGATCCCGAATCCAGCGAATTGGATTACATGGCAAACATCTCGCTCAAGACTCAGCCTGGCTCAGACCTCGCACTCATTCGAGGATTGCAGGCTGTGATCGTTCAGGAAGGATTGGGACGCACGCCTCTTTCTCTACCCGACGCAGGCCAGCTCATCGAAAAAGCTGTCAGAGCCACAGGTGTTTCTCTTGAAGAACTCAAGCAAACAGCGGAGTTATTGGCGCGTTCCATATCGCCAGTGATCCTGTTCGGCAAAGGCATCACCGCCCAGCGGGATGAAAGTCTCATTGAGGAATTACATCGCCTGGCCGTTCTGGTTGGCGCAGTGGACAGTGAACGCCATGGCTTGCTCTCCATCAAGGGCGAATCGAACAGCCTGGCCGCCACCCTGCTTGGCATGGATACTACCTTCGAACTAAATGGACAAAAAGTTGTGTACGCCGCCGTAGGAGATGATTATGTATCAAGATCACTCACAGAGCGGGCATCCAAGGCTTCCTATCTGGTCGTACAGGCTTCCTATGAATCCAAACTGACCGAGCAGGCCCACGTTATCCTGCCCGTTACGATCTGGGCCGAACAGGAAGGTCATCACATCAACCTGGACGGACGTATACAAACAACTCACAAAGCCATCACCGCGCCTGAACATGTCCGCGAGAACATCACCGTTTTGAACGAGATCGCGCTGCGCACGAACATGACACTAAAATCCGACTGGCAAAAAGCCATTCTGGCGCGCAAATCAAGCGTGACATTGAATTAAAAGGCAAAGAGAGTATCTTATGAACAAACCTAAAATTGCTTCCGATTGGATGTGCGGCTGTGCAGGCTGCCATATGTCCCTGCTTGATATGGATGAACGCATCTTGCAGGTGATCGAACTTGCCGACCTGCGTTCCACCCCCATCACCGACTTGAAAGAACCCGATGAAAGCGGCGTGGATGTCGGCGTGCTGGAAGGCGGCATCAACAACAGCGCCAACGAAGAAGTTGCCCACAAAATGCGCAAGCGCGCCAAGATCCTTGTGGCATTGGGTGATTGCGCTGTCTTTGGCGGCGTGCCTGCCATGCGCAACTTCTGCGGTGTGGAAGCCGCACTCCGTCAGGCTTATATGGACGCAGACAGCAACGAACCCGGCAGTCAGATTCCCAACGACCCGGAACTAGCAACGATGACCAAGACGCGCGCCATCCACGAGGTTGTACCCGTCGATTTTAACGTTCCCGGCTGCCCACCCGATGCAGATGTCATCTTTCATGTCCTTGCCGAACTGGCGCAGGGGCGAAAGCCTGAGTTGAAAAACGATCTATTGCACTGGCATTAGAAAATAGCAAACCGAATGCGGAACACTTTTATTTTTCAACCCACATCCCGCATTGAACATTTCCGGAGGTCACAATGACTGCACGAAAGATCACGATCGAACCAGTTACCCGTATTGAAGGTCACGCAAAAGTTACGATCCATATGAAGGAAGACAACACCGTTGACCGTGCCTACATGCACGTCAACGAATTTCGCGGGTTCGAAAAATTCTGCGAAGGGCGCCTGTATTTCGAAATGCCCCAGATCACTGCGCGCATCTGCGGCATCTGCCCGGTAAGTCACCATCTTGCCGCCGCCAAGGCTGGCGATGCACTCAGTGGCCAAACCCCGCCCCGCCCCGCCAACCTGCTGCGCGAACTGATGCATATGGGGCAGGTCATCCAAAGCCACGGTATGCACTTCTTTGAACTTGCAGGCCCCGACCTGCTGCTCGGTTTCGACGCCAACCCTGAAACGCGTAACATCATCGGTCTGATCAATGCCAACCCGGATTTAACTGTCAAGGCTGTGCAACTGCGCAAGTTCGGGCAGGAGATCATTAAAACCCTGGGTGGGCGGCGCATTCATCCCGTCTTCGCAATACCTGGCGGCGTAAATAAAGCCCTCACCCTTCAGGAACGCGATGATATCCTGAAGAATTCAGATGCAGCGATTGCCACCCTGCGCATTGGTCTGCAGATCATCAAAGACTGGGCGCAGAAAAACATGGAAGACATCAACAAGTTCGCCGTCTTCCCCACCGGTTATTTTGGCCTAACCACACCCGATAACGGACTTGAGCTTTACGACGGCGATATCCGCCTGATCGGCCGCGACGGTGCGCAATTGGAACGCTTCCCCGTAGCAAATTATCTGGATCACATTCAGGAACATGTCGAACCCTGGTCATATTTGAAATTCCCCTTCTACAAAAAAATGGGATATCCTGACGGAGTCTACCGCGTCGGTCCGCTCGGACGCCTGAATCTGGCCGAGAAAATTGATACGCCGCTGGCAAATGATGAACTCAAGATCTTCAAGAGCCTCAACAAAGGCAAGCCAGTCGAAAACACTTTGTACTATCATTATGCGCGTCTCATCGAATGCCTGTTCGCCGTCGAACGCGTCAGCGTACTGTGCGCCGATCCTGATATCCTCAGCACCGACATCCTCAACACCCGCAAAGATTTCAAGGGTCATGGCGTGGGTGTGATCGAAGCCCCGCGTGGCACACTCATCCACGATTACACTGCAGACGAAGGCGGAAAATTGCTTAAGGTAAACTTGATCGTCTCCACGGGCCACAACAATTGGGCCATGAGCAACGCAGTCGAGTCTGTGGCGAAAACCTACGTGATGGGACCCAATGTCCAGGAAGGCATGCTAAATCGAGTCGAAGCAGCCATCCGCGCGTACGATCCGTGCCTGTCCTGCTCCACTCATGCAGTTGGGCAAATGCCCATCCAGCTGGATATCGTCGCTCCAGATGGGTCACTGGTCAAGACATTGACACGAGACTAGAATCTTACAACAAGCATAAACTGAGATAACTTTAGGAATACAGTCGTTCATCGTTTTCCATTCAAACCAAAGGAGATCAACCATGACGACAGTTCGAAAACTAGTAGACGAGAAGGCCGAAACAAAAATCCATACCATCCAGGCCGACGCGACGGTTCTGGATGCTCTGCAGATCATGGCTGAGGCAGATACAGGTGCAGTGCTGGTGACGGAAAATGACAAGATCATCGGCATCTTCACCGAACGCGATTATGCCCGCGAGGGTGAAGTCAAGGGCATCTATGCAAAGGACACGATCGTCCGCGATGTCATGACCAGCCAAATGGTCATGATCAGACCCGAGACCACCCTGCAGGAATGCGCCGAGTTGATGCGTCAATATCGCGTGCGCCATCTGCCTGTGCTTGAAAATGAACGCGTGATCGGCATTGTTTCCATCCGCGGACTCGCCGAAGCCCTGCTTCAACAGAAGCAAGGCACAATCGTTGAACTGGAGAAATACATTCTGGGCACCGGTTACGGCGAGTAACCCGACTTTTTATAAAAAATGGAACTATTACGAACAGCGCCATTGGCGCCTGTTCCTTTATTAATTTCTTTTATTCAACAAGGCATACACTTGAAAAAATTATTGATCCTTGGCTACGGAAACCCAGACCGCGAAGACGACGGAGTCGCCTGGCATATCCAGCATGCGCTAATCAAAAAAATGGGACTGCCAGCCCCCGCCTCTTATGAAGATGAATTCCCACAGGCAGCGCAAATCGATTTTGCTTTTTACCTGCAGCTAACCCCGGAAATGGCCGAGGAAATTGCCGACTACGAATATGTCTGTTTTTTGGATGCGCATACCGGCAACATCCCCGAAGAGGTGCGGTTGATCGATGTAAAAAGTGATTTTCAACGCTCACCATTTACCCATCATCTCACACCACAATCACTGATCTCCATTTGCGAAACGCTTTACGGGAGAAAACCGGAGGCCGCCCTGCTCTCGGTGCGCGGCTACCAATTCCTCTTTTCGCGGCAATTATCCGATGAGACCCGTGCGCTTGTCCCAGAGGCCGTTGAATTGATATGGGAATGGCTCGGCGCAAAGGGCATCCCTGGGTAGGGAAAATCAAACCACCCCGAATACAACAAAAGACGAGTAGGAGAGAAACTGCTCGTCTTTTGTTTATTACCAGATACCGTTTTATGTTTTTTTGCTATACTGTAACAACAGTTACCATTCCAAACCAAAAAAGGAGTTGTAGAAATGACCACTGTACGCAAATTGCTGGAATCGAAGGAATCTGCAAAAAATTACTCCATTGCATCCACCGACACCGTCCTGCAAGCCATTAAATTAATGGCCGGGGCTCATATTGGTGCTTTGCTGGTAACCGAGGGCGGGAAAATCGTTGGCATTTATACCGAACGTGATTACCTTTACAAAGGGGAAAATGAAGGCCGCAACGCCAAAGATACCCAGATCAAGGAAGTCATGGTCTCCAATATGATCACGGTCACCAAGGACACCAGCGTGGAGCAGTGCATGGCTTTGATGAAACAATACAACATCCGCCACCTGCCCGTTGTTGAACATGACCAGTTGGTCGGTCTGGTCTCGATGCGTGATGTGATGTTCGCGGCGCTGGAAAACAAGGAAAGCGAGATCCGCGGATTGGAAAATTACATCATGGGCTCAGGGTTCCAGTCATAAAAGGAAGCAAATTAAAAATGACCCTAAAGAGACGCACTCTCCAAAGCTTGCGTCTCTTTTTCATTGCCCCTTTCCCCGCTTTTCAGCTCCGCTGGTAAAATCGCCCTCATGTCAGCTCAAAAAAAGATGTCTCATCTCTTTCTTTCACGAATATTCATTACTTTTTTACTAACCGCCATGCTTGCTTCATGCGCGCCATCCACGGCTATGCCGGTGGGATATCCAACCTATGATCCATTTCTCCCCATCTCGGAGGGGACTTTCGTTGCATCGCCCAACATCCCTACAGTAACGATCACCAGTACACCGCCCCCTCCGACCGCAACACGCGAACCCACCCCGACACGCATGCCGCTGACCATCATATTGCCAACTTCAGCGCCCACAGACCAGCCACTCACCTCACCCACGCCCGATGTGGAACGAGTCCTGCCAACACCAAGACAGGACGAGGCCCAATATGTAGTCCAATTCGGTGACACACTTGGCGGAATCGCATTCATGTACGGCATCAGCGTGGAAGCGTTAATGGAATCCAACAACATCACAGATGCAAATCTATTGGATGTCGGCATGACGTTAAATGTACCCGCTCCCAACCCCGGTGAGGGCGGAACGGCATTCAAAGTAATTCCCGATTCTGAAATGGTATATAGCCCCGGCAGTGTATATTTCAATATTCAGGAATTCATCAACAGCCAGAACGGATATCTGGAAATCTACGAACAGGATGTGAATGGATTCATATTATCGGGCTATGAAATCGTCTGGATCGTAGCTCGCAACTATTCGGTGAATCCGCGCCTGCTACTTGCGCTGCTTGAATATCAAAGTGGATGGGTCACCAATCCCGAACCATTCAACACAGCCTACCCAATGGGGCTTGCTGACGATGCGCATTACGGCCTGTATCGGCAACTGACATGGGCGGCAAACACCTTGAATCAGGGTTATTACCTGTGGAGGGCAAATGCGGTTTCAACCTGGGTTTTAAATGATGGAACAGTTGTCCCAGTCGACCCGACCATCAATGCCGGCACGGCTGCCCTGCAATATTTCTTTGCCCAACTCGATGACCGCGCCGTCTGGGAACAGGACGTCAGCGGCACGGGCTTGCTTCTTTCTTATTATGTTTTCTTTGGCAATCCGTTCGACTATGCCATTGAACCGCTTGTATCGCCCTTCCTATCACAGCCGACCATGTATCTGCCATTCAATGAAGGCGAAAGCTGGTATTTCACAGGCGGCCCACACGGCGGCTGGGATTACGGCTCAGCATGGGCCGCGCTCGATTTCGCCCCACCCGGAGATAACGGCGGCTGCGGGACGAGTCCGCTTTGGGTTACGGCAGTTGCCGACGGCCTCGTGCTGCGTGCATCCAACGGCGCCTTGATTCAGGACCTCGATAATGACGGTTACGAACAAACAGGCTGGGTCATCCTTTACATGCACATCGCTGAGGAAGACCGAGCAGAGCCTGGTGAATACCTGTTCGCTGGTGAACCCATAGGCCATGCCTCCTGCGAAGGCGGTGTATCAAACGCCACTCACGTACACCTCGCCAGAAAATACAACGGCGAGTGGATCGCAGCGGATGGACCGTTGCCTTTCAATCTCGATGGCTGGATATCAAGTGGAGGCGGCCGGGAGTACGATGGATACCTCACACGCGGAAATATCACCATCGAAGCCCTCGACAGCGCCAACGAGCTTAATCTGATCTATCGATAATTCATCTGGACTTAATCCAGGCGGATATAATCAACACACACTTATGTATCGTCCACTCGCCATTCTCATCATATTGTCGCTCATATTGTCGGCCTGTATATCGTCATCCCCCTCCATTTGGGGAGTCCCACAGACGCCCACACCCAACACTTCGGATCAGCTTTCGCTTCCCATCGACCCGTTTGCTGTTCAAGACAACCCGATCATTTTCCCCACCTCGACCATTCCACCTTCGATCGCAACGGAAAATGCATACACTCCGACCCTGACCATCACACCAAACAGTTCAACCCCGGTCATCGAGCCGACGTATACCCTTGCCTATGACGCCGCTCCTTTTCTCTACTACGCTCAAAGCGGTGACATGCTCTCCGCCGTGGCGAGCAGATTCGGCGTGGACGAATCCGAAATTACATCGGATGCAGACCTGACCAAAACCACACTGATCGACCCCGGTACCCTATTGGTCATCCCCAATCGGATCACAGAGGCGATGACACCCAACATTCAGATCATGCCGGATGCCGAGATCATCTTCTCGTACACAGCGGTTGACTTTGACGTAAAAGAATATGTGCAGCAGTCTGACGGGTACCTGAGCGATTTCAAAGACTATCTCGGCTCAACAGGCTGGATCGATGGAGATGCCGCCATCGAACGCCTTGCAATCGAGAACTCCATCAACCCGCGTTTGATTCTCGCCATGCTTGAATTTGAAAGCCGCTGGGTACGCGGCCAGCCCGTGGACGAACTTCACAGAGATTATCCAATGGGCTTCAACGACTATCACTACAAAGGCATGTCGGTGCAGTTGGTGTGGGCCATCAACAACCTCGCCATCGCATATTACAGCTGGCGCGCAGGCACACTCACTCACCTGGAATTCCCCGATGGCTCGACGATTCGCCTTGACCCGCGCCTGAACGCAGGCACGGTTGCGATCCAATATTTTTTCTCGCGTAATCACAGCCGCTCGCAATGGGAGCAGATCATCGATCCCAATTCAGGCTTTCCCGCCATGTATCTGGAAATGTTCGGCGACCCATGGGCGCGTGCCGACGTGGTCAACCCCATTTTCCCATCCGCGTTAAATCAGCCGACGTTGGTGCTGCCCTTTGAACCCGATGTGGAATGGAGCATGACGGGCGGTCCGCACAATGCCTGGGGGCAGATCAACCCAAAGGTGTACGGACCAAAAAACAGCGTGTTTGCCGCGATCGATTTCGCTCCAGCCACCGATCACGGCGGATGCGATCCTACTCCAACCTGGGTCACGGCTGCGGCGCTGGTCTCGTTGTACGTTCGAACAATGGCGCGGTGATGGTTGACCTGGATGGCGACGGCTACGAGCAAACAGGCTGGAACATTCTTTACATGCACATCGGCTCAAGAGACCGCGTGCCCGTGGGAACCTGGCTGGAGGTCAATGACCGGATTGGGCATGCCTCTTGTGAAGGCGGCGTTTCAACAGGGACACATTTACACTTTGCAAGAAAATACAACGGCGAATGGGTGACCGCAGATGGTCCCATCCCGTTCATTATGAGCGGCTGGCGCGTGGTCGCCGGTGAAAAGGCATACGAAGGTAAACTTGTCCGCGGGGATGAAGTTGTGATCGCCGATCCCGTCGGTCAAAAATGGTCGAACATCTTCCGAAAAGAGAATGAATAATTTCCTAAAAGTAAAACAACAACTGCTTCACGCGCTTTTGGTTACAACATTGTTTCTCTCAGCCTGTGATCTTGAAGTCTCGGCTGAAAAACCGGTCAGCACTCCAACTTCCAATATCGCCCCGTACAGTTTTTCTGCAACCCCGCTCCCCACGCGCCCAACTTACAAGCCCGGGGAACTGGTGGATTACACTGCACAAAACGGCGATACAATCCCCGCGCTTGCAGCACGTTTCAATACCACCGTGGAGGAGATCTTTCAGGCCAATCCACAGATCCCCCGTGAGGCAACCACCATGCCACCGGGGATGCCGATGAAGATCCCCATTTATTTTCTGGCGCTATGGTCCAGTCCATTTCAGATCATTCCAGATCATGCCTTCGTAAATGGACCCACGGTAACAGGCTTCAACACATCCGCATTTGTGGCAACGCAGCCTGGCTGGCTGAAGGATTATCGTGTTTACGCCGGTGGAGAGTGGCGCAGCGGCGCAGAAATGGTGGATTATGTCTCCATCAATTACAGTATCAATCCGCGTCTTTTACTCGCAATCCTTGAATATCAGGGCGGCGCACTCACTGCGGCTGAGCCTCCTGTAAAAAAGAATCTACTCGGCTTCACGCGCCGCTATTGGGAAAACCCATACCTGCAACTGGTGATCGCCGCCAACACATTGAACAACGGTTATTACGGCTGGCGCGCCGGTGACCTGATCGAATTTGAAGACACGAACGAGATCATTATTCGACCCGACCCGTGGCAGAATGCCGCTTCTGTCTCGATCCAATATTATTACTCAAGATTATTCGATGGAGAAAAGTACGCGGTCGCTACTGGACCTGAGGGCCTGTTCCTGACATTCGAGAAGTATTTCGGCAACCCGTGGCAGGACTCGATGATCATCATCCCAGGAAGCTTGCAGCAGCCGCAGCTCCAACTTCCATTCCCAAGCGACCAGACGTGGTATTACACAGGTGGCCCGCATACAGGCTGGGGAACTGGCGAGCCGTTGGCTGGTGTGGACTTTGCACCACCCTCCGACAAATCAGGCTGTTTTATCGCAGACGATAAAAACTTTTCCACGGCCATGGCCGACGGACTTGTTGTACGCTCCAGCATTGAGGGCGTAGTTCTTGACCTTGATAAAGATGGAAATGAACGCACAGGCTGGGTTATTTTCTATTTGCATCTTTCATCCAGAGAGCGCGCACCCCTTGGGGCCGAGCTGAAAACAGGAGACAAGGTCGGCTATCCATCCTGTGAAGGCGGACGTGCCACAGGTTCGCATGTTCACATTGCCCGCAAATACAACGGTGAATGGATCATGGCAGATGGTGTTCTTCCTTTTGTTATGAATGGCTGGGTCACTCACAACGGCGCCCGCGAATATCTGGGCACACTCACCAAGGGACCGTCCATCGTCACTGCCTGTGAGTGCGGAGATGCCTTCACAGCGATCAGCGGCAGTTTCCCATAACAAAACGGAGATTCAATTTAAATTGAATCTCCGTTTTTCTTTATTTATCTTCGTTTTTCACAAATTCATCAAACCGATTCATGTTTTGCGAAGTATTCGCCTTCGTTGATAACTTCCCCGCTGTCATTCAATATCTTATATGTCATCCGAATGGGAAATGCCTTGGAAAGCATGGCCTGCGCGGGGCAATACTTTTCGGCAGAAAGCTCGATGGCGCGCAGCAAGGCAGCCTCATCAACATCACTGCCTGTCACGAGGTATTCGATCACTGCCTCCGTGAACACCTTGGGATGTTCATCCGCCCGCTCGGCATGAAGCTGAACTTTGAAATCAGAAACAGGCTGTTTCTTCTTCTGCAAAATGGAGATGACATCCATGGCGGTGCAACCCGCCAGCCCAAGCGCGATGAATTCCATTGGGCGGGCACCGCTATCATCGCCGCCGACGGAAGCGTCCGTATCCAGTTTTTGCACAAACCCCGAACCACCCACCCCTTCAAATAACATTCTGCCCTTCCAATTTAGTATCACATCCATTTTCTGTTTACTCCTTAATCAGATCAGGTACATATTTTTCAAGGTTTCGTTTTGAGATTCCGCCGATCCACATCAGGCGGACCCTCCCCTCACGGTCGATCACATAAGAACTGGGAAGATTCATCGTTTTGAATTCACGCTGCGCCAGATAATCGATATCCAGCCAGACGGGGAAGGTCAATCCAAATTCATTTATGAACGGCTCAACAACTTCGCGAGTCTCTTCCTGGTCAATGGCAAGCAGGACAAATCCATCATCCCTATATTTCTCATAGAAGGTTTGCAGGGTGGGCATTTCCTCCCTGCATGGCGGGCACCAGGTTGCCCAAAGGTTGACCAATACCACGCTCCCCAAATAATCATCGAGAGAGACATCCTTTCCCGAAAGATCGACGAGATCAAGATCAGGAGCGGCATAATCCACTTTGACGGGGACTGCTGAAAAGTCTTGTGTGGAATCGGCTTGTTCCCTTAGCAGCATGAAGAACATGATCCCCACTGCGATCAATCCGACACCGATCATTAAACCAGCCATGAATCGTGCTGTAGGGGGCTGGGAAGGTTGAAGAGACTCTGTCATTGTTCACATCCAATAATATTTGCCCGCACGGGACAAACGGAAATTTATCAGGTACACCCGCCGCCTTCACCATTAACAAAACCGCATGCGGGGCACTCCAATTGCAGCAGTCCGTTATAGTCAAGCTTACCTATATTACATTTTGGGCAGATCGAATCTTTACGAAGCGGTTTAACAAGGTCAAGCGTAGCAGGCTTATCGATTCCAAGCAACAGCCTTTCGAGTGAGGAGAGTTTGCTTATTTCAGTCATCTTATCTTTGAAGAGGCCAGATCGTTGAAAATTACTTATTTCACAAAGTATAACCGAGGAAAATTGTCACATTTTGAAAAGAGGAAAAATGTCATCAAGTTTATGATATTTGATACTGGATAGTTGTAGAGACATTGGTTACCATGCTATAAATGCTTGATATCTTGCCAAACATCCCACTTTTTGAAAACCTTGACCCAGCACAAATAGCCCTGCTCAAACCACTTTTTGAGCAATTTATCCGCCCTGCGAATACAACGATCTTCGAGCAGGGCGAACCGGCAAGTTATTTGTATTTGCTCATCAAAGGTGAAGTTATCATTCGCTTCAAACCTTACGATACCCCGCCAATCACATTGACCCGCCTGCGGGCCGGGGATGTCTTTGGCTGGTCGGCTGTGCTCGGAAGCACACACTACACCTCAAGCCTTGTGAGCGAAACCGAGATCGAGACCATACGCATTCGCGGCAGCCATTTACTGGCACTAGTACGAGACCATCCCGAAACTGGAAAGATCATTATGGATCGCCTTGCAAATGTAGTATCATCACGTTGGAAGAACGCGCGCACTCAGGTTCAGGCCCTTTTGAATTCAACCAATCAAGATAAACGGGAGTAAAGCCATGGTCGCACCAGAAATCAAGACTCAGGAAGCTCAACTGCGTGGTTTGCTTGAAAAACTCAGCGCCTATGTGGAGCAGTTCCACGGCGGCACGGTAGAGTTTGGATCGTTTGACGGCAAGACCCTTCGAGTACATCTCGGCGGAGCCTGCCTGAACTGTCCGTTGCTCCCCTCCACCCTGCACGGCTGGGTGGCAGGAACGGTCCATCAATTTTTTCCTGGCATAGAAGTCGTTGAAGAAAAATAGAATCAGTCACCGATACAAAAATGCCTCCGCAATTGCGGAGGCATTTTTATTTTTCGAGAAAAAATTTCTACGAACTTCGGCTGGAGAAATAACGGAAGAGCATGAAACCGCCCGCTATGATCATAACCACTGCCCAAAGATAATTTGCCACTTCCAACAGTGAGACGATGCCGAGCAGGCCCATGATGCCGAGACCAAGTGCAGGCCAGTATGCCCAACGCATGCCTGCCAAAACCGCCACAAGCAGGAATGTGATCGCAAGCCCGAAGAAGAAAATGCCAGCCGTTTGGAATTCACCAAAACGTTCCGCGGCAATGGTGACCACTGCAAGCGTAGCCAATACCCCGGCGGGGATCAATGCCCACCAACGCCCGTCACGGTCAGTAAGAAAGACGATGAGGAAGGCGAGACCAATGCCGCCAAGGAAGATCGCCCCGCCCAGGTCTTCATATCTTTCGGCGGCAACGATCATCACTGCCAGGGCAGAGAGCACACAGGCTGGAATGATCGCCCACCATCGATCCGCGCGATCCGTGAAGTACACATACCAAAATGACAAGCCAATGCTGCCGAGGAAAAGTGCCCCGCCAAAATCATCAAGAGATTCAGGCAGAAGTATCAGAGCGCCAAGGCCCACAAGGGTGAAACCGGGAAAAGCCGCCCACCAATGTCCGCCAAAAAGAAGGGTGAGAAAGACTAGGCCAATCGCAAGGAACGTGCCGCCCCAAAAAAGGCCTGTTGCATTCTCAAGATAACCCATGGTCTGTGCCAGCGCCAAACCGCCGCCCACCAACAGCAGAAAACCAAAAACGATATTTGGATCAAACCTTTTCATTTCATACCTCGCTATTTGATCTTTATCGAAGCCGCGCCTGCATCCACGGTCAGGTCAACGGAATTGGCGGCGGTGTCAAAGTCTTGCGATTGATAATAACCGCCATTGCGCGGAAAGCGCATCTCGTCCACTTTCAAATCAACAGCGCCAACGGAAGTGCGGATTCGAGCGGAGAGTCCTTCGGGGATGATCACTTCAAGGGAAGCCGCACCAAGATCGAGGTCGGCGCGGAAGCGGCCGCGCGATGGCAGAGTCAGCTTTGTTTCGCTGGCACCCGTTTCCAGTTTCAAGTCAGTGATATTCATGTCGCGCAAATCCAGCGTGGCTTTGTTCGCACCAAGATTCATGGTCAGCGCAGTGGGGATGTCTGCATTCAGAGCGACGTCCCAATCGAGGCGATTTTGAGGGCCAAAGAAGGGGAAGTCGACAAAATCTTTTGCGGGTCTCATACGGACCTCGAGACTGTCACCGTTTCGAGAGGCTTTTTGATCCAACCCGCCAGAGAACGTGCCATGCATGATTTCATTCGAAGCCGCACCGCTGTGGATCTTCAACTCACCCGCGCCGTGATTGATTCGCACGCTGGCAGATGATGCGCCTTGAAGATCAATCGAGGCGTTTTCATCCTCGATCTTGCCGCGCATAAATACACCAAACAAGATCCAGCCGCCCGCCAATAATAGACCAATTGGCCAGAAGAGACTGGAAATCGAGGAGCCGTTCGGGAGCCTTACGCCCATGGCATCGACAAGTAATAGCAGCCCCCACAACAAGAGGACCGAACCCCAGAATAATTGACTGCGGCGCATGTTATTCCTCCTCGCTTCGGTTTCGGAAGGAACGATATAGGCCGCGTCCCAACACATACACGCCGAGCAGGATCAGCAGGATCGGAGCGCCGTAATTGCCAAGCACATTCCAGCCGCCGAGAAATGCCGAAAACACGAGGAAGAGCACTGCACTTACGACCATCAAATTCAAGCCGCGCCGCAGGTTGTAGGCGGTATTCTCACCGAGTAGACCCTGCAACACCGTGCCGACCCCACAAAGCCCCGGAATGAGCGCCCACATGTAAGACCATGAACCAGAGTCTCTGGTCATTTCCTGATAATAGAAAATGCCGCCGATCCCCGCCACAATCGCCGCAGGGACAGACAAACCAGGCTGACCCAAAACCAAACCGACGATGAAAATCGCGCCGCCGATCAACAGCATGTTGGTGGGCCATTCGGTATATTTATCGAAAAAACTGTGAAATGCTGGCATTGTTCTATCCAGCAAGAACCAGGCGCCCAGCAGAATCAGGAGGACACCCAGTGCGAGTTGTGTACGACCTTGTTTGTTCATAATTAAGTTCTCCTTGAAATGCGGATTTCGAATTTAGTTTATTACTGTTCGAACGAAAAGAAAAGTCCAAGATAGTATACGCAGAAAAACGGGGAAAGTTGTCAGGCCAAGGGTGCAGAGGCAAACTCGAGGACGGCCTCAAATAAAGCAGACAGGCCAGCCTGCGCAGGACGCAAATCGCCAGACATGCTCCACCTGCCGCCAGCCAGCGAATCTGAAATGGAAAAGGCAGCCAATGCGGGCAATCCATTTGCTTTTGCAACCGCGTACATGGCCGCCGCCTCCATATCCACCGCCAAAACACCACGCTGTTGATAGGCAAGCACATCCCTGCGTAACTCACGAAAAGGGGCATCCGTTGTCCATGTGAGGCCGTGAAAATACGAGTGATTCCGTTTTGAAAGAATTGCCCCCACTCCCTCCGCCATTTCTTGAGACGCCTCCACAGATTCTGCCTCGGGAAGATAATGCCGCGTCACTCCCTCGCCGCGAATTGCTCCTGTTGAAAGAATCAGACTCCCCGCTGAAAGATTCTCCTGCAACCCACCCGCCATGCCGATCAATGCAAAGCGGCGAACACCCAGCGCAACGAATTCATCTGTCAGTCCAGCGATGACAGGTGACCCTATGCCAAACCCAGCGGAAAAGGCAACCCTCCCATTGCTTTTTTTAAGCAGGTAAAAACTGCCTAAAAATCCCTTCACCTGTCTGACCCAATATTTCCGAAGGACATAATCGGCGAGGCTTTTTTGTGGCACGAAAATGACCGTTTCAGGCGGGGGAAAATTCTGCAAAGACTTCGCTGCACGACGATATGCAAGAAGTTCAACTGGCGTAAGAATGGGGTCATCAAGGTTCATAAATTCGTAATCCTCCTGAGATAATAAACTGTAAACACAGACGCCTGAAGGCATTCACCGATCAGGGCAGACCAGATCGCCCCGCGCAATCCAGCAAATGGAATCAGAGCCAGATATAGAATGACGTTTCCAAAAAGCGAAACCAAGGCAGATTTAACCACATCAGATTCATATCCACGGACAATGAGGCTGTAGGAAACGAAAGAAGAAATCGTGTACGGAAGTAAACTCCAACCGAGTAAAACAAGCAAAGACGACGCTTGAATAAAATCTTTCCCATACAAAAGCAAAATGATCGGGCTGGCAAGAAAGGTTAATATAGCAGAGAAAAACAGGCTAACCGCCATCAAAAGGATAAAAGCCCTGCGGAAACTATTCCACGAAGCGGAGTTGCCGCTTGAAAGTGCAGGGAGCAAGGCACCCAAAATGGCGTAATGTCCAAGCTTGAGTCCATCCACCACGCGGGTGATGGAAGAAAATAACCCTGTTGCCGCGTCATCCAGTATGGCTGAGACAAATAAAATACCAAGCCGCTGGATCAAGACCAACAGAATCGTCAACGCGGCAAAAGGGAGAAGCAACTTGAGGATGGGGTCAAATCTCTTAATGGGAAACAGGTTGAAGGTCGGCAGGGAGGAGCGGCAGATCGAGTAGGAAACGGCTGAAAGGAGAATCTGCCCGATGAAAAGAAAAAGGCACAAAGTCAGGACATCCGCAGAAAGAAAAGCAGCCAGAATTTGGATCGCGCCATTCAAGAGACTGAGCCGCCAAAATAGATCCATGCGATTCAAAGCGCGCAGTAAGGCGTTATTGACGGAAAAAATTGCCAGCGGAAAAAGCGCAAGAGAATAGAATAACAGAGGTGCATTGCGGAAGGCAATCATCGCAAGGCAATACAACAACGAAAGCAGCAACTGCAAGCTTAGCGCCTGCGCCGCAATTTCAGTAATCCGTCCCGCACGCGCGATCTCGCGGACAAGAAATGTGTCTGTGCCAAAATTGGTGAATGTATTGCCGATCAAAACAAGGGAAGCGATGAACGAGAATTTTCCAAAATCATCCACGCCCAGTTTGCGCGCAATGACGGCCGTAAACAAAATCGCAAGCGCCTGCGCCGTGAAACGCGCAAGCAAAAGCCAGAATGAATTTCGCCGTATTGACGCGGCCACGGGGAGTAAAGTCTCCAAATCTGAAATCAGCGACTTATGCCGTTTGAAGCCACAAGAGATACGATCGTAAAATCACCCCAATATTTGAACGGGAATCTTGATGCCAGCACATCATCGAGCTTACTGAGAGTTTCAAACAAATGCGGACGCTTAAGGGCGAATTCTTTATTCGTGGCGGGCGGAGTGATGACCGAAAGTGCCTCGACTGTTTCGAGGTGATATTCATTGCCCCATGCTTTGGCTACCTGTTTGGGGGTGTAGTAAAAAACAGGGTAATTCAAGCCTTCCTTAAACACTGTGGATTTGCCAGCAAAACGACGGGTGGCAAGTTTGAATTTTCCGCGCAGGAGCATGGCTGATTCCCACAAGCAAAATGGGGGCATGAGCGCCCAAACCACACGCCCGCCTTGATTCATCAACGGACGAACGCTATCGGCTACAAGTTTCATATCGGCAACACAATTCAAACCGCCAAAGTTGGAGAAGGTCAGGTCGAAGCGGCCAATATTGGCTTCCTTCAAATCGGTGTAGGATAATTGCTCGAAGGACAAACGGTCTTGTAGATTCAAGTCCTTCGCTTTTTGTTTTGCGCGCTCAAGCATTTCACCCGAAATATCCACACCGAACACGGAATATCCATTTTGCGCAAACCAGACCGCATCGGTGCCAGTGCCACAGGCAAGGTCGAGAATGCGTGAACCTTTTGGCAGCCGCGCCGTGATGAATTTATACACACGCTGACGCATCCGCATGAGATTGGGATTGTTCTCGATGAATTCATCGTACTTATCGGCATTACGGTCGTAGGCGTCAGCAACAATCTGAAAAGCAGGGTTAATCAGGGGCATAGGTCTCCAAATTCAGTAAATCAGCGGTTCAATAGATCAGCGTATTGTTAAGTCGGCAGATTGGGTCGAAGTAAATCTATGCAATTGCAGATCACTCTTCAAAATACCAAGCAAATAGTATGGAGAGCGGATAATTCCCCGCATATCTCGTTTTCGCCATGCGCGGCGCATGCGGAATTCATGATGCACCCGCCCGTGCAGCACCCGATAAAACTCCTGTGGGAACGGTCCGCGATAGAGCATGGCGAGGTCATCAGAATCCACCCAATTTTGCTTCTCACCCAATTCCATTTTCACGCGTTCGAAAAACTTCGTGCCAGGCAGCGGATATGAAACCGAAATGCCAATATCATCGGGCATACATTCGCGCACCATTTTCAAGGTTTTTTGCACATCGGCCCAGCTTTCACCTGGGTAGCCAAACTGCAAAAAGAAACCAACCTCGATTTTATTTTCGTGCAGCAGATGCGCGGCACGGTAAATATCCTCCACCTTGTCCCCTTTATCCATCGCATCCAAAATTTTCTGCGAACCTGATTCGGCACCAATCCACACAGTTTTACAGCCCGCCTTCGCCAACGCCAACGCAGTTTTCTCCGTCACAAGGTCCGCCCGTTTCAAACATTTGAACGGGATGACAGCATTCAACTCATGTAGCAATTCCGCGAATCTTTCCACCCAATTCGGCTTCAACCCAAAAATATCATCCGCGAACCAAATGTGATCGGGTGCAAAATTTTCCTTCAACCATTTCATTTCCGCGGCCACATTCTCAGGCGAACGCGAGTTATAACGCTGACCCCAGATCGGCTTGGCGCACCAGTTACAATGATACGGGCATCCACGTGTCGTCACCATATTCATCGAAAAATATCCGTGCCGCTCACGCCAAAGCATTTTGTATTTTTGAACATCCACCAGATCCCAGGCAGGAAACGGAAGAGAATCAAGTTCCTTGATATCGGGTCGACGCATATTTTTGACGACGGAAGATTGTCCTTCGTCAGCATACGCTAATCCTAGAATCGATGAAAATCCCGCATCCCGCTGACCCGATAACTGATCCAGCAATTCTGCGAGAGTCTCCTCCCCTTCACCAAGCAGGCAGTAATCCGCGCCGCGTTCGAGATATTGATCATAATGATCGGTCGCATCCGCCCCGCACAAGATGACCACGCATCCGCGTTCCTTCGCCATTTGGATCATCGTGAACGCCGCTTCACGCATCCGCAGCAGGCACATCTTGGAAAGATAATTGAAGTTATCTTCAAAAATGACCGCATATTTCGGCTTGTGTTCATCCAGTGACTTGGCCCACTCCTCCTCCGACTCGGCCAACATGGCATCGAAGAGCGCTACGTCATATCCACGCGAGCGGATGTAACTGGCCGCGTACAAAGTGCCGAGAGGCGGATAAGGCATCATCGCATCCCAAAGTTTGGGGTCGAAACGCAGATAATAAGATTGTCCAAAAAGGATCTGTGTCATTTTTCAACCTGTAAACCGATCAACCGATCTTCAAGAGCTTTCAACGCCCATAAGCCGTGATGGTCAAAATTGCCCTGGCAAATATCTGCGGAAAAATTCGTCTCTGCGCCATAGCCTTGCTGTTTTTTGAAGCGGGCGATCTTGCGTTCCATCTCCCATTGTTCAAAGCGATCACCTAATTTTCCGTTGAAGAAAAATTCAAAGAGATTGCGGCGGTTGAAAATCGAGCCTGTCTCAAGCCTGCCAACACTCGGAAAAGCATTGGGCAAAAAATCAGTTACCCACGCATTGACCTCGATCAGGCGGCGATATACACTCATCCCACTGACAGGAATCATCTGCGCGAATTCACGGGCGGCGTAAATATTCCTCGTGTTCCACTCAAGTGTCCGTTCGGAAACGATCACGTTTGGGCAAATGACATCGCCAAAAAGACGCGCAATCCGATCCAACAGCAAGGCAAAAGCCCGAGCCGTCCACACCCGTCCATGCCTGGCGACGATCAAATAATCCATGTCGCTATTTTTCGATAGGTTGAGCATGGCGAGAGAGCCAGTCAATGCCGCCATGCGGATGAACGGCAGGCGGCCAAGAATACGCCCGTAAAACACGGCACGCTTGAAGGCTTTTTGTGAATGGACTTCACGCGTCTGTCGAATATCCAAAATCTCTGTGCGGTGAGCAAGGAAGTAATAACCATCTTTGCAAGCCACAGCATCCATGCCTACAGCGCATTTCTCGATCTCATCTTGCGGCGCAGAAGCAACCAAAAATTTGTGGAGTTCACCCAAAGTCAGCGGGTGATCGAACACATCGGAATACGCCAAAGTCTCGAGAATAGCCTGTTTCAAGTTCATGATATAGAAGATGAAATATACTTTGCAAGTGAAAATCCCGCAACGTACATTTATATGGATACACGTTGTCTAATTCGCATATTAATGGAATAATCCCAGCCTCTTATGCATCTAACCGTAGTCAGCCCGTTTCCTCCAACGATCACAGGTATTGGACAATACGGATTCCATATCACAAGGGCAATCGAAAAGTCAGGTCTATTTTCACGCATCACCGTCCTCGCAGGCGCGAAGGCTGGCAGTGACCACACCCCTGTGTTGAATCACGCCGAGATCGATTATTGCTGGCAGCCCGACGATCTGAAAACACGCAAGATCATCCTATCACGCTTGAAGCACCTGAAGCCCGACCTGGTCTGGTTCAACCTCGGCGCAAGTGTCTTTGGCAAATCACCACTGGCGAATTTATCGGCAATGTTCACACCCATGCTCGCGCGGAAAATGGGACTCCCAACCATCGTCACTCTACATGAACTTGTGGAACTCGCCGACCTGCGCGCGCTCAATGCACCTGGCGGTTTTCTCGCCCCTCTCGGCGCACGGCTCCTGACGGAGGTTGCAACACAAGCCGACCTGGTCTGCCTCACCATGCAACACTACGTAGACTGGCTTTCCGCCCGCCACATCAACTGCACGCATATCCCGATCGGCTCCTATCACGAGCCCGAACTTTTGGAAGAGACCGACGAACAGGAGCTATTATTCTTCACCACGCTCGCCCCATTTAAAGGATTGGAAATCCTGCTCGAAGCCTTCAAGGAACTAAAGCTCGAATTCCCAAATTTACGTCTTTCCATTGCAGGGGCAGAACATACCCGCTTCCCGAATTATTCAAATGATCTTAGAAAAAAATGCGACGCATCAAATAACATCCGCTGGCTGGGGCAGGTTCCCGAAGAACAAGTCAAGGAACTGTTCCAGAGTGCGCAGATCGTCGTCCTGCCATATACAGCCTCAACGGGATCATCCAGTGTCTTGTATCAATCCGCCACCTGGGGGCGCGCTATCGTTGCATCAGACTTAAACGAACACAAATATCTGGCAAAAGAAAACAACCTGCAAATCCAATTCTTTGAAAATGGAAATGTACCAAGCCTGAAGAATTCCCTGCGTGAATTGCTCAAAAACAGTGAACTTCGCAAACAACAAACAGCGCACAATCTCAACGCAATCCAAAAACTAACCCCCAGCGAAACATGCAGACATTACATCCAGGCATTCAATCACGCGCTTGAAACATGCAGCAGCCAAAAGCGGATCATCGTACCGCACAAGGAAATGAAGCTTTCATGATCCCGCGCCGCGTACTTCTCGCCGTTCTGTTCGCTTTCCTGCTGCACGGATTCTTCATCCTCACCGCGCGCTACCGCTTAAGCTACGACGCCTTCACCCACATGTTTTTCGCCGACCATTATGCGAGAGATTGGTTCTCCTTGTGGGAAACGCGCTGGTACACAGGTTTCAGCGTGGTTTCTTATCCGCCGCTCGTGCATCAACTCATCGCCATCTTCATTCCCATTCTCGGCTTCGACAAGGCCTATGCCCTGATTCTATGGGTCGTCACAACCTTATTTCCGCTGGGCATTTACACATTCAGCAGGATCTTCACAGGCAGAAACGCATCTTCCTATGCCGCCATTACATCGGCCATTTTGCTTCCCATTTATGTCACAGCGCATATTTTTGGCCAGCTTCCGTTCCTCACCGCAACGCTCATTACGCTTTTCGGTATGGCGGCCCTCGCAAAGTTTTTACGCGAAGGAGGCCTGCTTAATTTTTTACTGGCAGTCTCGTTTACCGCAACCACCATGGCCGCACATCATGCCACATTGATGATCCAGCCATTTTTTATTTTTGCGATCACAGTTTTTCAGCTCAGTAAAAACAGCTGGAGAAATCTTATCACCAGGCTTGCTGCATTTTCCCTGGCAGCGATCCCCGCTGGCCTCGCCGTCATCTGGCCTTTCTGGAAATGGGGCCTACAGCAGCAAATGCAAACGCCCATCGACCACCTCTCACGTCACAACTTCATCGCCGAGCCATTCGCCCTGCTCATTTTTTTCTGGCCTTTTTATCTTCCCATCGTGATCGTCATCCCATTTATTTTTCGAGGTTGGAAAAGGAGCTTTCTCGGCCTGCAAATTTCCTTTGTCATCCTTTTCATTCTCGGCCTCGGCGGTACAACTACGCTCCCCGCTCTCCTATTCGGCAAAGGCTGGGAATGGCTCACATACGACCGCTTCGCATTTTGGGCATCCCTTACCCTGCTTCCATTCCTCGGGATTCTTTTCATTCGCTTCCGAAGATTCAAGCGGATGAAGAGCCGCTTCGCGCTTAAGCCGATGCCTGCCACGCTTCGAAGGAAATTGATCTCCGCCTTTGTATTCATCCTCTTTGCGGGCACCTCAACCCTGCTCTGGTTCATGCCTCTGGTTTTCCCCACCCAGCCCGACCCCATAGACATGCAGCCCATCGTCGATTTCATGGCCGCTGAAGATCATTCCTACTGGCGTTACATTACTTTCGGCTTTGGCGACCAGTTCGCATACCTCAACCTGCTCACCGAAAAAGCCGCCACCCTCGACGGAAGCTACCACACTGCACGTACCATCCCCGAATTGCGCGAAAGCGGAATCGGCCAAATAGACACAGCCTATTGGGCAAAAGAAGGCATCCCAGCCATCGGTCCGATCTTGCAGGCCTCAGGCAAATACGGTGTCCGTTGGGGATTTGTCAATTTACGCGCATTCGTCCCCGAGCTTAAAAAGAACGGCTGGGAATTTTTCAAATATCTCCCAAATGGGATTCAAATTTGGGAGAATCCAGATTTCACCTTCCAGAAGCCGATCGTTCCACCCACTGACCCATTCGAATCCTTTTCATGGGGCTTTTTCCCAATGTTTTCATTGTTCACAACGCTTACACTCGGCATTACTGCTCTCAGGCGTGAACGCGGCATAAAACTCATTCGAAACGTGCATGCCGTCATTATTGGCCTGCTTCCACTTAGCCTCGGATTTTGGTATTACAAGATCATCTTCGAATTCAAACATGAGCAGGTTTATTTCACCTACGATCACGCCCTCTTTTTTATAAGCGACGGGCTGGCATTCCTGTCGATCATTCTCTGGCTTGTTATAAAAGTGCAAACCAATGAAATGCCCAGGATTCTTCCTTTCCACAAATTGATCTTCACCCTTTGCGCGTGGATCACACTCAGCGCAACCTGGTCCATGGACTGGCGCACATCCCTGTACATTGCAACCCATTTCTGGCTGATCTCCCTGCTGATTCTTTCCCTGCAAGATCAACCCAAAGCATGGAACGGCGCTCTGGCTGGCACAACCCTTGCATTACTTGTTCAGGCTCTTGCTGGCTTCATCGAATTCAACGCTCAATCCACGCTATTTCTTAAACCGCTCAATTTGCACTGGCCAGGCTTGATCGATGCAACCTCCAAAGGCGCCAGCATTTTGAAATTTGCGAATGGCGAAAACTTCCTGCGGGTATACGGTTTGTTTCCGCACCCAAATATTCTGGCAGGCTTCGCATTGTTTGGAATTGCGGTGGCAGTCGGTTTTATTTTCAGCAGTAAAAGAACAAGCTGGTTCATAGTGACGCCATTTCTAATGATCGGTACAGCCCTGCTTGCAGTTACATTTTCCCGCTCCGCATGGCTTGGGCTTGCCGCCTTCTTTTTGGTACTCCTATTGAAATCAAAACTACTCGACAGAAAAAAAATATGGTTTGCAATCTCCCTCTCCCTCATTGTGTTTGCTTCGGTCATGATACCCCTTCGAGAATTGTTTCTTAGTAGAACAACATCTCCCACAACCAATATCGAAAATTTTTCGCTGGTGGGCCGCACCTGGCTCAACCAGCAGGCGTTGGGTTACGCAAAAGAAAACCCATTGACAGGCGTCGGCGCAGGCTCCTTCGTCATTCAACTTGCAGAGCGGGCGGGTGAATTCAACTTCGTCGAGCCAGTTCACAATGTCCCTTTGCTGATCCTCTCCGAGTTAGGCTTGATCGGGGTCGTCATCCTCACTGTGCTTGTTTTTTTGATCGCAAAAAGTATCGTGAACGCCAGCACCCCGCAGGCGATCATTTCTGGCGCACTTCTGGCGGGCTTCGGGGTCATCGCTCTTTTCGATCATTATCTCTGGTCGCTTGCGCCAGGCCGCATGATGCTAGGCCTCGCCCTTGGTTTGTGGCAGGGACAAATGCAGGCCGCCGATGAGTAACATCGCCACGAACGGCCGCTGCCTCACCCGCCGCATCACAGGCGTGGAACGTTATGCCCGCGAGATCAGTAAAAGGCTGGAGGCGAATCGCATCATCCAGCCTCAAAACGGAACAGGTCAAATTGCAGGGAATCTTTGGGAACAGGTCGTTCTGCCCAATCAACTGAAACGCCATGAAATTCTCTGGTCACCCGCCAATGCGGGGCCGTGGCTCGTAAAAAATCAAGTGGTCACCATCCACGACGCGAGTGTGTTCGACCACCCCGAATGGTTCAAACCCTCCTTCGCCGCATGGACGCGGCTCTCGTGGAAGATCCTCGCGCACAGAGTCAAAGCCATCATCACCGTTTCGAATTTTTCCCGCGAACGGTTGAAACTTCATCTGGGAATTCCAGCACAGAAGATTCATGTCGTTCATAACGGAGTCGGAAAACCTTTTGAGCCGCAGGCACAAAATCAAATTGAAGCAGTGAAGTCAAAATACGGGATTCAAAAACCCTATTTCCTTTTCGTCGGCACGATCGAGCCTAGAAAAAACCTAGGCGGGCTGTTGAAAGCCTGGAAACAGGCGAATATCACAACGCATGAGCTTTTCATCGCTGGCGCAAAAGGCAGGGTTTTTCAACCCGTAGGCGGCACATTAAACGTGGTCTACGACGTACATGATGACGACCTGCCTGCATTGTATTCAGGCGCCGCCGCTTTTGTCATCCCATCGTCCTACGAAGGCTTCGGCCTGACCGCGCTTGAAGCCATGGCCTGCGGCACGCCTGTCATTGCTTCGAACACCAGCGTCTTCCCAGAATCACTCGGGGATGCGGCATTGCTCATCGACCCGCACAACCCAGGCAAACTTGCAGACTCAATGAGAAACATCCTCGAAGACAGGTCGCTTGCAGATACCCTGCGTGAGCGCGGACTGAAACACGCCGCGAAATTTTCATGGGATGAGTCTGCAAGAAAAACGCAGGAAATACTTTGTCACTTTGGCGGCTCATGAATCTTGCGATCATCCATGAATGGCTGAATGTGTTCGGCGGCTCCGAACGCCTGCTCGCGGAGATCCTCGGCATATATCCGCAGGCGCAACTACACGCGCTGATTCACAACAGCGAAAACCTCATCGGCACACCGCTCGAAAATCGCAGCGTCAAGACATCCTTTATGCAAAAGATTCCGCAAGTCGAGAAACTCTATCGCGGTTTACTCCCCCTCATGCCGCTCGCCATCGAAAGCATGAATGTTCGCAGTCACGATGTTATTCTTTCGATCTCGCACGCGGTCGCGCATGGGATCAAAACGCGCAAGGATCAGATCCATATTTCATATGTCTGCACGCCGATGCGCTACGCCTGGCATTTACAGGATGATTACCTGCACCTCCATCATTTGGATAAGCCCCTGATCGGGGCCGCCGCACGCCTGACCCTGAGCCTGCTCCGCCGTTGGGACAGAGAATCAGCGTCTCGAGCAGACCACCTGCTCGCCATCTCCCACTGGACGGCACAGAAGATCCAGCAAGCCTGGGGGCGCGAATCACAAGTCATTTACCCGCCTGTGGACATTTCCAGATTCGATCCCGCAAAAGAACGCGATGATTTTTACCTGCACGTTTCCCGACTCGTGCCCTATAAAATGACAGCTGAGATCGTCCGCGCATTCAATGAATTGAACCTGCCGCTCATCGTCATCGGTGATGGGCCTGAGATGCCACACCTTCAAAAGTTGGCGAAGGAAAACATCAAACTGCTCGGGCATCAACCTGATGAGGTTGTCGCTGACCTGATGAATCGCGCGATGGGATTCGTGTATATGGCTGTTGAAGATTTTGGCATCGCAATGGTCGAGGCACAGGCGGCAGGCTGCCCAGTCATCGCCTATGGGATGGGCGGCGCGGCGGAGATCATTCAAAACGGAGAGACAGGCCTGTTGTTTCAGGAGCAGTCGTCCCGTAGTTTGATCGAAGCGGTTCTTCAATTCCAAAAGATGAAATTAAACAGCAAGACCGCATCTGAGAATGCGGCCCGCTTTTCATCCGAAAGATTTAGAAACGAATTTACAGTCTATATGGATTCGGTTACAGCATCCCGATTCCCCGCGCCATCAACGGGGCAGCAAACAAAATAAGCACGAGCCCAGCCAGCTCCAGCCACAACATCAGGCGCACATTCTTAAATTCGGCTTCGGGGATTTCAGGCGAACGATTTTCAGACAGGACAGAATTCCATTTGATAAATCGAACAGTGGGGTAAATTGAAAGCAACCCGACGATGGTGAACAATGCCATCTTTGTCCAGAAAATATAGTTGTTGAAATAAAAGTTCGAACCTTTTTCAAAGAAGAACACGCGCAGCAAACCGACCGCGATCAGCAAGCCCGCTGAAATCCCGTAGACCAGATCCACGCGCTGGATCCTGCGCGCCTCTTCAACGCCCAGACCTTTTCGATAAGCAACGAATTCGAAGATCAAACAGGCGGTCAGCACGAACGCGCACAAGTGATGTAGAGTTGCCATGATGGAATTTACGATTGCCATTTCTCTCTCCTCGCTTTTTTCTCACTGAAATCTTTAGCAGTGATCTATTGGTTACTTCTTTTCAGGATGACTCTTGTACCAGGCAACCGCTTCTTTGATCGCCGTCTTCATGGGTGTGGCTTTCACATCAAATGTCTTTTCGAATTTGCTTGAATCTACAATAAAGGGCTGCTCGAACTCATACATCATTTCGACAGTTTCCTTCGCCTCAGGGATGAATAAGCCGCCGATTCGCATCATCGTTTTTCCCATCGCGCCCATCTTCGGCGGGATGCCCATTTCAGCCGCGATCATCTTCACCATCTCCCGTTGGGTTACATGCGGGTTATCGTTCGGCACATGCCAGGCTTGTCCATCCGCTTCAGGGCGTTCACCAAGGACCACCAGCGCTTTTCCGAAATCGGGTACGTAGGTATGTGTGTGTGGAACATCAATATTCCCAACCAATCCCGCCGCCTTGCCATGCAGCATCGGGTAGAACGTGCGCTCGCCCATCGCCGCAGTCGGCAGCCCCCACGGGCCAAAGAAATCGGAGCCGCGCGCGGCAGTCACTTTCAACTTCCCAGCACGATGCGCTTCGAATGCGGCTTTGCTCAATTCGCTGCGAGTCTTTCCCTTTTTTGTATGGGCATTGTGCGGCATGTCCTCGGTCATGGGTTTGCCCTGGGTGTCTCCATACATGTACAGGTTTTCAACGAGGACCAATTTCACATCACTTCCTGTCAGCCCATCGATGATCGATTTCTGCAGGGACGGGAATTTTTCGGGCCATTGTGTGTACTCGGGCTGGGAAGCCTGATACACCACCTTGGCGCCACGAGTCACTTCCTTGACCCTGGACTGGTCATACAGATCCGCAGCCACCACTTCCACTCCAGCAGGGACTTCATCCATTTTGCCAGAGCGGTTCACCATGCGCACAGATTCACCGCGTCTGACGAGTTCATTCATCACAGCGCGGCCAATCGCGCCCGTTCCCAACACCACATGATTTGTTGTCATCTAAATTCTCCTTTATTTCAACCAATCCAAAATAATTTTATTCACTTCATCAGGCTTTTCCTGATGGACAAAATGGTCGGCATCGAGCATCACGGTCTTCGGTTCATGTTTGAGCCAGCGCGCATTGTGCTCATGCCCCGATGCGATCAAGAAACGGTCACGCTTCCCGTGAATCACCAGGGTTGGCGCTTCGATCATCGTCAAATTTTCATCCAATGCATACGGCTCGCGCGGATAACTCAGCCGATAAAACGATGTAATCGCATCGGGGTCGGTACGGCGGTCTGCCGCAAGATACAGCGGGAACGCAAGCGGGTCGAGCAGTAAGCTGATTTGCCATGTGCGAAACATTGGCTTCGCGCCTTCCTTCGACATTGTCCGCGCATACTCACTGGCCTCGTATTGCTCGCCGCGCTCTGCAAGTTCTTCGCGCAATGCATTGGGATGGGGAACGCTCAGGATGACGAGACGCTCCGTCAATTCGGGATGGATCGCCGCGAAATGCCACGCCAGCCAAGCCCCCGCGTCATGACCGACGATCACGGCCTGCTTCCGTCCGAGATGCTGCATCAACGCTGCGACATCTTCTACCAACCGCTCCACCCGATACCCATCTGTAGAAGCGGGTCTACCCGACTCGTTGAATCCGCGCTGGTCAATTGCCACCACTTGGTAATTTGCAGATAACGCCTCGATCTGATGCCGCCACGAATACCAAAATTCAGGGAAGCCGTGAATCAACACCACAAGCGGACCTTCGCCAAGTGTGACGTAATGCAGGCGGATGCCGTCATTCTCAAAGAAACCACCTTGAACACGTCGCGCGACAGAGTGAAGCAACGGCCAGTTTTTCGCGAGATTCATAAAGTATTCTCTCTACGCTGGCGGGTTGGGAGCGGTGAAACCTGATTGCATCAACTCTGGCGCGGTGCGCCCAGCGGCATGCAAAGGTGAAGGGTGCTTGACCTTGGAAAGTTTGCCTTCGGTCAACATACGGTGGTGGGCATCCTCCCAAGTTGGCAGGTCGGTTTCGAGTTGCTGCCAGCGCGCAACGGAGGCTTCATTGCACAATTCAGAGAGGACGCGCATGGCGATCTGGTGTGCACCAGAACCGCGGTATTTTTTCATTGCGTCTTCATCTGCCCAGACGGTTTTTGTCCAAACCACGTTGTTTTTTTCGAAGCGGGTTTCCACGCCGAGAATGCCATCTGCTTTTTGCGCCTGTGTACCGGTCCGCAGGGCATGGAGCAGGAATACGGGCATATAAAAGATGGAGCGGACACGAAGACGGGTGATGGATACGTTGTACATTTTTATTTTCCTTTGGTTTCCAATAAATACGGTCTTGCTTTAAGTTGGTCTTGCACACCATATTGTTTGGCCTGCTGTTTCCAGCCAAAACCGCCGAACATTTTGTAAAGCCAGTTGGGAATGACTGGCTTGGCCAGCAAATCATGCGCAGAGTGAGGGATGGGCTGTCCGCTTGCGAGTGCTTCTGCGGCGAGTTCGAGAGATCTCTTGATGGGGATGGCGCGGCCATCCATTTCAGCGAGCGGGACACCGTGAACCAATCCTTCACCGCCACCGAGAGCAAGGGAGCCCATCCATTCAAGGCCATTGGAACTGGCAAATTCTGCACAGACGGCCAGAGCCGTGTCGTTGTGATGCGCTTCGGGAAATCCACAGTTTGCGATTGCGGCAAATCTTGCGCGGGATGGTTTACCCAGGCAATGTTGATTTATTTTTTCAAGTGCAGAGATCACGGGTGCGGGCAGGCTATCCACATACAGTGGGAAAGCGAGCACGATCAAATCGGCGCGGTCAACCGCCTCGTACATGGTTTTCATGCGTTCCTGTGAATTGAGCGAGGTGTAGATCTGCATGGTTTCTATTTCCACGCCGAGGCGATTCAATTGGTCGAATAAATATCCGCCAAGGGATGCAGATGTGCTCTTGCGCGTACGCGGACTGCCTACAAGAAGCAAGGCACGGCGGACGGGAGTGGCAGCAGCGGAGGAAATGCTTTGGGTTGGCAGAGCAGGCACGGGGTCCGATTCGAAGCGTTCGGTTTTCGTCAGCCATAGATTCAGCGAGGCATCCAATTCATCATGGGTTTGGTTTCCGTAAGCAACTCCGCAGACATTCACTTGTGAATACATGTTGAGCGAATTACGGTAGGCCAGATGCCGAAAAACCGATTCGGCATTTGCGTTGGGCCCATCGAGCCAGCCAATGGTGACAACGTGCGGATACGATGCGTAACGCTTCTGGTGATGGATCTCACCGTTGATACTGGTGAAGAAAGGCGAGATGTTTTGAATTTGATGATCGACCATGCGTTTGAGCGTGGAAGAATATCCGCCAAACGTGATGGGCGTGAGATAAATGACAAGGTCGCTTGCAATGATTTTTTCGGCGATGTCGCGATTATCGTCATCCACGTTGCATACGCCAGGGCTGCGCACCCAGCAGAAAAAATCACCTGCGCAGTTGCCGATCTTTTTCTCACGCAAAGTCACCGTCTCGGAAGACCATCCGCGCGCGGCAAGGTTATTTTGCAAATGACTCACGACCCGCCCACCCATCGCGTCGCTCGAAAGAGATCCATCTAGGATCAAAGTTTTCATGGTTACTCCTTTACAAACTGCCTGACAATCGACTCGAGTTCATAATGATAGAGGGCAGACCCATCCACGCCAAAGGGCGGCAGATTGTTAGAGATCTCCAATGAGACCAATCCATGCACACGGCTCCAAATGATCATGGAAACGGAAAGGGAGAGGATGTCGTAATTGCCGGCGAATCCCTTCCAAACTTCAAACTGGGGCTCGTACCCAGGCTGGATCTTCGGGTAATCTTGTGACTGTAATTTATTGGCTATACGCAAATCGTCAATTACACTGACCAACGCACTCAACGAACGTGCCCCAGATGGCAGAACTTCCATTAGGGGGGCTTGATAGCCTGGAAGAGGCGTACCAAAGATCAATTGATACCGCTGAGGATACGTCCTCGCCCACTGACGGTACATTTCGCCAATCGCTTTGAGACGCTCAATGAGCTGATCGGCAGGAATTTCATCACGCGCAGCAAGTTGAAAATCTCCAAAAGAAGTGTAGGCATCAATGATGAGCGCAGTCACCAGAGCATCACGATCTGGAAAATAATTGTAGATGGCGGGCGCGGTGATATTCAAGGCTCGCGCAATTGCCCGCAGAGATAACGCGGGCGCACCAAATTCAGCGATCTGATTCCATGCCGTTTCCTTGATGGCTTCTTGAAGATTGGGTATCTGTTGTTTTTTACTGGGCCTGACCATATTGACTCCTTATTTACTATACACTGTAAATATACGGCGTATAGTAAATTTTGTCAAGGGTAAATCGTGGCATTTCGCCGATTGGACGGAATAAAAAAGGCCTCCCAGTGAATTTGTCAGCCATCACAAACTTCACCAGGAGGTCTATCTTTTCTGACATTTTTTTCAACGTGTCAGAATCATACTGTTATTCTTTCTTATTAAATCTAGTACTCTATCCCCTGCTTATCTCATTCGTGTACATGATACGGCACGTTGATAATTACAATGCCATGTTGACGCTTCAGCTGACTACGAAGCAAGTCAGCTGTATTCGTATGCAATAAAGCGGTCACGCGACTGTCTGAAACAAATTCAGGCACAACAATCGTGATGGTTTCGCCGGGCTGACGTTGACGGGAAATGGCCGAAATATATCCCAGCAAAGGTTCAAGAAAGAGTCGATATGGAGAAGCCAGCATCACAATGCGGACCCCTTCACCCCATGTCTCCCATTTCTGGCGGACCTTTTCCGCTTCCGCTGGTTCAATTGTGACATGAACCGCTGTAATATCATCTGATAACATGCGCGCATAATGAAGCGCGGCTAGTGTACCCTGATGGACACCACTCACCGGCACAATGACACGATGGCGAATGGCTTGCGGGGGAATGGCCCCGAAATTATCAAGGGAGAGCTTTTTGGCAAGCCCCTTGTAGTGATGATGGATCGAAAAGAAGATGCCCACCAAAACTGGGGTCAAAATAAGCACAACCCAGGCGCCTTCCGAGAATTTTGTGACGGCAAAAACAACCATCACAACTGCTGTGCAAATGGCACCGAACCCGTTAATCAGCATTCTATATTGCCATCCACTTTCATACTTCAGCGTGGAACCAGGCTCGACGATCTCGACCCCCTCTTTCAGATGACCTATCTTCCACCAACGGCGTGCCATACCCGCCTGTGAGAGCGTGAAGGAAAGGAACACGCCAATCGCATAAAGCGGAATAAGACGAGTCACACTGGCCTGGAAAATAATGATCAACAAAGAGGCAATTATCGCCAGAGACACAATACCACGCGAATAAACCAAACGACTCCCACGATACGTGAGCTGACGCGGAAGAAAGCCATCGCCCGCATGAAGCGCTCCCAAGCGGGGGAAATCTGCAAAGGCCGTGTTCGCAGCCATGATCAAGATGACCGTTGTGCCGGTTAGCAACATCAGGTACGGAATTCCCCTGCCTCCGTAAATCGTCCTCGCCAGTTGGGAGATAACGGTTTCCTCTTCTGAAAACACGGCATGTACTTTTCCGGTCAAAAATGAAAGCCCGAGAAATAAAGCGCCAAGGATCAAAGACATCCACACCAGGGTAATGCCTGCGTTCTTACTGCGAGGTTCCTTGAAAGCGGTAATGCCATTGGAGATCGCCTCCACACCTGTCAGGGCGGTGGTGCCATTGGCGAATGCGTGAAGCAAAATAAAGGGCGTAATGACCGAGATCACATGGCTGGCTTCAAAATGCGGAGGGTCCACCACCATTCCCAACGAACCGGTAAAGTAGCGGAATATTCCATATCCCACAGTGGCGACCATTAGAACTACAAAGAAATAAGTTGGGATGGCAAACGCTGTGCCAGACTCTTTTACACCCCTCAGGTTTACCAACATGACCAAAAGCACTGCGATCACCGCAATCGCCACCCGATATGGAAACAACTCCGGGTAGGCAGATACGATCTGGGCGACACCCGCAGAAATGGAAACGGACACCGTCAGGATGTAATCGGTAAGCAGCGCCGCGCCCGCTGTCTGCGCTGGGAGTTCACCGAGGTTGTCACGTGCCACAATATAGGCGCCACCTCCACCGGGGTAGGCGTGAATCGTCTGTTCGTAGGAAATAGTTACGATCGCCAGCAAGGTAATAATGGCAAGAGAGATGGGAAACAGGTATCCATAGGCAATCGTCCCGGCGGCGGCAATGACCCCCAAAATTTCCTGGGTGGCATATGCGGTGGAGGAAAGTGCATCGGAGGCAAACACAGCCAGCCCAACGACTTTGCCAATTGTTTGATGGGATGCATCGGCAGTGGATAAAGGACGGCCAATGAGCCAGGAACGCAAGGTACGCGGCGGTTTGTAATCTATATCCAGTTCAATAATGGAGGTTTGTGAGTTCTTATTTTCGTTTGTATTGATCATATATTCCAACTTAATTCAGGATTCGCTTTCGCGAGCTAATCGACCAGCTTGTTCCACAACCAGATCCCGCCAACTTCAGCAAAAAGGGATAAGTAGAGCAGGAGTGTATGGCTCCAATCTTGCGGCAATTGAACGATCCTCGTTTGCAGCCAAAAGAAGCCGAGAACAAGCCCTATAGACCCACCCCAGGCTAAAGTTTCAGAAATCCACTTTGAAGGCAGGCGAGATTTCTGACGGAGAGCGCCATCAAGTACATAAACTGTGGATTTCAAATTCGATTCCAGAAATTGGTGCAGAGGCTTGCGGGCAAAGCCCGGGTATTGCGCCGAGAAACAGGCGATCACATCCTCATAACGCAGCTCAGAGTGAAGGGCATTCGGCCAATTGCTGCCAATTTCGACCTTTGAATCAACGAGGATATGTTCGTCCCTTAACATTGCAGATAAAGCCACAACCTGTCTGCGCAGACCTGGCTCACGTGTGGCATCCTTGCTCAGGCCAAACAGAAGGATGTGATTTCCAAAAGCATTCGCTAATTCCCTGAGTCTCCGCGCCACCATGGCAATATCCAAGTCGGATTCAGGAACGAGCACGATCAGGCGACGAACAGGTGGAAAGTCCGCGGGAGAAGCGGTGGACACAACAAAAGTGGGAAGGTTTACATCGGTCTTTTTCATATCACCTCACAGATACGTAAATCCTATCCACTGCGCATAAAACGGTGACAAAAATTCCAGGCAATCGTATAAAGAACAAATAAAAACGCCCTTTTGCAAGGGCGCTGTAAGGTAGAACATGAATTTCAATTTATTTATTCATCCGCGATGAAACGATAGCCAATTCCAGGCTCGGTGAGGATATACTGCGGGCGCTCAGGGTCAAGTTCCAATTTCTTACGCAGCTGGCGCATATACACGCGCAAATATTCGGTGTGATTTGCATCGGCCGGGTCCCATACATTTGAAAGAATACTTTGGTGTGTAAGCACACGCCCATGGTTGCCAGCCAAATAAGCCAGCAATTTGTACTCGGTACCCGTCAATTTGACTTCATCATCCCCGCGCTTGACGATGTGCCAAACAAGGTCGATCGTCAACTCCCCAGCCCTGACCATTTTACTTTGGGCTCCCTGTCTTCCTGCAGAATGGCGCAGCGCCACACGCACACGCGCCAACAACTCCTCGATACCAAAAGGCTTCGTCAGGTAATCGTCTGCGCCTTTGTCCAACGCGGCAACCTTATCGTGCTCGCTATCTCGTACTGAAAGAATAATGATCGGGCATTGTGTCCACTCGCGCAAGCGGATGCAAACCTCCACGCCGTCCATATCAGGCAGACCCAGATCTAGGATCACAATATCGGGTTCATTTACCGCAGCCAGCGTGAGCCCCTCATTTCCACTGCTCGCTACGGTGACCTTAAACCCCTTTTCTGTCAGAATGGTACGTATCGCGCGCTGGATCTGCGGTTCATCATCCACGACGAGAATATGCGGTGCATTACTCATTCGGTCTCCGTGTCCATCGGAAGTTTGGGAGGCGACATGCCATCCCAGATCAAGGGCAGAGTGAAATTGAAAGCCAACCCATCGGAAACATTTTCCGCCCAGAGCCGTCCATCGTGCGCTTCGACAATTCCCTTGCATATCGAAAGTCCAAGCCCGGTTCCAGTCACACGATCTGCGGCAGTGATGCGAAAGAACTTATCGAATATTCGCTCAAGGTGCTCCTGTGGTATTTGAGGACCCTGATTGCCGACCACGACATGGACAAAATCATTTTCCACAAAAGCCTGCACCCGTATCAGGGTATTCTCTGGAGCATATTTCACTCCATTGCTCAACAGGTTCGTAAATACCTGTTCCATTTGTACATAGTCCACAGGCACAAGCGGCAGGTTCTCGGACACATCCACTTCAAGGCGATGGCCATCGGTCAGGTGCTTCATACGCGCCAGCACACTCCCGACGATCTCGGCCAAAATATTCCACTCACGCTTTGGCTTAAGTGCACCCGACTCGATCCGCGACATATCAAGCAAATTGCCAACCAGAATATTCAAATGGTCGGCCTCATCATCAATGGCGGCGATCAACTCCGGCCGCACGGGAGAGTCCCAGTTAATTTCATTGCTCCGCAAACTTGAAGCCGCTGCTTTGATGGTGGAGAGCGGCGTTCTCAATTCATGCGATACGGAAGATAAAAGAATAGATTTCAAATGATCGCTCTCTTCCAGGACGCGGGCACGGGACTCTGCTTGCGCAAGCCGTGCCCGCTCAAGGGCCACAGCCCCCTGGCTGGCGAATGTTTGCAATAACCGCTTCTCGCTGGACGTTAGGGCTGGTCCTGTTCTCCAAACACGGATCGTCCCGAGAACACCTCGAGCCGCTTCTATGGGAACAACCCATTCAGGGAATCGTTGAGGCGGGCTGGCATCAGGCAGGTTAAATTCAAAAGGCTTCCCCCCCACAATGCTTACTTCAACTGCCTCCCCTTGTGAAACCGCCTGTACTTGTTTTGCCAGTATCTGCGCAATAACAAGCTCATCATGCAAGCCAGCCAAAGCGGCGCTCAATTCATAGAGTTGAGTGGCTTCACGCTCGCGCGCAGTTGCGGCGGCTAGGCTAACTTGCATCCGCCCAACCAGCTGACTGATCACAATTGCCACGATCAAAAATATGACCAGGATCACCACATCCGTTGGGCGATGTACCGCAAAAGTGTAGTAGGGTTTTATGAAAAAATAATTGAATGCCAGGAATGTCATCAATGCGCTGGCGATGCCGGGGCCAAATCCCAGAAAGGCTGTAACCAGCCCAAGCGGAACTAAGTACAAAAGTGCCACCAGAGTGGTATCCAGTGCCTCACGTAAAACGAACAAGACCGCCGTTACAAATGCGATTACGAAAAAAGCAAAAAAGTACTGAGCCGAACGCATGATAAAAGACAAGTTTCGCATGATGGATAGAGGTCATTATACCTTTTTGAACAATCCATTCACTTAAGCGGATTTGTACAATCCTTAATGAAACAGGCCGTGTATATACACGGCCTGTCATCCAACTCCTCACAGGGAAGGAAGAATCTACCCAAGTTCGCGGTCTGCTCTTATGAGGATTTCATCCAGCCTGCTCACGATCTCATCAGACAATGGGTCCAACAGCGGCCCGGCAAGGATCTCCTCCACTTTTTTACGAGCGGTCGAATACATGGACGGTTTTCCAAGCTGCAGCCATTGATCGGCTGTATGGCGATCCAGTAAGTTGGAGAAATAGACTTCCTTGCTGCGCGCAAATTCGAGCGTGGATTTACGCGAGAGGAAATTTCCGCCTGGGCCTACATTTTGAATGTCGTTGGTAAGGACTCTACCGGGAGCAGAATCCACCCCTTGAAAGATGCGCTCACAGAAATGCGCAATCTCATTATCAACAATGATCTGTTCGAGGACAAGGAGCTGGTCGCTTTCGATGACGCCGATGCCGAGAATGATATCTGAACCTGCCAGCACCGGCGGGATGGTGGTGATGATCTTCTCGAGCACGGCATCCGCCCCTGGCTCCCGTGCGTCAGCTGTGCAGCCAGCTGAGGTGGAGGGAAGATCGTAGTAACGTCCCATTTCAATCAGCGCAGCAGACATCAATCCCATTTCAGGCGTGCCGCCCAAAAATGCGCCATTCCGCATATCCATTGTGCCTGTGGCGCTGCTGAAGATCATTGGGCGGCCCGGGTGTGCAAGTTGATATGTGACGATCGACGAAAGCGCCTCGGCATCGGCAAGACAAATCGCGCTGAATAGACTTGCAGGACCTGTCATACCGGGTGCAGGCATGGGAAGCACCATGATGGGGACATCCAAACTTCCCACTTCAAGATATGCATCCATCATGGGGCCATCATGAATGAGCGGGGAAACGGGACAATAGGTCAGAGAGTAGGCATGCCGCGCGCGGACTTCATCTTCGCTTCCAAGAACGGTTGTGAGCATCTCCGCATAATACGGAGCCTGCCCCACTGTGTGGAGTTCGTGTTCGCCATGCTTTGAGCAAAACTTCATCATTGCCGCCCATTCATGCAGCGGACGGGAGTAGGCGGGTTTGTCTTCGGCGGAGACGGGCGGCCAGGCCATCACACCCATATCCATGGTTTGAAAGATACGCAATCCATTTTCGTTGTCTTTTATTGTGCCGTAGCGATGTTCACCCGTATAAAAATCCTGGGCAAAGGACCCGGTACCATCGAGGCAAAACCGCGAGACAGGCGAAGGCATGGGGTAATCGAATTTAGGATTGCGGGCTCCCAGTACAAAAGATGACGGTGTTGTCTTGAGCGCCTGCTCGACCAATTCAGAAGGAATGTATGCGATCTTTTTGTCCCAGTCGATGCGGGCGCCATTTGATTCCAATAATTTCAAGGCTTTTTGGCTGTGAAATTTTGCGCCTGTATTCTGCAAAATATTTAATGCCTCTTTGTGAATCTGTTCCTTTTCAGAATCGCTTAGAAGCTGACTTTGAAAACGCATGGGATGGCTCCTCTTTTTAAACGATCTTTATTCCGTCACGGGCGCGCTGTTCGATCTTTTCAAGTTCGCGTTCGACATCCTCATCCAAAGGCAGCGAGACGTGGGAGTTTAATATCTCCTGCACTTTTGGCTTTAACTCATCCATGAGGGTTGGTTTTCCTGAAGCAGACCAGGCTTCGTAGGAATCGCGCGCGTCGTAGTCTGTCATATATACTTCACCGTTTCGTAGTGCATTTCGTGTGGATCGGCGACTCAGGAAATTTCCACCGTGCCCAACGGAGGCAAGATCAACTTCGAGCCATTCTTCGACGCGGGTGTCAATTCCGCGCGAAAGCCGCGACGAACGATGAAATACTTCCACATCGATCAACAGTTGCTCAAGGCTGAGGAGCAAGGATCCACCCAATTGACCGGGACCCACCAACAGGTCTGGCCATGACAGCGTGGCCATCACCCAATTCAATGCGCGTTCATAGCTGGCGCGGACACCCGGCACGTAATGTCCCGTGCTGCCAGCGGATGTTTCAACAGGCAGGCCATACGAGCGCGCCATCTCTGTTATGGCTGCACCCATCAGGCCGTGTTCCACTTCGCTGCCTGTAAAACGGCCGGTGTATGGATCCATGATCGCAGGCGAGGCCGCATAGATGACCGGCGTACCCGGTGAAGCGGCCTGCACCAGACAAAGCATGGCAAGCGTTTCACAATTGGCCAGCAAAACAGTGGAGATCAAACTGGCGGGAGACGTTCCGCCCATCATCGGCATGGGCATGATCGCAACGGGGATGCCCCAATCGACCATTTCAAGATACGCGTCGGTGTGCTCTGCTTCGAACACCATGGGCGAGATCGGTGTGACCAAAAATGAAAACGGATTCAATTTACGGATGTTTTCTTTTCCGCCAAACACGGTACTCAACACTTCAAGCATCCAACGCGATTCCTCCACGGTGTGCGTGCAATCCTGCAAGTGCTTCGAAAAATTCCGCACCATCTGGCGCAGATAACCGACATAATCACCGCTTGATTTTTGAAAAAAGCCCGGGTCCACCATCGCCCAATAGACGCCCACATCATCCAATGAATCGATCATGCGCGTGGCACCCAACCAGTCCTGATAATTTGCCTCGCGGCGTTCCCCAGTCTGTTCATCAATCGCAAAGGATGCGCCGCCATCGGCCACGAGCGAACAACGATTGGCGTTCAACGGGAATTCCCAATTGGGCCGCCTTCCACCCAAAGAGAACTTACGCGGAGCCAGTTTCAAACAATCTTCCACCATGCCGCGCGGAAAACGCACAACATGTGAAATGGGATTAACATCCGCACCGGCCTTTTTGAGAAGTTTTCGACCCCGCTCCGTATCCACGCGCACGCCGGTGGTTGCAAGAATCGAGAGCGTGCGTTCATGAACTTGCGTGATCTCGTTATCCGATAGAACCCTCAGGTCTGTTTCCATGGTTTTCTTTCTTGAATCTTATTTCGTATTAAAACAGGCGTTCATTTATCACGAAGGCGACAAAGACTCAAAGTTTTCTTGGTGACTTGTTGCCTTCGTGTCTTTGCGGTTACCCCAATTCTTTATCCGCTGCGGCAACGATGCGAGATAGTTCTTCCTGCTGGCTTTTTTCGAGCGGTTCGGGCTGATGATTTTCGATGATCCAGCGTACACGCTCACGCGCCACTTCAATGGGATCACGGTATTTATTCTGCGCATCCAGTTCATGGGTCACGCCGCGTACGAGGGATGTCTTCATATGAGCGCGGGTATGTTTCTGTCCGAGGAAATGTCCGCCCGGCCCAACATTTCGAATGGCCTCCATTGCAAGCGAATCATCATCTACATCCATGCGCTGTAAATATGCGCGGGCCCGCTGGTACAGGTCATCATCGAGAATGATCTGCTCGGGAAACAGACGCGTGTATGTACGTGACAACCCCATACCCGTGACGATCTCCGGACTGGCAAGCCCCGCAAGGAAGGGGTCAAGTGCAGGCTCAGCGGCCGCCTGCCATGTGCCAGTAATCACCGAGTCTGTGCCATAACATGCGCCCAATGAAGGCATACCCCAATGATGTGCCATATCCACAACGCCATAACGGCCGCGCGCATCACGCGGATAACTGACATAGCCGCCGGTCCGCATATCAGCCCACGCCTGCATCATCGAATGATAGATCGGGCAGCCGGGGAACATCAACTGCATGAGGACAGTGGCGCTGATGATCTCCGCATCGCCCATGGCCAATGCGCCCGCCTGAGTGGACGGAGCGGTCGTACCTAACGTTGGCATGGCCAAAAAACCGACAGGGATTCCCGCCTCTGCAAAAACCATCGCGGCCTCGATGCCGGGCTGGTCTTGCATGAGCGGTGAGACCGTACAAATCAACGAAGATAATGGAGGCCGTTTGCGCAATTCCTCCCTGCTGCCTGAGATGACCGTCGCCATTTCCACGGCATAAGCCGCTTCACGCCCACCCATAATGGTCTCGGATTGAAAATGCTTGACCGTATTATTCCAGCCCACTTCCAATTCATGCAGCGGAGAGGTACGCCCACAATCCTGCGCGCTGACCATCGGCCAGTAAAAGCCGATCGACGGCAGGTAATCGGCAACGCGCGCCATCATACCCACATCCGCCTTGCTTGAAGGGCGGTATTGTCTGGTTTCGAGGTCCACCACTTCCACGCCGCAGCCATCAGTGGTGAAGTAAGTCGTTCCCTCCTGAAGGTTTAAATCATACTCGGGAAGGCGTGAACCCATCACAAAAAAACGCGGCACGGTTTTCATCGCATTGAAAACCATGTCACGTTTTATTTTGACAATCTGAGTGGCCCGGTCAACCTGCGCGCCGTGTTCAGCAAACACATTCAGCGCCTTCTCTGAAGGGAATTTTATACCGACATTTTCAAGGATCTCCAGCGTGGCATTCTGAAGTTTATCCAACTGCTCATCGGTGAGATACTGGACTCGAAATGCAGAACGAAGTGGCTCAAGTGCGGGTCGATTGCCAGACATACAATTCTCCTTTGTGCGAATATTTACAGGGCTTTATCGGTAACAAGAGTACAGGCAGATTTTTTTGAAAATTTTCAATCTGCAAATCGGCAAACTCTGCGGGTCATTTTTTTTTAAACCGAACTAAAATCGTTGTTCTTTACACCTCTCCAACCTTCTCCAGCACCTTATAGGGATCAAATGCATCGCGCAAGCCATCTCCGATGTAATTTATGGAAATAATGCTGAGAAAGATCATCAGCCCGGGAAAAATGGCCAGCCACGGATATTTCGTAAAGTGTTCCTGCGCGTTGCTCAACAAATTACCCCATGAAGGCGTGGGCGGTTGAATACCAAACCCAAGAAAACTCAATCCAGACTCTTCGATGATCGCGTATCCGAATTCCAATGTGGCTTCCACGATGATCGGGCCAATGGCATTCGGCAGGATATGACTGGCGATGATCCGAAGGTCAGATCCGCCCAGGGCACGCGAAGCAGATACAAAGTCCGTTTCGCGAAGCGTGAGGAAGGTCGCCCGCACTAATCTTGCAAACGTCGTCCATCCAAAAACGCCGATGACCATGCTGATGGTCAACACATTATTGCGCTCAAATAATGGAGCATCCACCTCACGCAGAATTGCGCTAAGCAAAATGAGCACAAGAAAGGACGGCAGTGAAAGAAAGGAATCCGTGAAGCGCATCAGGATGCCATCCAAAACGCCGCCATAATAGCCAGCCAACGCGCCAATGGGAACACCGATCAAGAGTGAGATCACAACGACCAGCGCGCCAACCGTCAGTGAAATGCGGCCGCCAAAAAGCACACGGGTAAACAGGTCACGTCCCAGCGCATCTGTGCCCATCGGATGACTCAATGAAGGTGCATTATTTCTTTCTGGAAGATTCGACGCTTCAGGGTCATACGGAGAAAGCGGCGCAAGCAGAGTCAGAACCGCCAATATGAAAATGACGATAAAGCCGAAGATCGCACCCGGATGTCTGCGGAAACGCTTCCATACGCCCGCTCCCATGCTTGCCGATTGAAAAGTAATGGCGGATGCCTGTAATTCGCCTACAAGAGGATGGTTGGATTCTGGTCTGTTCATCGGCTACTCAAAACGGATGCGGGGATCAAGATAGGCATAAACGATATCGGCCAACAGGTTCGAGAGAATGATGAACCCCGCGCCGATGATCAACACAGCCAACAAAATGGGATAATCCCGGTCAAGCGCGGCTTGATAATACAACCTGCCCATGCCCGGCCATGAAAATAGGATCTCAACGAAAATCGCGCCGCCAAAGATATAAGGAAGGTCAAGCGCCAGCAAGGTGACGAGTGGAATGAGCGCATTCCGCAGGGCGTGTTTGTACATCACCTTGATATTCGAAAGTCCCTTGGCGCGCGCCGTCCGAATGTAATCTTGATGGATCACTTCAAGCATGCTGGAGCGGAGAAAGCGGGAATACCATGCCACCCAGCCAAGTGCGCCAGTGGTCACAGGCAAAATAAGGTGAAGGATTCGGTCGCCAAGGTCAAAGCCGACACTGTTGGTGGAAGTCATGCCACCCGGTGGCAGCAATGGCTCGCCTGTAAATGGATTTTTCAACCAGGCGTAGAAGATCAAGATCAGGATCAATCCCAACCAAAACTCAGGAATGGCCTGTCCCGCAAACGAAAATGTCGTGACTGTGATATCGAAAGTGGAATACTGCCGAATGGCTGAAATGATGCCGATGGGAAGCGCGATCAGAACCGCGACTCCCATCGTGATCGTCATCAGGTAGATCGTGTTCGGAAGGCGCTGACCGATCTCGGTCAACACCGGCTGGCGGGTGCGGAACGAAAAACCGAAGTCACCGCGCAAAATGCCGTGCCTTGTGCCGTAACTATCCAGTGTTCCATCACCATCCTTGTCAACCTGCATCCAATCATTCCCCACCAACCAGACGAGATATTGGGTCGGCAAAGGTTTATCGAGGCCGAATTGACGCTTCAACAATTCCGCTTTGTCTGGATCAATATGGCGGCTCTGTCCCTGACCTGCAAGCGGCCCGCCCGGCGCAAGGTTGACCAGCGCAAAAAGCAGGACACTGAGCAAAGCCAGCAAGCCGACTGTTTGAAGCAATCGCCGAAGAATGTAGGTAGCCAAGTTACTTCAAAACCCAGTTTGCGGCGTTCCAGGTGACAAGGTCGTTCGTGGAAGATTGCACGTTTTCCAGACGAACCGTGTGCGCATCGGCATTTGAAGCGGTGAAGAGCAGCAGCTCAGGCAATTCCGCATCCAAAATGGAAGCCATCTCGCAGAAATCCTTCTTGCGCTGTTCTTCATCGAGCGTGTAAACGCCGCCCAGCAGGGTATCGAATTGCTCGTTCGACCAACGGCTGTAGTTATAGCCCGCATCTGGAACAGCGGCATCTGTGGAATAGTAGCTCCAAAGATAATCGGTCGGGTCAACACCGGCATAGCCGTCATCCCAAATATCCATATCAAAGTTACCGCTTTGTTCGATGCCGCCGTCTGTTGAAGCAGCCCACAATACACTGCCTTCCACAACGGTCAGATTAAGTTTGATGCCGATCTTGCCTAACAACTCGGCAATATATTGCTGTGTCAATTCCAGGGGTTCGCCGTATTCCGCATAGGTGATGAATTCCATTTCCATCACGTAGCCTTCCTCGGCGGTTTTACAGCCGCGGCATTCACGGACTCCATCGCCGTCCGTGTCCTTCCAGCCTGCTTCATCCAACAAGGCGGATGCGGCAGCGAGGTCAAACACGGGGCGCGGAATATCGCACACATAAGGCGGGCGGAAGAATTCAGTCCATGCGGGCTTGGCATACCCGAGGAAGAATTCCTTCGAGATCGTATCCACGTCAATTGCGGCGCGAATTGCCTGCCGCACGCGCAGGTCAGACAAAATGGGATGAGGTGTCGCCACTGGGTCAGTAGTGCCTTTGGCCGCAAGGTTGAAAAAGATACGCATCACCCAGCGATTGGTGGGGCTGGGATCCACGCTCACATTAGCCTCGCCCTGCAGATCAGAGACCATTTGCTCGTTCGTCCACATGTCGAGATCGGCGTCACCGTTAATGAGCATCGTCTTGCGCACAGATTGATCGGGAATGATACGGATCGTCACCGTATCGATGCCAGGCTTGCCCTGCTCGAAATATTTTTCATTCTTCACAAAAGTCATATGATCGCCATTGACCCATTCGGCCAAAACGAAAGGCCCGTTGCTTAATGGCTTGCGGGCGCATTCCCACGAAGCGAATCCCTGCGAAGCATCGCAGTAATGCGCAGGCCAGATCACAACCTGCTCGCCGCCAAACTGGGTCAGGTAACCGGGGTAAATGCTATTGTAGGAAATCGTGAAGGAATGGTCGTCCACTTTCTCCACACTGTCGATGTAGTCAATGCCTGGGATCCAGCCACCCGTTTCGGGATTAATGATCGATTCGTAGGTGAAGATCACATCGTCAGCGGTGACAGGAGTTCCATCCGCCCACTGCACATCCTCACGCATTTTCCAGGTCACGGTCATTGTGCCTGCGTCCTCATCCATCACAACATCCCCGTTTTCAATGGTGGGGAGTTCTGCCGCCAATTCAGGGAAGACCTTGCCTTCGGGGTCAACATCACTCAACCCCAACATGACCAGTTCCATCACGAGGGCATCGTAACCCGTATCGGCAATAATGGGGTTGAAAGAGGGTGGGTCTTCAGGGATGACGATCGTGATGCCGTTCTGCGCGGAATTGGCAGGAGCATTTTGCTGGCAACCAAGCAAGCTGGTCACCACGAATATAATAATAAAAAACAACGATGTAAGTTTCAGTCTGTACATCTCTCCTCCGAAATGGCGTGGATTTGTTATTACGATTATATGGGTCGTGCTTTAATTTCCGAAATTATTGCATACTTTACCTTATATGTCATGTGATTTTAATCTCTGTTTTGCGGATGTGAACCCGCATCCATCCCAGCCGACAGTTGATCGGCGAACAATAAAAATTCTCTCCCTGGAAGTGAGAACTTAAGTTCGCACTTCTCAGGACTTCACTCTTTCATTCTTCGGGTCATACATCGGACGCAATGATGCTTTTGCAGAATACATCACGTTGTTGACCTCAACCTCAAACTTGCTGTTCTTGATATATTCCTCATTGATCGGCTCATCATCCTCAATGATGGACAGTCCCACCGCCCCACCCAACGTAAACCCATACGCCCCCGAGCGGACGTAGCCGACGATCTTTCCGTTGCGATAGATCATCTCACCGTAATATAGCAAAGGCTCGGGGTCATCCAGAATCAATTGGATGAATCGCTTCTTGAGCGGACCTGCTTCTTTTTGTTTGAGCAGCGCTTCCTTGCCGATGAAACCGTTCGGCTTGTTGAAGTCCACAAGAAAGCTCAAGCCTGCTTCGAGCGGAGTATCGGTCAGATCAATATCGTGACCATAATCGCGATAGCCTTTTTCGATGCGGAGGGTGTTGAGGGTTTGCATCCCTGCCAGTTTCACGCCCAAGTCTTTGCCTGCTTCGAGAAGCGCGTCAAACGTTGTCGGCGCAAATTCGGTGGGGATGTATAACTCGTAGCCAAGTTCACCCTGATACGTCACGCGGAACGCCAGCGCCTTCGCATAATGCACATCAATCTCTTTCATGGACATGTACGGGAAAGACTCGTTCGACAGATCCGCGCTGGAGAGGCGGCTGAGCAACTCACGGGATTTCGGCCCCTGCACGTTGATGAGCGCATACGCCGAAGTCATATCCACGATGAAGACTTGCTCATCCGCTTCGACGTGACGCTTCATCCACGTTTCCACATGGCGATGCGCAAGGTCGGAGCAAACCACCATGAAGGATTCTTCGCCGATGCGGGTGACGGTCAAATCCGCTTCGATGCCGCCGCGGACATTCAGCCACTCGGTGTAGACGATCTTCCCGACTGGCACGTTGATATTGCTGACGGAAATTCTATCGAGCATCTTTTGCGCGTCGCGTCCCTGCACAAGGAATTTGGACATCATCGAAGTGTCCATGAGAATCACATCTTCGCGGCAGGCTTTGTGTTCGGCGGCGTTGTACTCGAACCAGTTCTGTCTATCCCAGCTATATTTTTCAACTTTGGCTTCTTTTCCTTCGGGAGCGAACCAGTCCGCATATTCCCAGCCCGCAGACGAGCCAAAGAACGCGCCGAGTTTCTCCAGCTTCTCATGCAAAATGGACTTGCGCACATTGCGCGCCGTCTGCAACTGCGAGTTGGGGAAAGTCTCCTTGTACATCATGCCGAGAATTTCAACGACACGGTCATTCAAATAGCGCTGATTATTTTGATACGGCAGCATACGGTCAATGTTGATCTCGCCCACATCCAGCGGCGGGACTCCGTCCACGATCCAATGCGCGAGGGTGTGACCCACTCCGCCGCCGAGCAAAATGCCGAGCGAGTTCATACCAGCGGCCACGTAGAAATTCTTCAACTCAGGCGCTTCGCCCACGAGCATGGTCATATCGGCGGTGAAACTTTCGGGGCCGCAGAATAGTTTTTTGATGCCAGCTGTTTTCAGCACAGGCACACGTTCCATCGCGGCTTCGATGTACGGTGACATGCGATCCCAATCAGGTTGAATTTCTCCGAAGGCAAAATCTTTGGGAATACCATTCACGCCCCACGGTTTGGCAACAGGCTCGAACAAGCCGAGCATCAATCCGCCCACCTCTTCGCGGAAGTAGGAATACGTGTCCACATCTTCGAGGATGGGCAGGTTCGGATGCACGCCTTCGATAGGCTCGGTCAGTAAATAATAATGTTCGGTGGCTTGCAGAGGGACATCCACACCTGCCAGTGCGCCGATCTTCCGTCCCCACATGCCGCCGCAGTTGATCACATATTCGGCGGCAATGGCGTGGCCTGTGGTCGTGGTCACACCCACAGCGCAACCATTTTTCTTCGTAACAGAAGCAACTTCAACGTTCTCAAAGATGCGCACTCCCATGTCGCGCGCGCCTTTCGCAAGGCTCATGGTCACATCCACAGGGTTGGCGCGTCCATCGTCGGGGAAATAAAATCCAGCGGTCACACCTTTGGGGTCAGCCAGCGGCCAGAGTTCCTTGAATTGCGACGGCGTAATCTCTTGCGCCTCGATGCCAAGCGAGCGGGCGAAGGCGGCGTTCTTGCGAAGAAATCGCAAACGAGACGCAGAACTCGCAGCTTGAATGTAGCCGATCGGTTTGAATCCAGTGGAGACGCCAGTTTCTTTTTCGAGGTTGCGATATAACTCGCGGGTGTAATGCGCAAGTTCGAGCATGGTCTCGGTATAAAATCCGCCGCACACCACCAGCCCAGCCGCGTGCCATGTGGTTCCAGATGTAAGCTGTTTGCGTTCGAGAATGACGACATCCGTCCAGCCAAGTTTTGCAAGATGATACGCCGTGCTGCATCCGATAACCCCGCCGCCAATAATAACCACCCGTGCCTGTGTAGGAAGAACCTGTTCCATTTGCCGCTCCTGTGTAATGAAATGGTGTTACAAAGAACTCCGCTGCCTCAGCAAAGGATACAGGAATTTTATATTTGGGGCAAGTGGTAAAAGATCAGAACAAAGAAAGTGTTCAGAAAACGACTGCAAATCGGGTTGACTTGTGTGTCTGCATCCTGTATACTCTAGTTACTCCGATGGGGAGTAGCCACCCGTCTCTTCGGGATGGGCAGTCGTCATGACGGAAAGAGATTTCCCGGCTGTCTGAAATGAAACGCAAGACCATCGCTTTCTATAAGCGTTGGTCTTTTTTGTTTTTCAGGAAAGGTGTACAGCATGAAAGCATTTCTGGTATTCAGGATATTGGACCTCATTCTAATGATTACCTACGGCGCTGCGCTCGCCTATTACGCCATTCTTCATGGATTTGAAAAAACCGTAAAACAGGCGGTACAGAATGATTATGAAATCAAAAACCCGCGGAGAAACTGAAGCGGAAATCACCCAGGCATTGGTCAGGTTCGAGAAGGAATATCTCGGGCATGGCCCGGTGGATGCACGCACATTCTTCATCAACGACATGGTCCTGATCCGACTGCGCGGCGTTCTTACAGCAGCAGACCGCAAGCTCGCAGAAACCACCGAAGGACAGGCATTAGTCAAAGAGACGCGCCGTAAGTTGTTCGAAACCTCACGTCCGGTCTTCGATGAAATGATCGAAAAAATTATCGGCTGTAAACTTATCAGCTTTCATACGGATATGAGTGCCAAAACGGGCGAACGTGTGATCGTATTAACGGTGAGCACCAATCTCGATACACTTTATCGGTAGTCACAATCCAACTCCGGAAGACAAGGCGAAGCGCAAGCCTCTAAAGAAGCAGGCGAGTCGCATAGTAGGCCGGGATTCCTCCCATGGATGGGAGGAATCCCGGTTTGTGTTTTACAAAAAAGGAGATGACATGTCAAAAGCAACTTCACATTCCCTGCACTTCCCTGGATTTCGTCGGATCTGGAAGCCTGCCGCCATTACCGGCGCAGGCGGCACGGCAGTCGCCATCTGGTTCGAAGAGATATTAATGTTCAGCCAGGAAATCCTCGCACTGATCTTCCTGCCCATCATGGCGGGAGTGATCTATCTGCTGGATATTTCCATATTCAAATCCCGCCTTCCGTGTCGAGAAGATATGGAACAAACCACCCACAAAGGAGCAAAAGACAGCCCATGACCCCAAAATTCTGGCACACCCTCATCCTGGATGAGGTATTCCTGCATTTAAAGAGTCAGCCCAACGGACTTGGCAAAACCGAGGCAGACCTCCGCCTGGCGAGCTATGGTCCCAATGAATTACAGGCCGCTCACCGAATTTCGCCGTGGGAAATTTTGCTGGAACAATTCAAGAATGTGCTTATTTTGATCCTGCTTGGGGCCACGGCGATTTCTCTTTTTCTCGGGCATGGCGTGGAATCGATAGTCATTGCGGTCATCGTGCTGTTCGCTGTGGTGCTGGGATTCGTTCAGGAGTATCGCGCCGAACGCGCCATTGAGGCCTTGCGGAAGATGGCGGCACCCACAGCCAGTGTCCTGCGGGATGGGGTGGAGATCAAGTTGCCGGCACGGGAATTGGTTCCCGGTGATGTGATCCTCCTGCATACCGGTGACCGCATCCCGGCAGACGCACGCCTGCTTGAGTCGGTCAACATGCAGGTGGAGGAAGCTGCGCTCACAGGTGAATCGGTCCCTGTGGAAAAACACATCCAGGCATTGACAGACGAAGACCTTTCACTCGGTGATCGCAAGAACATGATCTACGCAGGGACGGCCGTCACTTACGGGCGCGGACGTGGAATCGTAGTAGACACCGCCATGCAGACAGAGTTTGGCAAGATCGCTCAAATGCTGCAAGCCGTTGAAACAGGTAAAACACCCCTCCAACAAAATCTCGACAGGGTTGGCACAGTGCTGGCGCGCGCCGCATTTGTGGTTGTAGCAATTATTGTTGGACTGGGGTTAATGCGCGGACAGCCGTTCATCGAAATGCTCATCTTCGGAATTGCATTGGCAGTGGCAGTCGTCCCTGAAGCCCTGCCTGCCGTGGTGACAATTTCTCTGGCAATCGGTGTACAGAAGATGGTAAAACGCCACGCACTCATCCGACGGCTGCCAGCCGTTGAGACGCTTGGCAGCACCTCGGTCATTTGCTCGGATAAAACAGGCACATTGACCAAGGATGAAATGACCGTGCGCAAGATATATTCCGGCGGACAGATGTTCAAAGTTTCGGGCGCGGGATATGCCCCGGAAGGCGTGTTCTCCATCAATGGAGGGACGCCTGTTCCTCCTACAGATGCGCTCAAACAAATGTTGACTGCCGCCACCCTTGCATCGGACACACAGATCTTTAATGGAGAAAATGATTCGGGTAGTTACTGGGATATTAAAGGCGATCCAACCGAAGGCGCGTTGGTGGTCGCAGCGGCAAAGGCCGGGCTGCAGAAAGAAGCACTCGAGACTGAGTCGCCGCGGGTGCACGAGATCCCATTCACATCCGAAACAAAACGCATGACCACCCTGCACAAAACAGCGGAAGGTGTAATGGCCTACGCCAAGGGTGCGCCAGAGATGATTTTGGATGGCTGCGATTTTGTGTTGACTGAAAATGGCATTACAGATTTGGATGCCTCAGGCCGTGAGCAGATCTTGAATCATGCGCAGGAAATGGCAAGCGATGCTTTGCGGGTGCTGGCCATCTCTTCGAAATCAAACGCCACGCGTGAAACTGCAGAATCAGGAATGACGTTTTTGGGGCTGGCAGGCATGATCGACCCGCCGCGCATGGAAGCGAAGGAAGCAATCGCCATTTGCGCCGAGGCGGGCATTCGCCCAGTGATGATCACTGGCGATCATCCTGTCACTGCACAGGCGGTTGCGCGTGAACTGGGCCTGCTGCGCGACGGCGGTCGTGTGATGACCGGTGCGGAATTGGAAGAGTTGACTGATGAGCAATTCCACCAGGAGGTTGAAAGCATCAGCGTTTACGCACGGGTATCGCCCGCCCACAAATTGCGCGTGGTGACCGCCTGGCAGGCGCATGGCCATATCGCCGCCATGACGGGCGATGGCGTGAACGACGCCCCTGCTCTTAAAAAGGCAGACATCGGCATTGCAATGGGAATCACCGGCACAGATGTCACAAAAGAAGCCGCAGCCATGACACTGACCGATGATAACTTCGCTTCGATCGTGGCCGCCGTGGAGGAAGGACGCGGCGTTTTCGGCAACATCAAAAAGTATTTGATGTACCTGCTTTCCTCGAATATCGGCGAGATCGGATTAATGGCGGGCTCGGCGTTGTTGGGATTGCCCCTGCCTTTGACAGCCGTTCAAATTCTGTACGTGAACCTTGCAACTGACGGTTTGCCCGCCCTTGCGCTTTCGGTTGACCCGCCCGAAAAAGATTTAATGAAGCGCAAACCGCGCGATCCACGCTCAGGGATCTTCACACGCCCCGTGGTTATATTGATGGTCCTGGGCGGCATCTGGTCTACAATGGTCAACTTGGGATTATTCACCTGGGCGTTGAACTCCGGGCGCGGCCTCGAAGAAGCGATGACAATGACCTTTGTATCGCTGGTGCTGATCCAATTCTTCAAAGCCTACAACTTCCGCTCAGATCGTCATTCAGTGTTGAACAAACCGTTTGCCAATAAATGGTTGAATCTGGCCGTAGGCTGGGAAATGGTTTTGCTTGTGCTGATCATCTACCTGCCTTTCCTGCATGAGGCTTTCAGCGTCTATGCCCTGCCCTGGATGGACTGGTTGATCGTCAGCGGACTGGCTGTGACTATCGTGCCTGTACTCGAAATCGCCAAGTGGATGGAGCGAAGAGGTTGGTTCGGTGTAGTGGATTAATGGACGAACACTTGCCAATCTAACAGAAGCAACCGAAATTTATCTCGAAGACTTTTACAAAACGATCTTGTAAAAGTTGAGAAGTAATCTCAATCGGAGTCGAAAGGCTCCGATTTTGTTTGACTACAGTTGGATGTAAAATATCCCCACGACAACTTTCTCATCAACCGATCTCAACATCGCCGCGTGGACACGCGCAGCACACAGCTGGGTCGAGATCGGACAGGTCGATTCTTTCAATTCTTTACCGTGATCAAGAGGATGGTTTGACATGACCTTATTGCACATCACCACAGAACGGCTGGTCTTGAAGCCGCACACGCAAAATAGCCTGGTATGGCTGAATGCCACCTTCAACAACCCCGAGGAGGATTACTTCAACGGGGATGACCCTCCCAGGGAGAGCCCCGAACCGCTCGAGGTGACGCAGAAACTGCTCGACCGAATCCTCAACCGCCCGCCAGATGCGGATATCATTGACTACGCCATCCATAAAAAGGACACCGATGAGTTGATCGGCTGCGGAATGATCGCCCACATCAACCACTATAACCGCCGTTGTGACCTGGGAATTGGGCTGGGCTGGAACAGGGATAACTGGGGCAAAGGCTATGCCAGCGAGACCTTGCAAGCCATCATCGCCTATTGCTTCAATGAACTCAGCCTGAACCGCATCGGCGCGGAAATCTACGAGTTCAACGAACGCTCCATTCGATTGTTCGAGCGGAATGGATTTCGCCGCGAGGGTGTCTTTCGTCAGTATATTTTCAAGGATGGGATATTCAAGGATGAGTATCTTTACAGCCTGGTGAGGGAGGATTGGGAGAAGCGAGCAGGCGCGGACAGGTAAAATACCCCTATGACAAATTTTTCATCAACTACCCACCCCCTCCTGCCTCCCCCAAATCCGACACATTAAACGTTTGGTTGGCATATATAATTTTCATCGTCGGATTTGGGGGAGGTGCCCGCTAGGGCGGAGGGGGTAGATTGAAATTGGACAAGATGACGATTCCCAATCCTTCGTCCGTGCGCTTACCCCAACATCCCCGCCGTCGGGACGAGTGTCCTCGTGACGGTTTGAGTTTGAAAAGGAGGGATGAACATGTCTCGTGCAACTGCGGCAGGGATGACAGCATTATTTACACCAATCGCTCCCCCCTGACGCGCATTTTTTTTTTTTTTTTTTGGGGTATTGAATGATTTGGCAACTGGTCAGAATCCCCTTTCCCCGGCGCCCTTAACAAAAACAATGGCTTTATCTTGGAACTGTCGAGAATAAGCAGAAAAAGGACTTGTTTTGACAATGGATTTGGTACTGGGAAAAATGCTTAACGAAACAAGCTAATGGGCGATTTCCCTCAAAATGGATTTTTTCTCGCTCATTTACTGTTTCTTACCAGACAGCGTGTTTGTTGTTGTTGCGGTAATAGAGATTAAAAAAAAAGGGGAAGGAAAATTAGAGAACAAATACCCACTTTTTTTTTTTTTTTTTTTTTTTTTTTTTCCCCCCTAGAAGTACAACCCCCAATCCAGTCGCACCGCCTAAGATCGCCTTAATCCGAATTTTTTTTTTTTTTTTTTTTTTTTTTTTCGGGGTATAACGTTCCTATGAGATCAATATGAATGGGGTGATGTTTTGGGGGGCACAGGGATATGAAACCAAACCCACCATATTATGGAACCCCAAATTTTGTAATTCTTGAAGACTTGTATGCTAATAGTCGAGATATGTCAGTTGACTTAATGGATTTGTCAAATGCCGCTGATAGACTGAAGGATTATGTTGGTTTTTTTTTTTTTTTTTTTTTTTTTTTTTTTTTTTTTTTTTTTTTTTTTTTTTTTTTTTTTTTTTTTTTTTTTTTTTTTTTTTTTTTTTTTTTTTTTTTTTTTTCAGAAAAGGGAAATTTTTCGCCCCCCCCTGGGTGACCACCCAACTCTGTGTTTTGGCAAATGCCAAAACTACTAAATGTAAATAAATTGGGTTTTTTTTTTTCGTGACTTTCTGGAAATCTTACTTGTTTTGGGTGATGGATAACGAAGCCAAAAACCGAAACATGATTAAATTCTTCTGCGTTTTTTTTTTTTTTTTTTTTTTTTTTTTTTTTTTTTTTTTGGGGGGGGGGGGGGGGGGGGGGGGGGGGGGGGGGGGGGGGGGGGGGGGGGGGGGTGGGGGGGGGGGGTTTTTTTTTTGGGGGGGCGGGAATGGCAGGTACGAAAGCAAAGCGGGTTTGGCTTTGGCATAAGCTCTGAAGAGGTGCAAAAAGTAGGGAGGATAATCACTACCTATCAATCCTTAATTCTCCTACACTTGGGATAGTGAGCCGTTCCAATCTCCAATTACCAATTACCAAAATCCGCGTCGGCTGCCCCGCCCACAACTGCGGCGGACGTTGTCTGCTGATCGCGCACATCGAGGATGGGAAAATCGTCCGCCTCGATACGGATGACCGACCCGACACGATAGCCGCTCCGCAGTTACGCGCTTGCGCCCGTGGACGTGCCTATCTGCGCCGACAATATCATCCCGATAGGTTGCTGTATCCGCTCAAACGGGTGGGGAAGCGCGGCGAGGGGAAGTTCGTCCGCATTTCGTGGGACGAGGCTCTGGGCGAAGTCTCCAGCCAGATGGTTAGAATCAAGTCCGAGTACGGCAACGACGCGCTTTTCGTCCCGTACGGCACGGGGAGTTATAACCAGCTCAACGGGTCGCACGTCGCCCGCCGTCTGATGAATCTCTTTGGCGGCTGTCTCGGCATTTACAATTCCTATTCGTGGGGCGCGACCAACATCGCCACGCCCACCGTCTACGGCACGCTCGTCACGGGCAACCAGCGGCAGGACTGGCTCAACAGCCGCTACATCATCATGTGGGGCTGGAACCCCGCCGAGATGCGCGACGGCACCAACTCCGATTACTTCATCAAACTTGCCCGGGAAAACGGGGCGCACGTGGTTTGCATTGACCCGCGTCACTCGCTCTCTGCCGCCGCCCTCGCCGACGAGTGGATTCCCATCCGCCCTGGCACCGACGCCGCGATGATGAGCGCGATGGCGTACGTGATGCTGACCGAAAATTTGCACGACGCCGATTTTGTCCGCACGCATTGCGTCGGCTTTGACGCGAGTCAAATGCCCGTCGAGGGCGCCGAAAGTTACTCCGATTACCTGCTTGGCGCGCGCGACGGAATTCCCAAAACGCCCGAATGGGCAGAAGCCATCACCGCCGTCCCCGCCGCCACCATTGCGCGGATTGCCCGCGAGTACGCCACGTCCAAGCCCGCCGCGTTGGTTCAGGGCTACGGGATGCAGCGCCGCGCCTATGGCGAGCAGGTTGTCCGCGCGGGCTGTGTGCTCGCCGCGATTTCGGGCAACGTGGGAATCTCTGGCGGCTGGGCAAGCGGATTGGGATTGCAAGCGGACGATGGTGGACCTCACTGGACTGTTTTCCCGCTGGGAGAGAATCCTGTCCGAGCGAGCATCCCCGTCTTTCTCTGGACTGAGGCTTGTTTGCGCGCCCAAGCCTTGACCTCCGCTGAGGGAGTTCTCGGCGTGCCGCGCCTGCAAAATAATATCAAGTTGATTTATGCCGTCGCCACAAACTGCCTCATCAACCAGCACGCCGACGTGAACCGCTCCGCTGAAATTCTGCGCGACGAATCCAAAGTGGAGTTCATCGTCGTGCAGGATAATTTCCTCACGCCCACAGGCATGTTCGCCGACATCATCCTGCCCGCCTGCACGCAGTTCGAAACCTGGGGCGTCGAAGACGGCTGGAAGTACGGCGACGAAGTGATTCTGCAACCCAAACTGGTCGAGCCGCCTGGCGAGTCAAAATCCGATTACCAAATCTGCGCCGACCTCGCCGAGCGACTCGGCATCCGCGAAGCCTTCACCGAAGGACGCGATGAAAAAGATTGGGTGGAATGGTGTTTGGATGTTTTCAGGTCAACCCGTTTTCCTGAGTTGCCAACTCTCGACGAATTTATCGAAAAGAATCTTGGCGCATATTCCAACCCTGTCACAAATCCAAAAATCGCCTTCGCCGATTTCCGCGCCGACCCGATGAAATATCCGCTCAACACCCCCAGCGGTAAAATCGAAATCTTCTCCAAAAAACTGCACGACATGGGCAACCCCAACGAAATCCCCGCCGTGCCGAAATATATTCAGGAATGGGAAAGCCCCTTTCGGGCTAGCAGCGCGAGCACAGTCGAAGCCCTTGTTGATTCCAACAGGATCACGGAGACACCGAGAAAACCAAAGAAAAACGCTCCGTCGGGTTTCGGAAAAACGCCCTTCGACTCCGCCGCCAAAAGAAGGCGGCTCCGCTCAGGGCGAATACACTTTGCAAGCCATCGGACATCACACCCTTGCGCGAGTCCACTCCACGCACGCCAACAACGACTGGCTGCAAGAGGCATTTCCGCAGCGAATTTTCATCAACCCGATAGACGCCGCCGCAAGAGACATCCACGACGGCGACCTTGTCCGCGTGTGGAATGAGCGCGGCGAATTGGTCATCCCTGCCAGAGTCACGCCGCGCATTTTGCCTGGCGTGGTGGATATTCCGCAGGGCGCATGGTGGAAACCCGATGCAAACGGCGTTGACCACGGCGGCTGTATCAACGTGCTCACGTCCCATAGATGGACTCCGCTGGCGTTTGGGTCCGCGCAGCAGACGATTATGGTGCAGGTTGAAAAGGTAGGGGCGAAGCAATGCTTCGCCCCTACGCCTATCGACGGTTCAAAATGACCTACGCCTTCACCTTCGATGCATCTGCCTGCTCTGGCTGCAAAGCCTGTCAGGAGGCGTGCAAGGATAAAAATAATTTACCTGTCGGCGTGATGTGGCGGCGGGTGATTGAGGTTTCGGGTGGGGGATGGGTTCAGGCGGGCAAGGCTTGGACGAATAATGTCTTTGCCTACAACCTGTCCATTGCCTGCAATCATTGCGTGCATCCCAAGTGCGCGGGGGTTTGTCCCACCGATGCGTATGTCCACCGCGCGGATGGGATTGTTTACATTGACCCGTCCAAATGTATGGGATGCGGCTATTGCTCGTGGGCTTGCCCGTACAATGCTCCGCGCTACAACCCTGAACTGGGACAAATGTCGAAGTGCAATTTCTGCTTCGATAACATTGATGCGGGGTTGCCTCCGTCATGTGTTGCGGCTTGTCCGATGCGGGTGCTTAACTTCGTTGAGGTGGACGATATTCAATCGTCCATCGTCAATGGTCAATGGTCAGAACTTTGGGAATTGCCCGCAAGTGAACATCCATTCCCTTTGCCGAATAACTCACGCACTGAGCCGCATTTGATGGTCAAGCCGCATGTGGCGATGGGGAATAATTTGGAAAAGAAGATTTCCAATTACGAGGAGATTCGTCCCAAACACCAAAAGAGTGAGATGCCTTTGGTGGCGTTTACGCTGTTGGTTCAAATGGCGGTTGGCGCGTTTTGGGCTGCGCAGTGGATGTTTACGCTGTTATGGAATCTCGTTGAATTTGATGCCTGGCTATTGCGCCTTGTTCCGTATTTGATCATCGGTGCATGTTTGGGGCTGGGTGGATTTTTCTCATTTGCTCATCTCGGTGCGAAACGCAATGCGTGGCGCGCGCCGTTCCATTTGAAGAAGTCATGGTTGAGCCGTGAGATTTTGTTGTTTGGTTTGTTCGGCGCGGGGTGGCTGGCGGGGTTTGTGTTGCCTGAAACGAAGTGGGTTACATCCCTGCTTGGGATTGGATTAATTTATAGCATGGCGAAGGTCTATCGTCTACATGTCATGCCCGCGTGGAATACCTGGCGCACGACTGTGGGATTTTTTATCACATCCGCTTTGTTAGGACATGTATTGATGTGGGGAGTTTTGGCCTATGAAACACAGTTCACAGGAATCAATATTTCGTCTGCTATTCTTGCGGGAATTACGGTTGTATTCCTTGTGGCAGAGTTGGGGCTGTTGCTCTCAGCTAAAGAAAGTGCCCCTCGAGCAGTCAACAAGCTGAGGGGCGGATTGATCGTCGCCGCGATCATCGGGGCGGTAATCACAGCTAGTCAATTCACTTTATGGAACACGGTCACGGTCTTTGCGCTGGTCCTGATCGAAGAGATCATCGGGCGCTGGCTGTTTTACCGCGCTTTACAAGACCGAGCTTTTTGAGCCGCAGAGACACCAAGCTTGCGGAGAATTTTCCTCTGCGCGCCTCGTGTCTCTGCGATTTTTTTAGGCGTTAATCACCCATACGACTGATGGAGCCTGCGCCATTGACACTGCGATCTACAGTGGGAGAGCCGTAGTACGAAATGGAACCTGCGCCATTGATTTCAGCATCAAGGCTGGTTTTCACTTTCAATTGAATGTTTCCAGCGCCATTGATGGTCAAGTCGGCAGTCAGGCTTTGCAGGTCATCGCCATAGAAATTGCCGAAGCCATCGATCTCAACGCTGACCTCATCGGCAGTTCCAGTTGCTTTGATATTTCCTGCGCCGCCCAGCGTGCAATCAAGAGACTTGGCATTCACGTCAACCAATTCCACTTCACCCGCGCCGCTCAGGTCAACGCTCAACGAATCGGTTTCAAGTTTTTCGATGCGGAGCTTCCCAGCCGTGGTGAAATTCACATCACGTAACTCCTTCACGGTGATGGTGATCTTGATGGTGTCAGATGCCTCCACCCGCTTCGACCAATCGGTTTCCTTGTTCTTGATGACAAGCCGTCCGTCCACCACTTTGGTGCTGAGTTGCGGCAGAAGATTATCATCGGCTTCCACTTTTACGGATTCGGATTTGCCTTGAACCACGATCACTTCTGCGGGGTAATTAATGGAGATCGCATCGAACGACTCCACTTTGCGGGTTTCTGTTTTGATCTTTCCAGAGCCTTCCACTGCGCCTGTGAAGTTACTGCCGATCTTCCAATCGGGGCCGCCTGCCCAGCCAAGCTGCGGAGCAAAGACCACGGCCAGCACAGCCCCAACGACGACCAGTGTGGAAACGATCAGCCCTGCGCCTTCCCAAAAGCTGCGCAAGATCAACCCGAGGCCCATGACAATGAGCAGGAAGGGCCAGATATGGGTCAAGGCCCACAGGTTTGCGGCGGGCATTAAGTTCATTTGGATCAACAGCCAGAGGACCCCTGCTGCGATTAGTGACAATGGAAAAAATAAAGAGACACGTTTTTTCATTTCTTTCTCCTTTTTATTGTTGAGGTTGGGAAGAATCAACGGATGCAGGTTCTTCCATCTTTTTCTGATTCGGCAAAATCCCTGCGCGGGAAAGGACCAAATATCCCCCGACCAGAATCAGGGCAACGGGGAAGATAAAGCGTGAGAAACTCCACGAGTTGAAAATCGACTCAAAGAATATACCGAAGATCACAAACAAGATCGCGCCAATCTTCATCACACGCATACCGGACGCGCGCTGACTGGCGTCTTCTCCGTACCAGCCCATGATGAAGATCCCCAGGCCAACCGACATCAGGATGATGGTCCAGCCATAGGACCAACTCTCAAAATGATTGAACAGGTTTTGCAGGAACAACATCAAACCGATGGTGGTGATGATCGAGCCGGGGATCGCCAGCCCCGAAACCGACCTACCGCCAGCGAACATGCCTACAAAGAACATGGCACCGACGCCGACAATGAATAACGGCCATAACATTCCCCAGAAATTCAGCCCTTCAAATATCTGTCCAAGCAGGGCGAGCGCCCCGAAAACAACAAGCAATGCTCCCACAACCAACGAACCCGTATTACGATGATTATTTTCCATGGTACTTTCCTTTCTTTTGACTTTTAATAGCTTATACGAAGTCCATCTCGGTTGGGTTTCTCGAAATACGGGGAAATCTTGAATTTCAGCAAAAACAGTTCTCAGGGACTGGTCTACAGATAAATTGGGTGGCTTTGAGCTGAAAAATGAACACACAAGTTCCACATAATTCCTCCACCCTTATGTAATTCTCCAGTAGGAAAATAAGATCAATAAAGCGTTCGCTTTATCCCCTGCCCGCAAAGGCAGGAAGATACCAAAAATTATTACTGGAGAAAAATATGAAAAACAGAAAATGGTTGACCTACACCTTGGGAGCCTTACTGACCTTGATTGTTCTTGCCGCGGTTGGTGGAGCTGGGTTCCGCGTTGGAATGATGCAGAATGTCTCTAACATGACGGGACGCCCCGCCTTCACCCACAATTTCGACGGTGATTTCCAGCCGCCGATGCAGGGAAACCGCCAGAATGATGGAAGTCCCAAGGGCGGACAGATGAATCCACATCAGGATAACTTCCGCGGCAATGACCGCCGTGGCGGTGGAATGCCCTTCATGTCCCCCATCTTCGGGCTGATCCGCCTCGCGGTGTTGGGTGCCTTGCTCTGGTTCGGATACAAGTTCGTGCAGAAGAGCGGATGGAAATTGACCCGCGTAACGCAGGTCGCCGCAGAAACAACCGCCGCGCCGAGTGACCCCGAAGCCGCAGCGCCCGTCAGCGATGACGAGAAAAAGGATGAGGCGTAGAGTCAGCCTCTTGAACAGGATCAGACACCCGCTTCGTTTGAGGCGGGTGTTTTAAATCCACATAATTTCTTCACAGCCACATCCCGCCTCCTTATGAGATAATGCAATCAACAAACTTTATAACCTTCAAACCTGCAACATTTAATTAGAAAGCACTGCCATGCCTCAAACCATCTTGATCGTTGACGACGAAAAACGCCTTGTTTCCCTTGTGCAAAGTTATCTTATGCAGGAGGGCTATCGCGTCTTCACGGCTTATAACGGCAAGGACGCCCTGCCGATCGCACAAAAAGAAAAACCTGATCTGATCATTTTGGATATCATGATGCCCGAAATGAATGGCTACGATTTTATGCGCACCCATCGCGCTGAAGCCGATACGCCCATCATTATGCTGACCGCCAAAGTGGAAGATGATGACAAGGTCATCGGACTCGAGCTCGGCGCGGATGATTATGTGACCAAACCTTTCAAGCCACGCGAACTCATGGCGCGTGTACGTAACGTACTGCGCCGCACCGGGAAAACCGAGGCAAAAGCCAAGACCCTGCGCGCAGGCGAGATCACCGTCAACCGTGACTCTCGTGAAGTGCTTGTGGTAGACCGCAGCATTGACCTGACTCCATCCGAATTCGATCTACTGACTGCACTTATGGCGACGCCCGGGCGCGTTTTCTCGCGCCTCGACTTGCTGGATGTCATTCAGGGCGTGCGCTATGAAGGCTATGAGCGCACCATCGATACGCATGTCAAAAATCTGCGCGCCAAGATCGAAGATGACCCGCGCAAACCGCGTTATATCGAAACCGTGTACGGTGTCGGGTATCGCCTCAACAAAGGCTGAACATGAAATTAACCTCTAAATTGATCCTGGCATTTCTTGTCGTGAGCCTGTTCAGCACAGGCATTATCGTTTTAATTACACGCGTCGCCACAAACCGTGAATTCGACAGATTCATCAGCGATCAATACAAGGCCGAACTGGTGGAGCAGCTCGCAAACCATTATCAAAAAAATCGAACATGGGAAGGTTTGGAAAATAATTTCAAGCCGTTCGATAACGATCACTACAAACCGGGCAATGACCGCCCGCTTTTTTTCTCCATCGCCGATGCCAACGGCAAAATTGTCGTCGCTGGTTCTGGATATTGGTTTGAAGATATCGTCAGCGCCAGGGAGATTGATGCAGGCACTCCAATTCAAGTGGAGGGTGAAACGGTGGGCATCCTGCTGATCGACTCAGCGCCCGAGAAAAATCCAATAGAGGATGAATTCATCCATCGCCTCAACGATTCCATTTTCTTCAGCGCGGCTGGCACAGTCATACTTGCACTCATTCTTGGCACGATCCTCTCACGCACCATCACACGCCCCATCCGCGAGTTGACGAAAGTCACCCATGAAATGGCCGATGGCAAACTGGGACAGCAGGTGCCTGTGCGTTCCCGTGATGAGATCGGCGAACTTGCGTCCTCATTTAATAAAATGAACAATGAATTGGCGCGCTCGCTCAACCTGCGCAAACAAATGACCGCCGATATTGCGCACGAACTGCGCACGCCGCTCAGCCTCATCATCGGTCACGCCGAAGGAGTGCATGATGGTGTGCTCCAGCCTTCACATGAAAATTTTGAGATCATCCGCGAGGAAGCCGACCGCCTTGAAAAACTTGTCAACGACCTGCGGACGTTGTCTCTTGCCGATGCGGGCGAGCTTTCGGTGGAATTCCAACCCGTGGACATCAACGAACTATTGAGCGATATCAAAACCCATTACATGACCCTGTTCAATCAAAAGCGCATCACATTGGACCTTGTGCCTGCTCCTGCGACGCTTCGCGTGAAAGCGAATCTTGACCCGATCCGCTTTTCGCAGGTGCTGACCAACATCCTCGATAATGCCCTGCGCTACACCCCCGAAGAGGGACAGGTTGTCATGGCGGTAAGCAAGGTTGAGAATCAGGTCGAGATCTCCATTCAAGACAACGGCGAAGGCGTGACCCCTGAAGAAGCCGCGCATCTCTTCGACCGTTTCTATCGTGCGGATCCCTCACGCACTCGTGACCGTGATGCAGGCGGTTCCGGGCTGGGACTTGCAATCGCTAAATCCATCATCGAAATGCATCAGGGCAGGATCTGGGTTGAAAGCGAAAAAGGCAAAGGGATGAAAACCATCATCCGCCTGCCTTTGGCTAGGGATTAGCATTCAATCCGCAGTATTTAATTGGGACGCAGAAGAACGCTGATTTACGCTGACAAAAGTTAACAAATCACCCCGAAATATTAGTTTCGGGGTGATTTCTATTTGATCGTTCAGCCTGCTCCGCCGCTTGCGGGGGTCGGTTTAGGGGTCTTCTTTTTCTTTTTGAAGAAACTCTTCGGCAAAGCAATAACAGTCACCAAAACACCGATCACGATCGTATCCTTGACCATGCCAGTAGCCAGCCGTCTGTAGTTGTTGATTCGAAAACTGCGCGTGCCGCTTTCGCGATCTCCGTCGTCGCCTTCAGGCCTGAAATTTTCATCGCCGCCCTCTCCCGGCGGACGAAGCTGGGCCCCACCTCCATCAAAACGCGGACCATCTGAATCGATGAGATTCCCAGCCGTGTTGACCACCATCACCATCAAAAACACGGTCACCGAGAATACGGCGAGAATGACCAATGTGCGCACCAGCGTTTTCATATGACGGCGTCCTTCTTCTGCTTCGAGGAAAACAGACCCAGAATAGGTTTGAGCACGTACCGATTCACGGTGTTGACGATCCAACTCCAATGCAAGGCGGTGTGGATTCCCAGCATGAGCAGGCCCAAATTGGCAGATAGGTCATGCAGCCTGCGCCATGCGAATCGTGCGGGTAGTTGAATGCCCATCGCAGGCAGAGCCACTTCCGAGATGAGCACACCAGACACAATGAGCAGAGTCCCGTCGAAGAACAGCAACCAGTTCAAGATGTAGTTGATGCGGTTTTGAGTCCCCAGTTTTCCCAGAAAGCGGCGCGAGATCTCGGTGATCCAATCCCAGCTTAATAGCAGGTGGACGATCATCGTCAGCACCATCGCCAGGCTCAGCCACTCATGAATGGCAAGCCCGCTCGGGTGCGGTTCCATCGTAATGAGGAACGCGATGAAAAGGACGACATCCAGCCATAACTTGGTTTTGGTTTGGACTGGTGTGTTTTTGATAACTTCTGTGGTCATAGTTCTCCTTGAAATTCATTGCCAACCCTGTGAACATTTTCTTTCGGGTCTTGGGCGGTTTTACAAGCTGCCCAATTTTATGAGGTTATTATATTTTGTGATGAGGGTTTTGCGGATTAATTGTGAAGAAGTTGTAAACACTTTCCCTAACTGGCAAGCTGGGGAAAGTGTTTTGGGGTGTTTATAAACTGGTTGGCATGGCAGGCTTTTTCCTGCCGAAGTATTTGGTGATGTTCAAGTAGACTGTAGCAACAACGGTCATGATTACCAGGCTTTTGATCATCTCGGCTGGGAATTGCACCCCGTCATCGAAATCTTCACGGTCAGGCGGAGTGAATTCGCCATCGAGTGGAAAGTCACCTGGCTGCGGACGTTCTTGCAAGATGGTTCCATCTGTCCCTGAAGAGGAGGCGGTCACGGCTCCGTAGAAGGTTCCGCCGATCATCACCGCAACGACAAGGATCAAGAGTATTTTGAGAATAGTCTTCATGTGCGGGCATCCTTTCGCTGAATGGATAGGACGGGAGATGCGGTCTGCGCGGGGATGGATGGAGTGAAAATGCGTTTGAACATACTGACGATCCAATTCCAGTGTTGGGCCACATGCAGACCCATCAAGATCATGGTGATGTTCGTGGACACCTCATGCAATTCCTTCCAGGACATATTTTGCGGCAGGGTCAACCCGAAGAAGGGCACCACCGATTTCGAGATCATCAGCCCCGAGAGCATGATCATGATTCCGCTGGCGAACAGCGCCCAATTCAGCACGTAGTTGAGGCGGGAGTTCTTCGCAGACTTCGTGAACAAACGCGCGGTGACTTCCACGATCCAATTCCAATTCAAGAGCAGATGGACGACGATCGCCCCGCCCAGAGCCAATGACAGCCACTCGTGAATGGTCTCGCCAGTAAAGCGCGGCGCGCTGACCACCAGCAGTGTGATAAATGTGCCCAGATCGAGCAATAGTTTGTTTATGTTTTGTTTCGACATAGGGTTCTCCTTGATGAATGATGCCGTCATTCTATAACCAGGGAGATTCGATTGGGTGGCGGAAATGCGGAAGAAATATGAAGAAGTTGTAAATCCCCAATCATAGTTATAATCACTCCATGCGTTTCAACATCTTTCAACAATCCGACGTCCCCGAAAAATACCGCTCCAACTTCGCCCACCTCTACTTTGACATCGCCTGGTTCGGTGTCCTCAGCGGCACCGCCGTAAACTTCCTCAACGTCTACGCCACGCGCCTCGGCGCAACGGGCTTTCAGATCGGCCTGCTCGCCGCCATGGCCGCCGTCGTCAACCTCTTCCTCGCCATCCCCGCAGGCCGCTGGATCGAAAAACGCCACACAGGCCGCGCCGTCTTCTGGTCCTCCGTCGTATTCCGCATCGGCTACTTCTTCTGGATTCCCCTCCCCTGGCTCTTCGACGCCCAAGGCCAGATCTGGGCGCTCATCATCCTCGCCTTCCTCATGGCCATCCCCCTCACCCCGCTCGGCGTCGGCTTCAACGCCCTCTTCGCCGAATCCGTCCCCGACCGCTTCCGCGCACAAGTGGCAGGCACGCGCAACGTCACCTTCGCCATCGCATACATGCTCACCTCGCTCATGGCAGGCACCATCCTCAAAAGCCTGCCCTTTGAAACAGGCTATCAAGTCATCTTTGCGATTGGAGCATTCGGCGCGGCGATGAGCAGTTACCACATTTATCATGTCACCCCTTTGGAAGAGACCGCCCCGCTCTCTGTCTCGCCGCTACCTGCCCCAACATCCCAAACAGACTCTCCCCGTGGCATCCACTCCGCCCTCCGCCTCGACATCTGGAAGACACCCTTCAGAAATGTTCTACTCGTGCTCTTCTTCTTCCACTTTACGCATTTCCTGCCCACGCCCATCTATCCGCTCTACAACGTACGCGTCCTCAACCTCAACGACAACAATATCGGCATCGGCACCGCCCTGTATTACCTTACTGTGCTCATCGGCTCCACTCAATTTCGCCGCATCGCTCACCGTTATGGCAATAAGCTGGTCACCGCATGGGGTGCGGCAGGCATGGCGATCTATCCGCTCCTGCTTGCCTTCTCTGAAAACACCTGGCAATTCTATGGCCTCTCCTTCATCGGCGGCTTCCTCTTCGCCATGATCAACGGCGCCTACATCAACTACATGCTCGAAAAAATCCCCCCCAATGACCGACCCTCGCACCTCGCGTGGTATTCCATCATCCTCAACACTGCCATTCTCACAGGCTCCCTCATCGCCCCCGCCATCGCAGATATGGCAGGCCTCGTCAACGCCCTCATCCTCATCGGCATCCTCCGCATCCTCGCAGGACTCTCCGTCCACAAATGGGGCTAACAACCGCCAACCGTCAACAAGATCTCTTCCATCACCTTACTTATGCTAAAATCAAACCGTGACAGAAGATATTAAAGTAATCGCAACCAACCGCAAAGCCAGCTTCGAATACTTCCTCATGGAAAAATTCGAGGCAGGCCTCGTCTTGCATGGCTCGGAGATCAAATCCATCCGCGCCGGACAGATCAGCATCCAGGAAGCCTTCATCGATATTCCCAATGCCGAAGAAGCCTGGCTGGTCGAATCGCACATCGCCCCCTACGAACAGGCTGGGAAATACTTCAACCACGAACCGAAGCGCAAGCGACGTCTGCTCCTGCACAAAAAGCAGATCCGCGAACTGTGGAACAACGTCCGCATCAAGGGCAATACCGTCGTGCCGACCCGGGTCTACCTGAAAGACGGTCGCGCCAAGATCGAGATCGCCCTCGCAAAAGGCAAAAAAGCCTACGACAAGCGCGCCACCATCGCCAAACGCGACGAAGCCCGCAGCAACGAACGCGCGACAAGAGTGAGATAGTCGGTTAGTCACTAGCCCTGTGGTCTGCCAGTCCGACTACAAGACGATAAGACTAGCGACAAGGAGACTACACCATGCCCCCCTCCACCATCGGCGGAATCAATCTGCTGCATGAATCAGAAAAGCGCGCCATTTACGCGCGCTATATCCCCACAGCCCTTTTGGAAAAATATAATATCCCGCCGCTCACCTCAGCCGCAGGGTACAACCTGTTGCAATTCCGCTTTGCCACTGGCTCAACAGACGTGGAGATGCGCCTCTATCACCAGGTCGATTTTCCCGACCCCATTTTGTACGCCCACCTCACCGACACCCTCAATGGACAGATCCACGTCCTGCTCTACATCCTCAACGACCCAGACTCTCCGCGCTTCAATGTGGACAAAATGCCGAACGGCTCCCCAACCAAATTCGGCACCCTGCAAAGAAACATCGCAGCGGAAACAGAAGCTCTCGAAGCGGGTCTCGCTCCAGGCCAGGTACGCCGCGGATTAAGATTATTGGGCCAGGCCATTGAAGCCTTCGAGGGATTCGTCACCGCGCTTGGGCACGACATGTATTTCGTCGAGCCGTTGTATTATCACAACGCGGTCATCTTTGAACGCTACGGCTTTTCATATCAGGTCGGCAAACGTCTCATGGACAGCATCCACGCAGGTTTTCAAAGCGGAGGCGACCTCGCCGTAAAGCTCGATGGCTCAACTCCATTCCGCCAACCCGAAGCCGCAAATGGAATCCGCAAACGCTCTTGGGCCATTCATGATGGCCTGCTCGATGAGCCATTCACCAATGTAACGATGTACAAACGCGTTGGAAAATCTGCAGGCATCAACACAACCCCCGACTGCAAATGGTAGATATCAAAAAATAAAGAAGAGACCTTTCGGTCTCTTCTTTATTTAGTAGCGGGGGCAGGATTTGAACCTGCGACCTTCGGGTTATGAGCCCGACGAGCTGCCACTGCTCCACCCCGCATCGTATAGTAAAGCCCGCCGATATTACCATACACCTCATATAAAAGTCAAGCAAAGCAATAAAACTGTTATTGCGAGAAACCTGTGCATGACAATTCAATTAATATGGAATAGTACCTTTGATTAAAAACAATTTGTTAAGATTTAGTGTATAATACCAAAACCTTAACAAAATCAACTTACTCAAATCAACAACAAATTGTTAAGTATTCCTCTATAGAACACAGGCATCATCCATTCACATATTATGAAGACCACAACACTTCTGGTCATTGAAGTTCACCATTCAGAAATCCCTTCCTTTGCATCTGATTTGCAAAAGAAGGGATTTGATGTACAAACTGCCCCAAATGGCAGTAAGGCGGTTGCGCATCTTAAAGATGTCAGCCCCAGCCTTGTGGTGATCAATGCCGCATCCCTGCGCAGCACGGGCCTGCGCATCTGTCAGGCCATTCGCGAAAAAGATGCAAAGCTTCCCATTATCCTGATCGTTGAAAACGAAGGCGATGTAAATAAAGATGCAGCAGATGCCGTGCTTGCATTGCCATTCACCGTACAAAAGCTTGTCAACCGCATCAAACCGCTTTTACCAGGCGATGGAAAGAACGTTTTGCATGTCGGCCCCATTCGGCTCGATCTGGAAAAACGCCGCGTACGCTGCCTCGGCAGAAGCACAAAGCTCACCCCGCGCCTTGTGACCTTGTTACATTTACTAATGGATAAACACGGCGAAGTGGTCGAACGCGAACCCCTGTTCAAAAAAGCATGGGAAACAAATTACACCGGCGACACACGTACCCTTGATGTACACATCTCATGGCTTCGACGCGCCATAGAACTTGACCCTGATAATCCAAAATTCCTAAAAACGATCCGCGGCGTTGGGTATCGCCTAGATATCTAGCTGGACCTGTTTTCCCTGAACCGTCACCAATCGGATGCAAGCCTTGCGCTTGTGCCCGATTTTTATTTTTAACTCCAGGGGAATTTCACCGCTTCTCACGTGCCGTTGAACCTGCGCCACGCTCTTGAACACTTTCCCATCCCAATCAGGGTCCACTTCCCAGAAATCCAGTTTCAGTTTGGTTTCCAAGCGAATGGAATTTTCAGAGACGTGTACCTTTACATTCTTTGCTGCTGCTACAAGGTCGCTCTTTATGGAAGCGTCTCGTTCAAGCGAGAACACAGCATCCATGTCTGTCAACCGTCCGCGCGCGGTATTCACGGCGCGAATGGCCTTATCGCTGGTGATAAATTTTCTGCCATGTTTTGCGGCCACCAGTGCAGTTGTCCCCGAACCGCAAAAGAAATCCGCAACCAGATCGCCTTTATTGGATGACGCAAGGATGATCCGCTCCATCAAAGCCTCAGGCTTTTGAGTCGGGTATCCTGTGCGCTCGTTGTGAAGCCGCGCCACAACGGGGAAATACCACCAATCTTCAGGCACTTTTCCACGCTCAAGATTGGGAATCTTTCCAAACCCTGCTTTACGCGATGATTTGAATGTATTGATCGTGCTTTGGTTATACGGCTCGCGGACAGCATCCACATTGAACGTATAATCCCTGCCTTTTGCATAGGACAGAATCGTATCGTGCTTTCGATTGAACGCTGTTTTGATCGGAGATGGACCGTGATAGGCCCAGATGATCTCATTGATAAAAACACCCTCCGAACCCAGCAGTTCATCAAGAATCAAACGAGCGTAAGCGTCTGCATGCCAATCCAAGTGGAGATATAACGTCCCATTTGGTGAAAGCAGACGAACCATTAACGCAAGCCGTTCGTACAAAAACTGCAAATACGAATCAAGATCAGGCCAGGCATCGTGATACCCCTCGGCCAGTTTCCATTTTGAGGGTTTGCGCGAATCTTCGCCGCGGCCAATACGCGCGGAAAATTTTCGGTTTGTGAAAAACGGAGGATCGGCGTAGATCAGGTCAATACGGCCTTCGTATTCGGGGAGAAGCGCCGCCATGATGGAGAGGTTATCCCCCAAAACGACTCGTCCATCGGGACGGGCTTTGGGATAGCCGTTTCCTTTCGGGTAGAGAATGGCATCTTGAATTAGAGAAGCAGGCGCAGGCGCGGCGAGATGCTTTCCCTTCCAGCTAAGAATAGGCATAGGGGTTGTCAGATCTTTGGGGTGAGATTAAGGATGAGGGCAGGAAATCCACAAAAGAATTAATAATGGATTTCCACTTTTGTGCCGCGTCCGCGATGATTGGAGACCGCATCGGGGCTGTGATCTGGCTGTACCCAGCGGAAGATCCAGTTGGCTTCATTGGTGCGCATGTTGATACAACCGTGGCTCATCTCCTGGCCAAAGTTCTCGTGCCAGTAGGTTCCATGAAAAGCATGGCCGACAGGGGTGAAAAACGTCGACCAGGGAATGCCAGGCAGCACATATCCGCTTTCATCGGTGGTCACATCGCCGCCTTTTCCAATGCTAAAGTAGCTGTAACCCATGTGCTTGGCTGGGACTTTGTCTAAAACGGTGAATTTACCGTTCGGTGTTGTCGTGGAAATCCCCTTCTCACCACCCAAGCCGCCGCCGCGAATGCCCGAGGAAATGTTCGTCTGAAAAACGGACTTTCCATATTCATAGGCAACCAGTGTTTGCGTTGTGAGATTTACTTCGATCAATTTATCATCGTAAGGAACTTCAGGTGTGATCGGTTCAAAGTAGCTGGTTGGCAAAACACGCAAATGGATGGCGGGCACATAATATGGCACATTCGAATCCAACTCATCATAAATGCGATACCATGCGCCTGTGTAATCGGCCATCTTGGGGCCTTCCGTCACCCCATCCACCCAGTGTACCGAACCATAATAGATCGGGGGAGTAAGAGCCTCCCAACCTCGTGCTTTTGTGAAGCGATACGGAGTAGTATAGGGAACCGTGGATTCAGTAAGAAGTCTTTTTCCTTCAGGGATGCTGGATACAGGAGTTTGATAAATGGTCTTCACGCGGTGCAGACGTCCGCGATGCAGATAACCGCCCCACACGCGATACCAGACGGGATTATGTTTTGGTTCTTCGGCTTTCACTTCTTCGTACACATGCACAAGGTCATCGCGATACCAAGTCTGGTAAATTCGGCTTTCATCCTTCGGGTCGGAACGCACAGGCATTTGGTCGGTGGCGATACGCACCACGAACCCATCGTCAAAATCGGTCAACCCAGGCAGGAAGGGCGAAAACGCCAGCCCACCCAGGGTAAGCCCGCCAAGTTTTAAGAAGTCGCGTCGGGAAAATTGTGATTTCATAAAGAAAATTGTACACCAAAAAGTTTAGGATTTACTGAGAATTCCATGGGAGTGAGCAAATCAGCGAAGCAACAATTCAGCGGTCCAACAGGGTAATACAAAAAAACTGCCCTGCGCATTTGCGGAGGGCAGCCTCAGTATTCAGTTTTTAGGCTTCAACAGTCTCGACAATCATGCCTTTGAGCAGGATCTCCAGCGCCATTGAGTGACCGCAGCGCTTATGGGTAATGAAAAATTCGCAGTCGCAATTAAAAACACCTTTATTGTAACTAACATGGTGCTCACTATTATCGCCGTGGAAATTAAGGTCAAATTGATTAAAGAGGAAGCGGTGTCGGTCCTCTGCGTAACGTTTTGCCTTTTCTACTTTTCCAATCAGTCCAGAATCCATTGTATGTATCTCCTTTTTTGGGGATTATAAAAAAACACACGCGGGGATATCCGCGTGTGTTTAATCAACTTGCCTGAGTATTTCCGTGAAATAAGCGCATATGGGCGTTACCTCGATGTGATGAGTATAGTACTTTTCAAAATGCAAGTCAATAACAAATATCCGATTGTCATGGATTCGTATGGTATTTGTAGGGTTTGAGACTTTCACAATAAATTGACTACACGCAAACCAGTGCCCGATTCAGGCTTAGCCGATAATTGCTTCTACATTAATAATGAGTTCCCTCCTATACAAACTCTGATCGCCATCATGAAACCAAAAAAGGAGGTCTCATGAGAGTTTCATGAGACCTCCTTTCAGTTACTTCTACTTCTTTTTTGTCGCCGCAGAATTTGAGCTTTTTTTCCTGACAGGCTTCTTTGCCTTTGTAGAGACAGTTGGCTTTTGAGCTTCCACTTCCTTCTTGGACTTCTTTGCAATCGGCTTTGTCTTTTTCACAACCTTCGCCTTGGCAGGGACAGCCTTCTTGACTTTTACCGCAGGCTTTGCATTAGGTTTCTTCGTTTTGGGCTCAGCCTTCTTGACGGCGGTCTTTTTTACAATTGCTTTCTTTTTGGCAGGAACCTTCTTCGCCTTGGCTAAACTCACTTCTTTCTTCTTTCTTCTTACTTTCTTGACTGGAGCTTCCACAACTGGGGTCTTTTCTTTGGCGGCAAACATTTCCTTCCACTTATCCTGCATGGATGGGACACCTGCGCCGTTCAGTTGATCGCAAATGGCCTGCCATTCGCTGTCGCCGACAAAGCGGAAATCCACGAAGGCGTGGCATTGATAGGCGCCGAGTTCGATGTACATACCTTTTTCCCAAATCTCCTTGCAGGAACGGATGTATTCGAGTTGGGAAGAATAATCTTTGAAAATAACGTGCCCCACGCGCGGCAGGCTGAGTCCTTCGGCAAGATTCTTGCGGACGGTTCTACCCGAGGATTTATCAATGTATGCGGCGGAGGTTTTGATCCAGCCGCTGGTGTTGGCGAAGCGGTTGTGATAAACAACGAGTCCGCGTTCGTCGTTGTGGCGGTTGGAGTATGCGAATACATCTTCGTTCACATTGCCGCTTGAGGTGTAAAAGTCAAAGAGCAGAAACTTCTCCACGTCAGCGAACAGGTGTCGGCGGTGAAGAAGCGGGAAGATCCGCCATTCATGACCACGAATGAGTCCGTCATCAGCAGTTTCATCCAGTTTGGCGCGGCGATATTCCATGCCATATTTTTCAGCAAAGCCTTCCACCTGTCCATGTCCGAACATGGGCAACCCTGGCAGTGTGGAGAGGACCGTGCAAATGCCGAAATATTTATCACCGCTGCCGAATTGCTCAACGGCGGTCTTTTCGTCAGGATTGTTCATGAAGTTGACATAGCGCTTGAGGATCTGCGGATCGAATTCAAGCGTGTTCTTGATGGCAAGGCGATACTTGGCATTGTCTTCATCACGCAGCATGTGCATGAACGCAGAGTTGTAAACGCGGTGCATACCAAGCGTGCGCACAAAATACCCCTCCATCAACCAGAAAGCCTCTGCAAGCAAAAGCGTATCGGGAACTTCCGCAGCGACGCGATCTACAACCTCACGCCAAAACTCCTCGGGGACTTTATCCTCAAATTCAGATTTGGTCATGCCATATTGCGAGCGTGATGGAATCGCGCCGCCCGCGCCAGGTTCGGGAAACCATAATCGTTGAACGTGCTTCTTGGCGAGAGTCATCGCCGCATCAAAGCGGATGACGGGAAAATTGCGCGCCACATGCAAAATGACCTGAATGACCGCTTCGCGCACAACGGGATTGGTGTAATCCAATTGTGCTGTGTCATTCCATGGGAAGGATGTGCCGTCATTACCATGATAGATATAACGCAGGTCGCCATTTTGCAGGTCGCGGCGCTGAAAGACAACAGAGGCATCGGTCTTGTCGTAGTAATGATCTTCGAGATAAATGCCAACCCGCAGATCATCGGAAAGATTTTCCGAGCGGAATGAATAAGATGGATATGGGGAGTTCGGGGTGGACAAGAACCAATCAGGATGCTCTACTACCCAGGTTGAATCGATGCCCATGTGATTGGGAACCATGTCAGCAGAGAGTCGAATGCCGCGCGCCCATGCACGGGAACGAAGATTGTTCAACGCGTTCCAGCCGCCAAGATCATTGGCGATGTCATAGGAGTGGAGCGAATATGCCGAAGCAACCGCGTCTGCCTGCCCCATGCGTTGTTTGATAAGCTGTGAAGCGCGGCTGCGTTCCCACAGACCAATGAGCCACAACCCGGTAAATCCACGAGAAGCGAGCAAGTCCAACTCTTCGTCGGGGATCTGGTCGAGGGTGACGATTTCACGCTGATATTTCTTGGAAAGCTGGCTGAGCCAAACATAGGAATTCTTTGCAAGCAAAACGAGACGCGGCATCCACTCTTTGTCCGGGCTGTAGCGTTCGTATTCGGCATATTCGCTGCCGCCAAAACTTGGTACATAAGTTTCAACCTTTTGAGAAGAATCGATCTGTTTGGTTTGCAAACGGATGGTCTCTTCGCGGAGGAAGTCCATGCCGCGCAGCAATTTTGCAGAGAATGAATCGCCAAGCAAATGTCCCCACTTCTGAACGATAAATCGCAACTGACCTTCAAGCGAATCAGGAGAGGCTTTGATGGGCGCGGTCAGCAGTTCATTGAGGGTTTCGCCCAACGCAAATTCCCCATTCCCGAACCCCGGCTGGCGGGCAAAGAAATCAAGCAACAATTGCACTAGTTCTTTGTAAGCCGAACCGGCCATCACCGATTCATCGATCAGGGTCTTATAGCGGGTCAGGGCTGGGTTGTTATTGGAATTATTGATCAGCAACATTTCTTCGACAGCGGCGGCACGTACACCATGACCGAAATCGCCGAAGTTCGGAAGTTTCGTAGCGAGATATACGCCTGCGGTTGTCTGTCCGAGGAAGACGGACATGGGCGGAAATTCCTCGATGAATTTGCCGAGAGTCAGGTCATATTTTGAACCGAGGTTGGACTGCAACACCCCCATGGCGCGCCCCATGACGCCGGTGTATCTACTGAAATAATGTTTGAGGATGATGTGGTAGGCCTCATCCAGCAGGAAAAATGCATATAGGTCAGAACCAGGTACCGGGTCAGTACGAGGCGCTGACATTTGTGCGGCAAAGGCTCGGGCGGCGGCGAGATCCGCGAAGGTTACGTGTCCGTCCGGGCGAAAAAAATCCACAGAAAAATTGTATTTAAGACGGGATGCGCGGGAGATTAGCATAACAACAATGATAACCGATTAACGAATTTTTTCGGGTAAAATCCCTCCCTGCAAGCATGAATACATCACCCACATTATTCGTTTTATTGCTCCTTTTGGGAGCCTTATATCTTCCCATTATTTTCTTTGCCATGCAGCGGCGAGACGATGGTCATGGCGCATCCATATGGCTGGCGGCCTCCTTTGCCTTGATCGCAATGGTCTTGAATGTAGCCGAAGCGATCGAAGCCTCAAAAGGCAGCGCACTGCCATTTCAGGAAATCCAGATCTATGTAGCGTTCACGCTCATAACAATACTGATGCTGGCCTTCCAAACATTCATGAAGCATGAAAATTGGTGGATCTGGGTCGGTGTGTGGATCCTCTGGATGCTTGGGCTTGCGCTGATATTGACCAACGCGCTCAAACTTCCCGATGTGCTTTGGTCCAATGGCACACTGACATTACAGCGTGAACGGCTCGGGCCAGCGTGGGCGATCTTGGGCTGGCTCATTATTTCGATCTCGCTGGTGCTTGCCATTTCAAACGAAAACAAACAGGCGCGCCAGCAGTTGTTCCGTAATCGCTTGAACTATTGGTGGCCGACCGTTTTTCTGTTGTTCATCAACGATGTATTGCTTTTCTCCAACACATTCATCGCAGGCCAGCCTTTGCGTTTGATGGCCGCGGTTTTGATGGCCTATGTCATCGGCACGCACAACGTCCCCGACTTGAAACAAATCTTTCGACGCCTCCTCGCTTACGCATTAATCTCAATCGTCATCGTCGGTGTTTATGCGGCGGGGTATTTACTACTGCAGGCCGTTTTCGGGACATCGAAAAACTTCAATCCGCTGCTCGCGGGTGCATTTATCGCATTGCTGCTTACTTTGATGTTCGCTCCGATGCTCAATCTGGTTTCGCGCGCGGTCAATAATTGGGTAAAGGGCGATCAATATAACCCCAGTCACACCATCCATAAATACAGTGAAAGCATCAGCAACATCTTGGACATGGACCGCCTTGCGAGCATCGCAGTCGGCATCATTCTTGAAGCCATGCAGATCGAGCGCGGATTTCTATTCCTGGTAGATTCGGACCGCGAAGCAGACGGACATAAAACCTACAGGCTTCGCTCGGCGCGCAGTCCCGAAGAACGACAAATGATCGCCGTGGAATTGGATGAGAACGGGATCATCGCTTCGTATTTCATACGGGAACAAAAACCGCTTCTTCAATATGACCTTGACCTGCTCCCGGTATTTCGGTCTGCTTCGCCCTTTGAGCGGGATTGGTTCAACCAGCTTCACACCGAAGTGTACATTCCCATCTTTGCAAAAAAACAATGGATCGGCCTGCTCGCATTTGGTCCAAAACTCAGCCGCAACCGCTACACCAATGAAGACCTCGTCACCCTGGGTTCACACGCGAATCAAACTGCTGTCGCGTTGGAAAACGCAAGGCTGGTGGACAACCTCATGCGTCTGAACAACGAACTGCGTCAGGCTCGGCGCGCACTGGAAAAGAACAATCGCGACCTCGAACGTATCGATCAGGCAAAATCCGACTTCATCAGCATTGCTTCGCATGAATTACGTACACCATTGACCGTAATCAAAGGCTACACAGAAATGCTGTTGGAAGATACCAATCTCGACCCGAACTTCAAGCAGATCATGAACAGCATCCACGATGGCACCATCCGTCTGCACGAAGTCATGGACTCGATGTTCGACATCGCCCAGATCGATGCGCGCTCCCTCAAACCGCACATCCAACCCGTTGAGCTTGGGCATTTGATCCAGGAAATCTGTATTGAGCAGGCCTCTTCGATCAAGGAGCGAAAACAATCGCTCACCATTGACCTACCCAACCTCCCGCATGTCAAATCTGACCCCAATTTGCTGCGGAAGTTATTCCATCACCTGATCCGCAACGCGGTCAAATTCACGCCCAATAATGGAAAGATCACCGTCACCGGGCACAGCATCCCCGCGATCATTGACCTGCCCAACGGCGGTCTTGAGATCGTTATCGCCGACACAGGCGTCGGTGTAGATCCGAATTTCCGCGAGATCATCTTCACAAAATTCTATCAACCCGGTGAACTGGGCAAGCACTCTACCAGCAAGACCCGCTTCAAAGGCAGCGGTGCAGGCCTGGGGTTGGCGCTTGCAAAAGGAATTGTCGAAGCGCATGGCGGGCGAATTTACGTGGAAAGCCCGGGCTATGACGAAATCAACTTTCCCGGCAGTCAATTCCATGTCATTCTGCCATTGAGCAAGCTCGAAGACGGGGAAGAACAAAAGACAAGTTCACCAGTAAAATTCCAGGTGTAACCGACAAAAATGGCCGCGGCGAAACTCGCCCGGCCATTTTTTATCTACCCCACCGATCGCAACTTAAATATGAAACAGAAAGTAATTCCAAGGGCGAAAAATAGTTGTCCGTGCTATACTTGGAAAAAATCCTCTACCCCGAGATCCCATGTCTGGAAAAACACATCAAGAATTATTGCAGAAGTATGCTGAAGCAATCGTAAAAGTAGGCCTGAACATACGTGCAGGTCAACGCCTGATCATCACGCTTGCCGCCACACGCGGCGTCCCATATCAATTTGCCCCGCTGGTTCGTGAAGTTGCCAAGGCCGCATACGCGGTCGGTGCAAAGTATGTGGAAGTGCTTTGGAGTGATGAAGAAATGATGCGCCTGCGTGTTCAAAATGCGCCGCGCGATTCCTACGATGAATATCCAACCTGGCAGGTGGATGCGGTCATGAAAATGATCGAAAATGGAGATGCCCTGCTTTCCATCAACGGCTCGAACCCAGACCTGCTCGGCGGTCTTGACCCTGAAATCGTCGGGGCCATGCAAAAGACCCATTTAAATCACTACAGCAGGGTCGGTGAAAGAGTCACCACGAATGCCGTCAACTGGTGTGTGGTGGCCGCAGCTGGTGAAGAATGGGCAAAGAAAATTTTCCCGGATCTTGAACCAGAAAAAGCCCAACAAAAATTATGGGATGCGATTTTCGAAACCACACGCATCGACCAACCCGATCCCATTGCCGCCTGGGAAGCTCACATCGTCAATCTTCGCAAACGCGGAAAATATATGCAGGCAAAACAATACACCGGCTTGCATTACTCTGCACCCGGCACAGATTTTACGCTCGGTCTTCCAAATGGACATCAATGGATCAGTGCGCAATCCATGGCACAAAATGGCGTGATCTTCACAGCCAACATGCCCACTGAGGAAGTGTTTACCCTTCCCGATAGAAACCGCGCCGATGGCATTGTCACATCCACCTTCCCGCTAAGCTACGGCGGCACATTGATCGAAGATTTTCAAGTGACCTTTGAAAACGGACGCATCGTCAAGGTCAATGCAAAGAAAGGCGAAGCCGCCCTGCAAAGACTGGTGGATACAGATGAAGGTTCGCATCGCCTCGGCGAAGTGGCACTCGTTCCTGCCAGTTCCCCCATCGCAAAACGCGGACATCTTTTCTACAACACACTCTACGACGAAAATGCATCCTGTCACATTGCGATCGGAAGAGCCTACCGCTTCACACTTACGGGTGGAGCGGAGTTGAATGACGAGGAATTTGTCAGCGCCGGTGGAAACGTCAGCCTCAACCATGTCGACTTCATGATCGGTTCCCCAAAAATGGACATCGACGGTATCAAAAAGGACGGGTCGCGCGAACCTGTCATGCGTCAGGGCGAATGGGCGTTCGAAGCATAAATCAAAACTCCTGCTGAATTTCATTCGGCGGGAGTTTTTTATCTCAATAATTAAAGGTGAATCATGAACAAACAGGAATTCGACCGACTCCTCGAAAAATACGCCGATGTCGTTGTCAAGGTCGGCCTGAATCTGCGAAGTGACCAGAACCTGTCCATTCGGGGAATTATCGAAGACGCGCCATTCATCCGAAAGGTTGCCGAAAGTGCGTACAAAGCCGGCGCAAGATACGTGGATGTTCTTTGGGACGATGAAAACATCAAACGCATCCGCTTGCAATATGCCGACCCTGAAACACTGACCAGCCTGCCCGAATGGATGCTCCACCGCTACGAAGAATATTACAAGCGCGGTGATGCCGAACTCGCTTTTCACTCTCTTAACCCGGATCTGTACAACGGCATCGACTCAGACCGCATCGCCATCACCAGAAAAACGCTGTCACAAAAAATCGGCGAGCCTCTTCGCAAATACAGCAACCACTCCAACTGGTGCGTCGTGTCCACGGCAACCCCTGCATGGGCTAAAAAAGTATTCCCTAATCTCCCTGTAGAGGAAGCTCAAGAAAAGTTATGGGAAGCGATCTTTAGCGCCTGCCGCATTAACACCCCAGACCCGGTACAAGCGTGGAAAGAACACATCCAAAAGCTGGACAAATACAAGGATTACCTTAATCACAAAAAATATACCAGTCTGCGCTACAAAGCACCCGGCACCGACCTGACCATCGGCCTGCCAGAGGATCACGTTTGGGGAGGCGCGCAGGAATCCTTCACAAATGGGATCACCGGCACGGTGAATCTTCCCACCGAAGAAGTCTTCACCTTGCCACACAAAGACAGGGTCGATGGCATTGTCACCGCCACCCTTCCATTGAATAATCAAGGCGTCTTGATGGAGGAATTCAGCATCCGTTTCGAAAACGGACGCGCGGTTAATTCCTCCGCGAAAAAAGGCGAAACCGATCTCCGCAAGCTCATCGAAACGGATGAAAACGCAGGCCGCCTCGGCGAAGTGGCTCTCGTCCCCAATAGCTCACCCATCAGCCAGAGCGGAATCCTTTTCTACAATACCCTCTTCGATGAAAATGCGTCGTCCCACCTTGCGTTGGGCAACGCCTACAAAACATCGATGCAAGGCGGAGCAGATATGACCGATGATGAATTCACATCGCGCGGCGGAAACAAGAGTCTGATCCACGTGGACTTCATGATCGGGTCTGCGGAGATGGATATCGACGGAATCAAACAGGACGGTTCGCGCGAACCTGTCATGCGAAAAGGCGAATGGGCATTCAACGTATAAGTGAAGCCATACTGAACAGCAACCCCTAACTCAATCCACATTGGAGGATTTATGAATAACGCTGAATTTCAGAAGTCTCTTGAAAAATATGCCGACGTGATCGTTAAGATCGGCGTCAACCTGCGCGCAGGCCAGCGCCTGTTCATTGCCGCGGGCATCACAGATTATCCGCTGGTACGCGCCATAACGAAAAGCGCTTACACAAACGGAGCAAAACTCGTCCACGTATTTTATGGCGACGACGAGGTGCATCACACCCGCATGAAGATGAGTTCCCGCGAGAATCTCACTGACGTGCCTTCGTGGATCGTCCCAGCCTACACAAGTATTATCAAGGATGGAGATGCCTACATCGGTATCACCTCTGAAAACCCAGACCTGCTTGCAGATGTGGACCCCGAAGCCATCGCCATCTATCGCAAGACAATGGGCACAAAAATGCGCAAGCCCATGCAAGCCATCATGCGCGATGCCATCAACTGGTGCGTGATCTCCTACCCCGCAGCAGATTGGGCGAAGAAAGTCTTCCCAAAAATGTCCACTGAAAAGGCACAGGAAAAATTATGGGAAGCCATTTTCCAAACCTGTCGCGTGGATCAACGCGATCCTGTCGCCGCCTGGGAAAAACATATAAAGGAATTAACTGCCAGAAGCACTTACCTAAACAAGAAGCGCTACACAGCCCTGCATTACAAAGCTCCCGGTACCGACCTCACCGTTGGCCTGCCCAGCCAGCATCTATGGATCGCCGCTCAAAGTAAAGCCGAAAATGGGATTAGTTTCACAGCCAACCTGCCCACCGAAGAAGTGTTCACCATGCCCCACAAAGGCAAGGTTGACGGCGTAGTCAGTGCATCTCGTCCGCTGGTTGTTTCGGGTAAGACAGTGGAAGACTTCGCGCTTACATTCGAAAAAGGCAAGGTTGTGAAGGTCACCGCCAAAAAGAATGGGGAGACTCTGCAGAAGTTGATCGAAACCGACGAAGGCGGATCACACCTCGGGGAAGTTGCTCTGGTCCCGAATAGCTCACCCATCAGCCGACGCGGACATCTCTTCTACAACACCCTCTTCGATGAAAATGCCGCCAGCCACATCGCACTCGGGGCCGCCTATCGTTTTACGATGAAAGGCGGAGGTAAACTGACCGAAGCCGAATTCCAAAAGCGCGGCGGCAATCACAGCATCATCCACACCGATTTCATGATCGGCTCAAAAGACATGGACATTGACGGCATCCTTGCAAATGGAAAACGAGAACCCGTTATGCGAAAAGGCGAATGGGCGTTCAAGATCTAGAGAAAAATATTTATGCAAATCAAGCCCGATGGCCGCAACCATCGGGCTTTTTTTATCAGCGTTATAATAAAGACATGCCAGCCAAATCTTCTCAAAAAGCATCCCCGCTATCAAAAGATTCAATGGACATTCTGATCGCAGAATATAACTATATTGCAGAAACAGCTGCACAGTCCAATGAAGACCGCGCCCGGGTTTCATCCTTTTATCTCGTGGCAGTCGGTTCTCTTGTGGCGGCGTTGCTTAGCACACAATTCGTCAGCAATATTCTCGATAAAGGTTTGATCAACATCCTTTTCAGTATTCTATTTCTATTGCTCACCCTGCTGGGCACGACCACCATCCTGCAATTGACCCGCCTAAGAGTGGCCTGGTTTGAATCTCTGATCGCCATGGATAGGATCAAGGGAATTCATGATTACCAGAGACAAATCCCTGGCGCAGGCCTTCAAATGGCGTATTCAAAGCGCGCCCGATCTTTACAAGCCAAACAGCGTTTCATTTTTACAAACTGTGGAAGTGGCCATCCTGAGCGCATTGACCTTTGGAACAGGTGCCTTTTTCTTTCAGAAGGGAATTCAATATAACTGCGCTCCGTGCAACTGGGCCTACTCCGTTTCGCTGGGGCTGCTCGCCTTCTTCCTGCAGCTATGGGTATACAAAAGGCAATTAAAGCTCGAAAAAATACGCCTACAAAAGGAATTGGAAAAACACCATGACTCGTAACTATCTCGGCCAGCCGCCCACCGCATTTCAAAGAAGGCCGCATTTGACGCGCGATGATGAATGGATCGGCGCTCTCCTTAAAGTAGCGCAGGTTGGACATATTGCGTCGTCTTACGACAACCAGCCTTTCATCAACCCGACCACGTTCTGGTTCGATGAAGAAAACCATCAGATCGTCTTCCACTCGAATATTGCGGGGCGAGTGCGCTCGAATATTGAAGCCAACCCAAAGGTATGTTTGGAAGTAAGCGAGTTGGGAAAACTGCTACCGTCGAATGTTGCGCTTGAGTTCTCGCTCCAATATCGCAGCGCAGTTGTCTTTGGCGAGGCGCGCCTTATCAGCGACCCGAGCGAGGCAAAGCAACTGTTATACGGCCTCATCAGCAAATATTTTCCAAAGATGACCGCGGGAAAGGAATACCGCGAGATCACCGATAAGGAATTACGAGCTACATCCATCTACGCGATCGAGATCAGATCGTGGAGCGGGAAAGAAAACTGGGAAGCGCGCGCCGACCAATCAGATGAATGGCCTGCGCTGGACGAGAAATGGTTTGAATGATCTTTTATAAAGGAGAGCAAAATGCCTGATAGTTTTCGCACTGAAGAATTCAAAGTAGAAGGCGAGAAATTGATCGCCAAGATAAAAGAGTTGATTCACGAAGGAAATATCCGCAAGATCATCATCAAGGACAAGGAGGGAAAGACCGTGATGGAGATTCCCATGACCTTTGGGATCGTCGGGGTATTACTGGCCCCGCAACTGGCCGCCATCGGAGCGGTTGCAGCACTCCTGACCGAGGCCACGATCGTGGTGGAAAAGAACGCATAACCGAGGTTGGAAATGACCATTTTCAAAGCCATCTTTTGGATCGCCATCATCGCTGAAATGGTGATCCGCGCCCCGATCAGCAAAAAACAACGCAAAGAGGCGAAGTCAGAACAAAGGGTTTCCACACAGGAAAAGACCTTGCTTGGCATTCTGTTTCTCGGAATGTTCTTCGTCCCATTGATCTATTCGACAACCAGTTGGCTCGATTTTGCAAATTACTCCCTGCCCGCCTGGGCAGGCTGGCTGGGTACGGCCTTAATGGTCTGCGCGCTCGTCATCTTCTGGCGCGCTCACGCAGATTTGGGGTTGAATTGGTCACCAACGCTGGAGATTCGCAAGGAGCATACGCTCATCAAAAATGGGATCTTCGGTTATATCCGCCACCCGATGTATGCCTCGCAGTGGGTTTGGGTCATTGCCCAGCCGTTGCTTCTGCAAAACTGGATTGCCGGGTTTCTCAATCTGCTGATTTTCATTCCATTCTATATTCTGCGGGTCCGCGCTGAAGAGCAGATGATGCTGGATACCTTTGGCGATGAATACCGCAAATACATGACCGAAACTGGGGCAATCCTTCCAAAAGGAAAATGATTATGAACAGGGATTTTCAAACTGCAAACAACGCATCGCGCGAAAAAATGCGTAAACTCATCGAAGGCATGAGTGACGAAGAACTTGCCCTGCCCGCCGTTGCTGGCTGGACGGTCGCAGCAACACTTGCACATGTGGCGTTCTGGGATTTTCGAGATCCTGTATCTGTTGAATCATTGGCAGGAAAACGAGATCGCCCCTTCGCCTTATGATGTGGATGCGATCAACGAAGCGCAAAAACCGATATGTCTGGCGCTTCCTCCCCGCGTTGCGGCAGAACTCGCCCTGCAGGCTGCGCTGGAAATTGACAGTGAAATCGAAGCAGCTTCAGACGAATTGGTGAAAAAGATACAGGATGCCAATGTCCAGTTCAAGTTCGAGCGCAATGGGCATCGCGAATATCACATCAAGGAAATTGAGCAGGTATTGGCAAATCACAGGGCAAAGTAAACGCCCACTAACTTGAGGTTTTTGCAGATTCTCCCTCCGGGGAGAATCTGTTCGTTTAACGGGAGCAGGTTTCAGGGCGGTTTGAAACGATGGACTTCCTTCATAAAAGATAATGACATCCGTCCATGTCCAAAAACGGGGGTCTCTGAAATAATAAGGTCAGCCATAACATTTTTGAGAGGCCAACCTTATGACCATCCAGTATTTAAGCGAAAGCACGGAGATGTATTTGAAAGCGATGCTTGAATTAAGCGACCATGACAAGGTAGCTGTGGGTCGTTTGGCTGAGCGATTAAGTGTGACGCCTGTCTCGGCAAATGAAATGGTGCGCAGGCTGAGCGAGCAGGGCTTGATGGCACACACACCCTATAAAGGCGTGGCATTGACCACAAAGGGGCGCAAGGCGGCCTGCAATGTGGTGCGGCGGCAGCGTTTGTGGGAATGTTTTTTATACGAGCATTTGAAGATCGAATGGACAAAAATTTATGAGCTTGCCTGTTCACTTGAACATGCCACCGCCCCCGAAGTGACCGAGGCGTTGGCTGTTTTTTTGGGAAATCCCAAAACATGCCCGCGCGGTAATCCGATCCCTGCAATGGATGGTTCCTTCACACCGCTGGAAGGCGTGCCGCTCAGCACAATACAAAAAGGTAAAACCGTCGATGTATTGGCAGTGAACGCCACTGCAACCGATGTGCTGAAATATTTATACGAGCGCGATATTCTCCCGGGGCGCAAGTTGAAACTTGTGGAAGCCGCTCCACTTCAAGGCCCGCTCACTTTGCAAGTGAATGGAAAAGAAGTAGCGCTGGGGCTGTCAATGGCGGAATTCATTGTCGTGAAAGTAAGTTAGCAAAAAGTCCTTTTCAGAATAATCAATAAAATAAACGAGGAAGCAAAGCAATGCCCGATTCGATCCAACTGCATTTACTACAACCCGGCCAAAGGGCAACCATTCTACGCATCAACGGGGCAGGCTCTTTGCGCCGCCGTTTCATTGAAATGGGAATCGTCAAAGGGGAAACGATCCTGATCGAACGCAACGCACCGCTGGGCGACCCGGTGGAGTACTTCATCAAAGGCTATCATCTGGCGCTTCGCAGGGAGGAAGCCGCACAAATCGAAGTTAGCTTGAATGGAGACAGCTAATGGCAGACCTCACCATTGCACTGGCTGGGAATCCCAACGCAGGCAAGACCACCATCTTCAACCTGCTGACGGGATTACATCAACACACGGGGAATTGGCCTGGAAAAACCGTCGAAAAAAAAGAGGGCGAGATCGAACACGGCGATATGACCATCAACATCGTTGACCTGCCTGGCACATACAGCCTCACCGCCTATTCCCCTGAAGAGATCATCGCCCGCGATTTCATTATTCAGGAAAAACCCGATGTGGTCATCAACGTGATTGATGCCACCAATCTTGAACGCAATTTGTATCTCACTGTGCAGTTGCTCGAACTCGATGTGCCCGTGGTGCTGGCGCTGAATATGACCGACGCTCTGAACAAAGGCGGTTCAAAGATCAACGTCGAAAATCTCTCACAATTTCTGGGCAACATTCCGATCGTATTCACGGCAGCAAACAAAGGCAGGGGAATTTCCGATCTCATCGGCAAAGCCATTCAGGCTGCGCGCAAAAATTAAAGAGGCATCATGTCAAACTTATCATCGCAGCATCTCTTTCAACTTGATTATGGCGAAAAGATCGAACACGAGATCGAAAACGTACTCGCAGCTTTCGAGAAAATGAAATTCGATACAGGCCAATACTCCAAACGCTGGCTGGCCATCAAGTTGCTGGAAAAAGATGAAGACATTCTCGAACGGATCCAAACCATAAAGGGCGGCACTGAAGTCATTGCATTCGCAGCGGATCGGGCACAGCAAATCGAATCCATTCTTGGCGATGACATGGATCTGCTCACCGCCGACCGCCGTTATGGTTTCATTAACGGTGTCGTCCGCAAATCGCTGCAACGTCCGCTCATCGACCGCATCACCCTCACCGACCGCATCGACGATATCGTCACGCACAAATGGCTCGGCCTGCCTTTCTTCTTCACCATCATGTATGTGATGTTTCGATTGGTGATCGACGTATCGTCCCCGTTTTTGGATTGGACCGACGCCGTTATCAATGGTCCGATCGCCCATCTCTTCTCATTCCTGCTGGACCTTTTGCAGGCTCCCGCGTGGATGCATTCACTTGTCATTGACGGGATCGTGGCAGGCGTGGGCGGCGTGCTGGTCTTTGTCCCCGGGTTGTTGATCCTGTACTTTTTTCTCGCACTGCTGGAAGACTCGGGCTATATGTCGCGTGCCGCTTTTGTGATGGACCGTTTCATGCGCGTCGTGGGCCTGCATGGCAAATCCTTCATCCCAATGATCCTCGGCTTCGGATGCGCCGTCCCTGCGGTATATGCCACTCGGACCATTGCCAGCCGTCGGGATAGGATTTTGACCGCGCTCCTCGTCCCGCTGATGTCGTGCTCGGCACGCCTCCCTGTCTACGTTGTATTTGGTCTGGCGTTCTTCGGCAGCCACGCAGGGACAGTGATCTGGGCCATGTATGCGCTGGGCATTCTTGTTGCGATGTTAGCGGGAATGGTCTTTACGAAAACCCTGCTCAAGCCCGATTCTACATCCGCGTTTGTGCTTGAACTGCCTCCCTATCGCCAACCCGCGCTCAAGAGCGTTCTCATTCATATGTGGGAAAACACACGTGAGTTCATCCGCAAGGCGGGCACGGTTATCTTTGCCGCTTCGGTCATCATGTGGCTGTTGTTGAATCTGCCGTGGGGCGTGACCAATCAACGCGATTCGTATTTTGGAAAGGTCAGCGGTGTGATCTCCCCCATCTTTGCGCCGCTCGGTTTTGGAAATTGGCAAACCAGCGGCGCACTGGTGACAGGTTTCATTGCAAAAGAGATCGTCGTTAGCACGATGAGTTTGATCTACACAGGCAACGAATCAGCGACACCTACGGAACCCACTACATTTAGCGAAGACATGATCGAAATTGGCTATGGTTTTGTAGATGCATCCATCAATTCGGGAAAAATCTTGGTCAGCATTCTCCCCGGCGTAAACCTGATTCCCGAAAACGAACAAGCAGAAGACACCGCCTTGAGCGTAGCCTTACGCGGAGAGTTCACCCCCTTGAGCGCAACTGCATTGCTGGTATTCGTACTGCTCTACGTCCCGTGCGTAGCAACCTTGGGCGCGATCAAACATGAATTTGGAAACTCATGGGCAGTCACATCTGCAGTGTATCAAACAGCCATTGCCTGGGTCGCCGCCTTCCTTGTTTATCAAGGCGGGAAACTGCTGGGGTTTGGATAAGGCCGTGCTCAATCAACTTCTGAAACTACTTGAAAACAAGGAAAACGGTTTGAGCCTCTCGGAAATCAGCCGCAGCTTGCAAGCACAACCATCCGCTGTGATTGCAATGCTTAACCTGCTCGTGCAAAAGGGAAAACTACTGGAAATCGGCCCCGACGGCGGGCATTGCGCCACCTGTGGAGTCGTATCCGACTGCAATTTACTTGCAGCAAGAGGGAAGAGATACCTTATTAATAGCTGATCAATGCCCCATCACAAATGGAATGTCAATTCTTTTTCAAGATTGCAATTCTGTTGGTTTTATTTAGGATCCATATTACATCGATTACTCGTTGGTATAATCCAATGAATCAATATTTGGGAGAACGCAAAGAATACTGTCATTTCAAATCTGTCTGCGGGGGAACACAATGATGAAATATGTGGGAAGGGGGGCAGACAAATTAACTTGTGTGTATTCCATACAAGTTTTCCCGAACACACAACTCCAAATAGGACAATCCAGGTGAACTAGGAGGAAAATATGGCGGCAGGCAGTTCGACAAAAGGTGTCATGACGATTCACGTTCCCAGCCAACCCGCGCGGCAGGTTGAGTTAACTCGCACGTCCTACAATATCGGACGACAAGAGGATAACGACATTGTTATTGCCACCGAAGTTGTATCGCGCCAGCATGCGTTATTGGAATTTAATGGCCTGGATTGGATCATTACAGATCTACAAAGCAAAAACGGTACTTACATAAACGGCTCAAAGGTGGATAAATTTACCCTGAGCGATGGCATTTCTTTGCAAATGGGCAGGAATCCAAAAACCGCAATCACAATCACCTTTCAACTGGCTCCCCAGTCAGCGATATCAGCTTCCCCGTCAGCGATGGATACTGCCATAGAACCGCGCGAACCCACCACAGGTCTGGTTAAGATGCGCTCCCTGCCGTCTTCCAACAAAAATCATCAGATCATTGGCCGCGATCCTGAAGCAGATATCAATTTGCCATCCCCCTCTGTTTCGCGCAGACATGCCGCATTGCAAGCATCCCAGCCTGAATGGCAGCTTGTTGACCTCAACAGTAAAAATGGAACATTCCTAAACGGGAAAAGAATCACCAACCCGCAAAAATTACGAGCAGGCGACATTATCCAAATTGCATCCTATCGGTTGATCTACGAGGGACAGGGAAAGGTTACGCCATTTGCCGCGGAAGGCTTGCGGCTGGACGGCCTCCACTTAACCTGGGATGCTCCCTCCACCATCACGTGGGACGATATCAAAAACCTGAACCTAAATGTCTTGTTCAACGGTAAAAAGAAACGCATTCTGGAGGATGTCAACATATCCTGCTATCCGCGGGAATTTATCGCTCTGGTTGGAGGAAGCGGTGCGGGAAAATCCACAGTCATGAAGGCATTGAGTGGGATTTTACGGGAACACACAGGTAAAGTGAAAGTAGAGGGAGATGATCTCTACGAAAATTATGATGCCTACCGTGCCATGATCGGTTATGTTCCACAGGATGACATCCTTCACATGGACCTGACAGTGGTACAGGCTTTGCGCTATTCCGCCCAGATGAGGCTGCCAACCGATATTTCGTCAGCAGAGATAGAAAAGCGTATCGACAATGTCTTGAAACAAGTTGAATTGCAAGGACAGAAAACTACACAAATCAAAAAGCTTAGCGGCGGACAACGCAAACGCGCCAGTATTGCCGTTGAATTACTTGCAGATCCGCCCCTATTCTTCCTGGATGAGCCCACTTCCGGGCTCGACCCCGGGTTGGAACAAAAAATGATGAAGATGCTGCGAGGGCTGGCTGACAGTGGCAAGACGATCATTCTGGTCACTCACGCCACAGCCAATATCACGGAATGCCATCAGGTCGCATTCCTGTCACAAGGCAGGCTGGTCTATTATGGTCCGCCGCATCTGGCTGGAGATTTTTTTGAGGTGGGCAACGATAACTTTGCCGGTATTTATAGGGAAATCAGCGACTCTGAACCCGCGATCGCTGTGGAAAAGGCCATCCTATGGGAGAGGCGTTTCCGCATGTCTTCATTTTATAAAAAGTATGTCACAGATCGTATTCAAACGGGTGCAAGCATTAATAACACAAATACCCAGCAGCGAAATTCAAAAAAGTGGTTTACGCCGATCGAATCGATCTATCAATTTGCGATCCTCTTTGCAAGATATACAAATCTTGTGTTTCGGGATAGAACTCTGCGCACCATTCTTTTATTCCTTATGCCAGTTCTTGCTCTGCTTATCCTTGGAATTGCCGAACCAAACTGGTTAACTGGAGACTCAGCGGAGGTCATCAATCAGCAACTTAATTCAGATATCGCCGCTGGGGAACAAAGCGCCAGTTATCTTGTTGTAGGCAGCAGTCAAAAGCTTCTCTTCATTATGGCATTGACGGCAGTGATGCTTGGGCTTTTTTCGTCAGCGTATGAGCTTGTAAAGGAAAGAAATATTTTTGGACGTGAAAAAATGGTATTTTTGCGGCTTGTACCGTATCTGGCTTCAAAAATTGCTTTGCTATCGGCATTTGCAGCCCTCCAATGCGCCTTGTTTCTGGCGGTCATAGGATGGAATGTAAAGTTTCCATCTTTTGGGGTATTCCTTCCCATCTCGCTGGAAATGTATATCACATTGCTACTTGGGGTCATCACGGCCATTTGTCTGGGTTTGCTGATCTCAGCAATTGCTTCAAACGAAAATACTGTCACCTATATCATTATGGGATTGCTGTTCATACAAATCACATTTGCCGGTGTGATCTTTGACTTGCCCGGTGCCGCAAAAAGCCTTTCGAGCATTACGCTTACACGCTGGACCATGGAAGGTTTGGGAACTACGGCAAATCTTGCACACCTAGATACTCTTTCACAAACTCGCATCCAACCTGATCCAGTGACACAGGAAGTATCTGTTGAAGTTGACAAACCAGCTCCCGGGTGGGAACCCGTGACCGTATCCACAGAGATGAAACAAGTGGACGGATGCGTAAATCCCATCCCCATGCTCTCCGTAATTGAAAATGAATTGGTTGAGGTCAAGGAAACCGTAACCGAATCTGTGACCGTGGAACCAGATCCAGTGGACATTATCACCCCATATGGATTCACGATCAACTATGACCGCACCACCTCTCATCTCTTCAGCACATGGGCGATGCTGGGTATATTATCACTCGTCTTTTTTAGCGGCACTGTCGCCGCACTAAAGATAAAAAATCCCACATAATAAAGAAAACGGCTTGCGATGCAAAATATAATCGGTCAATCACTTGGACGGTATCAGATCCTCGAGCAACTGGGCGAGGGTGGCATGGCAACGGTCTACAAAGCCTACGACACACGATTGGATCGTTATGTTGCCATAAAGGTGATCCGCAACGATCTTTTCGGTCCCACCCTGCTGGAGCGCATGCTAAAGCGTTTCGAACGTGAAGCCAAAGCTCTTGCCAAACTGTCTCACCCAAATATCGTCAAGGTACTCGATTATGGCGAGCATAACGGTGCACCATACCTTGTTTTGGAATATTTACCCGGTGGCACACTTAAAGGCCAGGTAATGGGCAAGCCCATCCCCTGGCAAGAGGCCGTGCGTTTACTGCTTCCAATTGCGGGCGCACTGGATTATGCACACGAGCAAAAGATCATTCATCGCGATGTAAAACCCGCCAACATCCTGCTGACCGAAAAGGGTCAGCCCATGTTAAGCGATTTCGGGATTGCAAAAATCCTTGAGATGAAAGAAGAGTTCACACTCACAGGCTCAGGCACTGGGATTGGGACCCCTGAATACATGGCTCCCGAGCAGGGCATGGGGAGAGAAGTGGACGCACGAACGGATATCTATTCTTTGGGAATCGTTCTTTACGAACTCGTAACTGGTCGCAAACCCTATACAGCTGACACCCCCATGGCAGTGGTTCTCAAACACATGACCGACCCATTGCCGCGACCACGTCAGTATATTGCCGATTTACCGGATATCGTCGAGCGCGTTCTATTAAAAGCATTAGCCAAAGATCCACAGGATCGGTATTCAAAAATAAGCGAATTCGCTGACGCACTGGAAAACGCCGATCAATCACGCAAAACTGCCAACACTCAGCCGAATACTCCCACATCATCAACAAACCTCACGCAGCTTTTACAGAAGAAAAACCTTAATCGACTGTGGCTCGCATTTGGCGTGGTTGGCATTGTATTCACCGGTGTTTTGATAGGCTGGCTGGCAAGAGGTGACAAAACAACAGAAGTCCCCCCTACTACAACGCCATCCTCCACATCAATACCAATCAATACAACGATCCCTTCCGTCACAATTAATCCTACAGCAACCAGAACACCATTTCCAACAGCCACACCCAAATTGGATATTGGATCAACGATGACAGGCAACGATGGCATGACCCTGCTTTATGTGCCTGCAGGTGAATTCACCATGGGAAGCGAAACAGGCAACGATGAAGAAAAGCCAATTCATACAATATATCTGGATGGCTTTTGGATCGACCAAACTGAGGTGACCAATCGACAATACGCACTTTGCGTCACAGCAGGTCAATGCATCCCCCCAAATGAAACCGATTCAAGCCTGCGCTCCATTTATTATGGTAATTCTGAATTCGATGATTATCCTGTCATCTACGTAAATTGGAATATGGCAAAAACCTACTGCGAATGGGCGGGCAGAAGGCTGCCTACTGAAGCCGAGTGGGAAAAGGCCGCACGAGGCATGGACGAAAGAACTTATCCTTGGGGGGAAGATATCAGTTGCAATGAAGCGAATTACGATCCCAAGGATAGCTGCTTTGGAGATACAACAATAGCTGGAAACTTCACAAGTGGAGAAAGCCCGTATGGAGTTTACGATATGGCCGGTAATGTTTGGGAATGGGTAAGCGATTGGTATAGCGAAACCTACTATCAGGATTCACCGTTATCCAACCCATTGGGGCCGGACTCTGGCCAATATCGGGTATTGCGTGGCGGCTCGTTCGACAGCAGCACCAGTGGTGTTCGTACGACAAACCGATACCGGTACGAACCAACATACACTCTTCTCAGCATCGGCTTTCGCTGTGCCAGTTCCCCTCCGTAGGTACAAGATCATCCTTTTCGTTTGGCCATAGCCAGAGACAATATGGAAGAAATAAAATCGAAAATTATGGGAAACATATGACAGACATCATTGGACAGGATTTTGGGCGTTATCGTATTGCCGAAAAAGCTGGGGAGGGCGGAATGGCGATCGTTTACAAGGCTTACGACAAACGCCTTGAAAACTATGTTGCCCTTAAGATTATTCGCATTGACCGGCTCACGCCTGAAATGGCAAAAAAGTCGGTTGTACGGTTTGAACGCGAAGCCAAATCGTTGGCACAGTTGGGACATCCCAACATTGTCAAGGTGTTAGATTATGGCGACGTACAAGGCAATCCATACATTGTGATGGAATATCTGCCAGGCGGCACATTGAAAGAGAGATTGCCTAATCGCCCGATTTCCTGGAGGGACGCCATCAAATTCCTCATGCCCATAGCTGAGGCTCTGGAGTTTGCCCATCAACGCGGGATCATCCATCGCGATGTAAAACCTTCCAATATTTTAATTAACCAGATCAAACAGCCAGTTCTTTCTGACTTCGGGATTGTCAAATTATTAAGCGATGAAACCACACAAGACCTATCCTCGACAAGTGTCATGATCGGAACACCTGAATATATGTCGCCGGAACAGGCAATGGGTGAAACATTCGATCATAGGGTGGATATTTATGCTTTAGGGATCGTATTCTACGAAATGGTAACCGGCCGCAAGCCATTCAAGGCCGACACCCCGGTAGGCGTATTAGTAAAACAAGCCAGTGAAGCATTACCCCGACCAAGTCAATTTAACAGTAATCTACCTCAAGGCGTGGAGAAGGTGCTGCTTAAAGCACTTTTCAAAGATCCTCGTCAGCGCTATCAAAACATGAATGAAGTGATTCTGGCCTTCACTGGGTTGTTGGATAGTGATGGACAAACCGGAGCAACTCGCAACAAGCTTCCTGACAGGAATAACACAATTACAGAGAATTTATCTGCAACTACAAGGCCTAAGGTATTAAAGAATTGGCTGGTCGGTCTATTAATTGGCGGGTTGGTACTAACCTTACTCTGCCTGGCAGGTCTAGCTTCAAACGGGATGCTGGGAGTTTTATCTGTTAAATCACCAGAACCAACACTCATACACACTGTCGTTATTTCGCCTACCAAACTCATTCTTGCTCCCATTTCTTCAGAAACCATTACACCAGCCCTTCCGCTTCCAACGGAGGTAGCAGCATCACCTACTTCAACTTTAATACCAGCAACATCCACAATGCCCCCCACAGCAACATTAAGCCTGCCTTCCTGTTCTTTGGAAATGTGCGACAACAGTACTGAAGACATTTGCGTCTTTGGTATTTCGCCCCAGCCTACAAACCTGATCATTTCCTTTAAATTCAAGCAGGAATTAGACCCACTAAATCTCCCGCAATTACTTGTAGGAAGTCAAAAGTTTGTATGCGAACTACTCGTCGGTTATCCAGGAAGGCTTTTCTGCAATGGCGCAACTACAGTAGGAGAAAACGAACTGATACTTTTATCCTCAACAAATAATGCGATATGTTCCGGGGTATTTAACATCCGAGAATACGTTGAGCCTTCACCCACAAAAAGAAGTTCAGGAGGAAATAATTACCCCTAACCCATTCGACAGGAAATCTCTGTGAACACAATTTTGATGTTGCAAGGCAGCGTTACAAATATTCTGCAAAATTGGAATTTTTTTCTAAGCTTGTGGATTATACAGGGAGCCTTTACAGTGCTGACCTTGTGGCTTATGTCGGATGCTTTATTGGACAAAGACGTAATTTCCGTTCTGTCTTTTTTAGGCGGCATACTAGGGTTTACCCTTTTTAGTCTTGTGATAACAATCGGAAGAATCAAGCCTTCCCCAGCATTGGGAATAGCTATTACAGTCATCGCTTTGCTGATATTGATATGGCAAAGACATCAATTCCGCAGCCTTATGACATTTAATCTGGCGGGATTAATAATATTCTTTCTATTCATTCTTCTCTTACGGTTGATATTCATTCGAGATCTATTGGTTCCTGCCTATTCAGATTCGGTCCTGCATTTGCAAATTGTTCGGGACCTCCTAAATCCTGAGCAAGCACCACAAGCCTTTTACAGGCTTTCATCTGATCCAAGGCATTATTACCATGTCGGCTTTCACTCACTTGCGGCTTTTCTTAGCGGCGGTACTTCCACATCCGCTGAACAAACAATTCTTTTACTTGGCCAATACTTCCAATCCCTAGCCATCATAGCCGTGTTTCCACTGACGCGAATCCTGACTAAAAATTCGCATTCCGCCTGGGCAGTAATGAGTATCGCCGGGTTAATCCTGACCATCCCCGCTTATGCGAGCAATTGGGGTAAATATCCGTCTATTGCCAGTTTAACCGGGATCATTTTTGGACTCACACTGTTTATTGCCTACTGTGACAACAAGGCCGTATTATCCAAAAAACTATATTTTTTGACCTTCCTTGCAGTCCTATCAGCAACCTCCCTGCACAGCCGAAGCCTTTTCGTGTTTTTGCTGGCAATACCAGCGATCTTCCTATACTCCAAATCAAGCGCCATTTTAGAGAAATTAGAGATAAAAGAAAATAACACGGAGAATAAAATGATGATTATCGTCCTCTGGGCGATTATGCTTCATGTTCTTGTTTTAGCGCTTAAATTTCCAGACTCTCAATATCAATACTTTCCCAGTTTTCTTTTTCTTATACTTACCATATTCTCTTTTTACTCCAACTTTGCACTAACCTGGATAGTTATTTCCTTCTTCTTGACCATGGGTCTCAGCATCCTCATACCGCTGCCGCTTTCGTTTCTTCCCGTTCGTTATTCCTCACTATTTGATCGCCCGTTCTTAATCGTATTTTTCTACTTACCAGCCAGTTTTCTGATCTGGCAGGGTATTGAAGGCGGGCTTCGCCTTGTTACCAAAAACACTTTCGAATCCTGGAGGCAGAGGCTTTTTACGATCGTTTTTTTCATCTGTTTGTCCAATGCCATTTTCATACAAAACCATCAACCCTCTGATTGCTGCATCTTTATGGACGATAACGACCTCTTCTCTTTTCATTGGATGAAAAACAACATCCCCGAAGATGCGCTGATCGGAATCGCTGCCACTGGAAAAACCGGAAGCCTGCAACCCGCTGACGGCGGCGCCTGGGTTGAATTATTTACCGGAATCTCTACACGCAAAATAAAACTATTCAACGATATTACAAACCATAATATCAGCTGGAATATTGATTTTGCCAGCGAGGGATTAAGGTTATGCAAAGAGGGTGTTGACTATTTCTATGTGGACGGGTTGCAGAACAGCTTCGATGAATATACTCTCGTGAAAATCGGATCAAAGTATGAGTTTGGATTAGGTAATATAAAAATCTATCATTTGGAGTGCAAAGATAGGATTCCGTAAATTCCAACTCATCATCCTTCATCCGCCAGCGGAATACTCAACGAAACCACAACCCCGGGACAATCTGCGCGATTGGAAATCGTTACCTGTCCACCCACCTGCCAGATAATTGATGTAACTGTAGGCAAACCCAACCCCATACCGGGCGTCTCGCCTGTAAAAAATTTCTCGCCTTGAAAATACGGCAGGCGCGCCCAATTAAGTTGTTCAGCCGTCAATCGGATCCCGTCATCCTTGACCGCCACCTGAATCATATTTTCCATACCGACAGGTTCAACCATGATCTCAATTCGAGGGGTTTGTTCTGGATGGAATTTCTTGCTGTTCTCAAGTAATTCACCCAGCACGAGTTCAAAAGCGTAATCTGTGATTGCCAAACAGGAAGCGGATAAGCCCGGATGAATGGTCAATTGAATATCATTAAGACCCAATTCAACTTGTGCAGATTTTATGATTTCAGGCAGGGAGCGAATTTCCAAAGGGATACTGCTCTCCATCGCCAGCGGGGTATCGATATAATCCAAAACCCTGTTCACATCACGAGTCAGATAATTGATCGAATCCATGGAAAGCCGTACAAACTCCTTGATCTCATCTTCAGAGATCGTTTGCAGTTTGTTCTCCAGCATGCTCATACTCATCACAAGTGTGGAAAAGGGAGAGCGCAATTTGTGAGTGACAGCCTTATGGAACTTGCGCATATCGTGATGCGTGGACATGGTTTCTGTAACATCTCGAACACGAACAACACGACTGTTATCGCTCTTTACAGGCATATCGATCGCTTCCAGCAACAGCCAGTAGGCGCGCGCATTAAGAGTTTCCGTCTGAACAAGGTAACATGGAGCCGGGGTTTTAAGCCATTCATCCCAGATATCAAGGGGATATGGGGAATAATGTTTTAAAATATGCGGGGTAATATCGATCCCGGCACATTCATGGGGAAGATGAAGGAAGGTCTGGGCACTTGAATTAGCGTATTGAATAATTCCATCCGAGCTAAGGAGCAAATAGCCGTCATTATTGTTTTCCACGATCCAGGAAAAGCGTGCACGCTCAGCCATCAAACGTCGATACCGGTTGATACGGGTGATAGTCTTTAGCCGTAAATGAAGTTCAAGTCTGTCGAAGGGCTTGGTGATGAAATCGTCGACACCAGCCATAAATCCTGTGAGACGCGCATCCCGGTCATCCAAAGAAGTAAGCATGACAATATGGACCTCATTCAAATTTGGGTCCTGCCGAAGAATTTGGCAAACTTCATAACCGTTCATACCGGGCATCATCACATCCAACAAGATGGCATCCGGCTGCAGTTTTTGCGCAATTTCAATTCCGCTCTTTCCGTCTTCGGCAAAGACAAGGCGGACATCATCGCCTGTCAAGAGCGCTTTGATGGTTTGCCTTACAATGGGGTCGTCGTCAATTACTAGGATGGTCGGCAAATGATAGATCATTTTTTTCTCTTAATTCATTCTCAAATATGGGGCGATGATGTGACAAGGCCGGTGTTGATGGCAAACTTCACCAGATCGGCGTGCGAGTTAAGGCGCAGTTTTTTCATGGTATTAAAACGATGCGATTCAACCGTTCGTATACTCAATGTCAACTGGTCTGCAATGGACGAGTTGGTTTTTCCCTCCCCAACAAGCTGTAAGATCTCACGTTCGCGGGGTGATAGTAAATTCAAGGCATCCTCCTCCTTCCCAGCACCTGCCTTTAAAAGCAGATCAAGCACTTCCTCAGCGATTTCGGGACTTAAATATCTTTTGGAGATCAACACATTCTGAATTGCATGCAGGATCTCGGAAAAATCCGAATCTTTCAGTATGTACCCCAAGGCACCTCCCTGCAGGGCACGGACAGCATATGTGGCAGTGTCGCACATGGTTAGAATGAGTATCTTTGTACGTAGACCACGCTGATTTACGAGCCGTGCAATCTCAATTCCATTTAAATTCGGTATCATCATATCGATAATTGCGATATCCGGGGAAACACGTTCGATCAATTCAAATCCCTCCCGTCCATCGTTGGCCTCGCCCACTACTTCATATCGTTGTTGAGCTTCAAGCAAAGATCGAATACCTTGTCTTATTAATTTATGATCATCCACGAGGACAATGGTGACTAGGGACATATTACACTCCAATGAGTGTATATATTAACCAAGCAATTGCGCAGTTACCATAGGTATTATTACTTAATTTTCCCCACCAACTGTTCGGAAAATAACACAGGAGTAAAAGAAGAAGGAATTTCTTTCAACAATTAAGTAAAACTTGTCGAGATAGTTTAGGTACAACTGAATTGAGGTTATTTAAAACTTGCAAAAGGATGGCGGCTGGGTAAACATGAAATACAGTCAACGTACACGCCATGAATAGAAAACTATTTTAAACAGAAACCACGTTCTGAATCTTTGTTTGACCCACTTGGATCAAAACCACATCCTCAAGCTGCAATGTGAAATTATCCGGCACAAGGCAGGTGCCCGTCATCAAAAAGACTCCCTGTGGAAAATCCAATTCACGCGTGAGAGCCTCCACCAGTTCAGGGAAAGTCCGTTTCATGGTGGAAGTGTTTGCCTCGCCATTGAAGATCGTCTTACCCGCCCGCTGAATTTCCAATCGAATCTGAATATCTCTAATAGCATCGGGCTCGCAGATCAACACACCATGTCCCAAGGCACAGGACCCGTTGTATATTTTCGCCTGCGGTAAATACAGCGGATTCTCACCTTCAATATCGCGTGAAGAAACATCATTCCCAGCACAATAACCAACAATTTCGTTATATCGATTGATTGCCAACACCAACTCAGGCTCAGGCACATTCCATTGACTATCCTTACGAATACGTATCGCCCCACCATTGCCTGACACACGCCACCCCAATGATTTTGAAAAAATCTCAGGCCGCTCTGCTTCATAGACCTTTTGATACATATCCGCCACCTTGGATTCTGCTTTGCGTGCATCACGACTTTGCAAATAAGTGACTCCAGCCGCCCATACTTCCTGATATGGATCAATCGGCGCCTCATCCTCACCGAAAGCTGATTCGCCGCCCGACAAGTTGGTCAGCGCTTCAAGCATTTTCATGCGCCGCATTTCAAGCAGCGTACTCAAGTTAAAATTCGGTGGAAGAAAATGCCCATCCATCGCCCAGCGTGATCCGCTTGTTGTTTTGTGTTTTGTAAGCAGCATTACACACCTCCAATTTTTTCAAGGATTTTATCGACATCATATACACACCCACCCCATGTGCCGCCGCTAATGTTCTGTAACGCCGCCCACAAACGTGTATCCTCAGGCAGATCAGGATTTATCTTCAGGTCTGGATGAGATGAGCGTGAATTCAATAGGTTAGTTCCGTTAGCTATATCACCATTCACTATCAGATCCACCGACCCTGAAAGATTTACTCGGTCTACAACGATCCGAATTAAATCCCCATCTCGTAACTTTCCAAGCGGACCACCCGCCAACGCTTCAGGCCCAACGTGACCAATGCAAGCACCCGTGCTTACGCCACTAAAACGCGCATCAGTGATAAGTGCAATCGTATTGCCGTGCGGCAGATACTTCAACGCAGCGGTAAGTTGATAGGTTTCCTCCATCCCTGTACCCATGGGCCCACAACCAATAAGCGCAATAATGTCACCTGCATGGACAGAATTCCCACCCAAGCCTTTCACCGCAGCAATCGCAGCACGCTCGCTAGTGAACACGCGAGCATGCCCAATTTTCCGATATACGCCATCGGCATCCAAAACACTGGGGTCGATAGCGGTACTTTTTATAACGGCTCCTTGCGGTGCAAGGTTCCCGGTAAGAAATGTGATCGTGCTGGTCAACCCACGCTCAAGCGCCTTTGTTGGATTCATAATGACATCATCAGGATCAACACCGTCCAATTCCTGAAGTCGTTCGCGGAGCTTTTTTCGGCGTTCGCTATATTGCCATTCATCAAGTGATTCGTCCAATGTGGTGCCGCTCACAGTATGGGCATTTAATTTAAGCAAGCCCAATTCGCGCAAATGCAGCATTACTTCGGGAACACCGCCCGCGAGAAAAACCTGTACAGTGCCATAGCCAGTTGGGCCGTTAGGTATCACATCCACAAGACGGGTAGTAGCGCAATTGATCCGTGACCAATCATCTATACTGGGACGCGATAACCTCGCAGCATGTGCGATAGCGGGGATATGCAACAATAAATTCGTACTTCCGCCAAATGCGGCGTGAGTCACCATGGCATTATGAATGGAGTCCTCTGTGAGAATGTCGCCAGTGGTTATATTTTGGGTCGACATTTCCATCAATGCACGCGCAGAGCGTCTCGCCATGTCCAACCATATCGCCTGACCCGATGGAGCCAGCGCAGAGTGTGTGATAGCAAGCCCCAACGCCTCAGCCACAACCTGACTAGTCGCTGCTGTTCCAAGAAACTGACAACCACCTCCGGGTGACGCGCAAGCACGGCATCCGAAGTCGGAGGCTTCTTCCAACGAGATAAGCCCGTGCGCAAAACGCGATCCCAATGACTGAATCTTCCCTGCATCCTCGCCTTTTTCTGGAAGCAGTGTCACCCCGCCGGGAACGATGACACAGGGCAAAGATTTTTGTGCTACAAGTGCCATCATCATCGCGGGCAGGCCTTTGTCGCAAGTGGCAATGCCAAGAACACCTTTTCGAGTTGGCAGGGAACGAATCAACCTGCGTAACACGGTTGCTGCATCGTTACGATAGGCAAGGCTATCCATCATGCCTGGGGTGCCTTGAGTACGTCCATCACATGGATCACTTACAAAACCTGCAAAAGGAATAACATTGTTTTGTTTAAACTCATTTGCGGCGGCTTGAGCAAGCAATCCTACTTCATAGTGCCCCGTGTGATATCCAAGCGCAATGGGAGAACCATCTTCTGCACGGATGCCTCCCTGCGTACTGAGGATAAGGTATTCGTCTTTTCCCAAATCAGAAGGATTCCACCCCATTGCCGCATCCTGCGTCCAACCAAAGATGTGCCCACTTGGGGCGCTGGTCAAAAATTCGGATTGCAGGGGCAGGCGTCCCGTAGGCCCTGAGGCGTGGGTATGTACGTCGAAGAGTTTCTTGTCCGGCAGATAATTTCCCATAGACGACTCCGAATTACTATATCCAATTCTTAAAAATAGTTGACTTTTCAAACAGGCTGTGCAATAATAGCGGTATCGTTACCGGTAACGATACCGCTATTCTATCATTTTCGAAGAGGAATTGGTATGCCGAAGAAAAAACGGACGGTGACAATTCAGGATGTGGCTAAAAAGGCGAAGGTGTCTGTTTCGACTGTTTCGCGTGTGCTCAACGGAAAGGTGGATGTTGCAAGCGACACGCAGGAGCGCATCCTTTCAGTAATCGACACCTTGGGCTACACCACCAACCTGGCGGCGCGGAGTATGCGGAGTCATAAGAAAAATCTGGTGGGACTGATCATGCCAGATATTGCCTACCCATTTGCAATTGAGGTAATGAAGGGTGTCAACCGTGCAATTGCCGAGTCTGAGTTTGATCTATTGGTGTACACGACCGGTGATGTTCGGAAAAGTGGACGTGCCTCCCACGAACAAAAATATGTTTCCTTATTAACGAACTCTATTTCAGATGGTGTAATTATTGTGGCACCAGTAGCCGGGGAATTTTATAGCGATGCACCCATCGTTTCAATTGACCCACTTGCCAGTAATCCGAATTATCCAGCAGTCTATGCAACCAACTATCAGGGTGCGATGGAAGCGATGGAGTATCTGCTTGGGCTAGGGCACAAGCGCATCGGATATATCAGCGGACGCGCAGAACTGGAAAGTTCCAATCGCCGCTTAATGGGATATCGTGATGCATTGAAACAAGCAGGAATTCCCATTGACGAACAACTAATCGCCTCAGGTGATTACACAACGGAAACAGGCGCCAGCGGTGCGCGACAATTATTGACGCTTGAGAAGCCCCCTAGCGCCATATTTGCTTCCAACGATCAAATGGCAATGGGTGTCTTTCAGGTCGCCGAAGAAATGGGGTTGCGAATACCTAATGATCTGTCTGTCATTGGTTTCGACAATATTACCGAATCCAAATATATGGGATTAACAACCGTCGATCAGTTTATTGCTGAAATGGGGTATGTGGCAACCAAGATGCTTACCGACATCATTAACAACAAGCATCCGGAAAACCAGACTTACAAGGTGCAAACCAAGCTTGTTATACGCAATTCTTGCATGAAAATGGCGGCATAGACGATGACCACAGCCGCGTTTTATTTGGGGATGTCTGAACATACCATTATGCAATTAAAGGAGGTGAGGTCGAGATTAATATGAAAATAAATAGCAGGTCCCCTCTTCAACCCTGAACAGATGGAAGGAGGACCTGCACTTCGGTGCGGAGCAATGCTCCACACCGCGACAGTATAACCTACTATGAATTAACAAGGAGAAGAAAAATGTTTCGCAAGTTCCACATATTTTCAAGCATCATATTAGTTGTCGCGTTTTTATTAGCGGCGTGCGGATCGCCCGCTCCCGCGACTGAAGCTCCAGTCGCCACCGAAGCCCCAGCGGTGACCGAAGCCCCAGTCGCTGCAACCGAAGCTCCCATAGCTGAATTGGAAGGCACCTTGAATGTTTGGTCCTTTACAAATGAAATTCGCACAATGGCAATTGCCTTCCAGGGCAGGCACCCCAAGGTAAAAGTCGTTTACACAATGATTCCGATGACCAATGGTGAATATCAAACCAAGGTAAAGGCTGCTTCTGGCACTGCTGACTCACCCGATGTTGTCGCATTGGAAGCTGCTTTCGTGAAAGAATGGGTCGAATCCGATCTTTTAGCTGATCTGAGCGACCTTGTTCCTCTTACCAAAGAGCTGAAGACCTTCCCATCTGTAGTTGAGGTCGGTACATATGAAGGGGTTACCAAGGCATATTCCTATCAGGCCACCCCAGGCGCCTTCTTCTATCGCCGCAGTATTGCAAAAGAGTGCCTCGGCACCGACGACCCGGAACAGGTACAGGCAATGGTTAGTGACCTTGATAAATTCGTTGAAACAGCAGCCAAGATCAAGGAATGTGGCACAAGCGACTACTACACGGTCGGCACCTCGGGCGAGCTGTTCAACCCCTTCCTTGCCAACCGCGAACAACCGTGGGTTGTAGACGACACCCTTGTCCTTGACCCCATGGTTGAAGAATATGTCAAATTTGCCAAACTTATGCGTGACAATGGCTACGAATCCCAAGCCACCCAGTGGAGTGAAGGCTGGTTCGCCGGTATGAACGACACCTTGGTGGATGCAAATGGCACCTCCAAGAAAGTATTCAGCTACTTCCTCCCCACCTGGGGGCTTCCCTACGTTCTCATCCCGAACTCCAAGTCTGATACCACCGATACCGGTGGCGACTGGGCAATGATCAATGGTCCCATGGCCTATCAATGGGGCGGCACCTGGGTTGGCGCTTTGGAAGGCAGCCCAAATTCTGAACTCGCAAAAGAATTCGTCAAATTCGTTGCTCTTGATGAAGAGAACCTCACCAATTGGGCTACCGGTGTTTACACCAATGAATACCTGAAGGCCATTGACCCCTCCACACCAGATGACCAGCAACAGGCACTTGGCGACTTTGTTTCCAGTCAGGTTGTGGTTGAAAAAATCACAAACACCTTTGATGGCTCAGACCTTGCCAAATGGCTTGGCGGCCAGAACTCTTACGCTGCTTTCGGCCAGGCTGCGCCGAACGTCAACGGCGCCTTGATGACCGGCTCCGACGACGCGATTCAGCGCGCTCTCAACGATCCTTTGGCAAGTTACCTCAACGGCGATATCACAGAAGCCGAAATGTGGGTACAGTGGCTGGATGCAGTCCGTAACGAGTTTCCAGACCTGATTCTCCCCGAGCCTCCCGTAACCCAATAAGAACTTCATGATTACAGTGGGTTGGCGCAATACGCCAACCCACTGTAGTTGATTTACCCATACAGGAACGTTTTTATCACGAGGTGGCAGCATGAGCATTGCCAAATTCAAAAGAAATTATTACGGGTATTTCTTTATTACACCGTTCATCATTGGTTTTCTGATTTTCGGCTTATACCCGGTATACAACACACTGGCCCTTAGTTTTACAGATACGACCCTGATGAGCAAAAATGCTGATTTTGTCGGGTTAAAAAACTTCGAACGTCTCTTTGCCGATGACGTTTTTATGAATGCCGTCAAAAACACCTGGCTGATATGGATTCTGAATTTCTTCCCCCAGATTGGCATTGCCCTGCTGCTTTCAGCATGGTTCACCAATGTACGGCTTAAGATCAAGGGAATCGGCCTTTGGCGGGCATTGTTCTTCCTGCCTAACCTGCTTGTGCCTGCTTCAGTTGCCGCATTATTTTTTGCCTTTTTTTCCTTCTATGGGCCTGTCAATCAATTCATGGTCAGGTATGGATTCCTCCCAGAAGCCATGCACTATTTACAAAGCATCCCCATCACGCGCGGATTGGTGATCTTCATCCAGTGGTGGATGTGGTTTGGTCAAACTGTGATCATCGTCATGGCAGGCATGACGTCCATTCCAATCGCTCTGTATGAAGCCGCCATGGTGGATGGCGCAACCGCATCGCAAATGTTCAGGCGCATCACCCTGCCATTATTGAAGCCCATCCTGATTTATATTTTTGTCACGTCGCTGGTTGGTGGAATGCAAATGTTCGACATCCCCTTCCTGCTGACAGATGGCAGGGGGTCCCCAGGCGGCTCGATCCAAACAAATAACATCCTGATGTACATGAAGTTTGCAAGCAGCAAGGGACACATCGGTGCAGCATCTTCTGTCGGTGTTTTGGTCTTTATTATGACCAGTATATGTGCGCTGGGCATATTCTATTTCCTGCGTGAGAGGGATGATACGGTAGTGATTAAGTCATCGAAAAAATCCCTGTTCAAAAAGAACACCTAAAAGGCGGTAGATATGTTCAACTATAAACTTGCCACAAACATACAACGCACTTTCATCTATATAGTCTTGTCCATCCTGCTCATCGTCACCATAGTTCCCATCTGGCTATTGATCGTGAACGCAACCCGTTCAACCACCGAGATACAACAGGGGCTGAGCATTTTGCCAAGCACGCACTTGATCGAAAACTACAAGATTCTGCTCGGAAAAGGGTTAAACCTTCCCAGAGGGTTTGCCAACAGCATGTTCCTCGCAGTCACCTCCACCATCGTCACAGTGTACTTCTCCATGCTCACGGCCTATGGAATCGTGGTGTATGAATTCCAGGGGAAAAAATTTTTCTCCAACTTTATCGTGGTGCTGGTCATGATCCCCATGCAGTTATCCATTATCGGTTTCTATCAATACATGTCCAAACTTGGGCTGACCGATAATTACGCAGCGTTGATCCTGCCTCTCATCGCGAATGCGGGCGCGGTATTCTTCGGCAAGCAATATCTCGAATCGATGATCATGCAGGATCTGATCGATGCAGCACGGATTGATGGCGCGAGCGAATTGGGTATTTTTCATCTTGTAATGATGCCGCTGGCCGTCCCCGGCGCTGCGACCATGGGCATTTTCGCATTCGTCACTTCATGGAATAACTTTTTCAACGCCTTTATTCTGATCTCTTCCATTGATAAATATACTCTCCCCATGCTGGTTCAAACCCTGCGTGGTGACGTGTATCGCACGGAGTTCGGAGCGATCTATTTGGGCCTTGCTGCGACCATCGTACCGATCATCATCATCTATGCTTTGTTCTCCAGATACATTGTCAGTGGTATTGCAATGGGCGCCATCAAGGAATGAGCAGGGATCCAAGAACATTGACTGAGTAATATCGATCAGGTTCTTTTACTTCAAGTAAATTCCAGTCTGCTCGCAGGCTTGAATGATGTACCATGATCATTATGGTGCAATTTTCTCCTCTTGTCCCTCGCTTTATGGTGAAGCGAGGGACACTAGAGAAGGCGGGTTGAGATTGTTAGTTGCTTGATCAGAATATTGAATTTATTTAAAAGGAGCACTTCATGAGTGTGACCAGCACATCAGAAAAAATTTCATACCTTGACACATCACTTCCGTTTGCCGAGCGGACAAAGGATTTGATCGGCCGCATGACCCTTGAAGAAAAAGTGGGGCTGATGAATCACCCGTCACACGGAATTCCCCGCTTGAATATCCCCGCTTACAACTACTGGAGCGAAGCTCTACACGGCGTTGCCCGCAACGGACGCGCCACCGTCTTCCCACAAGCAATTGCCATGGCGGCTACATGGGATAAGGAATTGATTTATCAGGTAGCTTCCGCCATTGGAGATGAAGGGCGCGCAAAATATCACGCAGCGCTAAAACGCAATGGATACACAGCCCAATATCAAGGCTTGACTTTCTGGTCTCCCAATGTGAATATTTTCCGTGATCCCCGCTGGGGGCGTGGACAGGAAACCTGGGGAGAAGACCCTTTCTTAACCGGGGAAATGGCATCTGAATACGTAAAAGGATTACAAGGCAACCATCCCAAATACCTCAAGGCAGCAGCCTGCGCCAAACACTACGCTGTTCACTCAGGCCCGGAAAAAGACCGCCACTGGTTCAATGCCATCGTAACCAAACGCGAGTTATATGACACATACCTGCCTGCCTTCAAAAAACTGGTAATGGAAGCAAAAGTCGAATCGGTCATGGGTGCCTACAATCGCACACTGGATGAAGTCTGCTGTGCCAGCGAACTTCTGCTCGATAATATTCTGCGTGGCGAGTGGGGCTTTGGCGGGCATGTTGTGTCAGACTGCATGGCGCTCTCAGATTTTCATCTCCATCACAAGGTCACGGAAGACGCGGCAGACTCTGCCGCACTGGCATTGAAATATGGCTGCGATCTCGGATGCGACCACGTTTTCAGTGAGATTCCCACAGCCATCAAACGAGGTGATACCACGGAAGAATTGGTAGACCGTGCCCTCGAACGCACACTCGGTACCCGCTTCAAACTCGGCATGTTTGATCCTGATGAAAAAGTGCCGTTCGCATCTATTTCAATGGATGTGGTTGCCTGTGATGAGCATCGTCAACTGGCCTATCGCGCGGCAACAGAATCGGTTGTATTGCTCAAGAACAAAAACAATATCCTCCCGATCAAACCTTCCACAAAAAAGATATTTGTCACGGGTCCCACCGCCGCAAGTATGGAAGTTTTGCTTGGCAACTATTACGGTATCAATAATCAGATGATCACATTGCTTGAAGGTCTCACCGGGCGTATTCCCGAGGGGATGGGCATGGAATACACATCAGGTGCAATGCTCAAACATCCTCGTGAGGTCAAAAATACCTGGGCGGCAAGCATGGCGCAAACCGCAGACTTTGCAATCGTTTGCGCCGGCCTCTCTTCATTTCTTGAAGGCGAAGAAGGCGAGTCGTTGCTTTCCCCGGAAAACGGTGATCGTGAAAGCATATCGCTTCCCCAAAGTCAAATTGATTACATCAAAGAACTTGCGATTCACGGCGTGAAGATTGTTCTCGTGCTTACAGGCGGCAGCCCCATTGCACTCGGCGAAATCGAAGACATGGTGGATGCGATTCTTTTTGTTTGGTATCCCGGTATGGAGGGTGGTCGCGCCGTTGCTGATGTGCTCTTCGGTGATGTTTCACCTTCAGGCAAGCTGCCCATCACCTTCCCCAAGTCCCTCGATCAACTCCCTGCCTTCGACGATTACAGCATGAATGGCCGCACCTATCGCTACATGGCCGAAGAACCGCTCTATCCCTTTGGCTTCGGTCTGAGTTATAGCAAGTTCGAATATTCGGATTTACAACTCGAAACACAAACACCCACTCTCGGTGATTTCCTACACCTCAGCCTGACTCTGACCAACAGCGGCGCATCAGACTCAGCCGAAGTTGCCCAGCTTTACTTGAGCGATCTCCAAGCCTCGACCATTGTCCCATTCCATCACCTCATCGGTTTCGAAAGGGTCTTTCTCAAAGCAGGCGAGACCCGTGTTTTGAAATTCACCGTCACCCCTGAAATGATGTCGTTTTATAACGATGACGGCAAACTGACCCTTGAACCCGGCCAATTCCGCCTCGAAATCGGCGGCTGCTCCCCCAGCAAGCGAGGACAGGAGTTGAACGCCCCCAAACCTCTCGTCGCTGTATTTGAAGTGAAATAAGTACGGCAAGATTTACACAAAATATAAAGGAGTATTCCATGACGAACTACACACCCAAACCTGAACACAAATTCACCTTCGGCCTATGGACCGTGGGCAATACCGGGCGCGATCCGTTCGGCGGCCCCGTACGTGACGCAAAATCACCAGCCGATCTGGTGCGACTACTTGGTGAAGTCGGCGCATACGGGGTCAACTTCCACGACAACGACCTTATCCCCATCGATGCAACACCCACCGAAAGGGATGCCATCCTCAAAGAATTCAAGAAAGCCCTTGCTGAGACAGGCATTGTCGTACCGATGGCAACAACCAACTTGTTCACAGAACCCATCTTCAAAGATGGCGCTTTCACGTCAAACGACTCAAAAGTCCGCGCGTACGCCCTGCAAAAAACAATGAATGCCATCGATCTTGGTGTTGAATTGGGGGCAAAGATATACGTCTTTTGGGGTGGACGTGAAGGCACCGAAACCGATGCCACAAAGAACCCCATCACCGCAATCAAACGATCACGTGAAGCGATGAACTTCCTCTGCGAATATGTGAAGGACAAGAAATATGATCTGAAATTCGCGCTCGAAGCCAAACCCAACGAACCCCGCGGCGACATCTACAATTCAACCACCGGCCACATGCTGGCATTCATTAACACACTGGATCATCCTGAAATGGTGGGGGTAAATCCTGAAGTAGCGCACGAACACATGGCGGGACTCAATTTCGTTCATGGTGTGGCGCAGGCCATGGAATCAGGCAAGCTTTTCCACATTGACTTGAACGATCAAGCCTTCGGTCGTTACGATCAGGATTTCCGCTTTGGAGCCGTGAATCTCAAGAGTGCCTTCTTCCTGGTAAAGATGCTTGAAGATAACAAATACGACTCAAGCCGCCACTTTGACGCTCATGCCTATCGCACCGAAGATTACGAAGGCGTGAAGGATTTTGCCCGTGGTTGCATGCGCACCTATCTAATTTTGAAGGAAAAGGCCGCACACTGGAACGCAGACAAGGAAATTCAATCGATCGTGGCTGAGATCAATGCGGATGATGGATCCATGAATCAATACTTTGGGAAATATTCTGCCGAGAAAGCGAAAGCACTCCAAGGCCAGGCATTTGACCGCTCCGCAATTGCCGGGCGTGGATTGAAGTACGAAAAACTCGATCAACTGACGGTCGAAATCCTGCTCGGTGCGCGATAAGAATTCAACAGCCAGCCGACTCAAAAAGTCGGCTGGCTATGAAGAATAGGAGAAAATATTTATGTAATAAGGAGGTCGTCGATAAAGATAACACAAACGATTTCAAGCCCGTCGAATTCAACAATCTATGCAATAAATAGGAGAGAAAGTATGAAAGCTAAACGTATTTTGATCGCTATTTTTTCAATGGTCGTCATCGCATCCATGGCGCTGACAGCTTGCGGCGGTAACACTGCAGGCGGCAGTGGAAAGACAAAAATCGGTCTTTCCTTCTCCGATTTTGCGACCGAACGCTGGAAGAATGAAGAAGTCTTGATGCGCAGCCTGTTGGAAGAAAAAGGCTACGAAGTCATTTCTGCTGAAGCCAATCATGATGTCAAACTTCAGAACGACCAGATCGACAACATGGTCAGCCAGGGTGTTAAAGGCCTTATTGTTGTCGCAGAAGATGGCGATGCCATCGTCACTTCAGTGGATAAAGCCGCTGACGCGGGCGTGAAAGTAATCGCCTATGACCGCCTGATCAAGACCTCCAAGATCGCCGCCTACTTGTCCTTTGACAATGTTGAGGTCGGAAGACAACAGGCCCTTGGTGTCATGGCAGCGATTGATGCTGATAATTGGGATGTCGACGCAAAAGGTCCAGCGCGCGTCGTACAGCTTGCCGGCTCACCCACAGACAACAATGCCACTCTTTTCACCAAGGGCCAGACTGAAATCTTACAACCTTATGTTGACTCTGGCAAGATAGAGATTGTCGCCCAACAGGGTGTGGAAAACTGGGATGCCGCCAACGCTCTTAAGTTGATGGAAAACATCCTCACCGCTCAAAACAATGACATTGACGCGGTAGTTGCCTCCAATGACGGCACCGCCCTTGGTGCTTTGCAGGCAATGAAAGCACAAGGCTTGGCCGGCGTCGTACCGATCTCCGGTCAGGATGCAACTGCCGATGGCAGCAACAGCATCGTCAAGGGCGAACTCACCGTGTCCATCCTCAAGGATATTCGCAATTTGTCGCCTTTGGCCATTGATGTGATGGACAAGTTGATCAAAGGCGAAGCAGTCGAGGGCATGAAGAACTTCTCCCTCGCCGAATTGACCGTGGATGACACCAAGACCGGTGAAGTCCCCTGCGTATTCCTTCAAGTTCAACAAGTCAACAAAGGCAATGTCTATGACCTCGTTGTGAAGAGCGGATTCCAATCTTACGATGATGTTTATCGTGATATCCCCGAATCTGAACGCCCCGCCAAGCCGTAAGACAATGTAAGCAATCCGATACCCGATCCTCAAAGTGAGGGTCGGGTATCCCAGAAACAAATCTTTGAGTCTCAGGAGTTCAAAGTGGATAATGATATTATTCTCGAATTCAAGAACGTAACCAAGAAATTTCCTGGTGTAGTAGCGTTGAACGATGTATCATTTAAAATTCGTCGCGGCGAGATACATGGGATCTGCGGGGAAAACGGTGCAGGGAAATCCACTTTAATGAAAATACTTTCGGGTGTATACCCGCATGACACCTACGACGGTAGTGTGATCTTTAATGGGGAAGAGTTGCGATTAGGCGATAGTGCCATTAAGGAAGCTGGCAATAAGGGAATTGCAATTGTTTATCAGGAACTTACTCTGGTGCCGACCATGTCGGTTGGAGAAAATGTTTTTCTGGGCCGTGAACCGCTGGAACATGGCTCAATTAATTGGAACAAACTCTATGCGGATACACGGGAAATCCTGACAAAATATCAACTGGATGTTTCCCCGCAAGTAACGGTCAAAAATCTCGGGGTCGGCAAAATGCAAATGGTGGAAATTGCCAAAGCACTTTCTGAAAAGGCTTCCATCTTAATTCTGGATGAACCTACCAGCGCCCTGAGCGAAACTGAAATCGACAAGCTAATGGACATCCTTGAGATTCTCAAGAGCAATGGCATTACTTGTATTTATATAACACACAAACTGGATGAACTTTTTCGCGTCACCGATCATGTCACTGTTTTACGGGACGGCAAAGAGATCGTGACCCAGGAAACCAAAGCATTGACCCAGGAAAAATTGGTCAGCTATATGGTGGGGCGTGAAATGAAAGAGCGCTTTCCGAAGTCAAGCCGTGCTCCGGGTGATGTGGTTTTTAAAGTTGAGGACCTCCATGCGCTTGATCCCAATGAGACAAGTCGTAAGGTATTAAATGGGGTTAGTTTCAATGTGCGTAAGGGAGAAATTCTTGGGATCGCAGGTTTGATGGGGGCCGGGCGGACGGAACTTGTAATGACCCTATTCGGCGAATACGGCAAAATTGTGAACGGGAAAATTCTCTTAAACGGACAGGAAATCAGGCCTGCCAATGCACGCCAGGCAATTGATGCAGGATTAAGTTTGGTACCCGAAGATCGCAAAGGGATGGGGCTTGTCCTCATCCAATCGATCCTGAAAAATATCTCCCTGCCCAACCTGGATCAATTTTCTGGTTTCTTTAGAATTGATGCCGACGCGGAATTAAAAGCCAGCATGGCGCAGTCGAAAAGCTTGACCATCAAAGCTCCCACTCTCCAAGTGGCAGTTGAGACGTTATCGGGCGGGAATCAGCAAAAGGTCGTCATCTCAAAATGGCTGCTGTCAAAACCAGTGGTATTGATCATGGATGACCCGACCCGGGGCGTTGATGTCGGCGCAAAGTATGAAATTTACAAGTTGATGAATGATCTGGCTGAAAACGGTGTTGCGATCATCATGATCTCCAGTGACCTGGAAGAAGTGCTTGGAATGAGCGACCGCGTCATGGTAATGTGCAGCGGACACTCAACCACCACCCTGCCTGTCGCCGAAGCGACTGTGGAACGTGTGATGTCATTAGCCACAGGCATGTCATCATCCTAAAAAGAAATCCATAAAATCCAAACGAGGTAATTCCATGGGTATTTCCAACCAAACCGTACAGGATAAAACCAACTTCAAGTCCGAGTTGTTTCAGGTGTTGCGCCTCAATGTTCAAACGTACACGATCCTGCTCGCGCTGATCGGCATCTGGGCGATCTTCTTCTTCACCACCAAGGGCACGTATCTGGCTCCCCAAAACATTTCCAACCTGTTCCGCCAAATGTCTGTAACAGCATTTTTAGCGGCCGGCATGGTTCTGGTCATTGTGACGGGCAATATCGATCTTTCCGTAGGAAAACTTGCAGGATTCGTTTCCGTCGTCGCGGCTTATTTGCAGGCGAACTTCTGGTACAAATACCTGCCTGATCAGCCACTATTATCCGCAGTACTTACCGTGATCGCCAGCCTTTTGGTCGGTTCATTGTTCGGTGCCATTCAAGGGTACATCATCTCCTTTTTGCGTGTACCCTCATTCATTGTGACTCTGGGCGGTCAGTGGCTTCTTACCGGGCTCATCCTGTTGGTCACGGCCGGGAAAACGATTCCGGCAAATCAACCCTGGTTTTCAGATATCGCCCAGGGATATGTACCGGTAACCTGGGGCTGGATATTTTGCATCGTTGCGATCGCCTTCCTCTTTTGGAATATGTTCCGCAGCCGCCAAAACAAGCGCAAACACGGTTTTGAACTTCAAAATATTTATATTGACCTGCTGGCCGTGGTCTTTGCCGCAGTAGTGATCCTTGTGTACGTCTATAACGTGAACAGCTATAAGGGCATTCAGAATCCGGTGTTGCTGCTCGCGATCACCGCGATGATCATGATTTATGTTTCGAACAATACCCGTTTTGGCCGCTATTCCTACGCCATCGGCGGCAACCGTGATGCGGCACGCCTTTCCGGTATCAGTATCTCGGGAATGGTCTTCAAAATTTTTGTTTTGATGGGCTTCCTCTCCGGCGTCGGTGGCGTCGTGCTGGCATCCTATGTAGGCTACGGCACAACAGCCGCTGGAGCAGGATACGAACTAGATGCGATTGCCGCTTGCATTCTCGGGGGAACTTCCACATTGGGTGGGATAGGCACCATTCAAGGCGCAATGATCGGTGCCCTGATCATCGCCAGTCTCTCCACCCGGTTTGCAAATGATGAACGTAGCGCCTGCATGGCAATATGTTTTGAAGGCCATCGTGCTGGTTCTGGCTGTGCTTGCAGACGTGTACTTCAAGAAGAATCGATAAATTATTGAAGTGACAGTTGCTTGCAGCGACTGTCACTTTTTATTTTGAAAACCATGAAAACTGAAAAATTTCTAGGACATGATTGTGTCTCGTTGGAAAATGGGATATTGAAACTTCTTGTTACCCAATCCATCGGTCCGCGCATTCTTTCCCTTGGCTTTGTAAACGGCGAAAACCTGCTGGCGGAACTTCCAAACTTTGTGACCGATTGCCCCGGCTGCGGCACATTCCATTTTTATGGTGGACATCGTCTCTGGCACGCGCCCGAGGAACCCAGCCGTACCTACCTTCCAGATGATGAGCCGGTGACCATTTCCATATTTCAAAATGGATTAAAAGCCACGCAGCAAACCGAACCCAAAACTGGTCTGCAAAAATCAATTGAGATCCAGCTGACGGCTAATTCTGCCCAAGTCACGCTGACACATCGCATCACTAATCACAGCTTGTGGGATGTGACTTGTGCTCCCTGGGCGATCACGCAATTCAAGACGGGTGGCATGGCGATCTTTCCTCAAATTAAGACAGATACTGGTGTTCTTCCCAATCGCACTCTGACATTGTGGCCGTACACTGAGATGACCAACCGCAATGTCCATTGGGGCAGAGATTATATTCTGGTTCAAGCCAATATGACATCCCCCTTCAAGATCGGCTTCCCCAATCCGCGCGGATGGCAGGCATATTGGCTCCAAGGAACCTTATTCGTCAAACGTGCTGAATACAATGCCCAAGCTGAATATTATGACCACGGCAGTTCAAGTGAAAGCTATTGCAATGACAAGTTCATTGAACTGGAAACGCTTGCTCCTATCACAACGATTGCACCCGGAGCGACCGCGACACATATCGAAACATGGAATTTATACAAGGATATTGAAAACCCGCAAAATGAAAAAGAAGCGCAAACTCTTGCAGATAAATTGGGACTGGCGTAAAAATTCTGGGTTTGCATATCATTGAAATCCTTTGGAGTTATGCACAGTAATTAAAAAATCGGAGTAAAAATCATGGCATATTTTCTCGGAATAGACACATCCACCACATCCAGCAAGGCCTTGATCATTGACGAGCGCGGCGAAGTGATAGCGGTTGCTTCTTCCCCACACACATTGCAGACCCCCAAGCCGTTATGGTCGGAGCAGAATCCGTTGGAGTGGTGGGAGGCTGTATCGGCGAGTATCCGCTCCGTGTTGGAAAAAGCAGGCATCAGCGGAGACCGAATCGCCGCTGTCGGGTTGACCGGTCAAATGCACGGACTGGTCCTGCTCAATGACGCAGGAAATGTACTTCGTCCCGCGATCCTGTGGAACGATCAGCGTACACAGAGTCAATGCGATGAGATCCATCAACGAGTTGGAAAAGAAAAATTCATTCAGATCACTGGCAATGTCGCATTGACCGGATTTACTGCGCCCAAAATTTTATGGGTGAAAGAAAACGAACCCGACGTATATGCCAAAGCCAAGCACGTGCTTCTGCCAAAAGATTATGTACGCTACAAACTCACAGGCGAATATGCGATGGATAAGGCCGATGGCGCAGGCACGGTGCTGTTTGATCTAAAAAAACGCGATTGGTCTGATGAAGTTTTAGCTGCGCTCGATATTCCGCGAGCATGGATGCCAAAAACATTTGAAGGGACTGAGTTTACAGGACACATCAATGAAGAAGCCGCACGACTCACCGGCTTAAAAGCAGGCATACCTGTTGCCGCAGGCGGCGGCGATCAGGCGGCAGGTGCGGTAGGTGTGGGAGCCGTGGAACCTGGAATTGTGGGATTAACTGTCGGCACGAGCGGCGTTGTGTTTGCAACCACACCATCCGCATTGATCGAACCTGAGGGACGGCTGCACGCATTTTGCCATGCAGTTCCCAACATGTGGCATTTCATGGGGGTGATGCTTTCGGCTGCAGGGAGTTTGCAATGGTATCGTGACACACTTGCACCCGACATGAGTTTTGATGAATTATTAAAAGAGGCCGAAGCGATCCACGAAGGTAGTGAAGGGTTGCAATTCCTGCCTTATCTTTCCGGTGAACGCACGCCTCATCCCGACCCGTTGGCGCGCGGCGCTTTCATTGGCTTGACTCTACGCCACAGCCGCGCGCACATGACACGCGCTGTACTGGAAGGCGTGGCTTTTGGGCTGAAGGATTCATTCACATTGATCCAAAACGCAGGTCTTGGCAAGGTAACACAAGTCCGCGCTTCGGGTGGTGGTACAAAAGGCGCGCTGTGGCGTCAGATCATGGCAGATGTTTTGAACGCGGAGTTGGTTACGGTTAATACCACGGAAGGTGGCGCGTATGGAGCGGCATTGCTTGCGGGTGTCGGCACTGGGGCATGGAACAGTGTAGCAGAAGCATGCAATGCATGTATTAAGATCACGGGGAGCACCCAGCCTAAAGCTTCATCAGTGGATGCGTATCGAAAGTCCTATGCAATTTATCAAGGTTTGTACCCCGCATTAAAAGAAAGTTTCCGAGCTCTTGGTACGAAAATTTGAGGTAAATAGGTCTGTGAATTTCAGGATTGCTTATTCGAATTGGGATGATGCAAAGACAGATATATGCGGTGGTGAGTAACGCCAAGGCAATGTGCAAGAATAGAATCTTTTTAGCTTTAGAAAACATGTTGGGTCCTCCTAATACGGAGGACCCAACAGCAATCTGAGGTTTCGTTTGTCCCCAGCGCAGGATTGTACAGGAAGATATGCACTGAATGGCTTATAAGGAATGTCACACGGGAAGGTTTGACAACGCCTGCGCTTCGTAGTGATGACGTCCATCATTTCCAGCGGCGGCCACTGCTTTGATCATTGCCTCTGTAGTGACTTTCCCGCTGTCGTAATAGACTTCAGCCAATCCCATCTGCAAGTACATTTCCACATGATGAATTCCGTCCACCAATACCAGAGAATTCCTCACACGCATGGCGCAATTCTGGCAACCCATCCCCGCAACCATGAGATGAATATGGTCTGCAGTGCTGAGCACACCATCCAAAACAGTTTTATTTACCGGTTCGACGTGACAATTCTGTTCCATGATCTTTACTCCTGTAATTTGATAAATAGTGCTTCGAAGCATTTACATTCTCATTGCCATTGGGAGGGTGAAGAGAACGACGTTCATAATCGTCAGGATGACCATCAACACCGCAAAGGGTGCGAATGTCCCCCAAACCTTTTCACCGGAATGATTCGATTTGGAAATGCGATAGGCTGTATAGAGCGAGCCAATAAAGCCGAGGGCGATCAACCCAAATTGAAGCCATTGGATCTCTTGCATGCCGAGAATGGCAGCCGACGCGCTGTGGATTTCCATCCCGAACAATGCCATACCCGTATAAAGAATGGATTTACCTTCCGCCAACAGATGGAACAGGTTATGAGCAATGTGTCCTGCCATATCCAGCGCGATGATGGCGTAACCAAAGCGGGCAAAGTTTTCCACAAGTGAGGCTTTATTGAATTTGCTCGCGATCCAGGAAGTCAGGCTGAGCAAAGCCACCGGGATAATGATGGCGGTCGCAAAGGTGATACTGAATGTGATCGCGTAGTTGGTCGTACCGGTCACGTTCTCCAACCACTTCAGCATCGATCCCCAGACTTCGAGCATGGTCACATTCTGAACAAATACAATGCCCATAATGACCGCTGAAAGGAAGGCTTCCTCTAGTTTTGGCTTGCGAATGAACCACAATTCCTTGGTGGGCGGACGTACAGTCAATTGAATGGAGTTGTTGGGACAGCCCTTGATACATTCCGCACACAGCACACAGTTGGCACTGGAAGTCATGGTCTTGGGAAATTCATACAAGGGACAGGGCATGGATTGGTCCGTGCCTTTATAGCAGGCGGCAATGGTGCATGTGGCACAAATTTCCGGAGTTCCGCGCAGGCTCAACATGCCATTGCGAGCGTAGTTACCTGAAAGTCCGCCTAGGAAACAAACGTATCTGCAAAAGGTACGGCGTTCATAAAAAGCACCGGAGATGATGACACCCGTGGTAAGCGTCAACATTAGAACACCGGAACCAAGCGGGTTTTCCACCACACCCCAGACATGGTCACTCCAGGTGATAAAGATAAAGAGCGCATCAATGATCCAGATACCATATTTTTTCAGGAAGCGCGGAGCCGGGCGATTGTTGCCAACAAACTTTTGTACGAGGTCGTTAATCTTTGCGAACGGGCAAATGGCACACCAGAAACGCCCGAGGAATAGGAAGATGATCGGGATGAGCGGCCACCACAACACCCAGGTCAGGGCAGTGCCAAAGTTGTCATGCGCAGATTCAGGTCCCAGAATAAGCTCGAACATGATGACCATGAAGATCAGCAGGGTGGGCCATTGAATGATGCCGGGATACCAGCGGCTGCGCAGAAAACGGTCGATCCACTTGTTGTTGAGCAGGTTTCCGCCATTCAGCAGGGAAAGGTTGGGGTTTGGAAGGGAAGATGTCATTGCAATCACCTCTTAAGCTTTTGTTGGAATTTTCTTGCGTTTCATGAAGGCAGCGACAGACATGACCGAGGCATTTATGCCAGCAAAACCTGCCAGAATACCATACTTGGCATCGAGTCCTGCAACGGTCACGGGGAATTCGACTTCTGTTAATTGCCCATCCATAGTGAAATGAATATTGAAGACCCATTCCCCGGTTCGGTTAAACGAGATATGTCCTGAATATTCGCCGAACTCATGCCCGGTCTCCAGAACGATCTGTGTCGGCTCTTCGTCATGGGAATCTTGCGGTTCATCGTGTATGGATGCTTCGTTTGATTCAGGTTCGGTCCCCATATCCATGCCCGACATACTATTCATATCATCTGCAGATGCAGCCTCAGTAGGCATGTCCATCCCGCTCATGCCGTCAGACCCAGATGATTCAGAGTTGATATTTTCCTCATGCTCCGACATTTTCTCTTCTGGCATGACGATCACTCCCACTTCGGCATTCGTGACAGGCATGCCCATTGCATCGGTAATCCGGACGTGGAATTCGTTCTCGCCCAATTTGGGAGACTCCACAAAAGTCAACCGTATGTGATAACCGTTGACTTCCTTTTCGATCCCCTCCCCTTCGCCATCTGCCAGGACACCTTGAAGCGGCACTGACATAAAAATGGCAATGGCGAATATCATCACCACGTAATGAAACCATGTTTTCTTCATACGAAACCTGCCTCCTGTTTTGTAAGCATAGTTACCAAATCTTATCGTGTTCAACTTGATTCCAAGAGCGCGGAATGGCGCGTCTTGTGGCAAGCTGAATGACTTATGAAGAAAGTCACTCCAGGTTTATGACAAACTGATCTGCAGTTTGATAGTGCGCGACGCCTCCGAATCAAAAACCTCCCGGCTAAGGAGGTTCTTGATTATCAGCCTTGCTATACTATTTATTCATTATCAAGGGGTTTGGTGCACTTCGCCAGCTGTCTGCAAAGATCCGATTTTCATCTCCAAAATGGCTTACTTTTCCAATTCGTTTAATTTAACTTGCATCTGATCGATCTCTTCCTGCTGGCTTGAAATTATAGACTTACATAATTCCTTTATTTCAGGGTCCTGTATGTCTGTCTTTTCACACATTAGTATCGCCGATGCATGGTGTGGGATCATAGATCGCAAAAATTGCTTATCTGATACAGCACTCTGTTGTCTTATGAATAAAAAGAGTGCAATCAAAATAATAGAACTTGTGGCGACAATGACCAAATTCAGCTTCTTGTCCATATACATGGACCCCATTAAGGCAATTTCGATGATCAGCATAGGCGCAGTCATTAGACCTGCCATATAAAATTGATTAATGTTAAGAAATACATTTGCAAACGTATTAACCATTGCATACATGAGCACATACATGGAGGCAAAAGATAACACAGCCATAATTAGCAATTTTTTGTAGTGCTCGTTTTTCATAGGCATTTTCATTTGGCGGTCCCTGCTCTTTGTATAAAAAAATCGAAATGGTCCACCTTTTCATCTTGCAAACCATTCCCAAGTTAATAGAATAATTCTATGAAGATGGCGGTTTGGGATTGCTGTTGTTTTTCACGAGCCAGATGATGCCAAATGCTGCCAGCAATAGCAAGCCGACAGGGAACAGCCACATGAAGATCATCCCCACCCAATTGAGGGGAGAAGGAGAGGCCCCCCAGTTACCCATCATGCCGCTAGGTCCCATCATGTTCCATCCACGATAACCCCAGCCGCCCATCATCATGCTCCCGCCAAAAACGAATAATAGAATAACTACGCCGATAACCCCAACAGTAAACCAATTATTTTTTTGCATTTTATTTTCCTTATATGAGAAGTTATGTTCATTCTACAAAATATATTTCCGAATTACATCCGCCAACTGGGGAGTGTTCATCTCCACTGCTTGGAGGAAACTCAATTGACAGAATGACGGAAAGGGTAAGAACAATTGGAAATTTTTATTCGAAAAATTGTCAAAAAAGAATAAGCCTCCCAATTGGGAGGCTCATTCTAAAGGGGAGAAATTTCTAGTGTCGATGGGCTTGCAGATATTTATCGGGGTTCTCGTCGAAAGATTTCTTGCAGCCGAGCGAGCAGAAATAATAGGTCTGTCCGTTGTATTCGGACTTGCCAGCGGCAGTGTTCGGGTCAATATCCATATGGCAGACGGGATCATGAACGGTTGTAGTCATAGCTTGGTCTCCTTTCGCTAAAATTTATCGTCACGTATACAGACTATTTGAGTCAGCGCCTTTTTACCCGAGGCTGATGCGCCATTTTGCCTATCTACGTGAACGGATTTTGACGTTCATCGCTTCACAACCGGACCGTGAGCCTGGTTCCCGTTCCCGGAGTGGATTCAATCTCAAGCCGTGCGTCGATCAGATTGGCGCGCTCATAGACACCCAACAGACCAAAATGTCCGGAAGGGGCAAACTGTGTAGGGCTGTGCGGAACTTCAAAACCCCTACCATTGTCGGACACCTCCATTTTTACCTCATCAGCAGTGAAGGCGATATTCAAACCAGCCTGGCTGGCATTGGCATGTTTGCCCACATTATTGAGGGATTCCTGCGCGATGCGATATAGTGATAATTCCGCTTCCCGCAAAAGACGACGCTCCTGTCCATCTTTATGGAAGCTAATGGGAAGTTGGTGATTCTGGCTCATCTCACGAGCCAGCATTTCCAATGCGGTGACCAGTCCCAGATCTTCAAGATAGATTGGACGCAGGGCACGCGTGAGACGCCGCAGATTCTCGACCGTCTGTTCAGATAACGTTTCCAATTCTTTGAGTAAACGCCTGCTGGTTTGATCCTTGACCGTTTTTTGTGCAAGCTGAACGCGCTGCTTCAATGCGATCACGTCTTGAATGGTGTCATCGTGCAGTTCACGCGCCAGACGCATACGCTCATCCTCCTGCGCAGATGTGATCGCACCAATGTAATCGTGTAACCCATCCTGGGCAGACTGCACCTTACGGGACATTTCAGCCAACTCCATTTGCAGATGCTGCACTTCGGAGATTCCGCCCACAGATTCTTGAATGGCTTCAAAATCACCCCACGCCAGTGCAGCGGCTTTGGCTTCTAGTTTCTGCAAGGGCTGTACGATCTGTCTCGCGCCGAACCAGAGTGCAAAAAGGGCGAGGACAAAGGCAGGGACAAGTACAAGCGGCGCCATTTGGGTGAGTTGCAAAGAGGGGCTCACCACCATTTCCCACTCTTCCTCGGTGACCAATGCCCAGCCCGTCAATTCAATAGGACTGTAAGCCACTACATGTTCTGTATCACTCATCTTTACATAAAGCACACCGTTCTCTCCTGCCAGAGCTTCTGCCACACCGGGGTGATGTGGGTCAAGGCTATCTTCAGCAAGGACTCCACTCACATACAGAGGCTGACGTGAACCATCCAACAGAAAAATGGTGACATGGCTTCCCACTGGATAGGTTGGCAAAAGGGTTTCAACAGCCAACGTTTCCGGTGAAAACGCGCCAGCAACGACCACATTCTCGGATGGAACATAGACAGAAACAATGACCAGTGAATGTCCCGAGACAGGGTCAGTGACCGGGGACGAGAAAACAGGTTCGAGGCTTGTGCTGAGCGTGGTCGAAGCATCCGATGGAGAAGCGAGAGAAAGGGTTTCGCTATTTTGGGATACCCATCTCCAAAATCCTTCGTTGTCTGTGTTGGCGATAAGACCATTGGCATCATTGAAAAAAGCGATACCCCCATCAAAATCCTCGGCAAGATCATTGGTGGTGGCGAGGATCTCATCAAAGGTCAAATCACTGGAGGTCAGTACCGCCATACTGGTAATAGTTGACACACGATGATGTAGCTCGGATTGCAATGCGGCGGCGGAAGATTGCACCGCTCGTTCATCGCGCTCACCAACCAGAGCACGCATATCCTGCTGATGCATGTTGACACCGCCGAACGCAATGAATAGCAATAAGAGAGTAAGCGGCAATATCGTGAATGCAAAGAGTTGCGTCAAGCCGCGCCAACCGGGAAGGAAATGTTTCATTCTTCTGGATTATTACCTGTACTCTGTGAGATCAACCCAAGCGAGACCGCCCGCATTACAGCTTCAGTGCGGCTATTGGATTGCAGTTTGGCAAAAATATGTGCCAAATGCCCCTGCACGGTGCGGTCACTGATCGATAATTGAATGCCAATAGACTTATTGGTGTATCCTTTGGCTGCAAGTCGTAATACATCCAACTCACGATCAGTCAGCGGGTCAATCAATTTTTTCTCTTGACCTTTGAATAGACTGGACATTAACTTCTTTGTAATGGATGGGTCGAGTGCAGATTTGCCTTCATTCACATCTCGAACCGCCTGAATGAGATCATCTGCCTGCCCAGTCTTGAGCACATATCCATTCGCGCCCGCCTGTAGAACAGCCATCACATACGGGTCGTCATTGTAGGCAGTCAGGATCAAGACACCTACTTCCGGCAGATGGGCGCGCACCCAGCGCGTCACCTCGATGCCGCTAGCTTTTGGCATTTGGATATCAAGCACAGCCACATCCGGCTTATGGTTTTGGATAAGTGCCTGCGCTTCTTCGCCATCCCCAGCCTCTGCGACGACTTGGATATCTTTTGCACTCTCCAGCAGCTGACGAATCCCAGCGCGGACAATATGATGATCATCTGCCAAAAGAACGCGGATCTTGTCCTTTGATTTGTTCGATAATTTTGCCATAATCGTATTTTTCCAATTCCTGATTCAAGGCTTGGGACTGCACCATATGAGGGAAAACCAGCCAGACAATGCCCAAACCCGTCAGTAGTTCGGAGAAGAAGTGTATGGTTATTGTCACGAAAGCCCTGACCGATATCCCCAGGGTCACTGAGCATGTGCCTGCCTCCATCTATTATAAGGGCAGCAGGAGCAAAACGAATCCCAACCAACTTAAGGTTTTGATCCTGCGATCAAGAGGTCGCTTTCCCCGCGCCAGTCCATCCCAGATTCGTGAACATTGGTGCGAGGATTCTTCCGACGAGAGTCAAGCCAAGGCTAAAGGCCTCGACGTGACTCTATCTACTTTTTGCTGGGCATTACTTGACTGTAATCGGGAGTTTCATATTCGCTTCGTAATGGCCTGGGGTATGGCAGGCAAGTTCCAACGCACCTGCCGGCGCGGTTTCTGTAAAGGAAAAATCCAATGTAGCAGTTACACCCGGCTGCAGTTTTTCCGTCGCGATCATTGCCAAAGCCATCTGATCCATTTCTCCCATGTCCATTCCCATCCCCATCTCGTCGGCAGTCAATGGAGGCATGATCATAAATTCATGCTCAACGGTACCTGCATTGGTTACGATAAAACGATATGGAACGCCGGATTCAAAATCAGTTAAAGATGATTCGATTCCAAATTCAGTCAAGTTGATCTGAACCTCGATCGAATCCCTGACTTTCTGCCCACTACAGGCGGTGAGCAGAAACCCTGTAACTAGTAAAACTATTAATACTTTCTTAAATACAAACATCTCTTCTCCTATAAATTTAAGTTTTATTTCAACGCAAGTGTAGACAATTCGCGTTGAAATTTCGAGAGCCAAATATCGCATACGAAAATAAGCAATATTGCCTACCCATCCTAGAGAACCTGAATCGTCCATCGAACATCCAATGCCCTCTGAATCGCAGGGAACTTCAGTTCCCCACCGAGTTGTCCTTCCTGGCTTACACAACTTTAACAACAAGATTGTCAACGGCGAGGAATGGTTGTATGAGATGCAGATCTTTACATCGTTGGCCATCTATATGCAGGGTATATGAACCTCTTGAGCATCTGCAAGGCAATAATGCATTGAAAACCAATGGTCTGGTCATTGGCTCGCCAGCTTTCCAAATTTCCGCCAATGGCGTAAATACTCCATCGACGAAAGCCCCGCACGATTGCAGACTTGGCGGGAAGTGATGAGATCCAGTCACCGCATCCAGCAGAGTCGCTGCAATATCGTCCGAAGGTCATTGTGGGGTAATTCTTGTGATGTAGTGAATGTAACTTAGCCGGGCTACCGAGCTCTTTATTTTGATTAATTTCTCAACTGCCGTGACCTTCCAAAGACGGCAAAGGCGATCAATGCAATTGAAAAGGGGATGAAAAACTGCGGATACCCGTTGCTGTGCGAGCCGATGAAATCCAACCCAGGGACTTTGTTGAGCGGGCCAAGATACCAGATGACCATGTACAGAATTTCAAAGAGTTTGCTGGTTCCACTCCACACGCCTGAGGCCAATGCTAATGATGGAATGAATAACGCACCAGAACGCAAAGCCAGAAGGCCGACGGTGTCACCGTCAATCCCAAATCTCAACGCTGCGCCGCTTGCCATGATGAGCGTGACGATGAAGCCAGCGATCCATTGCGCGGGGAGTTGACGCATGAGCGGGGACGCGGAGGAGAAGGTCAACTGCTGGACGTTGTTGTGAACTTCACGGTTGCCGATGGCTGACCAAATTAAGATGGGCCAGATCCATGCCAAGGGCAGAACGATCTCACGCGTGGTCGCGGATGGATTCGCGAAGCAGGCGATGATGAGTCCCGCGGCGGCGATGTACCACCACCAGCGTTGACCTTTGAGCAGAAGTTTTAATTCAGCAACGAGGACTCTTGAGAAACTGAATCCATTCGCGGCGGCGTTGAGAGGAGTCAGACGGGGCGTGGGTAATGCTTGAGATGTTGAACCAATTTCGGGCGCAGAAGGTGAGGCGGTGCTTTTTATCCTCTTGGGTTTTGCGCGCGAGGGATCGAATCTATCGAAGAAGATCGCGGCGAGCAACGTCAAAAGAATGGCGAGGCCGATGAAGGCGAAGCGGGTGGCGATGATGGCGGGAGTCCATTCGATGCCTGTCCAGGTGAAGGTGCCGATGATGGGCGTGTCCATGCCGCCGAGCATGAAACTGCCGCCATAATCGGGAAAGACTTTAATCACTTCTTCCGCCATGTCGGCTTTGAGCAGGGCGAGACCCATCGGTTCGATGGCTGGGTAGGTGTTGATGAAATCCTGCTCCATGATGAACGGGAGCATCATGATGAAGCCGAAAAAATAAACGATGTTGCCGAAGCCGCCCGATAAAAATGGGATGGCTTCAAAGAGCACGGCCACTGCGGCGACGAGCGCCATGAGCGGCATGACGATGAACACAAATGGCAGCAGGTATGCGCTGAGGTTGACTTGCATGCTTTCGCCGCTGAGGAATTGAATGACGATGCCGAAGATGGCGAGGATGACGACCATCAGCATTAAGACGGCGAAGTTGCTGATCCATTTGCCGAGCGTGTACAGCGGACGGGTCATGGGCGTGGTGGCCATGATCTGCCCCACGCCTGTTTCGCGGTCACGCGCGACGGAGCCTTTGACGAGATAGAAACCGAACCAGCCGATGAAGAAGGTTGCGATGATCGACATCATGCCGCCGACCCATGCGGAGTTGAACTCGCCGCGATAATCGCCAAGCTGCAAACGGACATTGCCAACGGCGGTTTGATAACCAAGCAAGGACGCCAGCCCAAGCATGACGAGAAAACTATAACGGCGCACGCGCTCTAAAAAATCGGCGCGGGCTAAATGATAGATGACGCGCGATGATTTCATTGTTTACCGCCGATGAAATAGAGATATGCGTCTTCAAGATTTGGCGAGGTATTCTCTGCCTGTGCTTCGGGTTTCTCCGCGCTGACCACGCGCACTTGAACGCCGTCGCTTCTGCGGATGGTTCCGCTGACGATGTGCTTTTGCTTGAGCGCGGGCAGGTCGTCGCTTTGAACTGTCCACTCCCAAACTTTATTTTCAAGTTCTTTGAGAAGATTTTCGGGCGCGTCCTCGCGCAAGAGTTGACCTTTGTTGACGAGCGCAATGTGCGTGGCGGTTGCTTCCACATCGGAAACGATGTGAGTTGAAAGAATCACAATGCGCTCGCCAGATAGATCCGAAAGCAAATTACGGAAGCGCACACGTTCCTCAGGGTCGAGCCCCACGGTGGGTTCATCTACGATGAGCAATTGCGGATCGTTGAGTAAGGCTTGTGCGATTCCCACGCGCTGCTTCATGCCGCCCGAATATCCGCCCAGCGGACGTTTCGCGGCTTCAACAAGATTCACAAGCTGCAGAAGTTCGTCGATGCGTTTCTTTGCGGATGCGGCATCCAGCCCTTTGATGGCTGCCATGTATTCGAGAAATTCCACGGCGTTGAGGTTGGGGTACACGCCGAAATCCTGCGGAAGATATCCGAGCACGTCGCGCAATGTGTCGGGGCTTTTCACAACGTCTGTGCCGTTCCATGTGATCGTGCCGTCTGTGGGTTTGGTGATGGTGGCGAGCATGCGCATGAATGTGGATTTGCCCGCGCCGTTCGGGCCGAGCAATCCTAAAATGCCAGGTTTGATTTCAAGGGAAAAATCTTTCAGTCCCCAAAATCCGCGTTTGTATTCTTTGCCGAGCTTGTTGATAGTAAGTTGCATAATGGTCTCCAATAATTCAGCGATTTCAAAATGGCAGTCTGTTTACGAGGCTTGTAATAGATTGGTTGTATTGATTTTAAATGATTTCTGATTCGCTGATACTATCCGCCTGGCTAGTTCAAGACTCTCTTCACGGACAGGGATTTCTTTTTGCTTTTCAATACAATTGATCTTATGAAACCTACACAACGCCCCTACCAAACCGAAGAAGACTACTGGTGCATCCGCGAGTTCCTGCGCGAGGTGTCGCTTCACAATAACCGCCATGACTTTTCATGGTCGCTGTTACGCTGGGACTACTGGCGCTGGCATGTCAACGAGAACATCTTCCACATGAAGCTCGAAGATGTCGTCACGCTTTGGGAGTTGAACGGGCAGATCGTCGCGATGGTCAACCCCGATGGTGATAACGAAGCGTTCTTCCAAATTCATCCCGCGTTCCAGGATCAAGTATCCATGTCCGAGATGCTGGATGTCGCCGAGGCGAAACTTCCCAAAACGAAAGAGGACGGCAAAAAGGAATTGATCGTGTGGGTGAATGCGGCGGATGACGCAACAAAAGGACTCTTCACCGAACGCGGATACGTCCGCTCGAAGTTTCTCGCCGAACACATGCGCCGCCGCTTCTTTTCCGACCCCATACATGATTCTGCTCCGAAAAGCGGATACTCCGTCCGTGCCCTGGGCGATGAGAACGAATTACCCGCGCGCAGTTGGCTCTCGTGGAAGGCGTTCCATCCCAATGAGCCCGACGAAAAATATGAAGGCTGGGAATGGTACAGGAATGTGCAACGCGTTCCGCTCTACCGCCGCGACCTCGATATCGTCGCTGTTGCCGAAGACGGCGAACTCGCCGCGTTCTGCACGGTCTGGTTCGACGATGTGACCCGCACCGCGGTCTTCGAACCCGTGGGCACACATCCGAATCACCAAAAGCGCGGACTCGGCAAAGCCGTCATGAGCGAAGGTCTGCGCCGCGCAGAAAGACTCGGCGCGACACTGGCAACCGTCAGCTCGTATGGCAAAGCCGCACACGCGTTGTATGAATCAATGGGATTTACAGAATTTGATTTATTGGAACCGTGGATCAAGGAGTGGTAAATACATTGGAAAACGAAAATGCCTGAGACCATCGAAACCATTCTAAGCCGTAGAAGCATTCGCCGCTTCACACCTGAGCCAGTGGAGCATGAATCATTGATCACATTGTTGAAGGCGGCGATGGCGGCTCCCACTGCGTGCAACTCCCAACCGTGGGAGTTCATCGTGGTGACGGAACCTGAGGTGCTTGACCAGATCCGCGCGAAGTTCTTATTTGCGAGATACAATGCCCCCGCCGCGATCGTAGTGTGTGGCAACCCAGATATTGCCAACAACGTGGAAGGACGCAGACATTGGGAGCAGGATTGCAGTGCCGCCACTGAGAACATCCTGCTTGCGGCGGCGGGACTGGGACTCGGCGCAGTGTGGATCGGCGTCCATCCATACCCAAGCAAGATCAAGCCCGTCGCCGAAGTGCTGGGCATCCCTGAAAATGTCATACCGTTGTGCATGGTCTATGTCGGTCATCCTGATGAGACAAAACCACCAAGCAATCGATATAATGAGCACAGGGTCTATTGGCAATGCTACGAGCCGCGCAAACGCAAGGCAAAGATAAAGAACGCAAAATATACTTGATATGGAGGCACCATGAACCCAACACTGACCTACTTCACCCAACAAGGTCTGATATCTGACCCTGGGAAACATGTCTCTCTCTTCGATAACCTCCCCACATCCATCCCTGACCTGGTCAAACTCGTGCAGGGAGTCACCATCCATGTGTTTTGGACGGAGCGCTACGGTTTCACCCCTCCGCCTGAACGCATGGCTGAACTGCAACTGCGCACGATGGAAAAACGCCTCGCACGCACACTGGAACTTGATCCTCGTCCGTTGACCGAATCTCGTCCCATCGATAAGAAACTGATTGGCAATTGCCGCGACCATTCGTTATTGCTTGTCTCCATGCTTCGCCATCAGGGAATCCCTGCGCGCGCTCGTTGCGGTTTCGCCGCCTACTTCATGCCCGATCATTTCGAAGATCATTGGGTAGTCGAGTATTGGAACACGGAACAGAACCGCTGGGTGATGGTGGATGCACAACTTGACGAACTGCAACAAGACGCATTGAAGATCAACTTCGATGTATTGGATGTACCGCGCGACCAATTCATCGTCGGCGGGAAGGCATGGCAGATGTGCCGCACTGGCGAACAAGACCCCGATAAGTTCGGCATCTTCGATATGCACGGACTCGGCTTCGTGCGCGGTGACTTTGTCCGCGATGTGGCATCGCTCAACAAAATGGAACTGCTCCCGTGGGATTGCTGGGGCGTAATCCTCAACGAATCGCTCGACAACCCCGTTGACCTTGCCGCTCTCGATGAAGTCGCCGCGTTGACTGCAAACGACGTGCCCGACTTTGAAGCCGTCCGCACGCGTTACGAATCCGATCCGCGCCTGCACATGAACGGCAAACTGCTCAGTTACGTCAACGGTGGCATGGTCGAAGTAAACATCCCCTGATCACGACCTGTCCATCTGGATAGTGAAGACTCCCCCAGCGACGGGGGAGTCTTTTGTTTTCAAAGGCTATGATACAAGTAACAAAGCCTTCAATTCAGGAGAATAATAATGGAAAACAATTTTGTAGATTGGAAACGTGTCGGCATCTTTATCCCGTTTGTGTTTGGCATCGTCTGGGGTTACGGCATGCACCGATCATCTAAGTAGGTTCATCGCCATTCCTAATTCTTTATTACTAACGTTTATCTTCGTGCTTAGCGCCGCACTCCCATCGCCACTGCGATACAACCGACACAGATCGTAAGCACTCCAACAATTACTGCCCCAACGGAAGTCTTTCAGCCCATAAACACGATTAAGATTTCTGCTCCTTCTCTGAAAAACAATCTTGTTGGTGAAGCCGCAGAAAGGACAATCCAAGTCTACTTACCGCCTTCCTACGGCATTCAAGGCAATCGCTTTCCAGTGGTCTATTATCTGCCCGGCTATGGCGACAGCGGCATGATCGGTTTTAACCTTCCAGACAGCATGGATAGATTGGTCAACGATGGAAAAGTGAATGAAATGATCATCGTTGTGGTCAATGGGACGAATAAACTCGGCGGTAGTTTTTATGCCAATTCACCTGTAACAGGCAACTGGGAGGATTTCATCGCCCAGGATGTAGTCGGCTATGTGGATGGTCACTTTCGCACTCTGGCACAGGCTGAATCGCGCGGCATTACGGGCCACTCGATGGGCGGCTTCGGTGCGTTGAACATTGCCATGCATCGCCCCGATGTGTTTGGCGCGGTATACAGCATGAGTCCTGGCTTGTTCGACGAGAATGGATTGACTGAATCGCAGATGTTCGAGAGCGAGAGACTGATTCAGAGTTTCATCAAATTTGAAGAAAAGCTATCAGCCCTCCCGTTGGAAGAGGCGGGAACGAAAATGCTTCCCTCACCGCAGGAGTTCGCGCTCTTCTACGGCTTCGCATTCGCACCCAATCCTGACCGGCATCCGCCTTATTTTGATTATCCATTCACAGAAGTAGATGGCAAGTTGGTACGCAATGATGAGATTTGGAAAAAATGGGAGAGCGGCTTTGGGGTCATCGCCGATGAAGTCATACTATACAAGGTCAACGTCCTCACACTCACAGGCATCGTTGTGGATTACGGCGAATACGATGAGTACAACTGGATACCCAAAGGCTGCATCTATTTCGGTGAACAACTTACCGCGGCGGGCATTCCTGTGGAAGTGGAAGCCTACAGCGGCTCGCATCAAAGCGTGCTCGGAGAAGCATTCGAGATTACATGCTTCCGTTTTTTCGGCGTATTGAAGTTCGAGTAAGGAGACAAAAATGAATCGCAAACAACTCATTGTATATTTGATTTTGCTCGCAGGGTATGCACTTTCTGCTTTTGCAACCTACACCTTTTTCATGGATGAACTCGCTGCATCCATAGGCATCCTCATGCCCGATATGGGCGTCCCCGACTGGGTGTTGGGGCTTGCCAACGCAGGTAGCGTGTTTGTGCTCTACGGTTTGTTCGGGCTGGCGGGTCTTTGGTTCGCCCGCAAACTCGAACTGCCTGGCATCTTCAGCGAAGACGGCAACTGGCGACGTTGGTTCGTCATCCCTCTTGTGCTGGGTCTGGTCTGCGGTGTCTTCATTATCGTTGGCGACCTGTTCTTCGCTCCCATCAATGGCTTTGGCAGGTTCCCCATCCGACCTTTCCCGTCTCCATTCTCGCATCCATCAGCGCGGGCATCGGTGAAGAGATCATGTTCCGTGGATTCGTCTTCGGCTTGTGGGGATTCATCCTCAACTGGCTGTTCAAACGCTTCAACGGACGCACCGTCGCTTTGTGGATCGCCAACGTCATCGCCGCGCTTGCATTTGGCGCTGGGCATCTCGGCACCATCTTCCTGCTGACAGGCGCTTCATCCTTAGCCGATCTGAATCCTGTGCTATTGGCAGAAGTTTTCATCCTCAACGGTGTCGTCGGACTCATCGTAGGCGAACGCTACATGAAAGACGGACTGGTCGCCGCGGCGGGAGTCCACTTCTGGGCGGATGTTGTCTTCCACGTGATGTGGGGACTGATGTAAAGTTGGCTACTCATATGAAAAAAAAGACTCCCCCAGCGCTGAGGGAGTCTTTTTTACTTCTATCCTCCGTGCAGTTGCCTGATGACTTCCAACCCGTCTACGTTGTTGATGATGATATGCGTGGTCGCCATCAGGGCGAGAATGACTACTACCCAGATCACTATCTTCACGGTCTTCTTTTTGTTATCAACTTTTTGTTCCATTTTATATCTCCTCTTATTATTTTTTGGCATCAACCAGCTTGCTGGTTGATGGAACGGGAGCAAGCTCCCTGACTCCAAAATAGAAATTACACATACGCCAGTGTCTCTCTCACAGTGAGACGTGACGCTTGTTGTGCGGGATAGGCGCTTGCCGCAATCGAGCCGACAACAATGACGGACAACCAAATGACAAGACCCATCGGTGAGACGATCAACGGCAACGGCGAGCGGAAGGACATCATCCCGATCAGATAGCCGATTCCCAACGACAGCGGAATGGACAGCGGCAATGCAATCAACCAACTCATCATGCCAATGAAGACTCCTTCGCTGATGATGTTTCGCAGAATGGTCTTTGACTTTGCTCCGATGGCACGCATCACGCCAAACTCACGCGTCCGCTCGATGACGCTGGTGCCCATGCTGGACATAAGTCCCAGTCCGCCAACTACTGCCATGACGGTTGAGATCATCATCAGCGCAACGATGAAGATGTACACGTGACCTGAAATTGCTTCACCCAACAACGCCTCTGAAACCGCGACCTTGACGCTGACATTCCCAACCGCCAATGCCTGCTCAATGTCACGAGTGATGGATGCCGATGACTCTTTGTCATGTTCACGCATCACAACGCGGACGGCATTCGTCAACTCAACAGGTTGGTTTGTGGCGCTGGCAAAAGTTTCAGGCAGGACATACGCCGAAGATGGGGAAAGGGTCTGTTGGATAACGCCCACAAGTCGGAAGGTTTTCACCTCACCCTCGATCAGCAATTCGATCTCATCTCCCACGTTTATTTCGGGGAAGAACGCCCTGGCATTTTGATTCAAGACAACCGCATCGGTGTCGCCCGCCTGCAAAAAGCGACCATCAAGCAGAGGCGTTGCGATCAGATCACTCCCCAGCGGAATGGAACGAAGCGTAAAACTTCCATGACCGCCATCGGGATAAGTTCGCACGATCTCCAAAGCATCGGGGCGATTCAAAGCGGCGGGAGTCAGACTCCATGCTTCGCTTTTTTCCACGCCAGGGACGTTCGCAAGCAATGAGTCAACTTGTTCGGTGGGCACTGGCGAATTGAATCGAATCTCCAAATCATAGTTACGGTCTGCGGCGGATTGATCGAGGGCGGCTTGCCAGCCACTGCGCACATTGATGCCCGTCATGAACATGGCGCCAGCGGCGGAGAGCAGACTCAACGTGAGGATCAATCGTCCACGGCGGCGGAAGGTGTTGCGCAGGGCAAGGATCAGGGTGTTGTCAAAAAACCGAATGCGGCTGAGCCAGCCGTCCCTTAAAGATGAAGCGGACGCATCACGGCTAATGCCATAATCGTTGAGAGTCTCCCGCACCGTGATGCGAGTCGCCTTGAGGATGGGATCCAGTGCAACCAACAACGGAATCAGAATGCCCATCAAAATCAAAACAAGATAGACCCACGACGGAACGACGTCGCTGTAAATTTCAAGATTGAGAAGTTGAGCGATTACGCCCGTGAAACCACGTCCCGCCGCAATGCCCAGCGGAACGCCGATCAGCGACGCCGCAATGCCAAGCAAAACGATCAACACAAGATACAAACCTGTGATCTGCCGTGTACGTGCGCCGATGGCTTTCATGATTCCGATCTGGCGGATCTGTTGCGCCAGCAAACCATTGATCATCGTTGCGCTGAGAATGGCGCTCAACAACAAAGCCATAAAACTGAACACAAGAAACAATGTGATCACGGACGTCATCTGACTTTGATGCGGATGCCTGCCTGGCGGCGGAATACGAATCTCGTGCACAACATAACCCCGCGCCTTCAGCCACACTGCCAACTCGCTCACCGTTGATTCGATGGCGGTCAGGTTATACGGCTCATCGCTCACGATGACCTTCAGAATATTCAACGTCTCGCCTTCGCCAAGCATCGCCAGCGTTGCAGGCGTGATGTATCCATACACCGTTTGTTCCTGCCATGCAGGTGCAAGCGCAGGGTCATGCACCGTCCCTGAAATTTTTATTTGTTGCTTCGTGCCGTTCGGCGTTTGAATTGTGATCGCATCACCGATGTTCAAATCCAACATCGGCAGGACTTCACGCTCGACAAGGATCGTTTGTTCCGTTGGCGGATACGCGCCCGCATCAGGAGCGACTGTGCTGACATGCGACGTTTCAAAATCTGGGACGACGAACAGCAACACGGGCATCCATTCATTGGGACCGATCTCGGCTCTCCCTCCGACCCATGAAGTTGCTTCGGCTTCCGAAATACCTTCTCTTTCGCTGACAGCTTTTACAAGGGCATCGTCCACTCGATCCAACTCGATGAATGCCGAGGCGGGATTCGTGCCGAGATAATTGCGACTCATCTCACGTCTCGCAATGGTATAGGCGCTCAGAAATGTGCCAACGCTAAAAATGCTGACCGCAATGGCAATGACCATCATCGCCATCCGTCCTTGCGCGGACTGTAGATCACGCAACAACTTCTTCCAACGCGGGCTGTTCATTTTTCCCGTCCGTTCAAAATTGAACCCTCTGCCAATGCAATAGATCGAGTAAAGTATTGCGTGAAGGTCACGTTCGTGAGTCACCATCAACACGGTCTTGCCCTCTGCGGCAAGATTCGCAAACAACTGCATGACCGCATCCGACGTGGCTGAATCGAGATTGCCTGTCGGCTCATCAGCCACGATCAACGGCGGGTCGTTCGCAAGCGAACGTGCAATGGCGGCACGTTGTTGCTGTCCACCTGAGAGGTCTGCGGGAAGTTTATCGGCTTGTTCGGCAATGCCAACTTTCTCCAGCAGAGAGATCGCACGTTCCCGTCGCTCGTTGACAGGGAACGTATTGCAAAAATCCATCGGCAGAATGATGTTCTCCGCAACGGTCAATGTAGGAAGCAGTTGAAAGAACTGAAAGACAACGCCCACATTCCGTCCACGCCAGACTGCCAACTGCTCCTGATCCATCGCATGGACAGTCGTCCCAGCCACAAACACTTCGCCCGAAGTCGGCGTGTCAATTCCTGTGATCATGTTGATGAGCGTGGACTTCCCGCTCCCCGACTTGCCAACCACCGCAACAAACTCGCCTGCGTCGGCTTGCATGTCCACTTCTTTGAGCGCCAGGAACTTCCCTGCGGCGACGTTATAAGCCTTGGAGACTTTTCTCAACTCGATGAGATGATTCTCCACGAGCGGCTGAACCATCACTTGATTTTTACTTGCTAAACTTGTTACCATTTTTGATTTTCTCCTTTTCTTCTAAAAGAATTTGATGTACACTATATATGTTTCTGAACACCATGTTCGGTTATACAGATGTAGCAAAAAGATGTCAACAACCAATGTGTTGAAATCCGTACGTTATTGAACATTGAGGAGCGATTTGTTCAGGATTTTTTAAACACAAAGGGCACAACGGTCACGAAGGAATAAAACCGAAAGGGTATAAAGCCTTTCCCCTTTGTGTACTTCGTGTACTTAGTGGTGAAAAGGAAATTACCATGCCAAAAAAAGTCAAACCCGAAGACCGCCGCATCCAGCGGACACGACAGTCACTGCAAACAGCCTTGAGTGAATTGATAGTGGAAAAGGGATATGAAAAGGTTACAGTGCAGGATGTAATAGACCGTGCCAATGTGGGACGCTCCACGTTCTATGCACACTTTGAAAGTCTGGATCAACTCCTCCTCAGCGGCTTTGAACCCCTGCGCATGCAGTTCGAGGATTTCTTATCGGGAACAACCTTTGATATCGAAAGTCCCTGGGCGTTGAGTCTTGCCATGTTCCAGCAGGTGCAAAAACAAAAAGGAGGCTACATCACATTGACGCACATCCAGAAATTCTTACATGGATACCTGCTCGATCATTTGAAACAGGGTCTGCCAAAAAGAAACAAAAATATCCCGCCTGAATTATTGGCACACTATGTCGCTAGTACGTTTATTGCCTTGATGACCTGGTGGATCGACAACAACTATCCCATCCCTGCTGAAAAGATGAATGAGATTTACCGTCAACTCGTGGAGCCTGGAACGATGGCGATCATGATGGGAGCATAAAAGGACGTGTAAATAATGCTCGTCTTTCTCGAAATTATGTACACATCCGATCGGACATACTGTCCAAGTGGATAGTGTAGACTCCCTCAATGACAGGGGAGTCTTTTGTTTGGATACTATACAATAAAAGCATAAATAGGAAAGGAAAACCCATGCAAATCACCACCCAACCCAGTTCGATCCCGATCTCAAACGCCAAGGCAAGCTTCCGTCCCTGGCTCATGCTCATCTCGCGCTCCGTGCTGTTCATCCTCTTTCAAGCCTTGATCGCGCTGATTCTCTTCGCAACAGGCACAGCTTCCGCCTGGGATGAATCCGCCCGCTGGTGGACGTTCACAGCATTCCTCACCAACTTCGTATCCATCTATTTGCTCGTGCGTCTTTACAATGCGGAAGGAAAAGGTTATTTCGATGTTATACACTTTTCACGTGAGACATGGAAAAAGGACCTGGCTTGGTTCTTCGGCTCAAGCCTCATCGGTTTGCCCATCGGAGCCTTGCCAATGACCGTACTAGCCGCCGCGCTTTTTGGTGACGCCATGACACCTACCACCATGATGTTTCGTCCATTACCAACCTGGGCATTTTTGTTGAGCTTTCTTTTCCCGCTTACCATTGCCTTCGCAGAATTACCCACCTATTTTGGTTATGTCATGCCGCGTCTCGAAGCACGCCTTAAGAATGGCTGGCTCGCATGGCTTATCGCGTCCTTCTTTCTCGGCGCGCAGCATATGTTCCTGCCGCTTATCCTCGATGGTCGCTTCATCCTATGGCGTTTGGGAATGTATCTGCCCTTCGCTCTCTTTGTAGGTCTTGTCATCAAACTCCGCCCGACACTTTTGCCTTACTTAATGATCCTCCATGCATTGATGGATCTCTCGGCTGTTGCTGTTTATTTGACGATATAACCCCGTCTCTTTCTTAACTGACAACTGACTCTACTTAACGAACAGGAGCGAACGCTGAGTCCGTCCTGTCCCGGAAACATCTTTACATCGCCCCAAAACTTTCCTCCACGAGCCATCCCAAACTGATTTCCATTCTTTCCAGCCGTACCTTTGCGATCTCTTTTGCACGCGGAATGGTAAACCGACCTTGGATATCATTTCGTCGTGAAAGGATGCGTTTATAACAAGTCTCCACATTCTTGGGACCTCGCGCAAAGTCACGCGCCATGCCCATCATGCCGAGGAACTCAAGCATGTCCGCTTCACGCAATAACAACGCCTCATTGGATTTCGTCGGGCGCATGTCGCGATAATCATGCAATTCAATCGTCTCGAGCAGGGTTTCCTTTTGATCCGCTGTCAGGGGCAGACGATGCAAAATCTCAGATTCAACCACCTGTCGGGAACGAACCGCATGTTCCACATCCTTTTGGATGTACTTTGGGAACGCGCCCCAATCGTGCATATACGTCGCCAACCCCATCACATGCGAATCGTAAGGGATGTCTGCGCTGATTAGTTTGACGAGTTCGATCAAGCGTTTCGCATGAGCCACCGCCCAATCCTCCCCAACCTGCATGGTCATTTGGATAATGTCATCGAAGGAAATCAAGTTTTCTATCAATTTGTCTACTCTTTAATCAATGAGTGGTCATGATTGAAAGCATGAATAGACGGTCTCGCAATCCAACCTGCCTGATCCATCTTTCCACCAACACCTGTCCATCAGGTGTCTTCCAATCCTTTTCGAGAGCGGCGTGACACTTGAGCCCGAGTCCGCGCCGCTCATGATGGCAAAAGCGACATTCCAATGGCTGATGACCTGTGCCATATAGTTCGCAACGATCCTCTTTCAGAAAGGTACAGCCGTTCCTTGAGAATTGTTCTGTTGCATAAAACTTTTCACATCCCTTGAACGCTGGCGACAACACACCAAAGGTCAATTCGGGAGCAATCTCCAGCATCATGCGATTCCCATACCCCGCCTCCATTGCGCGGGATGCTTCTTCAACCGTCCACCAGCCAGGGCGGGCACAATAAGCCAGGCAGATCTTACATCCACACGGCTTGGAGGGTGGATATTTTTGATTGAGAGTCAATTGAAGTTCCTTGATGATTACAGATAGTTCTACCAAAAGAGTCACTTTTTCATCGGTGGCCTTCTGGTTTTTACGATGTCTGTGAACCGGAGCGGCGAATGAATAGCCAGATGAAAACCGCCGCAAGGATGGCCAGCCCGGTGCTGATCGCCGTCCAAGTAATTTCTTCGGCGGCTGTTGAATATGTTTGCCCGAAGATCAACGCGCTGGACGAAATACTGGCGTGCATGAAGTAAGCGAGCAACAGGCTGCCCTGTGTTCGTTCATAGACCCAGGTGATGATGAATGACCAGGCAGTTAACAGGACAGGACCAAGCAAGGTGATCAACACCAGAGATTCAAAGCCTCTGCCGCCAAGCGCGAAGTAGTCCGCGTAACCGTGCCACAATCCGCCCCAGATTAAACCCAACAACAGGGTCGCAACTGTCGGAGAGTAACGTTTAAGCAGATGCGGGAGGAGAAAGCCGCGCCAGCCGAATTCTTCCATCAGCCCGGCGACGAGTCCCAGGGCGATGCCGGGACCAAGCAGGTTCACCATCGCTTCAGTATCGACGGGGTAGCCTGCCAGCCAACGAAGGAGTGGAGTCAACGCTGTCACAGCAGGGATAACCAACAGAGCGAGCCACCAGCTTCCCACACGTCCGATGCGCACCCTGTCCCACAAAGCTTGCAGTCCTTCACGTCCGTAGACCAGCCATGTGGTAAACAGGCCGCTGAGCGAAGGTCCAAACCCACCCAGCACAACAAAGAGGAATGAAATTGGCGGAGCGGACTTCATCAATTCGCCGGGTTTGATATACAGGAATAAAAACGACCAGATGCCAAACGACCAGACCATCGTCAGGATGATGTAGGTGAGAATGGGATGACGGGATGCCCAAGTTTTGAGATTCATGTTTGACTCCTTTGATTTGTATTTTCAAGCATATGATAGCGACAGGGAACAACAAACTCCCCCGTCGCTGGGGGAGTTTGTGACTGTCCGATTGGACAGGTTATATTTCCTTCACATTTTGATTGTGCTTTCTCTGGTAACGCGCCGCAAGCCAAATCAAGAACCACATTAAGATCAATACTTCGATGAAGCCCAGCCCGGCAAGCAAGGGCAGTGACAACCCATCCTTTATCAGGGTGACGAGTTGTCCCATTGGCTGAAAAACGGGCCAAAGCATGAATACATTTTTCGTGATCCGAAACGCGATGGCATACATCACGCCGATGAAGAACAGAAATACCATCTCACTGGCGGGCATTCCATAGCCAATGTGATATGCCGCATACAGTGCGGAGCCCAAAATCAGCGCGGGAAGGAAGCCAAAGGCTTCTTCCAAACGCAGCAAGACCCACCCGCGCCAATAAATAGCTTCAAAGAGACCGATGGCTAAGGAAAGAGCGACCAAAGGAAGAAGACTTTCCAATGTGGGTATCTTCAATCCACGGTAAGCGCCAGAAAATTGAAGTACAGCAAAAATTAATTGAAGGGTAATGCTCACACCGAGACGCTCTCGCGTAAGTCCCAAGTCAGAAACCGGTCGCTTCCTTATAACAACAGTCCAATACAGCGGTATACCTACGCCAATTAGTGTTGCGCCCAACACAGCATATAAACCGAAGTACGCCATCCCACCAGCTACTGTAGAACCAACGACGAAGGTCGCAGTGTAAAGGGCTGTCACCACTAAAACCCATGAGAGCACAACAGCTATCAGGTCTTTGTTGGGACGCCAGTATATTGCAAAAATGGACAATAATTTTTTTGACATGAGATTATCCTGTCGATCAATGCGGCGGAAGTTGTATAACCGAAGCTGGCCCATGCAGGACGGCAGCGATATGCATTGCGATGTGGCTAAAGATCGCTGCCAATGGATTATTGGTAATCAAATAGCCCAGCGTCATGGCAGTATTTCCAATCACAGGACCAAACAAACCTGTGCTACGATATTCGGGATAGCCAAGATGATAGGCTGCCGTCACTAACACGCTGGCGAGTACGGCAATTATTCCAACGAGAATCTTGCCCTGCCAGTTTCCAGTCCACTCCAACAGGGTAAATGCCTGCCAGATGGCAAGCACAGGAAGGACAGTAAGCAACAATGCGTCCATCAACCCATACACAACGCCCGACCATAACAAATCAAAAGCCAACACGAAACCTTCCGACCTTGGAGAGACTGGTTGTGAAAGAACATTTTTGACGGTGAATAGAGTCAACAAGACCGCACCGACCAAGCCCCAAACCCAGTTATGCCGAATTATTTCGCTGATGGAAGTTCCGCTCCAGCGAATGTAGGCATAAAAGAACAAACCAGATAAACCAACATATGGGATTAGGTATAGATTGCGCGGCAGACTTAATATCCCTGAAAAAATCATCGAAATGGCAAAACCCAAAACACCAGCAGCAACAACCCAACCAAGATAAACGTACCAGACTTTGTTCATGTTATTTTCTCCTGTTCAAGATGTTTTCATCTTACGTTCACCAATATAAAAACTCCCCCGTCGCTGGGGGAGTTTGTGACTGTCCAAGTGGATAGGGTTAGGTGAGGTTGGTCTTGGCGGGCACAAACCATGCGCACAGCGCACCAAAAATCCCAGTCGAGATTGAGACCTCCCAGAAATGACCCAGGCTGACCGCGGCGGGCATGAGCGGGTTGGCAAATGCCAATTGAGCTGTTGGCAAGAGAGCGAGAGCAAGAGCGGAAAGGACGATCAATTCGACCCGTTTGCCGGAGAAACCCATGAACAGCGGTACCAGGCACAACATCCACAAAGTGCCGCGGAAATATTGAAAGGCGGGGAACTCAGGCTTTGCCATTGCAGTCAATCCCCATTGCTCGAAAAAGCCGTTCAGTTCAGCGGGACCACCATAGAACAGGCGCAATTCTTTCACTTGCCAAGCAATAAAATAACCAGCCAACATATAAAGAATAATATACACAACTGACAACCATGCGCCTTGCTTGACAGCATTGTCTGTTGTGACAGTGAAGTTCGATTCGGGCCGCGTCTTTTTAGAAAAGCCGCCGACAATCCATGTCACCAGCACGGAGAGTAACACGGATGTGATCAAGCCGCGAAAAACCAAATTATAGATTTGGAAGTTGTTGTGTAGAAGCGGAAAGGCGGACATGAAATATCCCGTCTCGATCTGGGTCATGAAGACCTGTGCGCCGAATGACAGAACGAATAACTGCCCAACCATTATCAGCCCGCGAAAACTGGAACGGCGCGCCGCCCAGACCAGGATCACAGCATTGATGACGGCATTGAATAGGAACGCCATCGGTGTGGAAAGAAATCCACTGGCAGTAGTGCTTGCCGCCATAATCTCTGGCGAAAGCGGGGAAAGCATATTAGCAATGACCAGACTAAATACAAACGCCAGCATTGCGCCAAGCCCTTGAAGAATGATTTTGAGAATGGGTTTGATGGACATGTCTTTTTCTCCTTTTTGATTGTCTTCATCTTACTCATATCGAAACAAAAACTCCCCCATCACTGGGGGAGTTTGGGACTATCCGAGTGGATAGTCCATTTTCCAAAGCAGATCACTAGATCGAGAACACCACGTGCAGAATAATATCGGCGGAGAAGTGGGACAGCATGGCGGATTCCAGTCCATACTTGGAATAGAAATAGCCGAAACCGATTCCGAGGAAGCCGTTCAACACCAGCGCGCGGACGACGACCAGCGGCGTGATGGTCATTATGGCGGCGGTGGCGGGTAAATGTCCCAGCCCAAACAAAATCGCCGCGAGAATATTCGCAATCCACAACACGCCAGTCGTTGGTTTGCCGTCAGCGGTATGGCTGATAAATTTACCCAGCCAAGCCAGCAGAGACATCAGAAACAGGCGCAGTAAAACTTCTTCGCTAATGCCGCCATAAAACGAAGCCAGAAAACCCTGCCAGGGCGTGGTTTGACTTCCGCCTTCCTGCACGAGCTCTGTGGCGAGCGCGGGCATAAACACAAATTTATCCAAGCCGATGATGATCAACCCGCCGACTGCGCCAAAGAGAATTACAGGCAGGAGAAACGGCTTGATGTAGTCTGCCACCTTTTGCCCCGCGAAGAAGCGCTCCAACAGCGGCGCGCCCAAACCAATCCTTTTTGCCAGCAACAATCCCAATGCCGTTGCAATGCCAAACAAGACAACGCTTTGTATAACTTGCGCCATGATAATAACGCTCAAAGGAACTGCTGTTGTAATTTTTTCGAGCGTTGACGCTTGAAGCGTCAACGCGTATGGCAACACCGCGAGCGTGCCAAAGATGGACGCGCCCCACAGCGCCATGAATACTTTCCAATTAAATTGATTTTGCTTTTCCATATACTTGTTTTCCTTTTGCAGATGAGGTTACTCGTATCTTATCTTTCCCGCAGTAAAAACTCCCCCGTCGCTGGGGGAGTTTTTACTATCCGATTGGACAGTAGTTTACGGAGCAACCCACATGGACTGGATCAATGCATCCAACTGGCTGATCGAGGGAGTGAATGCTTCGGGTGACGTGGCACTCAACAGGTCAGTGATTGAAGCATAGTATCCTTGAAAATCGGCATTGGAATCGTTCATTGGGTACGGATTCCTCCAGCGGGGATAACTGCTCCAGCATCACTGGTCTCTGCCAACACTGGAGCCGTGATCGGGAGGATCGCAACGATGTAATACTCACCGTCATTGGTGAATCCCTGAAAGTGATAGACCAGTTCATGGTTGTTGACAGGCGCATAATATTGGGCATATTCGGTCAGGAAACGTATACCGCTCCCATTCTGGAACGAGACCGCTTGAATGTTCGATGCAAAGACCTGCGCAGCGTTGAAGAACGGAACCGTCGGAAGTTGATCGGCGGTGATCGGCGCGACGGGATTCATCACATTGCGCAAACGATGCATACTTTCGAACGCGGCAGTGGACAGTTCGACATAAGGCATCGCGGGGTACACGTAAATCTGCGGCTGGTGGAATTTCCCTTGCAGGACGTAATAGTCATTCAACGAGACTTGCAAGTGACCTGGAGTCTTATCCCAGTAGGGAGCATCTTCCGAGTCGTTGCGTGGATATTCCTTACCGCTTGCGCCGCTGGCAACGCTCGATGGAATTTCAAGAGTCAGTCGCCCAAACGTTACGAGTGTATTTGTTACGGGCGATGGTTGGACAATCGACGTCGCACTAGGAACCGCAGTCGCGGGGATCGCCTGTGTCAATGAGATGAAGACCTCAGGCGTAGTTGTGGGAGGTTCGATCAGAACGGGAGTTTCCGCAATGGTGGGAACTGCGCTGGTGGGTGCGATATTCACTGACACGTCACATGCCAGAGTCACGATGACGAATAGAGAAAGAAATAAGAAGATTTTTTTCATTTTACTTTTCCTTTTTAGCCGATCATAGCCGTCAGGGATAAAAAACTCCCCCGTCGCTGGGGGAGTTTTCACTGTCCGTTTGGATAGGGTGGACAAATCGTCATGTAATTATTTTCCATCAGAAAGATTATTCGTCCCTGCCAACACATCTTCCAATAAAATCTTCTTCATCGTTTCAGGCTCTTCGAACATCGGGCTGTGGGCAGAATTCTCAAATGTATAAAATCCCTTAACTGGTGCGTTGAGCTTCTCGAAATAGTCCCTAGCCAGCGCGTAATTGACGGTGTAATCGTATCTGCCTTCAAAGAAATAAATGGGCAGGTCAAGTTTGGTCACTTCCTGATTCAAATCCACGACCATCATATCGCTCCACAGGGTGCTGATGCCCGATTGGGATTTGGCGCGCCACAAATTAAGTTTTTCGCCAAGGGTATATTCTCGAAACTGGAAAGATGGCAACATGATTCCCGTGACCACCGACCGCATGTCATGCATCGTGCCAATGCCAAGCTTGTGCATTGCAATGTCACGTATGAGGTTGTAAGAGTCTGGCACGCCGCCTGTCATGGTAACGGGCGCTGCTTCCAGTTTTTGCACCATGTTTGTGTCGCCGTTCTCCTTGAATTGCTGAAGCATATATTCATATGCCAGTTGTTCTGACTTAAGTTGATACGACATCTGAGCCACACCAATGTAGGCATAATACAACTCGGGCGCGCGTGCCGCCGCCTGAATACCAGTGAAGGTTCCGCCTGAATGTCCCATCAAATAAATCTTGTCCACGCCAAAACGCTGGCGCAAGTAATTCGTCAACTCGATGGTGTCGGATACCATCTGTTCCATGTTCATCGTCTCTTTAGGGAGATCAGGTCTGTAAGAAAGTCCCGAGCCGCGCTGTTCCCACCATACGACGGTGAAATAGTCTTCAAGTCCCGTAGGATATTTTTGTGTCAGAAAATAATCGGGCATCCCGCCATGAAGATATAGCAAAATGGGATTGTTTATATCCTTACCTTTGATAAACATCCCCTGCTCCACGCCGTTGATCTCCACAAATATTTTTTCTGAAATACTGCCAGCCAACGGCTTTCCATTTTCATCGAGAAAAGGCGCAGGTTTGCCAGGGCTCATTGCCAACAGGATGCCCAAAAGAATCAAAATGCCAGCAGACAAAGATGGAAATTGCGATCAACATAATTCGTTTTGCCTTTTGTGCGAACGATCTCATACAAACAACCTCTCGAAACCTGGATAAGCTTTCAAGGGAATCAACTCGAACGTGATCAATTGATTTTTGACGAACGGCAGAGTGGATAACGCCTCCCGTGCCTCATCCACTGTTTGACATTCCAGAACTAAAACAGCCTCGCTTCGATCCGCGCGGAAGTAGGTTTCTCG